>CAWBSI010000001.1:0-189469 GCA_963791375.1 uncultured Alphaproteobacteria bacterium
CCAGAACGACAAGCCGCTTACCGCGGGTAACGCCGGTATAGAGCAGATTACGCTGCAACATCGTGTAGTGCTGCGTCATGACCGGGATCACCACGGCCGGGTATTCCGAGCCCTGGCTCTTATGAATGGTCGCCGCGTAGGCCGGTACCAAGGTGTCAAGGTCGCCGAAGCCATAGGTGACCGAACGGCCGTCGAACTTGGCGATGAGTTCGCCGTCATCCGGTTCAACATCCTCCACGTAGCCGATGTCACCGTTGTAGACCTCCTTGTCGTAATCGTTCTCGATCTGCATGACCTTGTCGCCGGGCGCGAAGGTCCAGCCGAACCTTTCGACCTTGCGCTCGCCTGCCGGATTCAACGCCGCCTGAAGCTCAATGTTGAGGGAGCGGGCGCCGACACCACCTCGGTTCATCGGGCAGAGCACCTGGATATCGCGGATCGGATCGAGACCGAAGCGGCGCGGGATGCGGGTCTTCACAAGTTCGATGATGCGAGCAACTGCGGTCTCGGGATCCTCCGCCTCGACGAAATAGAAGTCGCTTTCGGCTTCGGGTTTGCGCAGATCCGGAATGACACCCTGGTTGATACGGTGCGCATTGACGATGATTCGGCTTTCGGCGGCCTGCCGGAACACTTCGGTCAAGCGAACCACCGGGATGGCTCCGCTCGCGATCATGTCGGCCAGGACCTGGCCGGGGCCGACCGACGGCAACTGATCGACATCACCGACGATGAGCAGGGCTGCTTTGTCCGGGATCGCCTTGACCAGCGCATTCATCAGCAGCACGTCCACCATCGAGGTTTCGTCGACAACCAGCAGATCGCAGTCGAGCGGGTTCTCGTTGTCTCGCCGGAAGCCGCCGCCCTTGGGATCGACTTCGAGGAGGCGGTGGATGGTCTTGGCCTCCAAGCCGGTGGCCTCGTTCATGCGCTTGGCGGCGCGGCCGGTGGGCGCGCACAGCAAGAGCCTCACTCCTTTCGCCGAGAGAATGCGCAGGATGGCGTTGACGATCGTGGTCTTGCCTACCCCCGGTCCGCCGGTGATCACGAGCACCTTCGAAGCCAGCGCCGTACCGACGGCTGCTCTCTGGCTTTCGGCGAGGGTCAACCCGGTGCGCTGCTCGATCCACGGGATCGCCTTATCGGGATCGATCCAAGGCCAGGGAAGTTTGCCCCTAATCAGCGTCGAAAGCCGCTCGGCGATGGCCCGCTCGGCGCGATGCAGACCGGCAAGAAAAACACAGTCTGTATCGCCGAGGCGGTCGGCAATCACCGTGCCGTCGGCCAGTTCCAGATCGAGCGCCGTGCGGATCAGGTCCTGCGGCACGTCGAGGAGCTTTTCAGCCAGCGGCGTCAGTTCGGCAATGGGCAGGCCGCAATGGCCCTCGTCCATCGCCTCGGTCAGCGCGTAGGAGATGCCGGCACGCACTCGGATCATGGCCGTTTTGTCGATGCCAAGCTTCATGGCGATGGCGTCGGCCGTCTTGAAGCCGATGCCGCGGATGTCACGGGCCAGCCGATAGGGGTTCTCCGACATGACCTGGATGGCATCGGCACCGTAGGTCTTGTAGATGCGTACCGCTCGCGCCGTGCCAACCCCATGGCTGTGCAGAAAGACCATGATCTCGCGGACGACCTTCTGCTCGGCCCAGGCAACAGCGATGCGATTAGCCCGCACCGGGCCGATGCCGTCCACTTCCCGCAGGCGGTCGGGCTGCGCCTCGATGACGTCGAACACCTTCTCCCCGAAGGCGCGCAGCAGTTTCTTGGCATAGACCGGACCAATGCCGCGGATCATGCCCGAGGCAAGGTACTTCTCTATGCCTTCGACAGAAGTGGGTGCGGAGGTCCTGAGGAACTGGGCCTTGAACTGCTGACCATGGGTGCGATCGTTCACCCAGTCGCCGGAACCGGTAATCCACTCGCCAGCAGAAATGACCGCGGCATGGCCGACGACGGTGACCAGTTCGCGGTGGCCTCGCGCCTTGACCCGGATGACGCAAAAGCCGTTCTCGGCGTTCTGGTAGGTGACGCGCTCGACCAGCCCGGCAAGCACCTCCCGATCAGATGGCTTCGGCTCCGTCTTCATGGTCTCCATAGTACTGGCCCGCCAGGCAGGGCGTTAGTGCCGGTGCAAGGATTCAATGCCATCGGCGAAATTCGGTAGCCGTCGCCGGACCTAGTTCCCACATCGCTCAGCGCGCGATAGGCTTTGGGGGGCCGGTAGGACATTCAGATGAAGGGCCGGGAGTTCATAGCGGGAGCGCACGCAAGATTTAGTTCACTCACGGAGGCGAAGATGATCTCGACAGCATTCTCACGAACTTCAATCGGCGTCGCTGCGTTGACGGGCTGCTTGCCTTTTCTGCTGTGGGACAAGCAAAAGATTACCTCAAGGGAGAACGGCCGCAACAGCGAGGCTATTCGGAGGCCGTAATCACCGAAGGGGGCAGAACGATATGGCTCGCCGGCCAGACCGCAACGGTCGACGACGCGGGCAAGTCGCTGGCGAGTGACTTCGACGGTCAAGTCCGGCAGCTTTTCAAGAACCTCGACCGCACTCTCCAAAAGGCGGGCGGCAAGCTCAGTGATATGGTTCAGATGACCGTATTCATCACGGACGTTCGCTACGGCGATCGCCTCACGCAAATCCGCCGAGAGGTATTCGGTGACAATTTCCCAGGCAGCGCTCTCATCACAATCACCGCGCTGGCCGTTCCTGACGCGAAGATCGAAATACAGGGATACGCGGTGGTCGGAAGCAAATAACTTTCAAGCAAAGTTCGAGACTTGGGATGTGTGCGTAGACCGAAGTGGCGCGCCCCACTCGGCTTCACGAGCAATCGATCTACCAGCACCAATTGCCTTCTGCTAAGACTTCACCGAGGGAGAATTTCATGAACCATATCCCGAAGTGGATTGCTTTCGCATTGTTCGCGACGCTCGCGGCGGGCACCGCGGCTGCCCAGAACACACCAGACGCGAGTGCGAGCCTCATGGTGCCGCTCCCCGCCCCAGTACCCGCAAAGGAGGCGCTGGCGATGCTGCCCGATACCCGGCTTTGGTACTGGGACACGGGCGGCGACGGCATTCCGGTCGTACTGGTGCATCCGGCGACGGGCAGCGCGTTGATCTGGGGCTATCAGCAGCCTGCCTTCGCCAAGGCAGGCTACCGCGTCATCGGCTATTCGCGGCGCTCCTACTACGGTTCCGATCCGCTTCCCAAGGAGAGCCCCGGCGTCGCGTCGGAAGACCTCCACAATCTCATCGAGTTCCTCGGCATCAGGAAATTCCACGCCGTGGGCTCGGCGGCGGGCGGTGGCGTTGCGGCCGACTATGCGGTGTCCCATCCGGACCGCCTGTTGAGCCTCGTCATCAACAGCAATCCGGCCGGCCTGTCCGGCGGCGACATCGTGAAAACTACGAAAGCCTGCGGCCGAAAGGCTTCGAAGGCATGCCGGCCGACTTCCGCGAACTGGGGCCCTCCTACCGCGCCGCCAGTCCGGCCGGCGTGAAGATATGGCTCGAGCTGGAGCACAAGGCGGTGACCAGCAACCCATTCCGGCAAAAGGCCGCGAACGTCATCACCGAAGCGACGCTCAAGCGCCTGCCGCTGCCGACGCTGCTGATCACCGGCGAGGCCGATCTCTACTCGCCGCCGGCGCTGATCCGGATGGTGGCGGCGCAAATCCCCAACAGCGAAGTCGTGATCGTGCGCGAGGCCGGACATTCCTCCTATTGGGAGCAGCCGGAGGCGTTCAACCGCGCCGTATTGGACTTTCTGGCACGCCATTCCAAGTGATGTCCCGTACCGACGCGCAGTTGAATACCGCTGTAGTCGCATCCCTTGCCGAGCCGGCTGTGCGGCAGCGGCTCGCGGACATTGGGCAGGAGATTTTCCCCGGGGAGCAGCAAACGCCGGAGGCACTTGCGGCGTTCCAAAGGGCGAGATTGAGAAATGGTGGCCGATCATCAAGGCCGCAAACATCAAAGGGGAATGAGGTGCTTCGTCATCGACAATTCAGCGAGGGACGTCATGAAACTTCCGCGTCGACAGTTTCTGCGTTTGGCAGTGGGTGCTACCGTGCTCCCCGCCGCATCGCACATCGCGAGCGCGCAAACCTATCCTTCGCGGCCGGTGCGCCTGATCGTCGGCTTTGCCGCCGGCGGTGCAGCCGACATTGTTGCTCGTCTGATGGGGCAGTGGCTGTCGGAGCGGCTCGGCCAGCAATTCCTCGTTGAGAACCGGACGGGGGCCGGCACGAACATCGCGACGGAGGCGGTCGTGAACGCGCCCGCGGATGGCTATTCGCTCCTTCTGGTCACTTCTTCGAACGCGATCAATGCGACACTCTACGAAAAGCTCAGTTTCGATTTCATTCGGGACATCGTGCCGGTCGCAGGCATCATGCGCGTGCCCAACGTCATGGAGGTCACTCCATCGGTCCCAGCCATGACCGTTCCCGAATTCATCGCCTATGCCAAGGCCAATCCGGGCAAGATTAACATGGCGTCTGCCGGCACCGGATCAACGGATCACGTCACTGGCGAGCTGTTCAAGAAAATGGCCGGCATCGACATGGTTCATGTGCCTTATCGAGGCAACGCGCCCGCGCTAACCGATTTGCTTGCAGGACAGGTGCAGGTGATGTTCGGAGGCGCGACATCGTCGATCGATTACATCAGAACGGGTAAATTGCGCGGGCTGGCGGTAACGACTGCAACGCGTTCGGAGGCACTGCCGGACTTGCCGACCGTGGACACTTTCCTTCCTGGGTTCGAGGCAAGCACTTGGCTTGGCATCGGCGCACCACGGAACACGTCCGCTGAGATCGTCGACAAGCTCAACAATGAGGTCAACGGCGCGCTCGCCGATCCCAAGATGAAGGCGCGGCTCGCCGACTTAGGGGGCGCAGTGCTTCCTGGCTCACCTGCCGATTTCGGAAAGCTTATCGCCGAGGAAACCGAGAAGTGGTCCAAGGTGATCAAGTTCGCGGGCATCAGGGCGGATTGATCGACTGGGAGATCGATTGGGAGGCGAGACGAGCGCAGAATGATCTATGCGGGCAATGGAGGACATGACATGCAAGGAGTGAAGGATGCGAGCGGGCTGTACGAGGTCGAGCGCCGCGCCTACCACGCCGCACGCCCGGGCTTTCGCATCACGGAGTTGCAAATTGGCCCCACGCAAAAGGTGCCGTGGCATTATCACAACAACGTCAACGATACTTTTTATGTGCTGGCCGGGTCGATCCGCATCTTTCTGCAAGACCCCAAAGAAAAGATGGAACTGTCGCCGGGCCAGTCCTTTGCGGTCCCGCCCAAGCGGCCTCACCTCGTTACTAATGCAGGTGACACCTCCGCCGTGTTTCTCGTCCTACAAGGCGTCGGCGAATACGATTTTGTTCCCTTGACCTAACCGGCTCGGGAGGGGACCACATGGGAGATCGCAGCCAGTGACGTGCCAGGACAAGGTAAGACGGTCACCCCCTTTCGCGCGCCTCTCGCATGACAGAGCAGTCCCTGTCTGACGACAAGGTGAAACGACCTGACGCCCTTATGCGTTCGCCCTTGTTCGGTCACACCTTCCGCGTCCCGACATCTCAGGCGGATGCTTGTTGTTGCCCCAGGCGGCCTCGATAGCCTCCTGCCGCTGGAACGGTGGAAAGGTCACCCGGTCGGGCGCGGCGATATGCCGACCTGATGCGGCGGGCGTCTGACTGTGGATGCTGCGTCAGCTTTAGCCAGCTGCGGACATGTTGTGTGACACGCCCTGGACGGCAATGGGCCACACTTGCGGACATCAATGCCGGTGTTTTGCTAGCGGCTTTGCGACCTCGCGAGCATGCTCGATGAACAGTTGCGCGACCGGGCTGAGTGCGCGGTTCTTCAGGGTTACGATTTCAATCGGCACGGGCGCAATCGGCAATTTAACAGGCAAGACCTTAATCTCGGGGCGTCTCGCGGGAAATCTCAATATCGAAGGCGAGCACATCGTAACAAAGCGCCCCGTCGCCAACAGACTTATCCGCACCAAAGCGGGACCGATGACCGCCGTCACCCGAGGAAAATTGACCCCGCTGGCGCGAAAGGCTTCCAAGGCGGCGGCCCCAATCGGCGTTTCCAGCGGTGGCAGCACCCACGATTCTCCGACCAATTCTGGAAGCGCGATCCTGCGTCGTCGAGCCCACGGGCTTTGCGCGCCTACTGCGATGACGAATGAGTCGTCAAAGAGAAATTCAAAACTCCAGTTGCTCGTCTGCAATGGCGTCACTTTTCCGCATGATCACGAAATCGAGGTTCCGATCGTGCAGGTCGCGCAGCGCGTCCGCCTCCATAGTCACCAGCTGAAACATGATGCGCGGATAGCGCCGGGAGACAAGGTCGACAACCGCGGAAACGAAGCTCGCTGCCACAGAGAGATTGCATCCGACCCGGACTTCGCCTGCCGCAGGGTCGGAGAGAAACTCGATGCTCCTCACCGTTTGGCGCAGGTTATCGAACACTGCGGTTCCACCATCAAGCAAAACGCGACCGTACTGGGTCGCCTCAACGCCCCGGGGGCCGCGTTCGAGCAGGCAGACACCGAGGGCACGCTCCAACTCCCCAATCGATCTGGAAATGGCGGACTGCCCGGTATTGAGGAGCACGGCCGCTTTGCTCATGCTTCCGGCCTGCACGACGGCCATCAGGACATGGAGGTCCTGCAGCTTCAGCCGGCGCCCGATGCGATCGCTCAACTCCATTTTGGCACCTATGACAGGGCTGTGATGGCCATATCAAAACATAGCATTATGCCCGCATAGCTGCAGCCTCTATAGTCGCCGCCGCACTCGGAGAATTGCCAGCGATCGGGAACCGAGCGTTTCTTATGCATTCGCATTTTGCGGAGGGCGCTATGATACTTCCGCGTCGGCAATTTCTAAGTCTCATCGCAGGCGCTGCCGCGCTGCCGGCCGTGTCGCGCATCGCGCACGCGCAAACCTATCCGACGCGGCCGGTGCGCTGGATCGTGCCGTTTGCGGCGGGCGGACCAACCGACATCCTCGCGCGGTTGATGGGCCAGTGGCTGTCGGAGAGTCTCGGCCAACCATTCATCATCGACAACCGGCCCGGCGCGGGCAGCAATGTCGGCACCGAGGCCGTCGTGCACGCGCCGCCGGACGGCTACACGCTCCTCCTGGTCGGCCCGCCAAGCGCGATCAATGCGACGCTCTACGACAAGCTCAATTTCAATTTCATCCGCGATATCGCACCGGTCGTGGGCATCATCCGCGTGCCCAACGTCATGGTGGTGCATCCCTCAGTTCCGGCCAAGACGGTCCCCGAGTTCATCGCCTATGCCAAGACCAATCCCGGAAAAATCAACATGGCGTCGTCGGGCAACGGGACTTCGCCACATCTCGCCGGCGAGTTGTTCAAAATGATGACCGGCGTCGACATGGTCCACGTGCCTTACCGCGGCGCCGCGCCCGCGCTCACCGACCTCATCGCCGGGCAGGTGCAGGTCTATTTTGCCACCGCGCCCGACGCTGATTGACTACATCAGCACCGGCAAGCTGCGTCCCTGGCGGTCACGACCGCGACCCGCTTTGACGCACTACCGAACATACCGACCGTGGACGATTTCGTGCCGGGTTACGAAGCGAGCGCCTGGTATGGCGTCGGTGTCGCCAAGAACACGCCCGTCGAGGTTGTCGACAAGCTCAACAAGGAGATCAATGCCGCCCTCGCTGATCCCAAGATCAAGGCACGGCTTGCCGACCTGGGCGGCACGGTGCTCGCGGGTTCGCCCGCCGACTTCGGAAAGCTGATCGCCGACGAAACTGAGAAAATGGGCCAAGGTGATCCGAGCGGCCAACATCAAACTGGGATGAAATGTGGTTCGTCCACTCTATGTCGCCTTTGGGTCTTGGTTGTGTGAAAACGCGATTTTGCAGTCTCTCTCAAGAATTGTTTTCTCTGTTATGCTCTCATGACAAGATGTTGGGAGTGCTGCGGGTCCGAAACTGAGATGGAAATTCTACGTTTCAAAACAGCGTCAGAGTTTTCGCACAACCTAGGTCAAAACCCGCCCCCCTCTCCTGCGCTCGTATGTCTGCTTCCGCCGGCTGCGGACATGGTCCGCGAAAACGTTGGCCAAGCCACGCAGTTCTGGTTGCCGTCGTACCCTCGTTGCCGTCGTGGGCTCCCTCGACGTGGCTATACGCGACGGCTTTCCGATGCATGGCTCGTAGGTGGTCGGCAGCGCGGACCAGTGATGGCGGGGCCGGGACGAGGCGCGGGTACTGACCGTCGCAGCGTGGTCAGGCGCCCCCTGGTTCGCCTATACCTTGCCACCGTGCCCACCGGTCTCAGTCGGTGTTTTCTGACATAAATGTCAGTATCAACCCGTACGGGCGCCAAATAAAATGCCCCCGGCAGGTTGTCGGTCGGCCGATGCCGGCTTACCGCCGACCACGCAAGCTCGGCGGATAAAGCAAGGAGAAGGGCCATGAAAATTCTCAACTCGCTTTCGATCGCGCTACTCGCGGGGCTTTCGGTCGCTGCGTGGACATCGCAAGCTTCGGCAGCGGGGAGGGATGCGGCCATTTCTAGGTGCATCGCACATGCTCAAAAGCAATATCCGCGCGCCGGCCGCCCAGGCAACATGAGCAATCGGACATCCTCATATAAGGCCTGCATGTTTGCCGCCGGCTTCCGCCCTTAAGGCGATTTTTCGTCGAGGTGGCGGGAGGACGCAGCGTACGCGCCGCACAAGCTGCTGTGTTAATTCCCTGCTGCATCTCAATTGCCCTGAAGTTTGCCTCGCCAAAAGACCTGGCGCGGCTTGGGCGCGTGCTGCCGGCCCCCACTCGGGCAGCTAATATCGAGGAGATGAAGCATGAGCATCGCCAGAAAAATCTGGCTCGGTCTGCTGGCATTGATTGCCCCGGTGATGATGGGCAGCATGCCGGCATCCGCGCAGCAACCCAAACCCAACATCCTCTTCATCATGGGTGACGACATCGGCTGGATGCAGCCGAGCATCTACCACCGCGGCCTGATGGTGGGCGAAACGCCCAACATCGACCGCATCGGGAACGAAGGCGCGATCTTCATGGACTACGTCGCCATGCAGAGCTGCACCTCCGGACGCAATGCCTTCTTCACCGGCATGTATCCGCTTGCGCACCGGCATGATCCCGCCGCAGCTTCCGGGCAGCCCGTCCTATCTGCGGCCCGGCACGCCGGCACTCGCCAAGTTCCTGCTCGATCTCGGCTACAACACCGGCGAGTTCGGCAAGAACCATTTGGGCGATCACACCGCATCGCTGCCGACTGCACACGGCTTCCAGGAATACTGGGGCTACCTCTATCACCTCGACGCTATGCAGCAGGTGAGCTTCCCCGACATCAACTCGGCGCCAACCGTGCAGGGCGTCGCGCCGCCGTGCCGCAACACGCCGGTCCCCGGCCTCCCCGACGTCCCCGGCGCCGTGGACCAAAAAACGACGCTCTGCCTGATGCCGCCGCGCCCGGTCATCTGGTGCAAGTCTTCCGACGGCACCGAGGCAAACCAGCGGTGCAGCGACGAAGGTCCGCTGACGCTGGAGCGGTCGAAGACGGTGGACGAGGAAATCTCCGCCAAGGTGGTCGACTTCATCGACCGCAACGACCCCAAGAAGACCAACAAGCCCTTCTTCGTCTGGTACAATCCGGCACGCATGCACGTCGTGACCGTGCTGTCGCCGAAGTACGAGGCCATGCTTGGCGTCAAAGGCGGCAAGGACTGGGGCGTCAACGAAGCCGGCATGAAGCAGATGGACGACAACATCGGTGTCGTGCTCAAGAAGCTGGAAGACATCGGCCAGCTCGACAACACCATCATCGTCTTCACCACCGACAACGGCGCCGAGGCGATCAGCTTCCCCGACGGCGGCGTCACTCCCTTCAAGGGCCAGAAGGGCGAGGCATGGGAGGGTGGCTATCGCGCTCCGATGGTCGTCCGCTGGCCCGGCATCATCAGGCCGGGCACGGTCAAGAACCAGTTGTTCGCCGCCCTCGATTGGGTGCCGACGTTCGTCGACATCGCCGGCGGACCCAAGGGCGACGGGCTGAAGAACCAGATCGAGGCCGGGCAGTATCCCGGCATCGTCAAGACCACGCTCGACGGCTTCGATCAGCGCGACTACCTCGAAGGCACGTCGGAAAAGTCGGCGCGCGACTTCTTCTTCTATTTCTCGGGCGCGACGCCGTCTGCGGTGCGCTACAAGAACTGGAAGATGTACTACACCATGTCGCAGCCCGGGCCGGCCGGCTGGATCATGCCGCTCGTCCCGTTCCACTTCACCCTGGTCCAGAACATCAAGCGCGATCCGTTCGAGCAGGCGGTCGGCATCGACCAGAAGACGGCAATGAGCATCGGCGGCGCACTCGGCGCCCCGATGACCGCCTTCCAGTACGACTGGAACATGCTGCCCATCGGCCAGCAGTTGTGGGAGGGGCACCTGCTGTCCTACGAAAAGTTCCCGCCGCTGCAGGCTCCCGAGAGCTACAACCTCAGTGGGATTCTGGAGCATGGTCAAGAAGGCCAATGCCAGTTCCGCCAGCGAGTAGCCGCACGCGCGTGACGTGACCAAGCGGGCGCCCCATAATGGGGCGCCCGCAGGATCTAGCACATCGTGTTGCTGTCCCGCCGCAAACGTGACGCGCATAGAATGCAGAACCGCATGCAAGCAGTCACGGCATGAATGTCTTCAACCCCGAGGAGATCGAGAATGAGCACGATCAGGACCATCTGCCTCGGTTTGCTGGCATCGCTCGTTTCCGTGCTGGCCGCTCCCGCGTCGGCGCAGCAGCAGAAGCCCAACATCCTCGTGATCATGGGCGACGACATCGGCTACTGGAACATCAGCGCCTACAACCGCGGCATGATGGGGTACCGCACGCCCAACATCGACCGCATCGCCGCCGAAGGCGCGATCTTCACCGACTATTACGGCCAGCAATCCTGCACCGCCGGCCGCGCCGCGTTCATCACCGGACAGAGCCCGATGCGCACCGGCCTGCTCAAGGTCGGGCTGCCGGGCGCGAAGGAAGGCCTTTCGGACAAGGACCCGACGCTCGCCGAACTGCTCAAGCCGCTCGGCTATGCGACCGGGCAGTTCGGCAAGAACCATCTCGGCGACCGCAACGAGTTCCTGCCGACGGTTCACGGCTTCGACGAGTTCTTCGGCAACCTCTACCACCTCAATGCCGAGGACGAGCCCGAGCACCCGGATTATCCCAAGAACCTGCAATTCAGGCTGCGCTTCGGCCCGCGCGGCGTCCTGCGCTGCACGGCCACCCTCGCCGACACTCCGGGCGAGGACCCGCGTTTCGGCAAGTGGGGCAAGCAGAGCTGCACCGACACCGGCCCGCTCACCAAGAAACGCATGGAGACGGTGGACCAGGAATTCCTCGCGGCCACCCTCGACTTCATCGATCGCGCCAACCGGGACAAGAAGCCGTTCTTCGCGTGGTTCAATGCGACCCGCATGCACATCTGGACCAGGCTCGCGCCGGAGGCCCAGGGCAAGACCGGGCTCGGCATCTATCCCGATGGCATGGTGGAGCATGACGGCCAGGTCGGCCAGCTTCTGAAGAAGCTCGACGATCTCGGCATCGCCAACAACACGATCGTGATCTACACGACCGACAACGGTGCCGAGACCTTCACCTGGCCCGACGGCGGCACGACGCCGTTCCGCGGCGAGAAGAACACCAACTGGGAAGGAAGCTACCGCGTGCCCGCGCTGCTGCGCTGGCCGGGCCTGGTGGCGCCGCGCACCGAGATCAACGACATCGTTTCGGCCGAGGACTGGGTGCAGACCCTGATGGCGGCGGCGGGCGAGCCCGATATCGCCAGCAAGCTGCTGCAGGGCTACAGCGCCGGCGGCAAGACCTTCAAGGTGCACCTCGACGGCTACGACCAGCGCGATCTCTTCGCCGGCCGGGGCCCCGACAAGCGGCGCGAGTTCTTCTACTGGACCGATGACGGCAATTTCGCCGGCCTGCGCTACGACCAATACAAGGCTGTGTTCATGGAACAGAAGGCACACGGCCTGGAGGTCTGGATGCAGCCGCTGGTGACGTTGCGCGCGCCGAAGCTGTTCAACCTGCGTTCCGATCCGTTCGAGCGTTCCGAGCAGGAGGCAGGCGACTACGTCAAATGGTTCGTCGAGCACGCATTCGTCCTGGTGCCGGCACAGGCGATCGTGGGCGAGCATCTGGCCACGTTCCAGGAATTCCCGCCGCGCCAGAAGCCCGGCAGCTTCTCGATCGACCAAGCCATGGAAAAGCTGATGAACCAGAACGGCAGCAAATAGGCGTGTCTGAAAAAGATACCAAGATGATACCGATCGTTCCCTACGAATGATCCGGCAGAGCGAATGCGCTCGACGCCCTAGAAACACGCCAGACTAAAACGGTTACCCGATTTCGCGCGTCGTCCGAAACCGAAAAGTGGGCTTAGGTGGTCGAGTTGTCTTGCACCAAGCCGGATTGGTTGGTTGGAGATTGCTCGGAAAGCAAGATGAAAAGCTAGTCTGCGCAGTTCATGGAGGACACGACATGCAAGGTGTGAAGGACGCAAGCGGGCTGTACGAGGTCGAGCGTCGCGCATACCACGCCGCGCGCCCCGGTTTTCGCATCACGGAGTTGCAAATCAGCCCCACGCAAAAGGTGCCGTGGCATTATCACAACAACGTCATCGATACTTTTTATGTGCTGGCCGGGTCGATCCGCATCTTTCTACAAGACCCCAAAGAAAAGGTGGAACTGGTGCCGGGCCAGTCCTTTGCGGTCCCGCCCAAGCGGCCTCACCTCGTTACTAATGCAGGTGACACCTCCGCCGTGTTTCTTGTCCTACAAGGCGTCGGCGAATACGATTTCGTTCCCCTGACCTGACCGGCCCAGGAGGACAGTAGCAGTCACACCGCGCCATCAACTTCAACGCTGGCGAACGGTCGCTGGCTTGCGGATGACATAAAGCGTTACCCGGTTTCGCGCGCCGGTCGGTGATACCTGGCTTGCTGTGCCGGTTGTGACCAGCGGTCTGAAGCTTCTATGACGACTGTGCGCCAGTAGAGGAGCTTAACCCCTCCTCGGGGACTGTCGAGTAGCCCGAACGCCTTGGCTTGCCATCGCTAAAGATGTAGTCGAGCCGAACCTTTACTTGCCGTGGCCCGCACATACAGACGGCGTAGGAACCTTCTACGCGAACGACTTCAACCTTCCGACCACGATAGCGCCGATCATTGTCGTACAAAACCTGTCCCACCTTCAGCACAACGCCCCCCGCTCCAGCGTACGGATCACGATAAACTAACATGCTCCGGTTGCCGCCCTCAATGGCGTTGAGCAAGATCAATGTCGACCACCGGAGACCCGCCCAAATCCACAATGGAGCAGACTGAGATCCGACGAGCGCGGGCTGCCAGCCCTGCCCGGTTTCGGGCGCCGTTCGCGCTGGCTATGGCGCTGAAACAGAGCGCGCCGGGTCAGCCGCTAGCCCCACTGGTGGGCAAGCTGGGCCTCGTGTGGCCCCGGTCTCACCACCTCCCGGCGTCGGGGGCTTCGCTGAGGACCACAGTGTCCTGAACACAACATCCGCAGATATTCGCGCTCGCCGCCGAATTTCCGCCTCCGGAAGGGCCGTGTTTGAGCTAAGGGTGGTCTCGGGGAAGTGTGGGGATGGGCCCCTCAGATGGGGGCGCCGTTTAACCCCGAGCCCGGCACACATGGTCGGGACGGGGCTGTATGGGGAGCGTGGATGACGGACCTATTGAGCCGAGCGGAGCGAAATCGGAAAGAGGCGGCGAAATTCTCCGACTTGGCCAAAAGCGCCTCTTCGCCTTTCCTTCGCGACTACTATTTGCTCATCGCTGAGCGGTACCTCTCGTTAGAGGGCGATTGGCGACCGCCGGCAAGACAAGGCTACCCCATCTCAAAACAGGGCGGCTTATCCACGTCGAGCGCAACGGGACATGCGCCGCCGCCCTGACCGGGCCGAACGCCGCCGCCACTCAGGGCGCGGGTCATAGCTTTCACGGCCCGACGGCAGGCCAGCCGCAGTCCGCCCGACTTGCATACGGAACGCGCACGGCTCACTGCCTTCGGGCGCCGGCCTGCGTTTATTCTTGTCCCGTGTGACATTCCGGTCACGCTTTACCATGGTATGGCAAGGCGGGTTAGCATTCCGACTTTTTCTGGGCGGGGTATGGGCGGGTCGATCTTCATTTTACTCGTGGATGATGATGCCGCCTTCGCAGATGCGGCGGCGCGCTCCTTCGAAAGTGTGGGGATGCGCACCGTTGTGGCATTGGGCTCCATGGCCGCCATTGATGTTTCTGATAACACCATCGACGTGGTCGTCACTGATATCAAGCTGCCGGCGAGCGAACCTCACGGCTCCGCGCTGGCGCGGATGATCAAGAACAAAAGACCCCATGTGCCGATCATCCTGATGACCGCGCATCCCGAGCTTCTCAAGAAAGAGATCGCCCTTCACGGCGACGCGCTGTGCAAGCCTTTGGAGATTGCGGAACTCTGCCGCGCGATCAGGGTGCGCCAAACGCAATAGTCGGGTCCGTCGCGAATAGCCTGATCCGTGGCATGCGCCGATCGCTCACTGAGGACGAGCAGCACAAGGTCGCAGACGCGATCGTCGTCCACCTCGAACTGAGCAACTGGAAAATTGAGCATGGGCCAGCCCCCGAGGGCCACGGCCCGCACCTCATGTCCAAGTGATCCCGATCTTCCGCGGCACTCGGTCCGCCTTGCGGATAAACTCGGGTTCAACCCTCGTCCTCTCCGGCTATCTGTTCGACGAGATCGACAATCCGCCGGCGCAGCGGCCTTTCCAGCCGCAGGAATGCTCTGACCAGGTTGAGCCCGTCGGAGGTGGACAGGAAAGCAGAGACGTAGGCAGGCGAGGCCGCTTCGGACATTCCCGTATCGGTGCCCGTGGGGACAGGTGTACCCTCGAAGAAGAACTCGACCGGGACCTGTAGGATGTTTGCAAACTGTTGAAGGCGACTTGCGCTGATGCGGTTTGTCCCCTTCTCGTATTTCTGGACTTGCTGGAATGTCAGGCCAACGCAGTCTGCGAGATCGGTTTGGCTCATTCGGAGCATGAGCCGGCGCATCCGAACGCGGTGGCCAACATAGCTGTCCACCACATGCGGTGATTTTGCATCGTGTTTTGCTGCGAGGGGCTTACTTTTTCTCATCACAGGAGCTTGCACGGCCTGCGGCGCCGCGTCGAGCGGACAAGAGATCGCAAGCCCGGTTACCACGATGCCTTCCTGGAGAGGCGAGACCCGATGACCGCAGCCCCGAAGCGGACCTGCTCTAGGCCGGGCGGACGGGGTCGGACTTGGGCCAGGAGGGAGACACTTGAGCTTTCAGACTGTCTTGCTGACGCCCCAGAAGATCGGCAGCGGCCCTTTCACTATGCCCGTTACGTTCTTGCGCCAAGCCTGATGCTGCAGGAAGAAACCCAGGGGGGCGTAGATCACGAATTCGAGCGCGGCCTTGTTTAGGTGGCGCGCGATGGTCTTTTCTTCCTCGATATTCTTGGCCCCGAACCAATCGGCGACGTCCCCTTCAATCTCAGCATTACTCGGCCACCCGAAGAAAGCGCTATCGCCGTTGGTGCGAATGTATTTGTTGGTTGCTGGACTGGCGCAATCCGCGCCCGCGTGCCAAGTCACATAAAGATGCCACCCGCCCTGCGCAGGTGGCGTTTTCTGTGCGCGGCGAGCGGTGGCGGTGCCCCAATCGACTGCCGCGTAGTTCACGTTCATGTCGAGGCGTTTCAGCATCTCCGCCGCCACCTCGCCCCAGGCTTTGACAAAAGGGATGTCCTGCGCGACTAGGCACGTCACCGGCTGGTTAGTGTAGCCATTTTCCGCGAGCAGGCGTTTGCCGCCACCAAAATTGCGCGGCCCTTTTAGGATTTCTCCGCCCTCCTCGTTGTAGAGCGGCGTGCCCGGTGTGAAGTAGCCGCGCATCGGCTTCCACAGGCTGTCATCGTCCAGGAAGGAGCGCATATAGTCCTCCTGGTTCAAAGCCATCAGGAGCGCACGGCGCGCCCGGACATCGTTGAAGGGCGGGTGCAGATGATTGATGCGGAGCGCAGCGATGTTGCCGAGCGGATCAGCAATGTCGACCATGAGGTTTCGGTTTTGCCGCAGCAGAGGGACGAGATCGGCGATCGGATATTCCCACCAGTCGACTTCCCCGTTCTGCAGCGCCGCAGAGGCAGTCGCCGCGTCGGCGATCACGATCCACTCTATGCGATCTATTAGCATCCGCTTGCCCCCTGAGAGCCAGGAACCAGGCTCTTCGCGGGGTGCGTAGTCGGCGAACTTCTCGAACACGGCTCGGCCGCCCGGCAACCATTCGTTCTTCACGAACCGCATCGGACCGCTGCCGACATAATCGGTGATCTGCTTGAACGGATCAGTCGCGGCGATCCGCTCTGGCATGATGAAACAGGCGGGTGCGCTGCTCTTGCCAAGTGCAAAAAGCATCTTCGGGTAAGGCTTCTTCAGGACCCAGCGAAACGTCCGGTCGTCGATAGCTGTCAGTTCGTTCTCTATGGCTTTGATCATCAGCCCCATCTGTTCGCGAGCCGCCCAGCGGTTGAGGCTCGCCACCACGTCCTTCGCCAGGACCGGTTCGCCGTCGTGAAATTTGAGCTTGGGCCGCAATCTGAACGTCCAGGTGAGACCGTCGGCGGAGACTTCTTCAGTTTCAACCATCTGCCGTTGCGGCTGCAGCCTGCTGTCGACGCCGTAGAGCGTGTCCCAGATTAGGGCCGATGCGTTGCGCACCACGAAAGTGGTAGTCCAGATTGGATCGAAATTGGCAAGATCGGCCTGCGGGACGAAGCGCAGCGTGCGAGCTGCCGCGCGTTGCGAGATCGCCGGTGCTGTAAGACCACTGGACGCAGCCACACTAACTGCACCCACAGCGCGCTTCAGGAATGTTCGTCGATCCATATTCTCTCCCCACAACAAAACGAATTTCGATTTGCCTATTCTTTATTGCCTTGCTGATTTCCGCAATGGGTCCAACACCGGCCTCCCGCATTGCAAAAAAGAGAGATCGATGCCTTTCCCTGGCGCCAGAGATGCGACCTGTCTCCCACGGCGATCCTTCGGAAATAGGCTGCCCCAATCAAGACGAGCGGTGTGGTGATGAACTGAGGGAGTGCATAGCCATGAGCAAAGGAACTTATTCAAAACGCGATGTGCTCAAATTGTCGACGGCTTTTGTTGTCTCCGCCAAGTTCGGACTGTGTGCAAGGGCGGGCCGACCAGCTTGCTTCCGTGAACATCAAAAATCGGTATAATTTTGCGACTGGGTCAAATTTCATTGAGGGGCACGTCATGACACTTCCCCACCGAAGGCAATTTCTGCAATTTATCCGAACCGTTGCGGGGCTGGCTGCTCTCACCGTTGTCGTCATCACGCTTTCCACCCACATTGCATGGTCCCAGACGACGAGAGCGATCAAAATTATCGTTCCTTTCCCCCCGGGCGGTCCAACCGATTTCCTCGCCCGGCTGCTGGCAGAACAGATGCGACAGGCTCAGGGAATTACGATAGTGATCGAGAACCGCGCGGGCGCCAGCGCGATCATTGGAACCGAAGCTGCATCGCGCGTGACGCCGGACGGAAACACCCTGCTGATCAATTCGAAGGAATTCGTCATTAATCCGCATTTGCGAAAGGTCAGCTACGACCCTCTGTTGAGCTTCGAGCCGATCTGCCAGCTTGTGAGTTCGCCGACGGCCATCTTGGTCAACAATACCTCGCCCTATCGCACGCTTGCCGATCTGATCGACGCGGCGCGCGCTAGGCCTGGCAGCTTGACGCTGGCCGGTTCCGGCCCCGGCTCGCCATTCGACATCGGCTTCGAAACGCTCAAGCGGGCCGCCAGCATCGATATGGCCTTCGTTCCGTATTCCGGCGGCGCTCCCGCGGTCAACGCGCTGCTGGGCGGGCATGTCACCTCGTTCTTAGGCACCTACGGCGCTGCGTCGGAGCTACTGACAGCCGGCAAGCTGCGGGCGCTAGCGATCACATCGCAAGCTCGAATTCCGGCGCTGCCGGAGGTGCCGACCATTGCCGAGGCTGGCTACAAGGACGTTGACGTCGACATCTGGTACGGGATCGTCGCGCCAGCCAAGACGCCGAACGAAACGATTTTGCAACTGGCCGGCTGGTTCGCAGCGGCGCTGCAGGTTCCGGAGATCGGCTCAAAGCTCCAAGCCCAGGGCCTCTACCCGGTGGGAAAATGCGGGGCAGATTTTCGTGCTCTTATCCGAAAGGAATATGACGAATACGGTCGTGCCATTCGTCAAGCGAACATCAAGGCGGAGTGAACCGAAGGGCACGACCGGTTAGGGTCAGAGTGAGACCTGCCGATCACGTCGAAGGACCTTGTCGTACGCATCCGGTGTGCCTCTGTAAGCGGACTACTCCCCGCGCGCCCCGGCCCGCCCGGCGGGCGCCGGTTAAAACAAAAAACGTTCACACGCGCTGAGCACCCCACGTGTTCCTTCTCAGGCTTCTTCGGCACCAGGCGCTCCGCGGACGAATGACTACTTGCCGTCGTTCCAGATATCGGCCGCAAGCTTCCAGTCTCCGCCGACCTTCTCCCAGACGACCACGTACTTGCCAGTGACTTCCTGCGGCGTTGGTCCCTTGGTCTTCAGGCTGAAGGTGCCAATCTCGCGTGCCGCAGAGGGCCCGAGTGGCTTCACGTCGAGGGTTGTGAGTTGCGGATCGGTGACCTTCTCCGCCATGTTCTTCCACATCGTCCCGATCGCGGCTCTGCCTTTCACCATGCCGGAGCCCGGCGGGAATGCGGTCGCATCCTCGGTGTAGAGCGACGCGACCCCAGCGAAATCGCCTTTGTTGAAGAACTCCACCCACTTTGCGTTCACGGCGTCAATCTCAGCCTTCTGGGCGAACGCCGGCGCGGTCAGCGCGGTCAAGAACGTAATCACCAGAGCAATTCTGCGCATGATCAACTCCGTTCCCCGCTTACGCACTCATGATAGATTGCTATGATAGTCTCGACAACGTGATTAGCCGCAGGGTCGGCATGAACCGCGCCGCTGGTGCAAGCATGCACACTTCTTATCCTGGCCCGCGGGCGACCAAATTAATCGCTTCACCGGCAATTCGTTATCAGGAGGAAGGTTATGTCACACGCGATATCGAAGGCATTTGCCATTTTGACCTTTGGTCTAATCGCATCCGTGTGCGCACATGCTCAGACGGCTCCAAACGGGGGAGGCGTGCCCACTCCGCTCGCCAGCCTTGGCTACTTCTTCGTCGGCGGGCCAGTACGTGGAGAGCGGCGGGCGGAAACTCATGTCGGGGCAGATGTACGTTGAACACGCGGCACCTCTGACCGTCACGCACTCGTACCCGATTGTGATGATCCATGGAACAGGGCAAACCGGGACCAACTTCACAGCGACACCGGACGGCCGACGTGGATGGGCAGATGACTTCCTTTCCCGGGGATACCGCGTCTACGTAGTCGATCAAGTCGGCCGCGGTCGATCCGGCACGCTCCCCGAAGTCTATGGCCCCTACATGCGCTTCCCCGCCGACAGGGAGGAGCGGTTTTTCACTGCGCCGGAAAAATACAATCTTTGGCCGCAGGCAAAGTTGCACACCCAGTGGCCCGGCGGACCTGGCGTTATTGGTAACGCAGCATTCGATCAGTTCCTCGCCTCGCAAGTGGAAAGCATCGCGAGCGGGACGAAGACCGAAGAACTCATGCTGGCGGCCAATATCGCGCTCCTGGAGAAAATTGGCCCGGCGATCATACTGACCCATTCGCAATCGGGCCCCTTCGGCTGGAAGATCACCGACGCTCGGCCTGATCTGGTCAAAGCTCATATCGCAGTCGAGCCTAACGGCCCGCCGTTTTACGATACGGAGTTTCTTGGCGGTGCGGACTGGTACAGAGACAGTGAACGGCTTGCCCGAGAATGGGGACTTACACGGCTTCAGCTATCGTTTGATCCGCCAGCCGGCGCCGCATCCGACTTGAAGATGGCTCGTGAGGAGAAGGCCGACGCGCCTGATCACGTGCGGTGCTGGTTGCAGGCGGAGCCTGCGCGGCAGTTACCACGGATGAAGACCGTGCCGGTGGCAATCGTGACGAGCCAAGCTTCCTACCGCGCCACTTACGACCATTGCACCGCGAAATTCTTACGGCAGGCAGGCGTCAACAATACTCACATACGACTTGCTGACGAGAATGTGCACGGCAACGCGCACATGATGATGCTAGAGGCGAACAGCAGCGAGATTGCCGCAGTGATTGCGCGGTGGTTGGATCGGTCGGTGAAATGATGAATACGCCCTACAAAGGCAGGCGTCGGATCGGTACTTGTTGCCCCTGTCCCGGCGCGGCGCATCCCTGGCCCTGGCTTTCGCAGTAGCATCCCTGCGGGGATCGCGGCGGTAGAACCGGCGGAACAACTCTGGCCCGGGCCTTGATCCTTTGCTGCCACCTTCCCATCTCGTGAGCCGAGACTTCGGAACCAAATGAGGTTTGCCTCGGTTTCATTAAGCACGGTTCGTCCCTCCTCCTCGCGCAACCCGTCGGTGAAGCAACATGCATGCCTCTTGGAAATTGTGGATCGATACGTGGCAACTCGGACTTGACGCGCAGCGTGTGATCGCAATGCGCTTGGCGCGAATGTCCGCTGGCGGCGCTACGGCTGATGCGGAGTGCCGGCGCATGGTGTCGGAGAAAATCGCTGCCGCGACCGCTGCGCAAGCCGCAGCCGCCCGTGCACTGGCTGGCGGCAAGGGGATTGAGACCGCGGCAACGGTCGCGCTTGCTCCGGTAAAGCGAGCGGTCCGGGCAAATCATCGGCGACTGTCGCGAGCGAAACAGATCGACGGCGTAATCTGGCGCCTGCACCGACTGCTACCAGGCGGGTCTCGTCGTCGCGGAAGATGAGTGTTGCGATGGCATTAGAGAGTGAGCGGGACTGTAGCGCCCGTCGTGTCTCGAATTGGATCTCTTCGGCCCGGAGCCTAGATGTGATACTTGTCCTTCATCACATTTTCCGAGTGAACCGCATGGCCCGTCGTTCTGTCCCGCCTCCGAAGCCCACGCCTCCTGTCCTCACGTTGGAACAGAAGCGTTATCGTATCGAGCGGTTTCGGAAATGCATCCGACACCTTGAGGCTTTCGATCCCCAGAAAGTGCAGAGGCGATTTGGCGTGCCCGAAGTCCTCACACTTGAAGCGGGCATCGACAAAGCCTTGTCGGCAACATTTGGGTACGGCACGCCCTTATACCTTCGTTATAACCTCGCCGCGAGGCTCGACAACGGCCCCTTCATTACAAATGCCGCGCTTCACAGCACCGTGCTCCGTTTGGTTGGCGGACCGGGAAGCCACGATGGCCAGGAGGCTCAAGAAGCGCGGAGATATTTTTCCGAGGGCAAGGAGCGGTCGATCGCCCTGCTCCGACAAGCGATCTGTACGCTCGAAGATGAAATCGTCGATGCGCAACCGATCGTCGGGGTGACGCAATCAGAAGTCACTCAGACGGCAGGTGAAATTCGGACGCTCCAGCCCAGACTGTGGGGCGGGATTGAAGCGGCGTGGCGTCGTGTGGGACGATGGTGGTGGAGGCGTAATTAGCGAAAATTGCCTACACTTCGGCGCCGTTGGACGGGCGGCGGGGTTCGCCATCGACGAGGTGGTCGCCGACAATGGCGCGTCCGGGGTCGGCACCCAGCTTACCAAGCGGCCCGAGGGTCGCCGGCTGTACTGACGAGCTGCGCTCGGGTTACACCTTGGTGGTCCGGTGGGTCGACCGGCTGGACCGGAATTACGAGGACGTGTGCGACACCATCCGCCACTTCATGCGGCGCGGCGTGGTGATACAGTCATAAATCACTTTGCGTTCGACGGTGCGACCAAGGACCCCATGCAGCAGGCCGTGCGTGACGCGCTGATCGGCTGCATGGCCGCGACCGCCCAGGCCGCGGGCCGATGCCACCAAGGCCGCTCAGCGGGCCGGTATCGAGCACGCCAAGCACCACGGAGACCGGGCTTACCTCGGACGCAAGCCAAGCTTCCGGACCAGCTCGCCCAGGTGCGCGACAGCGCACGAGGCGGTGGGTATCGCGCGGATCGCCAAGGAGACCGGCCTGACCCGGCGACGGTCTACAGGATCAAGGATGACCCTGCGACCGCCGACGCCTCCTTGGCAGCGTGGGGGCCGCAGCACCCCTCACGCGGCGATCTCACCAGTTCATCACTTCTTCTTCGACTTCTTCTGCTGCTTCAGCAACGCCTCGCACGGCGTGAACCGGCCGTTGCCTTCGTCGATCATGCACTTGTTGCTCTTGTAGAGCGCAGAGCACGGCGTAAAGCGGCCGTTGCCCTCGTCGATCATGCACTTGGCAGCGGCCGGAACCGTCGACGCGACCGTTCCCATGAACACGAGGGCTCCGAGGCCGCTCAGTAACGTGGCGCTAATGGCTAATGATTTCATTTGTCCACCTATCAGTAGGCCCCGCGATCAAGACCGTATTGACACGTTTATGAACGAGCGGTGAACGAGATGATGATGTTGCCCAGCCTCGGCAGCAGGACGTCGTCGTGATGTAACGAGCGGACGCTGCACCTCGCACGGTGCGCGGGGGTCCCGTACGAGCATGAGCCTCTCGGAGGCCGCGCCCCCCAAAAGGTGCGTGCCCGGTGCGATTTTCCGTGGAAAGCTGGAAGAAAGGCTGGTGAGAGGCTCGGAGTGCGCCCCGCTCACGCGCTATGGTGCGGACCATGGATAAACAATCGCGATCCCCGACTGGCCTGCCGCTGAGCGCTGAACGGCGGCGGGCGCTCAGGATACTCACGCGCAGCCCGGACGGCTGCACCGAGGCAATCCTCCTCGCGTACGGCTTCAAAATTGAAATGTTGGCCCGCCTGGTCCTTGACGGCTACGCTACAGCGGCGACGGAGACCGCGCCCGCCGGCCGGCGGCAGCTCAGGGTCGTCCGGATGATGATTACCGACGCAGGGCGCGCGGCGATCGCGGAATAGACTTCGCACCGCAAGCACGAGAGGCACAGCTGTGCGCTATTCAGCCAGCTGGCGGTCCGCTCTGGCATGTTGCTGTTGCCGTCGAAGTGGGCACAGCCTGTTCGCAGTTGGGCGCATCATCGAGGTCGAGGTCGACCAGCGGAGGATAGGAACTCCCGGCAGAACAAGCGAGCGTGACGGTGGGTCGCACACGCCCCCATATTCGCCTCGGTTCCTCGAAACGTTGGCGCGACCGGGCGAAAATCGCTTCCCCAAGGATTGGGCCACATTCCTTCACTAGGGAACTCAAATCGCAAGTGCTCGCGATTGTGAGGCCGGTCTGGTGCAGGTGTGATTTGCGGTAGCAGTGCATTGCCAAGCTGGCCCGTTGGTTGGCGCGGAGATTGGCCACCAGCTGAAGCACGCTGTCTTCAGTCGCGCGGTGGAGGCGCCCGATTAGCTCCTCCGAAATGTTGATGTCATCGACCTGTATCGTGGGTGCAGAGCTGATCATTGTCCATCCATGCGTTTAAGGTCACGCGTCAGTGAAAAAAATCACTCAGAAAACTAGTGGACGCGGTCGGCCGCGACAAAACACATGCGTTACAAAGGCATGCAACGTTACAGCAACCCGACAGCAGTGGAGGTTGCCGAATAGTCACACTCCGCCACAAAGACGTTGGGAATTGCCGGCGCACATGAAAGCGCGACGCTCTTGGACTTGCGCCAGTAGGTTGTCGAGGCCGATGATGTTGGCGGTGTCGGTGCCGCAAGTGCCTATCGCAGAGGCTGGCGACCCTCAGTGCGGGCAGACGTTGCCGAGCGCGCTTGTTATGGAGAGGGACCGCATGAACCAAGTCATCCGAGAGCTGAAGCGGCAATTTGCCGGCGAGAAGCTGGCGCCAGAACAGCTCAAGGGGCTGATCCGCGCGGGATACGTCTACCGGAACGGCGATGAGCACGTCCTCACCGACAAAGGCCGCGACGCTCTCGCGCAGCCTGGCGTCTACCCGCGGGAAGCAGATCAGCGGAGCGACGGCTTATCAAAAGCGCGGGGTTTGGTGTGATGCCCTTGTGCCGTTTCGCGGTGAGAAAGGGCTCGGGATCGAGGTATCAGAAGTAGCTACCTTCATGCCATGGCTGACGATGCGCATCGACTTCCCGACTTCGCGCGATGTGTCCGTCCGTGCCGCCGATTGTTTGCCTCGCTGGGCCGCACCATGCGATCGTGTCAGGTGGGCAGCCTCGGCTCCCGGGGCGCTACAGCCATGTCAGACGCTAGCCGGCGTACCTCAGTGCGCGCTTCGGGGTGAAGTCCCGTTCCTCATTGTCGATCTCACGTGAAGCACGTGCGAGAAGTTCAGTTAGCCAAGTATCGCGAACTCGTTGGCAATCGCTCTCACCGGCTCGTTGACCATATGGCTTTTGGTAGCGAGCCTTGGCGCCTTTGCCAGATCGGTGGAGGTCCTGTCCGTATGCTCTCGTGTGCGAGCCGCGACCTTCCTCGTCATTTTGGTTCGCAGGCGGTTTCGGAGCCGCTACAACGCCGCCGCATGCGAAAGCGGTGAACGGGGTGCCTACGGCCGCCTGAGCGCTCTGCTCGCGCTGCGTGTCTGCCTCGACCTCTCCGATAGCCACTTCCAGATACAACTGCTCAGCCATGATCTCGGACTGGTCCAACGCGGGCACCAACTTGTGCACTTCTGACAGGAGGGCGGTACGCGCACGATCATACACTCGGCGTCGCGCCTCCTCGTTGTTCGAACCAAGCGCGCCTACAGCCTTTGCGACTATCGGATAGTAGTCAGCCATTGCGGTCTCGAATGTTGAGCATCCTGCTCTCTCCAAAAAAAGTGAATGCCAACTAAAGAGAAATTAAGGCAACGCGCGTGGTGCGTCGCCCGCGTTAGGACACGATTGCCCGCTGATGAAATGTCATCTTTTGTATAAGCGCCTATTGCGCAGGGCGTGAGCATGCTTTTAGTGACGCGGGGCCGGCACGCAGGGATTTCGAAGCCATGACAAAGCCAGAACTTGGTACGAAGCGTTTGTGCGCCCATTGCGGTGCGAAGTTTTATGACCTCCATCACTCTCCGATCACCTGTCCCAAATGCGACACGGTCTTCGAGGCTGTGCAGGTGAGTTCGCGGTGGCGCACCGAGGCAGCGCGCGCGCCGGTGCGCGTGGCTGAGCCGGTTGTGGCTGAAATCGAGGAGGTCCAATTCGTCTCCCTGGAAGATGCCGACGCGGAAGCGCAGGGCAGGAAGAAGCCCAGCGAGGCACCCGAAGCGGAGGATGAAGTTGAGGTCGATGACGAGAGCCTCGACGATGCCGCCTTCATCGAAGAGAGGGAGGACACCGACGTGACCGGCGACATCGAGATCGAGAAAGGGACTTGAGACAAAAAGATTGAGCGTTACGAACTGCGCGCGGTGCCGGCGGCGGCAACGGGTACTTGAGGGCTTCCCGATAAAGACGTCAGTGTCGAAGCCGATGGATTGCGGTCGGCGACCCCCGTTATAAGGTGCCCTAAGCATCCACGCTCGCCACCAACCAGCGTGTTCGGCGGCTGGGAGCCGAGCGAGCGCTATCCCGATCCGGCCATCACCGCGCTCGATCCGAGCTTCCTCAAATACCGCGCGTTCAATGCGAGCGTCGAACGGCTCGCCACCGGCATGCGCTGGAGCGAAGGCCCGGTATGGTTCGGCGACGCGCGCTGCGTGCTGTGGAGCGACATCCCCAACAACCGCATCATGCGCTGGGACGAAGCGACCGGCCGCACCAGCGTGTTCCGCAACCCGTCGAACTATTCCAACGGCAACACCCGCGACCGCCAGGGCCGGCTCGTCACCTGCGAGCACGATGCGCGGCGCGTGACCCGCACCGAATATGACGGCACCATCACCGTCCTGATCGACAAGTTCGACGGCAAGCCGCTCAACTCGCCGAACGATGTCGTCGTCAAGTCCGACGGTACGATCTGGTTCTCCGATCCGCCCTTCGGCATTCTCGGGAATTACGAAGGCCACGTGGCCCAGCCGGAATTGCCGACCAATGTGTACCGTCTCGATCCCCGGACCGGACGCGCCACCGTGGTGGTCGGCGACATCAGGCCAAACGGGCTGTGCTTCACGCCCGACGAGCGGAAAATGTACATTGTCGACGCCAGCCAACATTCCGCGCGTGATCCGCGTCTATGACGTGGTCGACGACGGCACCAAGCTCGCCAACAGCCGCGCCTTCGTGACCTGCGAGGCTGACGAGACGCCGGACGGCTTCCGCTGCGACGTCGACGGCAATCTCTGGTGCGGCTGGGGCATGGGGCCGGGGTTCGACGGCGTGATGGTGTTCAATCCTGACGGAAAGCGGATCGGCAAGATCGCGCTCCCCGAGCGCAGCGCCAACCTCTGCTTCGGCGGCGTCAAGCGCAATCGCCTGTTCATGGCGGCGAGCCACTCGCTCTATTCGGTCTTTGTGAACACCCAGGGCGCGATCGGCGGCTGACCAGTGCCGGCGCTACCTCGCACGGTGCCAGCCGGCAGCGGCTGCACTCGTGGTCGGTGCGACCGTGACGACGAGGGAATTTTTCGGACGAATGGGTCGGCTCGGCGAAGGGGTTATGTCTGCACTTGGCGAGAGCGGACATGTGGGCATGGAAGCAGTGTGCCGCTTTTGACCCGAATGTGCTGCGGTCGCCAGCCAACTTCTGTTGCATCGCGAAATTGCTACTGGATCACCTCGTCGGCGGTGGCCAACAGCGTTTCCGGGATGGTAAGGCCGAGCGCCTTGGCGGTCTTGAGGTTGATGACAAGCTCGATTTTGGTGGCCTGCTCGACCGGGAGGTCGGCTGGCTTGTCGCCTTTGAGAATGCGCCCGGTATAGATGCCAGTTCGGTGGAGCGTACGGCCGAGGCTGCTGCCATAGCTCATTAGGCCACCGGCGAGGGCGAACTCACGGAAACGGAAGATCGCTGGTAGCGCATGGCGGGCTGCCAGCGCCGCGAGTTGTTCCATGCGCCGGATGTAGAAGTTACTGATGCCGACGAAGACCGCGCCAACTCGATCTTGCGAAAAAGTTGCGAAGGCCGGTTCGAGATCGCTATCGGTTCTGGCGTTCACAACAACGAGTTGCAGGCCAAGAGTGCGTGCCGCCGCCTGTAGGTCTGCGACGACAGATTGGGTAGCTGGAGAGGCCGGGTCCGCGAGAACGCCGAACTGGGTAGCATTGGGTAGCAACTCGCGGAGCAATTGCAATCGTTTTGGCGCTAGCTCGGCCCCTAAATTGGCAATGCCGGTGACGTTCGCGCCGGGCCGGTTGAGGCTGGCGACAAGACCCAACACGACTGGGTCACCGCCGATGGCAAAGACGATGGGTATGGTCGTGGTCGCTGCCTTCGCCGCCAGCGCTGCGGCGTTGCCGGCGGCTACGATCACGGCTACGCGGCGGCGGACGAGATCGGCTGCGAGCGCCGGCAGCCGATCGAATTGGTTCTCCGCATACCGATACTCGACCGCCACGTTCTGGCCCTCGACATAGCCGGTTTCCTTCAGGCCCTGGAGAAACGGAACGGTGACGTTCTTGTAGTCATCTTCAGCGGATTGGGCGCTGAGGAACCCGATCACCGGCATCGCCGGCTGCTGCGCCCGCGCCACCAGCGGCCACGCCGCCGCGCTCGCCGAGCCCCGCGATGAACTCCCGGCGCTTCATTGAATCACCTCGTCGGCGGTGGCCAACAGCGTTTCCGGGATGGTGAGGCCGAGCGCCTTGGCGGTCTTGAGGTTGATGACCAGCTCGAACTTGGTCGGCTGCTGCACCGGCAGGTCGGCGGGCTTCTCGCCTTTGAGAATGCGGCCGGTATAGACGCCCATTTGCCGAGTTAATTCGCTTTGCGAGGTTCCGTAGCTCGCGAGCGCTCCGTCCGCAACTCGAGCGCGGCGTGAAAAACAGGGTCGGGACAGCATAGCGATCCGCGAGCGATATGATTTGATCGAATACGCCAGGGGAGAAAAGGGCGGAGGTGATCACAAGTGCACCGGCATGCTGCTCGACGAGGGTCGCAAAGGCCGCCGCAACCTCGCTTTTCGGTCGCGGCAACGAGGGCCAGCAGGCGCACCCCGAGAACACGGGCCGCAGACTGCATATCTCGGCCTGCTCAGGATCACCGCCGACACGCGCCAACAAAGCAATCGGATCGGCCGTCGGCACCAATTTGTGCAGCAGCTCAAAGCGCTTTCCGGCTAGCTCGTTACCGAGTAAGGCGACGCCGGTGAGATTGCCCGAGGGACGATTGAGGCTCGTTACCACGCCAAACGCGACGGGATCGCCGACCATCCCGAAAACGACCGGGATGGTCTGCGTTGCCGCCTTGGCGGCCAGCGCCGCCGTGCGTCCCGCAGCAACAATCACCGTCACATGGCGGCGAACGAGATCAGCGGCGAGCGCGGTCAACACCGCCCTCGCGGGACTCGATGGTCACGTTGCGGCCTACGACGTAACCGGTCTCGGCCAACCCCTGGCTGAACATAGGTAAAGTGCGTTCCATTGTTCCCGGTACCGGGCCGAGGAACCCAATCACTGGCATACCCGGCTGCTGCGCCCATGCCGCGAGCGGTGACGTCGCCGCGCCGGCAAGCCCAGCGATGAACTCCCGTCGTCGCATCCGTTATCCTCCGAAACTGCAATCTGAACAGCCTATCGCGGTCGGGGCTGCATGTCTGGCCGATCTCCCAATCTTTTTTGCAACGCGGGAGGCGGGTGCATTGACCCATCTGAGACATGCGGTCAAACGAGATGATGCAGCGCACCAAAGGTGTCAGTTCGCCGGACAATGGAATATCGGAGGTCACTCCACCTTGATGTTGGCAGCCCGGATCACCTTGGCCCATTTCTCGGTTTCCTCGGCGATGAACTTGCCGAAGCCGGTGGGCGAGAACGTGAGCGGCGTGCTGCCCAAATCGGCGAACTGCGCCTTCATCTTGGGATCGGCAAGGCCCGCGTTGATCTCCCGGTTGAGCTTGTCGATGACCTCGGCCGGCGTGCCCTGTGGTACGCCCGCGCCGTACCACCCGCTCATCTCATAGCCATGGACAAACTCGCCTACGGTCGGGAGGTCCGGCAGCGCCTCGGAGCGCATCGCGGTGGTGACCGCGAGCCCACGCAGCTTTCCGGTTCTGATGTATTCGATGGACGAGGCAAGCGTGGGGAACAGGACCTCCACTTGCCCAGCGAGCAAATCCGTCAGCGCAGGTCCATTACCGCGATAAGGGACATGGACCAGATTAACGCCAGCAATCATTTTGAACAGTTCGCCCGCGAGATGGCTTACGCTCCCGATACCGGCCGACGCCATGTTGATCTTGCCTGGATTGGCCTTGGCATAGGCAACGAATTCGGGGACGGTCGTGGCCGGAACGGATGGATTGACCACCAAGACGAGGGGACCGCGGGAGATGCCTGCGACCGGCGCGATATCGCGGATGAAATTGAACTTGAGATTGCCGTAGAGCGTTGCGTTGCTCGCATTCGGAATGCCGACCAGCAGAAGCGTATAGCCGTCCGGCGGCGCATTCACGACCGCCTCCGTGGCGATGTTCGTGGCAGCGCCTGGCCGGTTCTCGATGATGAAGGTCCGGCCGAGCCGCTCCGACAGCCATTGCCCAATCAGCCGCGCAACGATGTCGTTCCCGCCGGCAGGGGCAAAGCCGACGACAAAGCGCACTGGCCGCGTCGGATAGGTCTGCGCCCTTGCGATGCGCGACATGACCGGTAGCGCCGCAGCGCCCGCTGCCAGATGCAGAAATTGCCTGCGCAGAAGCTTCATGGCGTTTCCCTCCCGACACCGGACAGCGCCACACAATCGACCGCGTACGCCGACCAAGTGCTAAATTGATTTTCAGAATGCTCGCCCGCCGACGGCACAAACGCTGCCGTTAATTGGCAGGACTTCGGCATGTCCCGCTGGCAGCTCTGAAATGAAACTACACCGATTGCCGGCGTTCACGTAAGGAGGAATTCAACGTGTTTTGCACTGCGGGAGGCAGGTTGTGGTGTGGCCCACAGCGGCGCAGACCTGAACGGCGGTATGTCCGCAGCTGGCGAAAGCAGACAAAGGACCGTTGAACAGGTGAGCCGCTTTTGACCCAGCCTGTGCAAAAACTTTTTCTGATTTGGTCGTAATGCCCACCGGAGGACAGATTTTCGCGTTTTTTTGCTCTCCGCGCGACAACAGGTCTCAAAATTCAGGGTGCGTTTATACCGCGTAGAGTTTTCACACAGGCTGGACCCGGAGCCGCCGCCGACGGTGCATACAGAACGCCACCGGCAAGCGCTACCGGGCGAGCTTTACTGACCAGGCAATTATTGCGTTCGCCACCAAGTCCGGTCGTTCACGCGCCATAGAATGACCTAACTCTGGAAATTCCACGAGCGTGACCCTGTCCGGATGATCATGCTGCAATGATCGGCCATTCTCGACCGGCGCAACGACATCGTAAAGGCCCTGCAGAACCAACATCGGGACTTTGCCTCCATCCCACCACGCTTCCACGGGGACTGATGGTGACGGAGCAAGCGATTGGGCCTTGATCGTGTCTGCGGAAACGTCGTCGAGGCGCATGTCATCCGCACTAATTTTGCTATTTGGTCCGTAGAGGATTGAACGGGCAACTTCGGCGCGGCGTTCGAGCGGCAGGTTTTTGTCTTGGACAATGCGTAAGCTGGCGAACACTTCGGGCTTTGGCACGATCTTGCCGCCAGCAGCGATCAATACGACACCTCTTACCAATTGTGGCCTTTCGGTCGCGAGCATACGCGCTACTCGGTTGCCGTAAGCCCATCCGCAAACAATTGCGGGGCCGCCGCCGGTCGCCTCAATTGCTGCCGCCACATCTGCAGCGATGTCGCGCAGAGTCACCCCTTCCAAAGGTCCGACGCTTTCTCCAAAACCGCGCGGCTCGGGCCGAACAACCTGATAGCCCGCCGAAACAAGTGTTTGGGATAGTGTCTCAAGATCACGCGGGCCTCGGCCTTGGCCAGGCAGAAGTACGATTACAGGCCCTCGTCCCTCGCTGAAGACCCGTAATTTCGCATCACCATTCCGAGCGATGATGACATTTTGCTCGGAAGCGCTCGCTCCGCTGTGGGATGCTGTGACGAAGATCGCCACGGAAGTCACTATCGCGACCAATGCGCAGCGGACCAATCCAATTCGTCTCGTCATCGCGACAGTTCTCCGTTGAGTTGGTACTCCACTGCAGCTTTAAAGAGATACACCAATTGCCGGTGCGCTCGGAAGGGGGTGCCATGGCCGCAATTGGCCCATCACGTCGGTTTCACAATCCGGCCCACGTCCGCTGCTGGTCGAACCGGACATGACCGCCGGGACTGGATAGGCGGCTCTCAGGCCTTCTCGGCCGCCCCGATCGCGCGCGAGCGGGGCATGGGGGCGGCGCACTCGGTACGGTGGCCCGCGGAGGGCCTCAGGTGCTTGCCTGTGAGGACAGCAAACCGCGGGCATATAGGCATCTCGTTGGTCCGACCGTCAAACCGTTAATCAAACGTTAACGTGTTCAATTTTTGCCAGGGATATTTTCTGACCCCCTCTCTGTGCGCGCGCGAGCAGGTCCCAGTCCAGGGTACCCGGGGGTCGAAAGCCGCACCGTGCCACGGCGCCACCGCGGTAACGAGAGCGCCGTCGGTCCGCATCCCGTCCCCTCATCTGTAGCAATTTAGCAACCTCTTTCGACGGCCGCACTAATGCGGCCGATCGAACGGCCGCGCTCAACAGCGAGGCCAAAATCATGAAGCGCGATCTCTATTCGGAAGTCTCGGCCCGGATCGTTGCCGAGCTCGAAGCCGGCGCCGCGCCATGGGTCAAGCCGTGGTCGGCAACGCCGGGCGCGAACACGCCATGCAACGCCGTGACCAACCGGCCGTACACCGGCTGCAACGTCGTGCTGTTGTGGATGGCGCAAGCGGCCGGCTATCGCACGCCGCGCTATCTCACGTTCAAGCAGGCTTTGGAGTTGGGCGGCAACGTTCGCCGCGGCGAGCACGGCACCAAAGTCTATTTCGTGAAGCAGCTTCAGGTCGCCGATCGAGATGGCGAGGAAGGCGAAACGCGCATCGTTCCCATGATGCGGGAGTACACCGTGTTCAACGTCGATCAGTGCGAGGGCTTGCCCGACCGTGTTCTGACGCTGGGCGAGATCAAGCCGCGCAATCGGGATGAACGCGACGCGACCATTGATGATTTCCTGGCGTGCAGCGGTGCCACGATCCGCGAAGGCGCAGGCGAGGCGTACTACCGGCCCGGCGACGACTTCATCAGCCTGCCGCGGTTCGAGGCGTTCAAGAGCGCCGCGCATTTTTACGGCGTGGCGTTCCACGAGCTCGGGCACTGGACCGGGCACAAGTCGCGCCTTGACCGCGATCTGCGGCACCGCTTCGGCGAACGCGCCTACGCGGCCGAGGAATTGGTCGCCGAGCTATGCGCGGCCTTCCTGTGCGCCGAGTTCTCGATTGACGGCGATCTGCGCCATGCTGGGTACATCGCCTCGTGGATCAGCCTGCTTAAGGCCGACAGCCGGGCGTTCTTCACGGCATGCAGCAAGGCGCAAGCCGCTGCCGACTATCTGCGCGGCTTGGCGCTGCGCGATCTGCAACCGGCAACGGCAGCGTGAGGGGGCAGCAATGCGAAACCCCGCCGATGCATCTGCGACTACGGCGCCGCTCTACGATGTGGACTGGATCAACGGACACGCGATCGAGGTGTTTTTCGTGGACGATGAAATGGCACGCGCACTGGGCGGCTCGCCGGGCTGGTACTGGTGGGCATGCTATCCCGGTTGCCTACCGGACGGCGACGCATTCGGTCCGTTCCCGACAAGCTACCGTGCCCTGAAGGACGCGATCGAAGCCGAGCGAAAATGCGCAACATGTCGGAACGCTTAAGCGCGCTGCACAGCCTGCCGCCGCTCGCTCGCACTCGCAGTCGACGGCGGCAGGATGCGGGCTATTAGACAACATTGCTCTGCGGTCATGCGCGACGAAGGCAGCGCCCTTCCCGTCCGAACCAGGGGGCGCTCGATGTTGGCGCGCTCGCACGCGGAGCCGGAAAAACATTCGCACTGCATCGCGATTACGGACACAGTGCGGACACGAGGCTTTTGAAGTTTACGGCCAACGCCACTAAGTCATTGATTTAACTGGTGGGCGCACAAGGACTCGAACCTTGGACCCGCTGATTAAGAGTCAGCTGCTCTACCAACTGAGCTATGCGCCCGGACCGGCGTTGCGTTCGCGAGAACGCTTCCGTTCCAGAATGTCGTGCCACCGCCCCGCGGCCTCGCCGGACGATGCCCTGCGTTCAACCAGGAACGCAGGCGCGGTGCTGTAGCAAAGGGGGGGCTGCATGTCCAGCCGAGCCGCGGTGTGCCGCACAGCACTTGTGCCGCGCAGCCGGTGCGGCTCAGCCGTCGGCATGGCCGCACACCGCGACCGGCGGGGCGCCGGGCTTTGTCCTGCGCCCGCGAAATCCTGGACCGGCCGATTCACGGCCTTCGCCGTCGCATGCAGTCCACCAGGTCGCGCCTGCCGCTTTCGACGGGTCAATCCGCGACTTGTCGATCGCGAGCAAAGAGCGGTCTTCCGCAGCCCATCGGCTAGGTTTCAGTAACGCTATGAGCGGTTTCGCTCCCTCACGCCCGATTGCAAGGTTTGTTGCCGCTGTCCCGTGCATTAGAGTGTTTTTCCCAATTGCAGCTTGATCCCGAAAATATGCAGCCGTTTCGGACGAGGTCAGGCATTCGAGGAGCGATCTCGTGACATCGGCCTGGACCTACCTCATCGCCGCCGGATTGTTCGAGATCGGCTGGCCGATCGGCATCAAATGGGCGCAGGAGGCTCAGCAGCTGCGCGGCACCATCATCGGCATCGTGGTCGCGGTGGTCTCGATGGGGGTCAGCGGGGGGCTCTTGTATCTGGCGCAGCGCGAGATCGCGCTCGGCACATCCTACGCGGTGTGGACCGGCATCGGCGCCGCCGGGACCTTCCTGATCGGCGTATGGTTTTTCGGCGACCCGAACAGCCTCGGCCGCTGGTTCGGCGCCGGGCTCATCGTCGCGGGCGTGGCGACGCTCAAGCTTGCCCACTGAATGGTGTCAGGCGGGTTCAGCTGCGCCTCGGCGCGTGAGCCGCGGTAAGCCGTCGTCGATGTCGCCCCGGCGGTGCCACCACCAGAAATGACCGCGTCCCTCGTCGCGACCGAAATCGCGGTCGCGACGCATCGAGGGGGCGGGCTCGTCAGGACCCATGAAGGGACGGCTGCGGCCGTCGCGAGCGCCATCCGCGTCGCGGTCCATCGATCTGCCAGTGAAGTCATCCCGGCGCATGCCGCGCCCGCCACGGGTATCGCCGGCGTCACGGTCGCTGCCCTGGGATTCATCGGGCGCCATGCCGCGTCGTTCGCGGCCGTAGCCGTATCCGTCGCGGCCTCCGTAACCACCTCGCTCATCCGTTCCGTGTCGTTGCCGGCCGTAGCGGTATTCGTCGGCGTCCCGGTCCCCGCCTCGGAATTCATCCGGGGCCATCCCGCGTCGCTGGCGGCCGTAGCCATATTCCTCGGGCGCGATCCGTCCGGGGGTACGGCCGTAGTCATCGGAATCGGGAGCGTCCCTTGGTGCGATACGCCTCTCGGCGTCGCGACGGGGCGGCCCGCGATCGGCGCCGGATCGATCGGCGTCGTCGCCGACGGACCCGGTCCGCTCGTTCGACTGCTCGCCGAAGCGCCATTCCGGGCTGATGCCGGTCGGACGCGCGAGCGCGACGAAGCGGCGTTTCTGGGCCTCGTCGAAGCTGCGCCACAGCGGCGCCGCCGCATCGGCGAGCTTCCTCAGCGTTGCGCCCGACTGGCTCAAGGCGTCGGCGCGGCGCTGCATGCGGACGACCGGATCTTCGATCTGCGGGTGCTGCTCGCCGGCGAGCCTGCGCTCGAGCCGCTGCTTCGCCTCCTCGCGAAAAGCTTCTTCGAAACTGGACCAGGCCCGCTCCTGCTCGGCGGAGAGCCGCAGCCCCGCATGCATCGCGGCGATGCGCGCGTCCAGGAACGCGCCGGCATCATCGCCAGCGCCCTGCTGACGCTGCAGCGCCTCTCTGTCACGGGATTGTTGCGCGTCGGCGGTGCCAAAAGCCAGGAGCATCGCCACCCCCACAGCAAGCATCCGCAGCATATTCGGCTCCCGGTCCCGAGCGCGATCATTTGGATGGCGCTCTCGTCTGTTCGGTCTTCCTCAACGGCCCCGTTGAGACAAGCCCGCGGCTTGCAGGGCGTGCTCCGACCACGCGCTCAGCTTACGAAGCAGTGACGTGGGGCCGCAAGTTGACGCTTCTTGACCCACCGGGGTCGAATGCCCTGGAGGCCCCTCACGCGGACTTGGACGCTGGACTCAAACGGAAATGCGGTGGGATGGGACCACTCGAGGGGCCGGCGCTATTGCACAGCCGGCAGTGACCGCCGAGCCGAAATCAGGAGTGCTGCGGGCCCGGCTCCGACAGCATCCACCCGACGCCGAGCTTCTTGAACGCCTTGCTCATCCAGGAGCCCTTGTTCTCCTCGGGCTCGAACCCACTGCCGCGAACGAGGTTGTAGGCATCCTTGTACCAGTCGCTGTCGGGGAAATTATGCCCGAGCACGGCGGCCGCCGTCTGGGCTTCGGGAGCGATGCCGAGCATCATGTAGCATTCGGTCAGGCGATACAGCGCCTCTTCGACATGGCGCGTCGTCTGGTACTGCGTGACCACGATCTTGAACCGATTGATCGCGCCGGTGAAATTCTTCTGCTTTTGATTGAAGCGGCCGACTTCCATTTCCTTGGCGGCAAGCTGGTCGCGCGCAAGCTCCATCTTCTTGCGGGCGGCGGCGGCATATTCGCTGTTGGGGAATTTGCGGGTGACCTCCTCGAGGGCGGCGATGGCCTTTTCCGTACGGCCCTGATCGCGGCTCACATCGGGGATCTGGTCGAAATAGGAGGCGCCGACGAGATACATCGCATAGGCGGCGTCGGACGTGCCGGGATGCAGCGAAATGTAGCGCTTCGACGCGGTGATCGCCTCCTCGTATTGCCGGGCTTCATAATAGGCATAGGCCGACATCAGCAGCGATTTGCGCGCCCATTCGGAATAGGGATGCTGGCGGTCGACCTCCTCGAACTTCTTCGCCGCTTCCTTGCTGTCGTGCTTCTCGTTGAGGAGATAGACGCCTTCATTGTAGAGGCGATCCGCGGGCACATCGGGAACGATGTCGTCCTTCTCGCCGAAGAAGTTGGCGCAGCCCGCGAGAAAGGCGAGCAACGGAAGCAGCAGGACGAGCCGGGCGACCGCATGGTCGCAGCCAAGCGGGCGAGCCAGGGTGCGGGCCACGGTGCAGGCCATGGTGATCGAGCACTTGCGCATGGTCCGTCGATTTCCCCCACTTCGGCGCTCAATCCCGCCAGCGCCGGCCCGTGCCGCGATTGCTCAGCGGCGCTAAAGGCTTCCCACGAGCAATAACTTAGGCGGACAATCGGCCCGGATTGTGGCAGAGCGGCAGCGGCGGCTGTGGAAAGCCGACCCGGCAATGCCCGGTCAGGACACGTCCGGCCCGAACACCGGCGCCACCATGCCGGTCGCGACATCGGCTTGGCCGCGATGACGGCGCGCCACCTGCCCGGCATCCACGTAAGTCCATGCGGCCGAGTCCGCCATCAAGGCGCACAGCACCGCATGATTGAGCTTATGGCCCCCGCGAATGGATCGATAGGCTCCCAGCAACGGCGCTCCCGCGAGCGCGAGGTCCCCGATCGCGTCGAGCGCCTTGTGGCGCACGAATTCGTCGGCGAATCGAAGGCCCTCGGCGTTGAGCACCCGGTTGTCGGACACCACGAGGGTGTTCTCGAAGGTCGCTCCCAGTGCGTAGCCGGCGCTCCACAACTTGGAGACGTCGCGCATGAAGCCGAAGGTGCGGGCCCGCGCCACTTCCTTGCGGAACGTCTCCGGCGTCAGGTCCAGCGCGATGTTCTGGCGGCCGATCAAGGCGTTGTCGAAGGCGATCTCGATTTCGAGGCGGAAGCCGCGCGGATAGGGCCGCAATTCGCCGAAGCAGTCGCCGCGGGCGACCCGCACCGGCTTGAGAATCTGGATGTAGCGGCGCGGCGAAGACAGCGTCACGATGCCGGCCTGCTCGATGGCGGCGACGAAAGCGGCCGCACTGCCATCCATGATCGGCACTTCCGGGCCGTCGATTTCGATCAGCGCATTGTCGACGCCGAGGCCGGAAAGGGCGGCGAGCACGTGCTCAGCGGTGGAGCACAGCGGCCCGTGGGCATCGCCCAGCACGGTCGCGAATTCGGTGGCGGTCACCGCGCGCACGTCGGCGCGCACTTCACGGTCGGCACAACCCTCGATGCCGGTGCGCATGAAGCTGATGCCGTAATTCGCATCGGCCGGATGGATCGAGAGGGTGACCGGCAAGCCCGAATGGACCCCAATGCCGGTTACGGTCGCGGTATCGCGAAGCGTAGTCTGCCTGGCGGCTTTCATGTTCACCGTTTCCAACCTATCCCGGTGTTGCCACGGACTCGAGTTGAAGTTCCGACGCGCAAGTCCCGACGTGGAAAGATGTGGAAAGCCCGACTTGAAGTCCTCGGTGTCATGTTCCGCTGCCAAAAAACGCCGTCAATCGGTTGTGGTCAGGCGTAAGCAACGCCCACCGCACACGATCGGCTTCGGATTCTGGACGAAATGCGGAAAATACGCCAAGCGCCCCAATCCCCAACGGGATCCCCCATAATTTCCCCTGGGAGCATCATAACCGCACCTTGAATCCAGACCAACTCACGCTTTTTTACCAATTGTTACTCAGTTTTCGGCGGCATTCGGCCACGTTGTTGCCACACCCCGCCGGACCTGCCAACCCCCTCGGCCGGGGTTTGCCCACCGTCCACAAAACTGGCAGAATTACGTTTAAAAACAGCAATTTATCCGGCGAGCCGGGGGCCACCCGGCGCGCCGTGGCGAGCCTTGTTCAGGTCGCCTGCCGGCGCAGGAAGGCCGGGATGTCGAGCTGATCTTCGTCGCCCGAATGATGGATCGGCGTGGCCCGGCCGTGAAGGTCGAGGCCCTGCGGCGCCCCCCGTTTGGCGAATTCGGAGACCTGTTCGCCGCTGCGCGGATCAACCGTTCGCTGCGGGTTGCGCGCGGGCGGCCGCTCGGCAGCCTGGCGCTCCGACGGCTGACGCTCGGCGGCTTGGCGCTCCGACACTTGACGATCCGGCGCCTGGCGATCTGACATTTGGCGCTTGGCCGGCTCGGGCTGGCGGGCTTCCGCCTTCTGTTCCTGTTCCGAGTCGTCCTCGCGACGTCCGAGACCCACTGCAGCCAGGCGCTGGAGCAGGGTCAGCCGGCGCTTTTCCGGATGCTCCGCCTCCGGCATTTCACCGCGCCTCGCCCGGAACTCGTTCTGTCCGGGAACCGGCAGTTCCTCGAAGCTCGGCATGCGCGGAGCCCGGTTTGCCGGCCGTTCCGGCTGCGGCGGGATGAAGACCTTGGGCATGCCTGCCTCCGCCGGCGCGGGCGCCGGCCGCGGCGGCTCGGCAAACAGCGTGGGCTTGGGCGGAGTCGCGCGGATCGTCGACGTCCTCGCTGCGTGCCGGGGTCAACGCCGCCGCCATCGCCGCGGCGGCCTGGTCGGCACCGGGTTTCGGCGCCGCATTCATGGCCGGGGCCGGATGAGAGGCCGTCTGCGGCGCCGGCACCGAACGCTGGGCCGGCGCGTCCGTCATTTCGGCGCGTTCCGCGTTGCGCGCATTGTCGGCCTTGAGCCGCTGCGCCAATTCGGCGATGCGGGTCTCATGGACATCCGCCGCCCTGGCTTCCGCGGCGGGATTTGCACGCGGGGCCTGCATCGTCGCCGGGGGCTGCGTGCGGGATACGGCGCTTGGCGGCGCCGGCGCGTGGGTGGGCGTCGACGGGCGGACATTGTTGGCCGCGTTGATGTCGACGCCGGTCGCCACCACCGACACCCGGATGATGCCGTCGAGGCTTTCGTCGAAGGTCGCGCCGACGATGATGTTGGCGTCGGCGTCGACCTCCTCGCGGATGCGGGTGGCGGCCTCGTCGACCTCGTAAAGGGTGAGGTCCTTGCCGCCGGTGATCGAGATCAGGAGGCCGCGGGCGCCGCGCATCGAAACGTCGTCGATCAGCGGATTGGAGATCGCCGCCTCGGCGGAGCGCAGCGCGCGCTTGTCGCCGGAGGCTTCGCCGGTTCCCATCATCGCCTTGCCCATCTCGCGCATGACGGCGCGGACGTCGGCGAAGTCGAGATTGATGAGGCCTTCCTTCACCATCAGGTCGGTGATGCAGGCGACGCCGGAATAGAGCACCTGGTCGGCCATCGCGAAGGCGTCGGCGAAGGTGGTCTTCTCGTTCGCCACCCGGAACAGGTTCTGGTTCGGGATGATGATCAGCGTGTCGACGCTCTTCTGCAGCTCCATGATGCCGGATTCGGCGAGCCGCATGCGGCGCTGGCCCTCGAAGTGGAACGGCTTGGTGACGACGCCGACCGTGAGGATGCCGAGTTCGCGGGCGGCGCGCGCCACCACCGGCGAGGCGCCGGTTCCGGTGCCGCCGCCCATGCCCGCGGTGACGAACACCATGTGGGCGCCGGTCAGGTGGTCGCGGATCTCGTCGATCACCTCCTCGGCGGCGGCGCGGCCGACATCGGGCTGGGAGCCCGCGCCGAGACCTTCGGTCGCCGTCACGCCCATCTGGATGATGCGTTCGGCCCGCGACATGGTCAGCGCCTGGGCATCCGTGTTGGCGACGACGAAGTCGACGCCCTGGAGCCCGGCATTGATCATGTTGTTGACGGCGTTACCGCCCGCGCCGCCGACGCCGAAAACGGTAATCCGCGGCTTCAATTCGCGGATGTCGGGAATCTTCAAATTGATGCTCATGGCTTGCCTCTTCAGTGCGCGGGCGGGATCGACCGCCGAGTGTCGCCGGCCGGGCCGCGGCCAGTTCGTGTTGCCGAATGGTCCATTGTCAGAAGCTCTCGCGAAGCCATCGTCCGACCCGAGCGATGTAGCCGCCGGTCCCTGTTGTGAATTGCCGCATGTGGCGCGGTTCGTAGTGTTCGTGGTGTGCCGCCTGGGGATAGACGAGAAGCCCCGCCGCGGCGGCGAAGGCCGGCCCCTTGGCTGCTTCCGGCAATCCCGAAATGCCCAGCGGTCGTCCCACCCGGACCGGTCGGCCCAGGATCTGAATCGCGAGCTCCGGTAATCCGGTAAGCTGGCAGGCGCCGCCGGTCAGGATCACCCGGCCGCGCGGCTCGGACGCGAATGGAGACGCAGCGAGCCGGTCGCGCACGATCTCGAGGATTTCCTCGACCCGCGGCTTGATGATGCGCGTCAGCATCGCGCGCGACACCGAACGCGATGGTTCGCGTTCATCCCCGCTCAGCGCAGTTACCTTGATCATGTCGCGATCATCCGCTCCCCCGGCCAATACACTGCCATAGAGCGTTTTGATTCGCTCGGAATCGTGCACGTCGGTGTTGAGGCCGCGCGCGATGTCAAGGGTGACGTGGCGGCCGCCCAGTGCGAATCCGTCCGCATGGATGAATCGGCCGTCCGCGAATACCGCTACCGACGTGGTGCCGGCGCCCATGTCGACGACCGCAGCGCCGAGATCGGCCTCGTCGTCGGCGAGCGTCGCAAGGCTCGCCACATAGGGGCCGGCGACCAGGGCTTCGATCAGGAGATGGCAGCGCTCGACCGCGAGCATCAGGTTGCGCGCCGGCGCCATGTCGGCCGTGACGACGTGCATGTCGACCCCGAAACGGGACGCCAGCATGCCGCGCGGATCGCGCACGCCGCGGGCGTCGTCGAGGGTGTAGCCGATCGGAAGCGAATGCAGCACCACGCGGCCCTCGCGGGCCGACTGCCGGCTGCCGGCGGCCAGCACCCGGGAAATATCCTTGTCGGTGACGTTCGCCCCCTGGAGCGCGATTTCCGCTGTCAGCAGTTCGCTCGCGATCCGCCCCGCCGACATCGAGATGATGACCGACTCGACCTGGCATTTGGCGCTGCGCTCGGCGAGATCCACCGCATGGCGCACGGCCTCCTCGGCCTCGGTGAGATCGACCACGGCGCCGGCCTTCATGCCGCGCGATTCGGTGTGGCTGAAGCCGATCACCTCGATCGCATGGCTGCGCCGGCGCAGCACCTCCTGGGGCGGCCGCGGCTTGAGCTTCGCGATCAGGCACGCGATCTTGTCGGTGCCGACGTCGACCGCGGCGATCAGCGCGGTGCGCTTGGGCGCGACCGGCTTCATCTTCGGGGTCAGGCCGTAATTGAGAGAACTCATGCGGCGCCGCCCTTGGGTTTCTGCAGTTTCTTTTTTGCCGCCTCGTCGCGTGCCTGGGCCGCCGCATCGGAAAGCTGCACCGTCACGCGATCCGCCAGACGGAGATCGATGACTGTGATGTCGCGGCTCGACAGCTTGTCGGCGCGCTCGAGCGCGGCGAGTTGGTCGAGCGCCTTGTCGACATCGAATTCCGGCAGCCGCACGTCGATGCCGTTGTTGAGCCACAGGTTCCAGCGCCGGTCGGCGACCAGCACCGACGCCCGCACATTGGCGCGCAGCTCCGGGAAGCGATCGAGCAAAGCGAGGAATTTCCTGGCGCGCAGCTCGGCGCCGGCCCCGACCACCAGCGGGAGGTCGGAATAGGGGAGCGCCACATAGGGCTCGAGCACGGTTCCGTCGCCCGCGATCACCCCGACGCGCCCCGCCTTCTGCCACAAGGCGAAGGGTTCCCGCTCGGTGATCGAGATCACCAGGCGGTCGGGCAGCAGCTTCTGGACGGTCGCTTCCGCGATCCAGGGATTGGTCTTCAGCCGGGCGCGGGCATCGGCGACATCGAAGAACAAGAGCGAGGCGCGTCCGGTCACGCCGGCCGTCGCGAGGATTTCCTCGCGGTTGAGATGGTGCTGCCCGGACAGCGCCACCGCCGCAATGTTGAAGCCGACGGTGTTTGCCGCCATATCCCTGACGTCGCGGAGAAATTCGACCACCACGTCGGTATGGCCGCCGCGCACGGCGCCATAGCCCGCGCTGGCGGCGATGATTCCTATGGAGGCGACAAGCCCGGCACGCCGCGGCAGCCGCGAGATCCGATCCGCCATGCGGTCGAGCCAGCGACTGATGCCACGCCGCCGGGCCGGCGGCTCCAACAAGCGCACTCCACCGCTTCCGCGCCTTTCGGCACGGCGTCGCCGCGAAACGGCATTCGCAGGTCCGGCCACGGCCGGTTGCGAAGGCTCGGTTCCATTCAGCGATCCAGCGCGGCGTCCTCCACCATCCATGAGACCAGCTCTTCGAAAGTGATACCCGCGTAAGCCGCGAGCTCCGGCACAAGGGAGGTCTCGGTCATGCCAGGCTGTGTATTGACTTCGAGGCAAACCAACCCCTGAGTCCCCTCCATGCGGTCGTCGTAACGAAAATCCGCACGGCTCACACCCCGACACCCGAGCGCCTTATGCGCCAGGACTGCCAGTCTTCGGACTTCTTGGTAAACATTTGGTTTAAGAGGCGCAGGAAGCAGGTGCTTGGAGCCTCCTGGAGCGTATTTTGCTTCGTAGTCGTAAAATTTTACCGTCGGAACGATCTCGATGACCCCGAGCGGGTTCTCGCCGATCACCGCGCAGGTCAGCTCCTTGCCGGCAATATAGCGCTCGCACAGGAGCCGCTCGCCATAGGACCAGTCCGGCCGGGTGAGCTCCTGGGGCGGGTGCTCATGGGCCTCGGTGACGATGAACACCCCGACGCTGGAGCCTTCGGCGATGGGCTTGATCACATAGGGCCGCGGCAGCGCGTGGGATTTCGCGGCGTCCAGGCGCGACACCACCATGCCTTCGGGAACCGGCACCCCGGCATGGGCCATCGCCACCTTGGCGAAGTCCTTCTGCATGGCGAGCGCCGAGGCCAGCACGCCGGAATGGCTGTAGGGAATCTGCAGGATTTCCAGGATGCCCTGGATGGTGCCGTCTTCGCCGGGCCGGCCATGCAGCAGGTTGAGCGCGATGTCGGGCTTGAGGTTCGCCAGCACGGTCGCGATGTCGCGCCCGACATCGACGCGGGTGACCCGGTACCCCCGGCGCTCCAGTGCCGCGGCGCAGGCCGCTCCGGAACGCAGCGATACCTCGCGTTCGGCGGACCATCCCCCCATGAGAACGGCGACGTGCTTGGTGGTCGGCATCGGGTATCCCCCAGCATGGTCCCGAAAAGTTGCAGACTTTTCGGACGAGATCATGCGCAAGAATCAAAAGCATGGTCCCGAGAAGTCGCATCCTATTCGGGCGAGATCGTGCGCAAGATCGAACGGCGGCGCCTCCACGGAATACTTGATTCCCGGCCGCCCGTCCCGCCGGCCCTGTCGGGCCGGATGCATCGAACTAAGCTGCCACGCCGATCCGCTTGATTTCCCAGTCGAGAACGACTCCCGAGGTCTCCTTCACCCGCGCGCGCACGGTCTCGCCGAGCGTTTCGATGTCGGCCGCGGTGGCGCCGCCGAGATTGATCAGGAAATTGCAGTGCATCGTGGAGACCTGGGCGCCGCCGATCTGCAGGCCGCGGCATCCGGCGGCGTCGATGAGCTGCCAGGCCTTGTGTCCAGGCGGATTCTTGAACGTCGAGCCGCCGGTGCGGCTCTTGATCGGCTGGGTCGCCTCGCGGCTTTCGGTGATCTTGTCCATCTCCGCCGCGATCACCGCGGGATCGCCGGGAGCACCCTGGAATACCGCCTCGGTGAAGATGACGTCGTCGGGCACGCCGCAATGACGGTAGGTGTAGTGCATGTCCGCATTGGTGAAGCTGAGGATGCTGCCGGCACGGTCGACGCCGCGCGCCGTGACCAGCACGTCCTTGGTCTCGCCGCCATAGGCGCCGCCATTCATGCGCAACGCGCCGCCGATCGAGCCGGGTATGCCACGCAGAAATGAAAGGCCGGCGATCGAGGCCTCCTGGGCGGCGCGCGCCACCTTCACGTCGGGCACCGCGGTGCCGGCACGCACGCGATAACCGTCTTCGATCGCGATCTCGCCGAAGCCGCGGCCGAGCCGGATCACCACGCCCGCGACGCCCCCGTCGCGCACGATGAGATTGGAGCCGAGGCCGATGACGGTGACCGGCACCTCGGCGGGAAGCTGCGCCAAGAGAGCGGCGAGATCCTCGGTGTCCTGCGGCGTGAACAGCACCTGCGCCGGCCCGCCGACCCGGAACCAGGTCAGCTCCGCGAGCGGCTGGTTGGCGAGAAGACGCCCGCGCAGTCCGGGCATCCGCGCACGCAGTTCGGGGACGAGGTCGGGGAAGGTCATGCGTGAGGACTCAGTGATAATTGGGTGGGCGGTTTCCTGCGTCGGGTCCTGTGGTATACTGAATCGCATGATGATCAAAATACTCAGGGACGCAGTCCGGCAGGCGGAAACTTGGCCTCAGGAAGACCAGGAAGAGCTTGCTGAATACGCGCGCGAAATAGAGGCGCGCCGCACCGGTGTCTACATCATGTCGGATGACGAACGGGCGGCCGTCCGCAGAGGGTTGGCCCAGGCCGACCGAGGAGAATTCGTGCCCGACGAATTGGTGGCGGAAGCGGACAAACGCCACGATCGATGAGGATTCGATTTTCACCGGAAGCCTTCGCCGATCGCGAACGAATTTTTGAATATCTGAACGCTCGATCCCCGAACGGCGCTCGCAACGTCTTGGCGAGCATCCGCGCGGCCGTGGTGCAACTGGCCGATCAGCCATATAGCGGCTACCAAACTGACGATGCCGATGTTCGGGTGAAGTTCGTCATCCACTATCCGTACAAAATCTTCTACCGGTTCGCGAAGATGTGGTTGAGATCGCACACATCCGCCACACCTCAAGGCGGCCCTGGTCCGGTGCGCGATAAGCGCCCTCACCCCGCCGCCTCCGCCGCCGCAAGCTCTCCCGGCAGCGCGTAGGCCCACTGGGTGATGTTGCCGGCGCCGAGGCAGACCACGTAGTCGCCGGGCCGGGCGATGCCCTTCACCACCGATGCCAGTTGCTGCGGGCCGGCGAAGCGCGATCACGTTGCGATGTCCCCGCGCCCGCATCCCCGCGACCAGGCTGTCGCGGTCGGCGCCGGGGATCGGCGCCTCGCCGGCGGGATAGACATCGGCCACGATCACGCTGTCGGCGTCGTTGAAGCAGGTGCAGAACGGCTCGAACAAGGCGTGCAGGCGCGTATAGCGGTGCGGCTGCACCACCGCGATCACCTGGCCCACGGTGGATTCCCGCGCCGCCTTGAGGACGGCGGCGATCTCCACGGGATGGTGGCCGTAATCGTCGATCACGGTGATGCCGTTCCAGCTTCCGGTCCGGGTGAAGCGCCGCCGCACGCCGCCGAAGCCTTCGAGCGCGTTGCGGATCTGGTCGTCGGAGACGCCGAGATCGCGGGCGACCGCGACGGCCGCAGTGGCGTTGAGCGCATTGTGGCGGCCCGGCATCGGCAAGGTGAGATTGTGGATGGTGTGGACGTCGGTGCCGGCGCGGTCGCGGAACACGATCGAGAAACGCGAGCGCCCGTCGGCATGTTCGAGCCCGGTCAGCCGCACGTCGGCCTGGGGATTCTCGCCATAGGTGACGATGCGACGGTCGGCGATGCGGCCGACCAGGATCTGCACCACCGGATGGTCGGTGCACATCACCGCAAAACCGTAGAACGGCACGTTCTCGACGAAGGCCTGGAACGCCGCCTGCACGGCCTCGAAGGTCTGGAAGTGGTCGAGGTGCTCGGGATCGACATTGGTCACGATCGCGACGTCGGCGGGCAGCTTGAGAAAGGTGCCGTCGGATTCGTCGGCCTCGACCACCATCCAGTCGCCGGCGCCGAGCCGCGCATTGGTGCCATAGGCATTGATGATGCCGCCATTGATGACGGTGGGATCGAGGCGCCCGGCATCGAGCAGCGCGGCGACCAGCGAGGTCGTCGTGGTCTTGCCGTGGGTGCCGGCGATGGCGACGCAGCTCTTGAGGCGCATCAGCTCGGCCAGCATCTCCGCCCGCCGCACCACCGGAAGCCGCTTGCGCCCGCGCCGTCGACCAGCTCCGGATTGTCGCGCTTGATCGCCGAGGACACCACGACGACATCGGCGCCGTCCACGTTCCCCGCCGCATGGCCGATCGCCACCGCGATGCCCTTGTCGCGCAGCCGCTTGACGTTCGCGCTGTCGGCGACGTCGGACCCCTTCACGGTGTAGCCGAGATTGGCGAGCACCTCGGCGATGCCGCTCATGCCGATGCCGCCGATGCCGACGAAATGGATCGGCCCGATGTCGCGCGGCAGTTTCATGGTGTCACCCCATCAAGTGTCGAGCGGCGCCTCCCGAATCGGCCGCTCCGGCCGAAGAACCCCGATGGGAGGCCGGTTGTCAACCGCTGGACGGGCCGGCGCACCCGCATTCAAGCGGCCGGATGGACCTTGATTCCCGCGACCTTCACCACCAGGTCGGCGAGGCGGTCGGCGGCATCGAGGATGCCCTGCCCGCGCGCCGCCGCGGCCATGGCGGCGAGTTTGGCCGGTTCGGCGGCGAGGCGGGCGATCTCGGCGGCGAGGCGGTCGGGGGTGAACCGGGACTGGTCGAACATGATCGCGCCGCGGGCGTTCTGCAGCATCTCGGCATTGGCGCGCTGGTCCTGGTCGAGCGCATGGGGCAGCGGCACCAGGATGGCGGGACGCCCGATCGCCGCGAGCTCGGCGACGGTGGACGCGCCCGAGCGCGACACCACGAGGTGGCTCGCCGCCATGCGGCGCGGCAGATCGCCGAAGAACGGCTCGACCTCGGCGACCACGCCCATGCGCGCATAGGCGGCGCGGACCCGCTCCAGGTCCTCCTCGCGCGCCTGCTGGGTGACGTGGAGCCGCGCCCGCACCGCCATCGGCACCAGCTCCATCGCAGGCGGCACGATGTCCGCCATGACGCGGGCGCCCTGGCTGCCGCCGAAGGCGAGCACGCGAAACGCGCCGGCGGCATCGGGATAGGGCGTCGCCGCCGCTTCCACCACCACCGGCCGGATCGGATTGCCGGTGTGCACGGCCTTGGCGGCGAGCCGCGAATCATGATCGAGCAGGCCCGGAAAGCTGGTGGCGATGGCACGCACCCGCGAGCTGAGAAGCCGGTTGGCACGCCCGAGCACGGCGTTCTGCTCGTGGATCAGGGTCGGTATCCGCCGCAACCAGGCCGCCAGCACCGGCGGAATGGTGGGGTAGCCGCCGAAGCCGATGACCGCGGCCGGACGCAGGTCGCGCAACAGCCCCGACCCAGCGAGGACACCGCTCCCAAGAACGAGGGTGGTGCGTGCGAGCGAGAACGGATTGCGCCCGCGGAACGTATCGCTGGGCACGATATGGGTTGCGCGCGCCGGAAACGCGCCGCCGTAGCGGGTGGCGCGTTCGTCGGTGGCGAGATCGACAGTAATGCCGCGCTTGCCGAGCGCGATGCTCAGCGCTTCGGCGGGAAACAAATGGCCCCCGGTCCCGCCCGCCGCGACGACGACGAGGGGCGAGGCGCCTTTCGGCGACGCGCCGTTTGGTGCCCCCATCAGGCCGGGCTCCCCGCGAGCGCGGCGCCCGGGGTCGCCATCAGGGTGACGCGCGGCTGTTCGCGGGTGAAGGCCAGCAGCATGCCCATGCCGAATGCGAGCGAGATCATCGAGGAACCGCCATAGGAGATGAAGGGCAGCGTCATCCCCTTGGCGGGGATGAGCGCGAGGTTCACCGACATATTGATCGCCGATTGAGCCCCGAACAAGATGGCGAGCCCGGCGGTGGCGAAGCGGGCGAACGGATCTTCATTGCGCCTGGCATTTGACAGCGCCCGCAGCACGATGAAGGCAAACAGGGCGACCAGCACGAGACAGAGCACGATGCCGAATTCCTCCGCCGCCACCGCGAACACGAAGTCGGCATGGCTGTCGGGAAGGATGCGCTTGACGGTCCCCTCCCCGGGCCCCTGGCCGAACCAGCCGCCGCGGATGAACAATTCGACCGCGGTGTCGACCTGAAAGGTATCCCCGGAGGCCGGGTCGAGGAAGCGCTTGATGCGGCGCGCCACGTGCGGAACGGTCGCGTAGGCGCCGGCGAGGCCGAGCAAGGCCGTGGTGCCGAGGCCGATCACCCAGATGAACCGCATGCCCGCCATGAAGAACAGGGCGCCCCAGACCAGCGCGACCAGCATGGTCTGCCCGAAATCGGGCTGCAGCACCAGGATACCGACCACGCCCATCAGCAGCATCAGCGAGAAGGTGGTGGCCGGCACGTCGGACTTGCGGGAGAATTCGGCGAACAGCCAGGCGACCAGGACCACGAATGCGGGCTTGAGGAACTCCGAGGGCTGGATGTTGACGCCGGCGAGCACGATCCAGCGGCGCGCCCCCTTGACCTCGGCGCCGATGAACAGCGTCGCGACCACCATGGCGAAGCTCACGATGAAGACGATGAGGGCGAGGCGGCGAATCTGGCGGGACGACAGCAACGATGTCGCCAGCAGCACGATCACGGTCGGGATCAGGTAGAGAATGTGGCGGTTGACGAAATAGAAGGGATCGAGCCCGATCCGCGCCGCCACCGGCGGGCTTGCGGCGAGCGACAGAATGATCCCGCCGAGCATGATCGCGGCCAGCGCCGCCAGCATCAAACGGTCGACCGTCCACCACCATGCGGAAAACGGCGTACGTTCGGCGCGCGAAACCATCGGCGGGCTCCTTTCGGGCTGTCACTCCCAGTCCTGCCCAAATATGGTTTCCAGCCCCTTAAAAATTGATTTCGCTTTTCAATTTTGGCTTTCTCAATTTTGCTTGGACGGCTCGAGCCCGCGGGGCACGACGATGCCCGGCACCTTGCGCACGAGTTCGCGAAAGGCGTCGCCGCGCACCTCGAAATTCGAAAATTGGTCGTAGGAGGCGCAGGCCGGCGACAGCAGCACCACCGGATTTTCGAGTCCCGACGCCTCGGCATCCCGCGCCGCCTCGGCCACGGCGCGGTCGAGCGTGCCGGCGACGACGTTCTCCGCCTTGCCCTTGAGCGTCGCGGCGAACTCGTCGGCGGCCTCGCCGACCAGATAGGCCTTGCGGATGCGGGGAAAGAACGCTGCCAGCGGCGCGATGCCGCCGCTCTTGGGCTTGCCCCCGGCAATCCAGAAGATGTCGCCGAAGCAGGCGAGCGCCTGGGCGGCGGAATCCGCATTGGTCGCCTTGGAGTCGTTGATGAACAGCACGCGGCCCTTGCGGCCGACCTCTTCCATGCGGTGCGCAAGCCCGGGGAACGTGCGCAGGCCCGCCTGGATGGCAGGCAGGTCGAGGCCGAGCGCCAGCGCAGCCGCCGCGGCACAGGCGGCGTTCTGCGCATTGTGACGGCCGCGCAGCGCGCCGGCCCCGCCGAGCCGGGCGATCTCGGTGGCGGTGCCGCCGGTGGCCTGCAGGATGCGGTCGTCGTCCACGTAAATGCCATAGGCGAGCGGCTGGCGCACCGACACCCGGACCACTTTCCGGCCGGCCCGCTCGACGCGGTCGGCCACCGTCCGGCACCAGCCGTCGTCGACGCCGACCACCGCGGTGCCGTTCGGCTGCACTCCCGCGATGAGCCGCCCCTTCACCGCGGCATAGTTCGCCATCGTGCCGTGGCGGTCGAGATGGTCCTCGGAGAGGTTGATGAGGATGCCGATCGAAGGGTCGATGCCGGGCGCGAGATCGATCTGGAACGAGGAGCATTCGATCACATGGATGCGGCCCATCCGCGGCGGCTCCAGCGACAGGATCGCGGTGCCGATATTGCCGCCGAGTTGGGTGTCGAAGCCGGCGCTCGCGGCGAGATGGGCGATCAGCGCCGTCGTGGTCGATTTGCCGTTGGTGCCGGTGATGGCGACGAACGGGGCATCGGGCGCATGGCGGCGCCGCTCGCGGCAGAACAGCTCGATGTCGCCGATGACCTCGACGGCCATGGCGCGGGCGAGACCGACCGACCAGTGCGGCGCCGGATGGGTGAGCGGAACGCCGGGGGCGAGCACCAGCGCGGCGATCTTCGACCAGTCGAGCTCGCGCAGGTCGGCGGTGGGGATTCCGGCGCTCGCTGCATGGGCGATGCGGGCGGCGCTGTCGTCCCAGCCCACCACGTCGGCGCCACCGGAAAACAACGCGCTGGCGGCGATCAGGCCGGAGCCGCCGAGGCCGAACACGGCGACTTTTTTCCCCGCGAAAGAGGTGATCGGGATCATGGGATATGCTCGTGCGAGGGTCGATCGGGAGGGCGAAGTCTACCGCAGTTTCAGGGTGGAAAGCCCGGCCAGCGCGAGCACGACGGCGATGATCCAGAACCGGATCACGATCTGCGGCTCGGTCCAGCCGAGCTGCTCGAAATGATGGTGGATCGGCGCCATCCGGAACACGCGTTTTCCCGTCATCTTGAACGACACCACCTGCACGATCACCGAGACCGCTTCGAGCACGAACAGGCCGCCGATGATGCCGAGGACGATCTCGTGCTTGGTGACGACCGCGACGGTGCCGAGCAGGCCGCCCAGCGCGAGCGAGCCGGTATCGCCCATGAAGATCGACGCCGGCGGCGCGTTGAACCACAGGAAGCCGAGCCCGGCCCCGAGGATGGACCCGCACAGCACCGCGAGCTCGCCGGCGCCGGCGACGTAATTGACCTGCAGATAGTCGGCGAACACCGCATTGCCGATGGCCCAGGAGATCGCCGCGAAGCTCGCGGTCGCGATCATCACGGGAACGATGGCGAGACCGTCGAGGCCGTCGGTGAGGTTCACCGCGTTGCCGGCGCCGACCACGACGAAGGCGCCGAATATCACGAAGAACCAGCCGAGATCGAGCACGATGTCCTTGAGGAACGGAAACGCGACCGAGGTCGCCATCGGCGCGCGGCCGATATGCGAAATGATGAGGCAGGCGCCGAGCGCGATGGCGAATTCGAGCGCCAGGCGGGTGCGGCCGGAAAAGCCTGCATGGGTCTGCTTGGTCACCTTCAGGTAGTCGTCATAGAAGCCGATCAGACCGAAGCCGAGCGTCACCCCGAGCACGACCCAGACATAGGGATTGGCCGGATTGGCCCACAGCAGGGTCGAAACCACGAGGCCCGACAGGATCATCAGGCCGCCCATGGTCGGCGTGCCGACCTTGGTGACGAGGTGGGACTGCGGCCCGTCGGTGCGGATCGGCTGACCCTTGCCCTGCTTCAGGCGCAGCATGGCGATGATGCTGGGACCGAACAGAAACACGAAAATGAGCGCGGTCACGACCGCCCCGCCGGTGCGAAAGGTGATGTAACGAAAGACGTTGAAGACCGAAACCGTGTCGGACAGCTCGACCAGCCAATAAAACATGCAATCAGCCTCGCGCTCGCGCCGGCTCGGAGGCGCTTTGGGTGGAATGACGGCGCAGCAGCGCCTTCACGATCGGCCCCATACGCGAGCCGGCGGATGCCTTCACCATCACGGCGTCGCCGCTGCGGATCGCCGCCAGGATCTGCGATTCGAGTTCGGCCGCACTATTCGCATAGCCGCCCCGAGACCCCGATGGAAGAGCCTGCCACAACGAGGCCATCAGCGGACCCGCGCAATAGACGAGATCGACTTCGTTTTCGCAGATGGGATCGACCAGGCCGCGATGCAGGTCGGCGCCGGCCGGGCCGAGTTCCAGCATGTCGCCGAGCACGGCGATGCGCCGCCCGCGCGGGCCCAGCGGCGCCTGGCCGAGCAGCGCCAGCGCGGCGCGCATCGAGGTGGGGTTGGCGTTGTAGCTCTCATCGATGAGCAGCGCCGGACCATCCGGCAGTTCGAGCGTGGTGCGGGTGCCGCGTCCCGCCGCCGGCGCCTGCCGCGCCAGCGCCAGCGCAGCGCGGGCGAGATCGGCGCCGCTGAGACTCGCGGCCGCGAGCACGGCGAGCGAATTCATCACCAGGTGCTTGCCGGGCGCGCCGACCTTGTAGGCGACGGGAACGCCGAGAATGCTCGCCTCGACCGTGGATCCGGCCGCCTGCAACGCGCATTTGACGAGCCGCGCGTCGGCGCGGGCGTTCTCGCCGAACGAGAGGATGCGCTTTACGCCCGCTTCGGCGGCGCGGCGCTTGAGCCGCTGGTATTGTGGATTGTCGCGATTGAGGAGCGCCGCGCCGCCGGGTTCGAGGCCGAGGAAGATCTCGGCCTTGGAGTCGGCGATGGCGGCGATGGAGGAAAAGAATTCGAGATGCACCGGCTCGACCGTGGTGATGATGGCGACATGCGGGCGCACCAGGCGAACCAGCGGCGTGATTTCGCCGGCATGGTTCATGCCGATCTCGAACACGGCATAGCGCGCCGACTGCGGGAGCCGCGCGAGCGACAGCGGAACGCCCCAGTGATTGTTGAACGAGGCCGCCGAGGCGTGGGTCTCGCCATCGGCGCCGAGCGCGAGCGCCAGCGCCTCCTTGGTGGAGGTCTTGCCGACCGATCCGGTGACGGCGACGATCCTGGCTGCCGAGCGCTCCCGCGCGGCGGCGGCGAGGTCGCGCAGCGCCGCCAGCACGTCGTCGACGACGATGAGCGGCGCGTCGTCGCCGAAGGCGTAGTTGCGGCCGGCGACGCGCTCCTTCGCGACCACCGCGAGGCCGGCGCCGGCCTTGAGCGCGGCGGCGACGAAGTCATGGCCGTCGTGGACGTCGCCTTTGATGGCGAAATAGGCCTCGCCGGGAGCGATGGTGCGGCTGTCGATGGAGATGCCGGTGATCGCCGGCGGCAGCCGCCCGGCGCCTGAGCCCCGCGTGGCCGCTTCGATCGCTTTCGTGGTCCATAGCGCGGTCATGGGTTCGCCTCGTTTGGGTTCCCCTCGCTCGGGTTCGCCTCGGTCGCGAGCGCCGTCGCGACCGCCTCATGGTCGCTGAACGGCACGATTTTGTGGCCGATGATCTGGCCGGTCTCATGGCCCTTGCCGGCGATCAGCAGGACATCGCCGCGCTCGAGCCCGGTGACGGCGCGGCGGATCGCCTCGCTGCGATCGGGGATTTCGCCGGCGCCGGGGGCCGCCTTCATGATGGCGGCGCGGATCGCCGCGGGGTCCTCGGTGCGGGGATTGTCGTCGGTGACGATGACACGGTCGGCCTTCTCGGCGGCGATGGCGCCCATCAGCGGCCGCTTGCCGGCATCGCGGTCGCCGCCGGCGCCGAGCACCACCACCAGCCGATGGCCGACATAGGGGCGCAGCGCTTCGAGCGCCTTGGCGAGCGCGTCGGGCTTGTGGGCGTAGTCGACGAAGATCGGCGCGCCCGCCTTGCGGCCCACCAGCTCCAGCCGGCCCTTGGCGCCGGTGAGCTCTTCGAGGGCGGCGAACACGGCGGCGGGGTCGCCGCCCGCGGCCAGCGCCTGCCCGGCGGCGATGAGCGCATTCTCGACCTGGAACGCGCCGACCAGCGGCAGGTGCACCTGATGGGTCTTGCCGGCATAAGCAATGGTGAGACGCTGGGAGAATCCCTCAATGGCGCAGTCGACGAGCCTGACGTCGCGCCCGGTGCGCCCGACCTCGATGACGCGCAGGCCGCGCCGGCGCGCCCGCGCCGCCACCTCGCCCGCGAGCTCATTGTCGGCCGCGATGACCGCCGCGCCGTCCGCGCTCACCAGGCGCTCGAACAGGATCATCTTGGCCTCGAAATAGGCCTCGATGGTGCCGTGATAGTCGAGGTGATCGCGGCTGATGTTGGTGAAGCTCGCAATGCCGACCCGCACACCGTCGAGCCGGTGCTGGTCGAGCCCGTGGGAGGACGCTTCGAGCGCCAGATGCGTCACGCCCTCGCCGGCGACGCTATCGAGGGTACGATGCAGCTCGACCGGATCCGGCGTGGTCAGCGAGCCGTAGACCTCGCGCGTGGGCGTCACCACGCCGACGGTGCCGATGCTCGCTGCGGCATGGCCGAGCCGCGCCCAGACCTGGCGCGTGAAAGCCGCGACCGAAGTCTTGCCGCTGGTGCCGGTGACGGCGGCGATGGTCGAGGGCTGGCGCGGATAGAACTTCGCCGCGGCCAGCGCGAGCGCGCGGCGCACGTTGGCGACCTGGACGAAGGCGACATGGTCCGGCAGCGGGTCCGGCGGAGAGCGCTCCGCCATCACCGCGCTGGCGCCGGCCGCGAGCGCCTTGGGCAGGAAGACGAGCCCGTCGGCCTTGGTCCCCGGTACCGCGGCGAACAGGAATTGCGCCTTCACCATGCGGCTGTCGGCGGAAATCCCATGGATATCGAGCGCGCCGAACCTTTGTTCGAAGCGTGCATCGCCGGGCAAGAGATCGCGCAGCTTCATCGGACCTGGCCGAAATGTCTCCCGGCCCGGGAATCGACCGGGCCTACTCGGTTTACCGCGTCTCTTTGACGGAAGCGAGGAGCAAGCGGTCGGCCGGTGGAAGATCGAAGCGCGGCTCGAGGCCGAGAAGCGGCGCGATCCGCTCGATCACCTTGGCCGTCACCGGCGCCGCGTTCCAGCCCGAGGTGGCGAAGCCGTGGGTTTCCGCGATCGCCTGCGGCTCGTCGAGCATGATGAGCAGGAGGTAGCGCGGCTTGTCGGCCGGCAACACCGCCATGAAGTCGGTCATCAGCCGCGTCTTGGAATAGCGCCCGTTGATAACCTTCTCGGCGGTGCCGGTCTTGCCGCCGACATAGAAGCCTTTCACGTCGGCCTTGGTGGCGGTGCCTTTTTCCGCGTTGAGCCGCATCAGATAGCGCATCGCGGCGCTGGTTTCCGGCTTGACCACGCGCTTGGCCAGCGCCATCGCCTCGGCTTCGTTGCGCTTGAGGAAGGTCGGCGGAATGAGATAGCCGCCATTGAGGAGCGCGGCCACCCCCATCACCGACTGCAGCGGCGCCACCGAAAGTCCGTGGCCGAACGCGATGGTGACGGTGTTGAGCTCGCCCCAGCGCTTGGGCACGATGGGCTCGGCGCTTTCCGGCAGCTCGGTGCGCAGACGATCGAGCTGGCCGACCTTGCGCAGGAATGCCTTGTGCCCCTCGACGCCCACCGACAGCGCCATGCGGGCGGCGCCGACGTTCGACGAATAGGTGAAGATCTCCGGCACCGTGAGCACGCGGTTCTGGGCGTGATAGTCGCTGATGTTGAAATGGCCATAACGCAGCGAGCCGCGCGCATCGAAGCTCGAATTGAGCGTGATCTTGCCGGTGTCGAGCGCCATCGCCACCGTCAGCGCCTTGAAGGTGGAGCCCATCTCGTAGACGCCGGTGGTCAGCCGGTTGATGCGGTTGGGATCGAGCGCCTCGCGCGGATTGTTGGGATTGTAGTCGGGTTCCGAGACCATCGTCACGATTTCGCCGGTGCGCACGTCGAGCACGAGGCCGGCGGCGGCCTTGGCCTTGAACTTCTCCCGCGCGGCCTGGAGCTCGTCGCGCATGGCGTGCTGGACCCGCAGGTCGACGGCGAGCTCGATCGGCTTCTGCTCATGGTCGATGGCGAACCCGGCGAGGTGGAGATCGGCGAGGCCGCGGGTGTCGACCCATTTCTCCATGCCGGCGATGCCCTGGTTGTCGATATTCACGTGGCCGATGACGTGGGAGACCTCATTGCCGTTGGGATAGACGCGCTTGTTCTCGGTCAGGAAGCCGACTCCGGGAATGCCGAGGCGATGCACCTCTTGCTGCTGGCGCGGCGTGATCTCGCGGCGCAGCCAGGCAAAGCCGCGCTTGGAGCCGAGCCGGTCGCGCATTTCGGCGGTATCGAGATCGGGCATCACCGCGGTCAGGAGTTCGAGCGCCTCGTCGGGATCGATGATCCGCCGCGGCTCCGCGAACAGCGACGGGGTCTTGAGGTCGGTCGCGAGGATCTCGCCGTTGCGATCGAGCAGATCGGGACGCGCCGTGGCGACGGCATCGGTGGCGCCGACGTGGCGCGCGGCGCGGGTGTCGGGCGCGACCGCATAGAGCACGAGACGCGCGGCGATGACGGCATAGATGACGGCAAAGCCGACCACGGCGAGCCCGAGCCGCGCCCTGGTCTTGCGGGCGCGATCGACATTCTGCCCGTAGAGCAGCGACTGCAGCATGCGGCGATGCCACGGCGCGGCCGGCAACGCGACCGGCGAGTCCGTGGCCATCGGCTGTTCGGCATCGCTCATCGCTTCACCCCGCCGGTTGGCCCGGGGGCCGGCACGCTGCCGGTCGGCGTCTCGGCCGCAACGGTGCCTGGCCGGTCGAGGGCGATCAGGTCGGACGGCGCCGGCGCCGGTTCGGGCGCGGGCCGCTCCGGCAGGTGATCGAGCGCTTCGATCTGGGCCGGATCGATCTGCTTGAGCGCGAGATGGCGCTGCGCCAGGGCCTGGATGCGGGCGGGACTGTCGAGCTGCGCCCACTCGGCGCGCAACGCCGCGATCCGGTCGCGCTCGCGGTGGATCTCGACGCCGAGCTTGGCGAGCCGCTCGGCTTGGAGCGTCGATTCGAACTTGATCTTGTAGACATGGACCGCCGCGGTCACGAGCGCCGCGACGACGATGAAATGGATCATTCGCACGGCGATCAAACTCCCCGCAACCGGTTGAGCGAAGCCACCAGCGGCGGCGTTTCCGAAGTCGCGCGGGCCGGCGCATCGGTGCGGATGGCGGTCCGCAATTTGGCCGAACGGGCCCGCGGATTGGCGTCGACCTCGACATCGCCGGCGACAACCGGGCGGCGCGTGATGAGCTCGAAGGTCGCAGGCGGGGCCGCCGTTTCGGGCAGGTGGCGCGAGCCGCGCTCGGCACCGCTGCGCGCTGCGAGGAAGGTCTTGACGATGCGGTCTTCCAGCGAATGGAACGACACCACCACCAGCCGGCCGCCGGGCTTGAGTATCCGCTCCGCCGCGGCGAGGCCGTCCGCAAGCTGGGCCATCTCATCGTTGACGAACAGGCGGAGCGCCTGGAACGTGCGGGTGGCCGGATGAATGTCGCCGGGCCGCCCGTGCACCACGCGGGCCACGATGTCGGCGAGCGCGCGGGTGGTCACGATTGGCCGTTCGCGGCGTGCGGCCACGATGGCGCGGGCGACAGCGCGGGAGCGGCGCTCCTCGCCCAAGAGGTAAATGATGTCGGCGAGGTCGCTTTCGCTGCGTTGCGCGATCACGTCGGCGGCGGACGGGCCGGCCGCGCCCATGCGCATGTCGAGGGGGCCGTCGAAGCGGAACGAGAAGCCGCGTTCGGGCGTGTCGAGCTGCATGGAGGAGACGCCGAGGTCGAGCACGACGCCGTCGACCAATTCGATCCCGAGATCGTGCGCGGTGCGATCGAGCGCGGCGAATTCGCCTTGCACCAATGTCAGCCGCCCGGCCGCGGCCTCGACCTGCGGCTGCGCCGCGGCAATCGCCGTGGGGTCGCGGTCGATGCCGACGACCCGGGTGTCCGCCGCCGCGAGGATCGCTGCGGTGTAACCGCCGGCGCCGAAGGTGCCGTCGATGTAGACGCCGCCGTCCCGGGGAGCGAGGTTTGCGATGACCTCGCCCAGAAGCACGGGGATGTGGCGCGACGGCGCGCCGGCCACTGCCGGTGGGCCGGTATCGCCCCCCGTCATTGCCGCAAATCCCGCGAATCGGGCGCGCGCGAATGCCCCGCGAGAGGATCGGGTGCTTGAAGCACCGGCGCGGCGCGGTTGCGGCGCCGCCGCAAGCACGGCGCCGCGACGCCATTGTCCTTCATGGCCAACCCCATGTAACCAAAGGGAAATTGGATCGATTGGGGCTAGCATTTGCATGGGCTTGGGTCAATGAAACCAGGGGCCTCCGGCCGAACCTCGGCACGGCTGAAATCAACGCAATTAACGACGGTTAAACTTAAGGAATCGTTGCCGGTCGGAAATCCGCTGGCGAAGCGCTGGACGGCACCGCTTTTGGGGCTCGCGCGGGGCAGCGCGGCGCGCGATACACTGGCGCGATGAAAGCCTTTCCGCCCGATTCCCGCTTCGTGCATCGCATCCGCCCCTCGCCCAACCACGACCAGCGGGCGGATGGGCTGGCGACCGACATCCTGCTGCTCCACTACACCGGCATGGAGAGCACCGCGGCGGCGCTGGAGCGGCTGTGCGACCCGGCCGCCAAGGTGTCCTCGCATTACGTGATCGACGAGGATGGCAAGATCACCCAGCTCGTGCCGGAGGCGCGCCGCGCCTGGCATGCCGGCGTGTCGTCATGGGAAGGCGTCGCCGACATCAATTCGCGCTCGATCGGCATCGAGATCGGCAATGTCGGCCATGACCTCGGCTATCCCGATTTTCCGGACGCCCAGATCGACGCGGTGATCGCGCTCTGCCGCGACATCATTCACCGCCACCACATCCGCGCGGACCGGGTGCTCGCGCATTCCGACATCGCGCCGGCGCGCAAGGCCGATCCCGGCGAGAAATTTCCGTGGGAGCGGCTGCACCGCGCCGGCATCGGCGCGTGGGTCGCCCCGAAGCCGCCATCCGCCCCCGCGCTCGGCCCCGGCGACCGCGGCGAGGAGGTCGCCGACCTGCAGGACTGCGCTGCGGCGCTATGGCTACGCGATCGAGGCGACCGGCATCTATGACGAGGCGACCACGGCGGTGGTAACAGCGTTCCAGCGCCATTTCCGCCCGGCCGCGGTCGACGGCCGCGCCGACGGTTCGACTATTGCGACGCTGCAAGCGCTCCTCGCGGCACGGAACGGAACACCGGCCTAGCAGAAAAATGTTCGCCCGGGTCGGAGTACCAACTTAGGCACGTATCCAGTTCTCGCGCGGAAGCCCCTCTACGCGGGCGAACTCTCTCTCATTGTCGGTCACGATGGTATAACCGAGTGCGATCGTCTGAGCGGCAATCAGCAAATCGTTGCCGCCGATCGGAGTGCCGGCCTGTTCAAGCCGGGTGCGGATCAGGCCGTAGGCTGCATCGGCCGGCGCCTCGAAGGGTAGAACGTCAAGGGCGCCAAGTACCGCTTCAAGCTGAGTCGCGAGTCGTGGCGAGCCCTTCTTCGCAGCCCCATAACGTAATTCCGCCGCGACGATGATGCTCGTGCAGACCTGCGCTTCACCAACCTGACGGATGCGCTCGGTGACGCGGCCCTGCGGGTTGCGAATGAGGTCCGAGACGATGTTCGTATCGAGCAAGTAACGCATCAAAATTCGACGGGCTCGGGGGCCGGGTCCGAGATCGCTGGAAATTCCTCGTCGAGCGGCGTCAGGGCTGCCAGCACAGCCAACAGTGACTTAGGCGCGGCGGGCTCGATGATCAGTCTTTCGCCCTCCTTCCGCATGATCGCATCCTCGCCAGGAAGTTCGAATTCGCGAGGAATCCGCACTGCCTGGTTTCGGCCGTTCTTGAAAAGCTTGACGCGGCGCTCGTGGATCACGGCTATCTCCCTAGGCATATGCCGTAGCATATGCCTAAATGAGCCACATGTCGACCGCTTTCAGGCGCAAACGCGAGAACGGGAAGAACCGCCCGGAACCCCGCTCACGCGTGCTCCTCGATCACGCTGGCGCGCACATCGTCCTCGATCAGGCGCCAGATGCGGTCCTCGATCAGGCGCCAGATGCGATCGACATAGGCGACGAATTCCGGCGTGCGCTTGACGGCAAGCGTGCGCGGCCGCGGCAGCGTGATCGCGACCGTTTCCTGGATGCGGCCGGGCCGCCGCGCCAGCACGAGGACGCGGTCGGACAGGAACACCGCCTCGTCGATCTGGTGGGTGACGAACAGCACGGTCTTGCGCCCCTCCTCCCAGATGCGCATCAGCTCGGTCTGCATGATTTCGCGGGTCTGGGCATCGAGCGCGGAGAACGGCTCGTCCATCAAGAGGATCTGCGGATCGATGGCGAGCGCGCGGGCGAGATTGACGCGCTGGCGCATGCCGCCGGAGAGCTGGCGGGGGAAATAGTGCTCGAACCCTTCGAGGCCGACCAGCTTGAGAAGATCGCGGGTGCGGCTTTTTTGCGCCGGGCCGGCGCGGCCGGCAACCTCGGGGCCGATCATGGCGTTGTCGAACACGCTGCGCCACGGCAGCAGATTGTCGCTCTGGAACACGAAGCCGCGATCGCCGCCGGGGCCGCGCACCGCGCGGCCGTCGAGCAGAACGTCACCGGCGCTCGCCGCCTCCAGCCCGGCGACGATGCGCAGCAAAGTGGTCTTGCCGCAGCCGCTGGGGCCGACCAGCGAGATGAACTCGCCATGGGAGATTTCGGCGTTGATGTCGCGCAGCACTTCGAGATCGCCGAAGCGCTTGCTCAGCGCCTTGATGGAAAGCTTGGCGGCTTCGCTCATCGGATCAGATGTCATGGGGATCAATCCCGGGTCCACGGCACCAGCCGGCGCTCGAGCCGGCTGAATCCGGCCGTCATGACGATGCCGGCGATCGCGAGGATGACCACGGCGGCAAACAGGTCCGGCATGTTGAAGGCATCGGAGGACTGGCTGATCAGCCTACCAAGACCGGCGCGTGAGCCGAACAGTTCGGCGACCACGACGCCGATCAGGCCGCGGCCGATGCCGAGCTTGAGCCCGGCGAGGATGAACGGCGTCGCCGAGGGCAGCGACAGCTTGAAGAAGATCTGCCGCGGCGTCGCGCCAAAGCTGCGCAGCATCTCGATCAGCCGCGGGCTGGTGGTGCGCAGGCCGGCCTCGGTGTTGATGGCGACCGGGAACAGCACCAGGACGATCACCACCAGCACCTTCGACCAGATGCCGATTCCGAGCCACAGAATGAACAGCGGCGCCAGCGCAATCGTGGGCGTCGCATAGAGGCCGGAGATCCAGGGCTGCAGCGCCTTCTTGGCGATCTCGCTCTCCGCCATCGCCATGCCCAGCGCGATACCGAGCACGCTGGCGATGGCATAACCGAGCACGAACTCGACGGTGCTGATCCAGATGTGGGGCCACAATTCCCCGCTCCTGGCGAGCGAATAGATCGCCGCGATGATCTGGGTCGGGGCGGCCAGGAACAGCGGATTGGCGATGAAAAAGCGGCTCACCAGCTCCCACAGGGCGAGCCCGCCCAGGATCGACAACAGCCCGGCGAAACGCCGCGCGGAGATCGACAGGACCGGCCGCGCCGGCGGCGTGGCGCGGAGGTCGGCGGAGGAGCTGGTTTCGAGCGTGGCCATGGGTTCTCGTCAGCCGGATTAACTCAATCCGGCACTCGCGTCACCTCCGGACCGGAACCGCTTGCCGCCCGGCGGTCAATATCCGAGCCGGACCGTGCCCTGCTCCGAGCCGTTCACGGTGCCCTTGGTCAGGAATTCCAGGGAAGCCTTGAACAGCAACAGGTGGTTCTTCTCCCACATGGCATTGTGCGATGAGCAGGCGAGGTCGACGAGCACCTTCTGGCTCGCGCCGAGGTCGGCGTAGAGATCGCGCACCCGGCTGGACGCCACCTGCTTGTCGTGCTCGCCGGTGACCATGAGGGTCGGCGTCCGCATGCCGGATACCATCGCCTGGTTGAAGCCCCAGCTCGTGACCTGTGGCGCGCGCCGGACGCCGGGCCCCCACGTCGATCCGACCGGATCCGTTTCAAGCATGGCGGCCCAGACCGCATCGAACACCGGCTGCTCATATTGGCCCGGGCATCCGACCTGCCGATTCCACAACGCCGTGAGGTCGTCACGCGACTGCGTGTTCATCGCCACGCCGTTCGCGGGCACTTGCGCCGGCTTGCCCGCGCCGTCGCGGGTATAGGCCGGCGCCAGCAGCACGAGCTTTTGCACCTTGTCGGGATGCTGGGACGTATAACCGGCGGTACGGGGCCCGCCCAGCGACCACGCCACCAGGCTGAGCTGCCGGACGCCGCGCAGCGCGAGCAGGTGGTCCACCACGGTTCCGAGGTCGTTCCAATCGGACTCGATCGTGGTCAATTGCCGTGGATAGGACGGCGTGCACGGCTCGGCCGCGCCGCCGGGCGACAGTGCAAGCTGCTGCTCGCTCGACAGGTTGCAGGGGTCGTTCATCGCGGCCGGCCGTGTCGAGCGGCCGTATCCGGTCATGTCCATGGCGAACACGTCGAAGCCGGCGCGCGCGAGGTATTCCATCCAGCTGTAATCCTGGTAGGGCGCGTCGAAGGCGACCGCACCCGGCGTGCCGGCGCCGTGGACGAACAGGACCATGCGATTTGCCGACGCCTTGCCGCGCAGCGCGGTTCCGGCCCGCACGACTTCGCGCACATAGACGGTCGTTTCCTGGCCTGCGATCGACGGCACCGTGGAGTGAACGCCGACGAAATGATCGAGCCGCAGCAAGCGCTCGCCGTCGTCCGCAAAGGCCAACGGCGCGACCGCCTGAGTCAGGACGGAACAAGCAACCACGGCGAGAATTCGGCTTGCGTTGTGCATTCGACCCTCCATGCTTTTCAGGATTATACTTCAGCCGAACTCGCCCGGCCACAAACCCGTCGCGACATCGATAACCTTTCCGCCGGCAGCCGGCTCGCGAAGGATTCCTTCTGGGCGATCTGGAATATTGCTACCATCCGAGTCAAAGGGGAGTTCATCGGGGAGACTTGGTTCAGGAGAGGCAGCCGGAATGCGAAAACCATTGTCGATCTTTTTTGCCGCGGTGATCGCTGCCGCGATCGCAAGTGCCGCCGCGGCGCAGACCGCAGTCGGTCCGGCGAAGACGGGAACGCGTCTCGTCACGATCGGGACGGCGGGTGGTCCGGTCCCGCGCGCCAAGCGGGCGCAGTCCTCGAATCTGCTGATCGTCAATGGAACGCCCTATCTCATCGACGCCGGCGACGGCACCGCGCGGCGGCTGGCGAAGCTGAGCTTCAATTTCCGCAGCCTCGGCACGATCTTCGTCACCCACGGCCACAACGACCACACCGGCGGCCTCCCCCTGCTGCTGTCGACGCAATGGGGTTCGCAGCGGACGCAGCCGGTCAACGTCTACGGACCACCGGGGACCGAAGGGATGATCAAGGCCGCCGTGCAGTATTTGAACTACGATGCGGAGATCAGGATCAGCGACGGAAGCCGGACAATGCCGATCGAAAAGGTGTTCTTCGGCCACGACGTCGGCACCGGTGTCGTCTTCCAGGATGCCAACATCAAGGTCATCGCCGCCGAGAACACGCATTTCCATTTCCCCTCGGGCAGTCCGGGCTACGGCAGATACAAGTCCTATTCCTATCGTTTTGAGACGCCCGACCGGGTCATCGTATTCACCGGCGATACCGGTGCCAGCGACGCGGTGACGGAACTCGCCAGGAATGCCGATGTGCTCGTCACGGAGGTGGTTTCGGTCGACGACGTGAAGGAGGCGCGGATGAGGGACGGCCGCTGGCAGGCGATGAGCGAGAGGGAGCAGAAGGAATACATCCGCCACATGGTCGAAGAGCACCTCACGCCGCAGCAGATCGGCGAGATGGCCACCCGCGCGAACGTCAAGACCGTGGTCATGTCGCACCTGACGCCGCGACCCGGCAGCGACGACTACACGCCTTGGGCCGACGAGGTGCGCAAGCACTTCTCCGGTCAGGTGCTGATCGCGAAAGACCTGATGGAGTTCTGACCCCGAACAGGCGGCCGGCCGCGCAGCACCGACGACGGACCGGCCGGCAACAGACATTTCCTCCAAAAACCCACCGCCGCCGAGATTTCCGCTCGAGTGCGCGCCGGCCGCCCTTGACGGCGCGCCCTCGGCACCCCATTGCTTCAGGCGTCAGTCGGCCGGACGGCCGCTCCGGCAACGGCCGAAAGGTCGCCGGGGAGGAAAGTCCGGGCTCCATGGACATACGGTGCCGGATAACGTCCGGCGGGGGCGACCCCAGGGACAGTGCCACAGAAAACAAACCGCCACGGCGCGCTGCCTCGTGCAGCGTCAACCGCGGCAAGGGTGAAATGGTGCGGTAAGAGCGCACCGCGTCTGCGGCAACGCAGACGGCATGGCAAACCCCACCGGGAGCAAAACCGAATAGGGACGGTGCGGAACGTTTCGTCGCGAGGCGGCACGTTCCAGATAGGTGTCCGAATCCTGCCGTCCGGGTAGGTTGCTCGAAGCGCCGGGCAACCGGCGTTCCAGAGGAATGGCCGTCACGCGCAAGGCATCCGCCTTGCGCCACACAGAACCCGGCTTACAGGCCGGCTGATTTGTAACGGGGGCTCGGCGGCATCACCGCCGGGCCCCCACCAATTTTCGGGGTCACCTTGAAGACCGGATCATGGCGTCTCAAAGCGTGTGAATGATTCGGCCTCATCCTGAGGGGGCGCGAAGCGCCGTCTCGAAGGATGGCCACAGGCCGCAGCGTGTGTGGCCATCCTTCGAGACGCCATGCTGCGCACGGCTCCTCAGGATGAGGTCGTAAAAACAATTCACGCGCTCTCACCTCGCATGCGCCGGCTTCGCGTTGCCGTAACTCACGCGGTAGATCGCGCCGTTCCAATCGTCGGAGACGAGCAGCGAGCCGTCCCTCATCATCGCGACGTCGACCGGGCGGCCGAGATAGTTGTTGCCTGCGATGAATCCGGTGAGGAACGGCTCGACCGACCTGACGCTGCCGTTCGGGTTGAGTCTCACGACCACCACGTCGCCGCCGGTCTTGACCGTCTTGTTCCAGGAGCCGTGGCGGGCGACGAAAATCGCGTTCCGGTAGTCGGGCGGGAACATCGTGCCGGTGTAGAACCGCAAGCCGAGCACGGCGGCATGCGGACCCATCTTCGCAACCGGCGGCACGAACTCGGTGCAGGAACGGCCCCAGCCGAATTCCTGGTCGGGGACGTCGCCCTCGTAACAATAGGGCGCGCCGAAATGCTGCCCGAGGCGCGGTCACCCGGTTGAGCTCGTCATTGGGCAGCTCTTCGGAGAGCCAGTCGCGGCCATTGTCGGTGAAGTAGAGATCCCTGGTCACGGGATGCCAGTCGAAGCCGAGGGTGTTGCGCACGCCCTGCGCCACCACCTCGGCGCCGGTGCCGTCGAGATTGATCCGGCGAATCTGGCCGTAGGCATCGGGCGCGATGCAATTGTTGCAGGGCAGGCCGACCGGCACGTAGAGCCGGTTGTCGGGGCCGATGGCGATGAACTTCCAGCCGTTGGCCTCCTCCTTGGGGAGATCGTCGTAGATGACGATGGGGGGCGCGGGATCGTCGAGATTGTCTTCGACGTGCTCAATCTTGGAGATCTGCGACAGCTCGGCGATGTAGAGCGTACCGTCCTTGTAGGCGAGCCCGTTGGGCCGGTAGAGGCCGGAGGCGACGACTTTCACCTGCGGCCGGCCGTCCCGGCTCACGATGGCGTAGACCTTGTCGAGCAGGCTGGTGCCGGCGAACACCGTGCCCTTGTCGCCGACGCGCAGCGAACGCGCATTGGCGACGCCACTCGCATAGACCTCGATCTTGAAGCCCCTGGGCAGCTTGAGCGCATTGACCGGGAGCTTGTCCAAGGCCGTGGGCTGGGACGGGCCGGCGACCGGCAAGAGCCTCATCGCCGCTTCGGTGTCGGGACGCCCGTTCAGCGGCGAGCCGCGTGGCGGAGCGACCGGCTGCTGGGACGCGGCAGGAAGGCTGAGACAAAGCGCACCGAGACAGGAGAGCGCGGCGATGCCGGCGGCGGCCAGAACCCGCCTTTTCACGGTCGAACGTAACCTGACGACAAGCATCACACCTCGGCGGAACCACAGACGCTCAGAATACCCCGAGATACTGGCGCAAATCGACATTTTTCTGCCGCAGCGCCGCGGCGCTGTCGGCGATCGCGACCTGGCCGCTGTTCAGGATCACGATGTCGTCGGCGATGTCGAACACGAGCTTCGGATTCTGCTCCACCAGCACGATCGACAGGCCGCTCTCCTTGAGCGTGCGGATGGTCGCCATCACCTCGGCGATGATCTGCGGGGCGAGCCCCTCGGACGGCTCGTCCATCAGGAGCACGCGCGGATTGGCCATGAGCGCGCGGCCGATGGCGAGCATCTGCTGCTCGCCCCCGGACAGGTGCGCCGCCATCTGGGAGGAGCGCTCGCGCAGCCGCGGGAACATCGCGAAAACGGTATCGGTCGTCCATGCAGATTGGCCGTCGCGCACTTCGCCGCGCCGGGCGGCGACGATGAGGTTCTCGCGCACCGTCAGGCTCTTGAAGATGCGGCGGCCCTGCGGGACGAGCGCAACGCCGTGGGCGGCGATCGATTCCGGCGGCAGCCGTGTCACCTCGGCGCCGAACACGGCGACCGTTCCGGCGCGCGGCGGCAACAGTCCGACGGTCACGTTCATGCAGGTCGACTTGCCGGCGCCGTTGCGGCCGAGCAGGCCGAGCAGGCGGCCCTGCCCGAGCGCGAACGAGACCTTCTGGAGCACGTTGCTGTCTCCATAGAAGGCGTCGACCTCGCACAGCTCGAGGGCGCTATTCGCCAAGATAGACCTCCCTGGTGCGGGGATCGGCGACGACCTCGGCGCGCGTGCCCTCGACGATCACCTCGCCGAAATGCAAGAGCGTGATGCGGTCTGCAAAATCGAGCGCCACGTCCATGTTGTGCTCGATCATCACGATGGTGACGTCGCGCGGAATGGCGCGCAGCAATTCCTGGACGTCGCGTCGTTCGTCGATCGACAGTCCCGCGAAGGGCTCGTCGAGCAGGAGAAGCTTCGGGTTCTGCGCCATCGCCATGGCGATCTCGACGCGGCGACGTTCGCCATAGGAGGTCTCCCCGAGCGGGCGTTCCGCGATGTCGTCGAGCCCGACACGGGTGAGCGCGGCATGGGCGCGGGTGGCGAGATCGTGCTGATGGTCGAGGGCGACGAACGGATTCCAGCGCAGCTTCGACAATCCGAGCAGGGCGAGGGTGACGTTGTGCAGGATGGTGTCGCGCGGGAACAACGTGATGATCTGGTAGGTCCGCGCCATGCCGAGATGAGCGCGTCGTCGGCACGCCGAATTGGTGATGTCCTCGCCGAACAGCTTGATCGACCCGCTGTCGGGCGAAATCTCGCCGGTGATCAGATTGAACAAGGTGGTCTTGCCGGCGCCGTTGGGACCGATGATGAGCCGCCGCTCGCCCGGCTCGACCGCAAGGTCGACCCCCTTGGTGACGCGCAACCCGCCGAACGACTTGACGAGCCGGGTGACGAAGAGCGCGGTCATGGCAGGCCTCCCGGCAGCGTCGGCCCGGTCTTCTGCACGGTCCGGCGCCGCCACGCCCAGCGCCACAGCCGCGCCGAGCCGGGCACCAGCCCCTCCGGCATGAAGGTGATGATGGCGACGAAGATGAACCCGAGCACCATGTTCCAGCGCACCACATAGGCGCTCACCACGGTCTTCATGACGACGACGATCACCGCTCCCACGATCGGGCCGAGCAGGGTCGCGGTGCCGCCGGAGATCACCATCAGCAGCACCTCGGCCGACGTCTGCAGCGCCGCGATCTGCGGGCTGATGAACTGGTTGTAGTAGACGAACAGGATGCCGGCGACGCCGGACCAGAAGCCGGAAAACAGGAAGGCGAGAAACCGGATCAGCCAGACATTGTAGCCGAGCGCGGTCATGCGCCGGGCCTGATCGCGCGCGCCGCGCAGGCTGGCGCCGAACGGCGAGCGCACGAACAGCGCCATGGTCGCGAGCGCGAGGAGGAAGACGATGAGGGTCGCATAGTAGAACGATTGGGCGTTGGCGAGGCTGATGCCGAACGGCGCCGGCCGCGTCGATACGTTGACGCCGTTGTCGCCATTGGTGAGGTTGGCCCAGCGATAGGCGATGCCCCACAGGATCTGTCCCAGCGCCAGCGTGATCATCAGGAAGCCGATGCCGGTCGAACGCAGGGCGAGCACCGCGAACACCGCCGACATGGCCAGCGTGACGCCGATCGCTGCGACATCGGCGGCGAGATGCCCCTGCCCGGCCTGGAGCATCAGCGCCGCGGTGTATCCGGCGACCGCGAACAGTCCGGCGTGGCCCAGCGAAACGAGCCCGCCATAGCCGACCAGCACGTTGAGGCCGAGGGCGAACACCGCAAACAGCAGGATCTGGCTCGCGACATTGATGTAGTAGGAATTGCCGACCCATGCGGGCAGGCTCGCCAGCAGGGCGAGCGCGACCACGAGGAGCGCAACGCGTGGAGCACGTTGCGCGATCGCGCTCATACGGTGCCCTTGCCGAACAGGCCCTGCGGCCGCAGCACCAACACGATCAGCATCGGCAGGAACAGGATCACATAGGCGAGATCGGGAAACATCGCCTGGCCGAAATTGTAGAGGAACCCGATGATGAAACTGCCGACCAGCGCGCCGAGCAGGCTGCCGGTGCCGCCGAGGATCACGACGATGAGCGCGAGCGGCAGCATCTCGGCATCGAGGCCGGGATAGACCGACAGGTAGGGCGCGCCGATGACGCCGCCGAATGCCGCGAGCGCGGCACCGAGCCCGAACACCAGCGTGAACAGCAGCGACACCGGGATGCCGACCACGCGGGCGATCGGCGCATCGTCGACGCCGGCGCGGATCATCGCGCCGAGCCGCGTCCAGTCGACCAGCAGCCACAGCGCTACGGCGATGACCACGGCGATGACCACGATCGCCAGCCGATAGAGCGGAAAGAACAGGCCGGCGACCTGCACCGCGCCGCGCAGGTCCGGCGGGGGCGGCGGCTGCCAGGGATCGCCGGTCCAGATCATCAGGCAGAGGTCGGCGACGATGAAGGACAGCCCGAGGGTGAGCAGCACCTGGGCGAGCTCCTGCCCGGCGAGGCGCCGCAGCAGCAGGCGCTCGATCGCCGCGCCGATGACCGCCATGGCGGCGCCGCTCGCCAGCGCCGCCACCCAGAAGTTGACCTGCTGGTTGAGCAGCGTGACACCGAAATAGGCCCCCAGCATGAAGAAGGAGCCGTGCATCAGATTGGGGATGCGCATCAGGCCGAAGATCAGCGAAAAGCCGGCCGACAGCAGGAACAGCAGCCCGCCGAGGGCGATGCTGTTGACCGCGAGCGTGATCCACAAGGTCATGGCGGCGGGCCCCCCACTGTCGCGCCCAGGCGTTGAATGACCGTCTCCTGAAACATTTCGAACCTCATCCTGAGGAGCCGTGCGCAGCGCGGCGTCTCGAAGGATGGATGCACGGCACGGACTCGCTGCCATCCTTCGAGACGCGCGCAAGAGCGCGCTCCTCAGGATGAGGTCCTTTCATTCTTCGCAGCCTCGCAGGATCGAAGAGGAATAGCGAGCAACTCAATTATCTGGCATCGGATCCGAACCGACGTTACGCGACCATCTCTCCCGCCTACGGTTCCAAATTCTTCGCCGGCGGCTCGTTGCGCGCATAGACCGGAGCGGTCAGGAACGCCTTCTCGTCGTAGGTCCAGAACTGGCTCACATTGGGATAGCGCTTGATCACGGTGTTGACGAGCTGCCCGTTCTTGCGCTCGCATTTGCGGATGAAGACGTCGCCGACCACGTTGCCGAAACGGTCGAACTTGACCGGGCCGCGCGGCGTGTCGGCAAGCGTCACCTTGTGAAGCGCCTCGGCGAGCGCCTTGCGGTCGTCGGCCTTGCCGCCGAGTGTCGCGATCGCCGCCTCGACGCATTGTCCGGCAATGTACATGCCGGCGGAGTAGCCGCCCGGAAGCACTTGATAGTCCTTCTGCATCTCCGCGACGAAGCGCTTGTTGCTGGGCGTATCGAGATCGGCCGAGTACCAGGCCGCGGAGACGACACCGACGGCTTCGTCGCCCAGGCTGCGCAACAGCGCATCGTCCATGGCGGTCCAACCGGCGAGCAGCGGAATCTTCCCCTTGAGGCCGAGATCGGCATAGCTGCGCATGAACTTGACCGGGTTCGATCCGGCGAAGCCGTTGAACACGCAGTCGACATTGCCGATCTGGGCGATGTAGGGGGTGTAGTCCGGCGTCACCAAGGGCGGCCATAATTTCTTGACGACCTTGCCGCCGTCATCCTCGAACACGCGCTGGAACGCCGACATCTGCTCGTAGCCGAAGGCGAAGTCCTCGGAGATGGTCGCCGCGCGCTTGTATTTGAGCTCCTTCGCCGCGTAGTCGCCCATCACGTGGGAACACTGTCCCGAAGTCGCCGACGGCCGGATGATGAACGGATTGGCCTTGCGCTGGGTGACGTCCTCGGCCGCCGCGAGGCTGACCAGCGGGGTCGCGTTGTCGCGCACATAGTCGGTGATCGCCAGCAGTTCGAACGCCGCGAGCGGCCCGAAGATGACGTTGACCTTGTCGCGTTCGATCAACTCCTGCGCCTTGGTCTTGGCGCCGGCCGGATTGCCGCCGGTATCGGCCGAGATGAACTCCACTTTGCGGCCGGCGAGCGTGTTGGCCTTCTCCTTCAGGAACGCAGCGATCCCCTGCTCCATCTGAATGCCGCCCTGCGCCAGCGGACCGGTCTTGACCGTGAGCAGGCCGATCTTGAAAGGCGCCGCCTGCGCGATCGCCGGTGCGAATCCGAACCCCGCCGAAGCGGCACCGGCCGCGCCCGCGGCCAAAAAGGTACGACGATTGAGCCTGCGAGACATGACGATCCTCCCGGCGTCCCGAACGCACGGGACGGATTCGTTTTCTGGCGCCCATTTGCGGGCCGCTTCGGTCCTTATCATCGGCCAACGCGGACGATGATGTAAAGGCGAGGCCATACACCTTTCTGGGGCAAATGGCCGCTCGCACCGGGCCGAGGCGGCCCGGTGCGCGATCGGAAGCGCTTCGACTATCGCCCGCGGCTCAATACAGCGGCGGGATCTGACCGACCTTGAGCGGCCCGAGATAGGCGACGCCGTCGACGAGACGCAGCAGCATCGTCAGCGCGCGCTGTCCTTCGAGTTCGGTCTGCTTGCCGCCGACCGCGGCGGCGCCGATTGCCGCGACACCTCCGCTCGCGGCGCCGGTATTGCCGCGCAAGGCGCTGCCGAGACCCGGCACCAGCCGGTCGAGGCTCGGCGCCAGCTTGTCGAGGGCCGCCGGCGACACCACTTGCGCCACCATGCGTTCGACGCCGAGCACCTGCAGCAGCTTGGCGAAATTGTTGACGGTGAGTTGAACTTCGCCGTTGAGGGTGCCGCGCGGCGTCAGCGAGACCGCCCCGGCTGCGGTCGCGACCAGATCGCCCTGCTGGAACCTCGCAGTGGTCAATTCCAATCGGCCGTTGTTGGCCTGCAACTCGCGCAGCTTGGCGGCGACCGGCTTCGGCGTGAAATCCCCGATGCCGCGCAGCACGCCGACGATGTGGGCATCGGTCGACACGGCGGCGTAGCTGCCCATCGGCGGCGAGAGGAAATGGGTGAAGTCCAGCGAGATGTCGAGCGCAGGATTCTCCGATGTGGAGTTCGCGGCGCGACGGGCATGGAATTCCAGGTGATCGGCCGACGCGAGCGTGGAGGAGTCGCTCGACGTGAGGCCGGGCTTGTCGACCACGATCGACACCCGCTGCGACGACACCGGCAGCCCACGCAGGCTCGCCTGGGCGAGCGTCCACTTCATGGTCATGGTGGGTTGGCCGCCGAACGGCGCCACCGTCAGCGGGCCGGAAATCTCGCTGATCAGCAGGGTCGGGTCCCAGACCTGCGCGACCGCCATGAGATCATTGGAGCGCAGCGTCAGCCCGGTGCCGCGGTCCTCGACCTGGGGATCGCGGCAGTGCATCTCGATGCGGAAGGGATAACCGCCGAAGCTCTCCTCGCCGCAGCGATAGACCCGCCCGGCATTCGCCTCGCGCATGCGCCATTCGTCGAGGGAGGCCTGCGCCTTGCCGGCGGAAAAATACCAGAAGCCGGTCCAGGCCGCCGCCAGCACCACGAGACCGACTGTCGGGAGGGCGATCAACCAGGTCCGCGAGGGGCCTTTTTGCCCCGCTCCATCTTGCCTGCTCACGCTGTCTCCTTGGGTTTGCTGCAAACTTGCGCCGCCCCCAACCGGCTGTTAGGCGGGGAAGCGGGGCGGCTGTCAACGCCCTCGCCGCAATTTAATGTGAAAGTCATCTCCGGCCCCGATGCCCGTTTTTCCCGCTCAAACCAATGAAGATCTCTGGGTTTTCGGCTACGGCTCGCTGATGTGGCGGCCCGGATTCGAGCACCTGGAACGCGTCCCCGCGCGATTGACCGGCCTGCACCGGGGGCTGTGCGTATACTCCTTCATCCACCGCGGCACCCCGGAAAAGCCCGGCCTCGTGCTCGGTCTCGACCTCGGCGGCGCCTGCCGCGGCATCGCCTATCGGGTCGCGGCCGACCGGCGCGACGCGACTATCGAATACCTGCGGGCACGCGAGCAGGTCACGATGGTCTATCGCGAGACCATGCGGCAGATCACGCTCGCGACCACCCCGACACGGCAGGTCACCGCCCTCGTCTATCAGGTCGATCGCAGCCATCCTCAATATGCCGGGCGCCTCTCGCTCGAGCGCCAGCTCCATCTGGTGCGCCAGGGACATGGCCGATCCGGGGCAAACCTCGATTATGTCCTCGCGACGGTGGCCGAGATCGAGGCTCAGGGCTGCCGGGACGAAGCGCTGCATCGGCTCGCCGAACACCTGCGCGGCGGCCATCACGAGCGACGATTGACGAGCGACAGCGGGTAAAGAAGGGCGGAAGACGGGCAAAAGGCGGGCAGACGCATCGTTGCTGCCCCCGGTTTCGCGCAGCGCCAAACCGGGCTGCTGCCGTGACGAGACCGCATGCGCCGCGTCCCCAACCGGGAAAGCCGGATGCGCGCGTGAGTGGCGGGTGTGAGCAGGAGAGAGGAGTCGGGGGAGGACGGCCAAGTACTCCCCCGCGGCGCCGACCTCGGTGGCCTTACACCAAGACCGACGCCGAACACGTCAATTGCGTCATCAAGGCAAACGCATGCAGGATGTTCGCGGCGCTGATCGAACACGCCGGCTGCGAACTCTTGTTCCGTCGGGGTGGCGTGAGGGTCCTTCGAACCCTCACGCTTTTTTCGGAACGCCTTTCAGCGGTCGCTTGGACCGCGGACCTCAGACGTCGAGGCCGTATCTGCGCTCAAGCCGCGGCGCTGACTTTGGCATCCGTCGGCACGGAAGCAATCGTCTTCAAGATCTGAGACGCGATCTGGTAGGGGTCGCCTTGCGAGTTCGGTCGGCGGTCTTCGAGATAGCCCTTGTAGCCGTTGTTCACGAAGCTGTGGGGCACGCGGATCGATGCGCCGCGGTCAGCCACGCCGTAGCTGAACTGGTGGATCGATTGGGTCTCGTGCTTGCCGGTGAGGCGCAAGTGATTGTCCGGTCCGTAGACCGCGATGTGATCTTCTCGCGAGTCTTCGAAAGCCTTCATCAGCTTCTCGAAATATTCCTTTCCGCCCTTCTCGCGCATGTAGGTGGTCGAGAAGTTGGCGTGCATGCCGGAGCCGTTCCAATCGGTATCGCCGAGCGGCTTGCAGTGGAATTCGATGTCGACGCCGTATTTTTCCGTCAACCGCAACAGCAGGTAGCGCGCCATCCAGACTTCGTCGGCGGCCTTCTTGGAGCCCTTGCCGAAAATCTGGAATTCCCACTGGCCCTTCGCCACTTCGGCGTTGATGCCTTCATGGTTGATGCCGGCGGCGAGACAGGCTTCGAGATGTTCGTCGACGATCTTGCGTGCGACGTCGCCGACATTCTTGTAGCCCACGCCGGTATAGTAGGGGCCTTGCGGGGCGGGATATCCGCTCTCCGGGAAGCCGAGCGGACGGCCGTTCTTGTACAGGAAATATTCCTGCTCGAAGCCGAACCAGGCGCCGGGGTCGTCGAGAATTGTCGCGCGCTTGTTGGACGGATGCGGGGTCTTGCCGTCGGGCATCATGACCTCGCACATGACAAGCACGCCGTTCTTGCGCTCGCTGTCGGGATATGCGGCGACCGGCTTTAGAACACAGTCCGAACTTCTGCCCTCGGCCTGCATGGTGGAGCTTCCATCGAAGCCCCACAAAGGAAGCTCTTCTACGGACGGAAAGACGTCATACTCCTTGATCTGCGTCTTGCCGCGCAGATTGGGAACGGGGGTGTACCCGTCCAGCCAAATATACTCGAGCTTGTACTTTGTCATTGCAGCCTCTCGATTGACGATGCGATGAAGGGCAAATCCTGACCCGGCTCGGCTGCCAAGTGGGCGCTTGGCCACCTACGCCTGCGCCGCAGCAAGCATCTTGCGTGCCAATCGGCGCCGAGACGGCGTCCGCCGCGAATGAATGCAGGAAAAGCCGAATGTGGCGCGACGCAACAGGGCGATTCGCGTTGTACGGTGCGAGCGTTGTGCGGCCCTCTGTTGCGGTACAGCAAAGTGCAGTTGGAGTGCTGCACTAGATTTGCCGCACAAATGCGCAAGTACAGAATTGCACATAGTGTTGGCATTTGCTGCTTTTTATAGAGACGGATCGTGCAAAGCGCGTGCAAAATCTGTTGGACGGACTATCTACCGAATCAAATCTCAGAATTGAGGAGAGACGCGCAATGGGTACAGTTCTTTCTCAGGGGTCGGCGACGATCTACCAATTTCCCATCGGAGGCCGCAAAGCCGTCGCCCCTCGGCGCGAAGAGGCCAATATTGCAGCAGATGCCAAGTTGCCGCGCGTGTCGGGAGAAATTTTCGGCAGCGCTTGGTATCACGAGGCGGCGATCGAGGAGTCCAAGCGGACCGGCGAGCGCTGACATCGTTTGCGGTCGACGCGCGTTCGATGATCGCGTCGATCCCGCCAGCGCCGGTCATACTCCGAAAATCACGCTCCGAAAATCGACCACCCCAGCCTCTTCGTCAGCGCCTCGAGCGCGATGCGGCCGAGATGAGAATTGCCTGACGCGTCGAGACCCGGCGACCAGACGGCGATGGACGCTTTCCCCGGGGCGATCGCCAGGATGCCTCCGCCGACGCCGCTTTTTCCGGGCAGGCCGACCCGATAGGCGAACTCGCCGGAGCCGTCATAGTGGCCGCAGGTCAGCATCACCGCGTTGATGCGCCGCGCGCGCTCGGGTTGAACGACCGAGAGGCCGGTCGACGGGTTGCGGCCGAGATGGGCGAGAAAGCGCCCGGCCATGGCGAGCTGCCGGCACGACATGGCGATGGCGCAATGATGGAAGTAGACGCCGAGCGTGAACTCCACAGGGTTCTCGAGCACGCCGAAGGATTTCATGTAATTGGCGAGCGCGACGTTGCGAAAGCCCGTGCGCTGTTCCGAGGCCGCGACCGCCTCGTCGATCGTGATCGAGTGATCGTCCGCGGTAAACTGCATGAACCTGAGAATCTCTCCGAGCACCTCGCGCGGCTTATGCCCGGACAGGATCAGGTCGGTGACCGCAATCGCGCCCGCATTGATGAAGGGGTTGCGCGGGATGCCGCGCTCGTATTCGAGCTGGACGATGGAGTTGAAAGGGCTGCCCGAAGGCTCGCGACCGACGCGCCGCCACAGCCTGTCGCCGACCTTGCCCAATGCCAGCGTCAGCGTGAAGACCTTCGAAATGCTCTGGATCGAAAACGGAGTTTCGCTGTCCCCTCCCGCTGCGACGTTGCCGTCGGCGTCGATTACGACGAGGCCGAATGATTTGGCGTCGACCCGGGCCAGTTCGGGAATGTAGGTTGCGACCTCGCCCCGATCGGGCCTCTGGCGCATCTCGTCGACGATCTCGCTTACGACAAGGTCAAGGTGGGGCACGGTCGCTTGCTCAGTTCATCTCGACTTTGGATCTGCGGTAGTCGCTCATTGGACTCGTACGCCTTTGAAATCGTCGGCGCCACCCATGGGCATATTCGCCCTTAGTCCGAGGCCGAGTCTCGAACGATGTCTCACGTTTCCGGTTCCAGGATTTGCTGCGCTCGATGCGGATGCTTGCTGCTCCGAATCCCTTACCTCCGCGAACCCGAGACAAATCGACCTTGATCTATCGTATTTTTTAAATGGTAAGCACTTCGTGGGACGATCCCGCCCGGAATGGGCAGGAGCGTCGCTCCCATGACCGCCTCCTGATCGAGCAAACCTTTTCGCGGCTGACTCCCGGCCGCCAGGAGCCATCCCGATGGCGAAAACCACGCAACTGTCCATGAACGCGCAGATCGGCCTGGTTCTGGCGATCGTGCTGCTGTTTTCGATCATTCTATCGTTCGCCGGTTTCATGGCCGCCAATGAAGTGCGCCAAAAAATGGCAGCGTTCGCGTCGGATGCCGTCGTGGTCACCGGCACCATCACCCAGAAGCGCATCGACAGCGTGCGTCCGACCGCCGGCGGAATCTGGGTCTACTGGCTCGAACTGACTTTCAAGACGCAAGACGGCGCGACCCGTCGTGAATCGACGCAGGTCGTGAACTCGATTTTCGACAAGTACGAGGTCGGCGATCCCGTGCAGGTGACTTACGTCAGGACAAAGCCCGAATGGTTCTACTTGCCCGGCGGCGCGCCGACCCAAAGGGACGCTGGGATCATGGCCGGAATGCAGAAATACGGCGCGATCGCGGCCCTCATGTCTGCGGTTGCCCTTGTCGGCTGGTTCTTCACGAGCCGGGGTGGCGGCACGCCGGCCGGCGGCCCCCCCGGCCTGCGGCCCACGACGGAGACTTCGGTCCGAATGCCGCGCCAGGCACGCACCACCTTCGGAACTCGGGATGCTGGAAAGTAGTGGCGCCCTGGAGCAATCGAAGCCCAGATTTCGCTGCGCTCCGTCCGAGCTAATTGCGGCCGCATCCTGCGGTCGAGTTATGATCGCGCCACCGCGGGAGGCATGTACTTCCACCCTCCACGATAAGGTCTACATGGCGGCTGCCGCACAGCGGCGTGCCACACCCGCCCTCACTCCGTCTTGATGCCGGCCTTGGCGACGAGGTCGCGCACCGCCGGGACTTCCGCGGCGACGCGGGCGGCGAGTTGCTCCGGCGTGCCGGCGACGACCTCGAAACCGACCTTGCGGGCCTGCTCGCGCGCCTCCGGCCGCGCGAATGCGGCGCGGCTTTCCTTCACCAGCAGCGCCACGATTTCGGGCGGCGTGCCGGCCGGGGCGAACAGCGCGTTGAAAGTGTCGGAGACGAAATTCGGATAGCCGAGCTCGACCATGGTCGGCACCTCCGGCAGCGAGAACCAGCGCTGCGCGCCGGTGACCGCGAGCGCACGCAACTGGCCGTCCTTGATCAGGGGCTCAGCCGGCGGCAGCGCCACCGATCCGACCTGCACCGTGCCTTCGAGCACGCCCAGCGTCGCCGGCCCGGCGCCGCGATAGGGCACGTGCACCATCTGGATGCCGGCGCGCAGCTTGAGCAACTCACCGGTGAGATGCGACTTGGTGCCGGCGCCGGGGCTCGAATAGTTGAACTTCGAAGGCGCCGCCTTGGCCTGGGCAACGAGGTCGGCCAGCGACTTGATGCCGGAATCCGGGCGCACCACCAAGACATTGGGGGCGTTGACGAGTTCCGAGATCGGGATGAAATCCTTGAAGGGGTCATAGGGCAGGTTCTTAAACAGCGCCGGATTGACCGCGATCGAGGTCGACGTCAGCAGCAGCGTATAGCCGTCCGGCACGGCGCGGGCGGCAACCCCCATCCCGGTGTTGCCGGCCGCCCCTGCCCGGTTGTCGATGATGACGGGCTGGCCGAGGGACGTATGCAGGGCCGTCGCGAGGATGCGGGCGATGATGTCGGTGGGCCCGCCCGGCGCGAACGGCACGATCAGCGTGATCGCGCGCTCCGGATAGGCGGCACGGGCCGGCAGCGCCGCGGCGACCACGACCAGAGCGGCGAGCGCCGCTCCCGCGAGCGATTTCCCCAATCCAGCCATGCGCGTTCCTCCGGCAATCGATTTGTCGTCAGTGGTATCAGCATCGCGACGGCAATATCAATGAGACCGGACGGTGCTAACGGCACGATGCCCGCGACATTTTCACGGGACCCGAACGGGGCGCTTCAGGGCGGAGGCCCGCCGCCGGACGGCGCCTTGATCACGATCCACACCATCATGTCCCAGGCATTGCGGATGCCGGCGGCAAGCAGCGTCAACAGCGCGGCCGCGATCACGTTGGCGCTTGCCGGGGACTGCATGAGCAGCAGCACCGCAGACAGCAGCGCGAGCAGATATCCCAGAAGCGGCAGGAGCACGTAGAACAGCCGGTCGATCAAATCCACGTTGAACCGGTGCTGGACGATGACCAGGACCAGGATTCTCCCGCAATAGATCGAGCCGGCGAGTCCTCCGGCGCCGAGCAAGCCGGCGAGGGTGAGCCAGCTCTGGGTCGGTATGGTGACCATCAGGCACGCAAACAGCACGGCGGCGAAGTGCATCACGGTCGGCGTGATGAATGCCGCCATCGAGGCGCGCTTCTCTTCGTTGAAGATGCTGGAGCCGATCGACACCGCGATGAACATCAGGCCGACCAGCGTCGCCGACGCCGTGCCGACGAGAACATAAAAGTCGTGCCACTCGCGAAGCAGCTCAGTGGGCGTCGCCGGCATATCGAACCTGCTTGCACACGCGCGAGCCAGCCATGCGGCCCGCCCTCACGCTGTCGCCGCCTTGACCTCTTCCGGGCGGTCCTCGCCGAGCCGCAGCAGCGAGCTCGCGAGATCGTTGAGCGACGGCTGGCGCAGCGCGGTGAACGGCAGCGGCCGGATCACCTCGATGGCGGCGAGGCCGAGCCGCGCGGTGAGCAGACCGTTGAGCACGCCTTCGCCGAGCCGCGCCGAGAGCTTCGCCGCGAGGCCGTGGCCGATCACCTGCTGGATCAGGCTGTCGCTCGCGGCCATGCCGCCGGTCAAGGCGAGGTGCGACACCGCGTGGCGCATCAGCGTGATGAGCCCGATGGTGCCGGGCCGCCCGCCATAGAGCAGCGCGAGCTTGCGCACCAGGCCGAGCGCAGTCACCAGCACGAAGAACACGTCGATGGCGGCGCGCGGACTGACGGCGGTCACGACCGAAACGCGCTTGGCGGCGGAGCTGACGAGGCGGCGCGCCTCCTCGTCGAGCGGCGCCATCAGCTCGCGCTCGGCGAGCCGGATCAGATCGCCGCCGTCGATGATGTCGTCGAGATGGCCCTCGAGCCGCGCCCGGGCGCGGGCGAGGCGCGGCATCGCGCTTGGTCAAGGCGAGGAGATCGCGCACCAGCGCGCGGCCCGCGGTGCGCTCGTCGCTGGCGAGAATCTCGACCGCGCGGCGGTGCAGGCTTTCGATCGCGCCGAGCCGGGCGAGCGCCGATCGCCTCCCGGGCGATGATCGCGAACAGCGCGACGCCGGCGACGACCGCGAGCACGATCCCCGCGCCGCCGAGCCAGGCGGCGCGGCTCGCGAGGTCCTCGATCAGGTTGACGACGGCGAGCCCGGTCGCGAGCACGGCGAGCCCGAAGGCGCCGATCCAGAACATCGCCGCCCAGGGCCGGCGGCGCTTTGGCTCCGGCGGCGGGCTCGCCACTTCGGCGGGCGGCACGATCACCGGCGCGGCAGCGACGACGGCAGGGTCGTCGAACCGGAAGACGGCCGGCCTGCGGGTGCGTTCGCTCATGTCAAACGGTCTCCGATCAGGAATTGAAGCGCACGATCAAGACGAATATGGGGTAGCGCCGGCGGCCCGTCACCCCCGAGTTCCAGGGGCGGCGGGCGGAACTCGAGGAAGCGGTAATCGCTTTCCTCGGCGGTGGAACTCGCCAGGCCCGCGGAATCCGGCCATGCCCGGCGCGAACACCGCGTCGGGGTCGGCCGGAAGATCGCCGGGAAACACCGCGACCTCGGTCACGCCGTCGAACCGCTTGCCGCCTGCGGTCTCCCCCGCCGCGGGAACCCCGACGATCGATGGCAGCATCTCGCCGCCGTGGCGGACCTGCGGCTTCCTTGGTGGCGCGCACCGCCGAAAGCGCGATCACGTCGACCCCGGCCCCGGCCCCGCCGGCCCGCGCGATGGCGCGGTCGACCATGCGGCGCAGGATCGCCTCCAGCCGGTCGTGGCTCGAGGGATGGAGATGGTCGGCCTTGGTCGCGGCGAACAGGATGCGGTCGGCGCGCGGGCGCAGCAGCGAGGTGAGGAAGGTCCGCCGGCCGACCTCGAAGCAGTCGAGGATCGACTTCAAGCGCGCCTTCGAGGTCGCGCACCGCTTCCGGGCCGGCATTGAAAGCGGCCAGCGCGTCGACCAGCACGATCTGGCGGTCGAGGCGGGCGAAGTGGTCGCGGAAGAACGGGCGGACCACCACGTCCTTGTAGGCCTCGTAGCGCCGCCGCATCATCGCCCACAGCGAACCCTCCGGCGCCTCGCCTTCGGCCGGCACGTCGAGCGGCGCGAAGGTCAGCGCCGGCGAGCCCGCGAGATCGCCGGGCATGAGGAAGCGCCCGGGCGGCAGCAGGCTCATGGCATAGCGCTCGTTGCGGCAGGCCATGAGGTATTCGGTGAACAGCCGCGCCGCGGTGATCGCCGCCTGCTCGTCGGCCGGCGCCTTGGGGTCGAGGGTGGCGAGATGGGCGTGCCACGCTGCGGCGAGCGGCGCCCGCGGCTCCTCCGCGCGACAGCGCGAGGCTCTCGGCCGACCAGGTCTCGAAGCTCTTGCTCAGCAGCGGCAGGTCGAGCAGCCATTCGCCGGGATAGTCGACGATGTCGAGAGTGAGCTGGCGCATCGCGCCGGACCGCGACTGGTATTCGATGATGAGGCGCAATTCGCTGATCTGGCGGGTCGATTCCGGCCACACGCGGTCGGCGACGAGGGCATGGACGTGGTTCTCATAGTCGAACCGCGGCACCGCGTCGTCCGGCTGGGGCGGAGAGCCGCGCGCCGACGATGCGTCCCTCGTTCTGTGCCTCGAACACCGGAAACCGCCCGCCGCGCACGAGGCCGTGCACCAGCGCGGTGATGAACACGGTCTTGCCCGCCCGCGACAGGCCGGTGATGCCGAGTCGCACGGTCGGATTGAACAGGCTCCCGCCATATTCCGCGAGGGCGCGGGCGGCGAGCCGGGTTTGTTCGAGGAGATCGGAAAAGGAGGCCACGGGACTGGAATGTGGAGGGGCGGCGCCGGTTCGGCAAGGCGGGGAGCAGCGGGCAACCGGCTCCCTCCCCCTGAAAGGGGGAGGGTTGGGGTGGGGGTCCTCTGACCCGCCGCAAGCGCCGCGCCTGCGGCGCGGGATCCCCTCCCCGACCCTCCCCTTTTCAAGGGGAAGGGGGAGTGCCTCGCCGCGCCCCTCTATCTCTCCACGCCGGAGATGCAGCAGGGCCGGTGGCGGGGCGGCGTCAGGCGGTTCTTGAGGTAGCACCGCGCCCCGGAATCGACGTAGCCGGGCCGCAGATAGGTCCAGGCGCGGCATTGGTTGTCGGCCTCGCAGGCGAGCCGGCAGGCCTCGCCGTTGGATTCGGCGGGGACGTCCAGGGTGCGGAAATCGCCGCCGGGCCGGTCGATCGAGAATTCGCGGGTCTGGTTGCGCGGCTGGATCACCCCGGAACCGCGGACGCCGGAGGCGGATTCGCCGGCCTCGACGCGGGGCGGCACCTGGCTCTTGAGCCAGCACGTCGCCGGACGTTCCGCGGTGGGATAGTTGAAGCTCCAGGCGCGGCAGCGGGCCTCGCGGTCGCACCTCGCGGCGCAGACGGCGGGATCGCCGGACCGCACGGAAAAGTTCGTATAGTCGTTGCCGCGCCGATCAAAGCCCACCTGGGCCGACGATGGCGGCGCGAGACAGAAGACAGCGGCAATCAGAACAGTCAGCGCAATTACGGCCCGCATCATCCAACGGTCATCCGCGGCCGGGCGTTCCCTCCGGGCCGATTCAGTGCCCGATCATAGTAGGAATCACCGGATGTCATAGATATTTGATGTCGTCTGGTCGGGTCCTTCCACATGCAACCGGCGCGATGTCAGGCGGTAAAATGGAACAATCACACGGAGCTTCCGGGCTGTTGCTGCTGCCGGTGCTGCTGCTGGCGGTGGCGGTGATCAGCGTGCCGCTGGCGCGACTGCTGCGGCTCTCCGCCGTCGTCGCCTATCTCGCCGCGGGCGTCGTGATCGGCCCCTACGGCTTCGCCCTGGTACGGGCGCCCGAGACCATCATCACGGTATCCGAGCTCGGCGTCGTCCTGCTGTTGTTCCTGATCGGCCTCGAGCTCGAATTCTCGCGCCTGCTGGCGCTGCGCCGGGCCATTTTCGGCCTCGGCGCCGCCCAGCTCGTGCTCACCGCGGCGGCCTTGGGCGGCCTCGCCTACTGCGCTCGGGCTCACCGGCTGGCGCGGCGCCGTCATCGGCGGGTTCGCGCTGGCGATGTCGGCCACCGCCATCGCGCTGAAGATCCTGGAGGAGCGCGGCCAGCTGCAACAGCCCTACGGCCAGCGCGCCTTCGCGATCCTGCTGTTCCAGGACATGTCGGTGGTGCCGTTGCTGGCGCTGCTGCCGCTGCTCGCGCCCGGCGCCGACAGCCACGTCGTCGAATTCACCGACACGCTGATCGCGGTCGGCCGCATCATGGCGTGCATCGGCATCGTGGTGGTGGCCGGGCGCTATCTGCTCAACCCTTTCCTGGCGCTGCTCGCCAGCACCGGCGCCCGCGAGGTGATGACGGCGGCGGCCCTGCTGGTCGTGCTCGGCGCCGCCGCGCTCATGCAGTTCGCCGGCATGTCGATGGCGCTCGGCGCCTTTCTCGCCGGCGTGATGCTGGCGGGCTCGAACTACCGCCACGAGCTCGAAGCCGACATCGAGCCGTTCCGCGGCCTGCTGCTGGCGCTGTTCTTCATGGGGGTCGGCATGTCGATCGACATGGGCGTCGTCATGGCGAGGCTCGGCCTCATCGTCGCCGCCGCGATCGTCATCACGCTGCTCAAGGCCGGCATCGTGGCCGCGCTGTTCCGCGCCACCTGCCCGAATCGCGGCGACGGCGCGCGCGCCGGCTCGGTGCTCACCGCCGCCGGCGAATTCTCCTTCGTGCTGATTCCGTTCGGCGTCTCGCTCGGCGCCATGGGCGCGCAGGAAGGCAATCTGTTCGCGGCGATCGCGGCGGTCACGATGATGATCGGCCCGCCCTTCGCGGCGCTCAGCGACAAGGCGCTGGCGCGATGGCTGCGGGTCCGGCTCCCGGAGCCCGACGACCTCGAAGAGGTCCGCGGCTCCGCGCTCGTCATCGGCTTCGGCCGCTTCGGACAGATTGTGTCGCAATGCCTGCTCGCCGAATCCGTCGACGTCATCACCCTCGACAACGACCCCGAGATGATCAAGAGCGCCGGCCGGTTCGGCTTCAAGGTCTATTACGGCGACGGCCTGCGGCTCGACGTGCTGCGCGCCGCGATCAGCGGCGCGGACGTGCGCCTGATCGCGGTGTGCGTCGACGACCGGCTCGCCGCAACCCGCATCGTCGAGCTGGCGCAAGCCGAATTTCCCGACGTCAAGCTTTACGTGCGCTCGTTCGATCGTCGCCACAGCCTCGAGCTGCTGGCGAAGGGCGTCGATTTCGAGGTGCGCGAGACCTTCGAATCCGCGCTGGAGTTCGGCCGCGCCGCGTTGGAAGCGCTAGGGCTGACGCCGGAACGGGCGCGCGATGTCAGGGACTACGTGCGCAAGCGCGACCTCGAACGCCTCGGCCTCCAGCAGGTCGAAGGCATCACCGCCGGCCGCGAATTGATGCGCGCGCGAATGGTCCAGCCCGAGCCGCTGTCGACGCCGCTGCACGAGAGCACGGCGCTCAACGCGGAGGCGCGGGAGTTGGTCAGGGAAGAGGCGGAGCCGGGGGAGTGAAGGGGGCGGCAACGCTCATGCGGCCCGCCGCGCCTTGATTCGTCTTGCATCTTCGGGCTTCAGATTCCGCCGGGCCATTTTCAGGTCGTAGTGAGTTTGCAGGTTCATCCAGAACTCCGGGCTGTTGCCGAAATACAGGCCCAGCCGAAGCGCCGTGTCGGCCGTGATGCGCCTGCGATTATTGACGATCTCGGCGATACGGTTCGGCGAAATGCCGATGGCCTTCGCAAGGCGGTTCTGCGACAGACCATATTCGGCCAGAAACTCCTCCTTCAGCATCTCGCCGGGAGTGACCGGTGAAAACTCGTTCTCAGCCATCGTCTTCTCCTGTCAGCGGTAGTCCACGATTCGGAAGCCACCGTCACTTCACCACCAGCACCGGACATCGGGCGAGCTGGATGATCCGATCCGCACGACTGCCGACCATGCGCTCGTAGATCGCCGAATGGCCGGTCGCGCCGATGACGAGCAGGTCGGCCTCGATGTCGGCCGCCAGCTTGACGATGTCCCGCACCGGGTGTCCCGCCAGGACGTGTGTTTCAAGGTGCACCTGGCTTTGCTCCGCCATCTTGCGCGCGCGCTGGAGCACCCCGTGAAAATACCGTGCTGCGGTTCCGGCGGACTCCCGGACCTCCTCCATGAATTCCGGCAAGAACGGAATTTCCTCGACGCAGACGATGTGAAGCTCGGAGCGGTTTTGCTTGGCGATTGCAAGTGCCAATGCCAATGCGCGAAACGCATGCTCGGAGCCGTCATTCGCGTGCAGGATTTTGCCGAACATCAATTCCTCCCGCCTACTCGGCGCCGCGCGAAATCTTGCGCAGCGGCACCGCCGGCGTCGCCTCGGCAGTCCGTTCCGGCTCCGGCTCGGGCAGCAGATGGCGCGGCAGATAGAAAGCGTTGGCAATGACCGTCGGAATGACCGCGCTCCCGATCACCGCTGCGACCAGAGCCGAATACTGATCCTGATCGATGATGCCGTGGGACAGGCCGAACAGGGAGGAGATCGTGCCGAAGGTCAGCCCCGTCGACATCAGGAGCGTGGTGTACATCGCCTCCTTGTTCGGCGAGCCGAACAACTTGGTGACCGGATATACGCCGACGATTTTTGCCGCGATCTTGACGACGAGAAAGCACAGAAACGCGACCGGCGCAGCCACCAGCGCGGGTATCGACACGAACGAGCCGGCGCGGATGAAGTAGAACGGCGTCAGCAATCCGAACGTCAGCGTCCGCAGCCGCCTGATCAGGGCGTGATCCTTGCCGACGGTGCCGGCCAGCACCATTCCGATGAGATAGGCCGGAAGCACGGCTTCGCTGTCGGCCCATCCGGCAAGCGCTCCCATGCCGAGCAGGCAAAACAGCAGGAACTTCGTTTCCAGCTCGGACGGTCGATTGCCGTAAAGCCTGAAGAAGCGCGGCGTCAGCCATGGCAGCACCGCGAAGACGACGACGCCGGCCCCAAGGAAGATCAGGGTCTTGATCGTGAACGGCGCAAATATCAGACCGAGCGCCACGACGGTTCCGAGGTCGGTAATGAAGCAGGCGGCGAGGATGGTCTTGCCGTAGTCGGTCACGTTGAAGCCGAACTCGAGCATCACGGCATAGACGACGGCCACGGATGTGGTGGACATGGCGACGCCGGCGAGCCAGCTCGGCATCACTTCCCATCCGAGCAGGTAGTAGGCAGCCGCCGCGCACACCAGGAACGGAAGCAGGAAGCTCACGAGCCCGATAGCGCCCGCCTCCTTCCACTTGAGCCTGAAAACTTGCGGGTCGAGCTCGGCGCCGGCAAGAAACGTCAGGATGATCGCGCCGATGCCTGAGAGGAATTTGATCCAGGATTCGTCGGTCCCGAGTATCGCCGAGCCGACGGCGGCCCCGATGATGAGCTGGGCGATGGTTCCGACGACAATTTCGGAAAGCGCCGTCGAAATCCGGAACCAGATCGAAAGCAGGCTCGCGACCAGCGCGAGGCCGAGCCACAGTGCCGCGAGCGCCCACACCCCGGTCATGACATCACCTGCCGGTCGTCGGCCGGTCCGGGTGCCCTCGACCGAATGGGCGCAGGCGCCGTTCTCGCGGCTGAGACCGCGGTATTTCGCCGGCGAGGTTGGCGGGGGGTCGGCAGAACGGGGGTGGTTGAAGTATTCACAACAGGACTCCTGCACGCTGTTTGCGCGGCAGGAGTCATCAGCCTCTTCGGCGGTTGCGGGGGACTCCATCCCCTCTCGAAGCCAATTCTAGTCAGGAATCGAGCCAACGCAAGGCTGGACGATTTCCGACGGCTGGAGGATTCCCCGACTGGAAAATTCCTCGGGTCGAACCGAACCTGTTCCACGGGGACTGTGCTATATTGGTAGTTGCACCCTTGAGAAACGACAAGAATGACCTGGGTAGGAGGCGTCCATGCAATTACCGCAAGATGCTATCCTTCTTCGCGCGTTCATCGGTGAGGCCGACCAGGCCGAGGGACATGCCCTCTACAGAACGATCGTCGAGGCGGCGAGAGCCGCGGGCTTGGCGGGCGCGACCGTCCTTCACGGCCCCCTGAGTTTCGGCCCCGACCGTCGGATCAACAGCGAATTCGTCGTCGAGGCGCCGGGGAATCTCCCGGTGGTGGTAGAGATCATCGACACCGAAGATCGGATTCATGCGTTCCTTCCGCGACTGGAGCAATTGGTCGGGTCCGGGTTGGTGACCCTGGAGGGCCTCCGCATGTTCCGATGCGGCCGACGAACCCGCAGCAACTCGCCGCAAACCGGACCGTAATTTTCAATTCTTAGTCACCGCGCACTCGGGAGGACAACGAGAACCGATAATCACAAGAGACCGGGAGAAAGCAAAAATGGAGGTACCGCACGAAGCCATCCTGCTGCGCATCTTCATGAGTGCCGACGATCGATACGGCGTCGAAGAACCGCTTTATCGTGCGATCGTGATGAAAGCGCGCGAAGTGCATCTCGCTGGGGCGACGGTCTTGAAGGGCCCCCTCGGCTTCGGACACTCCAGCCGGCTTCATAAACCTCATTTCATCGCCACCGATGAACGCCCGGTCGTGATTGAGATCTGCGACTCGGAGGAGAAGATCAACGCGTTCCTGCCCGTGCTCGACGAAATGATGGAAAGCGGCTTGGTCACGCTCGAAAGGGCGCGAGTGCTGCAATACGGCCGCAAACGCTCCGGCTATTTCAAGCGGTTCAAGGAAAGCGTGCTGCAGCGCCTCCACATCCACGAAAGGCCGCAGGGCGGCGAATCCGGCTCCAAGCCGGGTTCGGTACGGCCCGGCTGAGAACCACGCGTAACGTGCAGCGCGGGTTCGCCTACGTCGCCGCGGGCGTCATGCGGCCCGCCGGGCCTTTGCAGGTTCATCCAGAACTCCGACTGTCAAATCACCGGGGAAGTGATCGGCGTTCATGACCGCTAAGCATTGCCTGCGCTACTGCAACGGATCGTCCCGAACCGACTGCACCCCGCCGACGTTGTCCTTGGTTCTCGGATCGGGGCCGCGTCCCTCCGCGAAGGCGCGCTCTTCCGCGCGCCGTCCGTGCAGCAGCCCCGGCAGCCCGAGGTTTCCCTCGATGCAGCGCGGCTCGTAATAAATCCTGTTCTCCTCGTCGCTCTGTCGGGTGAACTCCTGCTTCATGGTCCATGGTCGGGTCCACACGGTCGAATCTTCGATCAGGGCCTCGTAGGCAAGGGTCCTTGGCCCAGTGCGCGTCCAGCGCTCGACCAGGTGCAGGTTCTCGCGCGACCCGAAGACGTCAGTCTTGGGACTGAAATTTGTCACGTCGATCACGAGCGTGTCGCCCTCCCAATGGCCGCGCGAGTCGCCGAACCACTGACGGATGCTGGCCGGCAGGTGAGGACTTCCGTTCATGACGATGTTGCGCTGCCAGCCCTGGCCCTGGTTCACGTCGTAGAACATCGAGATGCCGCCCGGCGTCTGCACGATCCGGCGAAAGCTGCCACCGAACAGGCTGCCGAACTCGGGCAGCCCGCTGCGCAGGCAGCGGTCCTGCAACCCGTCGTCCTCCGGCCCATCGCTCCGGTTGAGGCGCGCATTGTTTACGGCGTGATAGCGCGGCGGCGGTTCCGAAAATCGCGGCGAGGGCGTCGGATCGTATTTGCCTCCGGCGCACACCGGCTCCTTGTTCTTGCAGGCATCGGTCGACTGCATCAGCGAGAGGAAAAATTCCCGGTCGGCCGCGGCGGCACGCTGGGCTTCCGGCGTCTGCGGCGGCACGCGGCCATTGGGCGGATCGACGATCGACGACGTGCGCGCGCCGGCGTGCTTGATGGTCAGGAACGTCGTGTTGTAGGCGCCGCCGACATCGACCGCGCTGCCGCGCTCCTGACGCGGATCGTTGCCGTAATGGGCGGCGCGCTGCCGGTCCAACTCCTGCCGTTGCACCTCGGTGAAGAATTCCTGGTTTCCGAACCGGGCGGGGCGCTGTAGCGGCGTGTCGAATTCTTCCGTCCAGATCCCTTGAAGATCAGGCTCGCCCCAAGGCGTTTTCAGCGCCGTATTGGAAGATGCCGGAGCTTGCGCCAAGGCCCGAGTGGCAAGCACCGAAATGGCCGCGCTGACCGCGGCTGCCGTAATGGCAACGGTGACCATCGAGGTTAAGCGATCGCCCATCGTGACCTCCCTTGTGTCTTGGCTACTGGATAACCTCTTCTTTGAGCACCTGAGCTGTTGTGTGACCGCAATGCAGATTAAGGCCGCCTGCAAGGAGGTTCTTGCGGCATCGTGAGAGCCCGCGCCCGCGCCGCGAGCGACCACGCCGCAGCGCTCCCGAGCCCCGCGGCCTCGGCGTACCTTGCCCGCTCAGAAATCCGCCTTCTCCGCCTCCGGCAGCGGGAACAGGTTCTGCTTGAAATGATCGGCGTTGTTTTCCGCGCACACCGTTTCCACCAGCGGGTTCTTCACCTTGCGCCAGCGCTGCACCAGGTGCAGCGGCTCGTTGAATGTGTCGGGGTCGTCGACGACCACGTAGGCTTCCAGCATCTTGCCGTCGGCCGACACCTTGAAGCGCTCGACGACGTGCTCCTTCTCGGTGTGGGGGGTGCGGAAGTTGTCGATGTAGCTGTTCGTGGTGGAGAGGCCGATGGTGTCGACCACCAGTTCGCCGTTCTCGTAATGGCCGATCGATTCGCCGAACCAGGACGGCGTCACGGCTTCGGAATGCCGGTCGGTGAGATAGATGCGGCGGACCATGTGATCGCGCTGCCAGATCATCCACACCTGCTTCGGCGTCTGGATGAAATAGAACGGCTCGGCCGGATAGAGCAGTTGCCCCGGGACGCCGCCGGGCCAGCAGCGCGCCTGCGCCGCGAACGGAACCGCCCGCTTGCCGCTGATCGCCTCAACGTTCGAGGCGAGCATCTGCGCCGCGGCCCACGGTTTGAGCACGCGATCCTTGTAGTTGCCGAGCCGGATCGTCACCTGCCCCGGGCCATCGAGATTGCCGTGGTAGGCGTGATCGGGATCGGGCTTGATCGGCCCGTGCCCGGCGCCCGCCGGCGGGTCTTTCCAATCGGCGCCCATCGCGAGCCAGGCGAAATCCACCGACGCCAGATCGGGAATTGCGCCTTTCGCCGGTGCCTGCGCGGTCGTTTGCGCATACGCGGGGGCGGTCATCGCCCACGCGGCCACGCCGGCACAAAACGCGGCCGCCACGGCGGCCTTCGAAGCGGGTTTCAACATCGGGACAGTTTCTCCCTGCACGACTGACGGACCGATCGGACGCCTCGCGGAAAGTCCGCCGCCGTTACGGGCGGCGCACCCCGGCCACCGAGGAGAGGTCGCGATGCGCCTCGCCGCAGACATAGTCCTCGATCCGCAAGTCGTTGCGCAGCGTGTAGACGAAGCGCGCCTGCCAATCCCGCGAATAATACTCGGGATCGTGGATGGTGACGACGTCCTCGAGCTGTGTCGGGCTCACCTTGCGGATGCGCTCGAGCACGCGCATCTCGTCGGTATGCGGCGCGCCGGTGGCGTCGATGAAGGTCTTTTCGTTGAAGCCTGCCGTTTCGACCACCAGCGTGTCGCCCTCGAAATGACCGACGGAGTGGCCGTTGAAAGCCGGGAAGGTGATCAGCTCTTCCTCGGGCAGCGGCTTGTCCATCCCGATCGCGCGGACCTGGTGGCTGAGCTCATAGATGATCGTGGTCTGGCCGGGCGGCCCATTGATGATCTCGAACGGGTAGGGGTTGGCGAGCACCCGCGGCAGCCCGTCGGGAACGCAGAACTTGCGGGCGTTGTCGACGATCGAGCCGTCCTTCAAGCCTGCGATGTTCTTCTCATAGGCGGCCTTCCCCTTCGCGGTGAGCGGCAGGTCGCCGCCGCCGACCAGCTGGATCTTGGGATGGTATTCGGTCGCCCAGTAGATCCCGGAAAGATCCGGTGTGTCGGCCGCCCAGGCCGCCCCTGACAGGACGGTCGCCGCGAGCAGTGCCGCCAATCCCAGGCCGCCGCGAGAATGCGCGCGAAGGTCTTCCATCGAACTCCTCCCAAGCTTTTCTTATCGTCGCTGCGGGCCAATCCGGATGGAAATGGCCTCGCCCGCGGCGGAGTTTAGCACGTCGCGAAAGGGAAAAAAATCGGCTGCTGTCGTCCCGTCCCGTCTTATTGGGGCGCGCCGCCAGGGCGTCATCCAATCGGATGACGCTCCAAAGTCTTTGATTTTGAGCATGATCCCGTCCGAAAAGTCCGCAACTTTTCGGGATCATGCTCTACGCATTGTCGCCGCGGATGGCGGCGATGGTGGCGTCGGTGACCTGCCGCGTCGTCGCCGAACCGCCGAGATCGGGCGTGTGCAGCGACGGATCGGCCGTGACCTTCTCGATGGCGCGCATCAGGCGGTCCGCAGCCGGCTTCTCGCCGAGGTGCTCCAGCATCATCGTCGCCGACCAGAAGGTCCCGATCGGGTTCGCAACGCCCTTTCCGGTGATGTCGAAGGCCGACCCGTGAATGGGCTCGAACATTGACGGAAACCGGCGCTCCGGATTGAGGTTCGCCGTCGGCGCGATACCGAGCGAGCCGGCCAGCGCGGCGGCGAGGTCGGACAGGATGTCGGCATGCAGGTTGGTCGCGACCACGGTGTCGATCGTTTCCGGCCGCAGCGTCATCCGCATGGTCATGGCGTCGACCAGCATCTTGTCCCAGGCGACGTCGGGAAACTCGCCCGCGACCTCGGCGGCGATCTCGTCCCACATCACCATGGCGTGGCGCTGCGCATTCGATTTCGTCACCACGGTAAGGAGCTTGCGCGGCCGCGACTGTGCGAGCTTGAACGCGAAGCGCATGATCCGCGTCACCCCGGCGCGCGTCATCATCGACACGTCGGTCGCGACTTCCTCGGGATGGCCCTGGTGGACCCGGCCGCCGACGCCGGCATACTCACCCTCTGAGTTCTCGCGCACGATCACCCAGTCGAGCTCCGGGCCGGACACGTGGCGCAGCGGGCTCACGATGCCCGGCAGGATGCGGGTCGGGCGCACGTTGGCGTATTGGTCGAACGGCTGGCAGATGGCGAGCCGCAGTCCCCACAGGGTGACGTGATCCGGAACGTCGGGGGCGCCGACCGCGCCGAAATAGATGGCGTCGTGATGCCTGATGAGGTCGCGCCCGTCGGCCGGCATCATCACCCCGTGCCGCTTGTAGTAGTCCGAGCCCCAGTCGAAATGATCGAAGCGGAAGCCGAAGCGGCCCTCGCGCGCGGCGAGCGCGTCGAGCACCTCGATCCCGGCGGCGATGACTTCCTTGCCGATCCCATCGCCGGGAATGGCCGCGATTTTGTAGGTCCTCATGGGCACCGGCGTGGCCCATCCGCATTTCCGTGCAGCATCCGCATCTCCCGTAATCCCCGACACAACGGATCATATTCGCAACGGCTTGTCAGGAGCGTTTTTCAAAAGACCTGTCGGTCCTCAAGAGGCGGCGGTCAGCGCTTGGTTGTGCCGTGGATGCGAAAACCTGGTTTCACCCGCTCGACGGTCGTGAGACAATGCTCGAGGCTGCGGCCCCTGTCTCCATCCGCAAATCGAATTGGCCGAAGTGAGCCAAAGCGAAAAGAGGTTTGTCACCTGTGCAAACCAGGAATCGCTCGGAGAATCCAATCGATCCAGTCCTCATCATCGGTGCCGGCCCGACCGGACTTGTCCTGGCGATCGAACTCGCGCGCCGCGGTGTGCCGTTGCACCTCATCGACCAACGGCCAGCGCCGCTTCCCTGGGATCGCGCTGCGATCGTCAAGTCGCGAACACTGGAGATCTTCGAGTCACTCGGGCTGTCGGCAGCCTTTCTTCGCCGCGGGAAGAAGATTCGGGGCGCCGACTTCTATGGCCCCGGGTCCAGGAAGGCGTCGCTTCCGCTTCACGACCTGGACAGTCCGTTCCCGTTTACGCTGGGGCTGTCGGAAAGTGTGACCGAGCACCTCTTGACCGATGCGCTGGAGCGGTTGGGCGGCGCCGTCGAACGGGGCGTCGAGTTCGTCGATCTCAAAGCGGACGATACCGGTGTCCAGGTGCGTGTTCGCGACCGCGGTGACGAACGACTATTGGCGGCCGGCTGGGTTGTCGGTACCGACGGTCTCCACAGCAAGGTTCGCGACGCCGTCGGCATAGCCTTCACCGGGCACGACTATCCAATGCATTGGGGGGTGGTCGATGCGCGATTTGCCGATTGGCCGCATGCGGACGATGTGGTCGCCGCCATGTTCGATCCGCTGTTGATGCCGATCCCTATCGACGGTGACAGGTGGCGAATGTATTTCCGCGCCGATGCGGCAGATACGGTGCAAGTGGCGCACATCGAGCACTGGCTTTCACAACTTGCGCCGGGCGCGAGGCTGGTGGACCCCGACGAACCGCAACTTTTCCACGCGCACTCCCGCATTGCAACTCGATTCCGCGCGGGGCGCGTGCTGTTCGCCGGTGACGCCGCCCATGCCTGCAGCCCGATCGAGGCGCATGGCATGAACACCGGCATCGGGGACTCTTTCAATCTCGGATGGAAGCTTGCCCTGGTCGCGGCCGGGCAGGCGCCAGATTCCCTGCTCAACTCATACGATCCCGAGCGTCGACAGGTTGCAGAGACCGTCGGCGCCTCCGGCGACCACGCAGAGGCGAATGCCGCCAAAGGCGGTGCCGCGGCGTTCGATGCGATCGCCGCGGCGTTGGTGACGGTGGATGACCAACACAAGGCGGCCCTCGCCTCGTCGGAGATCGGCTTCGGCTATGACGCAAGCCCGATCCTGGGTCCGCGCAGCGCGCCGCCGCCGTCTCCGTCCGTCACGATGATTGGATACAGGGTAGGCGACGCCGGTCCTCTGGTGGGACGTGCCGGCGCGGTCCGCTTGCACGAACTCTTCACGCATACCGGCCACACGCTGCTGCTGCTCACCGGTGGAGCGGACGTCGCCGCGACAGGCGCGTGGCTGGACATGGCACGTCGCGTTGCCGGGCGCTACGGCCCGCACGTCAAGGCATTTGTCGTGGCAGGAAATGGGGCAACCCTGGAGCCCGACGCCGACGACTTGCTTGTCGACACGACCGGGGCCGCCCACGCCAGGCTCGGTGGCGACGAGGGCCCGTGTCTGTGCCTGGTGCGCCCCGATGGCCACCTTGGGCTTCGCTGCACGCCACCGACGCTGGCGATGGTTGACGCCTATCTGGCGCGAATATTCCTTTAACCGGTGGGCTCAGACGCGTCTTCGCGCCGTGCCACGCTGGGACTCAGACGACGGGCACGCTTCGCTTCGACCACCCCGCGTCGAGCTAATACGCGTACTCCTTGAACACCGGGTCGACCGAGCCGCCCCAGGGGCCGTGGAATTTCGCGAGCAGCTCTTCCGCCGGGGTGCGGCCGCGCTCGACGAACTCGTCGAGCGGCACCAGGTAGCGCGTTTCGTCGGCGCCGTAGGGATCGAGCCGGTTGCGCCGTTTCAATCCGGCGCGAGAGAGCGCCAGCGTCTCCCGGGCGAGCGACAGGAGGTCGCGGCCGCGGATCGACGCCTTGAAGCCGAGGCGCGGGACCTCGTCGCGCAGGCGCTGGCGTTCCTGCGCGCTCCATGGCTTGATGAGCTCATAGGCGGCATCGAGGCTCGCGTCGTCGTAGAACAGGCCGACCCAATAGGCCGACAGCGACGGCAGCACCCGCCACGGGCCGCCGTCGGCGCCGCGCATTTCCAGATAGCGCTTGAGCCGCACCTCCGGAAAGATCGTCGAGAGATGGTTGGCCCAGTCGGACACGGTGGCGCGCTCGCCCGGCAATTCGGGAAGCGTTCCCGCCAGCAGGTCGCGGAACGAGCGCCCCGCGACGTCGATGTAGCGGTCGCCGCGCTTGACGAAATACATGGGAACGTCGAGGGCATAGTCGGCGTAGCGCTCGTATCCCATGCCCGGCTCGAAGGCCCACGGCAGCATGCCGGAGCGGTCGGGATCGGTATCGCGCCAGATCTCGGAGCGGAACGACAGGTATCCGTTGGGCCGTCCTTCAGTGAACGGCGAATTGGCGAACAGCGCGGTCGCGACCGGCTGCAGGGCGAGCGAGACCCGCAGCTTCTTCACCATGTCGGCTTCCGAGGAGAAGTCGAGATTGGCCTGCACGGTGCAGGTCCGGTACATCATGTCGAGGCCGTGCTTGCCGACCTTGGGCATGTAGGCCGTCATGATGCGGTAGCGGCCCTTGGGCATCACCGGGACCTCGGCGCGCGTCCAGGTCGGCGTCATGCCGAGGCCGAGGAAGCCGATGGAGAGCGGCTCGGCGACCTCGCGCAGCTGCGCGAGATGGGCCATCAGCTCGCTGCAGGTGCGGTGGATGGTTGCAACGGGAGCGCCGGACAATTCGAATTGCCCGCCTGGCTCGAGCGAAATCGCGCCGCCGCCGGTGACATCGGACAGGCCGATGATGTTCGGCCCCTCCATGATCGGCTCCCAGCCGAGCAGCGATTGCATGCCTTCGAGCAGAGCGCGGATGCCGCGCGGCCCGTCGTAAGGCACCGGTTCGTGACGGGCGAGCGTGAAGGCGAACTTTTCGTGCTCGGTGCCGACCCGGAACTTCTCGGGCGGCTTCTCGCCGGCGGCGAACCACGCGACCAGTTCGTCGCGCGTTTCGATCGGCGTCATATCGACTTGGTCACGAGCCATCGAGTGTTAAAGTCCCCGGCAGAGGCGCGCGACCTTACACGGGCATTACAAAAGAGCAATTGGAAGGTAGGCGACCCGTAGGCGCCCTCCGGGCGAGCCCGACCGGGACTGCGGCGCGGGCATGATTTTGAACGAATTGGTGCCTAAACGAGCAAATAAGCGAGGTTGAAGCCATTGTCGGACTGTGAGAATTGTCCGCAAGCGTGGCACCGGATGTTGCGGCACAGGATCTTGATGCGAATGCGGATCAGGTTTGGCGGAGCGCTACTGCTCGCCGCGGCGCTTGGCGGATGCGCCGGGGTCATGGAGACCGTCGGCGATCCCTATGTCGCGCCCGGCAAATTCCATTTCCTGCGCTGCCCCGATCTGGTCGCGCGCATCGACACCGCGGAAGCCCGCCATAAGGAACTCATCGCGCTGATGGAGCGTTCCGGCTCCGGCGTCGGTGGCGGCGCCGTCAACATGTTCGTCTACCAGCCGGATGTGGACAGGAACGAGGCGGAGCTGCGCGCGTTGAAGCAGACCGCGGCCGAGAAGAACTGCCCGGCCAATGTCACGAAGGCGCCAACCAAGCCCGAGCCCGGGATGGGCCCGATCCACTGACCGGCATCGCGGACTCCTAAGCGCATATGCGGCGCAAAGTCCTGCGCCATTGCCCCATCAGCCACCGGCCGGCGGCGCGCTGTTGGGCTTGCGATCGCGCCGGCTCAGCAGGAACACCGCTTGCTCGCCGAACAGGTTCCAGAACCACCACGGCGCGTTGAGCCGCAGCGGGCGGCCCCAGGCGTCGAGCGCCAGCGCCCGCTCCATCTTGGCGCCCACCGTGAGGCAGAGGTCGCGAAAGTCCTTGATGGTGCAGAAGTGGATGTTCGGCGTGTCGTACCAGGTGTCCGGCAGGTTGTCGGTCTGCGGCATGCGGCCGCCGAACAGCAGCAGCAGCCGGATGCGCCAATGGCCGAAATTGGGAAACGACACCACCGCATGGCGGCCGATCCGCAGCATGTGCTCGAGCACCATGCGGGGATGGCGGGTCGCCTGCAGCGTCTGCGACAGGATCACGTAGTCGAAGGCGTCGTCGGGATAGTCGGAGAGGTCGGCATCGGCGTCGCCCTGGATCACCGCGAGCCCCTTGGCGACGCAGTCGTTGACGCCTTCGCGGGACAATTCGATGCCGCGCCCGTCGACGCCGCGGCTCTCCAGGAGCTTGAGCAGTTCGCCGTCACCGCAGCCGACGTCGAGCACGCGGGAGCGGGGCTCGATCATCTCGGCGACCAGCAGATGGTCGAGCCGCGCATTGTCAGCGCCGCGCGCGGCCTCGGCCATGGTCAGATCGCGCCTCGCTCGCGACAGCATTGCGCGCTCACCGCTTGCCCGCGGCAAGGCCGCGCGCCGCCGCCGCCGAGTCGAGGAAACCGCCGACGATCTGGAACAGCTCGGGCTCTTCGAGCAGGAAGGCGTCATGGCCCTTGTCGGTGGTGATTTCGGCAAACGAGACGCGGGCCCCGGCGGCGTTGAGCGTGTGCACGATTTCCCGGGATTCCGAGGTCGGAAACAGCCAGTCGCTGGTGAAGGAGATGACGCAGAACCGCGTTTTGGTGGCCTTGAAGGCGTTGGCCAGCACGCCGCCATAGTCCGCCGCGAGGTCGAAATAATCCATCGCGCGGGTAAGGTAGAGATAGCTGTTGGCGTCGAACCGCTCGACGAAAGACGAGCCCTGGTGGCGCAGGTAGCTCTCGACCTCGAAGTCGGCGTCGAAGGAGAAGGTCGGGTTGGCGCGGTCCTGGAACTTGCGGCCGAACTTGCGATGCAGCGCCGCGTCCGAGAGATAGGTGATGTGCGCGCCCATGCGGGCGACGGCGAGGCCGCGGCGGGGGCTGACGCCCTCGGCATAGTAGCGCCCGGCGCGCCAGTCCGGGTCCGCCATCACAGCCTGACGGCCGACTTCGTGGAAGGCGATGTTCTGGGCCGAATGGCGGGTGGCGCAGGCGATCGGGAGCGCGGCGAACACCCGCTCCGGATAGCTCGCCGCCCATTGCAGCACCTGCATGCCGCCCATCGATCCGCCGGCCACCGCGAACACCATGTCGATGCCGAGGTGATCGAGCAGCATCGCCTGGGCGCGCACCATGTCGCGGATGGTGATGACGGGAAAATCGAGGCCCCAGGGCATGCCGGTCACCGGATGGGTCGAGGCCGGGCCGGTGGTGCCCATGCAGGCGCCGAGCACATTGGCGCAGACCACGAAATAGCGTTCTGTGTCGATCGGCTTGCCGGGGCCGATCATGGTCTCCCACCAGCCGGACTTGTCGGTCACGGGATGGCGGTTGAAGACGTGCTGGTCCCCGGTCAGCGCATGGCAGACCAGCACGGTGTTGCTGCGCGCGGCATTGAGTGTGCCGTAGGTCTGGTAGGCGACCTGGAAGGGGCTGAGCGCCACGCCGGCATCGAGCTTGAGCGGCTGGTCCGGCCCGAACTGGGCAAGCAGCGAGTGCGGGTGGTCCGCCTCCCGCACCCGATCCGGCAACCCCCGGCCAATGACGGCTTTCAACTCGGCCATTTTTTCTGTCCCAGCCTCCCGTCCGGAACGTATGTCGGCGCCGGAAGATATTGCAAAGATTAAAAGATCGGGAACGGCTTAGATAGGGCGCGACTGTGGCCTGTCAATGTTTTCTTTGCTTTTGGGGGTCACCGCTCGTATTGATGGCGCGCCTTTGAAAGGCCTCCAAGCACCGCTGCCGATTGAGAAAATGAGCCCCAACGAGCGCCCCCCCGACCTCGCCGAGCTGCGTGCCGAGATCGACCGGATCGACGAGGCGATGCACCGGCTGCTGATGCAGCGCGGCGAAATCATCGGCCGCCTGATCAAGACCAAGAAAACCACCGAATCCGGCTCGGCTTTCCGACCTGCCCGCGAGGCCGACATGATGAGGCGCCTGGTCGAACGGCACGCCGGGATGCTGCCGCTCGATACCGTCGAAAGCATCTGGCGCGTCATCATCGCCACCTTCACCTATGTGCAGGCGCCGTTCCGCGTCCATGCCGATTTCTCCTGCGGCGAGTCGGCGATGCGCGACAGCGAGCGGTTTCATTTCGGCTTCACGGTGCCGATCGTCGGCCATCTCGGCGCCGCCGGCGTGGTGGCGGCGGTAGCGGCGGCGAGGGGCGACCTCGGCCTCGTGCCGGTGGCCGCGAGCGCCGCGGACGGCGCCTGGTGGACCGCGCTCGAAGGCGCCGATGTGCCCAAGATCATCGCCCGGCTGCCGTTCGTGGAACGCGAGGACCATCCGGCCGGGCTGCCGGTGTTCGCGATCGCCCGGCCGCATCCAGATGCCGTCGTCACCGATGTGGAGATGTGGAGCATCCGCGTCGCCGGCTGGGGCGCGAAGCCGGCGCAGGCGCTGGCGGGCCTGGTCGAGACCGCCGCGGTGCCCGACCGCACATCGGACGGCGCCGCCCTCCTGGCGTCGCTTCCCCGCGGCAGGACCCTCGATGAGATCACCCGCGCCCTGGTCGGTGCCGGCGCGTCGGTGCGCAGCCGGGCCCTCGTCGGCAGCCACGCAACCCGCTATACGGTCACCGCCGATGCCCGGGCGGTCCCGACCGGGCGATAGCCGCGCGGTGGAAAAGCGCCTTCCAGGTCCCGAGATGTCGAAAACCCAACCTCAGCGTCCGATCCCGCGTCCCGGCGTGCTCGCGATCCAACCCTATGTTCCCGGCAAGAGCAGCGCGCCCGGCGTCGCCCGGATCCACAAGCTGTCCTCCAACGAGACGCCGCTGGGGCCGAGCCCGAAGGCGATCGAGGCCTATAAGAGCGTCGCCGGCCATCTCGAGGACTATCCCGACGGCGCGGCGACGAAATTGCGCGAGGCGATCGGCCGCGCCTTCGGCCTCGATCCCGCGCGCATCGTGTGCGGCGCCGGCTCCGACGACCTCCTCAACCTGCTGGCGCGCGCCTATCTCGCCGACGGCGACGAGGCGATCCACACCACCCACGGCTTTCTGGTCTATCCGATTGCGACCCTGGGCGCGGGCGCGAAGCCCGTGGTGGCGGCCGAGAAGAACCACACCGCCGATGTCGACGCCATTCTCGGCGCGGTGACGGAACGGACCAAGATCGTATTCCTCGCCAATCCGAACAACCCGACCGGCACCTACGTGCCGTTCGACGAGGTCAAGCGCCTGCATCGCGGGCTGCCGCCGCGCACGCTGCTGGTGCTCGACGCCGCCTATGCCGAATACGTCAAGCGCAACGACTACGAGTCCGGCATTGAGCTGGTCGCGACGTCGGAAAACGTCGTGATGGCCGACCTTTTCCAAGGTCACGGGCTCGCCGCGCTGCGGCTCGGCTGGTGTACGGGCCGGCAGTGGTCGAGCGGTCAACCGCATCCGCGGGCGTCAACGTCAACCCGCGGCATCGCGGCCGGCTCGCGGCGTCGTGATGTGCCGAACCTTTTCCAAGGTACACGGTCTGGCCGCGCTGCGGCTCGGCTGGATGTACGGGCCGGCCCATGTGGTCGACGCGGTCAACCGCATCCGCGGGCCGTTCAACGTCAATTCCGCGGCCATCGCGGCCGGCATCGCGGCGATCGAAGATGTCGGCCATGTGGAGCGTTCGACCGCGCACAACGAAATTTGGCTGGAATGGCTGACCGAGGAGATCGGCAAGCTCGGGCTCGAGGTGACGCCCAGCGTGGCGAATTTCGTCCTCATCCATTTTCCGCAGACTGGGCGGACCGCGGCCGAGGCGGACAAGTTCCTCACCGCCCGCGGCCTGATCCTGCGCCAGGTCGGCGCCTACGGCCTGCCGCATGCGCTGCGCATGAGCGTCGGCAGCGAGGAGGCCAATCGCCTGGTCGTCGCGGCGCTGGCCGCATTCCTGGGACGGCCGGCGACCGCATCCCATGGCTGAGCCGCTGTTCGAACGCCTCGCGCTCATTGGGGTCGGGCTGATCGGGTCCTCGATCGCCCGCGCGGCGCGGGCGCAGAATGTGGTGCGGACCATAGTCGCCACCGCGCGCTCGCCGGCGACGCGCCGGCGCGTCATCGAACTCGGCATCGCCGATCAGGTGGTCGAGACCAACGCCGCCGCGGTCGAGGGTGCCGACCTCGTGATTTTCTGCATTCCGGTCGGCCAATGCGGGGCGGTGGCCCGCGAGGTCGCGGCGTGTCTCGCGCCGGGCGCGATCGTTTCCGATGTCGGTTCGGTCAAGGCCCAGATCGTCCGCGACATGGCCCCGCATCTTCCGCCGGGCATTCATTTCGTGCCGGCCCACCCGGTCGCGGGCACCGAGCATTCCGGCCCAGACGCCGGCTTCGCCGAGCTTTTCATCGACCGCTGGTGCATCCTCACGCCGACGCCGGCCACCGACGCCGGGGCGGTCGAGCGGCTGTCGACGTTCTGGCGGGCGCTCGGCGCCAGGGTCGCCACCATGTCGGCGGAGCATCATGACCTCGTGCTCGCCATCACCAGCCACGTGCCGCATCTCATCGCCTACACTATCGTCGGCACCGCGGACGACCTGTCCGCCGTGACGCGGTCGGAGGTGCTGCAGTATTCGGCCGGCGGGTTCCGCGATTTCACCCGCATTGCAGCATCGGACCCGACGATGTGGCGCGACGTCTTTCTCGCCAACAAGAAGGGGGTGATGGAGATGCTGGCCCGGTTCAACGAAGATCTCGCGCGGCTGACCCGCGCCATCGAGGAAGGTGACGGTGCGACCCTCTTCGACCTCTTCACCCGCACGCGGGGGATCCGGCGGGGCATTGTGGACATCGGTCAGGACTCCGCGGCCCCCGATTTCGGGCGCCCCCATCCGGAGCTGCCGCCGGTGCCGCGCCCCTATCTTTCGGACCCCGAATGAGGTTAATAAACGGTTGATTTTCGACGCTGTTTTTCGTCGGCCCAGGCGCTGCCGCAAAATTGCCTCAGATGACCTCGCCGCTCGCTGGAGCTACATCGGAAATTCACCATATGTGCCCGTAAACACGATGTTTATTTGAAAAAAGTTTGATGTGTCTTTTTTGCACTAGTTTTATCGGCCAACGTCGCCTTTTATAAGCGTGGTTTTGACCATGCAAGTAGGGATCGTTACCAAAACAAGGGCGCACTCATGAAACATTTCCTCCTAGTAACGGCTTCATCTCTCGCACTCGTGAGCGCTGCTGCCGCCGCAGATCTGCCGACCCGTCAGCCGCCTCCTCCGACCCCCGTGGTCGGCAAGGCCCCGATCGGCAAGGCGCCGATCGGCAAGGCCCCGATCGGCAAGGCCCCGATCGGCAAGGCCCCGGTCGTCACCAAGGGCTAATTCGGACTGCAAAACGGAAAGTCGGCTCGAATCCGCCCGCTAATTGTCGTGCGGCGAGCCGATTTTTTCCGTCCTACTACGTTCTTCTGATACTGCCTCGTGGATCATCTGAGTTGGCGCAAACAACGCCACCACGCCGGCCGTTCCTGAGCTAGTCAAGGTCAAGGAGCTATCGGTGACGGACATCGCAAAGACGGACAACGCAAACAAACGAATTTTCACCCGTTTCGGGTTCTCCGGCGTCGCGGCAGGCCTTTGTGCGGTCGCACTCCTGCTCGGACCGGGGCTTCGGGCTTCCAGCGCAGAGGACGCGAGCACGACCTCCGTCAATGCCAGGTCCGACGATCTTCAACCGCCGGCGGCTGCTGCCAAACCGAAATACGGCGGCCGCTATTTCGTCGATTTTCGCTCCCGTACGGCGGCAAGCTATGGCCATGCCTTCCTTTGGTATGGGCGCTTGAAGGAAAACGGCAAGGTTGGCGCGATCGAAGTTGCGGGTCTGCACCCGGCCACGGACAGTGTCGTCCCCTACATTCTGGGGCACATCATTCCAGTGCCGGCGGAAACCGGAAAGAGCTACGGCGATCTCGACGAACAGTATCTGACCGCCAGCTATCGCGTCTATCTGACCGAAGCGCAGGCGCGGACAGTGTTCGCCTATATCAAGCAGAAGCAGGCAAGTTCGCCGGTCTGGCAGGCCGGCACCGTCAATTGCACCGGCTTCATCTCGGACGTTGCCGCCTTCATGGGCATGCGCACTCCGCCGTTCCCGACGCTGATGTATCCGGAAGATCTCGTTAACGCGATCAAGAAGCTCAACGGCGGCCGCCAGGAAATGGCGGCATTCGCAACCGCATCTCACTGAATCCCTGCGTGGAAGTAACCCCGTCGAATAGACGGGATGGTCAAAACCAAGCAAGTCGAAATGGCCGCCCGGTGGGCGGCCATTTCTATTATGGCGACCGACTTGTGGAAGCCTGGCGACAACCTTTGTGCGACATTCCCCGGGGAGAGGTGCGCGGCCGAATCGAATCGCGCGGCCCCGGATCAGCTTCCGCGGCCGTTCATCCATCCGAGGGGTGGACGAACCGCACCACAACGTCGTTTCCGCCGGGCGGCGGCGACGCCATCCGGGCGCGGAACGGCTGTGATTCGCCGGGCCCGAGCGTGGCTGCATCCGCAGGCGTCGTCCACGCATAGAGTTCGACTCCGGCAGCGTCTTGCAGCGCGATTCGCAGCGGCGGCACCGTGACCGCGGTATCCGAATTGCTCTCGATCCTGCCTTCCACGATCAGCACGGCGACGCCGTCCTGCAGCTCGGTGCGTGTTTTGACGCCTGCAAACGCGAGGCCGCGCAAGTTGACGGGCAGGCCGATCATGCGGAACAGGGACGCCGTCTCGGGCAACGCGCGGACGACCTCCGCCCGTCCGAGCAGGATGGCGGCGACGGCCGCCAGCTGCAGGGCGACAAGGCCCGGCAGAAATCGCGGCCGGACGTGGTCCGCGCGGGCCGAATCGAGGCGGCGTCGCGGCGGGTTCTTGATCTTCGGCCTTGGGTACAGCGGCATCGCGGCCGTGGCATCGATGATGTCGGCAGCGAGCGGCGGCGACCGCAGCGGCGGCATTGTCGGCAGCTCCGGCGCGTGCCTGAGCGCGACCGCCGAGTCGCCCGAAGCGATGGAGGGCCGAATCACCTCCGCCGCAGTTACGGGAGCGGCCGACAGCACCGCAGAACCGGCGGCGTGCCAGTTGCACGCGCGGCCGGCACTGTGCACCAGCCGCCCGGAACGACCGCGCGCCGCCGCGTTCGCGTCATGAGACGTCGCACCACAATTGGGGCACACGATCGACATCGGCGGAACGGGTGACTTCATTCAAGCGAGCTTAACGACAGTACGTTAAGGATCCGGGAACCATCGCGGCCGGCAGACCGGGCTCCCCAATACCGGGTGTGCCCGCCGGCCCCAGCCCGGGGCTGTGCGGGTTGCGATTCCCGCATGGTTTCGTTTACGGTTCGCTAACGGGTTGGCCGGATCGCATCACAATGCGCATCGCCGGCGTCGCAAGTGGTTCAATCAGATGGGAACCATCTGATTGGGTGGAACCACCAGGCGTGCATGTGCCCGGCCCGCTCGAAGCAGTATGATCGCAGCGCCTGATTCGGAGAACGGCGTGATCCAATTCGAAAATGTCGGATTGCGATACGGGCTCGGCCCGGAAATCCTGCGTGACCTGAGCTTCAAGATCACGCCCCATTCGTTCCAGTTCCTCTCCGGCCCTTCGGGGGCAGGCAAGACCTCGCTGCTGCGGCTGCTGTTCCTTTCGATGCGGCCCACACGCGGCCTGATCACCCTGTTCGACCACGACACCGCGACGCTGAGCAAGGACTCGCTGGCGGTCCTGCGCCGCCGAATCGGAATCGTGTTCCAGGATTTCCGCCTGCTCGATCACCTCACCACGTTCGACAATGTCGCGCTGCCGCTGAAGGTGCTGGGCCGCAAGGAAGAAACCTACTACGACGAAGTGACCGAGCTGCTCGGCTGGGTTGGCCTCGGCGATCGCATGTGGTCGCTGCCACCGGTACTCTCGGGCGGCGAGAAGCAGCGCGCCGCCATCGCCCGCGCGGTGATCGCACGGCCCCAGATCCTGCTCGCCGACGAGCCGACCGGAAACGTCGATCCGGGGCTGGCGCAGCGGTTGTTGCGGCTGTTCATCGAACTCAATAAATCCGGCACCTCGGTCGTCATCGCGACTCACGATATCGCCTTGATGGACCAGTACGATGCCCGCCGCCTGGTGCTCCATGACGGTCGCATTCATGTCTATGATTGAACCGGTCATCGAAGGCCTGCGCAAGCGCTTCGGCCTGCTGCGCCGCGAACCCAGCCAGCGCGAGCATTCGCGCGGCGAGGCGACGATCGTTCCGAAGGATTCGATCGCCGGCAACGCCCTCACGGCGGTGGTCGCCATCATGACGTTCCTCGCCGCGGTGACGAGCGGCGGCGTGGCGATGGTGATCGGCGCGGCGACCGAATGGCAGTCCGACATCGCCCGCGAAATGACGATCCAGATTCGCCCGACCACGGGCAACGACATCGATGCACAGATTCTAAAGGCCGAGAGCCTCGCCCGCGGCACCCCCGGCGTGGTGGAGGTGCGCACCTACAGCAAAGCCGAGTCGGACCGGCTGCTGGAGCCGTGGCTCGGGGGGCTCTCGCTCGACGAATTGCCGGTGCCGCGCATGATCGCCGTCCGCGTCGCATCCAGCGCCAAGCTCGACATCCCCGCGCTCCGCCAGGCCCTCACCGCCCAGGTCGCCGGCGCCAGCCTCGACGATCACCGCGGCTGGATCGACCGCATGCGCCGCATGGCCGCCGCCGCGGTGGCCGGCGGCCTTGGAATCTTCGGGCTGGTGCTGGCGGCGACCGTGCTCTCGGTGGCCTTCGCCACCCGCGGAGCGATGGCGAGCAACCGCCCCATCGTCGAGGTGCTGCACTTCGTCGGCGCCAAGGAGGCCTATATCGCGAGCCAGTTCCAGCGGCATTTCCTTACCCTCGGCCTCAAGGGCGGCGCGATCGGCGGCATTGCGGCGATGGCCTTCCTTGCGCTCGCCGGTCCGGTCAGCGATCTGTTCGTGGGCACCGCCGGGGAGGCCCAGGCGACCGCGTTGTTCGGCACTTTCTCGATCGGGCCCTTGGGCTATTCCATGGTCGCGGCCGAGGTGATCCTCATTGCGGCCATCACCGCGGTCACCTCGCGCCAGGTGGTTATTCACACTTTGAGAACCATTTATTGATGGTAACATGCCATCCAAGCGCCAAATTTAGGGCTAGAATGGCGCTGGCTGATGGCTTCTCATGACGGTCGAGAACGACCCACTGCTGGCAACCGACGCGGGCGCGGTCCCGCGGCGCGATTCGTTTTTGCCGCGCCGGTCGCTTTGGCTTCGCCGGCTGTGCCGGGGTACTGTCGCGGCATGCTGGCTGGCGGTGGGGTTGCTCGGCGGCGGCTTTCTCTGGTTTGCCTTTCACATCGCCAGTGAAGAAGTGCACCTCGACCGGTCGGCGGACGGGATCGTCGCGCTGACCGGCGGCGCGGCGCGACTCGGCGATGCGGTGGACCTGCTGGCGTCGGGACGCGGGCGCCGGCTGCTGATCAGCGGCGTCGACCCTCGCACCAACGCCGCCGACCTGATGCGCCGCGTGCCCGACCACCAGCACTGGTTCAACTGCTGCATCGATCTCGACTACAGCGCCATCAACACCATCGGCAATGCGGTCGAGACCCGGCGCTGGGCGCTCGACCACGGATTCCGCTCGCTGGTCGTGGTCACATCGAGCTATCACATGCCGCGTGCGATGCTCGAGCTTTCCCACCGATTGCCGGGCGTGACGCTGATCCCCTACCCGGTGGTAAGCCAGCAGCGTCGCGCCGAGCCGTGGTGGTCTAGTCCGGCGAGCGCGAAGGTCCTTGTCCTGGAGTATTTCAAGTATATCGTGGCGACGGCGCGGATCGGGCTCGATACGCCCCCCGGTGCGGCGACGGTGGCGGCATCCGGCGGCCGCGCCAAGATCTGATCCCTCCGATCAAGTGATCTGACCCCCGGCATTTGGTTTCCAAATGTTGGAACAAGTCAGCCACTAACCTGTAGAAGCAGTGGGACGACTTCCCCAAGCCGATGGAACCCATCTGTTTGGATCGCGCTCTTTGATTTTGAGCATGATCTTGTCCGAAAAGTCTGCAACTTTTCGGGATCATGCTCTAGCCACGGACCTCCCGACGTGATTCTCCTGCGCTCGATCCTGTTCAATCTGCTGTTCTATCTGAACACCGTCTTCCATCTCCTGCTCGCCATGCCGACGCTGGTGCTGCCGTATTGGGCCGTCGTCGAGGTGGCCAAGCTCTGGGGCCGCACCAACCTCTGGCTGGTGCGGCACGTGGTCGGCCTCGACGTCGAATGGCGTGGGCTCGAAAAGATTCCGCCGGGCGGAATCATCGTCGCGTCCAAGCATCAATCGGCGTGGGAGACCTTTGCCCTGCTCCCGCTGTTCAGTGATCCCGTATTCATTCTCAAGCGCGAGCTGATGTGGATCCCGGTGTTCGGCTGGTGCCTGTGGAAGGGCGGGATGATTCCGGTCGATCGCGGCGCCGGCAGATCGGCGCTGACCGCGATGACGGCGCGGGCGCGCGCCGCGATCGCCGCAGGCCGGCAAATCATCATCTTCCCCGAAGGCACCCGCCGGCCGGCCGGGGCGGCGCCGAAATACAAGTTCGGGGTCGCCTTTCTTTACGCCGATTGCGGAGCACCTTGCGTCCCGATCGCGCTGAATTCCGGCCTGTTCTGGCCGCGCCGCCGCTTCCTGCGCTTCCCCGGCAAGGTCAGCGTGGAGATCCTCGACCCGATCCAGCCCGGCGAGGACCGCCACGCGTTCTTCGCCGAGCTCGAGCAGAAGCTCGAAGCCGCCACCGCACGGCTCATCGCGGAGGGGCTGCGCGATCTCGGCGAGGCCGGACGCTCCCACTTCGAGGCGGCGCAGACCCAAGCCTGACTCGACAAGTCGCCCCCTGCTTCAATAAGCGAGTGGGCTGACTTGTCCCAAACATTGGGAAGCGAATGTGGGGCCAGACCGCCATGCGCGCATGTGCGCATCCCAATTCCGCCGCGCGCGACAGCGCGGCGCAGTGATATACGTCGCCCATGTTCGACGCGTTCGCCGCCCGCATGCGGCATTCCGATGTCAATTATCGGCTGCTGATTCCATTGCTGGCGAGCGGCGCCGCCGTTCAGGCCGTCACCGCGATCATGCGCGTCACCACCAGCTACCGCATCCTCGAGCTCGGCCTGCCGGTGGTCTGGCTGGGGATCGTGTCGGCGACTTATGCCATCCTGCCGGTGTTCATCGCGGTCTGGCTCGGCCGTTTCATCGACCGCGGCCATGACGCGCTGGCGATCTGGATCGGCTCCGCATTGATGATGGTCGCCTGCGCCGGGCTCTGGGCATCCGGGACGTCGATGGTCGCCCTGCTCCTGTCCAATGCCCTGCTGGGCGTCGGACAGCTGTTCGCGGTGATCAGCCAGCAGATGCTGTGCGTGCGATGCTCGCGGCTGCGCAGCCGGGAATCGGTGTTCGGCAACTACATGGTGGTGAGCGCCATCGGACAGGGGATCGGCCCCTTGATCGTCGGGTGGTCAGGCGGCGACGCCACGGTGCCGCCGACCCAGTTCCTGTTCGCGGTGGGTTTCGCAGCTTCGGTGATCGCGCTCGCCTGTGCCTTGCCGATCCGGCCGAGCCGGCGGCGCGGCAAGCCGCAGGACGGCAAGGGGATCATCCCGTTGCGCCAGCTGCTGCGGACGCCCGGGCTCGCCGCGGTGATGGTCGCCAGCGTGATCACCGTGACCGGGGCCGACCTCATCGTCGTCTATCTTCCGCTGCTCGGCGCCGAGCGCAGCATCGACGTGAACGCCATCGGCGGCCTTTTGACCGCGCGGGCGGCGGCGTCAATGGTGGCACGGCTCATCTATGTCAGGCTGATCGGCGCCTTCGGCCGTGTCCCGCTGATGGTCGCGAGCCTGGTGCTGGGCGGCGTGGCGTTCGCCTCGATCGCCATCCCGATGCCGATCGCCGCGCTCTATGCCGCGACCTCGATGACCGGATTCAGCATCGGCATCGCCACCACGATCACCATCACCAGCGTGGTGGCACTGACTGCGGCAGGCGCCCGCGGGACCGCCAATTCGCTGCGGGTGACGGGGAACCGCATCGCCCAGGCGGCGATGCCGTTCGGGGCGAGCCTCGTCGCGGCGGTCACCGGCGCCGGCGGCATTTTCGTCATCATCGCCATCAGCCTGCTGGCCTCGAGCGTCGCGGTCTATTCGAGCCGGCCGCGAAAATAGGTCGTTTGCCGGCGTCCCGAAAGCAGGCCCAAAGACCGGCCAGAGTGCCGCCCAGTAAGCCACCCCAGGGTTGCCCGGTGGCCGGTCTGCCATCAAAAACGCACATCTGCGCCCCGGACCGATCACGAAATGGGCTTAGCGGCTTGTTCCGTTGCAATGCCGGGGGTCGCGCTCAAGCCGGGGTTTGGGCATGCGCGCGGGCGGTCGGGGAGAGTGTCATGTATCGTGCGTCAACCATTCTCGTGCTCGCCATCCTTACGTTTGCGAGCTTTGCCATCGGAGGCGCGCTCGCCGCGCCGGCGTCGGCCGCACCGCTGCGCCCGGGCGAGCTCGCCACCACCGAGGCCGTGCTGCGCTGGATCAACGTCTATCGCAACAAGCGCGATCTCGCCCATGTGCCTGCCGCCGTGCGCGCGCTGAGCCAGCTCGGCGCGCTGAAGGACCCGGAAAATTCCGCCGTCTATGTCGGCTTCATCGCCGGCGTCATCGGCGCCAATCCGGGCAAGGCCGACGAGCTGATCGCAAAGATACTCCCGCTGCCGCCCGAGGACGATTGGGCGCTTATTCGCGGCATCGCCTATTCGGGAGCGCCGGGATGGAAGGACATGCTCAACCGGCTGGCCGAACGCCTGCCCGGCCGCCGCCCGATGATCGAGAAATACGTCAACGGAAAGCTGGCGACCCTCGACGACGTGGTCTATGCCCCGCCCCCGGGCACCATGGACAAGGTCAGGAACTTTTTCAGCAAGCCGCCGGAGGTGGTGAAACTCGATGCGAGCCCGGAAGTGCTGGACACCATGTGGGGCTATTATTTCGCCAGCGGCTCCTATGGGCCGATCTCCCGCATTCTGCTCATGCTGCCGTGGTCGAAGGACCGCGACGACACCGAGCGCCTGACCGTGGGCAACATGGCCAAATACACCCTCGCCAGCAACGCGGCGCGCGATGCCGACCTGCTCGCCATGCTCAAGCGCGACGTGAACCGCCAGCCGGCCGAGGTGCAGCCGATCCTCACCGAGGTCATCGAAGCGGCCGAGACCATGGAAATCGCCCATATCCGCAAGGCCGCGCTCGCCTCCATCGATGACCTCAAGCGCAAGGGTCCCGGCTACAAGCGCGATATCTCGACCTGGGGACAGATCGGGCAAGGCGCCGTCGCGCTCGGCTGCATCGCCGCCGCAGTGACGGGCCAGGTCGAGATCGGGATCCCCTGCGTGGTCGGCGGAGCGCTTGGTTCGGCGGCGTTGAACTACTGGGGCAAAGATTAACCGAAGGCCGTCATTCCGGGGCGGCGCAAAGCACCGGCTTCAGAAGCCGGTGAACAGCAGGTCGAGCGCGGCGATGATGTGATCGCGCTCGTGGGCGAGCGAACCGCATGATCCTCCCAGCACGCTCTTGCGCACGGTGACGATCTCCTGCGCGATCAGCGTGAAGGCTTTCTCTTCGACGCTCACCCGCGGATTGAGACGGTCGGCATACTTGCCGCTGTCCGCCGCCTCGAGCGGCGCCACCACGACGGTGTCGAGGCTGCGCGAGAGCAGATCGCTCTGCAGCGCCACCAGAAAAGGCTGGCGCTCGCGGCTGCGCGGGAACGGATTTGCAAAGAGGTCGAATTGTTTCATCGCCGGCTACAGCAGGCCGGCATCGTCGGACAACAGGCCGTGCTCGGCGACCCGGCGATTGTACTGCGCAATCGCTTCCTGGTTGTCCTGCAACCACTGCTTTTCCAGTTCCGTCCGCACCAGGCTGCGCAGCCGCCGCTCCAGCGTCTCGGAAATGTTTATGCGCATGCGGCGTGCATGGTCGAGCAATTCGGCATCGACAAACAGGTTGACTGCACGCTTCTTCGCTGGCCGGTCGCTCATCATTGAGGTGGCCTCCAGTTCATGCGCAAGACTAATGCGCATGAACCCGGATTGGCAAGAGGGACTCAGCGTCCGGGCGGCGCGCGTTCATCGCGGTGCTCGGGAGCACCGCGGCACGGCCGCCTCGCGGCGCGAGCAACAGGTCGGCGCACCGGATCAGCTGGCTGGATATGAACCCGTTGCCCTGGGCAAATGCCAAGTCAGGGCTTCGTTGCTCCCCTCGAGCCCGCCTACAGGTTGATCGTCACGGGAAGGGGCGTATCCAGGCCCATCGTCTTCGGCTTGGGCGTGTGGGCACTGAGATACGCCAATGCCTTGGCACAGAGCTCGTCATACGCGGCCTTGAGATCGGCCCCGTGAATCATGCTGACGCCCTTCTTCGCGGTCGCTTGATACAATGAGTTCGGGTAGCAGACCGGTCCGGCGAAGTGCCCGGCCGCCGCAGTCAGATCGGCAGCCTTCGATGCAAAGAACGGATCCGAGCTTACGATCACGGCCTGCGTCCCGCGCGGAAGGGATTTGAAGTCATCGACAAACTGGCTGGCATGGTAGGACGCGCCGTGCTCGACGCTGCTCTCTTTCAACAGCCCGAAAAACGACCATTCCCGGGCTTCCCTGGCCGCCATGTGAGAGTGCTTGTTGTACAGCAGACATATGTTGCTGACCGACGTGATCGACGGATGCCTCTTCCGCAACAGCGTGGCTCGGGCCGTGTTCTGATTTGCGGTGTCCAAATTGATGCCGCCGATGAAGTGACTGTGGCCCCAAAGGGAGGTGCCTTCGTTCGGGGCGCGACCGACGCAGATCAGGAACGGAACGTCTTCGTGGGAATCTACGAAATCCGATACCGCCTTCGCCGCGACAAGCCCGCCGGTTGCGATCAGCAAATCGGGGTTCGGCATCGTCGTGTTGACGAGCTTCCTCACCGCGGTTCTCATTTTTCGCCGGCTGTTGGAGTCGTAGTCGCCACTGGCGTGTTCGAAGCCGACTTTGTGCCCTGCAGCAACAATCGGGTCGTAGATGGCTTTGTAAAGATTGCTCGGAAGATCGACGCTCGAGACGAGGCCAACGTTAGACATTTTCCCTCTCCCTGATTTTCGGATCACCGCGGGGGCGCGCGGCGAGTAGCGTTCACTCACCCATTCAATTCATGGTAGCAGACGGCGGGGTTTCCCGGAAGCCCCAGGGCGGGCTGCACTCTGCTTCCAGCAAGCCGGCCGGTCAAATCCTATCGGTCGGTCAATTTTCGACGCAGCAACATATGTTCGGCGGGACCTCGTGGGTTTTGGCGACTTCCGTCGCGTCGCCCCCTATCCCCCGGTGCCGCCGACGGTGATCCGCTCCATCCGTAACGTCGGCTGGCCGACACCGACGGGGACGCCCTGGCCATTCTTGCCGCAGGTGCCGATGCCGTGGTCGAGGGCGAGGTCGTTGCCGATCATGGTGATGCGGTTGAGGTCGGTCGGGCCGTTGCCGATCAGCATCGCGCCCTTGACCGGCGCGCCCACCTTGCCGTTCTCGATCCGGTAGGCCTCGGTGCATTGGAATACGTATTTGCCCGAGGTGATGTCGACCTGCCCGCCGCCGAAGCTCACGGCATAGATGCCGTTCTTGACCGAGGCGATGATCTCGGCCGGATCGCGGCCGCCGGCGAGCATGTAGGTGTTGGTCATGCGCGGCATCGGGACGTGGCCGTAGCTTTCGCGGCGGCCGTTGCCGGTCGGGCGCATGTTCATCAGCCGCGCATTCTGGCGGTCCTGCATGTAGCCCACCAGCACGCCGTCCTCGATCAGCACGGTGCGGTTGGTGGGGGTGCCTTCGTCGTCGATGGAGAGTGAGCCGCGACGCGACGCCATGGTGCCGTCGTCGACCACGTTCACGCCCCTGGCCGCCACCTGCCGGCCCATCAGGCCGGCAAAGGCCGAGGTCTTCTTGCGATTGAAGTCGCCTTCGAGGCCGTGGCCCACCGCCTCATGAAGCATGACGCCGGGCCAGCCGGCGCCGAGCACCACGTCCATCTCGCCGGCGGGCGCAGGCACTGCGGCGAGATTGACCAGCGCCTGGCGCACTGCATCGTCGACCGCGCCGCGCCAGGCCTTCGCCTCGACGAAGCGCTGATAGGACTCCCGCCCGCCATAGCCATGGGTGCCGGATTCCTGGCGGTCGCCGTCGCCGGCGACGACCGACACATTGACCCGCACCATCGGGCGCACGTCGCGATAGATCTCGCCGTCCGGACGCAGGATCTCGATCATCTGCCAGGTCGCCGCGAGGCTCGCCGAGACCTGGCGCACCCGCGCGTCCTTGTCGCGGGCATAGGCGTTCATCTCCTCGAGCAGCCTGACCTTGGATTCGAAGCCGAGGCTCGCCAGCGGATTGTCGTCGGTGTAGAGGCGCACATTGGTGCGCGCCGGCCCGTCGGCGATATGGCCGGAGTATCCGCCCTTCACCGCGCGCACCGAATCCGCGGCGCGCTGGATCGCCTCCTCCGAGACCTCGGAGGCATGGGCATAACCGACCGCCTCGTCCTTGACCGCACGCAAGCCGAAGCCCTGGGCGGTGTCGTAGGTCGCCTGCTTGAGGCGGCCATTGTCGAACACCATCACCTCCGATTGCCGGTATTCGAGGAACAATTCGCCGTCATCGGCGCCCTCGAGCCCGCGACCAAGAATGCGGGAGAGACGCGATTGGTCGAGACCGGCGCGATCGATCAGGGACGTGGGCGAGGTGGAAGCGGGCGATGTCATGAGGATATCCGCGGTTGCATGGGCTGCCGCCAACATAGGACCTCCGCCGTGATTGCGCGAGGGCTCCTCACCCTTAGCCATGCTCCGATACACAAACGCCATTTGGTGTCATTGCCCGGCTCGACCGGGCAATCCAGTACTCCCGGTCGGTGGTTACTGGATCGCCCGGTCAAGCCGGGCGATGACAGCGAAGTGAGCGTGTCTGTCTCTAATTTCAGGTCAGATCACCGCCAGGTCGCGAAGCTCATGCCGGTTCCGGTGCCGGCGGGGGTGCGATAGCCCGGGACGTATTCGAACCAGTCGAGGTCGAGGCCAACGGCCGCGCCCGCCACCGCCACCCAGTTGAGGATTTCCGATGAGCCGGCATGGAGCTTGTTGGGCGGCAGCGTGCGCAGGAAGGCGGCGTCCTTGTCCGCCAGCGCCTTGAGGATCGCGCGGTCGAGATCCTCGTCGACCAGGAAGTGGCTGAGCCCGCCCGAGGCGAGCACGCCGATCCGGGCGTCGCCGGCAAAGCCCTCGACCGCCTTGCGCACCGCCTGGCCGAGCAGGTAGCAGCGGCGCGGGCTCGGCTGGTTGGGCGGGAAATAGGTGTTCAGGAACACCGGCACCACCGGCACCGGCTTCGCCGCATCCATCACGTGGCGATGGACATAGGCGACGGCATGGCCTTCGCCCTCGCCGGCGCGCAGCGACTTCGAGCTGGCGATGTCGAAGTCGGCCGCGGTCAGGGCCTCGATCAGGTGCAGGGCGAGCGCAGCATGGACGGGATAGTCGCGCGGGGCGTCCGGCTCGAAGAAGGCCGACCGGTTCTTGATGTACCAGTCCGGCAGATGCGAATAGGTCTCGTGCTGAACATTGCTGTTGCGGATGACGTCGCCGTAATAGATCGCAAAGATCGGCCGGCAGTCTTCCAGGTAGCTCTCGTTCTGATCGTCGCCGAACACGATCAGGGCATCGAGCGCGGCCGCGCCCACGGCATCACGCAGATGCCGCACCGCCCCCCGCGCCACGTTCTGGCGCGCCACCAGATGCTCCGGCGCGACCAAGTGCGCGAGCTTGGGATCCGCTTTCTCGAGCAGATCGCCATAAGTCATGGGGCGGCCTTCCTTGTCGCGGTGCTTCATCTTCTGGTCGGTCTCGACGAACCGGGGCAACGTCTCGTCGGACGCCAGCAGCATCGGCGTGTGCGAGGTCCCGGCAGCGAATACGATCCTGGCCATGCTTGTCTCCGCGGCGTGGTGCGCTCAGTCGATTTTGATATTAGCCGCCTTGGCGACCGCGGCCCACTTGCGTTCCTGGGCGGCGATGAAGGCGGCAAATTCGGCGGCCGTCACCGGCTCGGCTATTGCGCCGAGCTTGTTGATGCTCGCCTGCATCTCCGGCGCGCTCAGGCCTTCATTGATGACTGCGTTGAGCCGCGCGATGATGGCGTCGGGCGTGCCCGCGGGCGCCGCCACGCCGTTGAAGGTGGTGACCTCGTAGCCCGGCACGCCGGCCTCGATCACGGTGGGCAGGTCGGGAGCGAGCGGCGTGCGGGTGCGGCTCGTCACTGCCAGCGCCCGCAGTCTTCCCTCGCGGATCAACGGCAGCAGGATGGTGATGCCCTCGAAGGTCATCTGGACCTGTCCGCCCAGCACGGCGGTGACGGACTCGCCGCCGCTCTTGTAGGGCACGCCCACGATGTCGACGCCGGCCGCGGACTTGAACAGCTCGCCGGTCATGTGCGGCAGCCCGCCGGCCCCGGTATGGGCATAGTTGAGCTCGCCGGGCCGGCTCTTGGCATAGGCAATGAGCTCACGCGCCGATTTCACCGGAAAGTCCGGGTGCACCACCAGGATTTGATAGCTCTCGGAGAATTTGGCGACCGCGGCGAGTTGCCTGGTCGGATCATAGCCGGCGCTCGCGGAAACCGCGGGCGCGACGGCGAACACGCTGGTGTTGCCGACCAGCAAGGTATAGCCGTCGGGCGCGGCGGCAACCACCGCGCGAGCGCCGATCGCGCCGCCGGCGCCGGCGCGGTTCTCGATCACGACGGGCTGACCGAGCTTGGGCAGAATCTGCGACAGCAGCCGCGCCGGAATATCGGTCGGGCCGCCCGGCCCAGCCGGAACGATCAGCCGGATCGGCTTGTCGGGATAGGTCTGAGCCTGTGCCGCGTCCGTCAGCAACGCCACAGCGGCGGCTGCGAGGACTGCGGCCATCGTGCCTGACACCACCGGCCGGCATCGCGCAAACAGCGACGTGCGTTTCCTCATCGGCTCCTCCCAAGCGGAACCATTGGAGCGCGTTTGCGCTCTTCGTTTTGTCTGGCTCGTGATCTCTTCCGAAAAGTCTGCAACTTTTCGGGATCACACGCGCACCTCGAGGCTACCACAGCGGCGCGAAAATGCTCACTTCTCTTCCGCCGGAACCTCGTAACCGGAATCCTCGATCGAACCGGCGCCCATCCAGCCCCACACCAGCACCACGTCCTCGCTCGAGGTGTTGTTGAAGCCGTGCCAGCAGCCGCGCGGCGAATAGACGACGTCGCCCTCGCCCGACGGCTCCTCGCCGTGCTCGCCATAGAGATGGCCGTGGCCCTTGAGCACGATGAAGAACTCGTCGCAGTTGCGGTGCAGGTGGCGCTCGTGCCGCGCGCCGGGCTTGAGCACGGTCCAGCCCACCACATGGTCGGCGCCGGCCGATTTCTTGTCGACCAGGAACTGCACCTGCATGTCGACCCAGCCCTCGTCCTCCTTGAGGCCCTTGACCAGCGGCACGTTGCGGATGTTGGTGCGATATTGCCTGCTCACTTCGATTGCCCTCCGAGGCGGCGATAGACTTCGTGCGCCGTGACGAAGTCGCGGTGATCGATGCCGAGGCCGCGGCACGCATTCATCATCTCGTTGGCGGCCGCCGCGAGCGGCACCGGGCTGCCGAGCCGGCGGCCGAGATCGAGCGCCAGGATCATATCCTTCTGCTGCAGCGTCACGTCGGCGAGCGGCACCGCCGGCATCTGGCCGTCCAGGATGAACGGCCCGCGATAACCGAGCACCGGAGAGGCGGCGACGCTCTTGAGGATCGCGTCGACCGCGGCGGCACGGGCGACGCCGCCTTTTTCGGCGAGCGCCACCGCCTCCCCGAAGGCGATGACCTCGACCATCAGCAGCAGGTTGACCGCGATCTTCATCTGGCAGGCGAGGCCGTTGCCGCCGATGCGCGTGACCTTCGGGCCGATCGCGAGCAGGACCGGCCTGACCCGCTCGAACGCCGCCTCGTCGCCGCCGACCATGATCGAGGCCTGGCCGGCCTTAACCGTCACCGGGCTGCCCGACAGCGGCGCGTCGAGCATGATCGCGCCGGAGGCGTGAAACTCCGCCGCCACCGCGCGGCTCGCATCGGGATCGATGGTGCTCATGTCGAGATAGACGCCGCCCGGTCGCAGCCCGGACGCGACGCCGTCGGGGCCAAGCGCCAGCGCCCTGACGGCGGCGGCGTCGGTCACGATGGAGAACACGAATTCCGAGCTCTCGGCGACCAGGCGCGGCGAGTCCGCCCATGCCATGCCGGCCGCCATCAGCGGGGCGGCCTTGTCACGGGACCGGTTCCAGCCGGTCACGCGGTGCCCGGCCGCCATCAGCCGCGGCACGATCAACTGGCCCATGGCGCCGAGCCCGACAAATCCGATGTTCACGCGGGGTGCTCCTCAAGGCGGGATCCAGGCCGGCGAGCCACGGCGGCGGCCATGCGGCCGACCGAAAGGCGATCCCGAAGGCGGCCTGCTCAGGGCGACCGCTCAGGGCAGCTTCTCATAGCCTTCGCCGAAGCCTTTGAGACCCATGGGGAAGCCGATGCCCTCCTCGGGCGTCTGGAAGATGAAAAAGGTCGCGGTCTGACCGGTCTTCATCTTGCCGATCAGGGTATCGTCCATCACGACCTCGGCGTAGCAGCCGCGCGGCAGGCAGCGCACATAGCCGGCACGACCGACATCGACCTGATCGATCTTGAGCCCGAGGCCGGCAGGCAGCAGCACGCCGAGCGGCACCTGGACCCGCATCAGCCGCGATTTCTGGTCGGCGGTCTTGAGCACCAGCACGGTGATACCGACATTGGCGCGGTCCTCGGCGACGACGCTCTGGAACAGGGCGCACTGCTCGGCCTGGGCGCCCGGCGGGGTTTCGCAGCGGATCTGCCAGTCGCCATGCACTGATTTGACGGCGCCCTGGGCGAAAGCGGCTGTATGAAACCCGACAATGGTCGCGAGCGCCCCCACAAACAGGACCGCCAGAAGCCGGATCGCGCTTGCGCACCGGCCGCCAGTCGAGACGGGCGAGGCAATGGCCGCCCTGACCTGACCTCGAACCATCATGTGCTTTTCCCCGATCTCCGGCGGCGGCCCGGCGAACCAATTCGCAGCGGCGCTCCGGTCCCGCTTTTGCCTACATTGGTGGTCTGCCATGTCAAGCATGAGAGGATTTTTTGCCTTCCGCAACCGGCGCTGCGTCCCCCTCGGGAGATGGCCAATTTTGTCATCGATTCATGCGATCAGGCACATTGCGAGTGGGGCGGAATTGTGGTTCATGAGGCCCGGGTTTTCCAGCTGCAGCACCCCCGAGCAGGAAGGCGCCCACTGTGGCCCCGGTCGCAGTTCGAAGTCGAGATTGCGCCTTATTGCGGCGTCTTTGCCGCGGTCCAAGGTGCGGGTAGGCCCACTGTCGGCCGCCATCCTAAGGAGCTGAGACCACAATGCCGGCCCTCTTCCGAACAATCGTCATTGCGGCGGTCGCCGCGGCCTTGCTTATGCCCGGCGGTGCGGCACTTGCCGGCCTCGGGCAGCCGTCACCCTGGCAGATCGGCCTGCAGCAGTCGGGAACCCCTGTCATGGACGACATCGTCTGGTTCCATGATCTGCTGCTGTGGGTGATCGGGCTGATCACCGTTTTCGTGCTGGCGCTGCTCATCATCATCATGGTGAAGTTCAATTCGCGGTCGAACCCGACGCCGTCGCGGACGACCCACAACACTGTGCTCGAAGTGTTGTGGACGGTGGTGCCCGTCATCATTCTCGTCTTCATCGCCCTGCCGTCGTTCCGCATCCTGTTCTTCCAGCTCAACACGCCGCCGGCCGAACTCACCATCAAGGCGACCGGCAAGCAGTGGTATTGGAGCTACGCCTATCCGGACAACGGCAACTTCGAGTTCGACTCCCTGCTTCTCACGGACAAGGAGCTCAAGGCGGGCCAGCCGCGGCTGCTTTCGGTCGACAACGAGATCGTGGTGCCCGTGAACAAGGTGGTTCGCGTGCAGGTCACCGGCGCCGAGGTGATCCACTCCTTCGCGGTGCCGTCGTTCGGCATCAAGATCGACGCCATTCCCGGCCGGCTGAACGAGACCTGGTTCAAGGTCACCAAGGAAGGCATGTATTACGGCCAGTGCTCGGAACTGTGCGGCAAGGATCACGCCTTCATGCCGATCGCGGTCAGGGCCGTCAGCGAGCAGGCGTTCTCGACATGGATCGAGGAGGCCAAGAAGAAGTTCGCCAGCGCCGGTGGCTCGACCGCCGTGGCGAAAGCCAACATTCCCGCCGAGTAAACCGGCAACGCCGACACCCAGCGCCCGACACCGCCGCAGCGGATGGCGCAACGAGCCGAAGGAAGCGAGACTATGGATACCCACGCACCTGCCCATGGCGCCCATGAGGCCGCCGATCACGGCCATCCGAACGGATGGCGCCGTTTCGTCTATTCCACCAATCACAAGGACATCGGCACGATGTACCTCGTGTTCGCGATCTTCGCCGGCGTGATCGGCGGATTGATGTCGATCGCGATGCGGCATGGAGCTGATGTATCCCGGCCTGCAGATCTTCCACGAAACCCACACCTTCAACGTCTTCACCACCGCTCACGGCCTGATCATGATCTTCTTCATGGTGATGCCGGCGATGATCGGCGGGTTCGGCAACTGGATGGTGCCGCTGATGATCGGGGCGCCGGACATGGCGTTCCCGCGCATGAACAACATCTCGTTCTGGCTGCTGCCGGCCTCGTTCGCGCTGCTGCTCACCTCCGCCTTCGTCGAAGGCGAGCCGGGTGCGAACGGCGTCGGCGCCGGGTGGACGATCTACGCGCCGCTCTCCACTCTCGGGCATCCCGGGCCCGGCGGTCGATTTCGCGATCCTGTCGCTGCATCTCGCCGGCGCGTCCTCGATCCTCGGCGCCATCAACTTCATCACCACGATCTTCAACATGCGCGCTCCCGGCATGACGCTCCACAAGATGCCGCTGTTCGTGTGGTCGATCCTGGTGACGGTGTTCCTGCTGCTGCTGGCGCTGCCGGTGCTCGCCGGCGCCATCACCATGCTGCTCACCGACCGCAATTTCGGCACCACCTTCTTCGACGCCGACCGGCGGCGGCGATCCCGTGCTGTTCCAGCATCTGTTCTGGTTCTTCGGCCATCCGGAAGTCTACATCCTGATCCTGCCGGGCTTCGGCATGGTGAGCCAGATCATCGCCACCTTCAGCAAGAAGCCGGTGTTCGGCTATCTCGGCATGGCCTATGCGATGGTGGCGATCGGCGTGATCGGCTTCGTGGTGTGGGCCCACCACATGTACACCGTCGGCATGTCGACCGGCGCCCAGGCCTATTTCGTGGCCGCGACCATGGTCATCGCGGTGCCCACGGGGGTGAAGATCTTCTCCTGGATCGCCACCATGTGGGGCGGCTCGATCGACTTCAAGACGCCGATGCTGTGGGCGATCGGCTTCATCTTCCTGTTCACCATCGGCGGCGTCACCGGCGTCGTGCTCGCCAATGCCGCGGTCGACCGCGTGCTGCAGGACACCTATTACGTGGTGGCGCACTTCCACTACGTGCTCTCGCTCGGCGCCGTGTTCACGATCTTCGCCGGCTGGTACTACTGGTTCCCGAAGATGACCGGCTACATGTACGAGGATTGGATCGGCCGGCTGCACTTCTGGGTCACGTTCGTCGGCGTCAACATGGTGTTCTTCCCGCAGCACTTCCTCGGCCTCGCCGGGATGCCGCGCCGCATCGCCGATTATCCCGACGCCTTCGCCGGCTGGAACCTGGTCTCCTCGTCGGCTCGTACATCTCCGGCGTCGGCGTCCTGATCTTCTTCTTCGGAATGTACCCGCGCCTTCATGCAGAAGGTGCCGGCGCCGAACAATCCGTGGGGACCGGGTGCGACCACGCTGGAGTGGACGCTGCCTTCGCCGCCGCCGTACCACCAGTTCGAGGTGTTGCCGCGGATCAAGTGAGACGGATCAAGTGAGACGACTCGGCCGGAGCGGCCTTCGCCGCTCCGGTCGGTTGAACGAAGCGATCAACAAGGGATACCGAACACGCCGACATGACCGATTTGACCGCAGTAGAAGAGAACCGCGAAGCGACCGTATTTGCCATCAGCGAGGCGTCGGTCGGCGACTACATTGCACTGATGAAGCCGCGGGTGATGTCGCTCGTGGTGTTCACCGCGCTGGTCGGCCTGATGGTCGCGCCGGGATATCTGCACCCGGTGCTCGGCTTCGCCGCGCTGCTCTGCATCGCAATCGGCGCCGGAGCGGCGGGCGCGCTCAACATGTGGTTCGACGCCGACGTCGATGCGGTGATGTCGCGCACGAAGTCGCGGCCGATCCCCGCGGGCCGCGTGCTGCCGCAGGAGGCGCTCGGCTTCGGCATGACGCTGGCGGTCGGCTCGGTCGCCGTGCTCGGGCTGGTCGCCAACTGGCTCGCCGCCGGGCTGCTCGCCTTCACCATCTTCTTCTACGTCGCGATCTACACCGCGTGGCTCAAGCGCTCGACGCCGCAGAACATCGTCATCGGCGGCGCCGCCGGCGCCTTCCCGCCGATGATCGGCTGGGCGGCGGCGACCGGGACCGTCGGGATCGAATCGGTCTTGATGTTCCTCATCATCTTCTTCTGGACCCCGCCGCACTTCTGGGCGCTGTCGCTGTGGCGCGCCCAGGACTATGCCCGCGCCGGCATTCCGATGTTGCCGGTCGTCGCCGGTCCCGCCGAGACGCGGCGCCAGATCCTCATCTATGCCCTGGTGCTGGCCCCGATCGGCGCCTCGCCCTGGCTGTTCGGCTATGCCGGCCTGATCTACGGCATCACCGCCGTGGTCGCGGGCGCGGATGATGGCGCATCTCGGATGGCAGCTTTACCGCTTCGGCGACACCGCCGGCCGGGGACCGCGCCGCCAAGCGGCTGTTCGGCCTTTCCATCCTTTATCTCTTTCTGCTGTTCGCAGTCCTGTTGATCGACGACCGGCTCGGCGCCCCCGGCCGCGGCCTGTTGTGAGCAGCGAGATGACGGCATGGACGACAAAGACAGCGAAGACGGCATCATCCTTACCGAGGAGCAGAAGCGCCGTCGGCGTCACCGGTCGATCGCGATCGCTCTCGCGCTCGGCGCTGCTGGTGGCGCTGTTCTACGTCGTCACCATCGTCAAGCTCGGCCCCGGCGTGCTGCACCGGCCGCTGTGAAGGCGAATGAATCCGCGATGAACCAACACGCTCCCCGTTTCCGTCCGGCCCCGGTGCCCAAGCGCGACCTCGCGGTCGCTGCGGCGTGCGGTGCGTTCGTGGCGGTAATGGTCGGCATGTCCTACGCGGCAGTCCCGCTCTACAGCTGGTTCTGCCGCACCACCGGTTTCGGCGGCACCCCGCAGATCGCCCATGCGGCGCCCGTACAGGTGCTCGGACCGCCAGATCACGGTGCGTTTCGACGCCAATATCGGCGCCGGCCTGCCGTGGCGGTTCGAACCCGAACGGACCTCGATCGACGTGCGCCTCGGCGAAGTGGTGACGGTTTACTACACCGTCACCAACCTGACCGCGCGCGAAACCGCGGGGCAGGCGGCATACAACGTCGCGCCGACCACGGTCGGCGGCTACTTCGACAAGATCAACTGCTTCTGCTTCACCGAACAGCGCTTGGCGCCCGGCGAGAAGCGGGAGATGGCGGTGGTCTTCTACGTCGATCCCGAGCTTGCGAAGGATTCCGACCAGGACGACCTCAACACCATCACGCTCTCCTACACGTTCTATCCCGTGCGGGAGCCGAAGGCGGGCGTGGCGGACGGTGCCCCGGCCGGGGCGGGGAAGAAGATCTAGGCATGATCCCGAAAAGTTGCAGACTTTTCGGATCGGATCATGCCCAAGCGAACTAGCATGATCCCGAAAAGTTGCAGACTTTTCGGACCGGATCACGCCTAGGCGAACGAAGGGTGGGGTGGCGCTGAACGCCGCCGTGCCGGAACTGCAGATGGAGAAGACGATGGCCGACGCGCATGCGAAACATCACGACTATCACCTGGTCGATCCGAGCCCGTGGCCGGCGGTCGGCGCGACCTCGGCCTTCATCATGGCGGTCGGCGCCATCGGGTGGATGCATCATTCATTCGCAGGCGCGCCGTACGTGTTCGGGGCCGGCGTCCTCGGCGTGCTCTACACCATGCTGTCATGGTGGAGGGACGTGATAAACGAGGCGGAGCACGGAGGGTTTCACACCCGCGTCGTCCAGATCTCCCATCGCTACGGGATGATCCTCTTCATCGCCTCCGAAGTGATGTTCTTCGTGGCGTGGTTCTGGGCCTATTTCGACGTCGCGCTGTTCCCCACCGACGTCCACCAGGTCGAACGCGCCCAACTGATCGGCGGAGTGTGGCCGCCCAAGGGGATCGAGACCTTCAATCCCTGGCACCTGCCGCTGCTCAACACGCTGATCCTCCTGACCTCCGGCACCACCGTCACCTGGGCGCACCACGCGCTGCTGCACGGCGACCGCAAGGGGCTCAAGCTCGGCCTCATCCTGACCATCGCGCTCGGCATCTCCTTCACCTGCGTCCAGGCCTACGAATACAGCCACGCCGAGTTCCACTACGCCGGCAACATCTACGGCGCCACCTTCTTCATGGCGACCGGCTTCCACGGCTTCCACGTCATCATCGGCTCGATCTTCCTGATCGTGTGCCTGATCCGCGCCTATGCCGGTCAGTTCACTCCCACGCAGCATCTCGGCTTCGAATTCGCGGCGTGGTACTGGCACTTCGTCGACGTGGTGTGGCTGTTCCTGTTCGCCTGCATCTACGTCTGGGGCGCCGGCGCGAGCCACGCCGCGGCCCACTGACGCAAAGCGTTGGATTCGGGGGGCGCGCCATGCCCCTCGACTTCCCATATCCGGGGCGGTGCGGGGCGCGTGAGTATGAGGCTGCAATGTCGGACGAGCGCACCTACCCGCCGGTTTCGCCCCTCGTCGCCGGGCTGATGTGCCGGTGCCCGCGCTGCGGCAAGGGCAAGCTGTTCGACGGATTTCTCAACCTGCCGCCGCGTTGCAACGTGTGCGGCCTCGACTATTCCTTCATCGATGCCGGCGACGGGCCGGCCGTGTTCATCATGTTCTTCGCCGGCTTCGTCGTGGTCGGCGCCGCGCTCATCGTCGAGGCGCTTTATCAGCCGCCGTTCTGGCTTCACGCCTTGCTGTGGGGCCCGCTGATCCTTCTCACCACCATCGGGCCGCTGCGGCCGATGAAGGCGCTGATGATCGCGCTCCAATATCATCACCACGCCGCCGAAGGCCGGCTCGAGCGCAAGCCCGGTTCGTGACCATGGACGCCGCCCGGCCTCGATCGGCGCGCAGATGCTCGTGACCCCGGCCAACGCGCCCCCTGCCCGCACGCGCCTCCGCCGGACGCGGCGTGTGGACGGCGAGCCTCATCACCGCGGCCGCGTTGGCGATCCTGGTTGCGCTCGGCGTCTGGCAGCTCCAGCGCAAGGCCTGGAAGGACGCGCTGGTCTCGACCCTCGAGCAGCGCCTCGTGGCCACCGCGGTCGCCCTGCCGGCGCCGGCGCAATGGGCGACGCTCGAGGCCGATCGCGACGAGTTCCTCCGCGTCACCTTCACCGCGCAATTCCAGAACGACAAGGAAGCCTTCGTCTACACCACCGGTTCGAGCATGCGCAGCGACACCAGCGGACCCGGCTACTGGGTGTTCACGCCGGCACGCCTCGGCGACGGCCGCATGGTCATGGTGAACCGCGGCTTCGTGCCGGAGGGCCGGCAGGACCCGGCGACGCCGCGCGCGACGGCGCGGTCTCCGGCCCCATCGAAATCACCGGCGTGCTGCGCTGGCCGGAACCGCCGGGCCTGTTCACGCCCGCCGGCGATCCCGTGCGCAACATCTGGTTCAGCCGCGACTCCAGGGCGATGGCGGCGGCCAAGAACGTCGCCGATGCCGCGCCGTTCTACGTGGAGATGGAGAGCCCGGTGCCGCCCGGCAGCCTGCCCCATCCCGGCCGGGTGCAGCCGAGCCTGCCCAACAACCACTTCCAATACGCCCTGACCTGGCTCGGCCTCGCCGATCGTGCTGGTCGGGGTCTACACCGCCTGGATGTTCGGGCGCTGGCGGGGGCGGAATTAGCGGCTGGCGCCGCCCGGCCTGGACCGGAAAATTATCTCCGCGCTCCCGCGCGGCGAAAAGACATCAATAGAATCAGATATATAAATTCGGCGTCCTTTCGCCGCGGAGGCGCGCCCTGCGCCTGCATTCCTTGTGCCGGGGAAGCCGAGCCATTATTCTGATGCCACGGCGGCATTTGGCCGGCCGCCTGGGAAATCCCGGGAAATCAACGGCTTGCGCGAAGACCGGGGATGCGTCCGCATCCCGGCGGCGCGCAAGTGAATCCTCGAAAAGGTTCTAGGAACGGTTCGTGCAGTACATCTCGACCCGCGGCGAGGCCCCGGCGCTCGGATTTATCGACGTGACCCTCGCCGGGCTCGCGCGCGATGGCGGGCTTTATGTGCCGCAGACGTGGCCGGCGCTCGACCCGGCGCGCATCGCGGGGTTCGCCGGACGCCCCTATGCCGAGGTCGCCTGCGAGGTGATTTCGCCCTTCATCGCCGGCGCGATCGAGGATGCCGAGCTCGCGCGCATGACGCGGGAGGCCTATGACGCGTTCCGCCATCCCGCCGTGGCGCCGCTGGTCCAGCTCGCGCCGAACAGCTTCGTGCTCGAGCTGTTCCACGGGCCGACGCTCGCCTTCAAGGACCTGGCGATGCAGCTGCTCGCCCGTCTGATGGACTGCGCGCTGGCGCGGCGCCGCGAGCGCACCACCATCGTGGTCGCGACCTCCGGCGACACCGGCGGCGCGGCGGTCGAGGCGTTTCGCGGCCGCTCCCAGGTCGACGTCGTCGTGCTGTTTCCCAACGGCCGCGTCTCGCCGGTGCAGCGGCGCATGATGACGACGGCGGCCGAAGACAACGTCCATGCGCTGGCCATCGAAGGCACCTTCGACGATTGCCAGGCGCTGGTGAAGGCGATGTTCAACCATCCCGCCTTCCGCGACCGCGTCGGGCTCTCCGGCGTCAACTCGATCAACTTCGCCCGCATCGTCGCCCAGGTCGTCTACTATTTCGTCGCCGCCGTGGCGCTCGGCGCGCCGCATCGCAAGGTCGCCTTCACGGTGCCCACCGGCAATTTCGGCGACGTGTTCGCCGGCTATGTCGCCCAGCGCATGGGCCTGCCGGTCGACCGGCTCACCATCGCCACCAATGTCAACGACATCCTGGCGCGCACGCTCGCGAGCGGCGCCTACGAGGTGCGCGACGTCGTGCCGACGACCTCGCCGTCGATGGACATCCAGGTGTCGTCGAACTTCGAGCGGCTGCTGTTCGACGCCTGCGGGCGCGATCCGCAGCCGGTGCGCGCCGCGATGGCGTCGCTCGCGCAGTCGCGCCGGTTCACCGTTCCCGCGCGCGCGCTCGGCGAGATGCGCGCGCTGTTCACCGCCGATCGCGCCCTCGAGGACGAGACCGCGGCGGCGATCCGCACCACGCTGCGCGAGACCGGCTACCTGATCGATCCCCACACCGCGGTCGCGGTGGCGGTCGCCGAAAAGGAAAGCCAGCGCGATCCCGCGATCCCGATGGTGGTGCTGTCGACCGCGCATCCGGCGAAATTTCCCGATGCCGTCGAGGCCGCCTGCGGCGTCCGCCCGCGCCTGCCCGACTGGCTCGCCGGCCTCGGAGAGCAAGCCCGAGCGACTGACCGTGCTGCCCGCCGATCAGGGCGCCGTCGAAGCCCATATTCTCGCCCACAGCCGCGCCGCGCGCGAAGGAGTTGCCGCATGAGTGTCGAAGTCACCCGCATCCCGTCCGGACTGGTCGTGGTCACCGATGCGATGCCGCATCTGCAGACCGCTTCGCTCGGCGTCTGGGTCGGGTGCGGCAGCCGCTACGAAGCGCCGGACGAGCACGGCATCTCGCATTTCCTCGAGCACATGGCGTTCAAGGGCACGGCGCGCCGCACCGCGCGCCAGATCGCCGAGGAGATCGAGGCGGTCGGCGGCGACCTCAATGCCGGCACCGGCGTCGAGATGACCGCCTATTACGCCCGCGTGCTCAAGACCGACATCGCGCTCGGGCTCGACGTGCTCTCCGACATCCTGGCGCATCCGAGCTTCGATCCCGGACGAGGTCACCCGCGAAAAGAACGTCATCGTCCAGGAGATCGGCGCGGTCGAGGACACGCCCGACGATCTCGTGTTCGAGCACCTGCAGGCGACGGCGTTCGCCGGACAGCCGGTCGGCCGCTCGATCCTCGGCACGCCGGCGACGGTGCGCTCGATCGACGCCAAGCGCCTGCGCGCCTATCTCGCCCGCAACTACCGCGCCCCCGGCATGGTGGTGGCGGCGGCCGGCGCGGTCGAGCACGACGCCGTCGTCGCCGAGGCGGAGCGGCGGTTCGCCAAGTTCGTCGGGCCGGCCGGCGGCGGCGCCTTCGGCGGCGCGGTTCTCCGGCGGCGCGTTCATCGCAGAAGCGCGATCTCGAGCAGGTCCATATCGCGCTCGGCGCTCGAGGGCGTGCCGCAGCGCGATCCCTCGATCTTCAGCCTGCAGGTCTTCACCAACGTGCTCGGCGGCGGAATGTCGTCGCGCCTGTTCCAGGAGGTCCGCGAGCAGCGCGGGCTGTGCTACTCGATCTACGCGTTCCACTCGCCCTATGCCGACACCGGGCTGTTCGGGCTCTATGCCGGCACCGACGCGATCGACGCGCCGGAACTGATGCGGGTGGTGGTCGACGAGATCGCGACCGCCGCCGACACCATCACCGAGGACGAGGTCGCCCGCGCCAAGGCGCAGATGAAGGTCGGCCTGCTGATGGCGCTGGAAAGCTCGAGCGCGCGGGCCGAGCAGCTGGCCCGCCAGATCTTCATCTACGGCCGCCCGATCCCGATCGAGGAGATCGTCGCCAAGGTCGACGCCGTGACGGTCGAGAGCACGCGCGCCGCCGGCCGTGCGCTGATCGCCCGTTCGCGGCCCGCGGTGGCGGCGCTCGGGCCGTCCGGGCTTGAAAGCGCGGCGGCGATTGCGGAAAGTCTCACCCAGAAGGCGGCCTAACCCTAGTCCCGCCCGGCCGTTCTCCGGTCACCTCCGACGACGTCATGGCGTTCTTCCGCAGCACCTCATTCCCCGAGACGATGCCCGCGATCGACGGCGATCGCGTGGTGCTGCGCCAGCCGCAAATGTCGGACTATCCCGAATGGGCGGCGCTGCGCGAGCGCAGCCGCGACTTCCTCAAGCCGTGGGAGCCGATCTGGCCGGCCGACGATCTCACCCGCGGCGCGTTCCGCCGCCGCCTCAAGCGCTATGCCGAGGACCAGCGCGCCGACCAGTCCTATTCGTTCTTCATCGCGCTGAAGCCGGAGGGCGTGCTGGTCGGCGGCATCACGCTCGCCAACATCCGCCGCGGCGTCGCCCAGGCCGGCAGCATCGGCTACTGGGTGGGCGAACCCCATGCCCGCCACGGGCTCATGAGCGCGGCGCTTGCGCGCCATCATCCCGTTCAGCTTCGTCACGCTGCGCCTGCACCGGCTGGAGGCCGCCTGCATCCCGACCAACGTCGGCCTCGATCGGGCTGCTGGAAAAATCCGGGTTCCAGCGCGAAGGCTATGCGCGGCAATACCTCTGCATCAACGGGATGTGGCAGGACCACCTGCTTTATGCGCGCATCAAGGACGAACCGCCGCATATTCGGCCCAGCCGCCCGATCTGAGGCATGAGGTCGGCATCTGAACGCCTTTGGACGGCCACGGTTATGCTGCTATAATAATTGGCATATTCGGGGGCTGGGAGATTCCATGGGTGACCTGCTACATGGTTGACCGGGGAGCCGGGCTCGGCACGGAGTGGCGCAGCTTGCGGAGAACCATTGCCGGCATGATCGCGCTGACGGCCTTCGCCGGGTGCTCTTCGCTGACCGGCTTGACCGGCTCGGAAGCCCCGCCGCCGGCGCCCGCGGCGACTGCCGGCACGGCCGCACCGGCCCGCACCGCCGCAACAGCCCTCGCCGCCCCCGGCCTCGCCTCCACCTGCGGCAACGGCGAGCGCCGGCGCCGACCACTTCGTTCACCAGCCGGGTCAAGAACTGGTTCACCGGCGATTCCGAACCAGGCGCTTGCGGCGGCGCCGGCCGCAGACCCAGGCATCGGCCGATTTCAATTGCCCGGGCGTCGACTATCGCCAGGGCGCCGCGACGCTGAGCGTCAACGATTCCAAGGCCGACAACGCGGCGCTCAGCCTGAAATATCAGGCGAGCTTCGTGAAGACGGCGCGGGAATGCGACGTCCGTGGCGACATGGTGACGATCACGGGTCGGGGTTCAGGGCCGGGTCGTGGTCGGCCCCGCCGGCGGGCCGGGAACCGTCACCGTTCCGCTGCGCTATGCGCTGGTGCGTGAAGGCATCGAACCCAAGACCGTCTGGACCAAGCTGTTCGTCCTTCAACGTCCCGATTCCGAACACCCAGCTCAACATTCCCTTCACCCACATCGAAGAGGAAATGACGGTGCCGGTCCCGCCCGCGGACGAGCTCGACGCCTATGTGATCTATATCGGCTTCGACCCCGACGGCCTCAAGCCCGCGGAAAAGCCGAAGCCGGTGGCGAGGCCGAAGGCGGCGAAGAGATAGCGCGCGAGATAGTCATTGCTTTTCCCTCCCCGTTTTCGGGGAGGGTTAGGGTGGGGTCTGCTCGATCAAGCGCTGCGCCCTGAAAAGTCCCCACCCCGGCCCTCTCCGAAGACGGGGAGGGAGAAGGTCAGTTCAGCTTGGCGCCTTCACGTCGCTGATGCCCTTGGCGATCAGGCTTTCGGCCGCGGCGCCGACGGTCGACTGCTTCAGGATGCTCTCGGCGGCGGCGATGGAGGCGTCGGCGGCCGCGGCGCGCACGTCGGCGAGCGCCTGGGCCTCGGCCTGGGCGATCTTGGATTCGGCCATCTTGGTGCGGCGGGCGATGAATTCCTCGACCTTGCCCTTGGCTTCGCCGGCGAGGCGTTCGGCCTCGACCCGCGCGCTGACGATGATCGCCTGGGCTTCCTTCTCGGCCTCCTCGCGCTTCTTCTGATATTGCGTCAGCACCGCCTGCGCCTCGGAGCGCAGGCGCTGGGCCTCGTCGAGCGCCTGCTTGATGCGATCGCTGCGTTCGTCGAGCGAGGAAAACACCATCTTCGGCACGCCGAACTTGATGAGGATGCCGATGAAGATCACGAAGGCGAGGGCAACCCAGAATTCGGGATCTTCGAACATGGCCGTCCCTTCAGCGCTTGATGGCGTCTTCGACCGCGCGCGCGACCGCGTCCGCCGACGGCGTTATGCCGATCAGCCGGTTGACGATGGCGGCGGCGGCCTCCTGGGCGATGCCGCGCACATTGGCCATGGCGGCGGACTTGGTCGCCGCTATGCTCTTCTCGGCGTCGGCGAGCTTGCCGTGCAGCTTGCCTTCGAGATCCTTGCGGTTCGCTTCGGCGGCAGCGTTGAGCTTGTCGCGGGTTTCGGCCGCGATCGCCTGCGCCCGGGCGCGGGCGTCGGCCAGGGCCTTTTCGTAGGCCGCGATCGCGGCGTCCGCCTCGTCCTTCATGCGTCCGGCTTCGGCGAGGTCGCCGGCGATGCGGTCGCGCCGCTCGGCGATGATCGAGCCGAGCCGCGGCAGGATCGAGCTTGGACGCCATGATGTAGAGCGCGGCGAAACAGATCACGAGCCAGAACAGCTGGGAGACGAACGTCTCCTTGTCGAACGGCGGGAAGACGCCGTGAGTGCTCCGCAGGAGTCGTCGTCCCGGTCGTCGTGGAATGTTCGTCCGCCATGGCCGGCTCCGGTGGCGCGGGCCGGGCGCCGCGCGAAGCGGCGCGCCGGCCTCGCCGGTTGTCACAGGGCGAACAGCAGCAAGAGCGCGATCAGCAGCGAGAAGATGCCGAGCGCTTCGGTCACCGCGAAGCCGAAGATGAGGTTGCCGAACTGGCCTTGCGCGGCGGACGGATTGCGCAGCGCGGCGGCGAGGTAATTGCCGAAGATGGTGCCGACGCCGACGCCGGCGCCACCCATGCCGATGCATGCAATGCCGGCGCCGATATATTTGGCGGCCATGGGATCCATTTGAAGCTCCTTTTTTGCGTGAGGCGGTTTTGCGTGAGGTGGTGAAGACCGGACCCTCAATGGCCGGGGTGAAGCGCATCGTTGAGATAGATGCAGGTGAGGATGGTGAAGACATAGGCCTGCAGGAACGCGACCAGCAGCTCGAGCGCGATCAGCGCCACCGTCAATGCGAGCGGCAGCGTCGCGCCGAACCAGCCGAGAACTCCGAGCCCGCCCAGCATGGTGATGAAGCTGGCGAACACGAACAGCGTGATGTGGCCGGCCAGCATGTTGGCGAACAGACGCACGCTGTGGGAGATCGGCCGCGACAGGAACGACAGCACTTCGATGAAGACGATCAGCGGCAGGATGTAGATCGGGATGCCCTTGGGCACGAACAGGTTGAAGAAATGCAGCCCGTTCTTCCAGAAGCCGTAGATGATGACGGTGAAGAACACCAGCAGCGCCAGCGCCGCCGTGACGATGATGTGGCTCATCACCGTGAACTGGTAGGGAATGAGCCCGACCACGTTCGACACCAGGATGAACATGAACAGCGAGAACACCAGCGGGAAGAACCGCATCCCGCCCTCGCCGATGGTGTTGCGTATGGTGTCGGCGACGAACTCATAGGCGAGCTCGGCGACCGATTGGATGCGGTTCGGCACGATGCGGCGCGACGCCGTCGCGCCCAGCATCAAGGCGCCGGTGATCCCGACCGCCACCAGCATGTAGAGGCCGGAATTGGTGAAATCCAGATGGTGCTCGCCGACCTGGCCGAGCGGCAGCAGGGGCACGATGTGGAACTGGTGGATCGGATCGGCCATGACCGGAACGGTCCCTCGTGTGCGCAACGCGAACGGCGGCTCGCCGTCACGTCCTGTTGTCCGAACTGTCGCCGGGCGGAACGCCCGCCGCCCGCACCACATTGAGCACGCCGGCGGCGAAACCGAGCAACAAGAACACAATAAGCCCCCACGGCGAGATGCCGAGCCAGCGGTCGAGCCCCCAGCCGATGCAAGGCGCCGACGAGAACGCCGGCCACCAACTCGGTCGAGAGCCGGATTCCACGCGCCATGCCCGAACCAATGGATTCCGGCGGTGGACCTTCCGTCTTCGGCGCAAGGCTTGGCCGGTCGCGGCCAAGCTCATCACCGAGACGCCGCAGCCTCGCGGAAAGAGCAGCCTCGTTCCTGGATTGGTTGCCTGGTTCGTTGTGCGCGTTGTCGGGCATATTCACGCCATTCGCGCGCTCGCTTGATCCGGTAACCGCCCCCTCAAGGCCGCGCGGAACATACTGACTGGGGGAACCTGAGTCAACATTCTGTGCGACTGCGGCAAGCATCTGATACGAAAGGATAATCGCGCTGTTCGGCAGGCTGTGAAGGGACGATTGGGCAGCCCGCGGGACGGTACCATGATGCGATTTCGAATCGGCATTCGGGGTTCCGGCCATGGCATTGCCGTAAACGCGATTTCTAGTCGCGCCCACAGCAGACCGAGCAAAGGGGGGCATGATGAACCGGATCATGGTGTTCATCGTGGTAGTGGTGTGCATGGCCCAGGTCGTGCTCCTGCGCGCCCAGGAGCCGGCTCTCGATCTCGCCGACGCGCGCTTCACCTATCACCGCATCGACGATGGATATCTGCGTCTCGACCTGCGCTCCGGCGAGGTCGCCACCTGCCGGCAGCGCGAGGCAGGCTGGACCTGCACGCTCGCGCCGGAGGAGCGCGCCGCCCTGGAGAACGAGATCGCACGGCTGCAGCGGGACAATGCGCTTCTGAAAAACGCGCTGCTCGAGCGCGGCCTGCCGCTTCCCATGCCGGCGCCGACTTCGCCGGTCCAGCCGCCGGTGGCACAGGCGCCGCAATCGAACCCGCCGGCCATTCCGCCGGTCGCATCGGCGCCGTCGCAAACCAACCCACCCGCCGCAGCCGCGCCGCAGTCTCCGTCTGCGCCCACTCCGGCGGAGCCGAACCTGCGACCGCGCGACGGTGCCGAGGTCGACCGCGTCATGGACGTGATGGAGCGGCTATGGCGTCGCCTGGTCGAGCTGGTGTCGGCCATCCAGCGCGACATCCAGAGGCGGGGCTGAACGCGCCCTGGCTTCATGCCTCACCTGTCGGAGATCTCGCGCAGCGGCGCCGAACTCATCGCCACCGCGACCCTCACGGTGGAAACCCCGGGAGAGGGCTTCATCGAGATCACCCGTGACGCCGCGGCGTTCGTACGCGCGGCAGGCGCCGGCGACGGGGTGCTGCTCTTGTACATCCGCCACACCTCGGCATCGCTTGTGATCCAGGAAAACGCCGATCCCGATGTGCAGACCGACTTGCGCACCGCGCTGCGGGTCCTTGCACCGGAACGCGCCGGCTGGGTGCATGAGGTCGAAGGCCCCGACGACATGCCGGCCCATATCAGGACCATGCTGACCGGCGTCTCGATCCATGTGCCGGTGATCCGAGGCGCGCTCGCGCTGGGGACCTGGCAGGGCATCTATGTGGCCGAGCACCGCTCCCGTCCGCATCGCCGGGACGTCGTGCTCCAGTTCATCGGCAGTCCGCGCGCACCGGCATGACGTCCTCGACGAGCGCAGGGCGAGCTTTAGGTTCTGAGCATGATATTGTCCGAAAAGTCGGCAACTTTTCGGGATCATGCTTCGGCCCGCCATCACGGGCAAAGCGGTCAGGCGTTATCGCGCGCTGCGGCCACCAGAACGGAACGCCCTGGTGAGCAGGTAGACGGCGGCGGCAAACACCAGCGCCGACCCCAGCACCACGAGATAAGCGCCGAGCGGCCCCTCGACATAGGGCACCGTGACCGCGTTGAGCTGTTTCACGAACAGATTGATGGCGAAGAAATAGATGAGCCATGCCGACAGCAGCATCGCCATGGTGCGCGGCAACGCCGCGAGACCCGGCTGGCTCCGGATCGCCCTGGCAGTCGTGCGGCGAAGGTTTCTTGCGTCGTGAAGCATGTTCGGATCCTTTCAAAAAGGTCCGCGCGGCGCTGGGCCGCCCGGGCCGCACCGACATCACGAAGCGCCCACCCCGCGGGCATCCCCGATGTCCTGTCGCTTGCATGGACATGCGTTGCATGCGACGTGCCAAAGGCGTGGCCCCGGTACCACAGTAACGCCGTAAAGCCGCTTACCCCGCCTCGATACCGCCGTCGGGGCGCAGGTTTCCCTGCTCGGTATGAGCGATGAGGACGCCGCTCATTCCAAATGCAGGCCGTGCCTCTTGCATCGGCAGACACGCGGTTAGAAAATGGTCATAATCGGAGGACCCCCGCTCCGAAACGAGAGGGCCTCCAAGTGAGCGCAAAAGTGGGCGCATCAGCGTGAGTGCATCAGCACCTTACCGGCTTGTGATCGCCGATGATCATCCGTTGTTCCGAGGCGCACTTCGCGAGGCGGTGACCGGCCTGTTCGAGCGCGGGGATATCGCCGAGGCGGGTTCGTTCGACGATATTTCCAAGCTGCTCGACCGCACCAACGACATCGATCTCGTCCTGCTGGACCTCTCCATGCCCGGCGTTCGCGGCTTCTCCGGCCTCATGTACATGCGGGCGCAATATCCGAGCGTGCCCGTGGTGATCGTTTCGGCCAACGACGATCCCGCGGTGATCCGCCGCTGCATGGATTTCGGCGCGTCCGGATTCATCCCCAAGACACTGGGCATCGACCAGATCCGCAAGGCGATCGAAGTGGTGCTCAAGGGCGGCATCTGGACGCCGCCCGACATCGATCTCGCCGCCAAGGGCGACGACGACAATTCTGCGATGCTGGCGCGGCTCTCCTCGCTGACGCCGCAGCAGGTGCGCGTGCTCATGATGCTGTCCGAGGGCCTGCTCAACAAGCAGATCGCCTACGAGCTCGGCGTCTCCGAGGCGACCGTCAAGGCGCATGTCTCGGCGATCCTGCAGAAGCTCGGCGTGGAAAGCCGCACCCAGGCGGTGATCGTGGCCTCCAAGATCGAAGTGGGCCAGTGGAATCAGGTCCCGCCGCTGACGCACTAGCGTCGCTCTCTCCGGCGGCGAGTCAAGGTCGCCCATTTGCGACATCTGCACTACACACGCGGACAAATGATCCGCGGAGCACGCCGGCGTGCTTGATTTCGTTGTTTCGGCAGAGCGGAATTCGTACGATTGCACAATCCGAAATTCAAACCATCGCGTGGCTTGCCATGGGGATCGCTATACGAATATTCGCCGTCGCCTGGTTGTTCTGCTCGGCAACGACGGCTTTCGCGCAGGCGGCCTCCCCTGCCCTCGTCACGCCGAATTTTCTGCTGCAGCACCCTGACTTCATTTACTACCGGCCGGTGGTCAATGCCAACGGCACCATGGCGATTTTCGAACGCACGCCCGTGGCCGGCGGTGAGACGACGCTCTACAGCATCAATCTTTCGACGCTCGATGTTCAGCCCTTTGTGACATCGGTCGCCGCTACGCGACCGGACTGGTGTTGGAACCGGACCGGCGGCCAATTGACCATCGGGCCGGTCGCATTCAGCAACAACAATGGCGTCTACGTCGTTCCGGTCGGCAGTTCATCGCCGGTCCTGCTCCCGAGCACCGCCGGGATGATCTATCCCTCGTGGTACCCAGATTGCCTGCACCTGGCGACAGACGTGACCACGTCCCAGGTGACCGCTGAAATCGACGCAACCACCGGCACGGCAATTCGCTCGCCGCTGGCGAACGACATCGTCTGGGCCGGTTTTCCGAGCGTCAATCAGGTCAATCCGAACCTCGTCGCGTTCGCCGGCCAGAACAACCTCCTGAGCAACTATTACAATCAGGACATCAACTTCATCTGGGTGACGGATACGCGCGCCCGGATCCCGAGAGTGGCGCCACTCGACCGGCGGGCGCCGCGAGGCCCGAGCTTCGTGCCGATATTCCAGGCGCGTGCCGGATGGTGGTCGCCCGACGGCAAATGGTTCGCGTTCGAATCCAACCGCAACTGTAATGAAATCGATGGAATGACCTACGCCATCTTCATTCAAGAGGCGACAGGCGCCTCGCCCGCGATGCAGGTGACCGATTGCCAGTACAATGCTCAGCATCCGAAGTGGTTTCCGCCCGGCGTGCCGCCCGGGAAGACGCTGCTCATCGTTGCAGCACAGCCGTCATCGGATGCGCCGGACGCGATCGCCACGCTCGACGTGACCGCGTTCGTGACCGGGCGTTGAAGTCGCAGCCACTTGGCAAACTGGATCACTCCGCGGCGGCGAGCCTTCGCGCGGCCCACTGCGACATCACCGCGCGCAGCGCCGCCGGCTTGAGCGGCTTGTTGAGCACGGCGATGCCCGCGGCGCGGGCGGCCTCGCGGACCTCCGGGGAACGGTCGGCGGTAATCAGCGCGGCCGGCACGTCCGGGTCGAATTGCCGGCGCAGCGCGATCACGACTTCGATGCCGTTGCTGCGGTCGAGATGGTAGTCGACCAGAAGCCCGCTCGGTGTCTTGGCGCTGGCGCGCACCGCCGCGACGGCGCCGGCGAGATCGGCCGCCGCCAGCACTTCGCAGCCCCAGCCCTGGAGCAAGGTCGTCATGCCGTCGAGGATGTTGGCGTCGTTGTCGACGCAGAGCACGGTCTCCCCGATCCGCCCGTGGTCGAGCCGCGTTTCCGGCGCGAGCGCGCGATGTGCCGCCGCCGGCGCCACCGGCACCTCGATCGAGAAATGCGAGCCGCGACCGGTCTCGGAAACGAGACGGAGCGGGAGATCGAGGACGCGGGCGATGCGCTCGACGATCGAAAGGCCGAGGCCGAGGCCGCGGGCCTCCTTGGCCCCCTGCTCGAGCCGATGGAATTCATAGAACACCGCGCGCTGCTGGTGCGGCGGAATTCCGATGCCGGTGTCATGGACGTCGATGCGCAGATGCGTGCCGCCGCGGCGGCACCCCACCAGCACGCGCCCGGTGCGGGTGTATTTGATGGCGTTGGAGACGAGGTTCTGTAAGAGCCGGCGCAGCAGGCGGCGATCCGACCGCACGGTCAGCGAGCATGCAACGAACACGAGATCGATGCCCTTGGCTTGCGCCAGGGGCGCGAAGTCGAGCTCGAGCGGCGCCAAGAGATCGTCGATCCGGAACGTCGAGATGTCGGGCGTCATGGCCCCCGCGTCGAGCCGCGATATCTCGAGCAGGGCGGCGATGATGTCCTCCACCGCCTCCAGCGATGCGTCGACATTGCCGATCAGGCGGGCTTCCTCGCCGATGCCCTGGCGCTCCACCAGGCTCGTCACATAGAGCCGCGCGGCGTTGAGCGGCTGGAGGATGTCGTGGCTCGCCGCGGCGAGAAACCGCGTCTTCGAGATGTTGGCGGTCTCGGCGGCGGACTTGGCATCGGCCAGCTCGGCATTGAGGTGCTCAAGCTCGCTTGTGCGCTCCCGCACGCGCCGTTCGAGGCCCTCGTTGGCGCGCTCCAGCGCCTCGGCCGCAGCGACGCTCGGGGTGATGTCGGTGAGCGTCGTCACCATGCCGCCGTCCGGCATCGGGCCGACGCGGACCTCGATGACGAGGCCGCGGTCGGGAAACCGTTCGCGGGACGGCGGTGCGTCGGCGACATAGCGCGGCAGCCGTTCCGCCACCAGCGCATCGGGATCGCCCGGGCCGAAGGCGCCGCGCGCGGCGTTGAAGCGCAGGATTTCGGCGAGGTCGATGCCGACCCGCATCATCTGGTCCGGCAGGTCGAGAATCTCGCCGAACTGCCGGTTCCAGCAGATCAGATGGGTGTCCTTGTCGAACACCGCGATGCCCTGGCCGACGTGATCGAGCGCAGTCTGCAGGATCTCGCGGTTGTAATGGATGGCGGCATTGGCGTCGTCGAGGAGCTTGAGGGCGGCCTTGGTCGAAACCGTGCGCTTGCGCAGCAGCAGCGACAGCACGAGACGCGACGAGGCGGCGCCGATCGCCGAAGCGAGCAGCCGCTCGGCATGGCGTAGCAGCTCGAAATCGGCTTGCGCCGATGGCGGCAGATGCATTTGCCGGGTGACGGCGAACGCTTCGAGCGAGGCGCGGGCGCGCTCCTCGCCGAGATAGCGCGCCACCGTCGTGGTCAATTCCTCCACCGTCACCGCCGACCGCCACAGGCGGAAGCTCGGCGCGGGATCAAGGCCGGCGGGCACGAAGACGTCGGCCTGCATGCGCTCGATGGCGGCGGGCTGCCGGCTCAGCGAGAACGCGACATAGGCGAGAAGGTTGATGGATAGGCTCCACGCCATGCCGTGCATCAGCGGCGGCAGGTCGACGCCGAACAAGGACTGGGGCCGCAGCACGGCGATGCCGAACGGCCCGTCGGCGACCAGCGGGAGGCCCCAGGCCGCCGCGTCGGCGAGGCTCGGCAGTAGAAGCGTGTAGGCCCAGATCACGATCCCAACGGTCATGCCGGCGAGCGCGCCGCGCGCCGTGGCGCGCCGCCAGATCAGACCGCCGAAAAAGGCCGGCGCAAGCTGGGCGACGGCGGCAAAGGCCATCAGCCCGATGGCGGCGAGCTGGGCCTCTCCCGCGAGGCGGTAATAGAGATAGGCGAGCAGCAGCACGGTGAAGATGGCGATGCGGCGCACGGTGAGGAGGTGGGTGCCGACATTGGTGGCGTCGCGGCGATTGAGCGCGAGCGGCACCACGATGTCGTTCGACACCATGATCGCGAGCGCCACCAACTCCACGATGACCATGGCGGCTGCCGCCGACAACCCGCCGATGAAGGCGGCCAGCGCGAGCAACTCCGAGCCGGCCTTGATCGGCAGCGCCAGCACGTACATGTCGCTGTCCACCGTGCCCGGCGTGAAGGTCAGCATGCCCGCGAGCGCGATCGGCATCACGAACAGATTGATGATCACGAGATAGAGCGGAAACAGCCAGGCCGCGCGGCGGATTTCCGATTCGCTCTTGTTCTCCACCACGGTGACGTAGAACTGGCGGGGCAACAACACGATGGCGAAGAACGACAGCATCGTCATCACCGCCATCATTCCGAAATTGGTCTGCGAGGTCAGCACGGCCGCTGTGTCGGGCCGCGCCAGCGCCTCCCTGAACAGGGCGGCCGGCCCGTCGAACATCCCGAAGGTGACGAAGGCGCCGACGGCGACGAAGGCGACGAGCTTGACCACCAATTCGACCGCGACCGCCAGCATGAGCCCGTGCTGATGCTCGGTCGCATCGGCGTGCCTGGTGCCGAACAGCACCGCGAAGGCCGCGAGCGACAGGGCGACGAACAGCGGCGGATCCCCGAGCATCGGCTGCACCGGGCCCGCGAAGGTCACCATCGGCACCACGATGGCGCCGAGCGACGACGAGATCGCCTTGAGCTGCAGGGCGATGTAGGGAATGGTCCCGACGATGGCGATGAGAGCGACGGTCGCGGCGACGCCCTGGTGCTTGCCGTATCGCGCGGCGATGAAATCGGCGATGGAGACGATGTTCTGCGCCTTCGACAGCCGGGTGATGCGGATGATCAAGGGGAAGGCGAGGCCGATCATCAGGACCGGGCCGATATAGATGGCGAGAAAATCAAAGCCGTTGCGGGTCGCAAGACCCACCGACCCGAAGAAGGTCCACGACGTGCAATAGATCGCCAGCGACAGCGGATAGATCCACAGGCGAGGCCGCGCCGCATCGCCGATTTTCTGCAGCCGGTCGCCATAGCTCGCGATACCGAACAGCAGCCCGATATAGGCGAGCGCGACCGCGATGACGAACCAACCCTGCAGCATGGCGCTGTTTCGCTCTGCCCAGTGGACCTCGAACCGCCCGACCTCGAAAAACCTGGTGTCGTGATCCTAACGCTTGATGGCGTCCGGCCTGCTCCCTCCCTTTTTCAGGGGAGGGTTGGGTTGGGGTCCGCTGAGGCGCCGCATTTGCTGCCCGCGGTCCCCACCCCGATCCTCCCCTTTTGGGCGGAGCCAAATGTTAGAGACACTACACTCGTGAAATTCCGGCCTTGCCGTGCCTGCAAAGTCATCACAAGTCGGCTTTCCTGTCCATCGCGGCGGCGGCCGCGGCGGCATGGCGCCCGGCTACGCCGGGAGCGTCGGAATCCCGATCTTCTGCACAAAGAGCACGCTTGCGCTCACGCAGTGCGCAAGTCGTGCCGGCAAGGGCCGACCGCGGCGAAAACCTCAGAGCACCTGCGCGCGCGGCGAATTTGACGGCGGCGCCAGGGCGCGGCATTGATCGCCGGGCATGCAGCCTGCCCTCGAGTCCCGCTTCAAATACCGCAATCTCGTTGAATCCCTCCTGATCGGCGGTGCAGGCGGCTTCGTGCTCGACGCCGCGAAGTTTCCGGCCGGCTGGCTCGCCGGCGCGATGCTGTTTACCGCCGCGGCGGCGCTGCTGGGGCGTCCCATCTCCGTGCCGGTGCCGCTGGCGCGCGCGTTCTTCATCACCCTCGGCATATCGATCGGCGGGGTGGTGACGCCGGAGACGGTGAAGGGGATGGCGACGTGGCCGTTCAGCCTGTTCATGGTCTCCGTCGCCATGGCCGCGGCGACGCTCGGCACCGTCACCTATCTCACCAAGGTGCATGGCTGGAATACCATAACCGCCATCTTTGCCGGCGTGCCGGGAGGGCTGAGCCAGGTGATGGCGCTCGCCGCCGAGCAGGAGAACTGCGACGTGCGCGGCGTCGCCATCGTGCAGACGCTGCGGGTGGTGATCCTCGCGGTCGGCGTGCCGGCAATCCTGTCGGCTTTCGGCATTGCCGGCCCGGCGCGCCTGCCGGTCGGGGCGCTGAGCATCGCCGACGCCCCGTTCGAGTTCGTGCTGCTGGTGGGCGGCTGCGTCGCTGCGGCGTTCGGGCTGCTGCGGCTCGGCTTTCCCGGCGGGCTCATCTTCGGCCCGATGGTGCTCTCCGCGGTGCTTCACGGCGGCGCCTTGGTCCACGTGACGATGCCGTTCTGGCTGGCGTCATTCGCCATGGTCGGCCTCGGCACCGTGAGCGGCGCGCGCTTCACCGGGACGCCGTTCCGCCTGATGCTGAGCTACCTGGGCGCGGGCTTCGGGGCCTTCGTGGTGTCGATGATCATCGCCGGGGCGATCGGCGCCGCCGTCACCGCGGTCGTAAAGCTGCCGCTGGCGGACCTGATCGTCGCCTACGCGCCGGGCTCGGTGGATGCGATGATGATCCTCGCCCTCGCGCTTCACCTCGATCCCGTCTTCGTGGGCGCGCATCACCTCACGCGGGTGTTCGTGGTCTCGCTCGGGCTGCCGGTGCTCTCGCACTATTTCGGCCACGTCCGCAGCAAACGCCGCGAGAGCGCTGCGGTGCTGCCGGCGGGCGATGGGCTGGACGATTGAGGCGCGCGCCCGCTTGCTTGCTATCCCCTCTCCCGCTTGCGGGGGAGGGTCAGGGAGGGGGCTCTTTCGTGCCCCAAGCACACCGTCATGGCATTTGCAGAGGTCCGTGCATGCGGCAAGCACCCCCTCCCCACCCCTCCCCCGCAAGCGGGAGAGGGAGCAGCGCCGAGGCGGTGATCGCCCGAATTCCTCGGGCGCCGATGCAGCGTCACCCGCTGATGCGGGTGATCTCGGCGCCGCAGGCGTTGAGCTTGTCTTCCAGGCGCTCGAAGCCGCGGTCGAGGTGATAGACGCGGTTGACCATGGTCTCGCCTTCCGCCGCCAGCGCGGCGATGACGAGGGAGACCGATGCCCGCAGGTCGGTCGCCATCACCGGGGCGCCCTTGAGATGGGTGCGGCCCTCGATGGTGGCGGTCTCGCCGTCGAGCTGGATGCGGGCGCCGAGCCGCGCCAGCTCCTGCACATGCATGAAACGGTTCTCGAAGATCGTCTCGGTGATATGCGAGGTGCCCCTCGCCCTCGTCATCAGCGCCATGAATTGCGCCTGCAGGTCGGTCGGAAAGCCCGGGAACGGTGCGGTCACCACGTCGACCGGGGCAATGCCGGCGCCGTTGCGCATGACCCTGATGCCGGTGTTGGTGGCAGATACCACCGCGCCCGCCTGCACCAGCACGTCGAGGGCGTTCTGCAGCAGTTCCGGCCGCGCGCCTTCGAGCGTGACGTCGCCGCCGGTCATGGCGACCGCCATGGCATAGGTGCCCGTCTCGATGCGGTCGGGCAGCACGCTGTGGCGCGCGCCGTTGAGGCGCGGCACGCCGTCGATCACGATCCGCGAGGTGCCGGCGCCGGTGATCTTCGCGCCCATCTTGTTGAGGCAGTCCGCGACATCGGCGATCTCGGGCTCGCGGGCCGCGTTCTCGATCACGGTGACGCCGTGGGCGAGCGAAGCGGCCATGATCGCCGTATGGGTGCCGCCGACGGTGACCTTGGGGAACACGATCTCGCCGCCGCGCAGGCCGTGGCGGGCGCGCGCGATCACGTAGCCGCCGTCGATCTCGATCTCGGCGCCGAGGCTCTGCAGCGCCATGATGAGGAGATCGACCGGGCGGGTGCCGATGGCGCAGCCGCCGGGCAGCGAGACCTTCGCCTCGCCCATGCGCGCGAGCAGCGGCCCGACCACCCAGAAGCTCGCCCGCATCTTGGAGACGAGCTCGTAGGGCGCGGTGGTGTCGACGATGTCGGCCGCCGAGATGTGCAGGGTCTGGCCCTGATAGGCGGTGTCGCCCGGGCGCTTGCCGTTGAGCATGATGTCGACGCCGTGATTGCTCAGGATGCGCTGGAGCAGCGACACGTCGGCAAGGCGCGGCACATTGTCGAGGATGAGCGTCTCTTTGGTGAGCAGGCTCGCGATCATCAAGGGCAAGGCGGCGTTCTTGGCGCCGGAAATCGGAATGGCGCCGTGAAGCGGCCGGCCGCCGACGATGCTGATGCGATCCATGTAACCCCCGCTGAATGAAAGGAACCGGCGACCCCTCGCCGGCCGGCCCGGTGCCGGCTTTGAACCTTTGAACCTAACGGCAAGCGGTTTTCGATCAGGTTAACCCACCTGTCGCGACCGGGCATGCCCGGCCACCCCGGAAACCGTTCTAACGGGTCCGCTTGTCCCCGACAAATCCGGCGGAATCGTGGGTCCCCTCCCCAGGCCGGTCCGCCGGGTCCGCCTCTTCGGCCTTATCCCGATACCCCTTGTCCGCCCCCGCGCGCGCCCTGGCCTGGACCTTGCGGCGCGCCAGGTTGGCCCGCAGCGCCGCCGACAGCCGCTCCTCGCGCGCCCCGCCGGGCTTGGCCGCGGCGCTGCCGCCGGCCGGGGCGCCAGCTTCGGTGTCGGAGCGGGGCTTGGTCATGCCGTGTTGATAGCGAACCCCGCCGTCCCCGGAGCAAGCCCGCGGCGTCGCCGAACGCGCCGCCGCGGCGAGCCCTCGCGCCCGGCGGCGCGCTCATCCGCCGCCGATTTCACCGCGTCCGGACTGATCCTTGCACCCCGCCATCCCTTATGGCAGTTTCCGCCCGCTTCGGGGGCGCCCGCTTCGGATGGCCCCCAGATTCCTGCTGCCGTAGCTCAGTGGTAGAGCACCCCCTTGGTAAGGGGGAGGTCCACAGTTCAATCCTGTGCGGCAGCACCAGGAGATGCCGACAAATCCAGGATAAGGTGCCTTTAATGTGGGACCAGTACCGTCCTATCACCTGACCTGAAATGATGCCCAAGACCTCGACCTTGGGCAAAAACGGTGCACAATATCCATCATGCCGCAAATAAACCCCGATATCCTTATTTGGGCACGTGAGACCGCAGGGCTATCGGTCGAAGAAGCCGCCAGAAAGCTGGGCCTGACCGGGCGTGAGCGACTGGAGGCTATTGAGGCGGGAAAACAATCGCCAAGCCGGCGTCAGCTTGTCAACATGGCCGAGAAGTACCATCGGCCACTCCTTACATTTTATTTGCCGAAGCGACCACGCGAAAGGGACCGCGGTCAGGACTTTCGATCGCTTCCCAACGGGCAGACACCCGGCTCGGAAGCTCTCCTCGATACACTCCTGCGCGACATACAGGTCCGCCAGCAGCTCGTACGGGCGGCGCTCGAGGAAACCGAGGAAGATGAGCCGCTTGCTTTCGTTGATTCTGCCCGCATGAACATGGGCGTCGATGCACTCGTCGACTCCATGCGCGGGAACTCTTGGGGTCAGCCTTGATAACTTCCGTACGAAAAAGACGGTAACCGACGCCTTTGCGGTGCTCCGTGCTGGAGCGGAGAAGGCCGGAATATTTGTGCTGCTGATGGGCAACCTTGGAACCCATCACACTGACATTGATGTGCGGGTGTTTCGCGGATTTGCTCTTGCGGACAAAATAGCACCCTTCGTTGTCATAAATGAAAAGGACTTCGTGCGGCGTGGTCATTCACGCTTCTGCACGAACTCGCGCACATATGGCTCGGGCAAACGGGAGTCAGTGGCTACGACAGCGAGGCCGACGTTGAGAAGTTCTGTGATGCCGTGGCTGCAAGATTTCTGCTTGTCCCAGGAGAACTCTTACAGGTTGGGGTCCGCGAGGCAACGGGCATCGAAGATCTTAGGCAACGGATCAGCACGTTCGCAAATGCGCGGAATATCAGCCGTAAGATGGTCGCCTACAACCTACTGCGATCCAATTTCATCTCTGCTGCCGTTTATAAGGACCTCAGTGACACCTTTGACGCTGAGCGCTCCGCCCAAAAGGCAGATCAAGAGAAGGAGGGCGGGCCCGATTATTACACCGTGAGACGACATCGCGTGGGCCAGGGCCTAATCGGCCTCGTCAAAAGGATGGTCGCGGCTGGAGCCCTGTCAACGCCGAAGGCAGGCAGGGTGCTAGGGGTGAAGCCGACCGCAGTCGACAGGTTAATTGGCAATCGCCAGGCAGCCTAAGGAGATAAATTTTGATTTATCTTCTTGATGCCGACACGCTGATCCGTGCCGATCGCACCTACTACCCGCTGAAGCAATTCCTGATTTTCTGGCAGTGGCTCCGTCACAACGGCGCTTCCGGCAATATAAAAATCCCCTTGGAGCAGTATGAGGAAGTTGTCGCCGGCAAAGGCCAACTCGTTGATTGGCTCAAGGAAAAAGAGAACCGGGACGCCCTCTTGTTTGCGGAGGAAGCAGACCCAGTGGCTGTTGCAACGGTGACGGCACATGGCTATGCGCCAGACCTCGATGAAGCTGAACAGGAGACGGTTGGCCGCGATCCGTTTCTAATTGCCTACGGCATCGTAGCCGCAAACGAGCGGTGCATTGTTTCGTTTGAAGTCTCGGCGCCGAGCAAGAAACGGGCAAATAGGAAAGTGCCGGATGTCTGCGCGCATCTCGGTGTCAAATGCGTGCCCCTCTTCGAAGTGATCGAAGCCCTCGACTTCACTACTGACTGGGAACCCGAATAGGTGATCCCAGGCCCCAACTCACTCCGCGCGCCCAATCGCAAGATAGCCGACAAGCTTATTGAGCGCGCTGTTCCATCCCCTGCCGTGGTCGTCGCGGTTGGCGACGCTGCCGAGTCCCTCCTGGCGCAGCGTCAACTCGGTCTTGCCGCCCTTCTCGCGCAGAGTGATGGTGACGAGGCTCTCGCGCGAGGCGTCGCCTTCCCAGCCCCAGGTGAAGACGAGGCGGCGGGGCGGGTCGACCATCTTGAACACGCCGGCGACGGGGATCACGCGGCCGTCGGAGAGGCGCATGATGATGCGGTAGCGGCCGCCGACGCGGGGCTCGTGCAGGGGCACCTCGCAGCTCATGCCCTCGGGGCCGATCCAGGCCTGAAATTCCTCGCGGTCGAGCCAGGCGTCGAAGACGCGTGCGGCCGGCGCATCGAACACGCGCGTGATCTCCAGGGTGGTGTCTTCTGCAGTGAGGTTCGTGGCTGCGAGATTCATGGCTTCCTCTCCTTTGGTTTCTTGAGGTGGGCGTCGAGGCGCGCGAGGCTTCCGCTCCAGAAGCGGTGACTGAAATCGAGCCAGTCGGCCGCGGCGGCAAGCGCCTCGGGCTTGAGCCGGCAGCGGCGATGCTTGCCGTGCCGCTCGTTCGAAATGAGCGCGGCTTCCTCCAGCACTTTCAGATGCCGGGATATGGCGGGAAGCGACATGGCGAAGGGCTTGGCGAGCTCTCCCACCGTCGCCTCGCCCTTGGCGAGACGGACGAGGATCGCCCGGCGGGTCGGGTCGGAAAGGGCGCCGAAGGTATGGTCGAGCGGGTTCATTTAATGACTATGTTAATTAACACTTCAGTTAAGTCAAGTGCAATAGTGCCCGCCTCTGCTTCCATCTCGCGGGGAAGCCCCGCTGTCCGCTCAGGGGGCTGCCGGCGTCGCCGGTGCGGCCTTCGACCTAGCGCTTGTGTTGACGCTCCACCAGCACTCTTCGTGCCGGATCGACCCGATAGACCTTGAAGGGCGCAAACGCGTTGCGATCGAGGTGAAGCGTGTCGAGCCCATCGTGGGCGTGCCCGCGCTTGGTGAGGGCACGCCGGCACATGGCTTCGATCTCGCGTTCGTCCGGATGGTGCCCGCCCTCCATGACGACGACATGCTGGATATGCCGGATCGCGCCGGTGGTCCTTGTCGTACAGCACGCACGCGCGCTCGGCCGCGATGCGATGCCGACCTGGGGAAACCGTCTGCATGGCCATCTCCTTCACGACAGATAAAACACCGTCAGGCTGAACTTGCCGCCCTGCCCGCCGCCGCCGATATCCATCTCGGCGCTCACGCTGGACATGTTGTAGTCCCACACCTCGGCCGGGAAACCGAAGTTCGGATCCCAGTTGAAACTGACCGGCTGATCCCCGCCGTTCGGATCGGGGCGCGTGGTGTACTGCGTAACACCCGAGAACATCAGTCCGCTGCCGTCGGCATTCGAGAGCGCACACTGGGCGATCATGTAAGGCGACGGCGCAAAACTCAGAAACAATCCGACGCTCATGCCTTGGTCGCCGGTCCACCCGTAATTCCAGGTCGTCTGTACCCAATCACATGCCATTCGACCCTCCTGTGGGTTTCATCTCCCCTCGAGCAACGCAAGGATACTATGCTTCCTATCCAGGCGTGAGCGGGAGGCGGCGGCGCGCGCTGCCCAGGATTGCTCGTTTGTCCGGCCCGGGAGGCCGGAGCTTCTGGCATCTTGCAAGCGCCAAAATTGGTGGTATCATTTGCTTCAGCTTCTACGTGTGGTCTGGAGGGACCATTCCGATGATTTAGAGAAAGCATCGGCGCAAGGGCACCAGATAACGACTTTATCCGTTTATTTAAATCAAATGATCCATCGGCCCACCCCGACCACAAAGCGAGCGACCGCAAAGCGAGCGCAATAATCTTCGAACGCCAGATTCAACAACGTCAGCTTCAACAACGTCAGCTTCAACAAGGAGGATGCGATGCCTGAAATCTATCCCAAGATCACCCGCGCCAAACTGAAGCAAGGTGCCCGCAAGACGTCGCAGGGCAAGGGCCGCGCTGCATTGCCCGGCGTGAAGACCGACGCCAAGCACGCCAACGCCACCGACAAGTGCGGATACGAAGCCAATCGCGAGCTCGCCAAGCTGATCGACAAGGCGATGCGAACGATGAAGAAGAGCGACAAGGGCGGGCAGCATTTTGTGCTCGGCTGGCGGCTTTATCCCAACAAGAGCCATCCGCGCTGGAAGAGCAAGGACGTGCATTCATGCGGATGCGGATGCGGGTGCAGCGCGTAGCCGCTCCACAGCCGCAGGCAAGACTGCCGCCACGAAACTTGGTCGCGTCAAAGTTGGACAGGACAGATATCATGGCAAAACGTAGCTCGTCAAAACCGTATGCAAAGCCAACGGAAGCACCCAAAGCGAAGCGGCATAAGAAGCCGAAGGGGGCGCACAAGAAGAAGACGCTTACGGGTCTGACCAATGTTTGCGTGGTATCTGTCATTCCGTTTGCCGGTACACAGTTGGAAACGAGTTTCAAAACAGGCCTGGGTTCCTATCCTGTAACCTATAAGCCCCCGATGGATAACCTTGGCTATAATACAAACACCCTGAAGGCTGCGGTCCAACAGGCCGGCGGTGATGGTGCTACATTGGTTGTTACCATGGGTGGCTTGATTGCGGCCATTGCAGCCAAACAGGCAGGTACAACGATTCCATTCATTTCGCTTGCCGGAGGAACCACTTCTTTTTATTCCGGCCCGACTCGAAATTTCAAAGGTGGCCTCAACTTGAACGCATTGGGCAACGATGCGACGTACAATTCTTACCTGGAAAATTTACGCAACATAACCCAAAGCCAAATTGGCCTCCTTTATAACCCAAATTCGGGCATCTCGTCGGTGGAGCCCAATATATATCCATCTTCACAACCTGCGGCCATCGATCAAAGCACCAGCCCTACTGTGGCGTCAGGACTTTACACAACCGCTTTCAGCAGATTTTCCAGCAGCGTGAAAGCGGTCATAGTCAGCCCCGATCCCTTCTTTGCCCAAACGGCACAGCAGCTTGTAGCGGCCGCAAACAGCTCATCATTCTGGATTTTATATCCTTCATCGGTTTATCTGAATTACAGTCCAACGCACTGTACGATTTATCCCCCGGCAAATGTCCTGAGTGCCTTATGCCAAACGATGGGCAGCACAGCCGTGACCGTTGCCAGCGGTCAGACCGCGACCTATACAATGGTTCCTTTGGGTACGCCGTCAAACATTCCCTAGTTACCCATACGGGTTCGGTGAACGTCAGTGGGAGAGGTGCCAGGGTTGTGATGGCGGCGCCAGGAAAATCGCGCCACCGCCGACGGCGTGCGCGTTGGGCATACCACACCGTCACGCCGCCTGCTTCGCGAGACGGCTCACCTCCCGCTCGATGAGGCTGCGGCGATTCCGTCATGGCGCGTCAACTGGTCCGGTGGGCCGTCCTGGACGACCTGCCCGGCCAGCAAGACGAAGATGCGGTCGAAGTTTCGCACCGTCGAGGGCGGAGGTCGCCTCGTCCGGCGGAAAGCGCGAACAGCGTCGCCGCCACCGTCACCGCAGCGAGATAGGGGCCGCGCATTCAGGCCTCCTGGACAAATTCAGGTCATCACGCAACCAGGTCCGGCCGCTTCATTCAGGTTCCATCGAAGCCGACGATTCCGGGTCGCCGGCCCGGCGGGCAAAACCCGCGCAGCGTCGACCGCTGTGGAACCCCGCAAGGCCATCGGGTTGGAATTCCTGCTGACACCCGGCTCGCGGTACCCCATATGCATGGGACGGCGAGCGCCCTCGGCCGCAACGAAATTGCGGCCCAAATAAATCGGACAAGAAACGGATCTAAGGGTCACCTTACTCGCAAAGGAGCTGGGCTTGCCATGAGAGGTTTGTTCGAAGCGGCGAGACTGCTGCTCCTCGACATGGCGTCGACGTTCCTTTTTCTGGTGGTTTTTCTGCTGACCGGGAACATCCCCTTGTCGGTAGTCCTCGGCATGGCGCTGGGCGTCGCCCAGATCGGTTGGCAATTTGCGCGAAAGCAGCCGATCGACACGATGCAATGGATGAGCCTTTTCGTGGTGGTGGGTTCCGGCGCTGCGACTCTGATCACGCGCGATCCGCGCTTTGTGATGGTCAAACCGAGCCTGATCTACATCGTCGTCGGTGTGGTCATGCTGAAGCCGGGATGGATGAACCGCTATCTGCCGCCGGTCGCCATCGAGAAAGTGCCGGACATTGCCGTCATTTTCGGCTTCCTCTGGGCAGCCCTGATGTTCGCCTCCGCGGCGCTCAATCTGTTTGTCGCCCTGAATTTCGGCGTCGCGGCCTGGTCGGCGTTCATGTCGATCTACGCCGTCGTCAGCAAGGTCGGCCTGTTCCTGATTCAGTTCGCCACCATGCGCTACATCGGCATCCGACGCCGCAATCGGACCGTGCCAGCCCCGTCCTGACCTTGTTGCGATGGCTGTTGCCTGGAATGCCCTGCCTTAAACAAGCCGCAACTCAGTCGTTGCGTGCCATGATACCGCTGAAGTTCCCTGAATTCCCTGACACAGGCGAGGTGAAGATGGCATCGGCAAGCCGGGCAAGAATTGATCGCGTTTTGGTCACGATTGCGTTCACATTGGCGTTTGTCTGTGCATCGTTCGCGCCGTCGGAGGCGCAGGGATTTCGCCCGCCGCAGGTCACGATGCCGATCGAAGACCAGCCGGGTTATGTGCCCGATACGTCGGCCGAGCAGCTCCCCGCCGCCTATCGGCGCCAGCTCGTGTTCTACCGCACCACCGAGCCGCCCGGCACCATCATCGTCCATACCTCCGAGCGTTTCCTCTATCTCGTGCAGGGGAACAACCGGGCGGTGCGCTACGGCATCGGCGTCGGCCGCGACGGCTTCCAGTGGTCGGGCCTCTTGAAGATCTCGCGCAAGGCCGAATGGCCGGACTGGCGTCCGCCACCGGAAATGATCGAGCGCCAGCCCTATCTGCCGCGCTTCATGGCGGGCGGCCCCGGCAATCCGCTCGGCGCACGGGCGCTCTATCTCGGCGAGACCATTTACCGGATCCACGGGACCAACCAGCCCCAGACCATCGGCCAGTCGGTGTCGTCGGGATGCTTCCGGCTGGTCAATCCCGACGTGATCGACCTGTTCGACCGGGTTCCCGTCGGCACCAAGGTGGTGGTGCGCCAGAACCCCGAAATGTAGCAGGAGCGAAGATGACCATTTTCCAATGGCTGGTTCGTCGGCCTGTTCGTCGGCCTGTTCGTTCTTGGTGCGTCGCAGCCTTGGCGCTGGCGGCGGTTGCGCTCGGCGCCGGCCCCGGCGCGGCACAGACGCTCGCTGCGGTCAAACAGCGCGGCGCCCTCGTCTGCGGCGTCAGCGAGGGGATTCTCGGTTTCTCCGCGCAGACCGACAAGGGCTGGGCCGGCTTCGACGTCGACCTCTGTCGCGCGCTGGCGGCGGCGATCTTCGACGATGCCGGCAAGGTGCGCTACGTGCCCCTCAACGCGAATGACCGGTTCGCGGCGTTACGCTCCGGCAGCATCGACGTGCTGTCGCGCAATTCGACCTGGACGATGTCGCGGGAAACCGATCTCAAGCTGGTGTTCCCCGCCGTCACCTATTTCGACGGCCAGGGCTTCATGATCCGCAGGAATACGACGGTGAGCTCCGCACTCGAGCTCGGTAATACGAAAGTATGTGTTCAGCAGGGAACGACGACCGAGCTCAATCTCGTCGATTATTTCAACGCCAACAACATGGAGTTGGAGCGCGTCGCCTCCGAGCGCGCAGCGGACGTCGCGAAGGCCTATGACTCCGGGCGCTGCGATGTGTTCACCAGTGACGTTTCGCAACTTCACGCCGAGCGGCTCGGGCTCGCGAAGCCGGACGACCACATCATCCTGCCCGACATCATCTCCAAGGAGCCGCTGGGTCCCGTCGTGCGCCAGGGCGACGAGCAATGGGCCAACATCGTCAAATGGACGGTGTTCGCCATGATCAATGCCGAGGAGCTCGGCGTCTCCTCGCAGACCGTCGATCAGGCCATTCGTTCCGCCAAGCCGGAAATCAAGCGGCTGGTCGGCACCGATGGAAACTTCGGCGAACAGGTGGGACTGACGAAGGACTGGGCAGTCCGCATCATCAAACAGGTCGGAAACTACGGCGAGGTTTTCGAGCGCAACGTCGGAACCGATTCAAGGCTCGGCATTCCGCGCGGGCTCAATCACCTCTGGACCACCGGAGGTATCCTCTACGCTCCACCAATCCGCTGAACAGCGGCTATCGCGTCAAACACCGCCGCCGGGAACGAAGCAGCGGATGTAAACCGCGTCGGGACCCTGGCGGACATACCAGACCACCGCCTCGCCCACGGGATTACCGGCATTATGGACGATCGCCTCGGGCGGTACCTGACGCCACTCGCCTTCGATCGGCACCCAGTAATGGTTATCGGGCCGCATGTCGTAGGCGGTGCGGTGGCCGTCGGCGATGTCGCAGCAGGGCACGCCGTGCGGTGAGCGCACGCTCTTGAACCAGGAGCGCACATTGGGATCGACATTTTCGTATTGGCCGTTGTCGAATGCCTGCGCCGCGATGGGCAGGGCGGCCAGTGAAGCTATGAACAACCCCCGCAATAAGTTTGATGTGTAGCGCATGTTCTTATCCTCGGATTTTGACCGAACGATCCACATCGTGACGTGCAGCGCACGGCGATGAGAAGGGTCGCGGTATTTCCTGATTTCGCTTTCACAATGTTCGACTCGAGTAGTCACACTTTCTTCACACACCCCATGATCGTTCTTCACGTGATTCCTTCAAGCAATAACCGCGCCACCCACATGCCGGAGGGCGTGTAGAAAAACATGTGTGATATGATTGTGACACTGGCCCTAGACCGGAATACCGCAGAGACAGGAAATGCACGCCACTGAAACTCAAGCGCTCGACTGGGCGAAGCACATTTTCACCGAATTGCCGGTTGCCGGCCTGCTCTCCGCGCGACCGATTCGCTGCGATCCGCAGCGCGGGCGCATGACCGTCGCGTTCCAGGCACGCCGCGAATTCTGCAATCTCATCGGCTCGGTCCAAGGCGGGATGCTGACCGCGATGCTCGATCTCGTGATGTCGTTTTCGGTGCTGTGCGCGCTCGACGACGGTCACGTCGTACCGTCGCTGGAGGTAAAGACGAGCTTCATCTCGCCGGCACGCCAGGGCGAGATCATCGGCGAGGGAATGCTGGTACGCAGGGGTCGCAGCATCGCCTTCATGGAGGGACGGCTCACCGACCCCGAAGGCAACCTTCTCACCACCGCGAGCGCCACCGGGCAGATCCGTCTGCGCCCGCCGGCCAAGCCGGCGTGATGTCGCCTCGTCGATCGAACCGATCGCCCATTTGTTTCGAGCAATGATCTTGTTCTAAAACGGTGCGATCTTTTCGAATCGTGCTCTGAGTTCCGCGCCGACCAACCAGGGGGCAGTCAATGAAGCTCGCGAGTTATGTGGCCGACGGCAAGGCAAGCTTCGGCGTGGTGGCGGGCGACGGCGTCATCGACGTGCCGCCGCGCATGAACGGAAAAATCTCGAGTTTGCGTGAGGCGCTCGCCGCGAACGCGCTCGACGAAATAAGGCGGCTCACCGCCGGCCGCGCGCCCGACCGGCCGCTGGCCGGGCTGCAATTCCTCCCGGTGGTGCCCGATCCCCAGCGGATCGTCTGCGTCGGCATCAACTACCGCTCCCATGCCGAGGAGACCGGGCGCGACATCTCGCCGGCGCCGAGCGTTTTCCTTCGCCTCACCGACACGCTGCTCGGACATGGCCAGCCGCTGGTGCGGCCGCGCGTTTCCGACCACTTCGATTTCGAGGGCGAACTCGCCGTCGTCATCGGACGTCCGGGGCGTCACGTGTCCGAGGCGGACGCGCTCGGCTACGTCGCGGGATACACCTGCTTCGTCGACGGCAGCGTGCGCGACTACCAGAAATTCTCCGTCACCTCAGGCAAGAATTTTCCCGCCACCGGTCCGCTCGGGCCGGTGATGGTGACGACGGACGAAATTCCGGATCCCACCCGACTGACCCTGGTGACGCGATTGAACGGCCAGGAGATGCAGCGCTCCGGCACCGACCTCTTGATCTACTCGATTCCGAAGGTCATCAAATTCGTATCGGACTTCACCAGCCTCGCGCCGGGCGACATCATCGCCACGGGAACGCCGGCCGGCGTCGGCCACCGCCGCACGCCGCCGGTGTGGATGAAGCCCGGCGACGTGCTGGAGGTCGAGATTTCCGGCATCGGCATCCTGCGCAATCCGGTGGTCGCGGAGTAGCGGGCACAGTGTCGATGCGAACGGCACGTAGGGCGGGTTCACTTTAACCTGCCGACCCACAGAACGGCAGATAACGGTTCGCTAAAGCGCTTTCGCTTAGGTTGACACACACTTCGCTGTCATCGCCCGGCTTGACCGGGCGATCCAGTAAACGCCGACCGTGAGTACTGGATTGCCCGGTCAAGCCGGGCAATGACACCAATGGGTTGGCGCAATCGGAAAGCGCTCCAATCCGCCCTGCGGAACTGCGATTTGTCCCGCAGCGATCCTCAGATGCCGCGGTTCCAGTAGTCGCAATAGCGCTCGATGTTGCTGCGGAGAAAAGCTTCGTATCCCGCGAGCTTCTCATATTTGGGCAGCTTGATTTCGTTCTCGGCGGCATCGAAGCATTTGCCCTGGTCGGCCGCCTGCTTGGCCGCCGCGGAGAGGTCCTTGAGATAATCGAGGTCGATCCGCAGGTCCTCCTTGGTTCCGATCTGGCGACCGCCGGGGCCGGGATGGCCGGGAATGATGCGTTCCCAATCCATCGCCAGGATCTTCTCCATCGAGGTCTCGAGATCAGGCAGGTAGTTGTCGTACATCACCCGGAACTGCACGCCCTGGAGCGGGATGAAATCGACCACGAAGATGATCTTCTCCTTGGGCAGCCGCATCACCAGCGAATTGTCGGAATGGTTCTTGCCGACATAGTTGAGTTCGAGGGTGGTGCCCCCGAGCTTGATCTCCTTCTTGGCGTCGACGACCTCGTCGGGAATGACGATGTCGGGGTTCTTGCGTTGCAGCAGGATCGCCTTGGCGTTCTTGTGGGCGACGAACACGGCGCCGAGGTCCTTGAACGGCTTGCCGCCGGCGATGTGGTCGTAGTGGCTGTGGCTATAGATCACGTATTTGATCGGCGCCTGGGTGATCTTGCGGATCTCGGAGATATAGGTCGTCACCGCCTGGGGCCGGCGCTCCCCGATCGGGTCGGTCGCGATCACGCCCTGGGGGGTGACGATGAACATCGACTGGTGGCCCTGATAGCGGAAGATGTACACGCCGTCGGTGCCGTCCACCTTGGTGGTCGCGAACATCGGCGGTTGCGCGGGTTGCGAGCGGGCCGGCTGGGCGGCCGCAATGGCGAGACATGCCAGCAAGGCGGCGGCGAGACGCGTCATGACTTACTCCCATGGATGTTTCGAGAGCCCGGCGAAACGGCGGCCGGTTCGTCCCCAGTGAGGTCTTACCACGTCCGAAAAGCCTCCGTCATCGGGGAATGCCACAGCCGGCAACGGTCCCAGAGCAACGACCGTCGAAATTCGAAAACAAGGTATGACGCAGCCGGCCTGTTCCGCTGTATAGTCGGCGGGACAGCCGGATCGGCCGAGAGCCGAACGGCAACGAGGTTCGCCATGATTGTTCGCACCGTCAGAACTGCATGCGTCGTCACCGCTCTTGGTGCCGTGGGGGTCGGAGCGCAGATCGCGCCGGTTCGTGCTGACAATCCCCCCAAGCTCAAGGTCGAGACGAGCTGCGAGGCGGCCGGGCGAGGCGCAGTCATGCTCGGGCGCAACAAGGAAGCCTGTCTTGCCGACGAGACCACCGCGCAGGACACGCTGAAGCAAAACTGGTCCAAATACTCCGCCGTCGACAAGACCCAATGCGTCGGCATGGCGACAAACGGCGGTCCGCCGAGTTATGTCGAGCTGCTGTCCTGTCTCGAGATCATGCGGGATGCGCGCAACATCCGTAATGCCGACCCGCTCGAGAGCGACAACGCAAGCATCAGCACGCGCCGCCGCAAGCGCAAGTAGACGCCGCATCCGGCACCGCCCCGCGGGCAGACCTCTTTGATTTTGGGCATGATCCGGTCCGAAAAGTCTGCAACTTTTCGGGATCATGCCCTTATTCGCAACCGCCGCCCTTGACACGCCGGGAGGCGTCGCCAAAAGGATAGGCTTCGAGGCGGCCGGGTCACCACCAGCCTCGTTCGTGTTCGAGGGAGGCGTGTACGCATGGCCGTCGCGGAGACCGACGCAGGTTTCGCAGTCGGCGTGCGCAACGCCAGCAAGCTGTTTCTCGACGGCGCCGTGGTTGCGTTCCGCCAGCTCACCCTTGATGTCCACAATCAGGAAATTCTCTGCATCGTCGGTCCCAGCGGCTGCGGCAAGACCACCTTCCTGCGCTGCATGGCCGGCCTCATCGACTTGAGCGCCGGGGATCTCCGGGTGTTCGGCAAGCCGGTCGCCGGGCCGCCCGAGGGCGTCGCCATGGTGTTCCAGCACTTCGGCCTGCTGCCGTGGAAGACCGTCTATCAGAACGCCGCTTTCGGGCTTTCCATGAGCGGCGCGCCCGCAGGCTACGTCCGCGATCGCGTACGGCACTATCTCGACCTGGTCGGCCTCACCGGGTTCGAGCATCACTACCCGTATCAGCTGTCCGGCGGCATGCAGCAGCGCGTCGGCCTCGTGCGCGCGCTGGCGGTCAATCCGTCCATCCTGCTGATGGACGAGCCGTTCGCGGCGCTCGATGCCCAGACCCGGGAAGTCCTGCAGGAGGAATTGCTGCAACTGATGCAGCGCCCCGACGAGCGCAAGACCATGGTGTTCATCACCCATTCCATCGACGAGGCGATCGTGCTCGGCGACCGCATCGCGGTGATGACGGCGCGTCCCGGCCGCATCAAGGAGGTCCTGGACATTCCGTTCGGCCGCCCCCGCGACGTCGAGGCGGTGCGGGCCGATCCTCGGTTTGCCGAGCTGCGCGCCCATATCTGGCGCCAGCTGCACACGGCGCGCCCCAAAGCCGAACAGACGCCCACGCAGTCGCCCACCTTGGCCGCCGGCGAGGTCGTGCAATGACCGTGGAAGCGCAGACGCCGCCGGCCGCGCTGGACGGGCTCAGCGAAGACCGCGAACGCGCCCAGAAGGTCGCGACCGGACGCCGCCGGCGCCGCCAGCTGCAGGAGATCGGGATCCGCCTCGTCTCGCTCACCGTGGTGCTGGGCTTGTGGCAGTACTTCGGCGCCCGCATCGATCCGGTCCTGTTCACGACGCCGTGGGCGATCGCGAAGGCCGCGGTGGTCATGATCGGCAGCGGCGAGCTGTGGAACTATCTCTGGCCGAGCCTCGTCGTGCTCGCGCTCGGCCTCACCGCCGCGGCCACCATCGGGATCGCCATGGGCCTCTTGCTGGCGCGGTTCTGGGTGCTCGACGTCGCGCTCGGCGTCTACATCACCTTCCTCTATTCGACGCCGACCGTCGCGCTGGTTCCCCTCATCGTGCTGTGGGCGGGCTTCGAGACCATGGCCAAGGTGATCATCCTGTTCCTGTTCGCGTTCTTTCCGATGGTCATCAACACCTATCAGGGGGTCAAGAACGTCGACCCGCGCCTGATCGAGGTCGGGCGCGCGTTCCGCTGCAGCGAGCGCCAGCTGTGGACCAACATCGTGCTGCCGGGAGCGCTGCCGTTCATCGTCACCGGCCTGCGCCTCGCGGTCGGCCGCGGCCTGATCGGCATGGTGCTCGCCGACCTCTACACCGCGATCTCCGGTATCGGCTACCTGATCGTGCGGACCGCATCGACCTATCAGGTCGACAAGATGTTCGTGCCGATCGTGACCCTGGGCGTCCTCGGCGTGACCCTGACGGCGCTGCTGCGCCTCCTCGAGGTCAAGGTGGCGCCATGGACCGCCGCCGGGCAGGCGGATTAGGCGGATTGACGCATCCCGCACGCCCGCCGGTTGACGCACCTCGCGCGGGAATGACATTCCTGTCGGCACCGTTCCGCTCTATTGTCCCCGGCACGGACCTCGGCAAACGAGGCCGCCTATCTCGCGAGGAAACGCCCGATGAAAACGCTTGAGCGCAGCCGTCCCGCCAACACGATGTTGCCTCTCGTTGCCACCATGCTGATCGCCAGCATGCTCGCGGGCAGCGCCGCGGCGCAGACCTGCAACGGACCGCCGCGCAAGGTCAATGTCGGGGTGTCGGTGTCGCCGCCCAATGTCGTGCACACCACCGCCTATGTGGCAAAAGAGCTAGGCCTGTTCGCCAAGCACTGCATCGATGCCAACATCATTCAGTTCGACGGCGGCTCCTCGCCGGCGGCCTCGGTCGCGCTGACCCAGGGCAACACGTTCGCAACGGTGAACGACGTCCAGATCGGCCGCGGCATGAAGGTCAAGCAGGTCTGGGGGCTCGCGCCGAAGGCGCCGCAGGCCTACCTGGTCGCCGAGGGCATCAAGAGCTTCGCCGATCTCAAGGGCAAGCGGCTCAGCGCGGCCGGCGGCGGCGTCGGCAGCTTCAACTGGCGCATCGGCCGCGAGGCGCTGAGCAAGGCCGGGCTCACCGTCGACAACGCCCAGTTCATCTCCCAAGGCACCGCGGGCCGGCTGGCCGGGCTGATCGCCGGGCAGATCGACGCCGTCTCGCTGCACCCGGAAGACGCCTTCATGGCCATGAAGCAGAAGCCGGAATTGAGCATCCTCACCCCGGTGGCGGAGCTGATGCCGCTCTACAGCTTCAACACCTATGGCGTCGTCGACCGACATGATCGCCAAGGACCGCCAGGTCGTGGTCGATTTCGTCGCCGCCATGGTCGAGGCCAACCGCGCCATCTACCGGGAAAAGGACAAGGTCATTCCGATCATGGTCACGGCCACCCAGAAGCCGCGCGAAGCCGTCGAATATGCCTGGGACTCGCTGACCAAGAACTGCATCTGGTCGGTCAATGAAGGCTTCGATCCCGAGCGCACCCAATGGACGATCGACCATGACGTGGCCGCGGGCGACATCGACGCCGCCCACAAGCCCACCGTCGATCAGGTCATTGAAGCGAAGATCGGCGCCGACGGCGTCGCCGCGGCGGGCGGCCGGGCGGAAATCCGCGGCTGCAAGTTGTGACGGGTGGAGCGCTTTCGTTTGCCCGACGCACAATTCCCTGTCATCGCCCGGCTTGACCAGGCGATCCAGTAAACACCGACCGGGCGTACTGGATTGCCCGGTTCAAGCCGGGCAATGACAGCGATTGGGTCGATGTAGTCGAAAGATCCTCTAAACCCGCGCAAGCTCTGATCACCGCAAGGAACCCGCCATGAACGTCAATGTCCCCCGTCCGCCCGGCGCCGTGCCATGGGAGGAGGTCCGCAGCCGGCTCGACCAGAACGGACCGTTCGCCAACATGTTCGACACGCCGCTCTATCGCGACGCCGTGTGGGAGCAGTTCTCCCGCGAGGAATATGCACGGCGCTATGCGGCGCTGCGCGCGAAGATGCGCGAGCACAGGCTCGACGTGGTGATCGTGCCCGGCGGCCCCAGCCATTGGAGCTTCGGCGGCGGCATGACCTGGCTCACCGGGCATTGGGAATGGCACGCGATTTCCTCTTACGTGGTGGTCCCGCTCGAAGCCGAGGCGACGCTGATCTTCTCCATGGGCGGCACCCATGCCGAGGCGGTGCGGCGCCAGGTCGAGCCGGCGCTCGCCGACGTGCGCCAGAGCCGCGGCGGCCGCTATGCCGAGGTTATGGTCGAGCGCATCAAGGAGCTGAAAATCGACAAGCCGCGGATCGGCCTCGTCGAGATCGACCCGCGCCACAAGGATTACATGCCGGTGAACCAGTACAACGATTTGCGCGACGGCCTGCCCGGCGCCGAGATCGTGTTCACCAAGAGCTTCATCCACGAGCTCGTGGTCATCAAGACCGCGGCCGAGCTCGATTGCGTGCGCAAGGCGGGCGTGCTGTGCCAGCGCGCCATGGAAGCGATGGTGGCGGCCGCCAAGCCCGGGGCGACGGAATCCGACCTGCGCGGCGCCGCCGGCGCGGCGATCATGCAGGGCGGCGGCGACGTCGACTTCCTCATCATCGGATCGACGCCGATGGCGAACCCGGCGATGTTCTTCGGCAATCCCCGCCCCTCCGAGCGCAAGCTCGCCAAGGGCGACATCATCATCATGGAGCTCGCTGCCGGCTATCGCGGCTACACCGCCCAGATCGGTTCGCCCATCTGCGTCGGCGAGCCGACCGAGATGGTGAAGAAGTTCTGGCACGAGATCACGCTGCCCGGCTATCGCCGCATCGTCGCCGAGATCAAGCCCGGCAACGCCATCGACAATGTGCGCATCGCCGCGAAGTTCTTCCGCGACATGGGCGTGCAGTCGCGCCCGACCCAGATCCACGGCATCGATATCGTCACCGCCACGCCCCATGTGTTCGCCGAACGCACCGAGGCGCGCGAGGACGACAAGATCTTCAAGCCGGGCATGGTGACCATGGCGGAGCCCAATCCGATCACCGCCGACGGCCTGTTCGGCATCTTCCTCGGCCACACCTTCATCGTCACCAAGGACGGACACGAGGTGGTCGACAAATTCCCGCTGGAACTCGTGGTGGCGTGATCACTCCGTCATTCCGGGCGGTGCAAAGCACCGAACCCGGAATCCAGAATGCCGCGCAAAAGCTGGATTCCGGGTTCCGGCCTGCGGCCGGCCCCGGAATGACGGGCGTGTCCAATCGCCATATTCAAATCGATCTTGCAATCGTGCGAGAGTGACCCGCAGCCGGCCGGTGTGACCAGAAGCTGGCCGAAGCCAGTTAGAAAAAGCAGGGAGAACCGCCCATGCCGATGCTCCGCTCAAAAGCCACCATTGGCGCCGCCGCCTTCATCACTGTCGCCGTCACCGCCGCGCCCGCGCTGGCGGAAGGCTGCAGCGGCCCGATGCGCAAGATCAACGTCGGCGTGGCGGTGGCGCCGCCCAACGTGGTGCACACGGCGCCCTATATCGCCAAGGCGCTCGGCTTCTTCGCCAAGCGTTGCATCGACGCCAACATCATCCAGTTCGACGGCGGCGCGGCCGGCACCTCGGTCACCGCGGTCGGCCAGGGCTCGGCGATCTCCAACCTGCCCGACACCGCCATCGCCCAGGGCCTCAAGGCCAAGCAGATATGGGGCCTCGCCCCGCGCCCGCCCCAGGCCTATGTGGTGAGCGCCGACATCAAGACCCCCGCCGACCTCAAGGGCAAGCGACTTTCCGCCGCCGGCGGCATCGGCGGTTTCAACTGGCTGGTGGGCCGCGCCGCGTTGCGCGCGGGCGGGCTGACCGTCGACGACGCCCAGTTCATCTCCCAGGGCACCGCGGGGCGGCTGCCCGGCTTCGTGGCCGGCCAGATCGACGGCGTCGCGCTGCATCCGGAAGACCTGCACATCGTGCAGCAGAAGAAGCCCGGCGCCCACGTGCTGGCGATGGTGTCGGACCTGTGGCCCAAATACAGCTTCAACGCCTACGGCGCCGCCAATTCCATGATCGCCAAGGACCACGATCTCCTGCGCGACACCATCGCCGCGATGATCGAAGCCAACCGGACGATCTACCGCGACAAGGAGAAGGTCGTTCCGATCATCATGGAGGCCACCCAGAAGCCCCGCGAGGCGGTCGACTTCGCCATCGACACCTTGACCAAGAATTGCATCCTGTCGGTCAATTCGGGCTTCGTGCGCGAACGCACCGAGTGGACCCACCAGAACAACATCGACATCGGCGACATTCCGCCGGAGAAGAAGCTGACCTTCGACCAGATCGCCGACCATAGGCTCGCCGAGGACGCGGTGGCCTCGCTCGGCGGCCCCGTGACCATCAACACCTGCAAGGACTGACCGCGATGAATGAACAGAAGCCGCGCCGCACGTTTCTGCCCTGGGAGGAATTGCGCGGGCGGCTCGACGAGGGGCCGCTTTTCAACACCATGCGCGGCACGCCCTATTATCGCGATGCGGTCTACGAGCAATTCTCCAAAGAGGAATACGCCCGGCGCTATGCGGCGCTGCGCGACAAGATGCGCGAGCACAATCTCGATTGCGTCATCGTGCCGGGCGGCCCCAGCCACTGGAGCTTCGGAGGCGGCATGCTGTGGCTGACCGGCCATTGGGAATGGCATGCGCTGTGCTGCTACGTGGTGGTGCCGCTGGAAGGCGAGCCGACCCTCGTCTATTCCATGGGCGGCACCCACGCGGAAGCCGTGCGGCGCGAGACTGCGGCCGCGCTTTCGGACGTGCGCGGCAGCCGCGGCGGCCAGTATGCCGAGGTGATGGCGGACCGCATCGTCGAGCTCGGCCTCCAGCGCGGCCGCATCGGGCTCCTCGAGATCGATCCCCGCCACAAGGACTACATGCCGGTCAACCAGTACGCGACGCTCGAGCGCCGCCTGCCGGACGCCGAGCTGGTGTTCACGCGCGGCTTCATGCACGAGTTGATCTCGGTGCACAGCGCCGAAGAGCTCGACTGCGTGCGCGTTGCCGGCAAGCTGTGCGAGAACGCCATGAACGCGATGATGGCGCGCGCCAAGCCCGGCGTCACCGAATACGAGCTGCGGGCCGCAGCCGGCGCCGCCATCCTGGAAGGCGGGGGCGACATCGACTTCCTCATCATCGGCACCACGTCGATGGCGAACCCGGCGATGGTGTTCGGCAATCCGCGGCCGTCCGGACGCAAGCTCGCCAAGGGCGACATCATCAACATGGAGCTCGCCGCCGGCTATCGCGGCTACACCGCCCAGATCGGTTCGCCGATCTGCCTGGGGCCGCCGACCGACATGGTGAAGCGGTTCTGGGAAGACATCACGCTGCCCTCGTTCGAGAAGATGGCGGCCGAGATCAAGCCGGGAAATCCGGTCGAGACCATCCAGGTGGCCGGCAAATTCTTTCGCGAGAAAGGCGTGCAGTCGCGGCCGATCCACGCCCACGGCATCGACCTCATCACCGAAGGGCCCCACGTCTTCACCGACGGCGTCCATGGCGAACCGTTCGAACAGGTCTTCAAGCCGGGCATGGTGTTCATGGCGGAGCCCAATCCGATCACCGCGGACGGCAATTTCGGCATCTTCCTCGGCCACACTTTCATCGTGACCGCCACCGGCAACGAGTGCGTCGACGCGTTTCCGTGGGAAATCGCGGTGGTGTAACCGGCGGCCGTGCTGCGCCGCGGCAGGACGGGTGCGACTCTTCGAAGCGGCGTCAAATGGCGAAAAACCGGCGACTTGAGGGCCGTCGCGGCGGCCCCCGCGACGTGGCAAAGAAAAATCCCACCGGCCGGCTGCCGCAATTGATGCAGCGCAATTGCGGCCCATCGAGGCAGCGCCATTATCGCCTCGACAAAGACCCTGGAAGACCTCTAAGAATACTTCAAAAATAACCCACCTATGGCCGGGGAGAGCCACAGCAATGGACTATGCAGCGTATTTTACTGAAGCCCTCGACCAGTTGCACAGCGAGCGGCGCTACCGGGTGTTTGCCGACCTCGAGCGTCTGGCCGGGCGGTTTCCCCATGCGGTTTGGCACTCCCCGCGGGGCAAGCGCGACGTCGTGGTGTGGTGCTCCAACGACTACCTCGGCATGGGCCAGCACCCCAAGGTGATCGGCGCCATGGTCGAGACCGCGACCAAGATGGGCACCGGCGCCGGCGGCACCCGCAACATCGCCGGCACCAATCATCCCCTGGTCGAGCTGGAGCGTGAGCTCGCCGATCTCCATGGCAAGGACGCCGCCCTCATCTTCACGTCGGGCTATGTCTCCAATCAGACCGGCATCGCTACCCTGGCGAAGCTCATACCCAACTGCCTCATCATCTCCGACGCCTTCAACCACAACTCCATGATCGAGGGCGTGCGCCAATCCGGCTGCGAGAAGGTGATCTTCCGCCACAACGATCTCGGCCACCTGGAAGAGCTGCTCAAGGCGGCGAGCGACCGGCCCAAGCTCGTGGCGTTCGAGAGCCTGTACTCCATGGACGGCGACGTTGCCCCGGTGAGCGAGATCTGCGATCTCGCCGAGCGCTACGGCGCGATGACCTATTGCGACGAGGTGCACGCGGTCGGCATGTACGGGCCGCGCGGCGGCGGCATCTGCGAGCGCGAAGGCGTCATGGCGCGGGTCGACGTGATCGAGGGCACGCTGGCGAAGGCGTTCGGCTGCCTCGGCGGCTATATCACCGGCAGCGCGGCGCTGATCGACGCGGTGCGTTCCTATGCGCCGGGCTTCATCTTCACCACCGCCCTGCCGCCGCCGGTCTGCGCGGCCGCGACTGCCGCGATCCGTCATCTCAAGGCCTCGGGCTGGGAGCGCGAACGCCACCAGGACCGCGCCGCCCGGGTGAAGTCGGTGCTCTCCGCTGCCGGCCTGCCGCTGATGGCGAGCGACACCCACATCGTGCCCGTGTTCGTGGGCGACCCCGAGAACTGCAAGGCGGCGTGCGACATCCTGCTGGAAGAGCACGGCATCTACATCCAGCCGATCAATTATCCCACCGTCCCGAAGGGCACCGAGCGGCTGCGCATCACGCCCTCGCCCTACCATTCGGACGCCCTGATCGACGGGCTCGCCGAAGCGCTCGTCGAGGTGTGGGAGCGGCTCGGCCTGCCGCTGAAGAAGCGCGCCCTGGCGGCGGAGTAGCCTTCCGCTTTTGATGGTTTCGATGTGAAGCAGCCGGCCTTCGGGCCGGCTGCTTTCGTTTCGGGGCTCCGCAGCCGGGTGACGCGAATTCACTCCAATTCCGCCGCGGAACCGTCATCCCGACGGCGCTTGCGCGGGCAAGACTTACCCCTGGGGCTGCACAGGGGGCTGCAATGATCATCCGCATCGTGCTGGCCGCGGCGGTGACGGCGGCGAGCGTAACCGCGACGCGGAGCCAGGCGCCGCCAAGGGCCGCCACGTCCGGCGTGGGCACCATTCAGGTCCAGCCCGACGTAGTCCCACCCCTGCGCAGTTTCCGCGTCCAGCCCCAGGACACGCCGGCCTCGCCGACGGCTCGTCCCGTCGAGGAAGATGCGGGTGTGTCGCCCGTGACAGCGCCCCGGACACAGCCCCCGCCCGGGCGGCGCGAGCAAACCTCTACCACGACCATGCACCGCTATCGGCACGGCGGGGCGGAGCTCCAGGCCCATGGGCGGCACGGCAGGCACACCCGGCACAGCGAAGCCGACGCGTCCGAGCGGGATGTTGCGCAGGCTGCGGGCAGCCCCGCTCCGGCGGGCGCACGGGCCGCTCCTTCGCTCAGCCGCGTGCAACGCCAGGCGATCGTCGCGGCGATCCTGCGGGATGGCAAAGGCGTCGTGCCGGACGCCTCCGCGCCGTTTCCGGACTATCCGGTCGGCGCCAGGGTTGCGCAATTCAGCTTGATGGTCTCACCGCTGCCGCCCGGCGTCATCTCCCGCCAGCCGCAACTCGGCGCCTACGGATATCTGGTGATCCACAATCGCGTGTTGCTTGTTGACCCGCGGACCATCACCGTCGTCGCCGACCTGGCGGGGTGATGCCGTCTGTCCCTCCCCGAATTCGGGGAGGGTGGCCGAGCCAACGGGTCCGGCCTCTGGCCGGCCCGATGACAGGCTCCGCTCGGTCGGGCGGGGGCCACGGGCACTATCAACTGAAGTTGAGCAAGAACCCCCACCCTCGCGACAATTCGCTACGCGAATTGCGCGGACCTCCCGAAGTCGGGGAGGGATGAGATTCAAAATCCTGCCGCGCGCAGGCGGAACAGCGAAACGCATTCCGCCGCAACCGGCGACGAAACGACCCGCACCCCTAATCGCGGCGCGATCCGTCGGCTGAAAATTTCCAGCTCGGTATCGTGTCGGTGATCATCTTGGCCGAACGCAACGTCGCCTTGCTCAGTTCGCCATAGCCGGCAATCTCGCGCTGGACGCGCTCGCCCTCGCTCACCAGGAAGTCGCGCAGGTTCTGCAGCTCGACGACCAGATTGTCGATCTCCTGCAGCGACGTGCCGGCGACGCGCTGGACCAGCGAGTTGACGTTGTTCACCGCGAATTCGCTGGCCTCCGCCGGAACCCGTCGGCTCGGTGCGATGTCCTTGCGAATGAATTCACGAATTTCGCCCTCGAATGCCGCGCCGTCCACGTCGGCGACTCGTTCCGCTGTGTTCGCGTTCATACTGGTTCCCTTTCCACTACGCGCAATGATCAATCTCTACGCCGCGCGTCCCCGGTATCAATGCGCCATGGGAGTTTGACACTTTGACGGCGGCACTGCGGCGGCCCGGCGCTAATTGCAAAGCAAAGCATGGCAGTGCTCGCGGAGCGCCCGATGCCGGAATTTGCGGCGTGGGGAAGCGGTCGCTTAACCAATTCCGCAATTTCGCCACGGTCGTAAACGCCGGTGAACCGGATTTCTGCGGTCGTCTTAGCGGATTCGCATCGATTGTCTGGTCAGTTGCCGGCTTGCGATCGGGGGTGCGCGTCCGTGGCAATGTCGTTGGCCTATCTCCAGATGCTTGCGCGCGAGCGGCGGCCCAGCCACCGCCACGAGCTGCTGCGCGCGCTGACCGACATCTTCCTCGAAGCGCCGCAGCCGCTCACGGCCCGCGAATGCGAGTTGTTCGACGAGGTCGTCGAGAAGATCCTCGACGACGTCGAGCCCTTGGCGCGCCAGGAGCTCGCCGAAAGGCTTGCCCCGCGCCGCGATGCGCCGCGCCGCGCCGTCATGCGCCTGGCCGGCGACGCGATCGCCGTTGCCGCGCCGCTGCTCACCCATTCGCAGGTGCTCGAAGACGATGATCTCGCGCTGCTCGCTGCAGAGAGATCGCAAGACCATCAACTGGCGATCGCGCGCCGCCGGTGCCTGTCCGAACGCATCACCGACATCCTGATCGAGCGCGGCGATGTCCTGGTGCTTCACGCGGTGGCCGAGAATCTCGGCGCGCAATGCTCCGCTTCCGGCTTCCGCGCCCTGGTCGACAAGGCGCGGACACGCGAGCCGCTGTGGCGGCGCATCGCGGGCCGCCGCGACTTGCCCTTGGAGGCCGCCGAGCAGCGGCGCCAATCGACGGACGTACAAGCGCGGTCCCTCGACGAACTCACGGAACTGATCGTGCAGGGGAGCCTGCGGTTCAGCGAGGCCGTGATCGAGCTCGCTGACGCCGGCCGCGTCACCGATCTCGGCATGCTCGTATCCGGCCGTCTTGGGGTCGACTTCCTCGCTTTCGCCCGCGACCTGTTCGCGCCGAACGAAATGCCCCTGATGCGCCGGTGCGCCGAGGCCGGGCTCGATCTTGAATTCTTCTCCGCGGTGTTGCGGTTGAGGCGGCGGCGCCACCGCTTCAGCGCCGGCGCGATCAGCGAGATGCTGCGCTCCTATCAGGCGCTGTGCCGCGAGCGGTAGGCTTCCCACTCCGGGGCGCGCGTCTCCCTTCGCGCGAACTCGGAATCGACAACTCAAAACACGCGACCGTCCTTACTGCGGATAGGACAGGATGATCTCCGACACCGTCGGTTTGGAGGCCCGCATGTTGGGATCGCTGGAGAGAAATTCCTTCTGGCCGCTCACCTTGTCGCGGGCCTCGTCGGGCGCGTCGGCCCACGGATTGAAGCCGAAGCGGAGCTCGCAGCCGCCGGGGATCTTGGCGAGCGCACCGCCCTGCCAATTGGAAACGCGGCCGCCCAGCTCCCAGTCGAAGCCCATCATCTTGAAGGCCTTGCCGTTGATCTTCTCGACCTCGGCCAGTTCCGATCCGATATGCAGGCCGCGCACCGTGTGCCAGTCCGTCCTGAAGTCGACCGCGATGACAGCGGGGCGGCGACGCAGCTTTTCATCGTGCCATATCACATCGACCCGGCGGTGCGAGTTGTCGGGGTAGACGACGCTGGCCTTGACCTTGACGCCTCCGTCGGCGTCGATTTCGAGAAACGCCACGTTCGCCTTGCCGAAGGCTTCCACCAGCTTGGCATGGGTGGTGTCCTTGGCAAAAGCGCCCTCGCAGGCAAGCGTGTCGGGCGTCCCGGCCGCTGCCGATACCGCAGCGAGTGCCAGCACGCTGACCACTGCGCCAACAAAATATGTATGGGAAAGAATCATCGTCGCGTCCCCTCCGGCATTGGTAGCGGGGCGCGCGGCCGAGGTTCAACCCTCGGTGTTGCAAAATGTTTCCGCGACCTCATCCTGAGGAGCCGGCGTAGCCGGCGTCTCGAAGGATGGCCACAGGCGTCTCCGTCGCAGGAGCTTGCCCGTGCTGTGCTCGCTGCCATCCTTCGAGACGCGCGCGATCGAAATCGGCTGCTGCCGATTTCGACACCATTGATTGCCGAAGTCAGGCAGGCCTGACTTCGGTGCGCGCTCCTCAGGATGAGGTCGTAGGAAATTTCACAAGCTCTCTAAAATCCCGCCAAACCCAGTGCTTTCAGTGCCGTTTGCCGCGCCAGGCGCGGGTGCCCGGACGGCCGGAGGTGGAGCGCGGGCCGGTTTTTCCGGCGGCCTTGCCGGGAATGGATTCGACGCCCGGGCCCATTTCGTCGAGGCCGGGCTTGCGGGGCAGCGGGCGCCGCGCGCCGGCGGCCACGACCTTGGCGGTGGGATCGTCCACCACCGCGAGCTCGGTGGCGCGCAGCCGCTTGATCTCGTCGCGCATGCGCGCCGCCTCCTCGAAGTTGAGGTCGGCGGCCGCCTCGCGCATGCGGGTTTCGAGATCGGCGATGATGGCCTCGAAGTTGTGGCCGATCGAGGCGACGTCGCCGCCGAAGCCCTCTTTGCCGCCGGTCGAGACCAGCACGTGGTCGCGCTCATAGACGCTGTCGAGGATGTCGGCGATATGGCTCTTCACGCTCTCCGGCGTGATGCCGTTGGCGGTGTTGTACTCCACCTGCTTTTCGCGGCGGCGGTTGGTCTCCGCCATGGCGCGCTCCATCGAGCCCGTCACCGCATCGGCATAGAGGATCACCTTGCCGTCGATATTGCGGGCGGCGCGGCCGATGGTCTGGATCAGCGAGGTCTCGCTGCGCAGGAAGCCTTCCTTGTCGGCGTCGAGGATCGCGACCAGCGCGCATTCGGGAATGTCGAGGCCCTCGCGCAGCAGATTGATGCCGACCAGCGCATCGAAGGCGCCGAGCCGCAGGTCGCGGATGATCTCGATGCGCTCGATGGTGTCGATGTCGGAGTGCATGTAGCGCACGCGGATGCCCTGCTCGTGCAGGTATTCGGTGAGGTCCTCGGCCATGCGCTTGGTGAGCACCGTGACCAGCGCCCGATAGCCCGCGAGCGCGACCCGGCGCAGCTCGCCGACGAGATCGTCGACCTGTGTGCGGGCCGGGCGGATGTCCACCGGCGGGTCGATCAGGCCGGTCGGGCGGATCACCTGTTCGACGAACACGCCGCCGGACTGGTCGAGCTCCCAGCCCGCGGGGGTCGCCGACACCGCGACCGATTGCGGCCGCATCGCGTCCCATTCCTCGAAGCGCAGCGGCCGGTTGTCCATGCATGACGGCAGCCGGAAGCCGTATTCGGCGAGCGTCGCCTTGCGCCGGAAGTCGCCGCGATACATGCCGCCGAGCTGGGGCACGGTGACGTGGCTCTCGTCCATGAACACCAGCGCATTGTCCGGCACGTATTCGAACAGGGTCGGCGGCGGCTCACCGGGGCGGCGTCCGGTGAGGTAGCGCGAATAGTTCTCGATGCCGGCGCAGCTCCCGGTCGCCTCCATCATTTCGAGGTCGTAGAGGGTGCGCTGCTCCAGCCGCTGCGCCTCCAGCAGGCGTCCGCCATTGTTGAGCTGGTCGAGCCGCCAGCGCAGCTCCTGCTTGATGCCGGCGATTGCCTGCAGCAGCGTCGGGCGCGGCGTGACGTAGTGCGAATTGGCGTAGATCTTGACGAATTTCAGCTCGTCGGTCTTGTGCCCGGTGAGCGGATCGAACTCCTCGATGGATTCGACCTCGTCGCCGAACAAATTGACCCGCCAGGCGCGGTCCTCGTAGTGCGCCGGGAAGATATCGACGATGTCGCCGCGCACCCGGAAGGTGCCGCGCGCGAAATCGCCGAGCGTGCGCTTGTATTGCAGCGCCACCAGATCGGCGACCAGGCGGCGCTGGTCGATGCGCTCGCCCTGCTTGATGGCGAAGGTCATCGCCGTATAGGTCTCAACCGAGCCAATGCCGTAGATGCACGACACCGAGGCGACGATGATCACGTCGTCGCGTTCGAGCAGCGAGCGGGTCGCCGAATGGCGCATCCGGTCGATCTGCTCGTTGATGGAGGATTCCTTCTCGATGTAGGTGTCGGTGCGCGGGACATAGGCCTCGGGCTGGTAGTAGTCGTAATACGACACGAAATATTCGACGGCATTGTCGGGGAAGAAGCTCCTGAACTCGCCATAGAGCTGGGCGGCGAGCGTCTTGTTGGGGGCGAGGATCAGCGCCGGGCGCTGGGTCGCCTCGATCACCTTCGCCATGGTGAAGGTCTTGCCGGAACCGGTCACGCCGAGCAGCACCTGGGTGCGGTCGTGGCGGGCGATGCCGTCGACCAGTTCGGCGATCGCCTGGGGCTGGTCGCCCTTGGGCTCGAAGTCGGACTTGATGACGAGGCGCTGGCCGCCCTCGGACTTTTCCGGGCGCGGCGGCCGGTGCGGCACCCAGGGCTGGTCCCGGAATTCCGGCCGTCCTTCGCGCAGCAAGGATTCGAGCGCCTGGGCGGTGGCGGCGACGCCGCTCTCGTCGCCCTCCCCCGGCATGGGGATGACGCGCGGCAGCGCCAGCAGGCGTCGCTTCTCCGCTGAGGCCTCGTCGTCCGGTAAGGCCTCGTCGTCGGTAAGCCCCAGCGCCTTGGCGAGGTCGGGATCGATCTCGCCGGGCCCGCGGCCGCCGGGCTGAGCCGGCGTGCGCAGCGGCGACTTGGCGACATAGCCGGACTGCGGACGCTCCTGAAACCCGCCGGGGGTCGACGCCCGGGCCTTGTGGGCGTCGGCAAAGTCGTTGCGCCGGTCGCGCGAATTGTCGGCCGGCGGTCGCAAGCCCGACTTCGGATCACGCTGGCCGGTCTGGGAGCCTACCCCCGCCTCGCCGCGATTGATGGCGGGATTGAGCAGGTCGGCCAACGCTGGCGCGATCGGCGGCAGTTCCGGCCGCGCCGCCTTGGCGCGGGTCGGACGTGCGGGGTCCTTGGCCTTTTTCGGCGGCCGATTCGGCTGGTCGGGAGGAGGTGGCATCAGGCAGCAATATGGGACGGCCCGCAGGGCGGAAAAAGGGCAATCGGGCGCGGAGCGTTCCGGTTCAGAACCCCTTTACGACCTCGTGGACGTGCTCCACCTCAGGCGGCGAAGCGAAGCAATGGCCGACCAGCTTGCGCCATTCCTGGAAATCCGGCGAACCGCGGAAATCGACGGTATGATTTTCCACCGTCTCCCACCGCACGAACAATCGGTAGCGAGCGGGCTTTTCCACCGAGCGCTGCAGCGCCATGGAAGAGCACCCCTTGGCGCGCCGAAACACCGGCGCGGCCTTGGCCACGCCGACCTCGAACTCCGCCTCCATGCCGGGCTTGACGTCGATCTGCGCGATTTCGAGGACCATGGGGTTTCCTTTCCGGGATGCCGAGTCCCCTGACGATGTCGTCGCCGGGCTGGTCCCGGCGATCTCGATAAACAGGGCACGGCGTCTGCACAACCCAGAGCAATCATATCTCACGCCGTGCCCCACAATCGAGATTGCCGGGACAAGCCCGGCAATGACGATATGCAGGGGTCGCGACAGCCCCCTACGGCTCGGCCTCGCCGGCGCGGAAGGCGCGGGCGAAGTCCTCGAGCTCGGGCGCGCTGACGTCGGAGACCGCGTAGTAGACGAGATTGCCGTCGGTCCAGTCCACGATGTTGTAGCCGTCGATGGCGCGCGGCGGCGTGATGCCGAGCTTGGCCGGCAGCGCGGTCAGGCTGATCACGTGCAGGCGGTGGCGATAGACCAGCGTCGGCGCCGGGGTGAGGCCGATCACGTCGATGCGGCCGCCCGCCAACGGAAATCCCTGGGAGGCGAGATCGACCACCCGCGGCGACTCCGGCAGCTTGCCGTTGAACCACGGCTTCACGGTGTGGCGGTCGGACGAGGCGACATCGAACGGCTGGCTCGCCATCAACGCGCGCATGTGGCTGGCGACCAAGGGCTCCACTACCGAGGGCGGCGCCACCGGCGTCGCCACCGATCCGAGGCCCGCGGGACCGAGTGCGACCCACGTGGCCGCGCTTCCCGCCACGAACGCCACCGCGACCGAGGCCGCGAGCGCGCGCCAGCCCGGCAGCGGCTGCGGCCGAGCCAGCGCCGTCACGCGGCGGCGCAGCTCCGGACTCGCGCGCTCGCGCGGCACCCGTTCCCGGATCGCGCCGCGCAAGGCCGCGATGCGCGCCTGCTCGGCGGCGAGCGCGGGATCGGCGGCCAGGCGCTGCTCGAATTCCAGCGCATGGGCGGGATCGAGCTCGCCGTCGATATAGGCGTTGAGCCAGAGGCGATCGTCGTCCGCACGGGTCACTGCTTTGCTCCTAGTGTCTCGATCAATCGGTCGCGGGCGCGCGCGAGCCGCGACATCACGGTGCCGATGGGCACGCCGGTGATCTCGGCGATCTCGCGATAGCCGAGGCCCTGTACGTCGCGCAGCACCAGGGTCTCGCGGAACGCCGCCGGCAGTCCCTCGATCGCCGCGTGTAGCTGCTGCTCGTCGGACCGTGCGATCAGCGCCGTCTCCGGATCATCCTGAGCCGGCGCGATGGCGGCGTTGTCGCGTGACGCCAGGCGCTCGACCTTTTCGAGGTCGTCGACCTGGACGATCGCGGCCGGGCGATTCTTGCGCAGCCAGTCATAGGCGGCGTTGCGGACGATGGTGAGCGTCCACGCCCGGCCGTTGGCGCCGGAAAACCCGGAAATTCCGCGCAACGCCCGCAGGCAGGCCTCCTGCACCACGTCCTCGGCGTCGGCGCGGTTGCCCAATACCCAGCGCGCCAGCGCATAGGCGTCGTCGAGGTGGGGCAGCACCACGTTGGCAAACCGCGTGTTGTCCGCCCGGCTCACTGCGCCTCCTGATCCGGTTTCGTTCCTGCCGGGCCGCCCCGGGGGCGCAAAAGCCATATTCCGCACGTTGCCGGCCGGCAATAGCACCGACCGGATCGAGTTCATTTCATATGTCGGCGCTCGATACATCCCTTAAGAGACTGCCGCCGCGGCCGTTTTATTCCCGGCCTACTCCGCGGCCGCCGTTACCGCGGCGTCAGGCGTCGAATTGATGAACCCGCCGGATTGCCGCCGCCACAGCATGGCGTAATGGCCGCCGGCGCGCAGCAGCTCCTCGTGGGAGCCCTGCTCGACGATGTGGCCGCGATCGAGAATGACCAGCCGGTCCATCCGCGCAATGGTGGAGAGCCGGTGGGCGATGGCGATTACGGTCTTGCCGGCCATGAGGGTATCGAGGCTCGTCTGGATCGCGCCCTCGACCTCGCTGTCGAGCGCCGAGGTCGCCTCGTCCAGCACCAGGATCGGGGCGTTCTTGAGGATGACCCGGGCGATGGCGACGCGCTGGCGCTGGCCGCCGGACAGCTTGACGCCGCGCTCGCCGACCTGGGCGTCGTAGCCTCGCCGGCCCCGCCAGTCCTCGAGGTCCTCGATGAACTCGTGGGCATGGGCGAGCTTGGCGGCGGCGATGATCTCAGCGTCGGTCGCCTCGGGGCGGCCGTAGCGGATGTTCTCGCGGATCGACCGGTGCAGCAGCGAGGTGTCCTGGGTCACCACGGAGATCTGCGTGCGCAGGCTTTCCTGGGTCGCCTCGGCGATGTCCTGCCCGTCGATCAGGATGCGGCCATCCTCGATGTCGAAGAAGCGCAGCAGCAGATTGACCAGCGTGGACTTGCCCGCGCCGGAGCGACCGACGAGGCCGATCCGCTCGCCGGCGCGCACGGTGAGCGAGAGCCCTTCGATCAGGCCGCTTTCGCGGCCATAGCCGAACCGCACGTCGTCGAAGACGATCTCGCCGCGCGTCACCGTGAGCGGCTTGGCGTCGGCGCGGTCGGCGAGGCCGATCGGCTTCGCGATCGTCATCATGCCTTCCTGCACCACGCCGATGTTCTCGAAGATTTCGGTGATCCGCATCGCCACCCAGCCGGCGATGTTGATGATCTGCCACGACAGCGGCAGCGCCATCGCCACGGTGCCGACTCCGACCTTGCCGTGGGTCCACAGCGCGATGGCGATGGCCGCGGTGCCGGTGACGAGCATGGCGTTGAGCGTGGTCAGGCAGAAGCTGAACAGGGTGTTGAGCCGCAGCGAGGTATGGAACAGGCTGGTGTGCTCGTCGATGGCGTCGCGCACATAGGCGTCCTCGTTGCGGGCGCGCGCGAACAGCTTCACCGTGAGGATGTTGGTGTAGGTATCGACGACCCGCCCGGTGAGCAACGAGCGCGCCTCCGAGACCACCTTGGATCGGTCGCGCATGCGCGGCACGAAGGCGCGCAGCAGCACCAGATAGCCCATGAACCAGATGCTGATCGGCAGCGCCAGCCAGCGGTCCGCCGACGCCAGCAGGAACAGCGCGCTGGTGCCGTAGACCAGGATGTACCAGACGCCGGTAATGAGGGCGACCAGCGACTCGCGCACCGCCGGCCCGGTCTGCAGCACGCGCGTGGCGATGCGCCCCGCGAAATCGTTCTGGAAGAACGCCCAGGACTGCCGCGCCACATGCCAATGGGCCTGCCACCGGATCATGTTGGCGACGTTGGCCGAGATCGCCTGGTGGCTGATGAGGTTCTGGCTGGTGAGTGCCAGCGGGCGCACGATCAAGAGCACCGCCGCCATGCCGAGCAGGGTGCGCCAGGATTCGTCCCACAGACGGGCCGGATCGCTCCCGGTGACCAGGGTAACCACCCTCCCCATGAACACCGGAATCATCGAATCGAGGATGGCGACGAGAAACCCGGTGGCGAACAGGGCGACGAACAGGCCCTTGGTCTGGCGGGCGAAATGCCAATAGAACGCCGTGAGCCCGCCGGGCGGCTCGGTCCGCGCGGGCTGGTAGGTCGGGTTCAGAACCTTTTCGAACAGGCCAAACATGGTCTCAATGCAATAGGGCGCCGCGGCGTGCCAAGCCGCCGGGCGCGGTCATCTCGGAGGTGATAATCGCATTTAGATAGGCATCGTGACCAGAGCAAGGCGGAAGTTGCAGGGGGCGTAGCGCAATGCGCCCTCGGCGGGAGGAGCAGGTGCCGCGGTCGGTAGCGCTACACATCCGGCTGTCATAAAGCCGCAGGTGATTCGGCTTTATTGCGGTCCCATGAACGGCTTGCTCGTCGATACCATCGGCATGGCCGGGGCGGTGCTGACCACCGTGTGCTGGCTGCCCCAGGCGATCAAAATCGTGCGGTCGCGGGACACCGCGGCCATTTCGCTGACCGGCACGGTGGCGTTCACCGTCGGGATCGCGTTCTGGCTGATCTACGGCCTGGCGCTGATGGACTGGCCGCTCATCACCTCCAACGTGGTCACGCTGGCGTTGATGTCGGTGATCGTCGCCCTGAAGCTGCGGCACGGGTGACCCCCGACAACACGTCGCACCGCCATTGCCGTGTCCGCGTCCAGCGCAGTATAGCATCAGGCCCCCGCTGCAGTTGATCTCGCGCATGATCTCGCCTGGAAGTCTCAAGCGTTTCGGGATCATGCGCCGACACGGAGCCGCAGAGATGCCGAGATTCTTGCGTAGTGCCGCCGCGATCCTGGCCGCCCTGCTCGCCTGTCCCGGCGCAGAGGTGCAGGCGCAGACCGGCTACCCGTCACGTGCCATCACCATCGTCATCCCGCTCGCAGCCGGAGCGACGGCCGATACCCTCACCCGCATGGTGGCGGACAAGCTGCGCGGCATTCTCGGCCAGCAGATCGTCATCGAGAACCGTACCGGCGCCGGCGGCAACATCGGCGCGGAATATGTCGCCCATTCGGCGCCCGACGGTTACACGCTTTTGAGCGCGCCGCAGCTCACCTTCAGCGTCAACCATCTGCTCAATCCGAAGCTCACCTTCGACCCCCGCGCCTTCGTGCCGATCAGCGTCCTCGCCACCTATCCATCCCTCCTGATTTCCCGCCCGGATCTGCCGGCGCAAAATATTCCGGAGCTGATCGCCTATGCCAAGGCCAATCCCGGCAAGCTGAGCTACGCGTCCCAGGGCAAAGGCCAGATCGGCCATCTGACCATGGAGCTGTTCAAGTCGCTGACCGGCATCGACATGGTGCACGTCCCCTATCGCGGCAGCGCGCCGGCGCTCAACGACATGCTGGGCGGCCAGGTCGACGTCATCGCCGACATTCCCCTGGCGACCGTCCCCTACATCAAGTCCGGCAAGCTCAAGCTGCTGGCGCCGGCGAGCGCCAAGCGCCTTTCGCTGTTTCCGGATGTCGCGACCGTCGGCGAGACCATTCCCGGATTCGAATCGAACACCTGGATGGCGCTGGCGGCGCCGCCCGGCACGCCGAAGGAAATCGCGAAAAAGGTCTCCGACGCGGTCGCCGAAGCGATCCGCATGCCGGACGTCAACGCCCGGATCAGGGAAGCGATGACCGAGCCTGAGGGCACCACGCCGGAGCGGATGGCCGAGATGATCCGCGAAAGCCATGACCGCTGGGCGCCGGTGATCGTCTCGGCCAAGATCACGACCGAGTAACAAAGGAACATGCCGGTGAACGAAGAGAGCGTGAAGATTTCCTCCGCCGGCCTCAATCTGTCCGGCGTCGTCGGCGTTCCAGACGGCATTGGACGGCAGGAGCGGCGCGCGGCCTTCCTGGTGCTGCACGGCTTCGGCAGCAACAAGGAGTTCGGGAAACGTACTGCAGCCAACCAAGGTGCTGGGCGAACTCGGTTACGTCACGCTACGCTTTGATATGCGCGGCTGCGGCACGAGCGAAGGCGAGCATGGCCGCATCATCTGCCTCGAGCAGGTCGAGGACACTTCCAACGCGCTGACCTTCCTCGCCCGGCATCCCGCCGTCGACCCCGATCGCATCGGCGTGATCGGAACGAGCTTCGGCGGCGCCGTCGCCGCCTATGCGGGCGGCGTCGACGCGCGCATCGCTGCCGTGATCTCCAACGGCGGCTGGGGCGACGGCGAGCGCAAATTCCGCGGCCAGCATGCGACGCCGCAGGCCTGGGCCAAGTTTACCGCCATGCTCGAAGAGGGCCGCGCCCACCGCGCCCGCACCGGCCGCTCGCTGATGGTGCCGCGCTACGACATCGTGCCGATCCCGGCCCATGTGCGCGACAACCTCGCCCAGCAGTCCGTGCAGATGTTCCCGAGCGGCGCCGTCGAGATGTTCCCGGCCGAAACCGCCCAGAGCATGTTCGACTTCCGCGCCGACAATGTCGTCGGCAGGATCGCGCCGCGGCCGCTGCTGCTGCTGCACAGCGCCAATGATTCGGTGACGCCGACCGAGCAGTCCATCGAGCTGTTCAAGCGCGCCGGGCAGCCGGCGGAGCTGCATCTGTTCAGCGGCGCCGACCACTTCATGTTCGCGCAGGGCAACACCCGGGTATGGGGCGTGCTGCGCGACTGGCTGCGCGATTATTTTCCGGTGCAGGCGGCGAGGATGACCGGCGCGTCGGCTGCGAGGTGACACGCGCGGCTCGTAGGGTGGGCAAAGCGAAGCGTGCCCACGTCTGACTGGACCGCGCGAACCGCGTGGGCACGGCGCGAAGAAGCGCCTTTGCCCACCCTACGAGCTGCACGTAAAGGTCTAGCGGCAGACCTGAACCGGCGGCCGGACCCAGATGCCGCGGTATGCGTCCCACACCGGGGCGCCCGGCGCGTAATAGCAGGCGGGCGTCGGGGCGGCATAGACCGGCGGGGGCGGTGGAGCGACGTAAACGGGAGCCGGTGCGTAATAGACGGGCGGAGGCGGCCGCACGATCGAGCCGATGATGGCGCCGGCGGCGAGACCGCCGATGATGCCGGCGGCGATCTGCCCGCCGTCGGCGCGGGCCTGGATCGGCGTGGCCAGAAGCGCCACGGCCAGACCAATTCCTGCGAGTGCTTTCATGTGATCCCCCGGAAGATTGGTTAGAATTTTCCGAGAGGTTAAGGGGACATCGTGTACGAACGGTAAATACGCCTCGCCTCACCGCGGGTGGCGCTCATTTGATGAACGGATTGCTCGCCCGCTCGCGGCCGATGGTGCTCGCCGGGCCGTGACCGCAGATGAAGGTCACGTCGTCGCCGAGGGGCAACAGCTTGTCGTTGATTGATCTGAGAAGGGTCGCATGATCGCCGCCCGGCAAGTCGCTGCGTCCGATCGAGCCGGCAAACAGAACGTCGCCGGTGATGGCGAAGCGCTCCGCTTCGTTGAAGAAGGCGACGCTGCCGGGCGAATGGCCGGGACAATGCAGCACCGCGAACTTCAAGGTGCCGATCTCGACCGTGTCGCCTTCGTCGAGCCAGCGATCCGGCGTGACGTTGCGCGCGCTGAACATGCCGAACTTCAGCCCGCTCGCCGCGATGTGCGCGAGCAGAAATTCCTCGGCCCGGTGCGGACCTTCGATGGGAACGCCGAGTTCCTGCCGCAGCTCGGCGGCGGCACCGGCGTGGTCGATGTGGCCGTGGGTGAGCCAGATCTTCTCCACCGTCACCTTGGTCTCGGCGATCGCATGGCGAATACGCGGGAGATCGCCGCCGGGGTCCACGACGACCGCGCGCATCGTCTGCGCACACCACATGAGCATGCAGTTCTGCTGGAAATCGGTGACCGGAATGATGGCGGCGCGGATGTCTTTCATGATGACCTCGCCGGCTCTCACCCGTTGCCGGACGCCGCCTTGGCATCGGCAATCAGCTTCCATACCCGATAGGACGTCGCCGGCATCCGGACGTCGCGCACGCCGTAGTCGCGCAGCGCATCGACGATGCCGCTGACGATGGTGGCGGGCGCCGCGGTGGTGCCGCCCTCGCCGCCGGCCTTGATGCCCAGCGGATTGGTCGGCGACAGCACCTCGGCGATGCGGGTGGTGAAAGACGGCAGCAGGTCGGCGCGCGGCATGCCGTAGTCCATCAGCGAGCCGGTCAGGGGCTGGCCGGAATCGGGATCGAGATAGACCAGCTCCCACATGGCCTGGCCGATGCCCTGCACGATGGCGCCGTGGGTCTGGCCATGCACGATGAGCGGATTGATGCAGCGGCCGACGTCGTCGATGCAGGCATAACGCGTGATCGTCACCTCGCCGGTGTCGGGGTCGACCTCGACCTCGCAGGTGGCGCAGCCGTTGGGAAACACGGGATCATGCATCTCGTTGTCGGTGACGACCGCGAGCCCATCGGCGAGATCGCCGGAAAGCTTCAGGCCGGCCGCCTCGGCCGCCAGTTCGAACACGTCGAAGCTGCGGTTGGTCTCCCGCGCGACGAAGCGGCCGTCCTCGAACGAGACATGGTCGGCGGGCGTCCCCAGCACGGCGGCAGCGATGCGCCGGCCCTTGCCGATCAGCTCGGCGGCGGCCTTGGAGAACACGGTCGCGGCGTGGCGCATCGAACGGCCGGAATGGGATCCGCCGCCGACCCGCACCACATCGGTGTCGCCAAGGATGATGTTGACCTTCTCCACCGGCACGTTGAGCAGGTCGGACACCACCTGGGCGAAGCTCGTCTCGTGGCCCTGCCCGGCCGGCTGGGTGCCGATCACGACGTCGACGCGGCCTTCGGGCCGCACCTTGATCTGGGCCTGTTCCTTCGGCGCGCCGATCGAGGATTCCACGTAATTGGCGAGGCCGCGGCCGAGCAGCTTGCCGCGGCGCTTGGCGTCGCGGCGGCGTGCCGGATAGCCCTTCCAATCGGCGATCTCGAGGGCGGCGTCCATGTTCTCTTCGTAGCGGCCGCTGTCGTAGACCATGCCGACGGCGTTGCGGTAGGGCATCCGGTTCGGCCTCACCAGGTTCTTTCGCCGCAGCGCTACGCGATCGAAACCGAGCTGCGTCGCCGCGATATCGATCAAACGCTCGATCGCGAATGTCACTTCGGGCCGCCCCGAGCTGCGATAGGCCTGGGTCGGCATGGTATTGGTGAAGACCGCGACCGCGCGCAAGGTCGCGACAGGAATATCGTAGGAGCCCGTGATCAGCCCCGCCCCCTTGGAAAGCGGCGACAGCGACACGCAGCGCGCGCCGACATTGCTGATATTGGTGGCGCGCATCGCCAGGAAACGGCCGTCCTTGCGCAAGGGCGAGTTCGACCTTGGTGACGAGGTCGCGGCCCTGGTAGTCGCTCAGGAACGACTCGGAGCGCGTCGCCGTGAACTTCACCGGGCGGCGCAGCTTGCCCGCCGCCCACAGCGCGAGGCCGAATTCCACGAAGATGCGGTTGCGGGTGCCGAAATTACCGCCGACATCGTAGGACAGAACGCGCAACCGATCCGGCGCAATGCCGAGCACGGTGGAGAGCTCGTTCTTCTGGCGCACCGCGCCGCCGCTGCCGGCATGCAGCGTGTAGCGGCCGCTCGCCGCGTCGTATTCGGCGAGCGCCGATCGCGGCTCGAGCGGCACGCCGGTGACACGGTCGATATGGAAGTCCATGGCGACGACGTGATCGGCGCCGGCGAAGGCACGGTCGGTCGCCTCCTTGTCGCCGAACGCCGTGTCGATCGGCACATTGCCCGGCGCCTCCGCCCACACCACCGGTGCGCCCGGCTTCATGGCATCTTCGGAATGGAGGACGAACGGCAAAACCTCGTAGTCGACCTCGACGGCCTCGGCGGCATCGAACGCCTGGGCCTGGGTTTGCGCCACCACCATGGCGACGGCCTCGCCGACATGGCGGACCTTGTCGGCCGGCAGCAGCATATGCGGACCGAAGAACGCCTCACCCGCGCCGGGCCCATGCAGCTTCATGTCGTATTTGGTCTTGGGCAGGGGATCGTGGGGTATTGGCTTGAGCCCGTCGGCAAGGCAATCGGCTCCCGTGAATACGCCGAGCACGCCCGGCATGGCGCGGGCGCGGGCGGCATCGATGCCGCGAATCAGGGCGTGCGGATGGGGCGAGCGCACCATCGCGAGATAGCCCTGGCCGGGTGCGTTGAAATCATCGCTAAAACGGCCGGCCCCGGTTGTCAGCCGGGCGTCCTCCTTGCGGGGGATCGGCCGGCCGATGAAGCGGAAATGCGAATCGTCTGTGTGCATGGATGTCAGGGAAGACCGGATGGAGGGGCTTCTCGATAACGCGATAAAGCCCGGCGCAACAGGGGAATCTTATCCAGCGCCTTCACTCCGCCGTGACGTTCGCCGCCTTGATGATGGGCCACCATTTCGCGGCTTCCGCCTTTTGGTAGGCGCCCAGCGCTTCCGGCGTGCGCTGGTCGGCGGCAGGGCCGTCGAGGCCGAGGCTCGCGAGCTTGTCGCGCACCGCCGGCTCGGCGAGCGCGGCTACCACCGCGGCGTTGAGTTTTTCCACGATCGCGCGCGGCGTCCCGTGGGGCACCCACATGCCGTTCCAGATCTCCATCTGAAATCCCGGCAATCCCGCCTCGGCCACGGTGGGGATGTCCGGCTCCGAGGCTAACCGCGTCGTCGCCGTCACCGCCAAAGCCTTGATGGTGCCCTGGCGCACCTGCGGCAGGGAATTCGAGGCTTGGTCGATGATCATGTCGATCTGACCGGCGACCAGGTCCTGCAAGGCGGGGCCGGTGCCGCGATAGGGCACGAACGACAGATGAACGCCGGTCAGGCTCTGCAGCAGCAGGCCGGCGATGTGGGAGCCCGAGCCCGCGCCCGCCGTTCCCGCTGAAATCTTGCCGGGGTTCGCCTTCAACCGGTCGATCAGCTCCTTGAGGTTGGCGGCGGGGAAATTCTTGCGCGTGACCACGATCATGGGATTGCTGGGCAGCCGCGCGACCGGATCGAGATCGTTGAGGAGATCGTATTTCAGGGGATATATCGCGCCATTGGCGACGTGGGTGCCGAAATGGCCGACACTGACGGTGTAACCGTCCGGCGGCGCGGAAACGACCCGTCCGACGCCGATCGAGCCCCCGGCCCCGGTGACATTCTCGATCAGCACCGGCTGGCCGAGAGCGGCGCGAAAACGCTCGCCGAGCACGCGCGACAGCACGTCGGTCGGGCCGCCCGCGGCGAACGGAACCACGATGGTGATGGGGCGGCTGGGGTAGGCCTGCGCGGCGGCAGGCGACACGCCCGCCAATGCCACTGCCGCAATCGCCGTCATCGTAATCGCCACCGTGGCGGCTGCAGCCGCCCTTGCCGGGATCATTCGGACCTCCCTTCAATTCCAATCTTGGACCGCGAACCTAGATCATTCGCGGGCCGCCCGGAATTGACCGCCGCGTCGCAGCCGTTAACCTTTCATTTACGACATGTCACCGGTTTGCCGCATATCCTCAACATCGCCGCCGCAGTGCCGACGAAAGCGGGCCCCGATTTCGGCCAATGTTCCCCATCGAAAAGTGATTCGCACCAGGAGGGCGCCATGTCCGCCCAATTCAGCAACGTCGGCTTCGCCTGTTCGCGGCAGCGCCGGCAACGGCGTTCGGTCATGTTCGCCCAGCTCATTGCCACCGTCGCCCTCATTGTCTCGATCGCGGTCGTGGTGACGGCGGTCTCGATCGGCATCGCGCACGCCGGCGCCCTGATCTGACCTCGCTCGTCCGACAGGTGGGAGCCATCTGTTTCGCCACCGCAGCATCGAACAGGGCATCCGGCTCCGCCGCCGAGCCAGCGATTCCGCCGATATCTGCTCCTCACGCTCATTTGATCCTGGACATGATCTATTCCGAAAAGTCTGCAACTTTTCGGGATCATGCCGGCATTTGATCGACCCGGCGCCCGGTCTATAGTCCGCGCCCGCCTTTTCTAGCGATGTCCAGTGCGGCACTGGTGCCGGTCCGGAGCCGAAGTGATCCAATCCTCCATCGAAACCAGGGCCTCCTGGGTGGTGGCGTGCGTCGCGCTCCTCGCCATGGCGTGCTCGTTCGGCGCCCCGTGGATCGCGGTGGTCGCGCTGAAGGCCATCGCGGCCGACCTCGGCGGCGCGCGCTCGACGCCGGCGCTCGCCGGATCGCTCACCTGGTTCGGCGTGGGCTTCGGCGGCATCGTGATGGGCAACATCGCCGACCGGATCGGGGTGCGCTGGACGGTGATGTTCGGCGCCGTGATGATCTCTATCGGCCTTGCGATCTCCTCGTTCGGTGCGCCCTGGCAACTCTATGTCGGCCACGGCCTGTTCATCGGCTTTCTCGGCAATGGCGGGATCAACGCGCCGCTCTATGTCTATGTGAGCCGCTGGTTCGATCGCCGCCGCGGCTCGGCGCTCGCCTTGATTTCGAGCGGCACCTATTTGGCCGGCGCGGTGTGGCCGCCGATCTTCGAACGGGTCATCGCCGCCTATGGCTGGCGGCAGACCATGTGGACCTTCGGCCTCATTGAAATGGCGATCATCGTCCCGCTGGCGGCGATCTTCCTGCGCCCGCCACCGGATTTTTCCCATGCAAGTGCGGGAGCCTTTACCGATCCGAAGCCCGGACCGGTGCTCGGATGGCCGCCGAATCTCGTCTATTTCGCGCTGTGCGCCGCCGCCTTCCTGTGCTGCATCCCGATGGCGCTGCCGCAGGCGCATCTCGTCGCCTTCTGCTCAGACCTCGGGATCTCGCCGACCCATGGCGCCGCCATGCTCTCGGTGGTCCTGGGCTTCGGCTTCCTCAGCCGGCAGATCTGGGGACTGTTCTCCGACCGGGCGGGGGGCCTGGCGACCCTTGCAGTCTGTTCGGCCTGCCAGGCATCGGCGCTCGGCGCCTTTCTCATGACCCAGGACGAGATCGGCCTGTTCACCGTGTCGGCCCTGTTCGGGTTGGGATTCAGCGGGTTGGTGCCGGCCTATGTGCTGACTCTGCGGGAGCTCTATCCGGCCAGGGACGCGCGCTGGCGAGTGCCGACCCTGTTGCTGTTCAGCGGCTCCGGCATGGCGGCCGGTGCATGGATGGGCGGCGCCTTGTACGACCTGTTCGGATATTACGGGCCGGCCTTCCTCAGCGCGATCGTTGCCAATCTCTTCAACCTCGCCGTCGTCTTGACGCTGCTGCTGCGGCAGCGTTCGCGACCACGCGGCTCCCTCAAGATCGCCTGATCCTGCCGCAAGGCTTGCGCTGTTCACCTCGTCACGCTGGGAAGCCAAGCGCTCCACTCCTTGGTGCGCCGTGGCCACGATCGGCCGCGGCGACTTCATCGCTCGGAGTCGGTTCCTCCTGCGGAACCTCGTTACAGGTGGGCTCGTCGTGCCGCATCTCGTCGCGCCAATCGAGGAATCTCCAGGCCGAATATTCGCCGCTCGCCTCCGACAGCGGCGCCGATAAAAACTCGAACAGGTCGCGTTGCCCGGAATCGGCAGCAGCGCCGCCAGGCTCGTGAAGAGGATCGGATTGATCAGACGGTCCGAATGCTTGACTATCCTTCCCGGCCGAACTTTTGATAACAACTGCGAATACTCACGTGATCGAAAACTCGCTCGCCCATAAATCGCAAGCAACGACGCACTGGCCGAACGCATGGGGGGACTTCCTTTGGTCCTGGCCAATCCGGTTCGCCGGCCGATCAGCTATTCCACCTCGGGCTGGCGCACCACGATGAGGGCCGACTGACCGAGGCGGAGAGCATCTTCCGACGCGCGCTGCAACTCGATCCGAAGCACTCCGGTTGTCTCAACCGTCTCGGCATCCTCGCCCATCAATGTGGACACCCGGACGCAGCGGTCATGCTCATCGGCCAGGCGATCGGGTTGAACAGCAGCATCGCAGAATATCACTACAACATCGGGCTGGTGCTTGCCGGGCTTGGGCGCATGGACGAAGCCGTGACGCACAACCGTCGGGCCGTTTCGCTCGAGCCGGGTTATGCGGATGCCCACACCAACCTCGGAGGAGCGCTCGCCGCCCAGGGACAGTGGAGCGAAGCTGCGCTTCACTTCCGACGCGCGCTGGCGCGCCGCGCAGATTCGCCGGTCGCGCATCATAATCTTTCCGTCGCCCTGTTGGCGGAGGGCAAGCACGAAGAGGCGTTGCAGATCCTGGCGCGCGGGCTCGCGGTCAAGGAAACCAACGAGCTGAAGCAGAATTTCGCCCGAGAAGTCGTGAAGTTGCGATCGGCTCCCAAGATTACCGGCTTCGCGACCCTGCTTCAGCGCGCTGCGATGGAAGGCTGGTCCCGTCCGGAAGAATTTTTCCCGTTGTTCACAGCCCTGTTGAAGCGGGACCGGTTCGTTGCAGCGTGCCTCGAACGGACGGCTCGTTCTCCCGATCGCCCGACGAGGACCCGCCTCGGAACGGCAGATATCGCGGGGCTCGGAGACAACAAGCTGCTTCAGTGCATGATGCTATCGGCTCCAGTCTGCGACGAGGCGCTGGAGTACCTATTGACGAGCGCGCGAAGGACCTTGCTCGATCTCGCCAGCTCGTCGGAGGCGCATGACGCCCCTGAGGCGACGTTGGGCTTTTGCTGCACCCTGGCACAGCAGTGTTTCATCAATGAATACGTATTCCATTGCAGCGACGAAGAAGAGCGACTGGCGCGGGCCCTGCGGGATCGGCTGACCGCCTTGTTGGCTGCAGATGAAGCGGTACCCGAGCTTATGATCGGGTCTGTCGCGACGTATTTCCCGCTTCATTCATTGCAGGTGCCACCCGACCGCTTCAAGCGATCTTGGCAAGACGGTGTCGCGGTCATCGTCGTGCAGCAGGTCGACGGGCCGGCGACGGAACAATCGTTGCGTCTCTCGATCCCGGCTCTGTCGCCGATCAGAGACGGCGTGTCGTCTCTCGTCCGAGAGATGTACGAAGAAAACCCCTACCCCCGATGGGTCACGGCGCTGTCCCTGAACAGCGACCTCTCATTCGACGAGAAGATGAAATTGATCTTTCCGCACGCGACCTTCCAGGCGCTGGGCAAGGTCGACGTGGACATCCTCATCGCCGGGTGCGGCACCGGGCGTCATGCCATCGAGATCGCGCGGCTCTACCGCGGCGCGAAGATACTCGCGATCGATCTCAGTCTAGCGAGCCTGGCCTACGCCAAGAGGAAAACGAGCGAATTGGGGCTGGAGAACATCGAATTCGGCCAGGCGGACATCCTTGAACTCGGTAATCTCGGACGCAGCTTCGACATCATCGAGTCCGTGGGCGTGCTGCACCATCTCCACGACCCCCTCGAGGGGTGGCGCGTCCTGCTCGCATTGCTGCGGGCCGGCGGCTTCATGAGGATCGGACTGTACAGTGCGCTGGCACGGCAAGGCGTTTTGGCGGTGCGCGCGCTCATCGGCGCGCGGGGCTATCGAGAGACCGCCGATGACATCCGGCGCTTCCGGCAGGAGATTTTAGGTCTTGAGGACGACGCGCCGGCGAAATCACTTTCGCGGTCTTCGGATTTCTTCGCGACGAGCAGCTGCCGGGATTTGTTTTTTCACGTCGTGGAGCACCAGACGACCATTCCGGCGATCAAACAATTCCTCGCCGCCAACGATCTTGCGTTTATCGGCTTCGATGGACCCATGCGCCCCGAATACGCCGAGCGCTTTCCCGCCGACCGGGCCATGACCGACCTGGATTGCTGGCACCAGTTCGAGCTGGAACATCCGACTGCTTTTCTGACCATGTACCAATTCTGGGTACAAAGAAGCGCGGGCTGATCGCACCGGCTCGCCCACTTCGTTGATCGGGAAGCCCTGCTTCTTAGCCCGTTGATCCGGCTTTCGGAGACCCCAGTCGAATTCGGGCTCTCGGAGTCCGGTCTGATTCAGCCTATTGTTTATATGAAATTTATTTCGTTGACATCCAAGTTTACGTCGCCGTAACATGCCGTTGAGTTTCCCGTCTGGCTGCAGGATGGGAAATGGCCCCCGGAGGGAAAGCTTTCATCATCTTCAATTTCCCCCCGGGGGTTTTCTGATTCGCGCGCCGCTCTGGTGCGCGCCGCCGCCAGCCTGCAAATCTCAATCGCGATGTTCCGGTGCCGTGGCGACTCGATTGCTGAGGCTCGCCGACACATGTCCGCGCCCGCGGCCATACCCCTTGTCGCTCTCACAGAATTGGGTTCGTTTTGTCAAATTCGAAACTTTCGTTCTTTTTTTGTTCTCAACGCACAAAGCTCAGTTGAACACCGGAAGCTGGCGCAAACGGGAGAGCCCATTCATCGCCCTTTTGCGATGCCCCGCGGCGCGTCGCTCATATCGGTCGATATTTGCCAGCCTCTTTATTCCTTGAATACTCAGAGACCCCTCCCCATCCTGCGCATCCGGTGATGACGCACCCGATACCAAACCGTCGAGAAGCAGTTGCCGCTTTTGGCGGATGCGGACTACGTCGAGTTGGGCCTCGGCCGCCGCCCGTGCGAGGTCCAATTGGGCCGGAGATGCTTCGTCTCCGACCAGTTGACGTGCGAATTCCTCGACCTCCGCTGCGGCCGCATAAGGGCCGGAAATCGGACGGGAAAGCCCGTGACGAAGCGCGTTGCGGCTGGCCAGGGCCTTACCCTCTCGGGTGACGGGGCCCGTGCTCTTGGCAGCGTTTCGGCGATTGGCAGCGATCTGCTTTTCCGAGGCCATGGCAGCGGCGTTCAATGAGGCGCAGAGTTCCTCGGGTTGGTCATCGAGGGGTGGCGCCGGTCGCGCCTTGCCGTTCACGCGCGCCGGACCCTTCTCCCGTTCTTGCTTCGCACGCTTCTTGCGTCGGCGCTCCACTTCCCGGAAGATGGCCTGTCGCTGGAGTTCGTGCTTGACGGCAAGATTTTCGAGACCGGCGAGCCTTTCCACCGATAGTATAGATGGCCATCCGGTCGACGTCGGATTCATCAAGGTCGTGGTTCTTGAGCACGGCAACGACGTGCTCTCGCGTCATCTGGGGCCCCGTTAGGAGGAACCGAAGGCGGCGGAACCTTTATGTCGACACCTTCCGCGAAGACGGATAGACGGCGTATATCCTTGCCGAGGCTGGGGGTCCCGGATCTTGCGCACACCAAAATAAGCGTCCGCCATCCGGTCGGCATCGGGCCGGCAGTTATTGACGATAGGCAAGAGGATCTGAATCCAGTGCTGCTCGCCGCGAGGCGTTGGTCACCGTGCCGACACACCGCCGCAGGCGCTGCTGCTGCCAAAAGTGGTTGGTCACGTCGGTGGCCATCATCTGGTCCCAAACATCCCTGGGCTGCACCACTTCTTCTACTTGCCGGTAGAGTGCGTCGTAGTCGGCCGGATCTTCGCCCTTCATGAGCGACGGCGCGGAAAACAGCCGCTTGAGGCTGTCGGAAAGCTGATACTCGGACATGTTACCCCCCTATATTTCATGAGGTCACAAATTGGGTTAGAAAGACCTCAGTTGCAAAACGCGGACCGATATTCTTGTCCTGTTTTGAGACACAGCCAACGGCTATCCTACGAATTGCTCTTCCGACGGCCTTGCCAGCGAAATAACTGGGGTCATGACGGGAGGAATTCAAGGTCAAATGGAAAACGCCTCTCATATCTTTTAATTTACAATTTTATTAAAATGCGGACAATCTATAAAGGCTTATTATCGCGTAATCCCAATGCACCACATCCGGCAATTTAGTTAAGGGCACTTTTGGTACCTCGTATTTATGCTGGCTCAGAAGCAGGCGCGCGGAGCACAGTTCCATGGCCAAACGCAAATCCTCCCGTTCCCCTTTCTTTGTGTCAGACGCAATCGAATTGGACGTCGCTCATCTCATGAAAGGGGTGCGGCCCACCGAAACGGTGCTCTCTATGTCCGTGGAGGCGTCCGGGCGATTAATCGGCGAAGTGAAGTACACCCTCGGCTTTCGGGAGGACAGGACTCGGGCTTGGCTCCGCCTCGATTTCGTTCACCTGGATGGCGAGGCCGTTGATCAGATTTTTGAACTGGTGAGCGTACCGTCCAAAATTGGAGGCGCCCGATGGTTCGTGATCGCCAGACATCTCGATGGAACAACAAGAAGATATCGGAAGCTCTACATGGCGCCAGACCAACTTCGCTTCGGCTCACGGGAAGACCAGGGACTGACTTATGGCAGCCCATCGACCGAGGACCTTTATGCGCGGGCGCTAAGGACGGCGGAGACGCTCGGCGTTCAAAACTTCAACATACCGCCACTCCAAAAGCCGGAAGGGATGTCGGATGCCCGTTATGACCTGCTGTACCGGCAACTGCAAAAGCAGTCCACTCGTTGGCTATGCGCCGCGCTCGGCCGTGACCCACCGGATTTTGGCGACGAGGATGACGCGCGCGAGCGCGAAAGATACTTTGACGCACATGCGCGCGAGCATCTCAAGGCAATGAACGTACCCGCCCCATGCGCCAAGCGGCGGAAGGTCAAGAAGCAGTGACCGGCTGGATGCGCTGAGAATGCATTTGAGCGCGGTACTGATTGGATCGCGGGGAGCCCCTTAGCGCGTTCATCCTACCCATTTTCGCTGGAAACGATGCTGTTTACTCGGGCAAACATCCCTCGCCTTCAGCCGCAGCAGGCCACGCCGGTCTACTTTAACGAAGCCGATCCCTGGCATCGCCCATGGCAATCGAACAAGGGGCCAAACAATGTCGATTACGCGTCGGCGGGATGATCCGGCGCAGATCGGCGAAGCCCGATCGCATCTGCGCGATGCTCGGCGGATCTCCTCAGCCCAATGATCTCGCCACGATCGTGACCGATAGGCTGCCGCGCCATTTTACTTCCCTCCCTTGTGGCGGAGCCGGTTGCGGAGCCTGACCCCAGGACCGCCTCCATTCTCATCGATGAACTCGATGCCGGCTTTCTCGAGGGCCGCGTCTATCTTGTCTCCAGTGTCGGATCGGCCGCCCAAAGGCCCATCATGAGCCTCAAGTCGTTTAATCGTGGGGACCGACACATTTGCGGCCGATGCCAATTCTTCTTGCGACCAAGCCAAAAGCGCACGGGCGGCTTAAATTTGCCGAACTGATACTTTTAGTATTGACTTGCCTGGCATGTGAAGAGACTTTTAGTATCGATCCGATGCGCACGACCTGTGCTAGTGGAGCAGATTCAATGTCTCAAGAGGTCTCAACACCATTCAACAGCTTTGATCGGCAACGCGTGGCCGGGGGTAAAGCTCGGTTCGGTCGACGAAATGACCGACGGCACTTTATCGGCGGTTCTGATGCTCGTATCATTATGGGGCAGGACGAAAAAGCTTTGGTCCGCCTCTGGCGGGAAAAACGAGGCGAGGCCGAGCCGAAGGACCTCTCAACCAATCTCGTCGTCCAACTCGGCGTGGTGACGGAAGACCTTAACCGCCATTGGTACGAACGCAATACCGGGAAAGCCGTCAAAAACATCCAGGTGCCGGGTGAACCACCCGATCATGCGATGGATAGGCGGCCACACTCGATGGCGTCGGTGGAGGGGACACGGGCGGTCTCGAGGCCAAGTTCATGCTGCCGTGGTCGTTCTCGGAAGAAGCGGCGGCCGAGAAGCACATGGCTCAGCTCTAGCGCAACATGTGGGTGACGAATGCCAAAACCGCGGCATTGTCGATCGTCACCGGCGGCGGCAAATGGGTCGAGATCGCCATAGCGGCCGATTCGCTCTACCAGCATCTCCTCCTTACGGCGGAAAAGAAGTTCTGGTGGTGCGTGGAGAGTGGCGCGCCCCCTCGCCTATTCGGCGCCGAGCCGCCCCGGCCGCGGATCGAGGCGGTCCGGGTCGTCGACATGACTTCATCCAATGCCTGGGGCGAATTCGCTGGCGTCTTTCGCCAGACCCGAGATGCGTTTCTCCAGCACGAGAACGCCAAGGCTGAGCTGAAAGGACTGATGCCCGAGGACGCCAAGGAGGCAAGCGGGCATGGCATACGGGCAAAACGCTCGAAGTCCGGCGCCATCAGCCTCGACCTCCTCGAAGTAGAGGCCAGCGATGCGGCGCTTCGTGAATCGATCGGGGCCATTGCAGGCGC
>CAWBSI010000002.1:0-102037 GCA_963791375.1 uncultured Alphaproteobacteria bacterium
GTCTTCGATCTCCAAAGCAACGGCCAGCGTGCGGTGTTCCTGGGCGACGTATTCCATCACCTGCTGCAGGTCTATTACCCCCACTGGAATTTTCCCAAGAACTCCGATGCCGAGCAGGCACGGGTGAGCCGCCGCCGCATTCTCGAACATTGCGCATCGACCGGAGCGCTGGCCTGCCCGGGCCATGTCGGCGCACCCTTTGCCGGCCGTATCGAAGCGGTGGGCGAGGGGTTCGTGCCGAGGTTCACGTAAGGGTTCGCCATGGCTCGGGAGCACGACAATGCCCAGCAGGACGCATGTCTATCAGCCCGTCGTGGAGTGGACCGGAAATGCCGGGACCGGCACTTCGGACTATCAGGCCTATGAGCGCTCACATGTGATCAGCTCACCGGGGAAGGCCGACATTCTCGGTTCGTCCGATCCCTGCTTCCGCGGCGACGACGCCAGATGGAGCCCTGAGGATCTGTTCGTTGCGTCGGTCTCGGCCTGTCACAAGCTTTGGTACCTTCACCTCTGCGCGAGCGCTGGCGTCGTCGTGCTCGCTTACCGGGACGAGCCGGTCGGGACCATGATCGAGGACGCCGACGGCAGCGGCCGCTTCGTGAGCATCGTCCTGCATCCGGCCGGTCGAGGTGGCGGCGGGCGCGGACCAGGCGAAGGCAATCTCATTGCACCATGACGCCCATGAGATGTGCTTCATCGCCAATTCCGTCGCCTGCCCGGTTTCGGTAGCCTGTCGGTGACCGAACAGCGCTTGCCCTGATCCGGGCGCGGGCTGGCCGACCGGAGATGTCGCCGAACGCCGATGCCTGTCCCGCGAAGTGGCGCCGGGTGGATCGGGCGTGACCTCGGAGGTCCCGGTCGACCGCGGCGGCCCGGCGGATTTGAAATGGCGCACGGTGGCATTTGCGGCTCTGCCTCGATAAGATTAGCAGATGTTAATGCCGCCGAAATGGGCTCGTCATGTCGGCGGCGGTAGGTCTGTAGGCTCCCTCTGGGGAACGAGCCCGAGGCCTCCGACCGCCCCCCGATTGCCCCCCGCCGCGATCGGAGGCCTCCCTCATCCCGCCATTGTCGCCGAACGGCCCCGAGGCGCGACCACGCCAGCGCTTCCAAAACTCCCGTTGGCATTTTCGGAGGTCTCCGGGATGGTCACCGGATATCTCCACGTTTGACTGATCCGAAGAGCGTCGCTGCGGCAATCCCTCCAAACTCAGGCTGGCGACCCCGGAGGAATCGAACCTCCGACCTTCAGCTTAGAAGGCTGTTGCTCTATCCGCTGAGCTACGGGGCCAAACCGGGAGGCTCGCGCAAAGCAGCTTTGCTGCGATGCGCAAGACGAAAAGCCGAACGCAATCTATGCGACTGTCGGCGTCCTGTCAGTGCCCCCCGGGCGACAGTACCGGAATAATGGGCTGCTGCCGTCTTGCAAAGCCCGTCGCCTCGGGGCGGTGCAAGCCAGCGCCGCCACGTGCGGACGCCGGGAATGGGCCGTTGTTTCAAGGATTCCGGCGCCTCTGCACCCGTATAAACTTTCCGTAAATTTCAGTTCCGATTACCCCAAATTGTCAAGAATGAACTTTGTTCGTTGCGGCGGTTCGGTTACATTCGAAACCGGGAGCGAAACGATAAAGTTACAAAAATTGTGACTAGGGAAGCTGCTCAGGGGTAAAAAGTGGCCCGACATCGCGCGCTTGTCGTCTCGGCCGTCGTTCTTGCTCTTGCCGGCGCCGGCGCGTGGTACGAGCTGGGGCGCGCGCAGCCAGAACGCGCGTCGAAATCGTCAGCGGCCGCAGTTCCCGTGACCGTGGCGGTTACCTCAAAGGAGGATCTGCCGATCTACCTGACCGGGCTCGGCGCGGTGCAGGCCTCGTTCACCGTCGGCATCCGTCCGCAAGTCGACGGCAAGCTCGAGCAAGTCCTGTTCAAGGAGGGCGAACACGTCCGTAAGGGCGATGTGCTGGCCAAGATCGATCCGCGGCTCTATCAGGCGTCGCTCGACGCGGCCAAGGCCAGAAAGGCGCAGGACGACGCCCAGCTCATCTCGGCGCAGAAGGACCTCCAGCGGTCCCGCACCCTGGTCGACAAGAGCTTCCAGACCCAGCAGGTCGTCGACCAGCAGCAGGCCAAGGTCGATCAGCTGATTGCGTCGATCGACGCCGATCGTGCCGCCATCGAAACCGCGGAGACGCAGCTCGATTATACCTCCATCGTCGCGCCGAGCGACGGCCGCATGGGTGTCCGCCTGATCGACCCCGGCAACATCGTGCACGCTTCCAATTCGTCACCGATCGCCACGCTGACGCTGACCAAGCCGGCTGCCGTCATGTTTACGCTGTCGGCCCGTTCGCTTACCGACGTCCGCGACGCCATGGCCCGCGGGCCGGTCGAAGTCACCGCCTTCAGCCAGGACAATCGCCACACCCTGGGCACAGGGACGTTGCTCCTCATCGACAACATGGTCGATCAGGCCAGCGCGACCATGCGCCTGAAGGCGATGTTCGCCAACGAAGGCGAGCAGCTTTGGCCGGGAGACTTCGTCAATGCGAGAGTGTCGGTGGAAGTGCGTCGCAACGTTCTGACGGTGCCCTCGGCGGCGATCCAGCGTGGGCCCGACGGCATATTCGCCTGGGTCGTCTCCGGAGGCGATGTGGTCCAGGCGCGTACCATCACGTCCGGACCGACGACCGGCGACCGCACGATCATCACGTCCGGGCTTGTCGAAGGCGAGCGTGTCGTCGTCAACGGCCAGTACAAGCTCCGGCAGAATGCGAAGGTGACCGTGACGGAGACGCCCACGCCGACGGTCCCCAAGCAGGCGCGGGCGTTATGAATATCTCCGAGCCATTCATCCGGCGGCCGGTGGCGACGTCGCTGCTGATGGCGGCGATCGGGTTCGTCGGGCTGGTGGCTTTTCCGTTTCTTCCCGTGGCGCCGCTGCCGCAGGTCGATTTTCCGACGATTCAGGTGAGCGCGACGCTGCAGGGGGCGAGCGCGGAGACGATGGCCGCTTCGGTCGCGGCGCCATTGGAGCGCCAGTTCGGGCAAATCCCGGGGGTCATGCAGATGACCTCGGCGAGCACGCTCGGCGCGACCTCGGTCGTCATTCAATTCGAACTCGATCGCAACATCGATTCCGCGGGCCAGGACGTCCAGGCGGCGATCACGGTGGCGGGCAAGACGCTGCCGCAGCAGATGACGACGCCGCCGAGCTACAAGAAGATCAATCCCGCGGATTCGCCGATATTGATACTGGCTGCACAGTCCGACACCCTGCCGATCTACACCGTGAACGACTATGCCGACAATTTCCTGGCGCAGCAGATCTCCCAGGTGCGCGGGGTCGCCCAGGTCAGCATCGGCGGCGAAGCGCACCCCTCGATCCGGGTGCAGGTCGATCCGGCGAAGCTCGCGTCGAGCGGCGTGACCTTGGAAGAAGTGCGCAGCACCCTGATCACCTCCACCACCATTGCGGCGAAGGGCGCCGTCAATACCGACAAGATCACCTTCACCATCGCGGCCAACGACCAGATCGTCGACGCCGAGCCGTTCAACGACATCGTCCTCGCCTATCGCAACGGCGGCCCGATTCGGGTGCGCGACGTCGGCCAGGCGATTCCGGCCGCATCCAACCGCGACGTCTTCGGTTACCAGAACAACAGGCGCGGCGTTCTGCTCAACGTCTTCAAGCAGCCCGGCGCGAACGTCGTCGAAACCGTCGACCTGATCAAGCAGGCGCTGCCGCGACTGACCGCGAACATCCCGCCTGCGATCAACGTGACGACGCTGCTCGACCGCACCGTGACGATCCGCGCCTCGCTCGAAGACGTCGAGTTCACGCTCGGCCTGACGATCGTGCTGGTGGTGCTGGTCATCCTGCTGTTCCTGCGCAATTTCTGGGCGACGGTGATCCCCGGCGTCACCGTGCCGCTGGCGCTGCTCGGGTCGTTCGCCGCGATGTATCTTCTCAATTTCAGTCTCGATAACCTGTCTTTGATGGCACTCACCATCGCGGTCGGCTTCGTCGTCGACGATGCCATCGTCGTCGTCGAGAACATCCATCGTCACATCGAGAACGGCGAGGCGCCGATGGATGCCGCGCTCAAGGGCTCGCGCGAGATCGGCTTCACCGTGCTCTCGATCAGCTTGTCGCTTATCGCCGTCTTCATTCCGCTGCTGCTGATGGGGGGCATCATCGGCCGCCTGTTCCGCGAGTTCGCGCTGACGGTCACCGCCTCGATCGCCGTGTCCGCGCTGGTGTCGCTCACGCTGGCGCCGATGCTCTGCTCGCGGTTCATGAAGCCGGAGTCCCACGAGCACGGTCCGGTCTACCGGGTCATCGAATACGGTTTCGATGCGCTGCTGTCGTTCTATCGGCGCACGCTCGACGTGGCGCTGCGCCATCAGGGGGCGACCCTCACCGTGTTTTTCGTCACCATGGCGATCACCGGCGTCATGGTGGTCTATACGCCGAAAGGCTTCTTCCCGATCCAGGACATCGGCTTGATCAACGGCATTTCGGAAGGCGCGCAGAGCATTTCCCCCGAAGAGATGAAGCGGCTGCAGCTCGAGCTCGGCGAGGTGATCCTGCGCGACCCGGCGGTGGCGGCGTTCGGGTCGCAGATCGGGACCACCGGCACCAGCGCCCAGACCGGAAACACCGGCCGCTTCAACATCGTTCTCAAGCCGCGGGCAGAACGCGGCCTCACCGCGTCGCAGGTGATCGACCGGTTGCGGCCGGAGGCCGCCAAGGTGACCGGAGTGAACTTGTTTCTCCAGCCGGCGCAGGACATCACCGTCGGCGGGCGCATCGCGCGGGCAGCGTTCCAATATACCTTGCAGGATCCCAACATCGCCGAGCTGACCGAGTGGTCGCAGAAGCTGATGGAGAAGATGCGCACATTGCCGGAGCTCGTCGATGTGTCGACCGATCTTCTGGCCAGCGCGCCGCAACTCAAGGTGACCATCAATCGCGACCAGGCCTCGCGCTTCGGGATTTCTGCGCAGACGATCGACGACACGCTCAACGACGCCTACGGGCAGCGCCAGATCACCCAGTATTTCACCCAGCTCAATACCTACTGGATCATCCTCGAAATCCTGCCGGAGATGCAGAAGAGCCTGGAGTCGCTTGATCACATCTACATCAAGTCGCCCCTGACCGGCGCCGCGGTGCCGCTGTCGGCGCTGGTAGACGCCGATTCCTACAAGATCGGGCCGCTGTCGATCAACCACCAAGGCCAATTCCCGGCGGTGACGCTGACCTTCAACCTGCGGGCGGGCGTCGCCCTCGGCGAGGCGGTCGATGCCATCAGCAAGGCGGCGCGCGAGATCGGCATGCCCAATTCGGTGCTCGGCACCTTCCAGGGCAACGCTCAGGCGTTCCAATCGTCGCTGTCGAGCGAACCCGCGCTGATCGCCGCCGCGCTCGTGGTCGTCTACATCATCCTCGGCATGCTCTACGAGAGCTTCATCCATCCGCTGACGATTCTCTCGACGCTGCCTTCCGCCGGCATCGGCGCATTGCTTGCCCTCAATCTCGGCCACATGGACCTGTCGGTGATCGGCATCATCGGCATCATCCTGTTGATCGGCATCGTCAAGAAGAACGGCATCATGATGGTCGACTTCGCCATCGCGGCGGAGCGCGATCGCCACCTTCCGCCGCTCGAGGCGATCCGCGAGGCCTGCATGCTGCGATTCAGGCCGATCCTGATGACGACGGCGGCAGCCATGCTCGCGGGTTTGCCGATGATGTTCGGTCACGGCACCGGCTCGGAGATGCGCCATCCGCTCGGCTATTCTATGGTCGGCGGGCTGGCGCTCAGCCAGGTGCTCACGCTTTACACGACACCCGTGGTCTATCTCTATCTCGCGCGCCTGCACGCCTGGTTGCAGGGCGGCAAGTCCAAACCGGCTCCCGAACAGGGCGATGTTCACGCCATCGCGGCGGAGTGATCGCCGCGATCCCCAAGTGCTATTGATCGCTTGGCCGTGTCGATCGGCCGAGCGGAATGCCAAGCGAGTTTCGGTGCGTTGACCAACGGATGGCTGCCGATGCTGCGTCAGCTTTCGCCAGCTGCAGGCATGTCGTGGCACACGCCCTTGGCTGCCATGGGCCAAGAGCTGCCGTGCCCTCCTTCGACCAGCTGATAAACCGCAGCCGGCTACGCGGTCGCCCGTGGCCCACCTATCTTATATCCTGCAGGGCAGCGGCTCCCCCTGCGATGATTTCCAACCCCGGCCCGCTATAATCGAAACGCCGCCGAGCAACCGGCGGCGTCGAAACAGTCAAGCATGAGCGAGAGGAGCACATGGCAACTTTCGGCGCCGGACTGATGCGATGCATGTGCGTGTCGTTGTGGCTTGCGGCGTTGCCGCTCGGCTCGGTCGCGGACGCCGCTGATTTCTACAAGGATAGGACGATCACCTTCATCATCGGTTCAGCTCCGGGCGGTGGGTACGACACCTATGGCCGTTTGGTCGCCAGTCATCTAGGGCGACACATCGGGGGGCAGCCGACAATTGTCCCGCAGAACCTGCCGGGAGCGGGCAGCATCCGGGCCGCGAACTATCTCTACAACGTTGCACCGAAAGATGGCACCGCGATTGGCATGGTGGATGAAGCCATTCTCTTAAACCAAATTCTGGCAGTGCAGGTGCCAACCACCGACGCGGCCAAGCTCAGTTGGTTCGACGGCATTCTGCGTCGGATCATGGGGAGGCAGGAGGCCAAGACCGACGTGACCAAATTCAACTGGATCGGGCGAGTTCTTGCGAACAGCGCCATCCTATTTGTGCGGCGCGAGGCCGGGGTACAAACGATCGAAGATGCCTTTAACAAAGAACTGATTGTTTCCGCGTCGGGGACGGCATCCAAACTGAATTGGACCGTCTTGAAGAACGCACTCGGAATGAAGCTTAAGATCGTTTCCGGCTACCAGGGAAGCAATGAGAGCCTGCTGGCCCTGATGCGCGGCGAGGCGGATGCTTTGAGCATGCCATGGTCGATCTTGCGGATCACTGGCGAGGAGTTGATCCGTGACGGGAAGATCATTCTCTTGCTTCAAACCGGGATCGAAAAGGATGCCGATCTTGCCAACCTGCCCCGCATGATCGATCTCGCGCGAAACGATGACGAGCGAAGACTTCTCGAGCTGTTTGCTTCGCCCTCAACAATCGGCCGCTCCGTCCTCGCGCCTCCAGGAACTTCGATGGAACGCGTGGCCGAGCTTCGTCGCGGTTTCATGGCAATGACGCAGGACGTGACCTTTCTCAGCGATCTCAAGAAGGCCAGGCTGGAATTCAGTCCAATGTCCGGCGAACAGCTACAGGCAGCCGTTACCAGCATGGGCAACGTCCCCGAACTGTTGATCGAACGCGCTCGGCGCGTTTCCGAATAGGTAGGACGCTGAACTATTTGTGAGTATCGCTGGTCGTGCCGCTAGCGCGCAACCTGCGCTTTCACGCCGTAGGACGTCGCGTCGGTCGCATTCATCAAAGCCAGCATTGTGGTCCATGCCGCGTCTCCTGCGGCGATCTCTTCGGAATTGCGTGCGCGTGCGGCATTCTGGAAACCGTGGCCAACATTCGGATAGCGATGGAAGCGGTACGGAATGTTGTGGCGCTTCAGCTCGGTCTCGAAGCGATCGACGTCCGCCGGCAAGGGATTTTTGTCCAGATTGCCGAAAAATCCATAGACCGGGCATCGAATCTGGCCGATCAGTTCAAATGGCGTGGGCGCTCCTTCGCCCCAGTGGCTTGTCATTCCGCCGCCGTAATACGCAATTGCGGCCGTAAACACCGGTTTCGTGCTCGCGCCCAGAAACGCCAGCCGGCCACCCATGCAGTGCCCCATGATAAAGAAACGGCTGCGATCGACGTCCGGCCGTCCAAGCGAATAATCGGCGGTGGCGGCGATTTCGCTGATGACCTCGGTGTCCTTGAGGAATTTCTTGCAATCGTGCAGTGGCACATCCTTCGGACAGTGATGGTAGAAATTTGGCGCGACTGTCAGGTAGCCAGCTGCTGGGAGTTCCTTCATGTAATGGGCGGTGCAAGCATCCATCCCGCCGCGGTGGAACATCAACAGCGCGGCGGGATGCGGGCCCTCACCATGAGGGGCAGCTATATGCACGTCCATCGACCGTCCTTCGACTTCCAGGTAGATGGTCTCTTCAAAGGCATGGACTTTCATCGTCCTGTCCGTATTTATCGATCCGTGTCCCTCACGACGATCGCTGGAGAGTACGCGAGCCCGTTCTCGATGACGGCCTGAAGCTTGTCTCGCAGCAACAGAGCGGAGCGGGCCTGCACGTTCTCGGCGTTGGCCAAGAAACAGAACGCACCTACTCAGCCGCCTCCCGCGCTTCCTCTTCGGCGATACCGCGTGCCTCGATGCGGTCAATCTCAGCCTGATCGATTTTGACCAGGATGTTGGGCATGTGCTGGATTTTGGCCGGTTCATCGTCCGGCCCCAGCAGTGCCACGGCGTCACCGCCGCGGTCACGCAGCGGTGGCGAGTGCGATTCGAAAAGCACGGCCGTCTCGGTCCCGCGGTTCCACGCCCAGTGAACCTTATTGCGCGGGATGCGCATGATGTCGCCGGCTTTACAACGGTAGCCCCGTCCGTCAACGAAGAAGAAGATCTCTCCGGACACGATATAGTTCATCTGCTCGCAGTCGTGCTTGTGCGGGCTTGTATGATAGCCGGGCGCGCGCTCAGCAAACATGAGACTGGTATCGGTCCCATGGACCTTCTGCGAGCGCAGGACTGACTGGCCAACTGCCGCCATGGCAAGACGCTCACTTGTCTTAACGTCGCGTTTGTTGACCCTATAGTTCGGCTTGTCCTCCATTTCAGGCTCCTCCGTTCGCACCTTCAGATGTATCTCGGAAAGTAGCATTCACTGCCTGATTTGCGCAATCTGGACAGCATGCGTTGCTCGCGATTATCCGCTTTGCCGTTCAAACGCGATCGGTGGGGCGAGCGTGCAAAACGGAAAGCCCGTCTTCGACAAGGCGGACGCTGAACCTCTCCTGGGTACCCTCAGCACATAGCTTGACCATCGCTACTGCGCGATCGGGGCGGCAGGTCATCCGAGGCGGGCGATGCCGACTTCGCGGCACGAACTCTTGTGGGTCAAACTGGTCATCGAGCTTCGCGAACGGCGCGACGGGTTTGCCCCCAGAATCGGTCGTGCTGGACGACAACCGTCGCGACTGGGTCGGGCCACAAGCCGCCCCTCGCGCTTCAAAAAAGGTCGGGAGACATTCGCCTCAAGGCCAGACATGCAGCCCTGGCCACGATAGGCTGCCCGTACAGCGGCTCGGAGGCATGACCGATGCGACGGCGGGAGTTCATCGCGGGGCTTGGCAGCGCGGCGATGTGCCCACTCACGGCGCGGGCGCAACAGCGAGCGATGCCGGTGATCGGGTTTCTCAATCCCGCGTCTCCGGACACCACGCGTGAATGGATTGCTGCTTTTCGCCAAAGCTTGGCCGAAGCTGGGTATGTCGAGGGCCGGAACGTGGCGATCGAATACCGTTGGGCAAGGGATCAAAACGATCGACTTCCCATCATGGCAGCCGATCTGGTGCGCCGTCAGGTCGCTGTTATCGTGGCATTGGGCATCCCAAGCATCGCGGCGGCAAAAGCGGCGACCATGACTATTCCTATCGTTTTCTCGGGAAGTCTCGACCCAATCGCCGTCGGATTTATCGCCAGCCTCGCCCGGCCGGGGGGCAACATCACGGGCATTACAACTTTGGGCGTGGAGCTGGGGCCGAAGCGCCTTGAACTGCTGCACGAACTGGTGCCCATGGCGACGAGCATCGCGGTCCTTGTCGATCCGAATAATCCCATCAGTGCCGATGCCCAATCGCGGGACGTGCTGGAAGCTGCACGCAAACTCGGAGTGCAGCCGCATATCCTACATGCGAGCAGCGAAGCGGACTTCGAATCTGCTTTTGCGAACCTCCCCCACCTGCGAGCGGGGGGCCTCGTGATCAGCAACAGTCCAATCTTCGTGAGTCGGACCGAACAGCTCGGCGCAATGACGCTCCGCCACGCAATCCCCTCGATCTTCCAGTTTCGCGAATTCGCCGCAGCCGGGGGGCTGATGAGCTATGGAACCGACGCCGCTGATTCACTCCGTTTGGTCGGCGGCTATGTGGGCCGCATTCTCAAGGGCGAGAAACCGGCCGATCTGCCGGTGCAGCAGGCCACCAAGTTCGAGTTGATCCTCAACCGCAAAACTGCCAAAGCGCTCGGGCTCACTTTCCCGGAAACGCTGTTGGCCACCGCCGACGAGGTGATCGAGTAGCGGTCTCCCAACATCGCTACGGTGGAAACGAGGATCGCTGCTCGATCAACATTTGCTCGCATGCTGCGATGCACAGTCGCCGGCCGCTCGGCGGCCGGATTGGGTCCAGGCCGTGTAAAAAGGCGCGGGATTGGCGGGCCAGCTTGCGTGCGCGATGATGCGGGCGAAGATTTAACAGATCGACGCTGCGGAATTTTGAGAATCGAGCCCAGCGAGCTTCAGTGACGTCCTGAGGTCATCTGCACGGGCTGATTTGGTCGCGCCAAGATGGCGGCCTCAGGCTCGCATCGCGGCCAGCAGCGGCTTGACGCCGACGTCGGCTGGACTGCACGCGGTTGAGATAGCCGTAGATATAGAGCTTGAGCAGAGACCGAGGGTTTATAGACCGGGCCGCCCCGTCGCCATTGGTTGGGCACCGTCAAACCCAAGCTCGACCAGATCGAGCGCCTCGACGAACACATCGACCGCGCGGACGGGATTATTCTCGTCGACCCAATCCTCAAGGCACTCAGGCAACAAGGTCGCCTGCCCGCGATCCATCCCTTCAACGAACCGCGCCATCCGTTCCCCCGCCAATTCAGCGAGCGAATCATAGCACGACAGTCTTTTCACACAGCCTGGGTCAAAACCCGCCCCCTTCTCCAGCGCTCGGATGTCTCCTTTCGCCGGGTGCGGACACAGCGCGGTCGACGAGCCTCAGGCCTGCGGCGCAAACCCCATCAACCGCTCGAACCGCCGCGCATAGAGCGGCCAGACCTCGGGATTGACGATGCGCTTCACCGGCTTGCCGTCGATCGCGTCGAGCACCTGCGCGGCGGCGATCTTGCCCATGTTGTGGCGTGTTTCCCTGGTGACGCCGGCGGTGTGCGGGCTCACCAGCACGTTGTCGAACTGCAGCAGCGGGTGCTCGCAGCGGCGGCGGCTCGGTCGCCCAGACGTCGAGGCCGGCGCCGGCGATGCCGCGGCTTTCGCAGGGCCTCGGCGAGCGCCGCCTCGTCGTGGATGTGGCCGCGGGCGGTGCTGATGAGATAGGCGCTCGTGCGCATCAGCGCGAATTGCGCGCGCGCCGATCATGCCGCGGGTCTCCGCCGTCAGCGGGCAGTTGATCGAGACGTAGTCGCTCGTCGCGCAGCAACTCGTCGAGCGCCGACCTTGGCGGCGTGCCGCGCGCCTCGCATTCCGCGGCGGTGAGGTAGGGATCGTAGGCGAGCACGCGCATGGCGAACAGGCCGTGGCAGAGCTCGCGCGATGCGGCTGCCCACATTGCCGAGCCCGATGATGCCGATGGTCTTGCCGAGCACGTCGTTGCCCATGATAGGCGATGCGGTCGATCGGGATGGGTGCGGCGCATCGACCTGGTTGGTCTCCGACGATGCGCTTCGACAGCGTCGAGCAGCATGCCGAGCGCGTGCTCGGCGACCGCCTCGCGATTGCCGCCGGCCTGGTTGACCACCAGGACGCCGGCATCGGTGCAGGCCTTGACGTCGACGGTGTCGTAGCCGACGCCGTTGGTCGAAACGATCAGCAGCTCGGGCGTGCGCGCGATCAGCGCGGCATCGACGTGAAACCGGCGCGCGAGTTCGCCCCGCGTCGAGCCGACCTGATAGACATGGGCGGCGGCGAGCACCGGGGCGGCGACGTCGTCGGGGGTTTCGTTTTCGAGCCGGTCGAGCCTGACGTCGCGCACGTTGCCCCAGCATCTCGGCGATAGACGGGATCGGCGAGGTATTTGACGTAGAAGACGCGTTTGGTGTTCACGGGCACGGGATCGAAGCCTTTCTGGGAGGGAGTGCGGCGCGCGGCGGCATGCGGTGGCAGGCGCGCATGCTAGCCGATTTTCTCCGATGTTGGGCAGTCGTCCGCACATCGCCACGGCTCGCCACGGCTTCGACACGATCTCGCCATTCAAGTGATGCGCGGTGGAGCTGGTCCCCTGCATTGCAGGGTAGGAGGTCGACCTATGCTCGCGTTGCTGCGCGCCAGCCTGACGGCGGCGCTGTTGATCGTTTCATCCATTTCCGCCTCTTGCCGCCGACAAGCCCTATCACCGCGACGACCTCGCCGAAGCCGCCATCCGCCTGGAAGGCCAGATCAAGGCCGACGCCGGGACGGTGGCGAAGCCGTTGGCGGCGCTGCGCCGCGATGCCGACGCGGCGTTCGCGCGCAACGACCAGAAGGGCGGCATGCAGGTGCTCGGTCAGATCGTGGCGGTCGCCCCCGCCGACACCGCGAACTGGCTGCGGCTCTCGCGCACCATCCTGCAGATGCGGCCGGCCGACGACCGCGAGCGCGCCACGCTTCTCGAGCGCGCCGCGACCGCCGCCTACATCGCCTATCAGCGCACCGGCGAACGCGCGGCGAGGAGGCCGATGCGCTCGTCCTGCTCGGGCGCAGCTATGCCGACCGCACGCTGTGGCGTCCGGCGCTCGACGCGCTGCGCCTGTCGCTCGAATTGCGCGAGGTCGCCGACGTGCGCGCGCCAATACGAAAAGATGCGCGACGATCACGGCTTCCGGCTGCTCGACTACACGGTCGATTCGGATTCCGCCTCGCCGCGCGTGTGCTTCCAGTTCTCCGAGCCGCTGCCGGGCAAGCGCATCGACCTCTCGCCCTTCGTCAGCCTGGCCGGCCAGGACAAGCCGGCGCTGTCGGCGGACGACAAGCAGCTCTGCGTCGAAGGCCTCAAGCACGGCGAGCGCTACGCCATCACGGTGCGCGCCGGCCTGCCGTCGACGGTGAAGGAGACGCTGGCGCAAGTCCGCGGACTTTTCGATCTATGTGCGCGACCGCAGCCCGTTCGTCGCGCTTCACCACCAAGGCCTATGTGCTGCCGCGCACCGGACAGCGCGGCATTCCGGTCGTCAGCGTCAACACGCCGAGCGTGGCCGTCAAGGTCTACCGGATCGGCGACCGCAACCTGCTCGAAACCGTGGTGGGCGAGGATTTCCAGCGCAGCCTCAGCCGCTACGAGCTCGACCGGCTCGCCGACGAGCGCGGCTTTAGCGGTGTGGAGCGGGCAGCTCGCGGTCGAAAGCCCGCTCAACGCCGAGGTGACGACGGCTTTCCCGGTCGACGAGGCGGTCGGCAATCTGAGCCCCGGCGTCTACGTGATGTCGGCGGAGGCCGCGGGGCCGAAGAGCGACGACTATGATTCGCTCGCCACCCAGTGGTTCATCGTCTCCGACCTCGGCCTCACCGCGTTCTCCGGGCAATGACGGCATCCACGTCTTCGTCAATTCGCTCGCGAGCGCGACCGCCGCGGCGCAGACCGACATCCGCCTGATCGCCCGCAACAACGAGGTGATGGCGACCAGGCGCACCGACGCCGCCGGCCACGCGCTGTTCGAGCCCGGCCTGGTGCGCGGGGAGGGCGGGCTGTCGCCGGCGCTCATCGTCGCCTCCGATCCGCGCGGCGATTACGCCTTCCTGAACCTCAAGGCGCCGGCCTTCGATTTCAGCGACCGCGGCGTCACCGGGCGCATCGTGCCGGCGGGGCTCGATGCCTTCGTCTATACCGAGCGCGGCGTCTACCGCACCGGCGAGACCGTGCACGTCACGTCGCTGCTGCGCGATGCGCGCGGCGTCGCGGCCCTCGACGTGCCGCTGACCCTGGTGATGGAGCGGCCGGACGGCGTCGAATATCGCCGCGCCGTCGTCGCCGATCAGGGCCTCGGCGGACGCAATCTCGACGTGACGATCGCGCCGACCGCCTCGACCGGCACCTGGCGGGTGCGCGCCTTCTCCGATCCCAAGCGCCCGGCGATCGGGGAAACGACGCTTCATGGTCGAGGACTACGTCCCCGACCGGATGGAGTTCGACATCGCCAGCCAAGGCGACGGCGGTCGCCAAGGGCATGCCGTTCGAGGTGACGGTCGACGGCCGCTTCCTCTACGGCGCGCCGGCGAGCGATCTCGAGCATCGGCGGCGAGGTGAAGGTGCAGCCGGCCGCGGGCCGGCCGGGATTTGCCGGCTACACGTTCGGCGCCGCCGACGGCGACGACGAGAAGGCGTCCGTCGACCAGCCGCTCGAGGATCTCCCGCACACCGATGCGGCCGGCAAGGCGAAGTTCGACGTCACCATCGACAAGCTGCCGGAGATCGACGCGTCCGCTGGAGGCGCAGGTGACGCTGCACATGGCGGAGGCCGGCGGGCGCGCCATCGAGCGCAAGCTGACGCTGCCGGTGACGCCGGCAGCGCCGATGATCGGTGTGAAGCCGCTGTTCGCCGGCGCGTCGCTCGGCGAGGCGGCGAATGCCGCCTTCGACGTGGTGCTGGTCGCGCCGGACGGCAAGACGCTCGCGCGCAGCGGCCTGCGTTACGAGCTGCTGCAGGTCGAGACCCGCTATCAATGGTACCGGCAGGACGGCAGCTGGAACTACGAGCCGATCAAGCAGACCAAGCGCGTCGCCGACGGCACCGTCGACGTCGCCGCCGACAAGCCCGGCCGCATCTCGGTGCCGGTGACCTGGGGCCGCTATCGCCTCGAAGTGTCGAGCCCGGACGGGACCACCGCGACCACGGTCGTCAGCTTCGATTCCGGCTTCTACGCGGAGTCGAGCGCCGACACGCCGGATCTCCTCGAAACCGCGCTCGACAAGCCGGAATACAGCCCCGGCGACACCATGGTGGTCGCGGTCACCGCGCGGACCGCCGGCAAGGTGATGCTCAACATCATCGCCGACCGCCTCGATCACCACCATCAGCCAGGACGTGCAGCCCGGCACCAACCAGATCCGCGTCCCGGTCGGACGCGACTGGGGCAATGGCGGCTATGCCGTCGCGACGCTGCTGCGGCCGCTCGACGTCGCGGCCCAGCGCATGCCCGGCCGCGCCATCGGCGTGCAGTGGTTCTCGATCGATCGCAAGGCGAAGACGCTCGCGGTCAATCTCAGCCTGCCCGCGCTGTCGCGCCCGAGCACGACCTTGCGCGTGCCGGTCAGGATCGACGGGCTTGGCCGGCGCAGGAGGCGAGGCTCGTCGTCGCCGCCGTCGATGTCGGCATCCTCAACCTGACGAACTACAAGCCGCCGGCGCCCGACGACTACTATCTCGGCCAGCGCCGGCTCACCGCCGACGTGCGCGATCTCTACGGCCAGCTCATCGACGGCATGCAGGCGACCCGCGGCCAGATCCGCAGCGGCGGCGACGCCGGCGGCGGAGCTGCAGGGCAGCCCGCCGACCCAGCCGCCGGTCACGCTCTATTCCGGCATCGTCCGCGTCGCCGCCGACGGCACGCGCGGAGGTTGCGTTCGACATTCCGGAATTCGCCGGGCACGGTGCGCGTGATGGCGGTCGCGTGGTCGAAGGACAAGGTCGGCCGCGGCTCCGGCGACGTGACGGTGCGCGATCCCCGTCGTTGCTCACCGCGACGCTGCCGCGCTTCATCCTCGTCGGGCGATCGCAGCGCCATGCAGCTCGAACTCGACAATGTCGAGGGCCCGGCCGGCGATTACCGCATCTCCGTTGCAGGCGGACGGACCGGTGCGGCTCGGCGCCGATGCGCCGCAGACCGTGCGGCTGCGCGCCCAGCAGCGCGACCGGCTCGCGGTGCCGCTGACGGCGTCCGCGGCCGGGATCGCCAACATCAAGGTGCAGATCGCCGGGCCCGGCAAACTTCGCGCTCGATCGCAACTACGTGCTGGCGGCAAAGCCGGCGAACCGGATCCTCGACGCGCCGCACCGTGCGCACCATCGCGGCCGGCGAAAGCCTGACGCTGTCGGGCGACATGTTCGCCGATCTCGTGCCCGGCACCGGCGGCGTCGCGATCTCGGTCGGACCGTCGACGGCGCTCGATGCGGCGACGCTGCTGAAGGCGCTCGACCGCTATCCGTTCGGCTGCTCCGAGCAGATCGCCAGCCGCGCGCTGCCGCTGCTCTACGTCAACGAGCTCGCGGTGGAATCCCAGCTCGCTCTCGACACCGGGGTCGATCAGCGCATCCGCGATGCGATCGATCGCCTGCTCGCGCGGCAGGGCTCGAACGGCTCGTTCGGCCTGTGGTCGGTCGGCGGCGACGACGCCTGGCTCGACGCCTACGTGACCGATTTCCTGACGCGGGCGCGCGAGCGCGGCTTCGCGGTGCCGGACTCCGGCTTCAAGCTCGCGCTCGACCGGTTGCGCAACTTCGTCTCCAATGCGCCGGACCCGGCCAAGGATGGCGGGCGCAATCTCGCCTATGCGCTCTATGTGCTCGCCCGCAACGGCGTCGCGCCGGTCGGCGACCTGCGCTACATCGCCGACACCAAGCTCGGCGACGTCGCGACGCCGATCGCCAAGGCGCAGATCGCCGGCGCGCTCGGCCTCCTCGGCGACCGCGTGAGGGCGGAGCGGGTCTATGCCGCGGCGCTCGAGGCGCTCGTGCCGCCGCCGCGCTTCGAGTTCGGACGCGAGGACTACGGCTCGTCGCTGCGCGACGCCGCCGCGGTGGTCATGCTGGCGGCGGAAGGCGGCGCGCCGGCAGCCGACCATCACCACGGCGGTGCAGCGGGTCGAGGCGGCGCGCGACGCGGCGCTTCTACACCTCGACCCAGGAGAATGCGTGGATGGTGCTCGCCGCCCGCGCGATCGGCAAGCAGGCCCGCCTGTCGCTCGACGTCGGCGGCGAGACGCGGCAGAGCCCGCTCTACCGCAACGTCCGCGCCGCCGAGCTCGCCGGCAAGCCCGCTCAAGATCACCAACACCGGCGATGCGCCGGTGCGCGCGGTGGTGTCGGTCAACGGCGCGCCGGTCACGCCGGAGCCGGCGGCGGAGAAGGGCTTCAAGCTCGAGCGGCTCTATTACACGCTCGACGGCAAGCCGGCGAACCCCGCCAAGGCGCGGCAGAATCAGCGTTTTGCGGTCGTTCTCAAAATCACCGAACCGACTCCCCAATATGGCCGCATTGTCGTTGCGGACTATCTGCCGGCGGGGTTCGAGATCGACAATCCACGTCTGGTGTCGTCGGGCGACACCGGAACGCTGGACTGGATCGAGGATGCCGCCGAGCCGGTCTACTCCGAATTCCGCGACGACCACTTCGGCGCGGCGTTCGACCGGAACAGCAAGTCGCCGGCGGTGTTCACCGTCGCCTATGTGGTTCGCGCGGTGTCCCCGGGCACCTATGTGCAGCCGCAGGCCTTTGTGGAGGACATGTATCGACCCGATCGTTTCGGCCGCACCGGCACCGGAACGATCGAAATTTCGGCCGCACGCTGAGACCTGATGAGCAGCGGTCGGAATGCCTCCCACTGGGGGGGAGGTGGGCGCCTAGAGGCGCCGGGAGGGGGGCACCACTACTGACTGGGGGGTCAGGTCGTCCCCCTCCCACGAACATCTCACATCTCGGGAGCAGGAGCAGTGGCGATGACGCGCAGTCTCGCCGATGGATGCCGGTGGCGGCGATTGCCGCGGCGGTCGCCGCGGCACGATGCTGGTCGCGGTCGGGCGTTGCCGCCGTGTGGATCGGCTCGCTCGGTCCCGGTGCCGCTCGGCGAGCGGCTCGAGTTCTCGACCGCCGTGGTGGATCGCGACGGCCGGCTGTTGCGGCCCTACGCGACCACCGAAGGCCGCTGGCGTCTGCCGGCGCGGGCGGACGGCGTCGATCCGCGCTATCTCGCACTGCTGATCGCCTACGAGGACAAGCGGTTTCGCGAGCATGCCGGCGTCGATCCCGTCGCCTTGCTGCGGGCGACCGGGCAGATCTTCGCCCATGGCCACATCGTGTCCGGCGGCTCGACCCTCACCATGCAGGTGGCGCGGCTGCTGGAGCCGCGCACCGAGCGATCGCTCACCGCCAAGCTGCGCCAGATCGTGCGCGCCGTCGAGATCGAGCGCGCATCTCACCAAGGACGAGGTGCTCACGCTTTACCTGAGCCTGGCGCCCTATGGCGGCAATCTCGAAGGCATTCGCGCCGCCTCGCTCGCCTATTTCGGCAAGGAGCCGAGGCGGCTCACCCTCGGCGAGGCGGCGTTGCTGGTGGCGCTGCCGCAGTCGCCGGAGGCGCGGCGGCCCGACCGCTCCGCCGAGGCCGCGCGGCGCGCCCGCGACCGCGTGCTCGACCGGGTGGCGGCGGCCGGCATCTTCGCCCCCGCGGAGATCGTGCAGGCGAAGGCCGAGCCGGTGCCGGCGGGCCGCACGCCGATGCCGATCGCTCGCGCCCCATGCCGCCGATGATGCGGTGGCGGCGTTGCCCGGGCCGTTCGCTGATCCGCCTGACCATCGACGGGCACATGGCAGGCGAGCCTCGAGGAACTCGCGCGCGAGCGGGCGCGCGCGCTCGGGCCCGAACATCTCGGTCGCGATCCTCGCGCGTCGATCATGCGACGCGGCGAGGTGCTCGCCCGGGTCGGCTCCGCCGGCTATTTCGACGATCAGCGGGCCGGCCAGGTCGACATGACGAATGCGCTGCGCTCGCCCGGCTCGACGCTCAAGCCGTTCATCTATGGGCTCGGCTTCGAGGACGGGCTGATCCATCCGGAGACGCTGATCGACGATCGTCCGGTGCGCTACGGCGCCTATGCGCCGGAGAATTTCGACCTCACCTTCCAGGGCACGGTGGCGATCCGCAAGGCGCTGCAGATGTCGCTGAACGTTCCGGCGGTCGCGGTGCTGGACAAGGTCGGGGCCGGGCGCTTCACGGCGCGGCTGCGCCAGGCCGGCGGCGACGCTCGTGCTTCCCAAGGGCGAGGTTCCCGGGCTCGCCATGGGCCTCGGCGGCGTCGGCGTGCGGCTTTCCGATCTGGTGAAGCTCTATGCCGGGCTCGCGCGGCTCGGCACCACGGTGCCGCTCATCGAGCGCATGCCGGCGGCGGCACTGCCGGCGGAGGACGCGGCGCTGCGCGACGCAAGCGCCGGAGACGCGCAGGCTCATGGAGCCGGTCGCGGCCTGGTATGTCGGCAGCATCCTGATCGGCACGCCGCCGCCGGAGAATGCCCCGGCCGGGCGCATCGCCTTCAAGACCGGCACCAGCTACGGCTATCGCGATGCCTGGTCGATCGGCTTCGACGGCAAGCGCACCATCGGCGTCTGGGTCGGCCGGCCCGACGGCGCGCCGGTGCCGGGCCTGGTGGGGCGCGCGCGCGGCGGCGCCGATCCTGTTCGACGCCTTCGCCCGCTCGGGAAAGACGACGGCGCCGCTGCCCCATGCGCCGCGCGGGGCGCTGTTCGCCGCCAACGCCAAGCTGCCGCTGCCGCTGCAGCGTTTCCGTCCGGTCGGCCTGCCCAGCGAAGGCAGCGAGCCCGCCGTGAAGATCATGTTTCCGCCCAACGGCGCGCGGCTCGAGCTCACCGCCGAGCGACGGCGGCGGCGTCGATCCGCTGGCGTTGAAGATTTCCGGCGGCGCGCTGCCGCTCACCGTGCTCGTGAACGGCGTTCCGCTGGGGAACGCCACCGCCAAGCGAACCGCTGTTCTATCAGCCGGACGGGCCGGGCTTCGTCCGGCTCACCGTCATGGACGCCAAGGGCGCCGCCGACAGCGTCGTGGTGCGGTTGCAGTAGGCGAGCGATTGCGCGCGCGGGTGAGCGGCGGCTGTGGAGCGCGCGGCGTCGCACAAATGCTTTCCTCGCCGGCCGGAATTTCCTATGTTCCGCCTGCAGTTAGAGCCAGGGGTGGCTGGGCCGGCCCGCGGTGATTTCGTGAGAGATCGGCTCTAACGGGTTGAAGACACGCGCTTTTCTCTGCGGCCTCGGAGCAGGGAGCAAGGCCGGCGCGCCGGGAAAGCGAAATGACGGTCATCAGCGAGCCGAAGCCGCGCAGACGTTATGGGGAGGCCTGGACCGCGGGCGTGGTGGACTTCGCGACCGGCACCCATGCGCGCGCCATCGCCGTCCTGGTGGTGGTGTCGCTGCTCGCTTTCCTGCCCGGGTTTTTCCACATCCCGCCGGTCGACCGCGACGAGGCCCGGTTCGCCCAGGCGACCAAGCAGATGATCGAGACCGGGGACTATCATCGACATCCAGCTTCCAGGACGAGACCCGCTACAAGAAGCCGGTCGGCATCTATTGGCTTCAGGCCGGCGTCGTCCAGCTTGCCGAGGCGGTGGGTGTGCCGCGGGCTCGCCTGCGCATCTGGCTCTACCGCATTCCCTCGCTGATCGGCGCGATCGGCGTGGTGCTCGGGACCTATTGGGCGGCGCTCGCCTTCGTGTCGCGCCGCGCCGCGTTCCTCGCCGGGCTGATCATGGCGACATCGATCCTGCTCGGCGTCGAGGCGCGGCTCGCCAAGACCGATGCGGTGCTGACGCTCACCGTCGTCGCGGCCATGGGCGCGATGGCGCGCGCCTATCTGGCCGGGCAGGGCGAGCGGAGCGTCAACATCCACCCGCTGGTCAACGCCGCCATGTTCTGGACCGCGATCGCGTTCGGAATACTCATCAAAGGGCCGCTCATCCTCATGATCGCGGGGCTTGCGATCGTCGCGCTCGCCGTCACCGACCGCTCGGCGAGCTGGATCCTGCGGTTGAAGCCTGCGATCGGCGCGGTCTGGGTGCTGGCGCTGGTGCTGCCGTGGTTCATCGCCATCATCGTCCGCAGCGGCGACAGCTTCTTCGTCGAGGCGATCGGCCACGACCTCCTGGCCAAGGTGGAGAGCGGCCAGGAAAGCCACGGGGTGCCCCCCGGCTTCTATTTCCTGCTGTTCTGGGTGACGTTCTTTCCCGGCGCCATGCTGGCGGGACTGGCGGCGCCCGCCGTGTGGCGCGCCCGCGGCGAGCCCGGCGCAAGATTTCTGCTCGCCTGGCTGGTGCCGTCCTGGATCGTGTTCGAGCTGGTGCCGACCAAGCTGCCGCATTACGTGCTGCCGCTCTATCCCGCCATCGCCATTCTGATCGTCGGGGTCGATCGACGGCCAATCGCTGTCGCGCAACCGCTGGCTGGAGCGCGGCACCATGTGGTGGTTCATCCTGACTGCGGCGGTCGGCGTCGGACTGATCGCGCTCAACGTCATCATCGGCCAGCGCCTGGGATTGCCGAGCTGGGCCTTTGCCGCCGGCGGCGGCGATCCTGGCGCTGTTCGCCTGGACGCTCTACCGGGTCGACGGCGCCGAGGCCTCGCTGGTGCGCGCCGCGGCGGCATCGATCATGCTGTCGGTCGCCGCCTATGCGCTGACCTTCGCCAAGATCGGCGAGCCTGTTTCCGGCGGTGCCGCTGTCGGACTACGTCCGCAGCACCAATTGCCCCGACCCCGGTACGGTGACCGCCGGCTATCACGAGCCGAGCCTCGTGTTCCTGGTCGGCACCAACCTCAACCACGGCGACGGCGCGAGCGCCGCCGATTTCCTCAACGGCGGAAGCTGCCGCTTCGCCTTCATCGAGCGCAGCCAGGAGCGCTCCTTCGTCGCAGCGCGCCGACGCGCTGGGGCTGCGCTACTCCTCCGGCCCGCGCATCGAAGGCTACAACATCAGCGGCGGCCGGCCGGTCTTCATCAGGACCTACCGCTCGGAGCGGCCGCCATGACCGCGTCGCGAGACGCGCGGCGCGACCGATGAGCGCCAGCATCGCGACGCGCGCGCACGCGATCGTCGAAAACGCCCGCAATGCGACTCATGCTGCTGTTGCGCGACCGCCGCAGGCGTCCTGCCGCCCGCCTCGTCGCCGACATGGCGGCGCTATCGCGTTCAGGCGCGATCGCCTGCCGTGGCGGTGGTCCTCGCATGGTCTTCGCTCGATCAGCGGGCCTACCAGTTCGCCTCCGGGCTGCCGATGTGGCTGGTCGACCTGTTCTACGAGATCACCGATTTCGGCCGCTCCGGCTGGATCCTGGTGCCGACCGGCGCACTGATCGCCGTCATCGCGCTTGCTCGCCTCGCCGGCGCTCGACCACATGACGCGCGGGGTGCTCGCCATGGTGGTCGACGCGGCTCGGATTCGTGTTCATCGCGGTCGGCGCTGCCGGGCTCTTCGTCGCCGATCGTCAAGCGCTGGATCGGGCGGGTCCGGCCGTCGGCGCGCGGGACCGTTCGCCTATGAACCGTTTTCGTGGCGCCCGGAATATGCGAGCCTGCCGTCGGGACACACGACGACGGCGTTCGCGGCGCTCGTCGCGATCGGCGCGCTGTTTCCCCGCGCGCGTCCGTTCCTGTGGGTCTATGCGCTCCTCATCGCCGTGAGCCGGATCGTGGTGACGGCGCATTATCACGAGCGACGTGCATCGCGGGGGCCGCGGTCGGCGCGTTCGGCGCGTTGTGGGTGCGCGACTGGTTCGCGCGGCGCCGGCTGGGCTTTGTCGTCGGGGCGGACGGCGCGGTGCACGCCCTTCCGGGCCCGTCGCTGCGCCGGATCAAAAGGGTTGCCCGGGCGCTGATCGCCCCATAAAACGCCGCGGGGTCAAGCCGGACAGATCGATGACCGATGCCAATTCACTCACCGTCCGGCGCCGCGCCGCGCATCTCGGTCGTCGTGCCGGTGCGCAACGAAGCCGGCAATGTCGCGCCGCTGATCGGCGAGATCGCGCGCGCGATGGCGGCGCTGGCGCCGTTCGAGATCATCTATGTCAATGACGGATCGAGCGACGGCACCGCGGCCGAACTGCGGCGCCTTGACGAAGCAATACCCGTTCCTGCGCCATCGTCGAGCACGCGGTGTCGTGCGGCCAGTCGGCGGCGGTGCGCAGCGGCGCCGCGTTCGCGCGCGCGCCGATCGTCGTCGACGCTCGACGGCGACGGCCAGAACGATCCGGCGTTTCTGCCCGCCCTCGTCGCGGCGATCGAGCGCGACCCCGACAGTCGGCCTCGTCGCCGGCCAGCGGGTCGGGCGCAAGGCGACCGGGTTCAAGAAGCTGCAGTCGCGCATCGCCAATGCGGTGCGCGGCGCGGTGCTTGCGCGACGGCACCCGCGACACCGGCTGCGGCCTCAAGGCGGTCCGGCGCGACGTGTTCCTGGCGCTGCCCTATTTCGACGGGCTGCACCGCTTCCTGCCGGCGCTGGTGCGGCGCGACGGCTACTCGCATCGCCTATGTCGACGTGGTCGATCGCCCGCGCCTGCACGGGCGCCTCGAATTATGGTCTGTGGGACCGGCTGTGGGTCGGCATTCTCGATCTGATGGGCGTGTGGTGGCTGATCCGGCGCAAGAAACGGGTGCCGCAGGTTTCGGAGGTTGCTCGCGATGCTGGTTGATCTGTCGCAGGCGGTCGGCGACTATCTGCAGAACGTCTTCGTGATGAAGCTGAATTGGTGGGTGCTGCTCGGCTATGCCGGCCAGGCGCTGTTCACCATGCGCTTCGTGGTGCAGTGGATCGCGACCGAGCGTGCGCGCAAGAGCGTGATCCCGGTCGCGTTCTGGTTCTTCTCGATCGGCGGCGGCCTGCTGCTGTTCGGCTACGCGCTCTACATCCGCGATCCCGTCTTCATCCTGGGGCAGGGGCTCGGCCTGTTCGTCTATCTGCGCAATCTCTATTTCGTGTACCGGCAACCCAGCGCGAAGGCTTAAGCGGCCTGCGGACTACGCCTTGGCCTCCGGCAGCCGCGCGAAGGCCGAGGCGAGGATTTCGTCCGACAGTTCGGGGTCGGCTTCGGCGACGCTGCGTGCGAGCGAGAGCGCGCCGGCGAGCATCGCCAGCGTCGCGATCGCTTCCTCTCGCGCTGCTTTCGTCGCGACGGCCTGGCGCCGCCGAGCGCGCGCGTGAAGGCATCGAGATAGCGGCGCAGGCCGGCGGCATAGGCCTGACGCGACCGGGCCGTGCTGACGCGATACGTCGGTTCCGAGCGCGACCATCGGGCAGCGCGCCGCCGGAGCGTCGCGGGCCTTTTCCGACAGATACCTGCGCTTGTAGGCGTCGATCGCGGCGGCGCGCTCGGAGGCGTCTTCGATCGCGGCCATGCGCTCCATCATCGCGACGGCGCCCTCGAAGATCTGCGCGCAGGCCTCGGCGGCGAGCTCGTCCTTGGATTCGAAATGATTGTAGAAGCCGCCATGGGTGAGGCCGGCGGCATGCATGAGATCGGCGACGCCGACGCCCTCGAAGCCCTTTTCGCGGAACAGCCGCGCCGCGGTCGCGACGACCCGCGCCTTGTTTTCCGCCACCTTCTCCTTCGTGAGCCGCATGCCTGCCGTGCGTCCGTCCCGCGTTGACTTCAATGATGTACGTCATCAAACAATAATGACGTACATCATCAATATTCCTCGCCGGGCATCGCTGCAAGGGGATCGGGCTTCGGAGGGATCGGAGCGGACCGGACATGGTGGCGCAGGCATTGGCGGATCGGCTGTCGCGGCGACGGCATCCATTATGGATGGGTGATCGTCGCGGTGACGTTCTTGACCAGCCTGACGACGGCCGGGGCCATGGGGCTGCCGGGCGCGCTGATCCTGCCGTTGTCCAAGGAATTCGGCTGGGACGTCGCCGAGATTTCGAGCGCGATCGCGATCCGCCTGGTGCTGTTCGGGCTGATGGCGCCGATTGCGGCCGCGCTGATCGAAACCTACGGGGTGCAGGCGGGTCGTGATCGCCGCGATCAGCTTCATCGTATCGGGGCTGCTGCTCGCCCTGGTGATGACGCAGGTGTGGCACCTCGTCGTGCTGTGGGGGATCGTGGTCGGCATCGGCACCGGGATGACCGCCCTGGTGCTCGGGGCGATCATCGCGACACGCTGGTTCGTGGCGCGCCGCGGGCTCGTCGTCGGCATGCTGACGGCGAGCTCGGCGACCGGCCAGCTCGTGTTCCTGCCGCTCGCCGCCTGGCTGGTCGATCATGTGGGCTGGCGCTACGCGCTGTTGCCGACCATCGGCGCGCTCATCGTGGTGGGAGTGCTGGTGGTCGCTGTTCATGCGCGACCGGCCGTCCGATCTCGGGCTCGCTGCCTTCGGCGAGGCGCCGACGGCGGCAAAGGCAGCGGTCGGCGCGCCGCCCCCGGCCTTCACCTGGGCCTTCACGGTGCTGCGCGACGCCTCGTCCAACCCGACGTTCTGGGTCCTGGCGGGAACATTCTTCATCTGCGGCCTGAGCACGAATGGGCTGATCCAGTCCCATTTCATTTCGCTGTGCGCCGACTACGGCATGCCAGCGGTCGAGGCCGCCTCCACGCTCGCGATGATGGGCATGTTCGATCTGGTCGGGACGATCGGATCGGGCTGGCTGTCGGACCGCTATGACAGCCGCGCCCTGCTGTGCTGGTATTACGGGCTGCGCGGCCTGTCGTTGCTGTTCCTGCCGTACTCGACCTTCACGCTCTATGGCCTGTCGTTGTTCGCCGCCTTCTACGGTCTCGACTGGATCGCCACGGTGCCGCCGACCGTGCGGCTGGCCGCGCAGAACTTCGGCCGGGAGCGGTCGGGCGTGGTGTTCGGGTGGATTTTCGCGAGCCACCAGATCGGCGCGGCGGTCGCGGCGTTCGGCGCGGGCCTGTCGCGCAGCGCGCTCAACACCTATCTTCCCGCGTTCTTTTTCGCGGGCTCCATGTGCCTGGTCGCGGCCGCCATCGTCTGGCTGATCCGCCGGCCGCCGGTCGCGGTCGTGCCCGCGGCGGCGCCGGCCTGACATGCGACTTGGGATCATGCCTTGGTTGCGGGCATGATCTTTTCGCAAAAGTCTGCAACCTTTCGGGACCATGCTCTATCTCGCGTATGATCTTTTCTGATGCTTTTTGTGCAGCGGAGCCGACGATGGCCGGTGACCTCTATCTGGACGATCTCCATGTCGGACAGCGCTTCGCGGCGGGACCGGTCTCGGTCTCCGCTGCCGAGATCAAGAGCTTTGCCGCCGAATTCGATCCGCAGCCGTTTCATCTCGACGAGGTCGCGGCGAAGGCGACGATATTTGGAGGCTTGGCGGCAAGCGGATGGCACACCATGGCGTTGACCATGCGCATGCTCACCAGCGGACGGCATGCCCATCGCGACCGGCGTGATCGGCGTCGGCGGCGAGATCGCCTGGCCGCGTCCGGTCAGGCCTGGCGACGAGCTGCGGGTCGAGAGCGAGGTGCTGGAGATCACGCCGTCGCGCTCCAAGCCCGGCCAGGCCATCGTGACGATGCGCAGCACGACCACCAACCAGAAAGACGAGGCCGTGCAGATCCTGACGGCGAAGCTGTTCGCCTTTGCGCGACCATAATCCTGGCGGGTGTGACCGCCCGCCCAAGATTACAATGCTGTAATCATTGCGGGTTTGTAATGATACCGTAAGTAAAACGTAACTTGTAATCTTGCCTGAACGGATATGACATGGTGCGACTGAATATCCCACAGGAGGATTACAATGGTGCGGAAAGTTGTGGTCGGGGCCACTGCGATGATGCTGCTTGCTTCTGCGTACGCCTACGCTCAGCAGCCTCCAGGCGGAAGGGACGGCGGCCGGCGCTGGCAGCCTCGTGCCGAGGATCGCGCGGCTTTCCTTGACGCGCGCCTGGCGGCGCTTCACGCCGGACTCAAGCTGACGCCGGATCAGGAAAAGTCATGGCCGGCCTTCGAGCAGGCCTACCGCGAACTCGCCGCGCAGCGCGGCGAGCGGGTGACGAATGAGGGCCGCGGCGACCGGGATCGGGACCAGGCGGGCGATCCGATCCAGCGCGCGCAAAGGCAGGCCGACGCCCTCACCAAGAGCGGTGCGGTGCTCAAGCGCTATGCCGACGCGGCGGCGCCGCTCTACCAGAGCCTCGACGACAGCCAGAAGCAGCGCTTCGAGGTGTTGTCGCGGGCCGGACGGCCGCACCGCTTCGCGTTCTGGCATAACGGAGAGCGCGGCGAGTACCGTGGCGATTTCCGCGGACAGCGCGGCCAGTACCGTGGCGAATTCCAAGGACAGCGCGGCGAGTTCCGCGGCGATTTCCGTGGACAGCGCTGAGACAAGCTGGAATTGGAGCGCAGTCCGGTCACGCCGGACGCGACGGCGCTCCTGACCGCAAGTCGCGCGCGCTTCGTCCCTTGCGCGCGCTGCAACGAGCCGCCGAGCCCTTCTCCGGCGGCTCGTTTGCTTTTCAGGTCCGCTTCAATGGCGCATCACGCGCCGCGCGCAGCCCCGGCAAAAGCGGCGAAGCCGCGTTCGAGATCGGCGATAAGATCGGACACGTCTTCGAGACCAATGTGGAAGCGCACCGTCGGGCCGCCCGGCGCCCACGACTTTGCGGTTCGCATCGGGGTGCAGTCGAAGGGGATCGCGAGGCTTTCGAAGCCGCCCCAGGAAGCGCCGATGCCGTACAGCGTGAGCGCGTTGAGGAACGCATGCACGGCGGCCGGCGGCGCCGGCTTGAAGACGATGCTGAAGAGGCCGCAGGCGCCGGTGAAATCGCGCTTCCAGATGGCATGACCGGGATGGCTTTCGAGGGCAGGGTGGAGCACGCGCAGCACCTCCGGCCGCGCCTCCAGCCAGCGGGCGACCTTCAGTCCGGCCGCCTGGTGCTGGGCGAGCCGCACCCCCATGGTGCGTAGCCCACGCATCCCGAGAAACATGTCGTCGGGACCGACGCACATTCCCATCTCGTAGACGGTTTCCTTGAGCCGGTTCCAGGTCGCCTTGTTGGCGGCGACGGTCCCGAGCATCAGGTCGGAGTGCCCGCCGATATATTTGGTGCCGGACTGGATCGAGAGATCGACGCCCTTTTCCAGCGCGCGGAAATAGAGCGGGCTCGCCCACGTGTTGTCCATGACCACCACGGCATCACGGGCGTGCGCCACCGCGGCGATGGCGGGAATGTCCTGGATTTCGAACGTCAGCGAGCCCGGGCTCTCGACGAACACCGCCCGGGTGTTGGCCTGCACCAGCGCAGCGATGCCCGACCCAATGGTAGGCTCGTAATAGGTGGTCGTTATGCCGTAACGCGGGAGGATGGTGTCGCACAGCTTGCGGGTGGGGAAATAGGCGCTATCGGTCACGAGAACATGGTCCCCGGTGCGCAGGACCGACAACAGCGTCGTTGAGATGGCTGCAGAGTCCGGACGGCAGCAGCGCGACGCCTTCACATTCCGGCCCCTCGATGTCCTTCAGCGCATTCTGGAACGCTTCCGAAGTCGGCGTGCCGCGACGGCCATATTGATAACGGCTGCGATGGGCGATGTAGGCCTCGGCGCTCGGGTAGAGCATGGTCGAGGCGTGGTAGACCGGGGTGTTGACGTAGCCGTGATGAGCGGGGGGGTCGCGGCCGGCATGGGCGAGCCGCGTCGCGATCTTGTGGTTGCGACCGCCTTCACCGTCGCCGCTCTTGCTGGTCATGGGAAGGGTTTCCGCACCGGCGGCACGCGCATTTCGATTGCCGCTTCGTCTGGAGTGAAATCGGCGCCATTTACCGCGGCACCGGGTGCGGCAGTCAACCCCTTGACCTCGATTGACAACCGATCTCTAGATAGAACGAAGACGCCAATATGGGTGGGAATGGCTGCATCGGGGCCGCAACAGCGGCGGATGCGGCTGCCGGCATTGCAAGGGATTGATCGCAAGCGGTCGTCCGTCCATGCAGCGAGAAGGTCAGGACCGTCGGTCTTGGGAGGTTCAACATGAAACGATTTGCTCACGCGTTGTTCGCCGCCGCTGCAACGATGGTGATGGCGGGCCTGGCTCATGCCGGCACCCTCGACACGGTCAAGCAAAGGGGAGCCCTCAATTGTGGCGCGAACGGGCAACTGCCCGGCTTCGGGCTGCCGGACACCCAAGGCAACTGGACCGGCCTCGATGTTGACCTCTGCCGCGCCATCGCGGCCGCCATCTTCAACGACGCCACCAAGGTGAAATTCGTCCCGCTGACCGCCAAGGACCGCTTCACCGCGCTGCAGACCGGCGACGTCGACGTGCTCGTGCGCAACACGACCTGGACGCTGCTCCGTGACACCCAGCTCGGGCTCAACGCGACCGGCATCAACTATTACGACGGGCAGGGGTTCATCATCCGCAGGGTCGCCAAGGTGAATTCGGCGCTGGAGCTCAACGACGCCACCATCTGCGTGCAGCAGGGAACGACGACGGAGCTCAATCTGGCGGATTATTTCCGCGCCAACCGCATGCGCCTGAGGTCGGTCACCTTCGCGACTCTCGACGAAGCGGTCAGGGCCTATGAGACCGACCGCTGCAATGCCTTCACCACCGACGCCTCGGGCCTTTACTCCGTGCGGCTCAAGCTCGCCAAGCCGGACGACCATGTGGTTTTGCCGGAGATCATTTCCAAGGAGCCGCTCGGTCCATTCGTGCGCCACGGCGACGACCAGTGGTTCGATGTGGTCAAATGGGTCCATTTCGCCATGCTCAATGCGGAAGAACTCAACGTCAATAAGGCGAATGTCGACGAGCAGATGAAATCGGACAATCCCGAGATCAAACGCATGCTCGGCACCGAAGACAATTTCGGCGAGCGGCTCGGGCTCACCAAGGACTGGGTCTACCGCATCGTCAAGCAGGTCGGAAACTACGGCGAAGTGTTCGATCGTAACGTCGGCCAGGGTTCCCCGCTCAAGATCGCGCGGGGCCTCAATGCGTTGTGGACCAAGGGAGGCGTGCAATACGCACCGCCGATCCGCTGACTTCGTAGCGGCGGGGCAGGGCGATGCCGCGTTCACCGCAGGGTGTGCCGAAGGTCCCGTTTTTCCGTGATCCGAAGCTGCGGGCGATCGCCTATCAGGTCGCGCTGTGCGTGGTCCTGGGTCTTCTCGCCTACGCCGCCGTCCGCAATGCCGCCGAGAATCTCGCCCACGCCAAGATCGCGTCGGGCTTCGGCTTCTGGAACGTCATCGCCGGCTTCGACATCAGCCAGACGCTGATCGAATACTCCGCGCAATACTCCACTTTCGGCCGCGCCTTCTGGGTCGGCCTCACCAATACGCTGCTGGTGGCCGGCCTCGGCATCTTGTTCGCAACCCTGCTCGGCACCGCGCTGGGCATCGCCAGGCTTTCGAAGAACTTCCTGGTGGAGCGCCTGGCATCCGGATATGTCGAACTCATCCGCAACGTGCCGCTGCTGCTGCAGCTCCTGTTCTGGTACAACGCCGTCCTCAAGGCGCTTCCGGACTTCGCCAACGGCTTCGCGTTGCCGGGCGGCATTCTCCTCAACAACCGCGGTCTCTTCATGCCGCGTCCGCTTACGGTCGACGGCTGGCACGTCGTCGCCGCGCTCGCGGCCGCGGTCCTGCTCGGCTACGCCTTCAACGCGCTGGCGCGGCGAAGCATGGGCGTCTGGCGATCGACGGCCGTGCGGTTTGCGGTCACGCTGCTGATCGTGATCGGGCTTCCCGTGGTTGCGCTGCTCGCGATGGGAGCGCCGCTCGAATTCGAGTATCCCAAGGCGGGCCGGTTCAACGTCAGCGGCGGACTCGAAGTCCTGCCGGAGCTCGTCGCCTTGCTGTTCGGCCTCGTGATCTACACTGCCGCCTTCATCGCCGAGGTGGTGCGCGCCGGGCTGCTGTCGGTTTCGCACGGACAGACCGAAGCGGCCCAGGCGCTCGGGCTGGGGCGCATGCAGACGCTGCGGCTCATCGTCATTCCGCAGGCCATGCGCGTCATCATCCCGCCGCTGACCAACCAGTATCTCAATCTCACCAAGAACTCCTCCCTCGCCGTCGCGATCGGGTACCCGGACCTCGTGCAGATCTTCACCGGCACCGTGCTCAACATCACGGGGCAGGCGGTCGAGGTCGTCGTCATCACCATGGCGGTGTATCTGAGCTTCAGCCTGATCACCTCGCTTGTCATGAACGTCTATAACGCCCGCGTCGCCCTGGTGGAACGATGACCACGATCGACGCACCGATCGCAGCGATGCCGCCGGCGGCCGCCGGAATGAGCGCCTATGTGCGCACCGCGCCGGCGCCTTCGCTCGCGCCCCCGCTCGCGACCGTCGGCTGGCTCGGCTGGGCCAGGGTCCATTTGTTTGGAAGCGTCGTCAGCACGGTGCTGACGATGCTGATCGTGCTGCTGCTCGTGTTCATCGTGCCGCCGGTGATCGATTTTCTGTTCATCGATGCGGTGTGGAGCGGCTCCGATCGGGAGGCCTGCCTGCCGTCACCGGCGCGGCCGGAGATCGGCGCCTGCTGGGCCTATATCGGCGACCGCTTCGCCTACATCATGTACGGGTCCTATCCCATTGCCGCGCGCTGGCGCGTCGATCTGTTCTTCGGGCTGCTGGCGTTCGGAACGGCGTGGCTGCTGTGGCTCGAGGCGCCTCGGCGCGATCTCGGTTCACTCTATTTTTTCGTCGTGCTGCCGGTGCTGAGCTTCGTCCTGCTGCACGGCGCCCCCATGATCGGCCTGCCGGCGGTGGACACGGCGCTGTGGGGCGGCATGCTGGTGACCATTGTCGTCGCCGCTGTCGGCATCGTGGTGTCGCTGCCGATCGGCATCATGCTGGCGCTGGGGCGCCGGTCGCACATGCCCGCCATCCGGCTGCTGTCGACGGTGTTCATCGAATTCGTCCGCGGCGTGCCGCTCATCACCGTGCTGTTCATGGCGAGCGTCATGCTGCCGCTGTTCCTGCCGGATACCTGGTCGCCGGACAAGCTGGTGCGCGCGCTGGTCGGCGTCGCGCTGTTCTCGTCCGCCTACATGGCCGAGGTGGTCCGCGCCGGCCTGCAGTCCATCCAAAAGGGCCAATATGATGCGGCCAACGCCCTCGCGCTGAACTACTGGCAGTCGCTGCGCTACATCATTCTGCCGCAGGCGCTCAAGGTGACCATTCCCAACATCGTCAACAGCTACATCGCGCTGTTCAAGGATACGACGCTGGTGTTCTTCGTCGGCATCTTCGACTTCCTCAAGACCATCGAAGTGTCGAGAGCCGATCCCAAATGGTCGACGCCGGTGACGAGCGCAACCGGCTATATTTTCGCCGCGCTGGTCTATTTCGTGTTCTGCTATGCGATGTCGCGCTATGCCGCGCGCATCGAAAGGCGGCTGGCGGTGGGTGACAGACGGTGAGCACAGTCGGCGCAACGGCAAAGCCGGACGGGACGGGGCCTGTCGCATCCGACGGCCCCGCCGTGGCAATCAGCGGCCTGCACAAGTGGTTCGGCGAGTTTCGCGTGCTGGCCGACATCAATCTCGAGGTGGCGAAGGGCGAGCGCATCGTCATATGCGGGCCGTCGGGCTCCGGGAAATCGACCCTGCTGCGCTGCGTCAACGCGCTGGAGGAATTCCAGCGCGGCGAGATCGTCGTCAACGGCCTGGTGCTGACCAAGGACGTCAAGCGCGTCGAAGCGATCCGGCGCAACGTCGGCATGGTGTTCCAGCACTTCAACCTGTTTCCGCATCTCACCGTGCTGGAGAATTGCACGCTGGCGCCCATCGTGGTTCGCGGTACGCCGAAGCAGCAGGCCGAAGAAACCGCGATGGCGCTGCTTGCGCGGGTGAAGATCCCGGAGCAGGCGGCCAAATATCCCAATCAGCTCTCCGGCGGCCAGCAGCAGCGCGTCGCCATCGCGCGCGCCCTGTGCATGAACCCAAAGCTGATGATGTTCGACGAGCCGACCTCGGCGCTCGATCCGGAGATGGTCAAGGAGGTCCTCGACACCATGGTCGGGCTCGCGCTCGACGGCATGACGATGCTCGTGGTCACCCACGAGATGACGTTCGCCCGCCAGGTGGCGAGCCGCATCGTTTTCATGGATGCCGGCCAGATCGTGGAGATCAACGCGCCGGAGCCGTTTTTCGCGCACCCCCAGCACGAACGCACCAAGCTGTTTCTCAGCCAGATATTGCGGTGAGTGGTTAGCTGACCTGACCTGTTGGTGTCATTGCCCGGCTTGACCGGGCAATCCAGTACTCACGGCCGGGGTTTACTGGATTGCCCGGTCAAGCCGGGCGATGACAGCGGATTGTAAGTCAACCGGGTCCGGTCGCCACCGGCACATCGTTCCGCGCACCCCATTCCGCCCACGAGCCGTCGTAAAGCGCGGCCGGTTCCTTGCCCAAGGCGTCGAGCGCGAGCCACAGGATCGCGGCCGATACGCCGGATCCGCAACTCGTCATCACGGGCTTGTCGAGATCGACGCCGCCCGCAGCAAAGGCGGCGCGCAGCCGGTCCTGCGGCAGCAGCAGGCCGTTCTCGACGACGGCGGTGGAGGGCACGTTGCGGGAGCCGGGGATGTGGCCGGACTTGAGGCCGGGACGGGGTTCAGGCGCTTCGCCGCGGAAGCGGTCGGCGGGCCGGGCGTCGACCACCTGCGCGGTGCCCGCGGCGACGGCCTGGCGGACCCGGTCGAGCGTCGCCACTGCCTCGGCATTCTTGCGCGCAGTGAAAGTCTTTGCCGGTCGCGTCACCGCGCCGGTTTCGAGCGGTCGGCCCTCCGCTTTCCATTTCGGCAGGCCGCCTTCGAGGATGTAGACGTTCTTTGCCCCGAACAGGCGGAACGTGAACCACACCCGCGGCGAGGCGAAGATACCGTGGCCGTCATAGGCGACGATGGTGTCATCGTTGCCGATGCCGAGCTTGCCGACATCGGCCGCAAAGGCCGCCGACGACGGCAGCATATGCGGCAGGTCGCTGGTCGTGTCGGCGACCTCGTCGATGTCGAAGCGCAGCGCGCCCGGGATGTGTCCGGCGAGATATTCCGCCGCGGCGTCGCGCTTCATCGCGGGCAGGTAATACGAGCCGTCGAGCACGACGAGGCCGGGAGCGCCGAGATTGGCGGCGAGCCAGTCCGTGGTCACCAACCATTTGCTGCGGGGATGTGGCGGCGGCTGCACCATTATCGCTCTCCTATTCGATCTTCAGCCCGGTCGCCTTGATGACCGGCGTCCATAGCGCGAACTGTTCCTCGCTCACGCGGCGCATGTGGGATGACGACAGATCGGTGGACGGCTCGAAGCCCGCGGCGACCAGTCGCCTCGCGAACTCGGCGTCTGCCAGCGCGATACGGGTCGCCTCGGAGATCTGCGCGACAATGGCCGTCGGCGTGCCCGCCGGGACCCAGATGCCGACATGGTTTTCGGAGACGAAGCCGGCAATCCCTGACTCGATGACGGTCGGAATTTCGGGCATTGCCGCGATGCGCGCCGGTGTCGCGATCGCCAGCATCCGGATCCGCCCGGATCGGTAGAGCTCGATCACCTGACCGGTCACGCTCGGGATGACCATGGTGATCTGGCCGCTGACGAGATCGGTGAGCGCCGGCCCGGCGCCGCGATAGGGAACGTGGGCGATGTCAGTCCCGGTCTTCGACTTGAACAATTCGCCGGTGAGGTGGTTGAGCGAGCCGACGCCGGCGGTGCCGTAGGACAGCTTGCCGGGGTTTGCCTTGGCATACGCAATGAAGTCCTGCAGCGTCTTCACCGGCAAAGCGGTGTTCACCGCGAAGGCATATCCGGTGCTTCCCAGGATGAAGACGGGGTCGAGGTCCTTGACGGGGTCATAGAGCGGGTGGACCGCCGTGGTCGCATTGATGACATGGTTGGCGAGGCTGCCCATGAGGAGGGAATAGCCGTCCGGCTGGGACCGCGCGACCGCGGCGGCGCCCAGCGCGCCCCCTGCGCCACCCTGATTCTCGACGATGATGGTGCCCAGCAGCGGCTTCATCCGCTCCGCCCAGGGACGGCCGACGCCGTCATAGATTCCGCCGGGCGCAAACGGAATGACCAGCCGGATCGGGCGCTCGGGATATTTGGCAGGAGACTTCGACTGCGCGGAGCCCGTTCGCGGCGCCGCCGCACCGGCAAGCAGGGTCGCAATACCGATCCTGATCACGCCGCGCCGGTTCATGGCCGCATCGAATGGTGCGCCCATCACACCTTCTCGAACGGCACGGAGACAGCAGAACGGCGCTCCATCCAAGCGGGGACCGGCAATCCCTTGGAACGCAGGAATTCCGGATTGAACAGCTTGGTCTGGTAGCGCGTGCCGTAGTCGCACAGCACGGTCACGATGGTGTGGCCGGGCCCGAGCTCGCGGGCAAGGCGGATCGCGCCGCCGACGTTGATGCCGGAGGAGCCGCCGAGGCAGAGGCCCTCGTGCTCCAAAAGGTCGAACACGATCGGCAGCGCTTCCTCGTCCGGAATCTGGAAGGCGATGTCGACCGGCGCGCCTTCGAGGTTCTTGGTGATGCGTCCTTGCCCGATGCCCTCGGTGATCGAGGAGCCTGAGGATTTGAGCACGCCGGTGGTGTAAAAGCTGTACAGCGCGGCGCCGAGGGGATCGGCGAGCGCGATCTTCACGTCCTTGTTGCGCTCCTTGAGCGCGATGCCGATGCCGGCCAGCGTGCCGCCGGTCCCGACCGCGCAGATGAAACCGTCGACCTTGCCGTCGGTCTGCTCCCAGATTTCCGGGCCGGTGGTGCGGATATGGCCGTCGCGGTTGGCGACATTGTCGAACTGGTTCGCCCAGATCGCGCCGTTCGGTTCGGTCTTGGCGAATTGCGCGGCGAGGCGGCCCGACACCTTCACGTAGTTGTTCGGATTGGAGTAGGGCACCGCGGGCACCTCGACGAGATCGGCCCCGCACAGCCGCAGCATGTCCTTCTTTTCCTGGCTCTGCGTGTCCGGGATCACGATCACGCTGCGAAAGCCCAGGGCATTGCCGACCAGCGCGAGGCCGATGCCGGTATTCCCCGCGGTTCCCTCGACGATCACGCCCCCGGGGCGCAGAAGGCCGCGCTTCACCGCATCCTCGATGATGAAGAGCGCCGCACGGTCCTTGACCGACTGTCCCGGATTCATGAATTCGGCCTTGCCGAGGATGGTGCAGCCGGTTGCTTCCGATGCGCGCTTGAGCCTGATCAGCGGCGTGTGGCCGATGGCATCGGTAATTCCACGGTGAATGTGCATGCGGTCTGCGATCCCCATCGGCGGTCGACGATGACACGCGAACCTATCGGGGAAGGGACGCCGCCACAAGTTCAAGGCAACGCGGCTTTTCAGCCGGCCTTGGCAAAAATCATCTGCCGGACGTCGATGTTGCGCGACAGAAATCCCGCCTCGCAGTAGGCGAGGTAGTACTCCCACAGCCGCCGGAAACGCTCGTCGAATCCGAGCGGCGTCAGGTTCGGCCAGGCCGAGCGGAAGCGGTCGCGCCACGCCGCCAGCGTGCGGGGATAATCGTCGCTGAACACCTTCTCGGCGATCAGCGGCAGGCCGAAGCGGTCGCCGAGGTCCCTGAGAATGCCGGGCGAGGGCAGCATTCCGCCGGGGAAGACGTAGCGGCGGATGAAATCGATCTCGCGCCGGTAACCTTCGAAAAAGCGATCCTGGATCGTGATCGCCTGGATCCCGGCGACGCCGTCCGGCATCAGGCGGTCGCGCAGCTGGCCGAAATAGGTCGGCCAATATTCCGCGCCGACCGCCTCTATCATCTCGATCGAGGCAATGCGGTCATAGATGCCCAGTTCGTCGCGATAATCCTGCAGCCTGATGTCGACCTTGTCGCCGAGGCCGGCGGCGAAGATGCGCTCCTTGGCATAATCGAACTGCTTGCGGCTGATGGTGAGCCCGACAACGCGCACGTCGTAATTTTGCGCGGCGAATTCGGCAAAGCCGCCCCATCCGCATCCGATCTCGAGCAGGGTTTGTCCGGACCCCAATCTGATTTCGCGGGCGAGACTTTCATATTTGCAGCGTTGCGCGGTCGCGAGATCGCTGGCGCCGTGAGCAAACAGCGCCGAGGAATAGGTCATGGTCTCGTCGAGCCAGCTTTCATAAAAACGATTTCCGAGATCGTAGTGGGCGAAGATGTTGCGCTTGGCGCGAAGCTTGGTGTTGCGGTTCATCAGGTGGCGCAGGCGCTGCCACAGCCGCACGAACGGGCGGTGCTCCAGCATGTTCTCGCTGAGGTCGTGATTGACGCAGAACAGCAGAAGGAACTGGGTAAGGTCCGGGGTCTCCCATTCGCCGCGCAGGTAGGCCTCGGCGATGCCGATATCGCCGCCACTGATGAAGCGACGGCCGAATCCGAGATCGTTGATGATCATGACGGCGGCCGGCCCCGGCTCGATGCCGCCAAAGCGCAGGCGTCGGCCGTTCGGCAAGCTCACCTCGAGCGTGCCGCGCTGCAGTCGGGCTGCGAACAAAAGGGTGAGGCGCGCGGTCAGCGGCAAGCCTGCGAGGGCGTCGCGCGCGGTCGAGACGTTCACGGGAATGGCTTCGCTCATATCGCGATCCCGCCCAGAGCAGCTATCTTTCAGGCTGAGTCGGATAGCGCCCTAAAGTCTTTGATCTAGAGCAAGGTCCTGACCGAAAAGGCCGCAACTTTTCGGAATCATGCCCTGGATAGCAGCCACCATCGTTCCACAAAGCCACGTATCGTCAAGAGGGTAGCGCGAAAACGCCCCCCGAGCCGCGCCGACAGCATCGGTTTCTGGCTACCGTTGGCAGCAGCAAGGCCCGGCTGGTTCTCAATTGTTCGCGGGTTTTATTTTCGCAAGGGCCGACAATGCCCTCTGGCGCGCGCTCTTCATGGATGACGATCGGTTCGGGATAGGTCCCGCCGAGCCTCACGGCGGCCTGCGCGAGTTCCGATGGGCAGGGCGTGAAACACCACGGCGCAGCCGGAGAGAAACCAGACGATGACGGGACCTGTGCTGCGCGCAGGGCGATCGCTATGCGACATGAGCCGCAGCGGTCCCGAGACGGTCAGTTAAAATTTGAACGATTCCGATCACTGATGATCCACCGTTTGGGCCAAGCAACGCGTCTGTCTGAGTTCCTTTCAGACATTGTTTGCACGCTGTGGGCTAGTCATCGCATTGCACTGGGAATTCCGCATTCGCTTGGCGATGGGTGAGCCTCCATGTTGGACGAGGTCAGCAACTTGTTTTCAATATCCATTTACGTTGAGTCGATGCTCGGGCTGCTCCTGCTGTACATGTGGGTCCAGAACTTCGAAATCCGCGCGGTGGCTTGGTGGGGAAGCGCGCATTTGCTGCGCGCCGGCTCGATTTCGCTGTTCGGCCTTTATGGGCAGGTAAGCGATCTGATCACCATCGATCTCGCGAACGTCATCCTGTTGACCTCCTTCGCCGCGACCTGGACCGGAACGCGTCTCTACGCCGGGAGGAAGATCAATCCGCTGCTGCTGTTTGCCGGAGGCATCATCTGGCTGCTCGCAAACCAGTTTCCGTTGTTCCAGCAGTCGATTGAGATGCGGTCGCTGCTGAGTTCCTTCATCATCGCAGGCTACACCTGGGCTGCGGCTGTGGAGCTCTGGCATTGCCCCAACTGCCAATCCGTCTCGCGCCTGCCGGCGGTCTTTCTACTGTTCGCCCACGGATCGCTGTTCCTGCTGCGCACGCCGCTCGTCATGATGCTGCCGCACCCGCCCGGGATGGAACGGGTGTTCGGCAGCATCTGGCTCACGGTGCTGAGTTCCGAGGCGCTGCTCTTCACTATCTCCATCGCCTTCATCCTGATGGCGATGGCCAAGGAGCGCGCGGCCTTCATCCACAAGGCCGCAGCCATGCTCGATCCCCTGACCGGCGTCTGGAATCGACGCGGCCTCCTGACCGAGAACGAAAAATTCTTTCAGCAGTCGGGAAAGTCGATGCCGGAGGTCGCGGTGCTCCTGATCGATCTCGACAATTTCAAATCGATCAATGATCGCTTCGGCCATGCGTTCGGCGATCGCGTGTTGCAGCTCTTCGCCGCGACGGCGCGCAGCGCGATTCGCGGCTCCGATTTCGTCGGCCGGCTTGGCGGCGAAGAATTTGCGGTGGTGCTCTACGGGCTCGCGGGCGAACGGGCGCTGAGTGTCGCGGAGCGGATCAGGAACGCATTCGCCGAACAGGCGGAAGTGATCGAGGGCCAGAAGGTGGGCGCGACCGTGAGCATCGGGTTGGCGCTTCACGACGGCTCTACGATCGCCTTCACCGAATTGTTGTGGAAGGCCGACCGTGCGCTCTACCGGGCCAAGGAAGGCGGACGCAACCGCGTCGAATGGGCGTTGCCCGACTTCTATTCGCGCGGCCAGGATGGCGGAAGGCCTCTCGGTCCTGCGCTGCCGGCGGTGCGAAGCGTAGCCTGACGACGAAAATCATCGCGATCCAGATTCACCCGGCCCCGTCATCGACGGCCTGTGGGCACCGGGCGGCGCGCGGCCGCCCCGTCGCTTGATGACAGCCTACCAGCTGCCGCCCAATTGGAAGTCCGGATTGAGGTTGTTGTTGTACTCATACCGGGGGCGTTGATAGACCTCGGGCTCGTAGGGCTGCACCCTGGTCGAGTAATGCGGGTGCACGGCACGGGCGCCGCGGTGGGTACTCGGTGCCTGCTGTGCGAAAGCCGGCGCCGCCAGCACGGTAGCGACAGCGACTATGGCAAGAAGCTTTGTCATGGGCATTCTCCGGTTCGATATTGGCCGGGCGTTTCCTTCGATTCCCGCATATAACGGCTGTCTGTTATATGGAGTGATCTCGCGCCTTTCACAGAGGACAGTCCCGCATGGCCGCGATGCACCGCGCAAGGCTTTGTCCAGGCGACAGCTTGGCGGCGACGGTAAAATGAAACCTTAGGAGTATCCCTGCAGGGGCAGCGGCTGGTCTTCCAGCATCGCCTTGATGGATTGGCGGGCGGCTTCGTCGCGGATGCCGTGGTGGATCAGGAGATCGCGGCATTCTGCGACGATCAGGTCGACGTCCTGCAGGATCTTGAGCCGCTTGTAGTGATCGGGATAGGCGATGCCCATGCTGGCGCCGACCACTTCCAGGAGGTTGATCACTGCGAACGGCCAGTCGCGCTCATGGGCGCACAGCTCGCGATGGTCGACATGATAGACCGCGACCAGCGCATCGACGCCTGCGTCCCGGGCGGCTTCGAGCTCCTGCAATTGGAGCTTGCGCTTGTAGTCCGGCAAGGTGCGCAGCGCGTTGCTCATGAGCCCGACAGCCGGCAGCCCGAGGTCCACGACCTCCACGCCGGGCACCGCGTTGAGGAGCCGGAGCGCCGCCTCGACCACGCCGGGGATGCCGGGATGGCGGTGCAAGGCGACCCGCATCGGCACGCGATGGCGCAACAGCGGCCGCAGTTCGTCGGCCCGCGCGCCTAGGAAACGCATGAACGGCGTCATCTCGAAGGGACGGCTGCCGGCGCTGCGCTCATAGGCCGGCATCATCACTTCGGTGAACTGGACGTGGCAGCTCGCGCACCACGACAGCACCTGTCCGGCCTGCGCCAGCTTGCTCATGGTGTTCGCAGCCATGTTGGCGGAGACCGCGGTGTCACCGGTGCGCAACTGGATCACGCCGCAGCAATGGGTGGGCCCGCCCATCACCTTGTAGGTCACGCCGAGCGCATCCATGATGTCGAGGGCGAGCAGGGCGATGTGCGGCGTCTTGAGGAGATTGCAGCCGGTATAGAAGACGAAGTCGGGCGCCGCCGCGTCGCCGTCGGCACTGCCGGCCGCGACCTTCTGGCCGAGCCGCGCCAGTATGTCGTCGCTCGATTGCATGCGCGATTGCACGGTGACGTCGAGATTGAGCTTGCGGAAGCCCTCGACGCCTTCGCGGCGCTGCTCGTGCGGCTCCGCCTTGGCCTTGGCCATGGAAAGCCGCGCCATGGCGAGGAGGAAGCGCGGGTTGACGCCTTCGTCGCATGCCTTGATGCAATCGCCGGTGAGCATGCAGGTCGAAGCCCAGCGGCGGGAGGCTGCCGATCCGTCGCCGCCGCGCAGGATGTCGATCACGCCGGTGATGACCTCTTCCGCGGGCGCAACGACCCCGGCCGGCGTCTTGACCGGGCAGGCCTCCACGCATTTGCCGCACCGCGTGCAGGCGTCCAGCATCTCGTCGATGCGGCCGTTCAAGGCGTCTTCGAAATAATTGCCCATGGGCAGGACGGCTCCGGAGGTACACTCCTAGTCTAAGCGCGTATGGGCGATGGGCAAGGGCCGAGGGCCGACGCCGTGGCGATCGGCAAGGGCCGACGCCGGGTGCGCAGGCGCCGCAGGGCTGCAATGTTCCGGGAACTGCCGGCCTGTTATATCATTGGTCGGGCGACAGCAGGTTGCAGCAGCCCGAAGGCGCGCCCGTGCCGTCAGTCAGAGGAGTTCCGCGATGCTCACGCCAGCCAAGCCGTCCGACCTCGCCTCGCGCATTCCGTTTTCGGCCGACCGGCTCGACCAGCTCATGGACGAAGCGGGCATCGACGTTCTCCTCGCGACCTCCAAGCACAACGTTCAATACCTGCTCGGCGGTCATCGTGCCTTCTTCTTCGACTACATGGACGCGATGGGGCTCAGCCGTTATCTGCCGATCTTCGTCTATGTGAAGGGCGCGCCGGACAAGGCGGCGTTCTTCGGGCACCGGCTCGAAGGATTCCAGAAGGAGGTCAAGCCGTTCTGGGTCGCGGAGGCGCAGACTACTTCATCGGGCTCCGTCGATGCGATGCAGAAGGCGATCGACTATGTCCGCAAGCTCGGATTGCGGCCGCGCCGCATCGGCGTCGAAACGGCATTCCTGCCCCTCGATGCCGGCACCGCGCTGCGCAACGCGTTCGCCGACAGTGAGATCGTCGATGCCCTGGTGGTGCTCGAGCGCCTTCGCGCCCGCAAGAGCATCGCCGAATTGGCAAAGCTGCGGGTGGCGTCCGACCACGTCATCGACTCCATGCTGGCCGTCATCGCCAATCACGGGGCCGGGACGACCAAGCAGGAACTGGCGGAGGCGTTGCGACGGGAGGAGACGAACCGCGGGCTCACTTTCGAATACTGCCTGATCGCGGCCGGCGCGAGCCACAACCGCGCCCCTTCGGAACAGGCCTGGGAGGAGGGCGATGTGCTCTCGCTCGATTCCGGCGGCAATTACCACGGCTATATCGGCGACGTCGCGCGCATGGCGATCCTCGGCGAGCCCGACGCGGAGCTCGTCGATATGCTCGCGGAAATCGAGGAGGTGCAGCAGACCGCCTTCAAGTCCATCAGATCGGGCGTGATGGGCAGCGCGATCTACGCCGCCGCGGAACCGCTGGTGCGCCGCTCGCGGCAGCACAACCATCTCCATTTCCTCGCCCATGGCATGGGGCTGGTCAGCCACGAGGCGCCGCGGCTCACCAACAGCGGCCCGGTGCCCTATACCGACGATGACGCTCATCGTCCGCTCGAAGACCGGAATGGTGATTTCGGTGGAGACGACACTGCTGCATCCGCGCCGCGGCTTCATCAAGCTGGAGGATACCGTGGTGGCCACCGAGGAGGGCTACGAGATCTATGGCGACCGCGCCCGCGGGTGGAATCGCGGCGGCACCGCGGTCGCGCGTGGCGCATGATCCATTCGGTGCGGACTACTCGGTCCCCGCCAATCCCGCGGCCTGCACGATCTTGCCCCAGCGCACGATCTCGGCATTGACGAAGTCCTGAAGCTGCTCCGGCGGCGGGCTCTCGACAACCGGGATCATGCCGAGCCTGATAAGCTGCTCCTGCACGTCGCGCAGCGCCATCACCTGTCTTGCCGCCTCGTGGATCTTCATGATGATCGCCTGCGGCGTCTTTGCCGGAGCCGCGAGGATCGACCAGCCTGCGCCGTCGTATCCGGGCACCCCGGCCTCCGCGAGGGCTGGGATTTCGGGCACGGATGGAAGCCGCGTCGCCGTCGAGACGCCGAGCGCGCGGACCTTGCCCTCCTTGATGAGCGGGAGCGCCGGGACGGTGTCCGAAAACATCAGGGGAACGTGGCCGGCGACGACATCGGTCAGTGCAGGCGCGCTTCCCTTGTAGGGCACGTGGATCAATTCGATCCCGGTCTCGAGCTGGAGCATTTCCATCAACAGATGATGGGGCGATCCCGGTCCGCCGGAGGCATAGGTCGGCTTGTTTCCAGGTTGCTTTGCCCATTTCACCAGATCGGTTACGGAGCGGACGGGCACCGACGGATTGACGACCAGAACAAAGGGTATTCGCCCGAGGAACGAGATCAGGGCAAAGTCCTTTGCCGGATCGTACGGCAGGTTTTTGCGTATGGTGGGGCTGATGCCGAGCGCCCCGCTTCCCGCAGACAGAAGCGTGTAGCCGTCCGGCGCGGCCTTGGCCGCGGCCGCAGTTCCGATGACGGAGCCGGCGCCCGGACGGTCATCGACGATGACGTTCTTGCCGAGGCGCTCGCCGAGGCCCGGCGCGATCGCCCGGCACAGCGCATCTACCGCGCCGCCCGCGGGCCACGGCGAGATCAGGGTGATCTGCCGGGTCGGATATTCCTGCGCGTGCAATCCCAGTGGCCATGCCACGGCGGAGCCGCCGAGCGCTGCAATGAAGTCACGCCGCCGCATCTCCGTTTCCTCCGCTCGGTCAGGGCACCATTTCGACGTGCCGTCGGCACGCGGCGCCGCTCTCGTATTCTCGTTCTGCGCGCGATCCTGCGCCGCCCGCTCAAGCTTTCCTGAGCGTTCCATCCATCAAGTAAATCACGACGAGCCAGGACACCCCGAAGTTGGCGAAGAACAATGCCAGGAACACGATCAGGCTGACCGCCGACGAAATTGTCCTTTCGACGTACATCCCGATGAGCGCGGCCAGGAGTGCGCCGACGACGACGAAAACAACGTACAGGATGAGTGCCTTCATGTTGACGCCCCGCGACGAAAGTTGGACGTCCCGCAGTTTCGACGAATTTCCCCGAGCCTGCAACGCGTCCGGACGCCTCAGGCGTCTGAGTTCTGTTTCAGGCCGGGGACAATCGGCCATCGGCCGACATCCAACCTGCTGCGAGGTCAAGTACGGCGTCCGTCAATTCTTCACGGCTCATCTGGATGTCGTCCAGGTTGATGTCGACGCGTGGCAACGTCGAGCCAAAACGAGAGTAGGGCCGGTATTCGCCGCGCTCATATTTGGCCGAAATGATGCGACCAAAGGCCTCTAGATTGCGGTCGACGACCAAGTTCGCTTGCTTGCCTGTTAGGCGGTTGCGACGGAAGTGGTCTTCGAGATGGATACGGGGAATGAAGGCCAAAACCATCTGCTTGTCATGCCAACCGTGCAAAACGACGACATCAGAGTCAGGTTGGGCATGAACCACGGAAAAGTCTTTAAGGACCACATTCGTCTCCTTCGCGAGAGATTTTGAAATTTCCAAAATGGCGGTTTGATCGTTTGCTTCTACGGCGCGCCGGATTTTTTGTATGTGGGGCGCAATGCGCTCCCACCGTGCGGCTGATTGTTGCTGCCGCGCGCGTGCCGCGTTGGCGCGGTCTGTACTGCTGAGGCCCGCTTGGTCGCCGCTCGGCGGGCGGCCTACGCTGCGGCCCATTCCAAGCTTTTTCCAATTTTCGTGCGCGCGATCATAGGCCGCTTCGTTGGATGCGGTCGGTTCGGCCTTCCAACGCTGCCAAGCTTGATCGGCAGTCGTGGTCGCCTTTTGGAGTTCGTCATCGCCGGTCATTGTCATTTCTATTGTGCTGCCAGCGAAATATAATTCGATGGCAGCGAAATGACAAGGCCCCTCGCTGAAATCTTTCGTAAAACCACTTGTAATGTAACGATTGTGCCTTTCGATTACATAACGGGACGGCTAATGTAAGCGGCGTGTCACAAGACCGATCCTCACCCCGAATGGGCCGTTTCGTCAGCTCCCGCTTTGGCGACGAGACGGTGAGCGCCTACGTACCGCCGCCACTTCCCCCGGAGCCGCCGGTCGAGTTGGGCGGGCTCATGCCGCTTATCGAAAAGGCGAACCGCGCGCTTGGGCGTCTGGACGGCGTTACATCGATCCTTCCTTCGCCGCCACTCTTTCTCTTTATGTATGTGCGCAAGGAAGCGCTGCTGTCCTCTCAGATCGAAGGGACCCAATCCTCGCTTTCTGACCTGCTGCTCTTCGAGAACGACGAAATCCCCCAGGTCGCCATCGACGATGTGCAAGAGGTCTCGAACTACGTCGCCGCGATGGATTACGGGCTCAAGCGGCTACGCGAAGGATTCCCGTTGTCGCTGCGCCTCATCCGCGAAATTCACGACGTATTGCTGCGCAAGGGACGCGGCAGCAGCAAGCAGCCCGGCGAATTCCGCCGTACGCAGAACTGGATTGGCGGTACAAGGCCCGGCAACGCCCTGTTCGTGCCGCCACCGCCGAACGAGCTGGCAGCGTGCCTCGACAATTTCGAGAAATTTCTGCACGACGACAAGACGCCGACCCTCATTCGCGCCGCCTTGGCTCACGTCCAATTCGAGAGCATCCATCCGTTTCTCGACGGCAACGGGAGGCTCGGGCGATTGCTCATTACATTCCTGCTGTGCGCCGAGGGTGCTTTGAAGGACCCCATGCTTTACCTCAGTCTTTATTTCAAGCAACGACGCAAGCAGTACTACGACTTGTTGCAGGCTGTGCGCGACCGGGGCGATTGGGAGGCTTGGGTTGAATTCTTCCTCACAGGGGTCGTCGAGACGGCTAACGAGGCGGTTGAGACCGCGCGGCAATTGCTCACCCTATTTGAGGAAGACCGGACGCGCATCCGGTCGCTGGGACGGCCCGCCGCGTCCATGCTGCGGGTCCACGACCTGCTCCAGCGCCAACCGATTATCAGCATCGTCCCCGCGAGCAAGCAATTGAAGGTGACGCACCCCACGGTGATGAAGGCGCTTGCCAATCTCCACGAACTCAAAATCGTTCACGAGATCACCGGCAGACAGCGCGGTCGCCTATTTGCCTACGGCCACTATATGAAAATTCTCAATCGCGGCACCGAGGCGTTGAAGGAGTAACTCGACGCACTAAATGAAGACGCTCACCCCATGGAATCCAACACGATTTCCGAAGTAACCCGACGCAACTTGTTTGACGAGCTACGGATTCAACCTCACGCGAAGCTCGCCCGCCTGCGGCTGCGCATCAGCAGCCAGGCGGCGATGGTGAAATTGACGAGGTTCCAGGCGAGGCCGTTGAGGAAGGCGGCCTGGTAGGACCCGAACAGGTCGAAGATCGCCCCGGACATCCACCCGCCCAGCGCCATGCCGAACAGCGTCATCATCAGCACGATGCCGAGCCGTGTGCCGACCTCGGACGGCGGAAAATATTCCCGGATGATGAAGGCGTAGCTCGGCACGATGCCGCCCTGAAACAGGCCGAACAGGGCCGAGATGACGTAGAGCGACACCAGGCCGTCGAAGGTGAGGTAGAGCAGCAGCGCTGTCCCCTGCGCGATCGAGCCGATGGCGAGCGTCGCGAGGCCGCCGATGCGGTCGGCGACGTAGCCTGACGCGATGCGGCTGACGATGCCGAAGCCGAGCATCAGCGACAGCATCTCGGCGCCGCGGGCGACGCCGTAGCCGAGATCGCCACAATAGGCGACGATGTGCACCTGCGGCATCGCCATCGCAACGCAGCATGCGAGGCCGGCGATGCACAACAATACCTGCAGCACCGCAGGCGGCACATCGAGGCGACCGCTACGCGGCCGGCCGGCGGCGGCGCCGGTTTGCCGGGGCGCCGGGCGCCGCAGCACCAAGAGCAGCCCCGACATCAATACGATGCAGGCGAGCGCGATTCCGAAATAGCTCGCGCGCCAGCCGTCGCGGGTCACGAAGTGCTGGATCAGCGGCGGCCAGATGGTGCCGGCGAGATAGTTGCCGGCTGCGGCGATGGCGACGGCAATGCCGCGCCTGCGTCGTGAACCAGAACGATACATCGGCCATCAGAGGGCCGAACGTGCCGGAGGCGCCGAACCCGATGAGTGCCGAGGCGAGGGCAAACGACCACAGGCCCGGTGCAAGCGCCGCGGCGAAATAGCCGCCGGCAAGCGCGGCGATGCCCAGCGCCACCACGGAAACAATGCCGAAGCGGTCCTGCAGCCGGCCCATCGCCACGCCGCCCAGCGCGAAGCCGAGCATGGAGAGCGTGAACGGCAGCGAAGCATCGCCACGGGCGACGGCGAACTCCGCTTGCACCGCCGGCAGCACCACCGGCATGGACCACATGCCGACGCCTCCGACGGTCCCGAGCCCCACCGCAGCCGCGAGCCGCGCCCAGGCATAGGGGGAATCGATTCCGGAAGTGGCGGCGAGGGTGCGGGAATCCATCACGCGGGCATTGTCCAGGGGAAACGTGGGGCGGCACTTCTAGCATGGCGCGGGCTGCGCCGGCCGCAGCGCTGCTATTCGTCGGCGACGAATCCGGATGCCCTGACCACCGGGGCCCAGCGCTCGGTGTCGGCCTTCACCGTGGCGGCGAACTCGTCGGGCGGCTGGAATCTGGGTTCGCTGCCGAACTTGGCGAGGCTGTCGATCATTTCCGGCGACTTGACCGCTTCGGCGATCGCCGCGCTGAGCGCGCGCACGATCTCGGGCGGCGCCTTTGCCGGGAGAAAGGCGCCGAGCCAGGTGTCGACCACCACGTTGTAGCCGGCCTCGCGAATGGTCGGCACGTTCGGGAGGAATTTCGAACGTCGCGTGCTCGACACCGCTAGAATGCGCAGCCGTCCGGAATTGGCGAGCGGCAGCGCCTCGCTCATGGGATTGATGCTCGCGGGGACGTGGCCGCCGACGAGATCCTGCAGCGCCGGTGCGCCGCCGCGGTAGTGGATCGGCGTCATCTTCAGGCCCGCCGCGGCTGCGAACATCACGCCGACAAAATGAGGCGTTCCACCGGCCGCGGTGGTCGCGTAGATCGCCTTGTCGGGGTTGGCCTTGCACCACTCCACGAATTGGGCGAGCGAGGTGACGCGTTCGGGGACGGCCGGCCCGACATTGTAGGTCAGCGGGCCCGATGCCGCGGGCGCGACCGGCGTCAGATCGCGCTGCGGATCGTAGCTCAGCGAGCGAAAGCTGTGGGGATAGATGGTGATGGGAAAGTCCGGCGTGAACAGGATTTCGCTGCCGTCGGGCTCGGCATTCTTGATGGCGTCGATGGCGACGCGCGCAGCGCCGCCCGGCTTGTTTTCCACGATGACAGTCGTCGCGTAGGGGCCGCGCAGCCGCTCCGCCAGGATGCGGGCGATCACGTCGGTGCCGCCGCCGGCCGGAAAGCCGACGATGATGTGGACCGGTTTCTTGACCACTTGCGCATACGCAGCGGGCATCAACGGCGCGAGCGCCGCGATCCCGCAGCCGGCAACGATTGTGCGGCGCGTCAACATCGATCACTCTCCGCAGGAAACGGCGCTATCATTCGCCATTCCTACCGATATCAAGTTTGGCAACCGCAGGAAAGGCGGCCGCCCCAAGCGGTTTGTCGCGGGAGTGGGCGCCCATCCGGCGGCACGGAGCCTTCTCGCCACCGCCAAGCTGTTGTAGCGTGGAGGAGAAAATGGAGGGGACACCCATGCGGATGCGAAGCTCGACCGGGTCGCTCTCGTTTCTGGCCCTGCTCGCGACGATGTCCGCGGCCGCGGCCTTCGATGAAACCAAATATCCGGACCTCAAGGGCCAGTGGCTGCGCGTCGGCTCGGCGAATTGGGCCGGCGCCGGCCAGAAGCCGCCTTTGACCCCGGAATACCAGGTCATTTTCGACGCCAATCTCGCCGATCAGGCGGCTGGCGGGCACGGCACCGAACCTTCCTATGCCTGTCTCTCGCCCGGCATGCCGCGCATCATGATCGACTACACCCAGATGGAAATCGTCGTCACGGCGGAGACCACCTACATCCTGATCGACCACATCAACGACAACCGCCGCATCTTCACCGACGGGCGCGACTGGCCGGCCGAGGAAGACCCGGCCTTCCGCGGCTATTCGATCGGCAAGTGGATCGATACCGACGGCGACGGCCGCTACGACACCCTCGAGGTCGAGACCCGCAACTTCAAGGGACCGCGCGCCTACGACACCACCGGCCTTCCGCTGCACAGCGACAATCAGACCGTGGTCAAGGAGCGCATCTATCTCGACAAGGCCGATGGCAACCTGCTGCACGACGACATCACGACCATCGACCACGCCCTGACCGGGACCGTGGACGGTCGCCAAGACCTATCGCCGCAACAAGAACCCGCGACCGTCATGGGTCGAGATGAACTGCGCCGAGAACAATCAGCACATCCGCATCGGCACCGAGAACTATTTCATCAGCGCGGACGGACTTCTGATGCCAGCCAAGAAGGACCAGGCGCCGCCGGACCTGCGCTACTTCAAGTCGTCGAAGAAATGACGTCGCGGCCGCATATGGCGCCGCGGACAGACGGCTGTCGGCCAGCCGGCCGGCTCGGCGCGGGAAGCCCCATGCTGGCGCGTATCGCGATCGCGGCCATCGTGCTGGCTGCGACGCTGGCCCAGGCGGCCGCCCCCGCGCGCGCCGAAAACGAAAAGAGGTTTCCGGACTGGTCGGGCCAATGGCGCGTCACCGGCGGCAACCGCTGGGATCCGACCAAGCCGGAAGGCCGCGGCCAGGAGGCTCCGCTCACCCCTGAATATCTCGCGATCTTCGAGGCGAACGTGGCAGACCAGGAGGCGGGCGGACCGGGCCTCGACACCAGAATGGCCTGCCTGCCGCCGGGCATGCCGCGCATGATGACCGCGCTGTTTCCGATGGAATTTGTGTTCACGCCCGCCATCACCTACATCCTGTTCGAGAACGTGATGCCGCGCCGGATCTTCACCGACGGCCGCGACTGGCCGCGCTTCGTCGAGCCTGCCTTTGCCGGCTATTCCATCGGCAAGTGGATCGACGAGGACGGCGACGGCACCTACGACATGCTCGAAATCGAGACGCGCAGCATGAAGAACCCCCGCACCTTCGAGGCGAGCGGCGTGCCGCTGCATAAGGACGCCCAGACCGTGGTGCGCGAGCGCATCTGGCTCGAGAAGACCAAGCGGAACGTTCTGTTCGACGAGGTCACCACCACCGACAACGCGCTGACGCGGCCGTGGACGGTGACCAAGTCATATCGCCGCGAATATAATCCGTTCTGGTACGACAACAATTGCACCGAGAACAATCCGCACGTGCTGATCGGGAAGGAAAACTATTTCCTCAGCGCGGATCGGTCGCTGATGCCGTCCAAAAAGGATCAGGCGCCGCCGGACCTGAAGTATTTCAGGCCGAACATCAAACACTGACGGTCCGAGCGTACATGTCGGGTGCCGCGCGACGCTTCCAGTTGGGCCAGGTGGGCGCGTCAGCCCCTTCAACCAGGCCGCAACCGCGGCTAACATTCCATTGTGGCCCAGGGTTCACGAAGTCGACGGCGCACCATCGGAAAAGGCCAACCTGTTGCAATCGAACTGCGAGCGCACCATGAGCGAATGGCGGAAGACAAGGCGGAATTTCCTCAAGGCGGCTGCTGGCGTCACCGCAGGCACGGCGCTGACGCGCCGGTCCTTGTGGGCGCAAAGCGGCCATACCGGCGCGGCCGCCGCGGCTCGCCCTGAGATTGCCAAGGTCAATCCGAAGTTGATGATCACCCCCGATCAGGCGTGGGATTGGAACGCATTCAAGGCCGAGGGCGGTCCGACTTACGCCGGCAGCGCGGGCTGGAAGCGGTTCATGGATTTCCTCATTGCCAAGATGCCGGAGTTCGGCGCCGTGGACTTCGACTACATCGAGATTCCCTATGACCATTACATCGTCGATGATTGGCCCGATCGAGGCACACACATCCACGCTTCCGGCAAGGCGCTCGAAAAACTCGTCATCGGACGGGACGCCGGTGCCGGTCGTCGCCTCTTACGGCATGACATCCGGGTTCACGTCGCCCGAGGGCATCACCGCGCCGATGCTGATTTACGACCCCGCCCATCCGCCGTCGGCCGCGGAACTTGCGGGGAAGATTCTGGTCTTTCAGACGGCGCCGTACCCGAGCCCGCCATACTCCGAGTCGTTCTTGGACAACTTCACGCCCACCGACTACGAGTGGCGCTCACCGGGCAAGTGGCCGCCGCTGTTTGTTCCTCCGTCGGCAAGCGTCACGAGCTCTTATCATTCGCGCTGGGTCTGGAGTCAGCTGAACGGATTTGCCGCCGATCGGGATCAAGGGACGCGCAGCGGGCATCGTCGTCGTGTACGATCTGTCGCCGGGTGCCGCGTTCGGGCTCGCGCAACGCAGCGTCTACACACCGGACGGCAAGGCGGGTCTCGGCGCGAAGTATGTCAACTGCCCGACGCTCACGCTCGATCGTGTGAACGGGGCAAAGGTGCTGGCCGACGCGAAGGCCGGGAAGACCGCCACCTTGACCCTCACCGCTCGCTTCCAGCGCGACACCGGCAAAGCCGTCATCGCGTATCTGCCGGGCAGGAACTACGGTACGCCGCAGGACGAACAGGTCCTGCTCGCCACGCACACCGACGCCATGTCGCTGATCGAGGAGAACGGCGGCCTGGGCATGCTCGGGATCATGTCCTACTTCAATCATCTGCCGCGGTCGGCGCGGCCGCGCACCCTGGTGTTTTACTTCGACTGCCGGCACTTCATGCCGGGCGGCGAGGCCAGCTGGCCGCAATACGACTACTACAAGATACATCCCGAGCGCCTGAAACCGATCGTGGCTACGCTCGGCATGGAGCACATGGGTGGCCGGCAGACGATCGAAGTCGGGCCCGGCGGCAATGAGTACGTCTACTCCAGCGAGCGTCCGGAAAATGGCGGCGTCATCACCAGCCTGATGGACGTCTACAACAACAACATCTGGCTCGTCGAAGCGATCGCGAGAGCGGCGAGCGACAATCACTGGCCGCGGGTCGACGTCAAGGCCGGCGATGTGGAACCGGGCGTCAACGGCGGATTCCAGGGCCCGGGTGAAGAGTCCCATGAACAAGGGCCGGGCCTACGGGCTTCCCGGCATCGGGCTCGCAGGCGATTGGCCCGGCGGCTGGACGCAGACCTACGCCCAGCTCGACACCGAGGCTGGTCCGCAAGGCTTCGACAAGGACTATTTCGTGCAGCAGGTGGCCGGCCTGTCGCAGATCGCGGGCGAATTCATGCTCGTCGATCCGCTGGTCATCGATCTCGGATGGGGCAAGCTCAAGTCGGCCCTGGTGAACCTTCAGGACTCCGGCTTTGTTGCGCCTCACGAAGCCGCAGCCAACAGGCAGACCCTGGTGAACCAGTACGTGTCTGCTTTCAGACACGTCGAGGCCGCCGCTCTCGACAAGGCCAAGAGCGCGCTTGGCGACCTAGTGACCAATATTTCCGCCTATGTTGTGCCGGATCGGCGGGGAGCACTCCGAGCGCTGGCGGACGGCCAACTGGCCAAGCTCTCCTGAAGGCGACGCGCCATCAGGCGAAGCCGTAGAGCTTCGCCGGATTGTCGACCAGGATACGGTTGCGCACGGCTTCCTCGGGCGCCCACTGCGCCAGCAGGTCGAACAGCAACGCGTCGTCCGGCTTGTTGTCGTCCTTCTCCGACGGATGCGGCCAGTCGCTGCCCCACACCAGGCGCTCCGGCGCCGCCTTCACATAGGCCTGCGCCACCGCCGTGTTGTCCGCATAAGTCGGGGGGCCCACTTTGGTGCCCTGATACGCGCCGGACAGTTTCACCCACGCCTTGCCCTTGTGGAGGAGGTCGACGACCACGCCGAACACGGGATGCGCGATGCCGATCGGCTGGGGCACATGGGCGAGATGATCGAACACGATGGGGCAGGGCAGGCGGTTCAACAGGTCCTTGTTTTCCGTCGTCACGTCGGCCCCGCAATTGATCTGGATGTGCCATCCCATCGGGGCGATGCGCTTCGCCAGCGGCTCCAGCATCTCGATCGAGGTGGCGCCGCCGGGAGTGGCGAGGTTGAAGCGGATGCCGCGAACGCGGGCGGCATCGAGTTGCTTCAACTCGGCATCGGACACGCTGGTATTGACCACGGCGACGCCGCGCGCGGTCGGGCCGCATTCGCCGAGCGCTTCGATGAGGCCGTCATTGAAAACGCCATAGGTCGACGGCTGCACGATGACGTTGCGCGAGGTGCCGATCCGCTTCTGCAGCAGGCGATAGTCGGCGACCGAGGCGTCCCCCGGCCGCAGCGTCGAATTCGCATCGACCTTGAAGCGCGAGGAGTAGATGTGGTGATGACAATCGGCCGCATTTGGCGGCGCCTTGGTCTTTGCGAGCGACGTGCCGGTCGACCACGGCACCGTGACCTGTGCCTGCGCCGGCAAAACCATCGCCGCGATGCCGGCCGCAGAGGCGCCCGAGACCATCGATAAAGCCTCGCGTCGATTCCAGACGTATTTCATTTCCATCGTCGCCTCCCTGCAGCTCCATGATGCCGGAGCATGTTTTGCTCGATTGGAGCGTTTTTTCTTGGTCCGGACCAATCATTATACGCGGTCATTCCGGGGCGCGCGCTTTCGCGCGAACCCGGAATCCAGGCTGCGGTTGTCGAGGTAGCGAGCCCGCCTGGATTCCGGGTTCGCCGCAAGTGCGGCGCCCCGGAATGACGACTTTGTGTCGGGCGAACCCGCCCTGCGTTTCGGACTCGGGCGTTCCGCTCAGTCGAGCGGCTCGACCTTGACGATGGCGCTGCCGTGGTTGTTGCCGACCCACAGCACCGGGCGCGGTCCGGTCTCCTGGACGAACACGCGCCTTATGTTGGTGGTGTGCGGCAGCAGATATTCGACGATCTCGTCGGTCTTCGGGTTGAGCCGTGCGACCTGGTCGGTGAGCATCGAGCCCGTCCACACCTCCGCGGCGCCCTTGCTCGGGACGACGTCGTAGGGCTGGCTCCAGGCCGTCGGCAGCTTCCACTCCTTGATCTGCTCGGTGGTGGGATCGAACATGGCGATGCGGTTCGCCGCATATTCGGCGAACCACAGCCGGTTCTGGTCGTCGAACCGCCCGCGCCGTGGCCGCGAACGGGCGAACGCGGTGCTCCAGATCTGGGCGACATTGGTCTTGGCATCGAGCTTGCCGATCCGGGTATCGCCAAACGACATCAGGTAGAGGTTGTTGTCCTTGTCCGACGGCAGGCCGTAGCCGCGGATGGTCTCGCCCTTCGCGGAGGTGGCAACGCCGCGGTCCTCCCATTTCCCGGACGCGAGATCGAGGCGGAACACGCGGCCGTTTTCGGTGTCCTCCATCCACACCTTGCCGTCGACGTTCATGTGGGTCGGCGTCACCATGTTGGTCTGGCTGGTGATGCCCTGCCATTCCTTCGGCAGCGGGTAGGTGGTGACCTGCTTGGTCTTGCGGTCGATCTTGGAGGCGCCGGCCTGATAGGACATGCCGACCCAGATGTTGCCTTCGGGATCGAATTCGAGGCCGAGCGGGCCCTTCGGCTGATCCTGGCGCAGCGTCTCCAGCGCGTAGTCCTGCACCTTGCCGGTCTTGGGATCGAGCTCGCCGACGAATTGGTTGCCGAAATCGGAATACCAGGCGTGGCCGTCGGCATCGACGATCACGTCGTGGGGCAGGGCTTCCTTGCGCGGCAGATCGTATTCGGTGACGATCACATGGGTGGAGCGGCCCTTGGGCCGCGGCAGCCGCGTGAAGTTGAAGCCCTCGCTGTCGGGGTTGTTGACGTTGGCATTGACCAGGTATTCCGCGGCGGCGTCCATCATGTTTGCGGGAACGCGCGGGCGCTCGCTGCGCGGACCGCCGGCGAGGAGAAGCTGCGGGCGCGTCGGCACGCTCTCCGGCGCGTAGCGCCCCATCCGCGCGAACACCTGCTTCCATTCGTCCGGAGTGTGGATGGCGGAGAACACGCGCTGCAGGGTATGGCAGCCCACGCAATCCGGCAGGAACGACTTGATCTGGTCTTTGCCCGGCGCGCTCGCCAGCCACTCGGCGTTGGAGAGCTGCCCGTACAGGTTCTTGCTCTTGGCGAGCTTGAGATCGGCCGATGCTGTGCCGCCGCCCGCGACGTCGGCCTGCTTGGGACCGACGAGAACGTAACCGGCGGCACGGATCGTGATGTTGTAGTGCCCGGGCTCGAGCCGGTCCGCCGGGAAGCTGAACTGCCCCTTGTCGTTGGTCACGACGGTCGTGGTGATGGTGGAGCCTTCTTTCTTGGCGCTGACCAGGACGCCTTCCATCGCGCCTTCCTCGGCCGAGGAGACCTGGCCGCTCAGTGTCGCAGTGGTTTGCGCATTGGCGCCTACGACCATCAGGCCGGCCAATACGCCTGCCACGCTCGCATACAAAAACGGCTTGTTGATTCGCATGAGTTCTCTCCCCTGGGATGATGTTGCCGGCGCTGTTGTTATTGCGGAAATCGGCAGCGGCCGATGCCCGGACGGACGCGAGAACGATTGGGCCCGCAGATTGGGCGTGCGCACCGGCTTGATAGCAAAATTCCCATGTCCGGGGAAGGGTTGGGGACACGGTTGAGCGGATCCGCCTGAATATCCTGCCCGTGGCCGGCCCGACGGCCAAAGCGCAATCCGCTGGCGGATTGATCTCGTGAGCATCCGCCGCCACTGCTTCGAGGAACCGGAAGCACGTTCGCCGGCATCCTCATGGTGCGCCGCAAGTGTTATGCTGGAGCGACCTGCTGCTGGGGCCTTGCACCATGGACACACCGAAACTGACGTTGAGAGTAGATCTGGGCGCTGGCCGCGCCTTGGGCCCCGGTAAGGTCCGCCTGCTGGAGGCAATCGAGAAGACCGGATCGATCTCGCAGGCCGGCCGCAAGCTCGGAATGTCCTACCGGCGCGCCTGGCTGTTGGTCGACGACATGAACAACTGCTTCCGCGACCCGGTGATCGAAGCCCAGCCCGGCGGCGCCCATGGCGGCGGCGCGACCTTGACCGCGTTTGGCCAGAAGCTGGTCGAGCGCTACCGCGCCATCGAAGCCGATGCGCTGGTCGCGACGCGCAAGCATCTCCACGACATCGAGATCGCCCTGAAAGCCAGCAAGGCCAGCCGCCCGCCGACCTCGCTCAAGCGCACGGTGCGCGGGGCGGCGGCGCGGCGGTGAACCTTTGGCCAGCAGCGAGAGTAAGTCGTCGCCAACGCAGCTGATTGGATGCGGGGGCGCGATGGATTGGAACTCGCTACTCAAGAAGAGTTCCGGGGATGTGACATTGCCCGGGGAGCCGAACTCAATTGATCCACCACATGACCGCGCGACGAGTGCCACAGCCGATGCAAAATTTCTAGCGCTCGTCGTAGCGCGTCGCGATGCGGCGCCAGTCTTTGAGTTGGGGTCCCTCCCTGCGCATGGCAGTGCCGGGCGGCAAGTGGCACGAAGAGTTTCACGCCAACCTGCCCACCAAACCACCGCGGCCGCGCGATCAACTCGACAGTGGCGGCGACACGCCGCAGTTTCGCGCATCGCAATTCTCAACGCAATGAATCCACCTTCGGGAAACCTTGTCCACTCTCAAATGAATTGTAAAATAAGACGGCCGCGACGCAGGACGAACCGCGATCGGCGATTCTGCCACGCAGGTGGAGCGGGGGTGGTAGGTCGATGAACAATGATCTTGCGAGGTTTCTCGAAGACTTCGAACGTCGCGAGAAGAAAATGCCGGCGAACGACCCCGGCAAGCTCAAGCGGTTTGTCGGGGCAATCGGCAACTTATTTGTCAGAAAGGGACTTTCTCCGCCGTTCCACATCTCGGAGTATGCCGCGGGATGGATGCGTGACGGAATTTGCCGCGTGCATTGCCTGGAGCAGATCGGCAAGCTTCTCGACATGCCGGAACATCAATATCGGCGAGGGGCCGGCGACAGCTTGATCGAGGAGATGAACCAGATCATTCGCACGAGCTGGGGCCGTCTTCGCCGGCGATCCGACGGTGCCGCGTCCGGCCTCGATCCCCCGCCGCAACCCCACCCGCGCGATCCGAACCATTGGGAGGTGGTCGCGTCGGCGGAGGAGGGCGAATGGTTTGCCAGGTCTTTCGAAAAGGTCGACGGTCCCAAACGCAAAGCGCAAAAGCCGAGAGGCCGGTCCCATGAACTTGACCGGTGGGTCGGAAAGATCGGAAACCTGTATGGGAAGTATGGGCTCTGTCCGCCGTTTCCTCTCGACGAGGATCTCGCGTTCTTTAGGAGAAAGCGAATTGGCCTGAGATTTGTCTTTGACCTGATCCGCGATCATCTCGAAAAAAATGCTCACAAATATCGCTCCGGATCTGGTGGCGAGGGATGGCCGGAGTTGAGAGCGACGATCTTGCGCGCCTGGAACCATCGCAATGTGGCCCTGTGATCCCACGCTCGATGAGCCTGATTCTTGGGTAGAGAGGTCCGTCAAGCGGAGGCGTAAGACGACCCGCCGCCGGCGCGGCGCTACTTCGTCGGGGAGTTTGGAAGGAGAAGCCGAGACGCCCGTCTCGAAACACGGCAAGGCGGGAACCTAATTGCTTCAAAAGGTTCCCGTCGAACGCGGCCCGGCGCACCACTGTGTCGCGGGTGTCCTCGGCCATGCGCACGATAGGGAACATATTGCTTCCGACCAGATTGCCACGCTACTTCCCCGCGCTGCTGGCGATGACCGCATCGACGTCGCCGGGGTGAGCGGCCACGGGCTCATCCGGTCGGTCCGCGGCATGACGATATCGGCGTCCTTCCCGGGACTGAGCCTCCCGACCTTGTCGTCGAGGTTGGCGCAGCGGGTGCCTTCGATGGTGGCGAATTCGAGCGCCTCGCGGCAGGTGAGGAGCGGCGGCGGGTGCACCTTGACGCGTTTGAGAAAAACTCTGCATGCGTTGAAACGTGAAGACCGCCCGCATGACCATGAAAACCGTTGCTATGGTCACGCCGTGGTCGGAACTCGGGCCTGGGCGCAGGCCATGGTCGAGCGCGTCCTGGACGGCGGGCAATCCATGCCCCATCGCCATTTCGATCTGCGGGCAGAGCAAGACGCCGCCGCCCGTATCCTTGATCAGCCGCCACGCATTATCATCGAGATTCGTGCAGTGAATGTATTCGTCGCCGGGCCGCATGAGCCCTGCGCGCCCGGGCGCCAACAGGCACTGTATATGGAGCACGGCAGGCACCCGCGCATCGCGGGCGACGCCAAAGGCCGTCGCATCGAGTGCGGCCTCGAGCACCAAAGTCAGCAGTTGATCTTCGAACTAAAGTAAGTGCGCTGCAGCCGCCGGAGATCCTGCGGATCTTGAGTTGCTGGCCCGACGCAACCCGTCGTATCGCCGCCGACTGCATTCGAGCCCTGACGGCACGGCGCCCGATCAATCCTACTTCAATCCGCTGCCCAACCGCGTGGCAGCCTAACCCAGCAGACGCTCGAATTACCGACGCGGAAAACCTATTCAGACAACTGGGACCACCTCATATGGCGTGGAGGGGAGGTGCGTAATGGACCGCAATTGCACACGTGGCGGCTGAATAGTGAGCCCGGGGCACGAGAAAGATCTGCCGCGCCGAAAATTTGAAAATCAGCTATTCCTTAAAGCGGTAACCCACCCCATAAAGCGTATCGATCATGTCGAAGGTGTCGTCAGCCTGTTTGAATTTCTTGCGCAAACGCTTGACGTGACTATCGATTGTACGGTCATCGACATAAACCTGATCATCGTAGGCGGCATCCATCAGGGCATTGCGGCTCTTCACCACACCGGGACGCGCGGCGAGGGCCTGCAGGATTAGGTACTCGGTGACGGTGAGCGTGATCGGTTCGTTCTTCCAGCTGCAAGTGTGACGTTCAGGGTCCATCCGGAGTTGGCCGCGCTCCAGCACCTTGGCGGCATCGGTTTCCTTCGACACGGCGCCACCCCTGATACCCGAGCGGCGTAAAACTGCCTTTACGTGCTCTACGAGGATCCGGTGTGAGAACGGCTTCCGGATGAAGTCGTCCGCGCCCATCTTAAGGCCAAACAATTCGTCGATTTCCTCGTCCTTGGAAGTGAGGAAGATTACTGGCAAGTCGGACTTCTCGCGCAAGCGACGCAATGTCTCCATTCCGTCCATGCGTGGCATCTTGATGTCCAGGATGGCGAGATCTGGTGGACTTGAGTTGAAGCCGTCCAATGCGGAGTAACCGTCGGTATAGGTCATGATCCTATATCCCTCCGCCTCAAGGGCTATGGAGACGGAAGTCAGGATGTTGCGGTCATCGTCGACGAGCGCGATAGTTGGCACGGTGCCCCCCAGCATGGATCGCCGCGCCCCCCGGCCCGGCATTTCGTCACCAAGCTTCCCAGGAGGCGGAAGTGTGATGATAAATGGCAAAAATGATGCACTTGGAAGGTTTAGGGAGGAAATTGCCAGCCATCGACGAGCCAAAGGCGGCTTTTGTCTGGAATGATATCGGACTGCCTCGGGCGCCTCGTTTTCAACGAGCTCGCGCACTAGCCACCACGTAAATACCGGTTGGGATCGCAACGAGAGGTGCGGCGGCATCGGGGACGTTCCGGAGGCTGACGTGCGTGCTCGTTGTCAGCCCCAATCGCTTGCTCGTGCCGTAAAAAGAGCTGCCCCTGGACGATTCTTTGCCGCAATTGCTCTGTGCTCTGCGGCCGGAAATTGGAGAACGCGAAGGGTCAACAAAGGACTCTTGTGGATCGGCACCAGCGCCAATGACGCGTGGGACTACGCATCGATTCCCTTATCAGTCTGTGAGCGACGTGCCAATCCTTCGATGGCCGGGTGCTTGGTTGAGTTGCGTGTGCTCCCAAAGCTTTTGAGCAACGGCGACCGGATCAATTTTGAGCTCGTTCCACCATGCCGCTTCGTCTCCCCGGGTATGGAGAACACGATGGTGAGTACGGCAAAGGGGCACTGCGAACTCGTCGCTGACCCTGCGGCCCAGTGCGCGAGGCTGCGCGAATCTCAGGTGATGGGGGTCTGACGGCCGGCGCCCGCACAGCAGGCACGGTTGTGACGATACGAACTCCAGGTGCGCACGGTCGCGGTAGCGACGCGGTTCGCTCAGCGTGAGTGTGCTTTTGTCGATGTGCCGGGAAACGGCATCGTTCACCTGCTCTGCTCCCAGTGCAGCGGCGGCGGCTGGCTGACCCTCAACCTCACCTGGTACCGGTGCGGCTGCGAGCACATGCCCGCGAGGCCGTCTTTTGCGGGCGCTCTTAACCACCGCGGCGGGAGTGTCGCTCGGATGCGTCGCTTCCTTTGCAGTGCTGAGCTCAACACTCGTCCTGAGGGCGGCCATTAGCGCAACGCGGCCCGGCATCTCGGCTGTCTCCCCGAGGATCACATCGCCAAGGGTGGGCGCCGGAGATAAGGGGATGGGGACTTCTGCCGAGCCACCGCCCGCCAATTCTGCCATCCGTGACGCGAAGGCCGCCTCCACAATAGCGGCGTCGGCGCCCCTCAGGGTGTTCTTCGCGCCGATTGCGCGCTGCGCCCATTCGGTGGCTTGCTCCGAAGACTGGGGGCCCACTAACTCCGCTATGAGCCGGTCGCGCAAGGCGGCCGACTTCTCCGGTTCGAGAATCGGCTTCGGCGGCGACCATCGCTTGCGGTTGGCGGAAAAGGTGCCAAGCGCGACATCCTTTCCGTTGGCCTTGCCAACGTCTGATCGGTTCCCGAGAGCGACCGCCTTTTCGGCCGTGGCCAGCGGTCCCGCCAGATCCGGCGCATCGAGGTCTTCCTCTCCTGCGATGCCAACCAGTGTAAACAATGCGTAACGCCTGGCGTAGGTGAGTGCCGCTCCCATCCGGCGCGGCGTTGCCATTTCGGAAAGGGCGCACACCGGCCAGTCCGAAGCGATCCACTCCCCGGACGAATGAGCGAGTACTGTGGTCAAGGAAACCGCTTGCGTGGCCTGGTCGATGGCGGTCGTCTGCACCGTGGCGATCTCGTGTTGACCCAGAACCTTGCGCACAATGTCGAGGCCGCTCGAAAGGGGCGCGTATCGAAAGGTGCGACCCGGCTCATCGTACCGATCGGTCGGGGCCATCGCGGTGAGCGACTTCTCGGGGTTGGTGAGCATCATCTGGGCCTTGGCGAGCGCCGCCGCTAGGGAGGCAATCGATTCACTGGACCGGTGCATGACTGGCCTCCTCGTCGATCGCCTCGAAGCTGACCGCCCCGGACTTGGAGCGCTTGGCCCGGATTCCGTGGCCGAATGCCTCTCTGGCGTCCTCCGGCATGAGCCCCTTGAGCTCAGTCTTCGCTTTTTCGTGATCGAGGAAGGCAGACCGGGTCGTGCGGAACACCGCTGCGAATTCCGCCCAGGAATTGGACTGGCCCATGTCCACGATCCGAACCGCCTCGATCCGCGGTCGTGGCGGCTCGACGCCGAACAGGCGAGGGGGCTCGCCGAACTCCACGCAGCGCCAGAACTTCTTCTCCGCGGTCAGCAGAAGGTGCTGATAGAGTGGATCGGCGGCGATCGATATCTCCACCCATTTGCCGCCACCGGTGATGATCGACAGCGCCGCCATCTTGGCGTTGGTCACCCACATGTTGTGCTGGAGCTGGGCCATGTACTTTTCGGCCGCGAACTCCTCCGAGAACGACCACGGCAGCATGAATTTGGCCTCGTAGACCGCTCCGGTCCCTGAGACGATTCCATCCAAGGTCGCCGCCATCCACCGGATGACGGGGTGCTTCACCCGGTTCTGGACGTCAGTGACCACATTCCCGGTATTGCGCTCGTACCATTGACGGTTGAGGTCCTCGGTCGCCAAGCCGAGTTGGACGATGAGGTTGGTCGAGAGGTCCTCTGGCGCTATCTCGCCGCGCTTTTCTTGCCACAGGCGGGTCAGAGCTTTTTCGTCCTGGCCCATGATGATGCGGGCGTCGGAGCCGCCGACGAAATGACGTCGCTCACTCCGATTCGCTTTCGTTCTTTCTAACATTGCGTTCTCCGTTGCTCTTTGTACCGTCGGATTCAATTTGCGGACCGATTCGCGCGGCTCGCGGATGATCCAAAAAGGATCATACCGTTTGATCCAAAAGGGATCAATGGAAATTTTACGTGATCACGATCGAACAACTCCGTGCAGCACGCGGGCTTCTGGGGTGGTCTCAAACCGAACTCGCCTCCCGAGCGGGACTTTCGCTCCCAACCGTTAAGCGCCTGGAAGGTGCCTTCGGGCCCAAAGTGTCCGCTGACGCCCGTGCAAAGCTACAGAAGGCACTTGAGGCGGCTGGCGTTGAATTTATTGATGAGAACGGCGGTGGCTCTGGAGTTAGGTTCCGAAAGGGCAGAAAGGCGTGATTCGCTCCGCCCCCGATAACCGGTTGAAGGCAGGTTCGAATCCTGCCGGGTCCACCACCCACTCGCATAGCTTGTGTCTGTATCTAACCTCTTGTATTTATGTCGTAAAATTCAAAGGCTTGGCCGCACTTGTTCGGTGATATCCAGTCTCTGGGAGCGCCATTTTTGCCTGCTTTTAGGTTTTTGACCTGCCAGTCTCTGGCCTCAAAAATTCCTTTCCCGGCAAAATAAATGGCGACAAGGAGAGACCGGTTCGATCTCAGACAGAGGCCGGTTCGATGATATGATTTCACCCTGAATCCGGCGGCGAATGAATGAGGTTGGACGGTGATTGCGAAGGACGCGCAAGGCGACATCGCTGCGCTCCAGATGCGCCTCGCCGAGCTCGATCTTGAACGTGAGCGCGTGCTGGCAGCACTTGATCGGCTCAAACAAAGTGATGCGCTAAAACCGGATGAACCCGTGGCATCGGCGGAACATGTTCCGAGTACACCGGCCATGTCCAATGCCGACAAGATCGCATTGTTTCGCTCACTCTTTCGGGGCCGCGAGGAAATCTTCCCACGTCGGTGGGAGAATGCGAAGACCGGAAAATCCGGATATTCGCCTGCGTGCGCGAATGAATGGGTCCGCGGTATCTGCGAGAAGCCGAGGATCAGGTGCATGGAATGCCCGAACCAGGCATTCATACCGGTGAGCGATGACATTATTCGAAGCCATCTTCAGGGGCGGGATTCCGTCAATCTAAAACGAACTGACTCTTTCGTCGCTGGCGTGTACCCGCTCATGCCCGATGAGACTTGCTGGTTTCTGGTCGCCGATTTCGACAAGCAGGCTTGGCGGCGCGACGCGCTGGCATATCTCGCGACATGTCGAGAAAAGCATGTTCCTGCGGCTCTTGAGCGCTCTCGTTCTGGCAATGGCGCCCACGTCTGGATTTTCTTTGCAGAACCGGTGCCGGCATCCCAGGCGCGAAGGCTGGGGGCTCATCTGATCACGGAGACCATCGATCGCTGCCCCGACATCGGATTCGAATCTTATGATCGCTTCTTTCCAAGCCAGGACAGCATGCCGATTGGTGGGCTTGGCAATCTGATCGCATTGCCTTTGCAGAACGGCCCGAGACATCACGGCAATAGTGTCTTTGTCGATGACGAGTTCCGGCCGTATGAGGATCAGTGGGCATTCTTGTCGACCGTGCGCCGCATGGCTTGGGGAGAGCTCGCCGCTATCGTAGAACGGGCATCGGCCGCGGGCCGGATTTTGGGAGTGCGCCTTCCACTGGATGGCGATGACGAGGAGCCTTGGTTGGCTCCGCCCTCACGGCGAAAATCGGAGCTCCCGATTGTCGGCGAGATGCCGGAAGGTGTTGAGGTGGTTCTCGGCAATCAGGTATTCATCGATCGTGGTGCGCTACCTCCGACGCTTGTCAGCCGTCTGATCCGCCTCGCGGCATTTCAGAATCCGGAGTTCTACGCGGCGCAAGCCATGCGATTTCCGACTTTCGGCAAGCCCCGTGTGATCTCCTGCGCGGAGCTTTTCATCAAGCACATTGCACTTCCGCGTGGGTGTTTTGATGCAGCGATTGATCTGCTGACCACGAACGGAATTCGGATCGAGCTTCGAGACGAGCGTCGAGATGGAGTGGCTATTGGCACTCGCTTTCTTGGAGCCCTTACGCTCGAGCAACAGAAGGCAGCTAGCCGCCCTGATGGCGCACGACACCGGTGTGCTGGCGGCGACAACGGCTTTCGGGAAGACCGTGGTTGCGGCTAAACTCATCGCGGAACGTGCCAGAAATACGTTGATCCTGGTGCATCGCCAGCAATTGCTGGATCAATGGGTTGCGAGGCTCAGAGCGTTCCTCGATATCGACCCCAATGGCATTGGCGTTGTTCGCGGCGGGAAGAAACGGCCGACCGGTGTTATCGATGTGGCGCTCATTCAGAGCCTGGTCAGGAAAGGCGAGGTGTCTGACCTGGTCGAAAATTATGGGCATCTTGTCGTGGACGAGTGCCACCACCTGTCGGCTGTCAGCTTTGAAGCTATAGCCCGGGCGGCAAAAGCAAAATATGTGCTCGGCCTTTCGGCGACGGTGACGCGCAAGGATGGCCACCATCCCATCATATTCATGCAATGCGGCCCGATCCGGTATCGAGTGGATGCGAAGAAACAGGCGGCCTCAAGACCATTTTCGCAACGGGTTGTCCTGCGACGAACCGCGTTTCATTCTGCACGCATGGCGGTTGGCACTGCCCCCTCAATTCAGGGCCTCTATGCCTTGTTAGCCCAGGACGAAAAGCGCAACGCCATGATCTTCGAGGATGTCCTTTCCGCACTGGAGGCGGGACGCTCGCCGGTCATCATCACGGAACGCAAGGATCATCTTCAGGCCATTGCCGAACGCCTGTCGAAGTTCGCCAAAAACGTCATCGTCTTGAAGGGTGGGATGACGGCAAAGCAGCGTGGTCGGGCGAAGGATGCGCTGGAAGCTATCCCTGACGCGGCGGAGCGGGTGATTGTCGCAACCGGTCGCTATCTCGGGGAGGGCTTCGACGATGCGCGGCTCGACACATTATTTCTCACCATGCCGATATCCTGGCGCGGAACCCTTGCGCAGTATGCCGGTAGGCTGCACCGGCTCCACGCTGCCAAGCGGGAGGTGATCATCTACGATTACGTCGACCAGGATGAGCCGATGCTTGCAAAGATGGCCGGCAAGCGCCGTGCGGGTTATTCCGCCCTTGGATACCGGGTGACCGAGTTCAGAGGACCTGTTCTCGGTCGAGCCCCCTCGCGCCTGACGCGTGGGGTCGTTGCGCTGCCGGAATCGGACGTTCGGGGAAAAGCGGGCCAAAGTGGCTATCTCAGAGACCGGTTCGATGGCCATAACTGGTAGGCACGCAGTCCGAGTCTTGCTGTCTCCACCACGCACTCCTGCGCAAATCCGGTTTCCTGCCGCCGGTGGAATTGTCTTTAACTTCCCGGGGCTTTGGCGATGGAAACGCGAGAGAACCCAGTCTCTGTCGCGCGAAATAGACTGTCGTCGGCAAAAATCGCGACCGAGTCTCTGGCCTCACCAAACCGTTTTCCGGCGGGAACTCACGGTGCCGACAGAGACCGGTTCGACTGCGGGTAGAGACGGGTTCGAGTTTGGCGACATTCCAAATTGTCCCGCTTGAGTCAGTGCTACCCCAACTGCCCGGCCAGAATCACCGACGGCCCGCCGACCATCTGCCAGAACAAGCGCCCCGCGAGCCGACGCCGCGCCAGCTCCCACCGCCAGAGCTTGCGGACAACCGTCCGCTACCGCTGGCATTCGAACCGCCAGAGGCGACGCTGACGCTCACGGCGCCGCTGCTCGACACCCTGCCGTGGACAGGCATACCGCCGGCACCGGACACGACACCATTATGGATTTCGACGCCGAAGCTGGAACTCGGATCGCAGGCGCCGCGTTGCGTCATGATCTGCACGGTCCAGCTTCCATCGTAGGGCGTGCGTGCTTGCGCCACATTCACCGTGACCGCGGCCGCAATCGCGATAGTCACGACAGGCGAAACGCTTGAAGTTTTCATGGGTAGCACCTTCGACGATGAGCTGGTTGGCCGGCCGGGCACCCCTAGAAGTGTAGCCGGCGTTGCTCGCAGAACACATCGGCGTTGCGCAACGGAAGTTTACCACTGCTAAGCCACTGCGTCTGAATTGGGTGCCGAGGCAGCGCGCGTCCTCACGCTGTGCGGCCCCGTAGCGCGCGGACAATCCAGATCAGCAAACACGCGCCGACGAACCCAGCAATCAGGTAGCCGATCCATCCGCCTAGCGCGATTCCAAAGAAGCTGAAAATGGCGCTGGCAATCGCCGCGCCAACGATGCCGAGCACGATATTCATCAGCAATCCCATATCGCTCTTCATGAACCGCTCAGCCAGCCATCCTGCGATTCCGCCAATGATAATGGCCGCGATCCAACCAATTTCTGGGTCTCCCATGGCTCGTCTCCTTACAAGGGGGTGCGGCCCTCCACCAGTCTTCAAATTCTCGGACGTATTAGGACAGTTGACAAGCGCTCTGTGACAATCTTGCCCGCGAGCGCGGACCTGATTTTGCAATGGTCGATGGTCTGAAGCCGGCACGACCTCTTCGCCACTGCCGGCTGCTGTCAGGCCGCCTTGCGCCACTATGCAGGCCATGCCGCGCGCGAGCAAACAGGAGACGGCGTCATGGGCGGCAGGACTACCCCACTTACCGGACCCGCCGGCCGGCGGCTTTGGCGACCGAGTTGGGCCAAGAGCCGCCTCTCGCGCTGCAAAAAAGATCGGGAGGCCTCCTCCTCCTCCAGGCCAAGACACGGAGCCCCAACCGCGATATGCTTTCCACTTGCGGATTGAGAGGATGCCGATGCGACGGCGGGAGTTCATCGCAGGGCTCGGCGGCGTGATGGTGTGGCCGCTCGCGGCCCGCGCGCAGCAGCCCGCATTGCCGGTAATCGGGTTCCTCAATGGCGCATCGCCCGAGCGCTACGCGCCCTATGCGGCCGCGTTCCGTCAGGGCTTGAAGGACAGCGGCTATGTCGAGGGCCAGAACGTGGCGATCGAATATCGATGGGCGGATGGGCAATACGACCGATTGCCGGCGATGGCCGCTGAGCTGGTTCGTCGTCAGGTGGCTGTGATCGTCGCCAATACCCCCGGCGTGCTATCGGTAAAGGCGGCGACCTCGACGATTCCGATCGTCTTCACCATCACGGGCGACCCGGTCGAGTTTGGACTCGTCGCCAGCCTCAGCCGGCCAGGCGGCAATCTCACGGGCGTAACCAACTTGAGCGTTGAGGTAGTAGCAAAGCGGCTGGAGCTGCTACATGAGCTGGTCCCCACGGCGACCATCATCGCCGCGCTCATCAACCCGACCAATCCCAATGCCGAGACTCTATCGAGAGACCTGCAGGCGGCGGCCCGCATCCTCGGGCTGCAGCTCCGCCGCCTGCATGCGAGCACCGAACGCGACTTCGATACGGCATTTGAAACCATGGTCCAACTGCGAGCCGGCGCGCTCGTGATCAGCCCCGATCCATTTTTCAATAGCCGCAGCGAACAACTCGCCGCACTGGCGATACGCCACGCGATGCCCGCGATCTACCAGTATCGCGAGTTCGCGGTAGCCGGCGGCCTGATAAGCTACGGAGGCAACCTTACGGATTCCTATTTCATTGCCGGAGTTTACACAGGCCGGATTCTCAAGGGCGAGAAGGCCGCCGACCTCCCGGTCCAGCAGGCCACGAGAATCGAATTGATCATCAACATGAAGACCGCCAAGACGCTCGGCCTTACCATCCCGGAGACGTTATTGGCAACCGCTGACAGCGTGATCGAGTAGTGGATCGGCACCAGCATTCCGCACGTCAGCGCGCCAACGGCACGCGAGGAGAAAAATTATGATCAGATCATTACTACTTAGCTCGCTCACCACGACCGCCATAACACTGCTCTGTCTCGGAGTTACCCTGCCCGCGACTGGAGTTGCCGTCGCTGCCGAGCCCAAGAGCCAGATCACCATCCTCTACGACGCCTTCGGCACCGACGCCGCGATGAAGAAGGATTGGGGCTTCTCCACGCTCGTCGAGGTCGCCGGCAAGCAAATCCTGTTCGACACCGGCAATGATCGCGACATCTTCGCCGCCAACGTTAAGGCGAAGGGCGTTGACCTTACAAATCTCGATTTCGTCGTCCTATCGCATCGCCACTCCGACCACATGGCGGGCCTGAGCTACGTCTTGAGCGTGAACCCGAAGGTGAAAATCTACGCTCCCAAGGACGGCTTCGGCATTTACGGCTCGTCGCTGCCATCGAGCTTCTACCGCAAGGACGAATCCCTGCCACCGCAAATGCGCTACTACGACGGCAAGCCGCCGGAGGTCATGAAATTCGGCACCGCCTGGCAGGGCGCCAACTTCGAGCTTATCGACAAGACGACCGAGATCGCTCCCGGCATCACGCTGATTGCGCTCGTGTCCGATGCCCCCGGCACCAGAGAACTCCAAGAGCTGTCTCTTGCCGTCAATACCCCGGACGGCCTCGTGCTTGTGGTCGGCTGCTCGCACCCCGGGATCGTCAAGATCGTCGAGGCGGCGGCGGCCATCAATCCCAAAATCCACCTGATCGCTGGCGGATTCCACCTCGTCGTCGCGCCGGATGACGTCATTGCGAAGGCTGTAGCGGCGCTCAAGGACACCTTCAAGGTGGAGAACATCGCCCCCGGCCACTGCACGGGCGAGCCTACCTTCGCGGCGCTGAAGCAGGCGTTCGGCAACCGGTATATATATGCCGGCGTTGGCACCTCGCTGCCGTTGGGACCGAGCACGGGCACCGGCGGTCGACGTGGCGAGGGACCGGCACTCGAAGAGGACGACCTCACTACCTATCGCAAGCTCGCCCGCCGCGAAGACCCCTTTGGCCTCCTTCAGGCGCGGGTTCTGCGATAACAGCTTGCACGTTCGAGAGCGGATTTTTAAATCGCAGGCCCTCCGATCATGTCTCCTGTGGGTCATGTATGGACGGCGCCCGCGGTGCAAGAGGAATCTGACTATCAGCGAAGCGTTCGGGTGCGGTCATGTATTCGGCCTTTGAGTGCGGCCGTTTGGCCGCTGGCCCTGATGTGATCCGCTGATCGGTCCCAACCAAAACCACGCGCTCTTTCCTCGCGTGACCCATTAACGGGTTTTCCGATCGACGGTCTCGACCGTTTCGCATCAATGTCTTCATCACCCCTGCAGTTCGTGAACGCGCTTAATATCCTCCTCTTCTCTTCCTCGCCGAGCCCCTTTAGGCAGCTTCAGCAAGCTCAGGCGCCCGATAGGTGCCACCATGGGCCAGCAGCGCCCAGGCCGTGCGGGCCATCTTGTTGGCGAGCGCCACCGCCACGACCTTGAAGGGTCGCCGTGCCAGGAGTTGCGTGAGCCAGGGATACTTGCCAGGATTCTCCAGGGCGCGCCGCAACACGGCAATCGCCCCGACGACAAGAATGCGCCGCAAGTAGCGGTCGCCCTGCTTGGAGATCGGCCCGAGCTTCTGCTTGCCCCCGGTCAAATCCTGGCGCGGCACCAGCCCGATCCAGGCCGCGAAATCGCGGCCCGACCGGAAGATAGTCGGGTCCGCCACTGTCGCCACGATCGCAGTCGCCCCGATAACCCCGATGCCCGGGATGGTCTCCACCCGCTGGCTCGCCTCGTTCGAACGGTGCTGCATCTTGATCCGCTTTTCGATCGCTCCGATGACACACTCTAACGCCTCAAGCTGCGCAGCCAGCACAATGACGCTGGCCCGTGCATCGATCGGCAACCGCGTCTCCCGTTCGTCCGCCACGATCGCGCGCAATTCGTTGACCCCGGCGTTGCCCTGCGCCGCCACGATGCCGAGCTCGGCCAAATGCGCACGCAAGGCGTTGATGATCTGGGTGCGCTGACGTATCAGCACATCGCGGGTGCGGTGCTGCATCAACTGACCCTGCTGTTCGGGCGACTTGATCCGCACGAAACGCATCGTCGGGCGCCGAACCGCCTCGCAGATCGCCTCGGCGTCGGCGGCATCGTTCTTGTTGCGCTTGACGTAGGCCTTCACGTCCTTCGCCGGCATCAGCCGCACCTTGTGGCCGAGCTTCGTCAACTCGCGCGCCCAATAATGCGCGGTGGCACACGCCTCCATTCCGATCAGGCACGGCGGTAGAGCTTTGAAAAACGCTATCACCTGGCTGCGCCGGAGTTGCTTCCGGACCACGACCTTCTCGTTGGCGTCGATGCCGTGAACCTGAAACACGTTCTTGGCGATATCCAACCCGATCGTGGTAACTTGCATTTGGACGGCTCCCCTCATGTGATTCGCACAACGATCACTCTATGGCACTTCGATGCCGGGAGCGGGCGCCGTCCACCACATCAAAACCCGCCCCCCGGTCCGGCGCTTGGATGTCTCCTTTCGCCGGTTGCGGACATGCCACCGCATTAGGTCTGCGCCGCTGTGGGCCCAGGCTGTGTGAAAATCGCTCGACAAGTCCTCACTCGGGGCGCGCGACGGCGCATTTGGCGCCCGCTGATCTTTTAATTCGGCGGAATCGGCCTCCTGGCCACCCAGAGGCACCCTGAGGCTTCCTGTAGGCGCCCATTTGGTCGCGAGACCCTGGCCTCACGCCTGCATCGCCTCCAGCAATCCGGCTACGCCCACGACCGCCATCATGCGCTTCATGTTGTAGGCGAGCACGTTACACTGTTAGGCTTCACTCGCTGGGGTAACGTTTTTTGGCCTCGTCGCAGGGTGAGTCGTCAGCGGTTCGGCGATATTCAATCCATCCAACTTCGGTGGCTACGACTTTGCCCTCTTTCGTAACTTTGTCGTTCATTTCGCTTTGGACCCAGCCCTTTGGCGTGATTTGAATAGTGGAGACGCGGTTGAGCAGATCGTAGACCTGTCTTTGGTCGCGAGTGGGTTTGGCGGCGCCGGGTGAAGAGCAATGCAACTGCCCCATCCGGACCTCTGAAATGCATGTATACCGCGAAGGGCCCACATCCTGCCGCCAGCGTCCATCCTGGAGCAATGACCAGGTTTCAGTGAAGTGCTGCACGACCTCTCCAACTCCAATGAGTCCGTAGTGCTCGATGAGATACGCCCCGGGCTGTTGCTTCAACGTGATCCATTCAAGGGCGTCCTTGATCTCGTAGTCACGCCTTCCATCTTCGACAAACCGGTATGAGACCCGGAAACAACCTTGAAGATTCTGAATATGCGGCGGCGCTGAGGCTGCAAGCGCGTAAGGAGCACATGGACCTGAGAGGACGATGCCAAACGACAGTGCGGCAGCGACATTGATCTTCATTGGTACCTCCGTTTCGCTGGAGCCAACGCAGGGTCACGTTGCCACCTGAGCCGAGGGTGACTCGGCACGCGGCACTATACAGGATGTGCGCAAAGCCGTCGCCCGCGACGGGTAGCGGGAACGGGCCTGCGAAAAAAGGGAGCTTGCCGACAAGCACTGGGTATGGAGACGCCAACGCGGGTCTCCCTCGACTAAAGGTGCTCTATTTGCCCCTTAAGGACACCATTACGATAGGAATGGTCGCTGTTGGGTGACACGGAAGCGCCGACAACGGCAGTAACGCAGATTGAACGTCGCGACATCCACGGGAGCGGACATGACCGCAGAGAGCGTTTCCACCTGTTTGGCCGACTGGAGCATCCTCGTCATAGGCAACACGATGCCGCCGCGAGACCCAAACGACGACGACGATGACGATGATGATGAGGAGGAGGAGAACGGCGACGCCGAATCAGAAGAAGATGAGCCCGCGGACATCAGAGAACCCGACGAATAAAATGACCGCATCCCTGGAGGGCGGCCCACTTTTGCTTCCGGCTCGGCCCCACCAGGCGAGAGCCAAGCTGCTGTTGCGGAAGCCGATCGCGATCGTGTTCAACGAGCATACCCACGAGGATGGCGCCGTGGTGTTCCGGCACGCGTGCGAGCTCCGGGCTCGATGGCATCGTGTCCAAGCGGCTGACCGCGCCCTACCGGTCCGGGCCGTCACAGGACTGGCTCAAGGTCAAGAACCCGGACAGCCCAGCGATGCGGCGGGCGCGGGATGGACGGTGGTAAACGGTATCGACTTCTCGTCACCCCACTCGTATAAGTCGCCTGTGCGTTTGCGGCCGCACCTCACTTTTACCGGAGGAATTCATGAAGGTTGCACTCGTACTAATCATATCCGCTACGTTTTCCCTCTCCGCCTTTGCCCAACAGATGCCAGGTCAGAAGCCGGGTGAGAAATTTATCGCAACAGACGCGCGAGGCCGGAAGGTCGTCACTAGGGTCGCCGGCAGCTATGCGCAATGCGTCCGCGGTGGCGTCAATAGATTGGGATACTCGGTGGCTGCCGCTCAAGACTACTGCGGTAAGCGGTACCCGCATTAAATCGACGGCCGGAGGGTATTCTCATCGGCCAGCCGCTCTCAAAACCTGCGTGGAAGCCGCGCACCCGAGGGCCGACCGATGCGACGCTGCGATGCTCGGACATGCACGTCAGCTTTCGCCAGCTTCGGACATGCCGCCGCGGGGGCCCTCGGCAGCAACGGGCCAACTGCAAACTCATGCAGTGCAGCAAAGAACGTTGCGATTCGATCACCTCGTCCGCGCAGCAGGAAAGTCTCGAGGATCGTCAGGCCTGAGGGGGGCACCCTCTGGTTCTGTCTTCTCATTTGCGCGCGCCGCGCGACGCAAGGTTCGCGGTGGCTGACCTAGCACGCGTATGAAGCTTTGACGCATCCGCTCGGGGTCTGCGAAACCGGCAGTGCGCGCGATGGTTTCAAGCGTCTCCCGGCTATCCTCCACCATGCAACGGGCGGTCTCCACCCTCAAGCGTTCAACAGCCTTGGCCGGAGCCATACCCGTCGCAGCGAGAAAGGCTCTGCTGAACTGCCGCACGCTCAGGTGAGCAACCTCAGCCAGGCGTTCGACCGATAGCGGTTTGGACAGGTGCTCGCGCGCGAAACTGAGCGCGCGGCGAATGCGATCGGAGTCCGGGTCGAGTTCAAGCAGGGACGAATACTGCAACTGGCCCCCAGGACGTCGATAATACACTACAAGCGCTCGCGCAACGGCGCGCGATATATCTCGACCAAGGTCCTCCTCGATCAAAGCAAGGGCCATGTCGATTCCCGCGGTCATGCCAGCCGATGTCCAGACACCGTGCTCATTGAGGTATATCCGATCGGCATCAACACGCACGGTCGGATACATGGCTTGCAGCTTTGCGGAAAAGCGCCAATGCGTCGTCGCGCGCCGTCCATCAAGAAGCCCACTGGCAGCCAGCAAAAAAGCGCCCATACAAACACTGCCGGTGCGGCGCGCATTGGCCGCTGCGGCGCGAATGAAATCGATTGTCTGAGGCGAGAACGTGCGATCCGGCATTCCAGCATCACCGACGACCAGTAGTGTATCCATCGCGTCCGCAACCGGTGCTTGGCTGATCACCTTGACGCCCGTTGAACTCTCTACCTCACCGCCCGCGAGCGATATGAGGCTCACACGGTAGCTGCCAGGCGCCATCATATTGGCGAGTCCGAATGCCTCTAGAGGGCCGCTCAAATCAATCAAAGTGAATTGCGGATAGATAAAAAAACCGACGTGCCGGGTGATGACCGAAATCATGGGATCAACGTCCTTTGAGCTATCCAACCCCCCGACTAAGTTCGTGTCAACGGAACGACCATAACCGAAAGAATTCGACGATACAGACTACAGCATGAACCTGCCGATCGTCAATTCCGTCGGCATGTTTCTCAGCAAGAGGAGAGTGAAAATGAACGCCGTTACCAGAACCTCTGACGCCGAACGATATGCGCGCTGCGTTCAGATATCCAAGCGGGTGCGATGGGACATAGATGAAGACATAATCCGGGGGCGCCGGTTCGATGCCGCTCACAAGTTCCTTCCGGACGGGCTTTCCCTAGCCGATGCATTCACGACCCTGTCGGCCGGCGAAAAGCGGTTCGTGACCCAGATCCAGGGTCGCACCTACGCCAACGTCTTTGGGTTAGTCGAGCGTTTCATCAATGCCAAGGTCCTGGAACTGAGCCACGATCACTGGTTCGGCGACCAGGTTGCGCTTGAGGCGCTCGTACGGTTCAGCGACGAGGAGTTGAAGCACCAGGCGCTATTCCGTCGGATCGATGCGATGATCGGCGACGTGCTGCCCGATGGCTATCGCTTCGACGTCGACCCCAACGCCGTCGCCTATGCCGTGCTCGGCAAGAGTACATGGGCGGTGTTGGCACTGACGCTCGATATCGAGTTGTTCACGCAACTACACTATCGCCAAAGTATCGATCCCGACACCGAACTCTCCGAATTGTTCAAGGACGTGTTCCTCTATCACTGGAAGGAGGAAAGCCAGCACGCGATCCTCGACGAACTCGAGTGGATGCGCCACGACGCCGGGCTGACGGCGGAGAAGCGCGACCGCGCGGTCGACGAGTTCATCGAGTTGGTCGCGGCGGTGGACGGTATCCTGCAAGCCCAGGCCAAAGCCGACGCGGGCTACTTCGCGGCGAAGTGCGGCCGCACGGTCGACGAGGCCGAGGCGCGGTCGATCGAGGTCGCATTCCTCAAGGCTTACCGCTGGCAATACATCCATTCGGGCGCCCAGCACCCGCACTTCGGGAAAGTGCTTTCCAGCCTGATCACCGAAAACCAGGGCCAGCGCATTCAGGCGGCGCTTGCCACACTCCAATAATCCGCCTGAACCCTTATCCCCTGAGCACAGGAGACACTCTCATGGTTGCCCAAAGAAGGACCGCCGAACCTACCGTCGTCAACGGCGTCAATGTTGACGATCTGTTTGCGCTGATCGACGGCGTCAGGCGGGACGCCGCAAAAGGCAAGACAAACTGGCGCGTCACCACGACCTGGCAGGGCCAGACGCGGAGCCGCGCGCAAGTCGAGGGCTTCGGAATCGGCGGAGAACGGGTGCCGCGGCAGTTCTCGATCGACATCGACGAACCCTGCGAACTGGGCGGATCGAACCGGTTCGCCAATCCGCAGGAACACCTGTTGGCGGCGCTCAATGCCTGCATAATGGTTGGGTACGTAGCGCAGTGCGCGGTGCGCGGAATCACCCTCGAAAGCCTGCAGATCGAGACCGACGGCGAGATCGACCTCCGCGGCTTCCTCGGAATCGATCCCGCCGTGCCGCCGGGCTACGAGAATCTGAGCTACACCGTCCGCATCAAGGGCAGCGGCACCAAGAAGGAGTTCGCCGAGGTCCACGAGGCGGTGATGGCGACCTCACCCAACTTTTACAACGTGTCCCGGCCCGTAGCCCTCAAACCGACCCTAGTCGTCGAGTGATCGACGGTGCCGAGCGGCGAGGCGGCCGCATACGGGCGGTTGCGTCGCCGTTCTGTTTCATGCCGATTTGAGAACGCCTGCAATGCGCGAAGATATTTTCTCCGAGTCTCTGATCGTCTACCCGGCGCCTTTAGGGCAAGCCCGCCGCGCCGATATGTCTCGATCGGCTTTTACCGCGCTCGTTGCCGCATGGACCATCATGCTAGGGGCCGTCCTCGCCATCTCGGTTTACATTCGAGTGATCATTTAGGAGAAGATTGATGATCGTCTGCTCCTGCAACGTGTTCAGCGAGAATGAGGTCCGGCGCGTCTTGGCGCGTGCGGTTCGGCCGCCGCGCGTGAGTCAGGTCTATGCCTGCCTAGGCTACGCCAGGCGGTGCGGCCGATGTGCTCGCACCATTAAGAAGATTATGGATGAAGCTTCAGCAATTTCCTGGCGACACGCGACGCGGGCGGAAACGCCGCCCTGCACGGCCACCGGAGGGACCGCTCGGGGGCAAACCAACACACCGTGAGGCCCTAATCGAGCCGGTGGAAACCGGCCGGTACACCCGCCGTCCGCGACAACACCGTGCGCGGCGCCAATGACCGCTTGGGGTCATTAGCGCCGTTTTGGATGCGTCATGCCTTCGTCCGCTTGACCCCCAGTGTCGGACAACGACTGTCTCGTCCGGGTCGGGCCACAAGCAGTCCCCGTTGTGGATCGCGTCGACGGTCACTTGGCTGCCCCGAACACCTCTACGGTCTCAAAGGGCTTGGCCGACCAGGGCCGAAAGCGATTGACCGTGAACTTGGTCTTCTGTCCGGGTTGGACATCGACCAGGAGGTAATTGTACTCCTCCTTCGGTGGCTGGCCCTTCCAGTAGAGATCGGGCGGATAGCCCGCAGGTACCTCGATGCTCGTCCGGCCGGGAAGGATGGGGTCCTGTTCAGCGCCGCCGCCGCCCAGCAGCAAGTATTTCACCCCGTCCACTTCGTAGAGTTCGGTCGTGTGGACGTGCCCGTTGAAGACCGCGATCTCGACGTCCTTCGCGTAGGATGCAATAATCTTGTGGGGGTTCTGAGGCTCGGGGATCGGGCCCATGCCGGAGCGGCAGAACGCCGGGGCGTGGAAGGCGATGAAGACCTTGCGGGTCCCTGCAGCTTTGGCCTCATCGAGCCATTTTTTCAACTCGGTCATCTGCGCGTCGTAGGCGGGCTGGGTGGCATCCCACGACGACGGCGAGCGATAGTCGTATTTGCCGGTCCACAAGAAGATGAAACGGACGCCGTTGAAATCAAGCTTGTAGATGAGCCGCTTGTCGGAAACCCCGAACTGCTTCAAATATGGAAACGCACTCAGCAGGCCCTCAACGTCGGAGTCGTCCCACACTTCGTGATTGCCGACGGCTGGGAAAACGCGGCCCGGTAAACCGGCGGCGCGCATCTGGCGGTCCGGGGCCGGCAGCTGCTTCAATACGTCCTCGTACACCAGCTTCCAGTACGGGCTATCGGAGACCGAGCGGCCCTGCTTGCCCCACCAAACCATGTCCCCAGTATTGAGAACGATCTTCGCCCGACCGCTCTGGACGTCCTTCACCACCTCGCGGGCAACCCACTCGCCGCCTTGAAGCCGAAACATCGTACGGTGCACGCCGGGAAGCAGTTTCACGTCCTCGACGGATGCCTCGGTGACCCAGCCCTTGTCGACCGTCAAAGTGGCCACCTCGCTCTTGGTCGCGAACGGCATGACGATCTGCACCAGTTCGTCGGTAGCCGGATCATAGGTCAGCCTGACATCCTTCCTCACCACGTCTTCGGCGACTTTCTCCGGAAACACCAGGTCGAATATATCGACCATCAGCTTGATCGCCTCCTCTCTCTGATCCGACTTGTACGGGAGGTACATCATCGATCGGGAGTCGCCGTACACGGCAAACGAAAATGCAGAACCGGCAGCCTGCTTCGTTCTTTGGGCGGCCGCAATCTGCGGTGCAAAGGCTGGGAGCAGCGCCAACGTCGAGAGTAGAACGCGACGGTTGATACGGGGGAAAGCAGCCATCGTTTCCATGTCCGTTCTTCCTTCAATTGCGTGCGGTCGTGTTCCTAGCAGGGCGCGTCGGCAACTCCTTGACCTTCGCCCGGCGAGCACAGGACGATAGAGTTCCAAGCCTTCCGCTGCAATCGACCTGAAAACGTTCGCGACCGCTCCAGGTCAAAAGCGCCGTTTCGGGTGCGTCGTGAGTGCGGCTGACCTGACCGGCGCTGAACAGGGCTTCCGAGTTGGGCCGATTTTGTTGCAAAAGTCGGCAGGCAGGAGCAAGGGGCTAAGGTGGCGGCTCAGCTGCTCTATTGGGAGGGGAGGCCCGGTCTCTTAGTCGGTGGTTCCTCCTGCCGTTAAGCTGCACGGGGGGCGAATGCTGGTGGCGGTCGACCGACGAGCTTGGCTAGCCTGCGGAGGTTCTGTGCGATGGCCGCGAGAGTGAACTCGAACGCCGCGCCGCTTGGGCCCCGCAGACGCAATCGGTCGAGACGCAAGATGCGTTTCAAATGGGCGAACGACATTTCAATCTTTTTCCGATCCCGGCGCGATTGCACGTAGGATTCGGTTTTGGCGCATGTCCGGGCGACATCGCGAGCCTCTTCGTAGATGCTGCGCGGAACTTTACGAGCCGGCTCCTTCGGACAGCATTGCATTTTGAGTGGGCATACATCGCAGTCGCGCTTGCTAGCCCGGTAGAGGAGCTGGTCGTCGTTCACGACCTTGCGAGTGGTCGTTAGAATTTTACCTGCTGGGCAAGTGTAAATGTCGCGTTCCTTGTCGAACGAGAAGTCATCTCGCGAGAAGGTGCCATCCTCGCGCTTCGACTTGTCGACCACCGGAATGTACGGGGCGATCTTCGGTTCGTTGACAAGCCAGTCAAGATTAGGCGCCGATCCGTAGGCCGTGTCACCGACGAGCCATTCTGGTTTAATCCCAAAGCACGTCGCTGTCCGCTCGATCATTGTCCGCGACGCACCGACCTCCGCCTGGCGAACAGCGCGCGAGGCCTCGACATCCATGATGATTCCGAACTTGACGTCGATGAGGTAGTTATCGGCGTAGGCGAAAAACGCCGCGCTCTTCATCGCGCCGGTCCATTGCGCGGCAGGATCAGACGGCGAGACAAACTTCGGGATGACCGGCGTGGCCGCGCCATAAGCGGCATCGTCGAGCGTAGCCAAATATTCATTCACCGCACGGCTGGCTCGTTGGGAATCGATATCCTTGTTCCACTCCGAGCCTGGGATCGAGCGACCTTTGTTTGCGTCGGCCTCGATGAGGCTCGCGTCCACCGCAAAGCCTTCACCGCCCACGAGGCCAGCCGTGATACAGGCGGCAACGACGCGCTCAAATACGTGACGGAAAATATCATGATCGCGGAAACGTTCGTTGCGCGCACGCGAAAACACGGAGTGGTCTGGGATCTTGTCCTCAATTCCGAGGCCGCGAAACCAACGGTAGGCCAGGTTGACCTGGACTTCGCGGCATAGCGCACGCTCGGAGCGGATCGCGAACACGTAACCGACGATCAGCATCCGGATCATCAGCACCGGATCAATTGAGGGGCGGCCCAAAGGAGAATAGTGGGGTGCCAATTCGGCATGCGCCCACGAAAGGTTTAGGACTTCCGCAATCCGCCGGACCTGATGATCCCCCGGAACGACCTCATCGAGATTGAAGCAATAGAACAACTGCCCCTGGTCGCGATTGAGCCGCCCCATCATCGTCCGATCTCGCAAATGTCCGCGTCACTGCGACGGAATCACGATTCAGCGATGGCTCCAAACCACTTTTGCAACAAAATCGGCCAGCTGCGGACATGTCGCGGCCATCACGCCACTCCCGGTACATGCAGCGAAGTGGTACTGTGTCGGCGCAACCTCTCTGGAGAGCAGCGATGACATTACCGCGTCGTCAATTCCTCCGGTTGGCCGGAGGCGCTGCCACCATCAGGGCTCTCGCGCAGTCGGCCTGCGAGCTCTGGCGAGCCGGCAGAAACATGAACATGAGAGCGGCCATTTTCTTTAGCGCCTTGTCGCTTTTCGATCTTGTATTCGTTGGCAGTCTCCAAGCGCAGCAGGGATCTCCTGTGCATTCAGCCGGAACATTCACGATTGCCAGATGTACGATTGGGGCGTGATTGAGCGCTGGTAGAAGGTGAACTTTGGTACGCATCGTGCTTGAAGTTAGGCGCGCTCGGGTCAGCCCCAGGCCTCCCGGCGGGGCAAGCTGGCCTTGGCGTTGGTCCCGATCCCAGACTTCCCCGGGGTCGGGGCCTTCGCCTGCCTTCAATCGCCGCCGGCGTCCGCCGCGCGTCGACCCGGCGCGCTCACATCCCTTGCGCCCAGCGATTCGCGAGCTGGCGGGCTGATGAGTTACGGAGCGAGTTCTCGGAGATGCGTCGCCAGTTGGGTCAGTAAGTGGGTCAAATTCTGAAAGGTGCCAAGCCGGCCGACCTTCCGATCCTACAGCCGACAAAGTTCGAGCTGGTGATTAAACTAAAGGCCGCAAGCGCACTCCGGGTTACGATCCCGCCGACACCGCTTGCGATCGCCGACGAGGTTATCGAATGGCCGTGCCGAGCGGCGGGTTTGGGTCATGGGCTGTCCTGGCAGATCTCGATCGAGCGCGGCGGGTTCGCCCCGATAAGTGGCCGTCGACGACAGTACGGTCGCGACCTGGTAGGGTCGAGGAGCCGACTTTCGCGCTGCAGAAGGTCGTACATTTGGCTCACAACCGGACAATGCGCTGCGCCAGAGCTTCCGCTTTATAGCGGCAGCGGCACCATATGTGAGGCGGGCACTCTAAAAAACACACTCCGTATCTCTTCGGCGTCGTGTGCACCTGCGTGTCCACAGCTGCGGAGCGCGTTGCGTTGTGGATTTGAACGGAACTGAACGTGGTTGTCCCTAGAGCGTTGTCCGATTAGCCTGACCATATCCTGAATTGTGAGGTATGCGGGCGCATTCGGCTCGGGAGATTGGTCGAGGCACCAAAGTGCAGTCTTGGAGAGGCTTCCGACGGTGAAGGCGGATTCTTGAGAGTGTATGTCGGCGACTTTGCGAGGTAGCGCCTTGAGCTTGGCGAATAGTTGCTCGATCGGATTCGAGTCGGGGCTGTAGGCAGGAAGATAAAACGGAATTGCGCCGCGCGCCTCAATGGCTTCTTCGATTCCATCGACTTTGTGAACACGCGACGTTGTCCATGAACACGATGTCGCCCCTCTTCAGGGTCGGAGCGAGAAACTGTTCGGTGTAGGCCTTGAACATTTCGCCAGTCATCGGTCCTTTCGAGCACGAAGGGCGCGGTGATACGATCATGGCGTAGTGCAGCGATGAAAGTGATGGTCTTCCACTTGCTGGTTGCCGTGCAGCACCTTGCACAAGCCGCTCGCCCGGCGGGGCTCGCCCGTCAGAGGCGGGTGATCGTCGTGGAGACGCTGGTTTCATCGATAAAGACAAGCCGCTTCGGGATCGAGCCTCTGGGCTGCTGCCTCTGCAGGGCCTTACGTGCGGCGGCGACGTTGGGCGATCCTGCTCGGCGGCCGCAGACTTTTTTTAAAGCGACATCTTCAAATGATGCAAAAATGGGGAGATACGACGACCGACCGACCGTCACTTTCTCGGTCCGCCAATCGGCCTTGATCCAGCCAGCGACGACCGTCCGGTTCTCCGCCACCAATTGCCTGACCAGTTCCTCGTGCGCAGCCAGCGCATATCCCTCGTAGCCGCCGAATTTGGCCGGACTGACACTGCCGGTTTCGCGGTGGAGCCTGCGAAAGCGTACCACGGAGCTGATGTCACACGAAGTTGCTCCGCCGTTTCCGGAATCTGTCGTACCATCCTGCGCCGCACGAACTACCCGTGGACGCAGATCCTTTCGAATACGGAGCTGGACTTCCGTAGCTTGGCCTCCCTTTTCCAGCACGATTCTTATTTGAATCCAATTCGTGCCCGCAGGGAGATTCCTTCCAATTTTTTAGTTCGGGAAGTGTTCTAGGAGAGATACTTTGCGCTAAATCAATGCATTTGGCAGGATGCCACTCCTTAATGTAACCATGAGACGAGCACAAGAGACCTTCATACTGCTGGCCTTAGCTTGTTTAGTGCCAATTTTCTGCGCTCAAGCACAAGATAATCTCCGCCCCGGAGTTATCGGCCAAGACAATAGGGTTACCGTAATTGACAAGGGTCCGCCGTGGGACGCCATTGGTCAGGTGAACGTCAGCAGGGGGAAGATAGGCGTGGAATGTACAGAGGCACTCTGGTTGCACCGCGTCTGGGTGCTGACCGCTGCTCATTGCGTAACGCACGCAGGGGCAAAGACACTGTTTCCGCCTGGTAATATCCATTTCTTAGCTGGTGCTCGGGTGGACTACACAAAGCATTCAACGGCCAATTGCTTGCATTTTCTTGAGGGGTATTTTTACCTACCGACCTCCAAAATAGAACCGAGCGTAACCGCAAAAAATCTGCCCTTGGGCGTCTTTGCCAAAGACTTCGGTGGTGATCGTCCTGAAGGATACCCTCCCTGTCGATCCCGCCCCTCTGGCGGAGGACGTGACGCCCCAGCCTGGTCTCCGCTTGGTGCATGCAACATACCCGGGAGATCGGCGATTCGCGCTTTCAACACATTTCGATTGTGAACTTTTATCTTCGGAGGCCGCACGCCCCTTCTGGCTCAACGATTGCGACACCCATCCCGGGAGTTCCGGAGGGCCGGTATTCGTGAAGATTGATGGAGTTCTAAAGGTAGCAGCTATCATGGTTGCCGTTCATCCGCACGTTTACAACGTGGCGCTCCCGATTTCCGAATGGATCGCTTTGACGCGTAGCGACCAATGTCCTTGAGCTTTCCATGAAATACGCAGCAGTAGCTTCAAACGGCGATCTCGCCTCGGTCCCGAGAGGCGTAAGATCCCGGTAGACGGCTGTGTCGAGAGCGTCTCCACCTGAGCGCCGCGGCACCAGCCGTCGGACCACAACTGTATACGAGTCCAACGCCTCGGCATCGCCGCGACGCGTCGCTTGTGAGTTACGAATGGCGGTGCTGACCGGGAAGCTGGTGCGTCAATCACCCTGATTCCGGATGACCGGGACGAACCTGCACGGAAGGACCTTCCGGCCTATAGCGATCGGTCAGAGTATTTTAAGCTGATATGGGAACTGTCATGACATTTACGCTTGCTAATGGCCTCACATTCACGATCGACCCTGTGATGGCGCGGATCGGGGGTCTTGATCTCTATTGGTACGGATTTGCCTACACCTTCGGCTTCGCCGGGTTGTGGCTGTGGTTGGAGCTGCAGCGCGGGCAATTCGGCTGGAGCGCGCGAAGATCAAGCGCGGCGTGCTTCATCTTCATCTTCTCTATCCTGCTGAGTGGGCGGCTGTTCGAAGTGGCAGTGTACGAATGGGACTGGTACCGCCAGCGCCCCGGACAGATTCTCATGTTTTGGAAGGGCGGAATGGCGACGCACGGCCTGCTGCTCGGGAGCGTCATCGGAGCGGCCATCATCGCGGCATGGACCCGCACGCCGTTGCTTCGTTTGCTCGACATGCTCTCAGTCCCCGCGGCTTTCATCTTCGGTGTCGGGCGGATCGGCAACTTCATCGAAGGCGGTGTGATCGGCACTCAGACCAACGTGCCCTGGGGCGTCAACTTTTCCGGCGTGGAGGGGTTTCGCCATCCCGTGTCGCTGTATGACGGATTGAAAAACCTGGCCTTGGTCCGCTGCTCGTCGGCGTCTTGCAACGATGGCCCGCTGGTGACGGTATGGCCACCGGAGGCTTCTTTTGGGCTATGCCGGCCTGCGATTTTCGTCGATCAATTTCGCGACGTTCTAGTTGTTCGGGTCGGTCCCGGCCAGGGGTTCAATCTGGCGATGGCGCTGGCTGGCGTGGTGGTGCTGCTGGTAGTCGGCGGAACGCGAACATGAGCTCGCCTGCTGGGCCAGTTGTGGTGCCACCCAAGGAGTTGCTGTATGCCCGGCCATTGAGAATTGCCGCAATGGTCGCACTGATCCTGTTCCCGCTTTGTATCCCGAACAGTTGGGACACTGAACATCTGCAAAGTAAAGCGGCAAGGCCTTGGCGTTCCCGACAGTACTCCCGTCGAGATCGTCGGCAGCTCAACAAGGACTTAGGCGCGGCCCCGCAGCAGTTCCAGCACCATCGACTTCACATCGTCAGCGAGCGAATGAATCTTCTCCGGCGGCACGCGAGCTCGGATCAGCTCGCTTGGAAGATCTGCAATCGCGCTATACCCGAGTTGAAACCGCCGCAGAGGGGTGAGTAGTTACAACGATTCTGGGATCGTCAGTCTCATGGCCTTCGCGGTCTTGAGGTTGACGACTAGCTGAAACTTGGTGGGGAACTGAACCGGCAAGTCGCCTGGCTTGGCGCCGCGCAGAATACGGTCGACGTATGGAGGGGCACCATGGCGATGCATATCGACCATGTCCGCCCCGTAAGATAACAGGCCCCCTTCAACCGCGAAGCTCCTGTCCTGATAGATTACGGGCAATCGGTAATGTACTGCCAAGCGATTGAGCACTTGGCGTTCGGGAGGAAGAAGAGCAGGCGGTAGGACTATCAGTCCGCCGCCTGGCTCGGCTGCGAACGCCGTAACCGCACGCTCGATATCCTCTTCGTTTTGAACCGGTGTCTTGATTACCTGCAGGCCATATTTGGCTCCGGCCTGTACTGCGGCGTCGAACGCGGTAGAGGACCTAAGAATATTGGGATTGAAGATGAGTGCGACCTTGGCAAGGCTGGGCACGCATTCCCTCATGATTTCGAGCCACTTGCCCGCAATCGACGGAAATATGTCGGTAATGCCGGTGGTGTTGCCTTCCGGACGCGACAGGCTTTTGACCAAACCAAGTGCGAGCGGATCGCCGGCCCCAACCAGGACGATCGGAATGGTCTGAGTTTCCATCTGTACCGCCCGCACTAGACGTCCGGTACCGGTCACCAGGACATCAGGCCGCAGGTCAACCAGTTCCTTGGCGAACACTTGGGCTTGTTCGATTGTTCTGGGGTTCCATCGAACGTCGATCCGCAAGTTGCGGCCTGCCGTCCAGCCTAATTCCGCAAGCCCCGTGATAAACGATGAGTACCACTCCTTTGTCGTGGGATCGTTCTCGTTGTGCGGCCAGAGGATGCCCAACCGCCGCATCTCAACAGGCTGTTGCGCGCCCGCGGGCACTGTCACCGCAGTGCACGTGAGACCTGCTATGAACTCCCGCCGTCGCATCCGTCATCCCTCATGCTGCTTTGTGCGGAGCCTATCGAAGTCGAGGCCGCATGTCTGGCCTTGAGGCCAAATCTTTTTTGCAGCGCGGGCGGCAGGTTTTGGCCCGACCCAGTCGCGACAGTTGCCGTCCAGTACGGCCGGTTCTGGCGGCAAACCCGCCGCGCCCAGATGCGCCCTGCAGGGCAGCCCGTGACCCGAAGGCGACCTCTGAGCATCCTTTTGATCTTGTGGCGAGCGCCAAAAATTGCAACCCTTAAATTGCAGTTCGCAGTATTGCAGTTCACTTAATCAGTAAGAGGACAAGCCATGTCGGAAATGCCCGCACAGTCAGGTCCGCAGATGTCGCGCCGGACATTGAATGCTATGCTTTTTGCAGCGGCAAGCACTCCACTGCTCGCACCAGCACCGCTACATGCTCAAGCTGCGACCGCTGCACCGCGCCCATTTCGCGTAGAGATTCCGCAGGCCAAGATCGATCGCATTCTGACGCAAGTGCGCGATGCAGAATGGCCCGATCGGCTCGATGCTCCTGATTTGAGATACGGTGTCAGCTGGGACTACATGAAAGAACTAGCCGAATATTGGACGACACGGTTCGATTGGCGAAAGGCCGAGGCAAACCTCAACCGATACCCGCAATTTCTCGCGCGCGTCGGCGACTATGACATTCACTTCTATCATGTCAAAGGACGCGGCCCAAAGCCCCTGCCTTTGATCCTCACGCATGGATGGCCGGGCTCCGTGTTTGAATACCTGGAGGCGATCGGACCGCTCAGCGATCCAGTCAGTTATGGCGGCTCTCCTGATGATGCGTTCGACGTTATCGTCCCATCAATGCCCGGATTTGGCTTTTCATCAAAGCCGAAAAAGCCGATCGGGCGGCCGACCGTAGCCGCGCTTTGGAACCGGCTCATGACCGAGGTTCTCGGTTATTCTAAGTACGGCGCACAGGGAGGGGACATCGGCACGTTTGTCACCACGGCTCTAGCCCTCAACCACAAGGACTCATTGATCGGCGTTCATTTCAATGGGCTCACAGAAGGAAGGCAGCCACCGCCGGACTCCGAACAAACGCCGGACGAGCGAGCGTGGCGCCGCGCCATAAATGCGTATCTCGCTACTGAGCGGGACTATTTCGGCATTCAAGACCACAAGCCTCAAACCATCGCATTTGCGCTCACCGGCAACCCGCTTGGGGCCGCCGCGTGGATTTCCGAAAAGCTTAAGATATGGAGCGACTCGCCCGACCCCGTGAGGCCCGCGTTCACCAAGGATCAAGTGCTGACCAACATCATGATTTATCTGGTCACCAACACCACGGGCACATCCGCCTGGATGTACCGCGGGAGGGCCGACGAGCCCGATGCCGTCGGCAAAGTCACCGTCCCGACGGGCAAAGCTTCACTACCGCACGAAATCGTAAATCTCGATCCTCCGCGGCACGTACTCGAGCGAAATTACAATCTCGTGCATTACACTAAGATGCCGCGTGGCGGGCATTTTGCCTTCTGGGAGGAGCCCGAACTGATGGTCACGGACGTTCGCCAGTTCTTCCGACCGCTGAGAAGCTAGGTCAGCTTCGGTTCGGCTTCCGTTTTAGTCTAGCGTCGGTCTTCGACGGCAGCTCTTGTGCAGGGTTTCGGATGCCGGCCATCGACAGCCGTGCAACGTTCACCGGCGGCCGGCGTCCGAAAGCCGCCAAGGAACGAACCCGCGGGGATAGTGCAGAGAGGTTGCCGCGCACTCCGCTATGGGGAATTGAGTGACGCGGAAAGTGAGAGCGTGGATGCGCAGAGCCGTTGGAGGTGGTTGATGACGCGCCTGGCAGAGAGCAGCAGCTCGGCTTGCTGGTGGAGATTATCGTTGAGAGTTGCAGTTGCGGGCTGGGTTCGATGATGGGAGGCATCTGTGCGAGCGTGGTCGCCGCCGGTGTGTAACCAGCGCTGGCCGAGGTCACTGCGTCGTCGCAGGACAGCGATGGTGGTCATGACGTATCGATCCTGATGGCGGTGATTGGACCGGTTGGCCGATGACGCGGCGTGGAGCCACGCTCGAAAATCTCGATAGTGATCATGCGACCGCCGCAGCACGGGCAGGGATGTGAGGAGGTTGGCGGCTCGTTGGGATTGAGGGCGTCAGCCTCGGTATTGTGGTCTTGAGGCGTGGGCACGGCGAGCAGCTCGCGAGCGCGCGCGATGTTGTCGGCGCAGGACGGTCTGGCGAGCAGGCCGTAGTGGCGGATGCGGTGGAGGCCTTTGGGCAGGACGTGCATCAGGAAGCGGCGGATGAACTCATCGGTGGCGAGCGTCATCCGCTTGTATCGTGCGCGGCCGTCGGCGCAGTAGTCCTTGTACCTGAAGGTGACGCCGTCCTCGTTGAACGTGATCAGCCGGCGGTTGGAGATGGCGACGCGGTGGGTGTAGCGCGACAGATAGGCGAGCACCGCCTTGGGTCCGCCGAACGGGGGCTTTGAATAGACGTACCAAATGATTCTGCGCAGCGGTGCCAGGTAGGCCGCGAAGGCCTTGCGCTCGGCGAGGTGAGCATGCTGGCCGAAGAATGTGAGCCGGCCGGCCTTGTGCGCGGCGAGGAGCTTGGCAAGCATCAGCCCCTGGAACAGTTTGGTGAGCACGGGCACGGGGAGCAAGAAGCGGGGCTGGCACGACAGCCATCGCTTCCCATCCAAGGCGATGCCGCCGCCCGGCACGATCATGTGGACATGCGGGTGATGGGTCATGGTCGAGCCCCAGGTGTGGAGCACGGCGGTGATGCCGATGCGGGCGCCCAGGTGCTCGGGATCGGCCGCGATCGTCAGCACGGCCTCGGATGACGCCTTGAACAGCAGGTCGTAGACCACTGCCTTGTTCTGATAGGCGATGGCGGCGATCCTGGCCGGCAGCGTGAACACCACGTGGAAGTACGGCACCGGCAGCAGCTCGGCCTCGCGCTCGGCGAGCCATTCCCGTGCTGCTGCGCCCTGGCATTTTGGACAGTGCCGATTACGACAGCTGTTGTAGGCGATGGTGGTATAGGCGCAGTCCTCGCAGCGCGCGACATGGCCGCCGAGTGCCGCCGTGCGGCAGCGCTCGATCGCCGACATGACCTTCAGCTGGTCGAGGCTCACATGGCCGGCATTGGCTTGACGCCATGCCGGCCCATGGTCGCGGAAGACATCCGCGACCTCCAGCGCTGGACGGGACATGACGCCGTTACGCTGGCGGCTGGTCCTTCCTGTTCTTCTCGGGGGTCAGCGGCGTGAGACGATCCAAAGGGCTCATGATCGCGCGGATCACGTTGGTGGCGACATGCGTGTAGAGTGCGGTCGTATCAAGCTTGGCATGTCCGAGCAAAACCTGGATCAAACGCACATCGGTTTTCTGCTCGATCAAATGGGTGGCAAAGCTATGGCGCAACGTGTGGGGCGTCACCCGCTTCTTGATCTCGGCCATGGCGGCGGCGGCATGAACGGCACGATTGAACTGCCGCGTCGACATCGGCAGCATCGGATCACCGCCGGGGAACAGCCAGACCGCCGGCCGGGCGATGCGATACCAGTCGCGCAACAGCTCCAACAGCTTTGGGGAGAGCATCGCAAAGCGATCCTTGCGCCCCTTACCCTGCTCGATCCGCAGCAGCAGGCGCTCGGAATCGATATCCGACACCTTCAGCGCCACCACCTCGGAGACCCGCAGACCCGCCGCGTAGGCGGCGCTCAGCGCGGCCTTGTACTTCGGTCCGGGGGCGGCCTCCAGCAGCCGCGCCACCTCCTCGGGACTCAGGACCGCCGGCATCTTGCGCGGCTCCCGCACGAACGTGAGGTGCCGTGCCATCTCAGGGCGGTCGAGCGTCACGGTGAAGAAGAAGCGCAGCGCCGCAACCGAGCCGTTGATGCTCGGCGCACGCACGCCGGTCTGCGTCTGATGCAGCTGGAAACGGCGAAGATCCTCAGCCACGGCCGTATCCGGCGAACGGCCGAGGAAGGCTGTGAACGATCTGACGTGCCGGATATAGTCGTTGCGCGTCTTCTCGACGAAGTTGCGCACGGTCATGTCTTCGATCATCCGCCGGCGCAGCGGGCTGATGGGCTTCTCACTCATCGGGGTGCTCCTGTCTTGAGGTGGAGGTTCTTGACCCCTCGATTCTCAAGACAGGACGCCCGCCCCGTCACCCTATCCCGCTCGCTTGATCACTCCGTCGGTGCCACTGGCTCCGGCCCCGCGCGCAGCGCGCTCCCGCGAAGCGGGTTCGTTCCTTGGCCCAACTCGGAAGTCGACCGTGCAGTGCAGCACCGGCCAGAAGGGGAATGCATAGTCGTAATGTCAAACCGACGCACGGGCGGCACACTCACGTCCTCGCGCAGCGCAGTGCAAGAACCGCCGGCGAGGATCGAGCTGGTCTGTAGCATATAGCCGCGGCTTGCCGTCTCCAGCGCATAGCGGGCGGTCTGCTCAACCAGGAGAATGCTGACCCCATTCGCTTGCTGGCCCCGGCGTGCCTCGATAGGTTCGGCGAACCACTTGGGGTGGGCGAGCCCGCCGATTGAAGCTCGAGGGCTAAGCCAGCGATGACCTCAGACGCCGCCGCCGTGAATACCTCGGACCTCGCAGCCACACCCTCGGTGTTGCCGACCAGCGTGCGCACGCGGATTCTGATCTATCTCGGCGTTCTGCTCGTGCTGCTGGGCTTCGGATCTCCCGGAGGCGGCCTGATCGGACTGCCGATCAGCTTCCTGCTGAAGAATAAGCTCCACTTGAAGGCGCATGAGGTGGCGATCTTTAGCCTGATCACGGGGGTGCCAAGCTACCTATCCTTCCTCTTCGGATTTGCGCGCGATACCTGGAATCCGTTGGGCATGGGGGACCGCGGCTTCATGGTGCTCTTCGGCGGCCTGTGCGCGGCTGTGTACCTACTGTTCGCGTTCATGCCCGTCACCTATCAATCGCTTATGGTGGCCTACCTGCTGTTGGGAACGTCCTTTCTGTTCGTCGCGAGCGCGCAGAACGGACTAACCTCTGCCATCGGCCAGCAGCACGTCATGTCTGGACAGCTCAGCGCTGCGTGGAACATCTTCGGCTCGCTTCCGGGTATCGCGGCCTTGATTCTGGGCGGTTTCCTCAGTGACCTGATGGAAGGCCGCGATGCCGCGCGCGCGGCGCACCTGCTTTTTCTCGTCGGGGCGGCGATTATGGCGCTGGTGGCGCTGTACGGCCTGTGGAGGCCGGCCAGCGTCTTCGACAACCTGCGAGTCGAGCGCGCGTCGGACGCACGTCCGCGCGACGAAATCAAACGGCTCGTCAAGCACTGGCCGATTTACCCCGCCCTGCTGATCTGGCTGTTGTGGAACTTCGCGCCGGGATCCGGAACGCCGCTGCAGTACTATCTGCAGGACACTCTGCACGCGAAGGATGCCCAGTGGGGCCAGTGGAACGCGATCTTCTCTGCATCCTTCATTCCCACCTTCCTGGTCTTCGGCGTTCTGTGCCGGAAGTTCCCGTTAAAGGCCCTATTGTTCTGGGGCACCGTGGTCGCGATCCCGCAGATGATACCGCTGCTGTTTATCCACTCCGTGAGTGGCGCCTTGATCGCAGCGGTGCCGATCGGCCTCATGGGTGGCGTTGCCACGGCCGCCTACTTAGACCTGATGATCCGCTCTTGTCCTAGAGGCCTGCAGGGCACGCTGATGATGATGTCCGCGGGGCTCTTTGCGATCGTCCAGGGCCTGGGCAATGTGCTGGGTACGAACCTCTACGATCATTTTGGCGGCTTCACCGCGTGCGTCATTGCGATCACGGTGGTCTATGCCCTGATCCTTCCAGTCCTGCTGCTGGTGCCGAACCGGCTGATCGACACCGCGGATGGGGAAACGCCCAAGGTCGCCGTCACAGCCGACTAGGAACATGATCGTCCTCCTTGGGGGCGCCCCAGTGCCAGCGGCCAAAGTCAGGAAATTGCGGCCGGCGACCACCCGGCGCCGGCCAATGCGCCGGTGCACCCGCGCCGCTGACCGGCGCGGCTTGATCATGCGAGCGCAACCGGTCACACCAGCACGGGCACAGCGCGATACGGACCAGCGGATTCGCGGTTCCGCGGATGATCGGCTCATAGCGCGCCGAGTGCACCGCGCGAGTGGTTGCCGCGGCGAGCAATTGGTTCGCCCTCGTGGGCTCTCATCGGCGGGACTTGGAATTACCCAAGACGAACGCGAAGCGCTGCCAGAAATTGCAGTCGATCTGCGTCCGGCCCGCGAAGTGATATCTTGAGCACGTTGGCGCAAGAAAATCGTGACCGAGGAGAGGACGATGTATGCGAACATTCTGATACCAACGGACGGGTCGGAACTGGCTGGGAAGGCTGTCGATCACGGCATCGCCTTGGCCAAGCGGATCGGCGCCAAAGTCACCGTGCTGACCGTGTTGCCGATATCGCGGCGACCGCTCCCCGTGACCCGACCCGGCCGCGTGGGACTTTCCGGACTGCGTCTGCTTGCGGGGGAATTCAGTCGTGCCGACCGTTGTCTGGCTCGGCTGATCTTGACCCAACTCCGAGTGCGCCAGGAAAGCTGGCAAAGAATAGGAGGTGCAAGTCCCCCACGGGGAAGGTCTAGCCAACCACCCCGACCCCGAGTGATGCACGAGGTTCTGCTCGCGAGGGCAGCCGTGAAGCGTTCACAGGGGAGACCACGGGCCGAGTATTGAGCTGCGAAACGGGTCTAATTCCGAGGTGCCGATCTAGTTCGGAGACGAGAAGGCAACATCTCCCATGGCGTATTGGCTTGCATGGAAGAACCTCGCGCAGTCGGAGACCTTGTGCACGTGGAGAAGTTCTTTGCACGGAACCTGGGAGGCCTCATCCGTGTCCGGCAGGGCATGCCGGACCGGCTCATGAAGGCAAAAGCCGAACGATGAGCATGCACGCGGATGAGGAGTCGGACGAGGGAGTAGTACCGATGAAGCGGTCGAACAATGAGGGCGTTTCCTCTGCGGAGACCGTGGAGGGAAGGACCTCGCCCAAGGGGAACGGCGGTCAGACGGCCGCGGCCCGGACACTGCGCCGGGATACCGCGTCGAACGGGCTGGCAGCCGTGCGCCAAGCGGCGCGACAGAGCAAGACGGTACGGTTCACGGCACTGCTGCATCACATCACCACCGATCTCCTGAAGCGGAGCTATCTCGCGCTCGCGCGTGACGCTGCGCCCGGAATCGATGGCGTGACATGGCAGGCCTACGGAGAATCTCTCGAAGAGAAACTGAAGGACCTGCACGATCGAGTGCATCGGGGCAGCTATCGGGCCCGCCCGGCCAGAAGGACATACATCCCGAAGGCGGACGGCTCCAAGCGGCCACTCAGCATTCTGTGTCTGGAGGACAAGATCGTCCAACAGGCGGTCGTGTACGTTCTGGAGGCCATCTACGAGGAGGATTTCCTCGGCTTCTCGTATGGATTCCGACCGGGGCGCGGCCAGCACGATGCGCTGGACGCTCTCCACGCCGGGATTTACCGGAAGCAAGTGAACTGGGTGCTAGATGCGGATATCCAGGGCTTTTTCGATGCCATGGCCCATTCATGGACGATCCGTTTTCTCGAGCACCGTATCGCGGACAAGCGCATCCTGCGCCTGATTGCGAAATGGCTGAAGGTCGGCATCACGGAAGATGGGCGCGTAACACGCAGTGAACGAGGCACTCCGCAAGGGGCGGTGATCTCACCGATCCTGGCGAACGTCTACTTGCACTACGTGTTCGATCTTTGGACCCATCGCTGGCGCCGCAAGGCGACCGGCGACGTGATCGTCATCCGCTATGCGGATGACACCATTGTCGGCTTCCAGCATGAGCATGAGGCGAAGGCTTTCCTGCACGACCTGCAAGAAAGAATGCGGAAGTTCGAACTGGCATTGCACCCGGCGAAAACCCGGCTGATCCGCTTCGGTCGCCACGCGGCCAAGCAACGTGAGAAACTTGGAGAGGGGAAGCCCGAGCCTTTCGACTTCCTCGGCTTCACGCACTTCTGCACGCGATCACGCAAATGGGGCTCGTTCGTCATCGGGCGCAAGACGATCAAGAAGCGGATGCTGAGACAGCTGCAGGCGGTCAAGATGGAATTGCGCAAACGAATGCACGATCCCATCGCCGAGACCGGGGCGTGGTTGACCCAGCCTGGTTCCCGATCACAAGACGATCGCCGACTTCCGCAAGGACAACGGCCGCGCCATCCGCCAAGTCTGTGCCCAGTTTGTTGTGCTCTGCCGCCTGATGGGCCTGCTGACGCACGCCAGCGTCGCGATCGACGGCAGCAAGTTCAAGGCGGTGAACAACCGTGACCGGAACTTCACCCGTGCCAAGATGGAGCGGCGCATGGCGCAGATCGAGGAGAGCGTTGCGCGCTATTTGCAGCAACTCGACACCGCCGACCGGCAGGAGCCGTCCGAGGCACTCAAAGCCAAGACGGAGCGCCTGAAAGAGAAGATCGAGAATTTGAAGGAGCAGATGCGGCGCCTCGAGGTTCTCAAGGTTCAAATGCTCGCCAGCCCCGACCAACAGATATCGCTGACCGATCCTGATGCCCGCTCGATGGCAACTAGCGGCCGAGGTTCCGGTGTCGTGGGTTACAATGTCCAGGTCGCCGTCGAGACCACGAACCATCTGATCATTACGCATGACGTCATCAATAAGGGCTCTGACCGGGCGCAGCTCTCACCCGTGGCCAAGGAGGCGAAGACGACGCTGGGAGTGGAGCACCTCGATGCCGTCGCCGACCGCGGTTACTTCAGCGGTGAAGAGATCCTGGAATGCGAGAACGCTGGCATCACGGTCACGCTGCCAAAGCCGATGACCTCCCACTCAAAGGCCGAAGGCCGCTTTGGACATGCCGGATGCCGCTCGGGCAGTATCAGGGCTTTCCCCCGAACTGATCCCAGAGGTAGGGTCAACCCCCGGTTCTGACATCGTCTAATCGCATTTCGACACTTCATCGACGGTTCGCTTGCGCTCGCCTCTCTCAATCTTGCCTGCCGGGTTCTTTGTCCCGGCGTTTCCGCGACGCTCACCACCACGGCTTTTGACCGCAGCAGCTCGCGGTGGCTTGGGATCAGCGACCTGATCGCCGAACCCGAAGGGCCTTCCTTCATCTCTCGTACAGTTGCGCACCGCCGTTTGGACCGGCGATGCTCGTGACACACGACCCACTGCGGACATGGGCGGTCATTTCATGTCGCAGTGCCGAAGGCTCTTCCGGACACCTGCTTTGAGCCGATATGATGCCGCGGCTTGAGCATGGGGTTGGGAATGAAGCGGAGGCGGTTTCTTAGTGTTCTTGGGGGGCTACCGGCGCAGACGGCGAGTGTCCCTCGCGACGAGGAGGTGCTCACGCATCTCATTGGCCACATCTATGATGCCGCCTTGGATCCCACGCTGTGGGTCGGTGTTCTTGCAAGAATTGGCGAATTTGTTGGAGGCCAGGCTGGCGGCATTATCTCCAAGGACTCGATCAGCAAAGCCAGTGTCCCGTTCTTTCATTTCGGTGTCGTTCCACATTACGTGCAGCTCTATGCCGAGACGCATTCCAAATTCGATCCGGTGTCGACCTTGCCGTTCTTCGACGCCGAACAGATCGTCAGTCTTCCCGAACTTGTGCCGTATGATGAGTTTTGCCAGGGCCGCTTCTTTCACGAGTGGATGCAACCCCAAGGCCTTGTTGATGCAGCCAATTCCGTGTTGGAGAAGTCGACTTTAAGTTGCTCGTTTATCACGATCCTGCGAGACGAGGCGCATGGTGTCGTCGACGATGAAATGCGCCGGCGCATGTCGCTCGTCGTACCTCATGTGCGCCGCGCGGTGCTAATCGGCAAGGTGATCGATCTCAAGCGGGCCGAGGCGGCGACATTCGCCGATATGGTTGACGGTTTAAGCGCTGGCATGTTTCTGATCGCGGTCGATGGCCGAATTGTTCATGCCAATGCAGCCGGTCACGCCATGCTGAGTGCAGGCGATGTTCTCCGTTCGAATGGCGGACGGCTGATTACATGCGACAAGCAAAGTAAACATCTCCTTCACGATACCCTTGTGGCCGCCAACAACGGTGATGCCGAAATTGGCGTTAAAGGCATCGCTCTGCCGCTTACTGCGGACAATGCCGAGCGCTACGTCGTGCACATGTTGCCCCTGACCTCGGGTGCGCGACGCAGCGCCGGCATCGCTTACGCGGCTACTGTCGCCATGTTCGTGCGCAAGGCGGCGATGGAAAGCCCGTCGGCTCCCGAAGTCATCGGCAGAACGTACAATCTCACGCCGACCGAATTGCGCGTACTACTCGCCATCGTCGAGGTTGGCGGCATTCCCGAGGTTGCGGCGGCGCTTGGCGTTGCGGACTCCACAATCAAGACGCACGTCGGGCGACTATTTGAAAAGACCGGCGCCGGCCGCCAGGCCGATCTAGTAAAGCTCGTCGCGGGATTTTCCACGCCGCTCGCGGTCTGAAACTCACGTCATCGTGAACATTTGAATATTGCGGCCCGCATCCGCCAATCGGGGGACGCAGCGTGCGCTGGATGTCCGCATATCTGCGCCCATACTCAAGAGAGGAGAAGGAAAATGAATGCGATCAGCAAAATTGCTAACACCGATCGGTATGCGCGCTGCGTTGAGGTCTCCAAGCGGGTGCGATGGGACATTGATCAGGACATTATACGCGGGCGGCACTTCGATATCGCTGATAAATTCTTGCCGGACGGCCTTTCCCTCGTCGATGCGTTCACGACCCTCTCGGCCGATGAAAAGCGGTTCGTGAGCCAGATCCAGGGCCGCACCTACGCCAATATCTTTGGACTGGTCGAACGCTTCATCAATGCCAAGGTCCTGGAGCTTAGCGAAGAGCACTGGTTGGGCGACCAGGTCGCGCTCGAGGCTTTGGTTCGATTTAGCGACGAGGAGCTCAAGCACCAGGCGCTATTCCGCCGCATTGACAGGATGGTTGGCGAAGTGCTGCCCGCCGGCTATCGCTTCGACATCGACCCAAACGGCGTCGCTCATGCCGTTCTCGGCAAGAGCACGTGGGCGGTGTTGGCGCTGACTCTGGATATCGAGCTGTTCACGCAACTCCATTATCGCCAGAGCATCGAGCCCGACAACAAGCTCTCCGAACTATTCAAGGACGTCTTCCTCTATCATTGGAAGGAGGAAAGTCAGCACGCGATCCTGGACGAACTCGAGTGGGTGCGCCACGACGCCGGGTTGACGGCGGAGCAACGCGACCGGGCGGTCGACGAATTTATCGAGTTAGTCGCCGCCGTGGACGGCATCCTGCAAGCTCAAGCGATCGCCGACACAGAATACTTCGCGGCAAAATGCGGGCGCACGGTTGCCAACGCCGAAGTGCGAGCGATCTCGGCCACATTCCTCAAAGCTTATCGCTGGCAATACATCCACTCGGGCGCCCAACACCCGCAGTTCGGCAAGGTGCTTTCCAGCCTGATCACAGAACGTCAGGGCGAGCGCATTCAAGCGGCGCTCGTCACGCTGCAATAATCCGACCTGAACACCACCCCCAATAGACAAGAGGAGATATTGTTATGTTCGCACAAACGAAGGCCACTGAATCCAATATCGTCAATGGTATCAACGTCGAGGATTTATTTGCCCTAATCGGCGATGTCAAACGGCAAGCCGCGGCAGGCGAAACAAACTGGCGCGTTACCACCAGTTGGCGGGGCGGAACGAGGAGCCGTGCACAAGTCGACGGCTTTAAGATCGGCGGAAAACAGGTGCCCCGTCAGTTCTCGATCGACATTGACGAACCTTGCGAACTAGGTGGATCGAACCGGTTCGCCAATCCGCAAGAACACCTTTTGGCGGCACTCAACGCCTGCATGATTGTCGGTTACGCGGCGCAGTGCGCGGTGCGCGGAATCACGCTCGAAAGCCTAGAAATCGAAACAGTCGGCGCGATCGACCTTCGTGGCTTCCTTGCAATCGACCCAGGCGTGCCACCGGGGTACGAGACGCTAAACTACATCGTTCGCATCAAAGGAAGCGGCACCAAGGAGGAGTTTTCCGAAGTCCACGAGGCGGTGATGGCGACCTCGCCCAACTTCCACAACGTGTCCCGCCCTGTGGACCTTAAACCAACCCTCGTCGTCGAGTGATCGACGACTTGGAGCGGCGAGGCGGCCGCAAACCAGCGGTGCCTTGCCCTCGCAGCTCACAAGGATGCAATGCACATGTAAGTGAAGGAACGCGGCCAGGCCTTCTTCGATCGCAATGCTGAGAGCTCTACGCGATGTCGAGGACGCGGCTTCGCCTCGATCGCGGACTTCGATCGTAAAAGTCGGCGAATGACGAAGCGAAAGGGCGCCTCAGTAGCTGGATGTACCGAAAACCCTTGTCGTTCCCGAAAATCCCATCCGCGGGAATTCGCGCCTGAGGCAGAATCAGGGCAACATCATTTTCGATGCTTGCCATCCTCCACTTGCTAGCGATGTTGGTCGCCGACCGGTTCAAGCCGCGGCGGCAGCTGGAAGTTGAGAATTTCTTTCTTCGTCACCAGCTCAACATCGCCCTCCGACGTGCACCGCGCCGTCTGCGGCTGCGGGGGAGCGACCGGGCGTTGTTGGTATGGATGTGCCGGCTTTGGCCAGGCTTGCTCAGGTCGGCCCGTATAGTTCAGCCTGACACGATACTGCGGTGGCATCGAGCAGGCTTTCGCGCCTATTGGCGCTGGAAATCCGGCGCTCGGCCAGGGCGGCCCCCGGTCAGCCGTGAGTTGCGCGAACTCATTCATCGGATGAGCAAGGAGAATCCTTTGTGGGGCGCCCCACGCATCCACGGTGAACTGCTGAAACTCGGGCTCGAGATCGCCGAGTCGACAGTTTCCAAATACATGATCCGGCACCGAGGGCCGCCGTCGCAGACCTGGCGGACATTCCTGCGCAACCACGCGGATGCCATTGCGGCAATTGATCTTTGCGTGGTTCGGACCCTGACATTTGAGTGCCTGTTTGTGTTTCTCGTCATAGGCCACGGTCGACGACACCTGCTCTGGTTTGCCATCACGCGGCACCCGACTGCCGAATGGCTGGCGCAGCAAATCGTGGAGGCGTTTCCCTGGGATACGGCGCCGAGCTATTTGGTTCGCGACAATGACGGTGCCTACGGGCAGCCCTTCAAAGATCGGGTCCGGGCTATGGGGATACGAGACAGGCCGATCTCACCGAGGTCGCCCTGGCAGAACCCTTATGCCGAGCGCCTGATCGGGACGCTTCGGCGCGACTGCTTGGATCACGTCCTGATCTTTAGCGAATGGCATTTGCGCCGGGTGCTGAAGCTCGTACTCGGTCTATTATAATGAGACGCGCCCGCATCTGGGGTTGGGCAAGGACGCGCCGCTAGGGCGAGCCGTCGAGCGATCCGGGACCGTCGTCGCCATACCGGTTCTCCGCGGATTACATCATCGTTACGCGCGGATATAATTTTCGGGAAGGACAACGGTCTCTATTGGCCGGCGCAATCGGGCGAGGAGGAAAGCCCACTTGGCGACTTCGCCGCCAGTGCCGCCACGGATGGCTATCGTCCCGGTCAGCAGCGCATTCCCTATCACGGCTACTACTACAAGGTTCTCACCACGCAGGGACCGAGCGCGCCCGGCGGCGCGTTGGACTACGTCGTGCGCGGCAAGATGATCGGCGGGTTCGCGCTGGTCGCCTATCCGGCACAGTACGGCAATTCCGGCGTTATGACGTTCCTGGTCAATCACCAAGGTATAATCTACGAGAAGGACCTTGGTCCGCAGACCGCCGGCATCGCCGCCGGCATGACGGCGTTCAATCCGGATGGCACTTGGCAACGGGTCTCCGAAGCAGACCAAGCGAGCAGTGCAGCAAAATAAGACAGCAAGAGCGGGGCATCCGGGAAAGGCGCAGCTGCTTGCCGCGGTTCCTGCCGACGCTCTTCCACCCAATTCGCAGTTGTCATCCCGAACCTACCACCCCGCCGCAGGACGCGCTTGGCGTCAAGGATGAAACCAAGAAGTGGGGGAAGGTGACAGGCCAACATCAGAGCATAGCCAGCGTTTTTTTCTCTGTGGCCGCTTCGGGTCGAAATGCGACTTGGCGGGGCGTCCGAGTTGAGTCCGCTTGTACCAAATAGAAGACGTTCGAAGGTGCTGCCGGGAGGTCCGAGTGGGGCAAACAACGGAATCATGCAACGTGCAAAAGTTGACCTTTCGTCTTCAACTTCCGATTCAGTCCCCTTTTCGCCGCCTGCAAGCCGCGTAGGCTGTTAGGATGGGTCAAGAGCCTGTGCCGCGTCGAGCCCCGCTGCACCCTTCGAGCCCGCCGCTCGCCGGAGCCCATGTTGCACTTGGTTATCGGCCGGACAAGCCTTCTCGTTGGCACTGCCGGGGTTCGCTATGCTGTAGAAGGAGACCGATTGTCATGAGCTACGTTCGGCGCGTCTTGCAGCCCGGTGAGCAGGTCCGGCACATCTCCTCCATTCATTGGATAGTGTATTGGCCCGGGGTTGCGGGTGCACTCCTCACGGTGGTTGCTTTCTGGTTCAGCGAAACGCGGTACCTGACCGGATTTTGGCGCTACGCGGCATACGCCCTCGCGCTCATTACGGTTGTCTTCCTGATCCAGAAATGGCTCCAGTGGTGGGTCACCGAGATCGCGGTCACCAACAGGCGGGTCATTTACAAGACAGGTCTGATCCAGCGGCAGACCAACGAGATGAACAGGGACAAGGTCGAGAGCGTCCAGATCAACCAATCAATTCTCGGGCGCATGCTCGACTACGGGACTGTGACGATTCTTGGCACGGGCGAAGGCTTCGAGACGCTTCGCACCATCGCGAGCCCAATCGATCTTCGAAACAGCATCACCGGAACGGCGCACAAGGCCTAGGGTTGCGGTCCGAGACTGACTGGGAATTGCAACAAGCGACGCGCATGGGTTACGCCAGACCGTTGAATTAGCGCAGTGACTGAACAACACTCCTGTCCCTGCTCAAAATTTAACGTGATGGCGTTGGACGGGGTGCGAGCAGGAACGTCCAGTCTCTCCCTCAGGCGGCTCGACGCTCTTAGTCTAGCGATGGTGCTGACCGCCGACCTCAGGGAAGGCGATGATATTGCCGGTCGAGGGAGGTTGTATGGGACGGCGCATTGGGCAGTCCTTGCCGAGCGCAAGATGCGTTCTGGTGTTATGATGATATTGAAAATAGCTCGATAGAACGCGACGTAAGTGGCGCTCGTTGAAGATGATGACGTGATCCAGACATTCTCGGCGGATCGAACCGATCAGACGCTCAGCGTAAGGGTTCTGCCACGGAGACCGTGGTGCCGTGATGACCTCCGTGATCCCCATCGCTCGGACGCGATGACGAAATTGCCGGACCATAGGATTTGTCTCGGTCCCGCAGCAGATAGTGAGGTGCAGTGTCCCAGGGAAAGGCCTCGGTCATTTGCCGCGAAAGCCAATCTTGCGTGGGATTTGGCGTGACCGCAACGTGGACGACCCGTCGGCGATCAAGACTGAGATCAAGGCGTAGAGCAGGTGGAACGTCGCTGTGGCGACCACGAACATGTCAATTGCCGCAATGTCTGGCAGATGATTGCGAAGGAAGCTTCGCCAGGTAGGGGAGGGGACCTTGGGCCGCCACGGCATCCATCGCCCAACGGTGGCTTGGCTGACGTTGATACCGAGCTTAAGCAGTTCTCCGTGAATGCGAGGTGCTCCCCACAACGGATTGGCTCTGCTTATTTGGCGGATCAAATCACGGATATCTGGGCTGTCCGCTGGCCTCGCTGCTGGCGACATTCGGCAGGTGCAGGGCGTCACCGAGATTGCCGACGGCGTCCATTACTACATATCCCCACTCAGCCGCAATCTCCTTCGCCCTCAGACCCGCCCGCACCCTCAGTAGGATCTTCACCCGGTCGCGCATCAGATAGCGGCTGCTCTCAACCGATCAGTTCTAATCGTTGGGTGCTGGATGGCTCGGCATGAGAAAACTATTGCGGCCGGTTATGAGGGGCAGGCGCGGGCTCAAGATGTGGCGATCATCGTATCGCGTCATGGCGGCTATATCGCCTCGGCCACCATTACTGGATCAATTTTGCCCATGCAGCTAAGTACAAAAGCAAACCGCATATTGCTACAAACAACACGAGCCCGATCGATATTAAGCCCCAGTTCCGCTTACGTGCGTAAACTTTATGTCCCATTCGTTTTTCTAGCCATTCTTGGCGAAGCGGATCATCCATTTAACTCTCTCTCATAAAACGCGGGGGCACCGGAGCAACAACCCATCTCACTGTTAAAGTCCAGCGAACTTACGGAGCCTAAAACGCAACGAGGTACCTCAATGCCCCAATTCCGGGAAGGAAAAAATAAGCGCCGCCCTTGAGTGTCGTGAAGGCTGGCAGGCCGGTTATTTTTTTGCGGATCGGACGTTTGGGGATCGTGAAGTCGAAACTACCGTCCTGATTTCCGATAAGTGGGTCTCGTTCGTTGCCGAGTTCGTGAAAATTCGGGTCATTGATCCAGACGTTCTGCGCGAACTCAAATTGCCTTACGAGGCTTGCACATAGAATGAACGCCGCAATTCCACGATCAACGCCGTCTTCTGACGCGCCTTCCGGCAACACGGGACCGTAGGTCGCACCACGGCGGATCATTCGTCGGCGCTGGATATTCGGCGTCGTGTCCCGAGGGTTCATTCGCCGAATGTGCGATCCTAGCGGAACTGCATACCCTTGCGGGTCCATTTGTGCGTAGTTGAAGTTGTTGTTGCGTTGTAAATCTGCGCCGAGCGTTGGATCGTCTTTCTCGGGCGCCAGGACAAGCGGAGCTCCGCTCCGCCAGCGTCCCATCAGCTTCGCTGCGATCAACTCCTGGCCTTCGGCTGTTGGTCCCCCATGTTGGCGCAGAAAGTCCCGAAAGGCGCCGACGTGCTGTTGCAATCTGCGATAGGCCATGAAGGTGCCGTTCCGCGAGAGAGTTTCGGGTTTCGGCAACGGAACTACCTCGCCGCTCTCATCCACTTGTCCGAGAATGAATTCACCCGCCTTTACAGGCGCGCCTGAGCCTGGCGTCGGCTGGATACCGCTTCCTTCGATTTGCGGTTCAGAGAGCCGATCTCGATATCCAAAATGCTCGCGTGCTTCGAACGGCGGAATGCCGTCCAGGTCCAGTGATGAGAGCACTTCGACACCGGGGATGGCGGCCAACAATGCCTGGTGTTCGCGGGTGACACGCTCGCGTTCAGCCGCATTGCGCGCGAAAAGAATTGCGATGGCGTGCAGCCCCGGACCGGCGAGGCCACCAACCCATTTATCGGGACTATTCTTGCCGGTGTCACCGAGCACTTCCGCCCGTGCCGCCATGCCATCCTGGAACTCTTTGGGAAATGTTGCGAGTGATTGCTCATCCACTCCAAGTGCGCGAAGTCCTTGCAACGTAAATGCAACGGACACCCACCGTTGCTCGCGCTCGATCGAATCTCTGACCTGCTGAACCGACGCAACCTTTTCCAGAATTCCTTTTAGCCAAGTCCGTCCTTGGGCGGGTTGGCGAAATGATAGAAACTCGTAGCGGCCCGTGAGCGCGGGCACCCGCGTCGCGATGATGTACTGGAGATCATCGAATTCAAGCATCGCACCGCCCCCGTAAGGAAGGCTCATGCACGTCGCACGACAAAAATGGCTCAGCCGTAACATACGACGGGTTCAGCAAGAGACTGCGCCGCGCTTCACTGCATCTGATCGAGCATGGTCGATAGCGAGCTTTTGACTTTCAGAGCCTTCTTAA
>CAWBSI010000003.1:0-390284 GCA_963791375.1 uncultured Alphaproteobacteria bacterium
GGATGGGAATCGGCTCGGCCGATTTGCCGATTTCGACCGGCATGCCGTGGTTCCCAATTAGAAGCCCGATCTGCTCCGTGAGATAGGCATGAAAAAGGTCGGGCCGCGTCACTGTGGTCTCGTGAACGCCCGGCCCCGCGACGAACCCATAGGACAGGCGTGAATCGAGCCGCGCATGGGTCGAGGTCGTGATGCGTACAAATGGATAGGTGGCGCGCACGCGCCTCGTGGGCGTCTCGCCCTTGGCAAACGCCTCAAAACGATCGCGCAGGAAGCGGGTGTTGCGCTCGTAAATTTCCTCGAGGCGGGTGACTGCCGCCGTGGCGTCGGTGAACGCTTCGGTCGCGATGCGCTCTGGGGCCAGGACGCTCAGAATGGGGTGCATGTCGTTTAAGATAAAATTGTGGGGAAACCGATGGGGCGTTCGCGGATATGAATAGCAACGAAAAGCTCCGATCTCCAGGTGGAGGTGGCAATCCGCCGACCTACCTGAAATGCCTCGCCTCAACGAGACGGGGCATTCTTTCAGGACCGCTCGGATCAGACGGACTAAGCATCCGCGCTTGCGGCCCGTAAGGTTGTTGGGAGCACGGCAGCACCCGCTGCCAGATGCAGAAATTGGCGACGGGGAAGTTTCATCGTCCTCCCTTTGTCTGCCGCGAACACCACACTGAGCTTCACGGATCATCTGGTCTACTTGGTGGCGGCCTGATCAGAACCAACCCTGCGGTCCATAGTGACCGCGGCTCACTCGTCACGCAGCTCGAACGAGGCTGGCCAAGACGCCCTTGCCCCGCACTTCCGCCTCCTCGAACTCGGCCCGGTCGAGAGCCGCGCGCAGCTCCTTGGCCGTCTCCAGCGTCAGCTCGATCCCTGCCCGTGCGCCGGGGTCGAGGTCTGTGTTGATGAAGTCGAGCGTGATGACGTCGCCCAGCGGCGCATGGCGCGCGTGGTCATAGGCGACCACCGCCTGCGATAGGGCACGACGCCCGGAAAGAGGCCAGGACCAGATGGCCTGGCCACGTAGGCCATTATCGGCGTTCCTTTGTCGCCCTTGATGGTCACGTTCTCGCAGGTCATGCCTCGGTAGAATGACATCGATCTTCCTCCATGGGCCTGGGTCTTGGGCCACCATCGGGCCACCGGAACGCCGCGCCGTCATCGACAAGACCAGTATTCGACGGTCGGATGCTGGGCGCAACAAGAGGCAGGGTGGGCGGCTATGCGTCCAACTCGGTGTAATGCCGGAAGATGCCCTGCTCGTTGAATGGGATCCGCCGCTCCGACGCGAGATAGGCCGCGATGCGCGGGCGCTTGGCGACGCGGTCGCGCAGCGGCGACGACTCGCGGGAATTTCTTTTCCAGGCGCTTCATCGCCTTTGGGAATGCGTAGCGAAGGCCCTCGACGATCTGGAACAGCGACAGGTCGGCATAGCTGAGCCTGCGGCCGAGGAGATAGGCGCCCCCGCTGCGCGCGACACGTCTTCGAAATACCCCAGGAACTTCGGCAAGCGGAATTTGAGGAAATCCGCCGCGCGCCGCTTCGCTTCGCTTGCGCTGGTCCTCGTAGTAGAGCCCGGCCGCGATCGGGTGGTGGGTGTCGTGGACCTCGACGACGAGGTCGGCGATCGTGAGCTGCAGCTGGTGCGTCCACAGCCGCACGGCCTCGTCGCGAGGCGCGAGCCCATGGCGCGCGCCGAGAAAGAGCAGGATGTTCGCGGTCTGGCCGATGATGAGCTTGCCGCTCTTGAGGAACGGCGGCGCGAACGGCGGATGCTCGATGCGCTTGCCGTCGAGAAGGCGTCATCATCGCGGGCATGCCGCTCCTGCCGGGCTTGCGCGCCACGTCGACGTAGTCCGCGCCGCTCTCCTCGAGCGCGAGGCGGACGAACTCGCCGCGCCCCTGTATCGTGGGCCAGTAGTACAATTCGTAGCGCATGCCGGGCCAGCCTCCCGTCTCGGGCGGACACTGCAAACATTCTGTCATACTCAACGACCCATAGGTAGCTCGCGCAAAGCGAGGTGAACTGCCATGACCGCTGAACTGACGGGCGAGGAGCTTCGACGCCTTCTCGAACTCGAGCGCCCAACGCCACCAGCGGCACCTTAGTCGGAGAAGTTGTCGACGTTCATGATCACTTCGTGCCGGCACCGGTGACACTGCACGGCGAGCGACCTCACGCCGTTCTCGTGCAAGTTGGCGAGGCCCACCGACGGCATCACGCCCGCCTGCCGCTTCGTCAACCAGGCGGCGTCGGGCACGGCGCCGTGTCGGTGGCATTGGCTGAGCCCGCGCGCCGGCGTCGATCACGCTCTCCGTGGTTGGAAAGACCATACCACCAGCGCTACGATAACGACCGCTGGCATGACGATCAGTAGAAACGCAACAATGCTTACCGCGATGCCCATAACCAGGAACGCCATTGCTGCAAGCACGGCTGTCGTCACAACGACTGCGACCGCCCCGAGGAGCCATGCACGCCATCCGGTAATGACAATGGTCTTTCCATCGCGCTCAATCACGATCATGGCGTGATCTCCCTCTCAGAGTACCTCGGCGCGCCCATCCGGGTTCACATCTCTCTTATCGAACACAAGAGACTTACAACGGCTCCGAACGCAGCTATCCTTAAATCGAGTCAGGCACTCGCGTCACCGGCTCGATCTGAGCGGTCGGCGTAAATGTACAGCGGCGGCGCGGTTCCATCCACGACTTGCCTCGAGATCACCACTTCCCCGGCGCCTTCCAGGCTCGGCAGATCGAACATGGTGTCGAGCAGGATACTCTCCATAATGGTGCGCAGTCCGCGCGCCCCGGTTTTGCGTTCTATCGCCTTACGCGCGATGGCGCCGAGCGCCTCCTCGGCTAAGCTGAGGTCGATCCTCTCCATCGCGAACGGCCGATGGTACTGATTAACCAGCGCCTCGGGCTCGACCAAGGTACGCTTGAGTTAACTGCCATACTGGGACCGGGGTCAGGTCGACCGGGCCTCCAGTGAGGCTCCGCTGGCATATTTCGTTTCAAGCGCCTCGGTGGTCAGGAGCCGCCGCTCGAGTTCGCGCATGGCGTCGTAGTCCATCAAACGCATGATGGCGTCGATGTCGACCACCAGATCCGGCCGGTCCGCTGGCTCGCCACTGGCGATCACTTCCTTCATCGCTTCGAGCGCACGTGTCATGCCGTGAATGGCTGCCGCCGGAAGCATGCGCGGCAACGTCACTCGGCGCACGCCAATCTCGGCAAGGCGCTTGATCGACATCAGCGGCGTGGTTGGCCGGGCCCGGATGCCGAAGCCCATATTGACTGTGACCGGAACGCGAGCCGCATCGACCAGACGCTTGATCTGGTCTTCAGTCCGGATCGCATCGGCGAAGATCATGTCGGCGCCGGCTTCTGCGTAGGCGCGCGCACGCCGCAGCATTCCGTCGATGCCCTCGATCGCCAGCGCGTCCGTGCGCGCGATGATGGCAAAAGCATCGTCCCGGCGAGCCAGGCAGGCAGCTTCAATCTTTTTCACGCCCTCGACCAGGGGTATCACTTCCTTGCCAGGCATATGCCCGCAGCGCTTCGGATGCACCTGGTCCTCGATATTGATGCCGGCAAGTCCCGCTTCCTCGAACATCTGGACTGTGTAGTGCACGTTCATGGGATTGCCGTAGCCGGTGTCGGCATCGGCGGTCAGCGGGATGGAGAGGGTGCGGGCCAGCATCCGGCAATGGTCGACGTTTTCCGAAAGTCCCATCACCCCGATGTCGTCGATGCCAAGGAGCGAATTGGAAATGCCGGCCCCCGTCGTAGCAGCCATTTCGAAGCCCGCTTTTTCGACCAGCCGGGCGCTGTAGCCGTCGTAGACGCCGGGGGCGACAATCAGCCCGCCTTTTGCCAGGAGCTCACGGAATTTCTTGGGGCCGTCCTTCATCTCAATCTCCCAGATTGCGGGCATGCGCGGGCCGCGACAGCTTGGCCCAGAATAGAGTACGCTCGCGGCGTCGGACAGCGCCTGCCGACGCAACGAAGGCATCCGAAGGAAATCAAGGGGACGCTCGCCACAACGGCCGTTGCCGCGGTTCTTGCTCTTAGCCCCCAAAGGCGCGACCAGATGAAACGCAACGACATTGCCTGGTTACGGGCCTGCGGAGCCCTGACTTCAACCTGAAATTCAATTGAGCCAAGTGTCGCCGCCGGCCATACTCACCTCATGAACGAAACACATTCCAGTTTTTCGTCTGGCGGCAAGACGTACGTTTTCCATGACGTGCGCGCGGCGCTCGGCGCCGACGCGCATGCGCGGCTGCCCTATGCAGCGCGGGTGCTTGCGGAAAACCTTTTGCGCAACCTCGGGGAGCCGGGCGTCACGGAGGACGTTCTGCGCGCTCTCACCGATCCCCACGTTGCGCCGGACACTGTCGCGCTGCCACTGCACGTGCCGCGCGTCGTCGTTCCCGATTCCTCAGGCATTCCGGTGCTGATGGACCTTGCCGCGCTTCGCTCGGCGGTGGCGCGAAGGGGAGGGGATCCGGCGCGCGTCAACGCCACGGTGCCGATGACTTTCGTGGTCGACCACTCGCTGCAGGTCGATGTCGCGGCATCACCCGACGCCGAAGAGATAAACCTCAAGCGTGAGTTCGAGCGCAACGGCGAGCGCTATCGGTTTCTGAAATGGGCCGAGCAGGCGTTCGACGGTTTGACCGTGTTTCCGCCTGGCGCGGGCATTATCCACCAGATCCATCTGGAGCAGGTCGCTGCCGTCACTCTCCTTGATCGGTCGCGGACGCCACCGGTCGCATTTCCGGATTTCACCATCGCGGGCGACTCGCACACGCCGATGGTGAATGCGCTGGGCGTGCTCGGGTGGGGTGTGGGGGGCATCGAGATCGAAACCGTCGTGCTGGGCCAGTCTTACATTCTCCCGAAGCCGGAATTCGTCGGTGTCCGTCTCGATGGTGCGCTCGCGGACGGCATCACCATGACCGACCTGGCATTGACCCTCACCGAACAGCTCCGCGCAGCCGGCGTGGTCGGAGCATTTGTCGAGTTCTTCGGTCCGGCCGCCGGAGCCCTGACAGTTCCCGACCGCGCGACGCTTGCCAATATGGCGCCGGAATATGGGGCGACCACCGGCTTCTGGCCCGTCGATGAGCAGACGATCACCTATCTGCGGATAACCGGCCGCTCGGCGGAGCATGTCGCGCTGGTGGAAGCGCACGCGCGAGCAGCCGGTCTGTTCCGTATGGCCGGTGCGGCGGATCCGATTTACGACCGTGTGATTGCGTTCGACCTCGGCAAGGTCCGGCGGACCATCGCGGGACCGGGCATGCCGCATATCCGACAGGATACGTCCGGTGTTGCGGCGAGCTTCCGCGAACGAGCCAAAGGCGCTGCCGTCGCGAAACCGCAAACACCCGATGCGCTCCCCGAAGGCGCCATTGGGATTGCGGCGATCACCTCCTGCACGAATACGTCCAATCCGCACGGGATGATCCGCGCCGGGCTCGTTGCCAAGGCCGCGGTCGAGCGCGGTTTGAAATCCGCGCCTTGGGTCAAGACATCGCTCGCGCCAGGCTCGCGCGCCGTTACGACCTATCTTGACCGCGCCGGATTGCTGGCGCCCCTGGAGGCGCTCGGTTTTGGCGTTATCGGCTATGGCTGCACCACTTGTGCCGGTAAATCGGGGCCGCTCAAGCCCCTTGCCGCCAGGGCCGTGGAGCAGGACGGCCGCGCCATTGCGGCTGTCCTCTCGGGCAACCGCAATTTCGATGGGCGCATCCACCGTTTGGTGGGTGCAAACTATCTTTGCTCGCCCGCGCTGGTGGTCGCCTTCGCACTGGCCGGGCGCGTCACCATCGATATCGATAGCGACCCGATCGCAAACGACGCCAACGGTGCCCCCGTCTTCCTCCGCGATCTTTGGCCGGACGATGCCGAGGTCGATGCCGTTGTCCGGCGGATCGTCACTTCCGAAGTCTTCGTCAGTACGGTGGAGGCAAGTCCCCTGGTGAAGGCGAGCTGGGACATGCTCGAGGCAAAGCGTGGAGTATTGTTCGACTGGGATTGCGCTTCGACCTACATTGTCGAGCCGCCATTTTTCGCGACCAATGATGTTGGATTTGCGATGGCGCAGCATGTGGAAGGCGTGCGCGTGCTCGGCGTCTATGGCGATAACCTGAACACGGATCACGTATCGCCCGGCGGCGAAATTCCCCCGGACAGTCCCGCGGGACAATATCTTCAGTCGGTTGGAGTGAAGCCCGCAGCCTTCAACAGCTATGTCGGCCGGCGCGGAAACCACCATGTCATGATGCGTGGCACCTACGGCAACGTGCGCATCCTCAATCGCATGGCCGACGGCCGCGAGGGATGGTGGACGAAGATCTATCCCGAAGGCGAGGTGGTCACGATCCCCGACGCCGCCATGCGCTACCGCGAGCGCAATGTTCCGCTCATCGTTCTCGGCGGGCGCAATTTCGGCAGCGGCAGCAGTCGCGACTGGGCGGCCAAGGGGCCCGCCTTGCTCGGCGTGCGCGCTGCGATTGCGCGCTCGTTCGAGCGCATTCACCGTTCCAACCTGATCGGCGTGGGCGTGGTCCCGCTCTTGTTCGCGGACGAGGACAGCGTCGACGCGCTGAAGCTCGACGGCAGCGAGGAATTTGCCTTCGAGGGCATCGCTGACGGCATCGCCCGGCGCGAACCGATCGGCGTCGTTGCGCGCCGTTCGAGCGGTGAGGAACTCCGCTTTGAAGTCACCGCGGACGTCCGCTCCGCCGCCGAAGCCGGCCTCCTTGCGCGAGGCGGCATGTTTCAGGCGGCCTTGGAGGCATCGCTCAAGTGACGATCACCCGCAGGCTCTGTGAGAAGATTGTCGCGACGACCGCCGACAGCATGGGCGAGACTGCCATCGCCAAGGCGCGCCAGCTTGTCCTCGACGGTGTCGCCGTCGCGGTGGCCGGCGCACGCATCGAGGAAGCGCCGAAGATCCTCGCGAACTATCTGCGCGGACAGGGATCGAAGCCGGAGTGTTCGGCGCTGGGCTTCGGTTTTCGCCTTGCGCCGGTTCCGGCCGCTCTGCTCAACGCGCACGTCCATGCATGTGCTTGATTTCGAGCCCATGTGGACGCCGGCGACGCACGCGCTGTCGCCTGCGCTCGCTCCGGCGCTGGCACTCGCGGAAACGATCGGCGCCGATGGCCGTGACGTTCTTGCCGCCGTCATCAAGGGCGTCGAAATCCAGGGCTGGATCCGGCGGGCTTGCGGACACGTGGAGTCTCGCGATTTCAGGTTTCATCCGCCTGGGATGGTGGGGCCGATCGGCGCGGCTGTTGCAGCGTCCCATCTCTTGAAGCTCGACGCCACTGCACTCGCCAACGCGATCGGTATCGCGACGTCGCGCTGCGGCAGCCTCACCAGCAACAGCGGCACCATGACCAAGTCGACCCATTGCGGCTATGCGGCGTCGCTCGGTCTCGAATCGGCGCTGCTCGCGGCGAACGGCTTTACCGGAGACGACGAGGCTTTTGACAGCCCGAGCGGCTATGCCGCCATATTTCTGCCGCCTCACTTCGACCGCGAGATGCTCATGTCCTTTGGGTCACCGTTCCGGCTGGTCGACCCGGGCTTCACGCTCAAGATTTTTCCGTGCAAGTTTACGACGCACTACGGCATCACCGCCGCTCTGGCTGCGCGGCCGCACATACCATCAGCCGACGCGATTCGCGCGGTGCGGATGCTCGCGCCCGTCGTTACCACCGGCGACCGCCCGCATCCCAGGACCGGGCTCGAAGGCAAATTCAGCGTGCAATATACCCTGGCGGCGGCGTTGATCGACGGCGCGGTGACGCTGTCGAGCTTCACGGACGAGCGCCTTCACCGGTCCGACATGCAGACGCTGTTGGGCAAGATCGCCGTCACGATGACACCGGATATCACCACCGAATACAACGCTGGCCGTTACGTCGATCTGGAAATCGAGCTAGCCGACGGCACGATCGTCCATGAGCGCTGCGAGCGGCCGCGCGGGTCCTGGGGCGCCGAGCCGATCTCCGAGGCCGAGCACATCGTGAAGGTGCGGGACTGTCTTGCCGGTTCTCTGGCGCCTTCGGCGATCGACGCGTGCTTGGAGCTTGGCAATCGATTCGAACAACTGGATGAGGAATGGCGTGCGCCGGATGCTCGCGCTTGCATGCGGGGAGGGCGGCGCGCGATGCTGTTGATCGACAACGATATCGTCAAGCGCGTGCTGACCATGCGCGAATGCATCGAAGCGCAGGAGCGCGCCTTTGCGGGCACCCTCACGGGTGCGTCGGTTTCACGTCCCGCGAATCGACATGTTCGTTCCGTGCGATCTCGAGGACGGCTACTATCGCTGGGGCTCGGTCGAGGGCGCAAGCGACGGCGTTATGGCGGTCAGGCTCAAGTCGGACATCATGACTTGGCCGGTAGGCCCGGACGGCACGCGCACCGAAAGCAAATACTGCATTCGGCCGGGTACCTATTGCGGGCTCGTGCTGCTGTTCAGCACCCAGGACGGCGCGCCGCTCGCCATTATCAATGACGGTTACCTCCAGCACATGCGCGTCGGCGCATCGGCGGGCATCGGCGCGCGGCTGCTGGCGCGCGAGGATGCGCATGCGGTCGGGATGATCGGCTCCGGCGGTATGGCGCGGTCCGTGCTCGAAGCGCTGGTGGAGGTGCGGGACATCAACACGGTAAAGGTCTACAGCCGCGTCGCTGCAAACCGCGAAGCGTTCGCCAAAGAGATGACAGACCACTTGCATGTGGCGGTCGAGCCGGTCGAGAGCGCACGCGAGGCCGTCCGCGGCGCCGATATCCTGGCGACCTGTACGGACAGCCTGTATCCCGTGATCGAAGGCGACTGGATCGAACGCGGCATGCATGTCGTCAATATCGGCCCGCATGATCTCGGCCCGGACGCCGTCGCGCGCATGGATGTCGTCATCAGGCAGGGCATCGATGCGCTGCCGATACCGGAAGATGGCGTGTTTCGCAAAGGTATCGGCCACAGCCACGGCGCTTTTGTCGCCGGCAGCCCGGAACAGCAGACGCGACTGCCGAAGTCCTCGCCCAAGCGTGTCGCGCAATCGTCGGGTCCGCTGTATTCGGACGTTATTTCCGGCAAGGCGCCGGGTCGTACCGGCCGCGATCAGATCACCCAATACCGACCGGTCGGAAATTGGGGTCTGCAATTCTCATCGGCCGGCGCGGTGGTGTATCGCCGGGCGAAGGAGCAGGGTCTCGGCCGCATGCTGCCGACCGAATGGTTCTTGCAGGACATCAAGAACTGAACTGGAATGCTGAGGAGCCCGGCTGACGGGCTGTATCCTTGGAGGGAGTGCCATGAAACTACCCCGCCGTCGATTTCTGCGTCTCGCAGCGGGCGTCGTGGCGATGCCGGCGGTGTCGCGCCTCGCATGGGCGCAGGCCTATCCGTCGCGGCCAGTGCGCATTGTCGTCGGGTTCGCTGCCGGCGGCTCCAGCGACATCGGCGCGCGCTTGATCGGACAATGGCTGCAAGAGCGGCTCGGCCAACCGTTCGTCATCGAAAACCGGCCGGGCGCCGCCACCAATATCGCAACCGAGACGGTCGTGCGCGCGCCCGCCGACGGCTATACGCTGCTCATGGTCGGCCCGTCGAGCACCATCAACGCGACGCTCTACGACAAGCTCAATTTCGTGTTCCTTCGCGACATCGCGCCGGTTGCGAGCACAATTCGGCAACCTCAGATCATGCTGGCCAGTCCGTCGATTGCGGCCAAAACCGTTCCCGAGCTGATCGCCTACGCGAAGGCCAACCCAGGCAAGATTACGATGGCATCGGCCGGCACGGGTTCGAGCGGTCATTTGGCGGGCGAAATGTTCAAGATGATGGCCGGCGTGAATATGGTCCACGTGCCATATCGCGGAGCAGGGCCTGCATTGACCGATCTTCTGGGCGGACAGGTACTGACTTCCATCGTCGGGACCACCGGATCGATCGAGTATGTCAGGACCGGCAAGCTGCGCGCGCTTGCGGTCACGACCACGGAGCGCGCGGCAGCGCTGCCGGACGTTCCAACCATGAGCGAATTTCTGCCGGGCTACGACGCAGGCGATTTGCTCGGGGTCGGCGTGCCCAGAAACACGCCGGCCGAGATTGTCGATCAACTCAACAAGGAGATCAACGCCGGGCTCGCCGATCCGAAGATCAAGGCGCGCTTTGCCGATCTGGGCGGCACAGCGCTTGCGCTCACCCCAGCCGAGTACGGCAAGCTCCTCGCCGACGAAACCGAGAAATGGGGCAAAGTGATCCGAGCATCCAACATCAAGTTGGAGTAGCGTGCCGCGTATTTCATGATCTCCCATTGCGCGAGTGGCAACCTGTGCTGGGCGGGGTGTCGGCGACCATCGTGGGGCCCGATCGCCGATCGCCGGAGTATTTGCAGAAATTCGTAGCGGGCGAAATCGAGAAATGGGCAGCGCCAATCAAGGCGGCCGGCGTGTTGATCGAATGATCAGACGCTGCAATCAGCCGCCTGACGAAGTTCCTCAAGTCTCGACATGCGAGTGTGGACAGCGCGGCGACCGGTCCGGGTCATCAGCGCCGTTTCCGGCGCGTTATGTCCTCGTCCGCTCGACCCGGCGCATCGCGGCAAGTGAAGTCATCGGCCACGAACCAACTCATGCGATGCAGCAAAGGGACCCGCATGGAAGAAAATCGACGGGCTCCTGACCGGCCGCCCATTCTTCAAAACAACGCACGATGGTCGCGACCAGACTTCAGTCCTGGGACCGAAGGACTGCATCGGCACAGCGCCTCATATCTGGGGGAAGTATATGAATTAAAGAGCGTTTCTGCAGAAACCCGGCTTTCCCGACGCCCCGGTATGAGTACCCCAGGCTGATTTACCGTCGGGATCGGCGCGGACATGATGTGGGCATTCGATCACCGGTGAGCGAAACCGCTCATCCCAGACCAGGGGCAACCATCATGACCAACTTCGCACAGACCACTCAGACGGCCCGCCGCAATGCAAAGCGCGTGACCATCGGTTCGGTTTGCAAGGTCGCGGCGGCAGTGGCAGTCGTCGGCACGATCTCGGTGTTTTCGATCGCCCAACTGAGCCGCGCGCAGTCCGCTCCGAACGTCGCCGCGGACCTCGCCAACGAGACCGAACTGCGCAACCATCTTTGTCAGATCTATCGGCGCTGCACCCATCAGACCGAGCTGCGCGACCTCCTTTGTCGCATCGACCATCGCTGCCCCAGCACCGGCGAAGCTTCAAGAATGCAGACTGCCGAAATCACTGCACGCTGAGAGAGCCTCGCTCTTGGGAGCGCACTACATGATCCCAGCTTTGCGCGCGATCGTCTGCGGCGCCCGCACCATCCAGGCAAGGGACGGTGCTGGCGCGCATTCATTCGAACGGGGGGCCACCTCGCCATGAGTTTGCGGTCATTTGATGCCTCGTCACTTCCGATGGTTCGGTGCTATCGTTCGCACTATTGCGCCGAAGGGTCGCCACCATGAAGCGTCTCCAATGCTGCGCTTCTGCGCCGACGAGGTGATCGAATGAGACGGCGGGAGTTCATCGCGGGGCTAGGTGGGGCGGCGGCGTGGCCGCTCGGGGCGCGAGCGCAGCAGCCGGCAATGCCGGTGGTCGGGTTTCTCAGCGGCGGGACGGAAAGCGGAAGATCGCCGCGCGTCGCGGCATTCCGCCAAGGCCTCGGTGAAGTCGGCTATGTCGAGGGGCGCAATGTCGGCATTTTGTTCCGGTGGGCGGAATATCGGTACGGTCGATTACCGGCCCTGGTTGCGGACCTGGTGGATCGCAGGGTCGCAGTGATCGTTACGACCGCCAGCGCTGGCGCGGCCCTGACGGCCAAGGCAGCAACGACCACGATTCCGATTGTATTTGAGTTGGGAGTCGACCCGGTCGCGCTTGGTCTGGTAGCGAGCCTCAACCGACCGGGCGGAAACGTCACCGGTGCTCACTTTCTCGCCGAGCCGTTGAACGCGAAACGTCTCGAAGTGTTGCACGAGGCCGTGCCCACGGCTGCAACGATTGCTTATCTCGTCAACCCGAACTCCGCTGGCGACGGCCGCAGGACGCGCGTGGAGGCTGCGGCGAGCATTCTTGGGGTGCGTCTGTTGATCTTGAATGCAACCGATCCGGGCGAGATCGAGGCGGCTTTTGCGAACCTCGTTCAGCAGCGGATTGGCGCGCTACTGGCAAACTCCGATCCATTGTTTAACGGCCAACGCGATCAAATTGCGGCTCTGGCGGCCCGCCATGCCGTGCCCGCGATATCCCATGTCCGGGAGTTCGCCGAGAGCGGCGGCCTCATGAGTTATGGAGCCGACACCAGCGAGCCGTATCGTTTGGCTGGAAATTACGCAGGTCGCATCCTCAAGGGCGAAAGGCCTGCCGACCTGCCGGTCCAGCAGTCCACAAAGATCGAGCTGGTGATCAACCTCAAGACCGCCAAGGCGCTCGGGCTCACGTTCCCGCTCACGCTGCTCGGGCGTGCTGACGAGGTGATCGAATGAAACGGCGGGAGTTCATCGCGGGGCTCGGCGGCGCGACGATGTGGCCGCTGGCGGCACGGGCGCCGACGAGGTGTTCGAATAGCGGTCTCCCACATGTTCGCGGTAGGGCCGGGATCGCGCCTCACCCCCGCACAAAATCAACATTTTCTCGACTTCTGCTATGCACACCCGGTGGCAACTTGGGTCCATAAGCAGACCCGGCCCATTGCTTCGTGCCCGTGCTCTAAGAACTTGCGACCGGCGGCAATTCCCATTTCATTTCGCCGACCGCGATCACCGCCTCGGTGCGGTTGGTCACCTTCAACGCCTTGAGAATGGCGGTGACGTGATTCTTCACTGTCGGTTCGGCGAGGTCGAGCACGCGGCAGATCGCCTTGTTGCTCTTGCCCTGCATCATCAGGGCGAGCACATCGACCTGCCGCTCGGTCAAGCCGAGGTCGGCAGGCGACAGCGACGGCCGAGGGGCGGGCCCGTTCGCGGCGGTCGGCGGTATCGACGGTGACGGGACCGGCGCCGCATGGGAGAGCGCCTGCGGGGGAATATAAACGCCGCCGGACAGGACGAGTTGCAGCGCGCTTATCATGACCTTGCGCTGCGCGGATTTCGGAATGAATCCGAGCGCGCCGAGGTCGAGAGCCTTGACGACAGTGTCGCGATCCTGAAGTGCCGACATGACGACCACCGAGATGGCCGGATAGCGCTCGCGAAGCTCCGTGAGCACGCCGAAATCCGTCGCGATCGGGCAAAGTGAGATCGAGCAGGATGAGATCGAGGTCGGCATGGTTCCCGATGACACGCATGGTTTCGCGGCTGTCGCATGCTTCGAGAATCACCGCCTCGCCATCCAGCTCCTTGAGCGCGCCGCGCATCGCCTCACGGATCAGGGCGTGATCGTCGACCACCAGAATCTTCATGATGGAGCGGTCTCGTTTGCCAATTCGGCTGCAATAAGTACTTTAGTATCGGGACTAAAGTACCGCATCGTCATTCGCGGTGCTAGTGGTGCGACCCAAACAGATGGTTCCCATCTGTTTGGATAAGTCGCCCCACCGCTTCGATATGTTGGTGGGCTGACTTGTCCCAACATTTGGGAACCAAATGTTGGGGTCAGGCCACCGGCGCGTCGGCATCCCTGGGGATGGCTTGAGCCAGACTTCAGTCTTGGGACCTGGAGATGGCCCTCACTTCCAAATTAAGTAGTTGTAATACAGCGATATTTTACCGCCGCGCGGCTCGCTGTCCGACGGCGGTATGAGGACCCCTGGCTGATATGCGATCGGCGTCGGTGCGGACATGATGGGGACATTCGAACACCGGTGAGTGAAGCCACTCATCCCAAACCAGGGGCAACCGTCATGACCACCTTCGCACACACCACCCAGATCGCCCGCGGCAATGCAAAGCGCCTGACCATCGGTTCTGTCGGCAAGGCAGCCGCGGCGGTGGCGATCGTCGGCATGGCTTCGATGTTCTCGATGGCGCAATTGAGCAACGCGCATTTCGCTCCGACCGTCGGCACGGACGTCACTCATCAGTCCGACCTGCGCGACCTGCTTTGCCGGATCGACCGGCGCTGCCCTGCCACGCACCTCGCCGCGGCTCCGGCCGTCGCTGTGGACCTCACCCATCAGCCCGACCTGCGCGACCTGCTCTGCCGGATCGACCGGCGCTGTCCTTCTACGGGCCTCGCCACCCGCGAAGCTTCGAGAATGCAGACCGCCGAACTTACGGCACGCTAGACCCGCGCTCATTTCAGCACCGGTGAACAAATCTCCTCATCGCGCGCCACTCATTCCAGACCAGGGGCAACCACCATGACCACGCTCGCTCACACCCGGATCACCGCTTTGGCCAATCTCGCTGACGCCAAGACGAAGCGCGCCGGTTCCTTCAGTGCGGCGGTCTACGCCGTCGCTTTCGTCGGCCTGATCTCGGCGGTTACGGTCGTCACGCTCAGCCGCTCGCATTTCACGCCGCGGATGGCGACGGAGCTCATGCAGCAGTCGACGCAGCTCAGCGCAGCCGGCGACACCCAGGGTGCGGTGGCGGCGAGCCGCAGGGCGACCGAGCTCTATCGCGGCCTGATGCGGGTGAGCGCGATTCAATACGCCCCCAAGATGGCGGCGAGCCTGCACGACCTGTCGCTTCGGCTGAGTGAGGCCGGAGACGGCGCGGGCGCGCTCGCCGCGGTCCAGGGGGCGATCAAGATCCGCCGCCAACTGGCGAAGGAGAGCCCGCGTTACGCCGCAGGCCTCGAGCAGAGCCTGCAACTCCTCGCCCGGGTCGAAATGGCAAACCGCACCGAGCTCACGAAACTGCAGACCGCCGACAGCATGGTCCGCTAGCCTCAGGGCTCTTCGGAGCCACCCATGATTTCTGCTTGTGCATAACGCGTCTCGCGCCCGCGCCCTCCACATCGTGGACGGCGCGAGCAGCGCGTTGCGGGCACACATCGTCGCGAGCTTCGGTATTTTCGGGCACTGCTGTTATAGTGCGGCCGGCATAATGTGCAGAACAGCCGGCCAGTTGGCGACATCGTCACTTTGCTGCGGGGGAATACCGCCGGAGGATTTAGATGACGCCTGATATGCGGCGACGTGAATGCATCGCGGTGCTCGGCACCGCGCTCTGGACTACGCTCGCCTGGCCGCTTCTGGCGCGCGCGCAGCCGGCCGAGCGGGTGCGGCGGATCGGCGTGCTGATCTACGGCGACGAGGACAGCCGGGGATCCCAGGGCCAGGCGGCCGCGCTCCGCCAAGGCTTGAAGGAACTGGGCTGGACCGAAGGCCGCAATGTGCGGATCGATATTCGCTTCGACAGCGATCCCAGCCGGATCCGCGCCCACGCCGAAGAGTTGGTGAAAGCCGCTCCCGACGTGATCGTCGTCAGGAGCGTTTTGGCGACGCGGGCGCTGCAGCATCAGACGCACACGATTCCGATCGTCTTTGCCGGCGTCGGCGACCCCGTCATCAACGGCCTGGTGGCGAGCCTCGCGCATCCGGAGGGCAACATCACCGGGGTCACCAACCTGTTCTATTCCATCGGCGGCAAATGGCTGGAGCTGCTCAAGGAGGCGGCCCCCGGCGTCGCCCGGGTAGCGATCATCTTCAATGCCGAATTCAGTCCCGGCGAAGGCTGGTTTGCCGCCATCGCGGAGGCGGCGGCGATGTTCGGCGTGACGGCGATCAAGCTCCCCGTGCGCAACCCCGCCGAGATAGAGGCCCTCCTCGGTAAATTCGCATCCGAGCCGAACGGCGGATTGATCATCGTGCCGCCCGGCCTCGTCGGCGCCGACCGCGACGCGTTGCTCGCGCAGGCGGCGCTGCGCCGGCTGCCGGCGATCTACGAGACAAAGAGCTACACCGTCGAAGGCGGCCTGATGTCCTATGGCGCCGACAGCGCCGACCTGTTTCGTCAGGCCTCGACCCATGTCGACCGCATCCTGCGCGGCGCCAAGCCGGGCGATCTGCCGGTCCAGAATCCGGCCAAGTTCGAGCTCGCGATCAATCTCAAGACCGCGAAGGCCATGGGCCTCGAAATCCCGGCGATGCTGCTGGCGCGCGCCGACGAGGTGATCGAATGAGACGGCGGGAGTTCATCGCGGGGCTCGGCGAGCGGCGGCGTGGCCGCGCTTGGCGCGCGCGCAGCAGCCGGCGCTGCCGGTGGTGGGGTTCCTCGGCACCGGGTTGGCCGATGCCTCGGCGGACCGTGTGCGCGCGTTCCGCAAGGGTCTCGGCGAAGCCGGCTACGTCGAGGGCCGCAACGTGACGGTCGAGTACCATTGGCTGGAGGGCCAATTCGATCGCCTGCCGGCACTGGCGGCCGACCTGGTTCGCCGACGGGTCGCCGTGATTGCCGCGACCGGCGTTGCCGCGTTCGCGGCCAAGGCGGCTACCACGACAATACCGATCGTGTTCGCCTTCGGTGAAGACCCGGTCAAGCATGGCCTCGTGGCCAGTCTCGCGCGACCGGGCGGCAACGCGACGGGCATCAATTTTTTCAATGCGGAGGTGGTGGCGAAGCGGCTAGGTCTCCTGCATGAGCTGGTGCCCAAGGCCGTTCGGGTTGCCGTGCTCGTCAATCCGACCAATGCTGCGGGCGCCGAGACGACATCGCGGGATGTGCAGGAAGCCGCCCGCGCCATCGGGCTGCAAATCCAGATACTCGGAGCCAGCACGAGCCGCGAGATCGATGCGGCCTTTGCCGCTATTGCGCGCGAGCGCCCCGATGCCCTCTTCGTCGCTAGCGATGGATTCTTCGCAAGCCGCCGCGTGCAATTTGCCTCCTTGGCGACGCGCGACCACGTCCCGACGGTCTACGCGGATCGCGAGATCGTCGTCGCCGGCGGGCTGATGAGCTACGGAACCGACCTCGCGGACAGGTATCGTCAAGTCGGCGTCTATGCCGGCACCATCCTCAAGGGCGCCAAGCCCGCCGATCTGCCGGTCGTGCAGTCGACCAAGTTCGAGTTCGCCATCAACCTGCCGACGGCGAGGGCGCTCGGCATCGACGTGCCGCCGGGACTCCTCGCCCTCGCCGACGAGGTGATCGAATGAGGCGGCGGGAGTTCATCGCGAGGCTCGGCGCGACGGCTTCGGCGGCCACTTGGCCGCTCGAGGCGCGGGCGCAGCAGCGGCTCCCGGTGATCGGTTATCTCGCGTTTGATTCGCCCGATCACGAGACCAAACGTGGGACCATCACGGAATTTCGCCGCGGGCTCAGCGAAGCCGGCTACGTTGAGGGGCGCAACGTGACGGTCGAATATCGCTGGGCGGAGTTTTACGCGGATCGCCTGCCCGCACTGGCCGCCGATTTGGTTGGTCGCCGGGTCGATGTCATCGTCGCATTCACTGCTCCGGCCGTGTTTGCGGCGAAAGCCGCGACCAAATCGATCCCGATCGTGTTTCAGACGGCTGTCGACCCTGTTGGGACCGGCCTCGTTGCGAGCCTCAACCAGCCCCGGAGCAATCTCACGGGCATGTCGATCCTGCTGACCGCCCTGGCGGCCAAGCGCCTCCAACTCCTCCACGAAGTGGTGCCCGCCGCATTATTAGTCGGCTATCTCACCAATCCGGATCGCGCTGCTTTGGACGGAACAGAAGCAACCGACCTTCAATCTGCGGCGAGAATATTGGGGCTGCACCTCCTCGCGGTGACGGTGAACGACCCCGGTGAATTCGAGGGTGCATTTGCGCGCCTTGCTTTGGAGGGCGCCGGCGCATTGTTGGTCAGCGGGTATCAATTCTTCAGTCGATACGACGATCAGCTGGTCGGGTTGGCTGCTCGGCATCGCATGCCGGCGATCTACGTGAACCGCTTTGCGACGGCGGCAGGCGGACTCATGAGCTACGGGCCTGGTGACCTCCGCGAGGTGTGGCGCAACATGGGCGGGTATACGGGCCGCATTCTCAAGGGCGAGAAGCCTGCCGATTTGCCTGTGCAGCAGATCACGAAAGTCGAGTTGGCTATCAATCTCAAGACCGCAAAGGCGCTCGGAGCTGCATTCCCCACCGCGCTGCTCGTCCGTGCCGACGAGGTGATCGAATGAGACGGCGGGAGTTCATCGCGGGGCTCGGCGGGGCGGCCGTGTGGCCAGTGGCAGCGCGCGCGCAGCACCGGCAATGCCGGTGGTCGGGTTCGTCAACGGCGGCTCGGCCGATGCGTCGGCAGGCAACGCGGCAGCGTTCCGCAAAGGGCTTGGCGAAACCGGCTACGTCGAGGGCCAGAACGTGACGGTCGAGTACCATTGGCTCGACGGCCAATATGATCGCCTGCCGGCGCTGATGGCTGACCTGGTCCGCCGTCGTGTGGCCGTGATCGCCACGCCCGGCAGCACGCCGGCGCGATCGCGGCCAAAGCTGCGACCGCGACCATCCCGATCGTGTTCGGCGTCGCCGATGACCCGGTCAAGCTTGGTCTTGTCGCCAGCCTCTCCCGGCCCGGCGGCAACGCGACCGGCATCAATTTTTTGGTCCAGGAGGTAGTGGCCAAGCGGCTGGCACTGCTGCATGAGCTGGTGCCCAAGGCCGTTCGTGTTGCCGTGCTCGTCAATCCGGCCGATGGTCCGGACGCCGAGACCACATTGCGGGACGTGCAGGAAGCCGCCCGCGCTATCGGCCTGCAAATACAGGTCCTCAACGCAACCACGATCGCCGAGATCGATCTGGCCTTTGCCTCCCTGGAGCGCGAGCGCCCCGATGCCCTCTTCGTCGGAACCGGCGCATTCTTCGGCAGCCGGCGCACGCAATTGGTTACCTTGGCGGAGCGCGACAGGATTCCGGCGGCTTATGCGAATCGTGAAGTTGTCGCAGCCGGCGGGCTGATGAGCTACGGAACCGACTTCGCGGACAGTTATCGTCAAGTCGGCGTCTATACCGGCAGCATCCTCAAGGGCGCCAAGCCGACCGACCTGCCGGTCGTGCAGTCGACCAGGTTCGTGTTTGCCATCAACCGCAAGACCGCGAATGCGCTCGGCCTCGAAATTCCCCCGATGCTGCTCGCCCTGGCCGACGAGGTGATCGAATGAGGCGGCGGGAATTCATCGCGGGGCTCGGAAGCGCAGCGACAGTGTGGCCGTGCGCGGCGCGGGCGCAGAGTCGGACGCCGATGATCGGCATGATGATGACCGGCAACGAGAGCGATCCCCAAAATCAGGAGGATCATGCGGCTTTCGCCGAGGCGCTGGCGAAGTTGGGATGGACGGACGGTCGCAACGTCGTCATCGCCTATCGCTGGGGCGGCGCCAATGACGGCCGCATCCGCGAGGCCGTCGCCGAACTCGTGGGCAAGGCCCCTGACGTCATCGTGGCCCGCGGCACACAGACGACGGCGATTCTGAAGCGGCAAACCATCTCGATTCCCATCGTATTCGTGAATGTCGCCGACCCCGTCGCGAGCGGTTTCGTCGCAAGTTTTGCGCATCCCGGCGGCAACATCACCGGGTTTACCTCGGAGGAGTTCTCGCTGGCGGGCAAGTGGCTGAGCCTCCTCAAGGACATCGCGCCGGGCATCGCCGATGTGATGGTGCTCTATTCCCCGCAGAACCCCAATTGGACCGGGTATCTGCGCATGATCGAAGCCGCGGCGTCGGCGATGCATGTGACCATCCGCGCCGCTCCTGTGGCCGCCGCCGGCGAGATCGCAAGTAATATCGAATCCTTCGCGCCCGGGCCCGGCGCCGGCATGATCGTGGTGCCGAGTGGATTGACGGTCGTCAATCGCGAGACGATCGCCGCCCTCGCCGCACGCCACCATCTGCCGGCGGTGTATCCCTACAGATTCTTCGCAGCGAGCGGGGGGCTCGCCTCCTACGGCTCCGAAACCATCGATCTCTACCGGCGCGCGGCCCAATACGTCGACCGCATCCTGCGCGGCGCCAAACCCGGCGACCTCCCGGTCCAGGCGCCGACCAAGTTCGAGTTCGTCATCAATCTCAAGGCCGCAAAGGAGATCGGTCTTACGGTTCCGGCGCCGGTGCTGCTGCTCGCCGACGAGGTGATCGAATGAAACGGCGGGAGTTCATCGCAGGACTCGGCGCGGCGGCGGCATGGCCGCTTGCGGCGCGGGCGCAGCAGGCGCCCGACCGTATGCGGCGGATCGGCGTGCTCCTGCCGCAAGATGAAAACGATCCTGCGGCAAAGGCCTTCCTCTCCGCGTTTACGCAGGGGCTTGCGGAGTTGGGTTGGGCCGATGGCCGCAATATGCGGATGGAAGTTCGTTTCCCCATCGTCGGCAATGTCGACAAGGTGCAGATGTACGCAAAAGACCTGGTCGACCTGCAGCCCGAGGTGATCTTCACCAGAACCACTCCGGCAGCGAAGGCGGTGCAGCAGCAAACCCGGACCATTCCGATCATCTTCATAGGAGGTGATCCGGTCGCCACCGGACTGCTCGGAAGCCTTTCCCGTCCTGAGGGCAACGCCACCGGCTTTTCCGCCGCGGTTCCTTCGATCGCCGGCAAGTGGTTGGAGTTGCTCAAGGAGGCAGTGCCTCGCGTCACCAGGGTCGAGCTTATCTTCGACCCCGGCTCGACCGGCGTTTACTTCGCCCCAATCGAGGCGGCCGCGGCTCAATACGCCGTGGCGGCGACCAGGGCTCCCGTTCGCGACGGTGCTGAAATCGAACGCGCGATCGCAGCATTCGCGGCTGAGCCGAACGGCGGCTTGATCGTATTGCCGCCCCCCCGCCTCAGCGCCGATCGCGAACTGATCAATCGGCTGGCGATTCGCCACCGGCTGCCTGCGATCTATTTCGACAGGCGCTATGCCGCCGAGGGCGGCCTGATGTCCTATGGCACGGACACTGCCGATCTGTTTCGGCGCGGTGCATCCTATGTCGATCGCATCCTGCGCGGCGCCAAAGTGAGCGATCTGCCGGTTCAATTTCCGACCAAGTTCGAGCTGGTGATCAACTTGAAAACCGCGAGGGCCATGGGCCTCGAAATCCCGCCGCTGCTGCTCGCGCGCGCCGACGAGGTGATCGAATGAGACGGCGCGAGTTCATCGCGGGGCTCGGCGCGGCGGCGTGGCCGCTGACGGCGCGCGCGCAGCAGCCGGCACTGCCGATCGTGGGGTTTCTCAATGGCACCTCAGCCCAGTCGTTTGCTCCCATGGTCGCCGGCTTCCGCCGCGGCTTGAGTGCAGCCGGCTATGTCGAGGGCCAAAATTTGGCAATCGAATTTCGCTGGGCCGAGAACCAACCCGATCGATTGCCGGCTTTGGCAGCCGATCTGGTCGCGAAGCGGGTTTCCGCTATTGCGGCGACCGGAGGTTTGCGGGCCGTACTTTCGGTCAAAATGGCGACGGCAGACATTCCGATTGTCTTTACCAGCGGTAGCGATCCGGTCAGGCTTGGTATAATTGCCAGCTTCAACCGGCCGGGTGGCAACATCACCGGGGTGAATATGTTGATTACCGAGATCGAGGAGAAACGCCTCGGTCTCCTGCACGAGTTGGTCCCGGCCGCAACCCGGATCGCCGTCATGGTAGATCCCACCAATCCGGACTCAGATAACGAACTAAGCGATGTACAGGCAGGCGCCCGCAAAATCGGGGTGCAGCTGAATATTCTTCGCGCGAGCAACGAAGGAGAGATCGAGGCCGCTCTCGCGAGGCTTGCCCAAGTCGGAGCTGCCCAAGTCGGAGCTGCCCAAGGCGGAGCGCAAGCCCTGTTGGTTGCCGGCTCTCCGTTTTTCGTCGCTGAACGAGAGCGAATTGTAACACTGGCCGCTCGCAATCGCTTGCCGGCGATCTACGAGGCGGGCAGCTATGTCGCCGTTGGTGGGCTCATGAGCTACGGACCCAACATTCCCGACGTATATCGTCAGGTTGGCGTCTATGTTGGTCAAATCCTCAAGGGTGCCAAGCCTTCCGATTTGCCGGTGATTCAACCGACCAAGTTGGAGCTGATCATCAACCTCAAGGCCGCGAAAGCGCTTGGCCTCGAAATTCCCCCGATGCTCCTCGCTCTCGCAAACGAGGTGATCGAATGAGACGGCGGGAGTTCATCGCGGGGCTCGGCGGCGCGGCGGTAGCGTGGCCGCTGGCGGCGCGCGCGCAGCAGCCGGCGCATGCCGGTGATCGGGTTCGTCTACGCCGGGTCGGCCGATGCCCAGCGGGCTACGTGGCCGCGTTCCGCAAGGGGCTTGGCGAAACCGGCTACGTCGAGGGCCAGAACGTGACGGTCGAGTACCACTGGCTGGAGGGCCAATACGATCGCCTGCCGGCGCTGATGGCTGACCTGGTCCGCCGTCGTGTGGCCGTAATCGCCACGCCCGGCAGCAAGCCGCCGCGATCGCGGCCAAAGCTGCGACCGCGACGATCCCGATCGTGTTCGGCGTCGGCGATGACCCGGTCAAGCTTGGTCTTGTCGCCAGCCTCGCCCGGCCGGGCGGCAACGCGACCGGCATCAATTTTTTCAACCAGGAGGTGGACGGCCAAGCGGCTAGGACTCCTGCATGAGCTGGTGCCCAAGGCCGTTCGTGTTGCCGTGCTCGTCAATCCGGCCAATGCCACGACCACCGAGACCACATTGCGGGAGGTGCAGGAAGCTGCCCGCACCATCGGGCTGCAAATCCAGATCCTCAACGCCAGCTACGAGCGGCGAGATCGATGCGGCCTTTGCCACCCTTGCGCGCGAGCGGCCCGATGCCCTCTTCGTCGCTGGCGACGGATTCTTCAGCAGCCGCCGCGTGCAAATTGCCACCTTGGCGGCGCGCGACAGGATTCCGGCGGCTTATGCGAATCGTGATCATGTCGCAGCCGGCGGGCTGATGAGCTACGGAACCAACATCGCGGACAGTTTTCGTCAAGTCGGCGTCTATACCGGCAACATCCTCAAGGGCGCCAAGCCCGCCGACCTGCCGGTCGTGCAGTCGACCAAGTTCGAGTTCGTCATCAACCTCAAGACCGCCAAGGCGCTCGGCCTCGAAATCCCGCCAAGCGCTGCTCGCGCATCGCCGACGAGGTGATCGAATGAAACGGCGGGAGTTCATCGCGGGGCTCGGCGGGCGGCGGCGGCGTGGCCGCTGGCGGCGCGCGCGCAGCAGCCGGCGATGCCGGTGATCGGGTTCCTCTACTGCCGCGTCGCGCCGAAGGTTCGGCAAATTATGCGGTGGTCCGTTCCAGCAGAGGCCTGAGGCGAAGCCGGCTTCGATCGAAGGCCAGAACGTGGCGATCGAGTATCGGTGGGCGGAGCGATCAACTCGATCGGCTGCCGGCACTGCAGTCGGCCGATCTGGTCCGCCGTCGGGTGGCCGTGATCGTTGCCGGCACGCGCGATACGCGGCAGTCGCCGCCAAAGCTGCGACGGCGACGATTCCGATCGTGTTCAGCGTCGGCGGCGACCCAGTCGCGATTGGGTCTGGTCGCCAGCCTCAACCGGCCGGGCGGCAATGCGACCGGCGTACGCGACGTTGCAGACCCGGCTGGTCGCGCAAAGCGGCTGGAATTGCTGCGCGCACTCGTGCCGCAAGCCGGCCGATCGGCGGTCTCATTAATCCGACCAGCCCGAATCCGAGTCCGACATCGGTATGTCGGCGGCGGGCGCGCCATCGGGCCGGCAAATCCTGGTCCGAGCGCCGGCACGATGCCGATCGAGCAGTCGTTCGCGACCTTGCGCAGCGACGGGCCGATGCCGTCTGTCGGCCGGCCGTTCTTCGACAGCCGGCGCGACAGTCTCATCGCCTGGCGGCACGCTCCGGCTGCCTGCGATCTATCGCTGCGGGATACGCCGTGGCCGGCGGCCTGATGAGCTACGGAACAGCCTCGCCGATGCCTATCGTCAGATCGGCATCTATGCCGGCGGATCCTCAAGGGTGAGAAGCCCGCCGATCTGCCGGTCCAGCAGCCGACGAAGTTCGAGCTGGTCATCAACCTCAAGACCGCCAAGGCACTCGGCCTCGACATTCCGCCGACGCTGCTCGGCCGCGCCGACGAGGTGATCGAATGAGACGGCGGGAGTTCATCGCGGGGCTCGGCGGCGCGGCGATGGCGTGGCCGCTCGCGGCGCGCGCGCAGCAGCCGGCGATGCCGGTGATTGGCGTTCTTGCACGGCAGGTCGGCCGCCGATCGATGGCGATTTTGTCGCATTTCGCCGGGGCCTCGGAGAGACCGGCTACGTCGAAGGCCGGAACGTGACGATTGAATATCGATTGGCCGGATGGCTCAATACGATCGACTGCCGGCGCTGGCGGCTGACCTGGTGCGTCGTCGGGTGGCCGTGATCGTCGCAAACGGCGGCATCGACTGCGGCGCTTGCCGCAAAAGCGGCGACCACGACGATTCCAATCGTCTTCACGATTGGCGTCGATCCGGTCAAGCTGGGCCTCGTCGACAGCCTCGCGTCGGCCGGGCGGCAATCCACCGGCATCAGTCTTCTTCACCGTCGAGGTGGTGGCAAAGCGCCTGGAACTGCTGCACGAACTCGTGCCCGCAGCCACATCGCATCGGTCGTGCTTGCCAATCCGACCAATCGCGTCCACTGAGGCCGACTTACGGCAAGTGCAAGTCGCCGCACGGATCCATCGGCGCTGCACATGTCAGGTCCGTCAATGCGCCGACCAGAGCCGAGATCGAGCCGGCGTTCGCAAGGCTCGCGCGCGAGCGAGCCGAAGCATTGCTTGTCGCAGCGACCGCTCTCTTCACCGGTCGACGCGAGCAGATTGTCGCGATGGCGGCGCGCGCCACGCGATTCCCGCGATCTACGCGTGGCGCGATTATGTCGCGGCCGGCGGCCTGATGAGTTACGGGACCAGCGTACGGACGGTTATCGTCAAGTCGGAGTCTACACCGGCCGCATCCTCAAGGGCGACAAGCCCGGCGACCTGCCGGTCCAGCAGTCGACCAAGTTCGAGCTGTCATCAATCTCAAGACCGCCAAGGCGCTCGGCCTCGACCTTCCCGCTGACGCTGCTCGGCCGCGCCGACGAGGTGATCGAATGAACGATCGCCCCGACAGCGTGGTTGCGCGCCTCGCGCCGGCGAGCGGCTGGCGCCAGATCAACGGGCCGCTGTTCCGCAAATATGTGGCGCTGTTCCTCGCCGTGGTCTGCGTCGTTCTCCTCACCAACGTGCTGTTCGAGATCTGGTTTTCCTACCAGGAGCACAAGGCTTCGCTGATCCGCATCCAGCGCGAGCAGGCGGAAGCCGCGGCCGCCAAGATCGGGCAGTTCATCAAGGAGATCGAAAGCCAGGTCGGCTGGACCACGCAGCTGCCGTGGTCGGCCGGCACGATCGACCAGCGCCGGTTCGACGGCCTGCGGCTGCTGCGCCAGGTGCCGGCGATCACCGAGCTCGCCCAGCTCGATTCCTCCGGCAAGGAGCAGCTGCGGGTGTCGCGGCTCGCCATGGACGTGGTCGGCGAGCCAGACCGACTTCTCCAAGGAGCCGAAATTCACCGAGGCGGTGGCGAAGAAGGTCTATTACGGCCCGGTCTATTTCCGCCGCGAGTCCGAGCCCTACATGACGCTGGCGCTCGCCGGCACGCGCCGCGACGCCGGCGTCAGCGTCGCCGAGGTCAATCTCAAGCTGATCTGGGACGTGGTCTCCGCAGATCAAGGTCGGCGAGCGCGGCCAGGCCTACGTGATCGACGCGCAGGGCCGCCTGATCGCGCATCCCGACATCAGCCTGGTGCTGCGCAATACCGACATGACGCGGCTCGCCCAGGTCGAGGCGGCGCGCGCGGCGGGCGCCGGCGCGCCGGCCGAGCCGGTGCAGGTGGCCAAGGACGTGCGCGGCCGCGAGGTGCTCACCGCCTATGCGCCGGTGGCGCCGCTCGGCTGGCTGATGTTCGTCGAGCTGCCGGTCGAGGAGGCCTATGCGCCGCTCTATGACGCCGATCAAGCGCTCCGGCGCTGCTGCTGCTGGCGGGCCTCGCGCTCGCCTTTCTCTCCGGCCTGTTCCTGGCGCGCCGCATGGTGGTGCCGATCCAGGCGCATGCGTGCGGGCGCCGCGCGCATCGGCAGCGGCGACCTCGACCCAGCGCATCTCGATCAAGACCGGCGACGAGCTCGAGGCGCTCGCCGACCAGTTCAACAGCATGGCGGCGCAACTGCAGGATTCCTATGCCGGCCTCGAGCGCAAGGTCGAGGAGCGCACCCATCAGCTCGAGCTCGCCAACCTCGCCAAGTCGCGCTTTCTGGCGGCGGCGAGCCACGATCTGCGCCAGCCGCTGCATGCGCTCGGCCTGTTCGTGGCGCAGTTGCGCGGCCACATGAAATCGGCCGAAGGCGGCCGGCTGGTCGAACGCATCGATGCCGCCGTCGCCGCGATGAATGAGCTGTTCAACGCGCTGCTCGATATCTCCAAGCTCGATGCCGGCGTGCTCAGCACCAACATCATCGGATTTTCCGATCGCCCAGCTGCTGAGCGGATCGAGAGCACCTTCGCGGAGGCGGCGCGCGAAAAGGGACTGTCGTTCCAGCTCGTGCCGAGCAGCGCCTGGGTGCGCAGCGACATGATCCTGCTGGAGCGGATCGTGCTCAACCTGGTGTCCAACGCGGTGCGCTACACCTCGTCGCGGCGGCGTCGTGGTCGGCTGCCGCCGGCGCGGCGACACGCGTGCGCATCGAGGTGTGGGACAGCGGCCCCGGGATTCCGGAGGATCAGCGCCGCAACATTTTCGGCGAGTTCTACCGGCTCGCCGGGGGCAACACCCACGGCGGACTCGGCCTCGGCCTCGCCATCGTCGACCGCCTGTGCGGCCTGCTCGACCATCCGATCGAGCTGACCTCGACGCTCGGCAAGGGCTCGCGCTTTTCCGTCACGGTGCCCGCGGCCGCCGCGCAGGCGCAAATTCGCAGAGCCGCAGGCGGCGCTGCCGGCTGCGGCCGACGTGTCCCGCGGCAAGCTCGTCGTCGTGATCGACGACGATGCGCTGGTGCTGGACGGCATGGGCGGGCTGTTGCGCAATTGGGGCTGCCGCGTCGTAACGGCGGCGACGGCGGACGTCGCGGCGGCCGAACTCACCAGCGCGGATCCGCCCGACCTCATCATTTCCGACTATCGCCTCGCCAACGGGCAATCCGGCATCGCGGCGATCGCCGAGCTGCGCGGGACGTTCGGCACGCAGATTCCGGCCTTCCTGATGAGCGGCGACACTGCGCCCGAGCGCCTGCGCGAGGCGCGCGAAAGCGGCCACCATCTGTTGCACAAGCCGGTGCGCCCGATGACGCTGCGCGCCATGGTCAACCAGTTGATGAAGGCGCGCGACGTGGCGGGCGCCGCGTGATCGAGCGGCGCACGAAATGATGAAGCTGACAACCGCGGGACCGGACGACCGACTCCGCAATACTGGGAGGTGAAGTTTGAACTACATCAAGACAGAGCGCGCGCAGCAGCGCGGTTATTCGCCGGCCGTGATCACCGAGGGCGGCCGGATCGTCTGGCTGGCGGGCCAGACGGGAACCGCGGACGACACCGGCAAGTCTTTGGCGGGCGACTTCGAGGGTCAGGCTCGCCAGATATTCAAGGCGTTTGACGCGACGCTTCGCAAAGCGGGCGGCACTCTTGCCGACCTGGTGCAAATGACCGTGTTCGTGACCGATGTCCGGTATGGCGAGCGACTTTGGCAGGTCCGCAAGGAGACCTTCGGCGACAATTTTCCTGGCAGCGCGATGGTTACTATCACCGCCTTGGCGAATCCCGATGCGAAGATCGAGATCCAAGGATTCGCCGTGATCGGAAGCAAATAAGTCGATCGCTCTTCGTCATCCTAGAAAGTTCACCGAAAAGCCGGCCCGGCGCATCACCGAGTCGCGCGCCTCGTCAGCCATTCGCATCAGGCGCGGTACGTCGACGCCTACCAGATTGCCGCGCCACTTCCTCACCTTGCCGGCGATGAAGACGGTGTCGACATTGCCGGGGTTCATGAGGTTCACCACCGTTCCAGGCGCGTTGTTGAGCGGCCACAGGCTCAACCGGTCGGCCCGCAACATGACGATGTCGGCCTCCTTGCCGGGGGTGAGCGTGCCGATCTTGTCGTCGAGGTTGGCGCATCGCGCGCCCTCGATGGTGGCGAATTCGAGCACTTCGCGGCAGGTGAGGAGCGGCGGCGGATTCTGCGCCCCGCTGCGCGCGCGGGCAAAGCTCTGCATACGCTGAAACGTGAAGACCGACCGCATCGCCGTGAAAAAGTCCGGCGCGATGGTCACGCTGTGGTCGGAGCTCAGGCTCGGACGCAGGCCGTGGTCGAGCGCATCCTGGACCGCCGGCGTCCCATGCCCCATCGACATTTCGATCTGGGGGCACAGCGAGACACGGCCGCCGGTGTCCTTTATCAGCCGCCACGCATCGTCACTGAGATTCGTGCAGTGGATGTATTCGTCGCCGGACCGCAGCAGCCCCGCGCGTCCGAGCGCCAGCAATCCCTCGCTGGCGTTGCGGCTATGCAGCACCGCCGGCACCCCGGCTTCGCGGGCAGCAGCAAAGAGTTTGGCATCGAGGCCGACCCCGAGCGCGAGCGTCAGCAACTGGTCTTTGGTGCTGAAGTAGGAGCGCTGCAGCCGCACAATGTCCGCTGGGTATTGGGCCGCCGGTCCGAGACCCCGAGAGTAGGCATAAACTGCTCGGATGCCGGAATCCTGAAGCGCGCGAATGCAAGCGTCGCTGTGCTCCGGGGTGTGACTGATCTGGGACAGGTCGACGATGGCCGTGGTGCCCATGTCTATCAGGCCGAGCGCGGTCATCATCACCCCGGCATAGACGTCTACGGGCTGAAAGGCAGGCGTCAAATTGGTTTGGACGTCGCGATTGTAGTCGGGGTCAAGCGCCCCGTTCGTCATGATGCCGCGCAGGATGCCCTGATAGGAGTGGCTGTGAGTGTCGACGAATCCCGGAATGAGGATGTGATTTGCGGCGTCGATCACCGCCGCCGTTTCCTCCGACACTGCGATATTCGGTCTCACCGCCGAGATTTTGCCGCCCTCGATCAGCACGTCGGCCTGGGCGAAGTCCCCGATCTGACGGTCGAGCGTCAGCACCACGCCGCCTTTGAGGAGGATGCGGCGTTGCGCCTGGAGGCGAGCCAATTCCGCACCGGGATCGCCGACGCCTTGCGCCACGGCGCGGCCGGGCAGCAACTGAACCGTCGCTTCGCCCGCTGCCAGTCCGGCGCTCAACTTCAGAAAGTTGCGACGTGACGCCAAGCCGGCGTCGGGATGCCGAGCGGGCTGGTCGAACCCCCGAGACGTGGTCGGGCTCGCGCTGCGCTGATGGTGCATTGTGGTTCTCCCTTTGCGGATATCCCTTCTTCCGTGTCGGGGATGGTGGACCTCCTTGTCGGATCGTCAATGGGTAAGTCTATCGCGAAACCAACCCCGGCCGCCGACTCTGCAAGCTGAATACCGCCCAAATCGCCAATGAATGCTCTCGCCGCCGAAAAGACTTCGGGAGCTCGAACGCGAATCCGAGGCCTTCGCGGCCCGCACCCGGTTCCAATCCGTCGACAGTCGTGCTGCAATGAGGTGAGCTTTGGCCTGCACCACCAGATCTGCGATCGGAGGAAAACATGAGGCGAGGCGCGGTCATCGGCTGGGCGCTGCTGATCACGGGCGTCGTGGCATGGTGGCCGGTGCAAGCGGCCGACCAAATCACCTTCGGCACCACCAGCAATACCGCATTCAACCTCGCGCACTACGTCGCAACGGACAAGAAATACTACGAGGCCGAAAATCTGAAGGTCGAGGCGATCGTGGTGGGCGCGGCGGTCGGAGTGCTCCAGCAACTGGCAGCCGGCTCCCTCAACATCGCGCAGGCCGCAACCGATCAGTCGCTGCGCGCCATCCTGCGCGGTGCGCCGATCCGTATCGTCGCCGGCGCCGCCTCGAACGCTCCATTCCGCGTCGTCGCCGCCAAGACCATCAAGAGCTGGAGCGATCTCAAGGGCAAGACGATCAGCGTCGGCGGCCTCACCGACGTGACGCTGTATTTCCTGCGGGTGATGGCGCGCCAGAACGGTCTGGCCGATCAGGACTACGACCTGCTCTACGGCGGCGGCACCCCGAACCGCTTCGCGCAGCTCGCGTCGGGAGCGGTGGCCGCGACAATCCTGACCAACCCGGTCGACTTCTCCGCGCTCGAGCAGGGCTACGTCGATCTCGGCAGCGTGCCGCGATACCTGCCGAACTGGGCGCAGAACAACATTCTCACCGACACCCGCTGGGCGTCGCAACATCGCGGCACGCTGGTGGGGTTCCTTCGCGCCCACATCAGGGCGACGAGATATATCTACGAGCCCGCCAATCGCGACGAAGTCGTCGACATCCTCGTCAGGTACACGAGGACGACGCCGCAAGTGGCAGCCGCCACCTACGACCTCTACATCAAGCAGCAGGTGATCGCCCGCGAGGCCGCGCTGTTCGAGGACGGCATCAAGGCTAACTTCGATGCGCTCATCGCCATGGGCGATCTCGTTGCGCCGCCGCCGCTCGACGGCTTCATCGATAGAAGCTTCCTGGCCGAAGCGATGAAGCGATGACCGCCATTCGCAGTTGGATGACTACTTGCGGCAGCGGCATGCCGGCCTTCGTGGCCGTGCCGGAACACACGGAGAGGGCTCCAGCGGTGATCGTGGTGCACGAACGCTACGGCTTCGTCCGTCACACCCGCGACCTGGCAGAGCGTTTCGCGCGGGACGGCTTCGTCGCCGTGGCGCCGGACCTTTACTTCACGCACCCGGATCAGGAGGCGCTCCACCGCGGCGACGCCGTTTGCGACGTCGCCGACCCGGACGCCATGGCCGCGGTCGGCGGCGCCATCGACGCATTGAAGGCGATCCCGCAGGCTGATCCGGCCCGGCTCGCGATCATGGGTGTCTGTCAGACCGGCCGGCTTCCGCTCGTGGTCGCGGCGTCCCGCCGGGTCGCTGCGGCGCTGGTCTGGTACGGCGCGGCCCAGCCGCGCGAATGGGCAGTGAACAGCAAATATCCGCGCGCGCTCGACGAGATCATCGCCGCGGTCGACTGCCCCGTGCTCGGCATGTTCGGCGAGACCGATCACCTGATCTCGGTGGACGATATCCGGCGGTTTCGCGATTGCCTGGAGCGCCACGGCAAGACCTACAGCATCCATGTCTACCGCGACGCACCGCACGGATGGCTCAACGACACCATGCCTGGACGCTATCGTCGCGCGCAGGCAGAGGCGGCGTGGGCCGACCAGCGCGCGTTCCTGCAGCAGGTCCTGGCCCCCGGCTACGACCGGTCGACGCGCGTGCAACGCTACGCGGCCGACATTGCCGCTGACTACGATTTTAGCCGCAACGTCCGGCACGAATAGGAGGTTCCCATGGCGCGCGATTTCGAGGACCATTGCTGGAAGGACATCGTCGACGAGGAGATCATCGAGATCTACGAGCCCTATCGTCGCGAGGTGCGCGTGGGGCGCAATCCGGCGGTGCTGGCGATCGACCTCTACAACAAGGCCTATCAGGGCGGCAATCGCCCGGTGCGCGAAGTCAACCGGCGCTACTCAGGCTCCTGCGGTGAGAATGCCTGGCGGGCGATCGAGCCGACACGGCTGCTGCTGGCCGCTGCGCGCCAGGCGGCACTGCCGGTGATCTACACCACCCGCCATGCGGACACCGACGGCGTTCGCTCGACGCATCGTCGGATCGGCAAGGAGGCGGAGGAGCTCTATCACATCAAGGAAGAGCTCGCGCCCGCGCCGGGCGAACTCGTGATCTACAAGGAGCGAGCGTCGGGCTTCTTCGGCACGCCGCTGATCGCGCACCTGCGCAAGGTCGGCGCCGACAGCCTGATCATCATTGGCGAAAGCACGTCGGGTTGCGTGCGCGCCAGTACGGTCGATGCCTATTCCTATGGCTTCCACAACGTCGTCGTCGAGGAATGTACCTATGACCGCTCGATGCTGAGCCACAAGGTCAACCTGTTCGACCTCCATCACAAATATGCCGACGTGATGCATGTCGACGAGGTGATCGAGCATCTCGACGGCCTGGCGCGCGGCCGGAGCGCCGCGTAGGCGAAGTTGCTCACGTTGACTGGAATCCCAATTTTCTGGACGCCTTCTTGCGCCAGCTTTATCGCGGTCGCCCGGCCTGTCCCTCGCGAACCTCCGATGATCAAAGCAATGTGGAACGTAATCTGCATTGCCAACCTTCCCTCGTTGAATTTGAGCCGAAGAGCTGTCCTGCCATCCAAGGTGCGACGTAGCCGACGGGTGGCGCCCTAGACGCCGACCCGTCGTCCACAAGCAGCGCGCCGTTCTAGGCGGCGTCGGTCATGACGATGAGCATGGGCGCGCCGCCGGAACTGATCGAAGCGGCATGCGCCAAGGCTTCCTTGCCACTCTCGGAGGCCGCGCAGGCCTTCAAGGCATCGAGCGTCGGGAAGCTGACATCGGACATGAGATGATAGGGCGGCGGCGCGAAGCCCGGCCCGACCACGCGCTGGGTCTTGACGCCGGTTGCGCCCAGGAGCCTCGGCCCGGCGTAGGGCAGGTGCTCCTCGCGATAAGCGCGGTCGAACTTCGCGGTGTCCTTGGGGATGGGATAGAGAATGAGCAGATGGGCAGTCATAGGATGTTCCTTTCGCAGTAGGTTGCTTTCGCGAGAGAGATATAGGTGGCTGGCCGATCTGCGTGCGGTACGGAATCCTGACCGTCAGCGACCAGAGCCTCGGCCGTTGCGGCGGCGGCTACCCGAGGCTCGCGCCGCGCTCCGTCAGTAGCTGGCGAAGGACAGACCGGTGGCATCGGGCCTCGTTTTCGCAGTAGCAGCCGATCGATAAGTTGGTGCCATGCGAGAGCGCCGCCAGCAGATCGAGCGTTCGCCGCGCCGTCGGCACATCCATCTCCGCCTTGAAGGCGCGGACGAAGCCTTTCCATTCGGTCTCCGTCACCGCCGCGTTGCCCTGCGCCATCAGCTCCGCGCTGGGCGCGAGGTCGGGAAACCAAACATCGAACCAGTCGTCGAGCGCATAGCGTTCCTTCCGAACGCCGCGCGGCGGACGCCGCACCGTGCCGATACGAGTTCCCTCTTGCGGATCGCGGGGTTCACCCAGGCGGACGATCCTCAGGGTCATGAAGCGCCCATCGCGGTCAGAGCGCGTGCAGGACTCTTGTTTGTCTTCCGCCCGGCTGGTCCGATGTGGGCGAACGGATAGAGGTCGAACCACTTCGGAAAGGCCCGGGTAAACGCCTTGGGCCCGTCAATCGCCAGCCCCATTCTCTGGGCCTCGACGAAGCTCATGTCGCCGCGCCACCAGGCGACGAGGGCGGCCAGCGGTCCCCGCACGCACACCGGCTCGGGAAAGCCCGGGTTCTGATGACAAAGTGAAGCTTCGGTCTTCTTGAGCAGCATGAAGCGCCGGTGGTGGCCACGAACCTCGAACCGGACCACGAAGGGCTCCTTGGGCAGGGCCGTAAAGCAGACCCGCCGCTGCATATCGACCAACAGCGGCTCCAAATCGAGGTCCTCTTTCGCCGGATTGCGCTCCAGCCAGCGCTGTCCCCATGTGCCGAGGACGCTCACCAGGGTCGCCAACTCCTGCCCCGCTTCGGTGAGGGCGTATTCCGGGCCGTGAGGACCGTCGGTCCGGGCGATCGCCCCGACGAAGACGAGGGCTTGGAGCCGTTCGGAAAGGACGGTGCGGGACACGCGGGGGATGCCCCGGCGGATGTCATTGAAGCGGCGGCTGCCGCACAGGATTTCACGCACGATCAAGAGCGTCCACCGACCGCCCAGCGCTTCGTGGGCGCGCGCCATGGAGCAGAACTGTCCGTATCCCGTCATGCCGACAAATCTAGCACGGCGAGCCCGACCGGTGCGGTACGGATTCCAAACCTGCGCGCCACGTCCTTGTCATCACGGTAACCGGCCGCCGGCCCATCGTCGGATGGGCAAGGAGGTGGAGGAACTCTATCACATCAAGGAGGAACTCGCGCCCGCGCCGGGTGAGCTCGTGATTTACAAGGAGCGAGCGTCGGGCTTCTCGGCACGCCGCTGATCGCGCGTCTGCGCAAGGTCGGCGCCGACAGCCTGATCATCCTTGGCGAAAGCACGTCGGGCTGTGTGCGCGCCAGCACGGTTGATGCATATTCCTATGGCTTCCACAACGTCGTCGTCGAGGAATGCACCTATGACCGCTCGATGCTGAGCCACAAGGTCAATCTGTTCGATCTCCATCATGAATATGCCGACGTGATGCATGTCGACGAGGTGATCGAGCATCTCGAAGGCTTGGCACGCGGCCGGAGTGCCGCGTAAGTGACGCTCAAGAGAGGTAGGCCGTCGGTCCTTCAAGGATTCGCTCTTGTTGCCGCACCCGCGTGCTATGAATACGCAGCCACCAATAAGTGTGAGCGGAGGAGACCATGCGCGTCTTTGCATTCATCATATCCGCGCTTTTCCTTAGCGCTGGCCCGGCGTCAGCCTGGCAGGAATATATCTATCTCGACCAGGGCGTTGCGATCCAATTTCCCGCCAAGCCGACGGTCGCGAAGGCGACCTACGACTCGACCCTGGCCAAGGGGCTTCCGTCGATGGTCTATTCGGTCGAGGACGGTCACGTCCTCTACAAACTGACGGTCGTCGATCTGACCAACCGCCCGGACGCGGGCTCGAATTTTCTCAATGAAGCGGCCTATGGGCTGATGCGCGAGGGCGACGTGCTGTTCACCGATTTCCCGCGCGTCTATCAGGACGTGAAGGCGATCTACGGCGTTACGCTCGTGGTCGACCGCATGGACGGGAGCCGCGTGCGAACCTCGCTCTATTACCACAAGGGAAGGCTGTATATTGCTGACGCGATCGTGCTGCCCGCGCGCGGCGACAAGGACATGGCCACCCCTTCGCGCTACGACCAGACCATCCGCTTTCCGCCGGACGGGCGCTTCGACTGAACGAGGCCGCTGTACTCGCGACCGCGACCGGAGCAGACCGCCTGCCTGTCCCTCACAAGGGTGGCAGAACCGCGCCGGTTCCGTCGCCGCAACCGCGGTTGGAGCAAACCTTCTGGCCGTTCGCGAGCTTCACGCTCATGAGCTGGCCGCCGCGCGAACCGTCCTTCAACGGGCGAAAGCCGATCTCGACCTTGTCGCCCACTTTGAAGCTATCCTTCGACCACCCGAGCCTCGCCAATTGCGCCACCGAACCCGCCTCGAAGGACCATGTTGACACGTCACCCTTGTCGTTGACGAAGGCGAGATGAAGCCAGGTATGCGGGTTGACGAATTCGAACTCCGTCACCGTCCCCGGCAAGTAGACCACCTTCGACTGATCGAACATGGCGAAGGAATGATGCGCCAAGGCGGGCGCCGCCAACAGCGCCGCGGCTATGCCGGCAAGGCCGAAAGCTTTCCTGGTCATTGTCCGCTCCATGACTTGGAGGAAGCAACAATACCACGAACGCAGGCGCCCAGAAATCCGATTTCTCCGCTGACCGTCGTCAGGCGAGCTGGCGCGGCCAATGATCATGCTTCCCACGGCACCAGCACCACGATGTCGGCGGTGAGCGTTCGGGCCCATCGAGGGGGTAAGCTCCGCAACAGTGATACTGTCGCGCTGGACATGACGCCATTCTGAGCAACGGCTGACAGACCGGGAAAATCGAGTACGTAGCATCCCGTGCAGGCCTCTTTGGTGCGCGGTCGCATCACTTGCCACGATGCAGCAAAATTTCCGGTGCTGGAGGTGCAGCGGACATTCCAATCATCTTCTGGGACCGACTGCGGCCGCAATACCTGGCGGCGATTGATGGACGAAAATCAGTTGTCGAAAGTCGTCCAAGGAGTCAGATTCCAAAACGGCATCGAGATCATCGAAATGCCGGCCCACCACGCCGCCTGATCGACCTCGTCACCCGCCCCGAGCACGGATGTTGCAGCAGCAAGATTCTGAATGCGAAGCAGGCGGTGGCGGGGGCGCATGCTGGGTTGGACTGTTGAGGTTGGGAGGGTAACTCACCTGAGCCAGTGCCTAAGTTTCTGCCATAGCTCAGATGCACAAATCATAGGCGCTGCGCAGCCAAGATGGGCATCATATCTTTGCGCCTGAGCATACAATCGCATTGAAATTGCCAAGATTATTCCTGGGCAAATTGGCATGAAATTTGCGACATGAAGGCGCCGCTAGGCCATCAACGGCGATGGCTTATGCAGGTTCGCCGCAGGACCATCGCACAGCAACGTTGCTGATCCGGACCAGAAAGGTCCGGGGCATAGTTTTGTCATGTGCGTCATCGTTCGACCTGCTTGAAAGCGATCTCAACGATAGCGCCGCTGATCAGTCCCCCCGTCGGGGGCCCAGATGATTGCGATTCGAGGAGCGGTACATGGATTATGTGAGACCGGCTGATGTCGCCAAGGCGATGGTGGAGACCGGGAGCCGGAAGCTTGCGCTGTCCATTCCCGACCTTCTGGTTCGCGGAATGTTGTCGGGCGCCATTCTCGGCGTTGCCACCAGTCTCGCCTTCAACGCCTCTTTCACCACCGGGCAACCGCTGGTCGGCGCGCTGATCTTCCCGGTCGGCCTCGTGATGATCGTCCTGCTCGGCCTCGAGCTGATCACCGGCAGCTTCGCGTTGCTGCCGTTGCCGTGGCTGCGGGGCGAGGCCACCGCTTCCGCGGTGATCGCCAATTGGGGATGGGTGTTTCTCGGCAACCTCATCGGCAGCGTCGCCTATGGCGCGCTGCTCGCCATTGCGCTCACCGACATGGGCGCCATCGCGCCGGCGGGCGTCGCTCAGCGCCTGATCGCCGCCGCCGAGGCCAAGACCACCGGTTATGAGGCGTTCGGCTTTGCCGGCATGGTGACCGTGTTCGTCAAGGCGATGCTGTGCAACTGGATGGTCTGCCTCGCCGTGGTGCTGGCGATGAGCACGACCTCCACCATCGGCAAGATCGCGACCGCGTGGATGCCGATCCTGATCTTCTTTGCCCAGGGGTTCGAGCATTCCGTGGTCAACATGTTCATCATTCCGACCGGCATGATGATGGGCGCCAAGGTCACGGTGGCGCAGTGGTGGATCTGGAACCAGATCCCGGTGACGCTGGGCAATCTGGTCGGCGGCTTCGTCTTCACCGGGCTTGCGATCTACATGACCTACCGGCCGCAGCCAGCGCCCGACACCGTCCGGGTCGCGTCCCAGGTGCCGGCCGAATAGCGGCGTCAACCGGCCTCACAGTGACCGATTGCCGTTGAACCGAGGACGCCATGACGGGTGATTTCGAGCCTGAGCAAAAGCGTTATCTCGAAGGCTTCGTGGCCGGCCTGCAGATCGCAAAATCGGCGGGCGGCTTTCCGCGCCCCGCCGGCCCAGCGCCCGAGGCCCAGCGCCCGCAGGCGCGCCGGCTGCGGGCGTGGTCACCGGCCCGGACGCGCCGCATCTCGCCGCGCAGGATCGGGTGGTCAAGGCCGGCGGCAAGCTTTCCGACCAGGAGAAGTTCAAGCGCGAACTGCATCCGTTCGACGGCTACGAGAAGCTCAAAGCGCAGGCCGCGGCCAACGAGCCGCCCAAGCCCGACGACAATTTCCGCTGGCGCTTCTTCGGCCTGTTCTACTGCGCGCCGACGCAGAAGACCTATATGTGCCGGCTGCGCATCCCCAACGGCATCCTCAAGCATTGGCAGTTCGCCGGCGTCGCCGACCTCGCCGAGAGCTGTGCCGGCGGCTATGCCCACGTCACCACCCGCGCCAACCTGCAGATGCGCGAGATCGAGCCGAAGAACGCCATCAACATGGTCGAGGGCATCCAGGATCTCGGCCTGTGCTCGCGCGGCTCCGGCGCCGACAACATCCGCAACGTCACGGGCACGCCGAGCGCCGGCATCGATCCGCAGGAACTCATTGATACGCGGCCCTATGCCCGCGAGTGGCACTTCCACATCCTCAACGACCGCACGCTCTACGGCATTCCCCGCAAGTTCAATGTCGGGTTCGACGGCGCCGGCGTGATCCCGGTGCTGGAGGACACCAACGACATCGGCTTTTCGGCGGTGGAGGTGAAGGACGGCTTCGGGGTCGAGCCCGGCGTCTGGTTTCGCCTCGCCATCGGCGGCATCACCGGCCACAAGGACTTCGCCCGCGAGACCGGCGTCATCGTCAAGCCGGCGGAGGCGACGCTCGTTGCCGATGCCGTGGTGCGGGTGTTCATCGATCACGGCGACCGCACCAACCGCACCAAGGCGCGGCTCAAATACGTGCTCGACGCCTTCGGCATCGAGAAGTTCCTCGGCCTGATGGAAGAAAAGCTCGGGCGCAAGCTCGTGCACGTTCCCAACGAAGCGATCGCGCCACGGCCGGTGTTCGACCGCTTCGGCCATATCGGCGTGCACCCGCAGAAGCAGCCCGGGCTCAACTGGATCGGCGTCGTGCTGCCGGTCGGGAAGATGACCTCCGCGCAGATGCGCGGCCTCGCCGCGGTGGCGCGGGACTTCGGCGACGGCGACATTCGCCTCACGGTGTGGCAGAACTTCCTGATCTCCGGCGTGCCCACCGAGCGGGTTGCCGCCGCCGAGGGCGCGATCGAGGCGCTCGGTCTCACCACCAAGGCGAATTCGCTCCGCTCCGGCCTCGTCGCCTGCACCGGCAATGTCGGCTGCAAGTTCGCGGCCTCCGATACCAAGCGCCACGCGGAGGAGATCGCGGCGTGGTGCGAGACACGGGTTGCGGTCGACGTCCCCGTGAACATCCACCTCACCGGCTGCCATCATTCCTGCGCGCAGCACTTCATCAGCGAAATCGGCCTGCTGGCGTGCAAGGTGCAGGAGACCGAGGACGGCGACGCCGTCGAGGGCTATCACATCCTGGTCGGCGGCGGCTTCGGGCCCCATGCCGCGCTCGGCCGCGATGTCTACAAGGATGTGAAGGCCGAGGACGCCCCGAAGAAGGTGGAGCGCATCCTCAAGGCCTATATGGCCCACCGCGCCTCGCCGCAGGAAAGCTTCCTCGCCTTCGCCCACCGTCATGAGGCCGATGCGCTCACGGCGATGTTCGAGCAAGAGGCGGGGGAATGAACCAGTCGACTCCGCGCCCGCCTATCCTGGAGATACTGCCGGAGTCCGCGCCCTTCAGCCCGGAACAGCGCACCTGGCTCAACGGCTTCTTCGCCGGCCTGCTGCAGCTCGACGCACCGGCGACCCCGCTATCCCCGGAAGAAGCGGCGGCGCTGCTGCCGGGGCTGCTGGCGCCGGCCGGCGCTCCCGCCGGTGCCGACGCGGCCGCCGACGCAGCCGCCGACGATGGTGCCCCTTGGCACGATCCCGCGATCGAAATCGCCGACCGCATGAAGCTCGCGGAGGCCCGCCCGCTGCCGCGCCGGATGATGGCGGCGATGGCCCAGCAGGATTGCGGCCAGTGCGGCTCGAGCTGCGAGGAGTATTCGCTGTCGATCTTCCAGAAGAAGGAAGAGCGGCTGAACCTGTGCGTGCCCGGAGGCAAGGACACCTCCCGCATGCTCAAGAAGCTCTACGAGGAGATCGGCGCGCCGGGCTCGGCGCCAGCCGCGCCCGCGCCCTCCCCGGCCGCCGAAGCCGCGCCCGCCACCCCCGCCCGGTCGGCGCCGGGGCGTTCGCGCGACAACCCCGTGGATGCGACCGTCGTCTCGCGGGTGCGCCTCAACAAGCCGGGCTCGGAAAAGGAGACCTGGCACGTCGAATTCGATCTCACCAAGTGCGGTCTCGACTACGTGGTCGGCGACAGCTTCGGCATCATGCCGGTCAACGAGCCCGTGCTGGTCGACGCCATCATCAAGGCGCTCGATGCGCCCGCCGATTTCCCGATCGGCGGCCGCACGCTGCGCGAGGTCCTGACCGACGGGGTGTCGCTCAGCCCGGCACCGGACATGCTGTTTCAGCTTTATTCCTACGTCACCGGCGGCGACCGCCGCCAGAAGGCGAAAGCGCTGAGCGCCGGCGACGATCCCGACGGCGATGCCAAGACGCTCGACGTGCTCGCCGCCATCGAGAAGTTCCGCGGCATCCGGCCGGACCCGGAAGCCTTCATCGAAGCGCTCGACCCGCTGCAGCCGCGGCTCTATTCGATCTCGTCTTCGCTCAAGGCGCATCCCGGACGGGTGTCGCTGACGGTGGATACCGTCCGCTACCAGATCGCCAAGCGCCAGCGCCTCGGCGTCGCCTCGACCTTCCTCGCCGAGCGCGTGCGCCCCGGCGACACCGTCAAGGTCTACGTGCAGAAGGCGCATAATTTCGGCCTGCCCGCCGACCCCGCGGTGCCCATCATCATGATCGGCCCCGGCACCGGCATCGCGCCGTTCCGGGCGTTCCTGCAGGAGCGCATGGCGACCAAGGCGAGCGGCCGCAACTGGCTGTTCTACGGTCACCAGCGCCGCGACTGCGACTTCTTCTACGAGGACGAGTTCGCCGGCATGCGCGCCGCCGGCGTGCTGACGCGCCTAGCGCTGGCATGGTCGCGGGACGACAAGGAGAAATTCTACGTCCAGGACCGCATGCGCCAGGTCGGCAGCGACCTGTGGTCGTGGCTCGCCGACGGCGCCCATGTCTATGTCTGCGGCGCCGTCCGCATGGGCCAGGACGTCGAACGCGCCCTGGTCGACATCGTCGCCGAGCACGGCAAGCGCAGCCCCGGCGAAGCGATCGCCTTCGTCAGCGACCTCAAGAAGCACGGGCGGTATCAGGCGGACGTGTATTGAGGGGGGCACTCCACTGCCAATCGATATGCCGGGCATTGGCGGCCGGCACGAATCTTGGATGCGTGTGGGACCGAATCCGCACCCGAGGGCGGTAAATGCTGTTTAGCGGTCGAATGGACTCAGGCCTCAAGATCGTGATCGTCGACGAAAGTGCGGTCCGCGCTTCTATCCTCGCGGATGGTCTGCTCGAGGCCGGCTTCACGCAGGTCACACGGATCGACGAAACGAGGAACCTGCTGGCGCGCATCTACGCAATCGACCCCGACGTCATTCTCATCGACCTCGAGAACCCCAGCCGTGACATGCTCGAGCAAATGTTCCAAATGAGTCGGGTGGTCAGGCGGCCGATCGCGATGTTCGTCGACCAAAGCGACAGTGCCTCGATTCAAGCGGCGGTCGATGCCGGCGTTTCGGCCTACATCGTGGACGGACTGAAAAAGGAACGGGTAAAGCACATCCTGGACATGTGCATTTCCCGCTTCAACGCGTTCTCGCGGTTACAGAGCGAACTCGAAAAGGCCAAGAATGCCATCGAGGACCGCAAATTCATCGACCGCGCGAAGGGAATCTTGATGTCGGCCAAGAAGCTCAGCGAAGAAGAGGCCTATGCGCTGATGCGGCGAACGGCCATGAACGAGCACAAGAAGATCATCGAGATCGCGCAGGCGGTGATCACGGCCTCGGAAATGCTCAAATGAAGCGCGACGTCACTCGCCTACGCATCGGATTTATTCCCCTCGCCGACGCTGCGGCATTGTTCGTCGCCGTCGACAAGCAGTTCGCCGCCGCCGAAGGTTTCGACCTCGAGCTGGTGCGCGAGGTCTCGTGGTCGAATGTGCGCGACAAGCTCAATATCGGCCTGTTCGACGCCGCGCATCTGCTGGCGCCGGTGGCAATTGCGTCCAGTCTCGGTATAGGTCACGTGCGGGTTCCGGTCGTCGCGCCGATCAATCTCGGTGTGAACGGCAATGCCATTACGGTATCGCATGAATTGCACGCCAAGCTCGTCGCGCATGCCGACGGCGATGTCGTCGACCCCTTGAACTCGGCGCGCGCCTTGGCGCGCGTCATTTCCGACCATCGTGCGAAAAATGCCGCGCCGCTGACCTTTGGCATGACCTTCCCGTTTTCCAACCACAACTATCAAATCCGCTTTTGGATGGCTGCCGGCGGCGTCGATCCCGACGAAGATGTCCGTCTCGTGGTATTGCCGCCGCCGTATATGGTCGACAGCCTCGCCAACAGACACGTCGACGGCTTCTGCGTCGGCGCGCCATGGAACTCCGTCGCCATCAAGCAGGGCGTCGGCCGTATTCTTCATTTCGGCTGCGACATCCAGGCGCGCCTGGTCGAGAAGGTGCTCGCCGTCCGGGAGCCCTGGATCGCCAAATCTCCCGACATCCTGCCGCGGCTGCTGCGGGCACTCGACCGCGCGGTGGCCTTCGTCGACGACCCCGGTAATCTCGACGAGGTCGCGGCCATAATGACCCGACCGCACCGGATCGAAGTCGCACCCGACATGATCCGCCGAACGCTCGAAGGCCAACTCATCATCAGTCCAGACGGCGCGGAAAGAGTGAGCGATCGCTATCTTCTGATTGGCCGCAAGGGAGCAGCGCGTCCCGATCCGGTCCATGCCGCATGGATTTATGCGCAAATGGTGCGATGGGCGCAGGCTCCGATGTCTGATGCCCTGCTTGACAAGGCCAAGGCGGTCTTTCGGCCGGATCTCTACGATGCTGCGCTTGGGCAGCGTCAAACACCGATCGTTGGAGAGCCCGCCGATGGTATCGGCGCATTCGTCGGTCCTCCCTTCAATCCCCAGGACATCGCGGGACATCTTCCGGGCCAGACCATCAAGCTGGACCGATGATACCTGCTGCATAATTTTTGCGCTGCACAATATTTGTTCGCTGCATAGCGAAAAAAGGCGCAACCAAATCGCCTGGACACTATCGCTGCATTGACTGGTTTCGTCATAACCATTGGATATCATTTATTATTTTATGACGAGTCGCAATTGGCACGAAGCTTGTATGCAAGGGTTTTGAGATCGCCATCGTAAGGGATGGCGCCGACGGGTCCAATGATGGACCGATAAGCAATGCCGCTGCGCCGAGGGTCGCCGACGAGGGACCCTCGGGCAGCGGTTTTTATTTGCACTCGAGGGAAAACAGCCGGCGAGGCCGATCGACACATCACTCGAATCCGGGAAGGACCAGGATCGCGATGCGCACTGACATCAGGAGAATGAATATTCGCCCGTCCTTAAATCGTCGCACTTTTCTCAAGGCGACGGCCGGCGCCGCTGCATTGGCGGGGATGCTGCCGGCCGAGCGCCTTGTCGCACCGGGCATCGCTCGTGCCGCGCTCAAGCCCGAAAAGGAAGATCTCAAGTTTGGCTTCATCAAACTCACCGACATGGCGCCGATTGCGATCGCCAAGGAACTCAATTTCTTCGAGGATGAGGGGCTCTACGTTTCGGCCGAGCCGCAGGCGAATTGGAAGGTTCTGCTCGATCGGGTGATCACGGGAGAACTCGACGGGGCCCACATGCTTGCCGGACAGCCGCTCGGCGCCACGATCGGCTTCGGCACCAAGGCGCACGTGATCACGCCGTTGTCGATGGACCTCAACGGCAATGGCATCACCGTGTCGAATGCCGTCTGGGAAGAGATGAAGAAGCACATCCCGAAAGGTCCCGACGGGAAACTGATCCACCCGATCAAGGCCGACGCGCTCAAGAAGGTCGTCGACAAGTACAGGGCCGATGGCAAGCCCTTCAACATGGGCATGGTCTTCCCGCTGTCGACGCACAATTACGAGCTTCGCTATTGGCTTGCCTCGGGCGGCATTCATCCCGGCTTCTATTCGCCGACCGATACGTCCGGCCAGATCATGGGCGACGTTCTCATCTCGGTCACGCCGCCCCCGCAAATGCCGACGACGCTCGAGGCCGGCACTATCCTCGGCTATAGCGTCGGCGAGCCGTGGAACCAGGCGGCCGTCTTCAAGGGCATCGGGGTACCGGTCATCACCGACTACGAGATCTGGAAGAACAACCCCGAGAAGGTGTTCGGAATGACCGCGGAGTTCGCGAAGAAGTATCCGAACACGGTGCTCGCCATCACCAAGGCCCTGATCCGCGCCGGCATGTGGCTCGACGAGAACAACAACGCAAACCGACGCAAGGCGGTCCAGATACTCTCCAAGCCGGAATATGTCGGTGCCGATGCGGAGGTCATTGCCAACTCGATGACCGGAACTTTCGAATACGAAAAAGGCGACAAGCGTCCGGTCCCCGATTTCAACGTCTTCTTCCGCTACTTCGCGACCTATCCCTACTATTCGGACGCCGTTTGGTACCTGACGCAGATGCGGCGATGGGGCCAGATCGCCGGACCGATGCCCGATAGCTGGTACGCCAATGTCGCCAAGGACGTCTATCGGCCCGACCTCTACCTTGCCGCCGCGAAGCTTCTGGTCGCGGAGGGCAAGGCGAAGCAGGAAGATTTCCCCTGGGCCAGCGACGGCTACCGCAAGCCGACGAACGAGTTCATCGACGGCGTCACTTTCGACGCCCGCAATCCCAATGCCTATATCGACGAACTTGCCATCGGCCTGAAGGGCAACCAGCGCGTCGAAGGAATCAAAATCGTCGCCAATTGAGCCGGCGGGTGGGGCGCCGTCCGGCACCCCATTTCAACTGCCGTGACCCCGATCTCTGACCACGCTCCAGAAGGAATTCAGTTGATGTCACTCGCCTCCGAAACCGTCCCGATCGGCGAATCGTCGGCAGCCGCCCGGCGCACCGCCTCGCGGGAACGCTGGCATTCGCGGATCAACCGGGCGGCGGGCTACTTCGAATTCGCTGGGCTCGGCTGGCTGATTCCGCTCGTGCGAATCGCTCTTGGTGACGACGTCCGCCGACAGGGCCTCGAGCTGTGGCGACAACTCTGCGTGCCGCTGATCGCCATCGTGCTGTTTCTCGGCGCCTGGGCATGGCTTGCGCCCAAGGTGCAGACGAGCCTGGGATCGTTGCCGGGGCCCGTCCAGGTCTGGCATCAGGCGCAGAACCTGTGGGCCGACCACGTCGCCGAGCGCGACAAGCAGACGGCGTTCCACCAGCGCCAACAGGCGCGCAACGCCGAGGTTCTGGCGAATGATCCGAAGGCCGAAGTGAGGCTTCGTCCCTACACGGGCAAGCCGACTTTCATCGATCAGATCATGACGAGCCTCAAGACGGTTTTCACCGGATTTGTCCTTGCAACCATCGTCGCGGTGCCGCTCGGCGTGCTGTGCGGGCTGTTTGCTTCCTTCAATGCGGCTCTCAATCCGATCATACAGATCTTCAAGCCGGTCTCGCCGCTCGCATGGCTGCCGATCGTCACGATGGTCGTCAGCGCGCTCTACGTGTCGGACGATCCGACACTGCCGAAATCCTTCCTGGTCTCGGCGATCACCGTCACGCTGTGCTCGCTGTGGCCGACCCTCATCAACACCGCGGTCGGCGTAGGGTCGATCGACAAGGACCTCCTCAACGTCGGACGGGTGCTTCGCCTTACCTGGCCCAAGACGATCGTCAAGCTCGTCCTGCCGTCTTCGCTACCGCTGATATTCACGGGACTTCGCTTGTCTCTCGGCGTCGGTTGGATGGTTCTGATTGCCGCGGAGATGCTCGCGCAGAATCCGGGACTTGGAAAATTCGTTTGGGACGAGTTCCAGAACGGCTCCTCCGCCTCGCTCGCCAAGATCATGGTTGCCGTGCTGACCATCGGCATCATCGGGTTTCTGCTCGATCGCATCATGCTGGCACTTCAAGCCTGTTCCACTCATCGCGCCAGCCGCTGACGGAGACCGATATGGCCATCCTCGAACTCAAGTCGGTCAGCAAATCGTTCGGATCGGGAGCCGAGCGGACCCGTGTTCTCGACAACGTATCGCTGAAAGTCGAGGAAGGCGAGTTCGTCGCCATCGTCGGCTTCTCGGGTTCCGGCAAGACCACGCTCATCAATCTGATGGCGGGGCTCGCCGCGCCCGAGTCGGGCGAAATCCTCTTTCGTGGCGAGCCGGTCGCCGAACCGGGCCCCGAGCGCGGCGTCGTGTTCCAGAACTACTCGCTCATGCCGTGGCTGTCGGTCGAAGGTAATGTCGCGCTGGCCGTCGACGCCGTGTTCGACAAGTGCGACCGGCGCGAGCGCAGCGACCGGGTGAGCCGTTACATCGACATGGTGGGGTTGAGCCACGCCGCCGACCGCAAGCCCGCGGAACTGTCGGGAGGAATGCGCCAGCGGGTCGCGGTCGCGCGCGCGCTCGCCACCAATCCGGAGATGTTGCTGCTCGACGAACCGCTGTCGGCGCTCGACGCGCTCACGCGCGCCAAGCTGCAGACCGAAATCGAGGCGATCTGGTCCAAGGAGAAGAAGACGGTCGTCCTGATCACCAACGATGTCGACGAGGCCCTATTGCTCGCCGATCGCATCGTGCCTCTCAATCCCGGCCCCGGGGCCACGTTCGGGCCCGAGTTTGCCGTCCCGTTCGCGCGGCCGCGCGATCGCGCGGAACTGAACGACAACCCGAACTACAAGCGCCTGCGCGCGGCCGTCACGCAATATCTCATGGACGTCGGCGTGCGCCGCGCATCGACGTCCGCGGGAGAATCCCGCAGCCTGCCGAACGTCGTTCCCGTCTCCTTTGATTCCGGACCGCCGCGCGCCTATGTGACCGCGGCGGCGAGCCCGATCGAAGGGCGTTACGTCGAGTTCTACGAGGTGCGCAAGACCTATCCGACGCCGAAAGGGGCGCTCACTGTCGTCGATGGTTTCAATTTGCTGATGCGCAAGGGCGAGTTCATCTCGCTCATCGGCCATTCGGGTTGCGGCAAGTCGACGGTATTGTCGATGGTGGCGGGTCTCAACGACATTTCCGGCGGCGGGATCGTGCTCGACAACAGAGAGGTGACGACGGCCGGACCGGATCGTGCCGTCGTGTTCCAGACGCCGTCGCTGTTTCCCTGGCTCACTGCGCGCGAGAATGTCGCACTCGGCGTCGACCGCGTGTTTCCCCGCGCGAGCAAGGCGGAGCGCTTCGATATCGTCGATTACTACCTTTCACGTGTCGGCCTCGCCGATGCCATGGACAAGCGCGCCTCCGAGCTCTCGAACGGCATGAAACAGCGGGTCGGCATCGCGCGGGCCTTCGCGCTTTCGCCCAAGCTGCTGCTGTTGGACGAGCCGTTCGGAATGCTCGATTCGCTCACGCGCTGGGAGTTGCAGGAGGTTCTGATGGAGGTCTGGTCGCGCACCCAGGTCACCGCGATCTGCGTGACCCACGACGTCGACGAGGCAATCCTGCTCGCCGACCGCGTCGTGATGATGACGAATGGCCCGAACGCGCGGATCGGCAGGGTTCTCGACGTCGCCATACCGCGGCCCCGTACGCGACGTCTGTTGCTCGATCATCCCCGTTACTACGAGTACCGCCACGAGCTGCTGTCGTTTCTCGACGAATTCGAGCACGGTGCGGTGGTGCGCACCGCGTCTCGCTCGGCAGCATGAGGCGCAACCATGAGCGAGCCTCTTGTTGTCATCGGCAACGGCATGGCCGCCGCGCGCTTCGTCGAGGAACTCGCCGGGCGCGCGCTGGGCAAATACGCAGTCGCCGTCGTCGGCGAGGAGCCGCGACTCGCCTACAACCGCGTGCTGCTGTCCTCGCTGCTTGCCGGCGAGGTGCTGCCGTCGGAGGTCGAGCTCAAGCCCGCGCGCTGGTGGCGTGACCTCGGAGTGACGCTGCGCTTCGGGTGTCCGGCGGTTGCGGTCGACCCGTCCGCACGCAGGGTCATTCTGACCGACGGCACCAGTCTTCCGTTTGCGAAGCTCGTGTTTGCGACCGGCTCCCGACCGATCGACCTGCCGATCGGCGGAATGGGCCTTGCCGGCGTTCTCACGTTCCGCGATATCGCCGACGTCGACAGGATCACGTCAATGGCGGCCTTCGGCGCGCGCGCCGTCGTAGTTGGCGGCGGGCTTCTCGGCCTGGAGGCGGCCTATGGTCTGGCGAAGACCGGCGCAAAAGTCACCCTGATCCATCTGATGGACCGGCTGATGGAGCGCCAGCTCGACGCGCGGGCAGCGGGGCTGCTCAAGCGCGCGGTCGAAGCAAAGGGCATCACGGTCCTGCTCAACGCCGAGACCGCGCGTCTCGTCGGCACCGACCGTGTCGAGGCCGTCGAATTGCGGGATGGCCGCGCGATCCCGGCCGACGTCGTCGTGGTCGCCGTGGGCGTCAAGCCCAACGCCGGCCTCGCCCGTGCGGCGGGGATCGGCGTCAACCGCGGAATCATCGTCGACGATCGCATCGAGACGAACATCGACGGCGTGCACGCCATCGGCGAGTGCGCCGAGCATCGCGGCGTTTGCTACGGTCTGGTGGAGCCCGCCTACGAGCAGGGGCGCGTGCTCGCCGGGCGCCTCGCCGGCAACGACGTCGGTTATCCTGGCAGCGTCCTCGCCACCAATCTCAAGGTTTCGGGCATCAATGTTTTTTCCGCAGGCGATTTCCTCGGCGGCCCCGGCACCGAACCGATCCTGCTTTCCGACCCCGGCCTCGGCACCTACAAGAAGCTCGTGATCGCGGACGGGCGCCTCGTCGGTGTGGTGCTGTTCGGAGATACCGCCGACGGTCTGTGGTACCTCGATCTCATTCGCTCCGGTGCCCGGATCGATACCCTCCGCAACGATCTCGTCTTCGGTCGCGCGCTCGTCGAGCGCATGGCGGCGTGACTCGGTACTCGACCGGAGAGGGATCGCAGCCATGGATGCATCGGTTCATCGCCCGCCTCCGGTGCGCACGACGTGCCCCTACTGCGGCGTCGGCTGCGGCGTGCTCGCGACCTCGGACGGATGTGGCGGCGCGGAGATCAGCGGCGATCCCGAGCATCCCGCCAATTACGGGCGTCTGTGCTCGAAGGGGGCGGCACTGGGCGAGACGCTCGGCCTTGCGGGTCGGTTGCTGCACCCCATGGTCCGCCAAGCCGACGGCTCGCTCGCCAGGACGAGCTGGGCCGACGCGCTCGATGGGGTTGCCGCCGGCTTCGCGCGGATCATCGAACGCCACGGTCCGGACGCGGTCGCCTTCTATCTCTCGGGCCAGTTGCTGACCGAGGACTACTACGTCGCCAACAAGCTGATGAAAGGATTTATCGGATCTGCCAATGTCGACACCAATTCCCGCCTGTGCATGGCCTCCTCGGTTGCCGGCCACCGCCGCGCCTTCGGCACCGACACCGTGCCTGGTGTCTATCGCGACCTCGACGAGGCCGATCTCATCGTCCTGGTCGGATCGAATGCGGCCTGGTGCCATCCGGTCCTGTTCCAGCGCATCGTCAAGAACAAGCGCGACCGCGGTGCCAAGATCGTGGTGGTCGACCCGCGCCGCACCGCGACGGCCGAAGATGCCGATCTGTTTCTCGCCATTGCACCGGGGATGGACACGGCATTGTTCTGCGGACTGCTGGTGCATCTCGCCGATACCCACGCCCTCGACTATCAATACATCAGCACGCACACGACCGGCTTCGAGACCACGCTGGCCCGCGCGCGCGAGATTGCCCCCGATCTCGCAGCGACCGCACGGGTCACCGGATTGCAGCAACCGGACCTCATCCGATTCTTCGATTTGTTTCGCTGCACCCGGCGCGCCGTCACCTGCTTTTCTCAAGGCGTGAACCAGTCGGCGCAGGGCACCGATAAGGTCAATGCCATCATCAATTGTCATCTGGCGACCGGCCGTATCGGCAGACCGGGACAGGGCCCATTCTCGCTGACCGGCCAGCCCAACGCCATGGGCGGACGCGAGGTCGGAGGGCTTGCCAACCAGCTCGCAGCCCATATGGGGTTCACGCCGGAGGAAGTCGATCGCGTCCGCAGGTTCTGGGATGCGCCGCGGATGGCCACGCGCGAGGGCCCGAAGGCGGTGCAGATGTTCGACGCGATTGCGAGGGGCAAGATCAAGGCCCTGTGGGTGATGGCGACCAATCCGGCGGTCTCGTTGCCGCGCGCCGGTCAGGTGGGCGCCGCACTCGAAAAGCTCGATTTGCTCGTCGTCTCCGAAAACGTTCGTGCGAACGATACGGTCAATGCCGGCGCCCATATTGTGCTGCCGGCTGCGGCGTGGGGCGAGAAGGACGGTACCGTCACCAATTCGGAGCGACGCATCTCACGTCAGCGGGCGTTTCTGCCCTTGCCGGGCGAAGCCAAACCCGATTGGTGGATCGTTGCGAAGGTCGCGCGCCGCCTCGGGTTCGGCTCGGCGTTCGCCTATCGATCCGCCGCCGATGTTTTTCGCGAACATGCGGCACTGTCGGCTTTCGAGAACGGCGGCCGCCGTGCTTTCGATCTCGGCGCACTCGCGGAACTCACCGACCGGCAGATCGAAACGCTCGCTCCGGTACAATGGCCGGCACCAAACGGCGAGCCGCGCCGGGAGCGGCGTTTCTTCGCGTCCGGGGGTTACTACACGCCCGACGGCAAGGCGCGATTTATCGCGACCGAGCGGCCGGCGCCGAGTGCGGCAACGACCACGCAATTCCCGTTCCGGCTCAACACCGGCCGAATACGCGACCAGTGGCACACCATGACGCGCACTGGCACGAGCCCGCGCCTGTCCGCGCATCTGCCCGAGCCCTTCGTCGAAGTGCATCCGGACAATGCCGCGGGCCTCACCGACGGCGGCTTCGCCAGGGTCACGACACGCTGGGGCTCGTGCGTGCTCAAGGTCGTCTTCAGCGACCGGCAACGGCGCCGATCCTTGTTTGTCCCGATCCACTGGAGCCGTGTGAATGCATCCTCCGCGCGCGTCGGCGATCTCGTCATGCCGCATACCGACCCCTTTTCCGGCCAGCCCGAGTCCAAGGCGACGCCGGCTTCGATCGCGCCGGTCAGCTATGAATTCCGCGGCTTTGCATTGACGAGGCAGCCCATCGAACTGCCGGCCGAGGCTTGGTGGGCACGCGTTGCGGTCGAGGGCGGCGCCGGAATGCTGTTCGCGACGAACGCGCCCCCCTCGGCCTGGCATGAGCTGGCGCGAAGCCTGTTCGGACGCGACGACGATCTCGCCGAATACATCGACGTGCCCCGCGGCATCTATCGGGCCGCGATCTTCGCGGACGGGCAGTTCGAGGGCTGCCTATTCGTCGGGCCTGCGCAAGCTCCCCCGTTGTGGGATGCGGTCAAGGCGGTCTTCCAGGCCGAGTTGCTCGCCCACAATGAGCGACGCATACTCCTGTCTGGACGCTCGGCCGACGGCCTTCCCGAGACCGGACCCGTCGTCTGCGCGTGTTTCGGCGTGGGACTCGGCGCCATCCGGGATGCGATGGTTGCGCGGAAGGTAACGAGCGTCGAGGAGATCGGAAAAGCGCTCCGCGCGGGCACGAATTGCGGCTCCTGCCTGCCGGAATTGAAGAGGATCGTCGCTGGCCAGCATATCGCGAAAGTTCTTTGATGGGATACTCCGTGGCAGCTGCGCTGTTCGAAATGGGTCCGACAAGGATCTCAACTCAGGCGATCCAGCGACCATGGCGGGTCTCAGGTCAAGGCGACATCATGCCGGCCGTGTCCGGAAACGCTTTTCGCAGCGTTGCCGTCACCTCGCCGAGCAGCGTCTCGCTGTGCGGACAGGTCGGCGACGTCGTCGTAAAGCGAACGACGATTCCCTCCCGCGTAAAGTCAGCGCGATAGACCAGACCGAGATCGACGATGTTGATCCCGAGCTCGGGGTCCATGATGGTCGAGAGCGCATCGAGAATGTCCGGGTTCGGCGCGTTCATGTCGCCGCCCCGCTCGGCCGCGGGCTTATCAGCGATGGCCCGAAGCTCACGGCGAAGCCCAGGAATGCCGCCGCCCACGCAAAGGCCGCGACGTGCAACAGCGATGCGCTGAAGGCGGGATGCACGGCGGCGCAGATGCGGGTGACCGCGGCGATGACGACGGCCGCATAGATCGCCTGGGTCGCAAGCGATGCCGTCAACGGGCAGCCGGTGTGGCCGAGGCTGGCGCGCGTCATCACGGCGAGGGTCATGGTTCCGACGGCGCCGCCGGCCCATGCATGAACACCGGCTGCAGGCGACAAGAGGTCGAACGAAGCAGCCGCCATCAGCAGGAACCCGGTGGGCACGAACGCATAACCCAGATGAAGAATGAGGACCAGGCGGTCGTGGAACGTGCGGTCTCCGGCCCAGCGCGCGAGACGAACGAGTTGAAGCGCGCCCGCAAGCAGGAGCGACGCACCCGCTCCCCACGTGCCGGGCACAACGACCCACGACACCAGCGCGGCGGCGGATGCCGCGATGACGACGACGTCGAAACGACCGAACGGTGCCGGCAGACGGCCGGGGTTCTCCCGCGCCAGCCAGTTGCGGGTAAAGCTCGGAACCAGGCGGCCGCCGACAAGGCTGATGAGCATCACGACTACCGCGATGCCGAGGCGCGTGCTGTATTCGGCCAGACCGAAGAAATGAGCCTCCAGATGGAATGCGATGTTGGCGAGAGCCAGGATCGCGATCAACGACACGACCTTGAGATTTCCCCAGTTCCGGCCGGCGATAAGCTCTCTCGCCGCGGCGGCGGCAACCAGAATGAGAAAGGCGCCGTCGATCGCCAGCGCCGGGGCCCACCCGATGACGGCCGAGAGGGTGACAGCGAGCCGTCCGGCGAGCCAGACTGCGACGAGGACCAGCAACGGAGTGCCCTGGATCGGCAGCCGTCCCGTCCAGTTGGGGATTGCCGTCAACAGGAACCCGGTGACGACGGCTGGCACGTAACCGTAGAGCATCTCGTGAACGTGCCAGTCCCGCGGGGCAAACGCGCTCGCCACTCCAAGCTCGCCGTAAAACATCGGGAGCCACAGCAGGACGGAAAGGCCCGCATAGAGCGCGCCCACCAGGAAGAACGGCCGAAAGCCGTAGGACAGTATGGCTGGGCCGTCATATGCCTTGAGGCGTGGAATTGACGCCATTACGTGGCCTCTCAAGTTAAAGCTGCTTATGGGCTTCCTCGGCCCTGGCTGCCGCATCGCGCAATACCAGCAGGAACGGATTGATCTCGACTCGATGCTCCCGGCAGGCATCCGCGACGGTATGAAACAATGCGATTGGACATCCGACACAACCGAATTTGAAATCGAGGAATACGCGGATCGTCGCGGGTGCATCCCGCATGACGTCGTCCAGCAAGCTATCTGGCGTGATGCGCACTGACGCGAACCTCCGACACAAAAAAGACTAATGCGGCGGTCGGAACGATCTTTGCTCCAGCGCAAACATGCCGACGGAAATTTGGGCGGCCGAAGTGCGTGTGACGCCATGCAGATTGTGCATCGCAAGAGATTCCAGGAATCGGTGACGCTGGACCAAATGGTGCAGGTGCATCGATGTCGAAGCGATCATGGCCAGCGCAATGTCCGGAATGCCGCGGATGCATTTCACGACGGATGATATCCGGCCCGAGGACCTGAACCGAACGCGTCCTACTTTCGCAGCCGGCTCGCGAGCAGCGCGGCGACCGCCAGCGACGCGCCGATGCCGGCGACGCAGGCCGGCCATCCGAAGCGATCGAAGATCTGACCCAGCACGGCGCTGCCGACCATGCCGCCGAAGAAGTAGCAGGAGAGGTAGATGCCGCTCGCGGAGCCGCGGTCGGAGGTCGCGGTGCGACTGACATAGCCGGTGGCCGCCGCCTGGGCGAAGAAGGTGCCGACCCCGACGAGCACGAGCCCGGCGAGCACGCCGGGGAAGCTCGCGGTCAGCAGCAGCGGCAGGCCGGCGCCGGCGAGCCCGAACGAACCCCAGAATGTTGCCCGCGTGCCGAGACGGCCGATGACGCGTCCGGCCAGCGGCGTCGTGATCACCGAGGGCAGGAACACGAAATAGACGAAGCCCAGTTCCATCGGCCCGGTCATGAAGGGTGGACGCACCAGCACGAAATTGACGTAGGTGAAGGTGCCGATGAAGGCGAACAGAATGCAGAAGCCGATGCCGAACGCGGCCAGCAGCCGGGGATTACGCAGGTGCAGCGCCCAAGAGGCGAATTGGGTCTCCACGGTGCGCCCGAGGCAATGCGCCGGCTGGCGTGCGATTCACGGTGAAATAGACCAGCACGGCGCCGGCCAGGTTGAGGGCGGCGAAGAAATAGAAGTTCGACGCGAGCCCGAAATGATCGGCGACGCGCCGCGGAGACGAACCGGCCGACGAAATTGCTCGCGACGTTGCCGGTGATGTAGGCGGCCGACGCGGTCGCGGAGTCGACCGCGCTCGGATGCTCGCCGAGATAGGCGAGCGTCAGCGTGAAGGCCGAAGCCATGCACAGGCCCTGAATGACGCGCAGCATCGTGAAGACCGCGAGATTGGGCGCGCTCGCGAGCAGCGCGGTCGGGATCGCCAGGACCGCGAGGCTGATCAGTATGCCGAGCCGGCGATCGATTTTCCTGCTGAAGATCGCGACGCAAAGCCCTGCGATCGCCATGCCGAGCGTGCTGGCATTGACCGCGGAGCCCATCGCCGCCGGGCTGACGCCATAGGCCCGCGTCAAGGACGGCAGGATCGCCTGGGTGGCGAACAGATCGACCACGGTGAGAAATGCCGTCAGCGCAATGACGAGAAAGCGCGCGAGGACGCCGGCCGAACGGGTATCGGGGCCCATCCGCGGCAAGACGGCGACGTGAGACATCATCGACATGGCGTTTCCAATCGTGCGGTCGGTTGCCAAGGCGACGCCCCGCGGTTGTGCGGGGCGTCGTGAACGTCGGGGGAGGAGACGCGACGCTCACATGTTCTTGTCGGCCTTGTCGTGCAGGAGATCGCCGACATAGAGCACCACGGTCTTGTCGCCGAGGTTCTTCCACCAGTGCGACGTGCCGCTGGTCTCGGGACGGATCTCGCCGGCCTTGTGCACGATCGGCGCCGCGCAATTGCTGGCGTATTCGATGATCTCGCCTTCCGCGATGAAGATGAGCGCCGGGCGGTCGCCGTGGCTGTGCCAGGGCACGATGCCGTTCGGCTCGATGGTGAGCTTGCGGAACCGCAATTGGCGGTCCTTGAGCTTGGCCGGCTCCTTTCTCGAGGTCGATGGCGCCGAGCGTGGTGTCGGTGACGCCGACGGCGGCGAATTTCACGGGCTCGCGGACATCGGCCTTCATCTTGTCGGCAGGGCAACTGCCGGCAAAGGCGGTGGTCGTGAGAACGGCCGATCCGATGGCGAGACCGGCGACGGTGATGGTGCGGCCGAACAATCGGCCCAGTTCGATGCGGTTGGACATTTGAATTGGCTCCTGTGTTGCGCGCCGGCCGGTGAAAGGTCGACCGCCGCGATGACGGGAGCATCGGCGAAGCGGCGCTCCGACGGAAATGCCGACTGACTTTGAGTTCGATAGCCGACCGCTATTCCGTCACCACGCTCCGCCCGAAGTGCGAACGTGGGCATTCGCGATCGGGCGAGGGCCCAGCAAAGCACGGTGCTATGGAATCCGAAGCATTTCGGTATTTCAAATTCGACGCGGCATTCTCCATTCTGGCTGCCAGCGCACGAACCGGATGCGCATCAATCGAATGGAGATTTTCATGTCCGCCAACGCCCCCAAGTACCGTGCCCATGCCGCCGTCGCCGTTGCGCTCGTCGTCTCCTCCATCATCATGGCGCGCGCGAACGACCAGGACGGCATCGTCAGGGTCAAGAGCGCCTATGCGCTGGACGAAACCATCAACCGCATCAAGAAGGACATCGCCGACAAGGGCATCCGGTTCTTCTCCGAGATCGACCAGTCGAAGCTCGCCGCCGATGCCGGCATCAAGTTGCGGCCGTCGACGCTCCTGGTGTTCGGCAATCCGCCGCTCGGAACCCAGTTCATCACCTCGAACCCGAATGCCGGCCTCGATTGGCCGGTCCGGCTCCTGGTGACCCAGGAAGACGACGGCAGCGTGTGGACCGTCTATTCGGACTTCGGCTGGATCGCCCGCCGTCACGGCATCAAGAATCGCGACGCACAGTTCAAGATGGCGTCGCAGGTCATCGCCTCCATCACCTCGAGCGTCACGGCCAAGAAATGAGCCGCCGTCAGGGCGCGTCTGGTGACCACGGCGGCCCAAGATCGCGATTCCGGGACCATGTCCGGGGGCTATGGAACGCATAGGTGCCGGCTATGGACCCGCGTGATAAGCTGTTCCCTGCCCACCAGCCGGACACAGAATCACGGCCGACCGGGGCTTCGGAGCCGCCGATGCCATCGAAGCCGCCTCCCGTCAACTCCCGCGGAAGCCTTTCAGATTGCTCGTGATTCGGACGCGCCGATCAATGAAAGGCTGGCGACCTATGCGGCGATGGTGCGAGCGATGGGATCGCCGACCTACGCCATCACCGACCGGTTGGTGGAACGGCTCACGAACGCGGGCGCCGGCCTCAATGCACCGGTCGTCGGCGAGCCGATGCCCCCCTTCCTGCTTCCCGACGACGCTGCGCACCTCGTGGCCTGGAGGAGTTGCTCGCCAACGGCCCGGTGGCGATTGCGTTCCACCGCGGACACTGGTGTCCCTATTGCCGCATCAACGCCCATGGCCTCGCGCAGATCAACGACGAGGCCGCAGCCGCCGGCGGGCAGATCGTGGCGATCACTCCGGAGCGGCAGGAATTCACGACGCAACACAAGCGCGATGCCGCGGCGCCGTTTCGCATGCTGACGGATTTCGCCAACGGCTATGCGATCTCGCTCAATCTCGCGATCTGGATCGGCGAGGAGATGAAGCAATACATGACCAAGGGCGGCCGCGATCTCGAACATCTATCACGGGGTCGGCAGTTGGTTCCTGCCGATCCCGGCGACGTTCGTCGTGGGCGCCGACGGCCTGATCAAGGCGCGCTTCATCGATCCCGACTATCGCAAGCGCATGGATCTGGACGAACTCCTGGCCGCACTCAAATCCGCACGATGATCCGCAATCTCAATTCACGTAGGACGACCAGTCGGCGGAATTGAGCTGCTTCATGAACGTCGTCGCCGGCCCGCCGCGCGGCCGGCCGGCGACCGCGTAGAGATAGACCGTGCGGTTGAGCGGAAATTCGTTGATCGGCAGGCGGGTGAGGCTCTCCGGGATCGCAACGCTGCGCGGCACGACCGCAACACCGATATTGGCTTCGAGCAACGACAGCAGGTCGCGCTCCGACGACAGTTCGTGAGTGTGCGCGGAGTTTACGTTGCGGCTGCGCAGCAGCGCCGCCATCTGTTCCGCCTGCTCGCAATAGGGGCGCAACAACAGGCGCTCCTGGGTGAGCTCGTCGAGGTCGGCGGCGGGGTTGCGGGCCAGGCGGTGCTTGGCGTTGACCACGAGCGAAAAGCTCTCGGTAAAAAGCGGCCAGACGTCGAATCGCGCCCAGGATTCATCCAGCGGGCCGGCAATTCCGAGCTCGGCATCGCCCTGCTTGAGCTTCTCGGCGATCTCGATGCCGCTGCCGCGAAGAAATTTCAATTCCAGCCCGTTGAAGGCGCGGTTGAGCTCCGACAGGAACGGCACCAGCAGCGAAATGTCGACGGTGTGCGAAAGCGCGAGCCGCAGCGATGCGATTTCGCCGCGCTTGATCGAGCCGGCCAGCGACTTCGCACCCTGCGCCATGTCGTAGCACTGCTGCATCAGGGGCAGCATGCGCTGGCCGAGATCGGTCAGGTGCGAGAGCTTGCGCTCGCGGCGAAACAGGTCGCCACCGAGCTCTTCCTCGAGCTGCTGGATGGCGCGGGTCAGGGAGGGCTGCGCGACGTTGCATTCCTCTGCGGCGCGCGTGAAATTCAAGCGTGCGCGCCGCGGCCAGGAAGTAGCGGATCTGATGCATTTCCATGGATATCGCCCTGCCTGAATAAGTACTCGGCCGATGCGCCAAGTCAACGAGGCTCGATGACACCGCTCATCGCCTGGCCCCTCCGCCTGCGGTCTTGGGCAATGGATTCCCTGAAATCCTGTGGGGTGCCGCCCACGGATCGAAGCGCCATGGCATCGATGGCGGCGCGCACCTCGGGCAGCGCCAAGGTGTCGTTGACGGCGCGATTGAGCTTGACGACGACCGCCATCGGCGTCTGCTTCGGCGCGAAAATCCCGAACCAGTTCACGAGCTCCATGTCTCCGAGACCGACCTCTGCAAGCGTCGGCACCTCCGGCATTTCGGCAAGCCGCGCGGGCGCTCCGACGGCGAGGACCCTGGCGAGCCCTCCCCGGTAGGCCGGCAGCAGCACCGAGAGACTGTCGATCAGAAGGTCGACCTCGCCGCTGACCAGCGCGCGCAACGACGGCGCCGAACCCGGATACGGAATGTTCACCATCTCGATGCCGGCGGAGCGCACGAACCAGAGCGTCGCAATGTGCGAGTCGCTGCCGTTGCCGCCGGTCGCGTAGTTGAGCTTCTTGGGATTGGCCTTGGCGTAGGCGATCAATGCGGCGATCGAACCCGCCGGAAGGTCCCGCCGGACCGCGACGATCGAATATGTGATCGCCAACGAAATGACCGGCTCGAAAGCATCGGGGTCGTAGGGGAGGCCCTTGTTGATCAGCGGGCTGAGAACGATCGGCGCATCGGGCGTGCAGAGCAGGGTGTGGCCGGTGGGCTGCGCCACGCGACGGCGGACGCACCGATGCTGCCGACCGCCCCGGGGCGATTTTCCACCACGACGGGGTGCCCGAACGATTGGCGAAGCTTGTCGGCCACCACCCGGCACAACGTGTCGGTGGGCCCGCCGACCGGTCCCGGCACCACGAAGGTGACGATCGGCCGGGGAAATCAGCCGCAGGCGACGTCTCGGCGCCGGCGCGTTCGGCCAACATGGCGGCGCCGGCGATCGCAACGGCGATTGACGCCCTCACGGCTGGAATCATGCGATCGTAACCCGCTCGTTCCTCACTGCGCTGCGATCTGACCAGAGGGAGACGGGAACGATCGGACTTCGGCCTTGATCGGTCAAGTCACGGAAACGTGCGATGTCGAGGAGATTCCTCACTTTTTCGCGATGGGACTCGACTTCGACAACGAATCGGCTCGGCGCAGTCAACTGGTGGCACGCTGGCCCAGCGATCGCGTGACCGGCGCCTTCCGCAACCCGGATAGACGTGAAAGCCGCAAGCTCGACGCGGAAGATCGTGCCCTTCCGCGACGTTTCGCAGGTCAACGTCCCGCCGTTGCGCTCCATCAGCTCGCGGGCGATTGCAAGGCCGTGCCCATGCAAGGCGCCGGCTCTGACCGGGCCACGAAACAGCCTGGCGGCCACTCGCGGCGGCAGGCCGCCGCCATCATCGGCGACCCTCACTGCGGTGATCTGCGCCGCATGCGCTCGACCGAGATATCGATCCGGCGCAGCTTCGCGCTCGAACGCGCTACCACCAACGCATTGTGCAGAGATTGAAGACAACGCGGAACAATTCGGTTTGATCGCCGAGCACGAGATGGGCTCCGTTGCTCGCGACGTTGATGCAAAAGCCCTCCGGGCCGAGCGGAGCCACGAGATCGACGACTTGGCGGATGATAGCCGTGATGTCGAACGGATGTCGTCGGCGCCGGCCATCGGCGGCTCCAGCTGCCGTGACGGCCTCGCCGCACATCCCGCCCGCCCTCGCGATCAGCGCATGTGCGGCGCTCGCCGCCTTGGCGCCTTGAGGACCTGACAGGCGGGCGAGCGAATCGAGATGGAGCCCCAACGTTGCAAGCAGGTTGCGAATATCATGCGCCCATTGAGCGGGCGGCAGCGTGGCCTGGCGGCTTGCGACAAGGGTGAGGTTGGTCATTTCATCCTCCGGTCGGAGCAGGGCGATCCCGCCCTTCTGATAGCCGATTGGAGCATTCAACCAGCCCGCGGCGCCAATGCCGATTGCGCGCTGGATTGGATAGACATTGGCTATGGCTGGCGGCCTGAACGCCGCGGCTGCCCACCCGAAAGCTGCGCTCGCCCGACCCCCACCCCTACGCGCCGCTGCTCTCGGTTTTTGACCCTCGTTGCCCGAAAAAGCGCCACGCCGCGGTCGACACGGGCATAGCGCAAAAAATCATACGACCTAGGTCACTTCGATCGGGTATGACGCTCGGGCTCCGCGATGACTGCGCGGACGTTCATAGCGATTCCCTCGCGTGACACGGTGAGTTCGGCGACGTCGCCCACCCGGAACAACCCGAGGCGGAAGTGCAGTTCCGCGGTGTCCTGGACCGGCACCCGGCCAAGCTCGGTCACCACGTCGCCCGACCTCAACCCGGCATGTTCGGCGGGCGAACCTTTGTCGACGGCAACGACAACCGCGCCGGTTCGCCGGGAGGCCAGCTTTACATCGCGACCGTGGCCGCGCGCCGGGTCCTCGAACGTGATTCCGAGTTCGCCGTGGCGGAACTCCCCATGTTCGAGGATCTCCGCCGCGACGCTGCGCACCATCTCGATGGGAATTGCAAATCCGAGACCGGGGTTGCCGCGCGCGGGACCGATGAACGCGGTGTTGATGCCGACGAGATCCCCGCGGCCGTTGACGAGCGCGCCACCGGAATTGCCAGGATAGATCGCCGCATCGGTCTGCACAAAATCCTCATAACGCGCGATGCCGACATTGCGGCGATGCACGCCGCTGACGATCCCGGACGTCACCGTCTGCCCGAGCTGCAGCGGATTGCCGATGGCGAAGACGAAATCGCCAACCTCGAGCCTGTCCGGGACCGCCCAGCGGTATTGCCGTCAGGTCGTCGGCGTCGATCTTAATGATTGCCACATCGGTCGCGGGATCGGTCCCGACCAGCCTGGCCCGCAGCTCGCGGCCGTCTGTCAGAATGACCAATATCTGATCGGCATTGGCAATGACGTGGTTGTTGGTGACGATGAGCCCCTTGCGGGCGTCGAACACGACGCCGGAGCCGGCGCTCGCTATTTCGCGCTGGGCCGCAGTCTCTGGCACATTGGGGCTGCGACGGATCTTAGTGCGCAGCTTTGCCGGTGCGGCCTCAGGCGCAGCGCGGACCTTGATCTCGATATTGACGACGGCCGGCGTGACCCTCTTGAGGACTGGAGCGAGCGTCGGCACTCCGGCAATCTGCTCGACCACGTCGAGCGGAACGGCAGCGCGAGCGACGGTGCTTTCCAGTGTGGCGGTCGCAAAGACCGCCATCGCTGGAATTAGGACGGCGATCGCAAGACACGATGCCGCAGACCGACGACTGTGCTGCGTAACAGCCAGGTGCCGGCCATCGCACGGTGCGATTTTGGTCATGACACACTCCGATTTGCGGCAGTCATGAAAACTGCCTTCTCGCTGACCGGATTGAAGCATCCGCGATGCCTCAGTCGCCAATGCCGTTTGATGCTGGAATGAATAGCGGCGTGCTATCGCCCGAAGATGGATTCGCCGAAATCGAGTCCCGATAGCGGGAACACCTAGTGGCAATGGCCGCGGACGACGATAGCTTCCAGCTATTGATACGCTGCATTGTGTCCGGGCGGATGTGAGCATAGATGTCCGACTGCTCCGGTCGAGGATGACGGCGGGCGCCACAACGTCAAGCTCAGCTTGGGTAGCACTGCTTTGCGTTGCCTTTGCGGCTGCCACCGTGGCATCCGCCGGAGCGCCCCTCTTGAGTGGATCGAGTAAGCCCGATGGCCGAGAAGACTTTCGCCGAGCTCCTTGAAGACGCAACCGACCAAAGCCGAGACATGGATGCCCCGCTCGGCGAGCGGCTGAGAGCCGTTGCCGACGAGGTGCGCCGGCTCAGTCCGGAATTCGCCGATATCGTCGACCGCATGGTCGCGCGGCTCGAGGCCAACAGCGTCGGCCAGAGCGCGCCACGACCGGGCGAGCCGATGCCGGATTTCATGCTCCCCGACGAGAGCGGCCGCCTCGTTCGTCTCACCGACCTGCTCGACAAGGGACCCGTGGTCCTGTCATTCCATCGCGGCCATTGGTGTCCCTATTGCCGGCTCAACGCCGACGGGCTCGCCAGAATTGCCCCTGAGGTGGAAAGTCTCGGCGCCCAGATCGTTGCCATCTCGCCGGAGAAGAGCCGATATGGAGCGGAGCTGAAATCTTACGCCAAGGCGCCGTTCCCCGTCCTCGCCGACATCGACAATGGCTACGCCCTCGAGCTCAATCTGCTGTTCTGGGTCGGCGACGAGAAGCGCGAGGCAATGCGTGCCGGCGGTTTTGACATCGCCCCCTATCAGGGCAACGAGACCTGGATGCTGCCGATCCCCGCCACGTTCATTGTCGGCCAGGACGGCGTCGTCAAGGCACGCTACATCGATCCCGATTACCGCAGACGCGTGGATCTCGACGAGCTCCTCGCGGCGCTGAAATCGGTGCGATGAAGCGCGACAGGCCGGATCGAGAGACACCTCGGCGCGCTTGAGTGATGCCGCACAAGTAGCTCTTTCACCACCAATGTAAAAAGGCGCGACGTGATTTGCGTCGCGCCTTTTTCCTGATGCCATCCGGCGTGTTTACATGCTGCGATCCCTGAAATCATCGCGCAGCAGTTGGGCCCGGACAGCCGGGTCGGGATCCCGGCCGACATAGCGCCCGCGGTTATAGACCGTGGAGCCCTGAATGCCCGTGCCGACGCTGCCGGCGGCAGCGCCGTAAGCACCGTTCACGCGAGCCGACAGCAGCGCATTCTTGGACATCGCATGCGCGGGCGCGGAAGCGGCGACCGCGAGGGCTGCCGAACTCATGACGAGGCCGACGAGCATGAGCGCGCGGACTTTTTCGATACGATCGTACATTTCCTTATCTCCTCTGTTGCGCCGGATCAGTCTGGTCCCCGCGACGAATGGGAGATGCGCCTGCGCGACAGGGAAGAAAAATGCCGATGCGCTTTGGTGTCGATAGCCGGTTGCTATTCGCGTGCGACACAGTGATAGCCCGCCGCTCTCAATTCATTAGCTTGTCGATATTGGCTTTGACGCGCCGGCGGAACGATCTTTGGTGCAGCCCAACCGGGTGGTTCGCAACGCGAACGTTCAACAACGTCGCTTTCACCAAATGGAGACCAAGATGAAGCTCACTCTGATCTTGTCGGCGCTGGCCGCCGTCGTCGCAACTTCGACCATGTCCTTTGCGCAGGGCATCATGGGCCCGCCCTACGCCTATGAGCAAGCCGGCAATTGGGTCCAGTTCGGCAAGTCCGACTATGCCTTCGTTCCGCGGCACGGCCACCTCGCGCAGCGGCACTCCAGCAAGTTCGCCGTTCGGGACGGCTCGGTGATCCGCTGATTACCAATCCGTCGGCCATCCGTTGCGGCCGCGGAACCTGACTAGCATCGACCATACCGCGCCGATATGACATCGGCGCGGTATTCATATTTGGATCGACGGCGTGCTTCGGATCGAGTCAGGCTTTGGAGCATTCGACCCGCAGAGCGTATCGATATGGCTGGAGTGGTTGCCGCACGTGCCCTGGCAGGGATCGCCGGCTCCGCAGCGCAACGCGGACCATAGTCGGCAACTATCGGAACGATGGCGTAACGGCATTTTACCTTAGGCCGTCTCCCGCGCTTCATTAGGCCACGCTCGTTGCGGGCGTCTAGCAACAGGAGACCACCCCATGAACCCCAAATCCACCGCAGTGTCGCTGGCGCTCGCCGGCGCGCTCACCACCGCCCTGGCCGCCGTCACTTCGCCCTCCTTCGCCGCGGAGTCCAGCAAGGAGAAGTGCTACGGCGTCTCGCTCAAAGGCATGAACGACTGTGCCGCCGGCCCCGGCACCACTTGCGCGGCCACCGCGAAGGTCGACTACCAGGGTAATGCCTGGCGACTGGTTCCCAAGGGCACCTGCGTCAGCACCACCACACCAAGCGGCGCCGGTTCGCTCGAACCGATCAAGCGAAGTTGAACACCAAGTCGGCAGCCGAACATGTGGCGCCGGAACGGTGGTCAGTCCGCTGCCGGTCCGGCCCCGCAAAGGCTGAAAATGCCCTTTTTGTCGAGCATGCGCGATGAACATACGGTGCAGTGATCCGACCCGGCTTTTGCTCGCATCAACCGGCGTCGGGATCGGGCTCAAGCCCGAGCATGCCGACGAGGTGCTGTACGGTGCGCACTCAATCGATTTCTTCGAGGTTCACGCCGAAAACTACATGGGCGACGGCGGGCCGCCGCATCACATGCTCGGCGAGATCCGCGCCCGCTATCCGCTCTCGCTTCATGGCGTGGGCCTGTCGATCGGTTCGGCCGGCGGCCTCGATCGTGCCCATCTCGCCCGCCTGCGGCGCCTTGTCGACCGCTACCGGCCGCGCCTGTTCTCCGAGCATCTGGCGTGGTCGACCCATGACGGCCGCTTCCTCAACGATCTCCTGCCGCTGCCCTACAATCGCGAAACGCTCGCCCGCATCTGCGCGCACGTCGACAAAGTTCAGGATTGCTTGGGCATGCGCATGCTGCTGGAGAATCCCGCCACCTATGTCGCGTTCGAAACCTCGGAAATGACCGAGCCCGAATTTCTAGGCGACGGTCGCCGCGCGCACCGGATGCGGCCTCCTGCTCGACGTCAACAATGTCTACGTCGCCGCCGTCAATCACGGCTTCGAGCCTATGGCCTATATCGATGCCTTCCCGCTCGAACGGGTCGGCGAGATCCATCTGGCCGGATTTGCCGAAGACCACGACGACGAGAACCAGCGGCTCCTGATCGACGCCCACGGCACCCCGGTCGCCGAAGCGGTCTGGGCGCTCTATCGGCGAACCGTCGCGCGCTGCGGACCGGTCCCGACGCTGATCGAGCGCGACAACGATGTTCCGCCCTTTGCCGCGCTCGCGGCCGAGGCCGCCCGCGCCAAATCGGTGCTCGACGCCCATGCCCGCCGCGCCCTGCAAACCGCCGCCTGAAAGGAATCGCCATGCCCAGCCTTGCCCAAACCCAGAACGCCTTCGCAAAATCGCTGCTCGACCGGACGGTGCCGGTGCCCGCCGATATCCGCGGCGCATCGCGCCGGCGGGCCGATCGCCGCTTTGCGGTCTATCGCAACAATGTCGCGGCCGGCCTCGCCAATGCGCTGGCGACCCGGTTCCCCGTGGTCAAGCGCCTGGTCGGCGACGAGTTCTTCCGCGCGATGGCCCATGTCTATGCCGCCGCCGAGTTGCCGCGCTCGCCGATCATGCTGTACTACGGCGAGACCTTCCCGGCCTTCATCGACGATTTCGAGCCCGCGCGCCCGATTCCCTATCTCGGCGACATCGCGCGCGTCGAAATGGCGCGCGGGCTTGCCTATCATGCCGCCGACGCGACGCCGCTCGACCCCGACGCTTTCGCGGCGCTGCCGGCCGACCGGCTCGGCGAGACGCGGGTCAGGCTGCATCCTTCTCTGTCGATCATCACGTCCTCCCACCCGATCTATTCGATCTGGCACATGAACCAGGACCCCGTGCGGTTCACGCCGGCGTCGCCCTGGGCGAAGGAAGCCGTGCTGGTCGCCCGGCCCCGCCTGAAAGTCAGGACGCAATGCATCACCCACGGCGACGCGGCATTCATCCGCGCGCTGGCTGCTGGAAGCACGATGACGGAGGCCGTCCTCGTGGCGGAGCAGGCCGTTCCGCGGTTTTGCGCATCGGAAAGCCTCGCCGTGCTGATCGGCGCAAGAGTGGTTGTCGGCATCGGCGGGTAAATCTTCCCCCGGACTCTTTTGATGCCCACAGGTCTGCGGGCCTCTTTTCTTGAGACGCTGAACGGAAATGGCCGGGCAAGCCCGGCCATTTCCTCGAAATCCTATCGCTGCTGTAGTCAGCGGGCCGCAACCAACATGGCCGGGGCGCGCGTCCAGATCAGATGATCGAGCGAAACCGCGCCCGGCCCGCGCGAGATGATCAGAAGCTGCAGCGCGACCCACAGAATGTGTTCCGGCCAGCCGTCGGGAAACACGAACAACTGAATCACCATGGTCATCCCGAACAGGCCCAGCGCGGAGAGGCGCGACGCCAGCCCGACCAGCAGCAGCACGGAGAATACGTGCTCACCGATGGTGGCCAGTATGCCGCAAGATCGGGCGGCAGCAGCGGCACCTTGTATTCGTCGCGGAACAGGAAGAACGTCTCCTCGCGTATGGAAAATCCGCTCACTTTGGTCTGCGCCGAGCGCCAGAACACGCTGGCGAGCGCGAAGCGCGACACCAGCGCGACCGCGCTGTAGGGAATGCGTTCGGCCAGCGAGCGGCCGGCTTCCAACAACTGATGTGGCGACATGGGTCGTCTCCTTGGCGTTGCGCCGCGCGAGGACACGATCGTCGTGTCGCTTGCGAACATGCGCCGTTTGCTCAGTCGCAATCAAAGCGGATCGCCGCGCTGCAGTGAAATGCCGATCGCCGATGGAAGCGATAGCGCAACGCTATTGGACCGTGACGGCATCGTCGCGCCAAAACATCGGACGACCGAACCAGTCGCATCAAGCTGCGACCCGAGCTGGAGGCCTGATCATGAACCGCACCGATGCCGCGCCACGTCCGCACGTGGTCATTCTCGGCGCCGGGTTCGGCGGACTTTCCGCCGCCGCGGCGCTGGCGAATTCGCCTTTCGACGTCACCCTCGTCGACCAGCACAATTACCACCTGTTCCAGCCGCTGCTGTACCAGGTCGCGACCGCGGGCCTGTCGCCGGCGGACATCGCCTCGCCGATTCGCGCGATCATGCGCGATGCGCGCAACGTCAGCGTCGTCCTCGCCAAGGTCTCCGGCATCGATGCCGAGCGCCGCGAGGTGCTGGCGGAGGGCCGGCGCATCGCCTTCGACCACCTGATCGTCGCGACCGGCGCACAGCACGCCTATTTCGGCCATGACGAATGGGCGGCCTCGGCGCCCGGCCTCAAGACCATCGACGACGCCACCTATCTGCGGCGCCGCATCCTGCTGGCATTCGAGAAGGCGGAGACCGAGACCGATCCGGCCGAGCGCGCGCGGCTCCTGAACTTCGTCGTGGTCGGCGGCGGCCCGACCGGGGTCGAGATGGCCGGCGCCATCGCGGAACTCGCCAAGCGCGCGCTCGCCTGCGATTTTCGTTCGATCGATCCGCGCCAGGCGCGCATCATCCTGGTGGAAGCCGCGCCGCGGCTGCTCACGCCGTTCGATCCGTCGCTGTCGGAGGCGGCGCGGCAGTCGCTCGAGCAGCTCGGCGTCGAGGTCCGGCTCGGCGCCGGCGTCACCCGCTGCGACGCATGCGGTGTCCACCTCGGCACCGAAGTGATCGAAGCGCGCACCATCATCTGGGGCGCGGGCGTGATGGCGTCGCCGGCCGGCCGCTGGCTCGGCGTCGAAACCGATCGCGCCGGACGCGTGAAGGTGGGCCCCGATCTCGCGGTGCCGGGCAACCCCGACATCTTCGTCATCGGCGACGTCGCCTGCGCGGTCGGCGCCGACGGCAAGCCGCTGCCGGGCGTCGCGCCGGTCGCCAAGCAGCAGGGCCAATACGTGGCTGCCCTTCTCAAGGCGCGCCTGCGCGGCACGATCCTGCCGCCGTTCCGGTATCGCGACTTCGGCACCATGGCCACCATCGGGCGCAAACGCGCGGTGGCGCAGCTCGGCCGCGTCAAGCTCGCGGGATTTCCGGCGTGGCTGCTGTGGAGCCTCGCCCACATCTACTTTCTGATCGGATTCCGCAACCGGCTTGCGGTCGCGCTGAGCTGGGGTTGGAACTACCTCACGTTCCAGCGCGGCACCCGGCTCATCACGGGAGTATCGGGGTCGCGGATGGAAGCGATGCAGCCACCGCACAGTCGCGCCGCAACGGTGCGGGATGCCGCATAGGAGCCGAGCCGGGATCGCCGCGATAGCGGCGACCTATCGAACTCGGTGCTCAAACGGCATTTCCGAATCCGCACCCCGCCGCGCACAGTGCATCAAGAACAGCCGTACCACTTGAACGAATTCGCCGAGATCGGAGCCGACACCATGAACAAGCCCCTGACGCAGAATGAATTGACCGCCGCCCGCCCGCTCGCCGGACGGGTGTCGCTGGTCACCGGCTCCACGAGCGGGATCGGCCTCGGAATCGCCCGCGCGCTGGCCGCCGCCGGATCCGCCGTCGTGCTCAACGGCTTCGGAAAGCCGGAGGAGATTTCGGCCACTCAGGCAAAGCTCGCCGACGATTTCGGCGTGACCGTGCGCTATTCCGGCGCCGACATGTCGAGCCCCTCGTCGATCGCCGAAATGATGGAGACGACGCTCGCGTCATTGGGCCGGATCGACGTTCTCGTGAACAACGCCGGCATCCAGTTCGTCGCACCGCTGCAGGACTTCCCGCCCGCGAAATGGGACGCGATCCTCGCCATCAATCTGTCGTCGGCGTTCCACACCACACGGCTCGCCTTGCCCCGCATGGTCGAGAACAAGTGGGGCCGCATCGTCAACGTCGCCTCCGCCCATGGGCTGGTGGCGTCGCCGTTCAAGTCGGCCTATGTGGCCGCCAAGCACGGCATCGTGGGCCTCACCAAGGTGACGGCGCTCGAGACCGCGGAGCAGGGCATCACCTGCAACGCCATCTGCCCGGGCTATGTCTACACCCCGCTCGTCGAGGCCCAGATCGAGGGCCAGGCCAAGGCCCACAACATTCCGCGCGAACAGGTGATCCGCGACGTTCTGCTCGCGCAGCAGCCGAACAAGCGATTTGCCACGGTCGAGGAACTGGGCGCGTTGACGGTGTTTCTCGCCTCCGACGCGGCCGCGTCGATCACCGGCATCGCGCTGCCGGTCGACGGCGGCTGGACCGCGCATTGAGTGTCGCGCCACGCCGACCATTCGCACCACACATCGAACCAAAGGAACACATCATGTCATGGGATCGATCGCCGCTCGACGCCGTCAACGTGATCCGCAAGCAGGCGAATGGGCAGGTCGTGCTCGTCTTGCAGGGCGGCGGCGCGCTCGGCGCCTATCAGGGCGGCGTCTACGAGGCCTTGCATGAGGCGAAGGTCGAGCCCGATTGGATCATCGGCACCTCGATCGGCGCGATCAACGCCAGCATCATCGCCGGCAATGCGGTCGAGCATCGCCTCGACAGGCTCCGGGAATTCTGGCGCCGCATGGAGCGCAATGCGTTCTGGAGCGCGCTGCCGGCATGGACCGGCATCGCGGATTCCCTGTCGGCGTGGTCGACCGTGACCAGCGGCATTCCCGGCTTCTTCGAAACCAATGCGCGGGCGTTCCTCGGCGCCCACGTGCCGCTCGGCACCGATGCCGCCGGTTACTACTCCACGGCGCCGCTGCGCAAGACGCTGACCGATCTCGTCGATTTCTCGCTCATCAACAAGAGCACGCCGCGCCTGATGGTCGGCGCCGCCCACGTCCGCACCAGCATGATGCACTACTTCGACAGCCGCAATGCCGAGATCAAGGTCGAGCACATCATGGCCTCGGGGGCGCTGCCGCCGGCGTTCCCGGCCGTGCGCATCGACGGCGAGCTCTACTGGGACGGCGGCATTCTCTCCAACACGCCGACGGAAGCGATCTTCGACGACAACCCCCGGCGCAATTCGCTGATCTTCGCGGTTCACATGTGGAATCCCACCGGCCCCGAACCCGGGACGATCTGGGAGGTGCTGCATCGGCAGAAGGACATCCAGTATTCCAGCCGCATCGCCAATCACATCGTCCGCCAGCGCGAGGCGCACCGGCTGCGCCACGTCGTCAACGAACTCGTCAAGCACGTGCCGGACGAAGTTCGCAAGTCCGCGCTGGTGCGCGAACTCGCGTCCTATGGCTGCCCGACGCGCATGCACGTGGTGCGGCTCCTCGCGCCGCGGCTCGAGAATGAAAGCCACATCAAGGACATCGACTTCAGCCCGTCGGGCATCCGCGAGCGCTGGCAGGCCGGCTATGCCGACACCTGCCGGGCGCTCGCCCGCGCCGCATGGATCGGTGAATTCGGCCCGCTCGACGCGGTCGTTCTGCACGAGCCGGAACCGGAAGAAGAACGCGAAATGACCATCGAGAAGCTGGCGGCCGCGGCAGAATAAATCGAACAACGCTGGCCCCGATGGAGCGGCTTCCGTTTCGAAGGAAACGGAGGTCGTTCCTTAGCCTTGCACAGGCCGTCAGCAATTTGCTTTCGAGATGGGGTGTCAGGATCGGCCGAACAGGACGTTGTCGCTAAAGTCGCATTGCGGGAACTTTGCCGCGCGCCGCCCGGTATTGCCTACAAGCGGAACGCCGATCGGGAGCATCGTCAGGAAGCCTTGCACCGCGGATGCGCGTACGAAATCGGACCGATTACTTACGCCGTGCTTACAGGCAAGAATTATCAATTAGCGGCACAATTGTGTGGGCGCATAAACATTTGAAGATAAATCAATAATCTGGCGCGCCCGGAGAGATTCGAACTCCCGACCCCCAAATTCGTAGTCTGGTGCTCTATCCAGCTGAGCTACGGGCGCTTCGCCTTCCGGGGTGGCCCCGGCAGCGGCGCATAGCTATAGGCTCTCTTTCGGCTTGGCAAGGCATTGGCGACCCGAATGGGCCACAGCCATAGCGCCTGTGGGGCGACCGCCGACCGCGATGAGCGATGCAAATCGTAGCCCACCGCGCCACCCTCGGCGGCAGGAATCCGACTTTGCATGGGGTTGTTTTGCATAGAAATGGATTCCCCCACCTCTTTCAAGTTTCAAGGAGGGGAGCCCGAGCTTGCCAACAGCACCGCCAGCCCCACTGCCGCCAGCCCGAGCCAACGCCTCACGCGCTGGCGCGCTCGGTGCGGCGGGCGTTGAGCTCGATCGGCCGGTCCGGAATCTTGATGCGGAAGGTGGCGCCGATGGTTCCCTCCACCAGGTCGATCTCGCCGCCATGGGCGCGCACCAGCTCGGCGGCGATGGCGAGGCCGAGGCCGGTGCCGCCGGTGCGGGTCGAGCCCTGGAACGCCTCGAACAGATGCGCCCGCGCCCGTTCCGAGAAGCCGGGGCCGGTGTCGGCCACCTCGATGACGGTGACGGCGCCCTCGCGCCGCCCGGAGATGCGGATCTGGTCGCGGGCGGGGTCGTTGGGCGCCCTGGTCTCCAGCGCCTGGCGGGCATTGCGGGTGAGGTTGACCAGCACGCGCAGCAACTGCTCGCGGTCGGCATCGACGGTGAGGCCGCGGCTCGATCGCCGTGATCCATCCGATCGTCGATTCCGGCGAGAGGCCGATGGTGTCGCGCACCTCGTCGACGAGGTCGCCCAGCGCGACGGTCCGGCGGTCCGGCGCCGGCTCCTGGGCGCGGCCATAGGACAGGGTCGACTGGCAGAAGTCGATGGCGCGTTCGAGCGCCAGCATCAGCTTGGGCGCGAAGCGCTGCACCTGCGGATCGGGAAGCTTCACCAGGCGGTCGGAGAACAGCTGCGCCGAGGCGAGCAGGTTGCGCAGATCGTGATTGATCTTCGACACCGCGAGCCCGAGCGCCGCCAGGCGGGTCTTCTGCTGCAGCATCGAGGCGAGGTCGCGCTGCATGCCGGCGAGTTCGCGCTCGGCGATGCCGATCTCGTCGCGGCGCCGGCTGGCGGCGATGATACGCGCCGGGTTTTCCGGGTCGGCGCGGAACGCCATCATGTTCGCGGTGATGCGATGGAGCGGGCGCACGAACATGTAGTGCAGGGCGAAGTACACGAGCGCCGCCGAGATCGCCGAGATCAGCAGCGAGATCAGGAGCACGTTGCGGGAATATCGCCACATCGCTTTGCGCAGCGGGCCTTCCTCGATCACGATCTCGACGAATTCGCCGCCCATCGGCGCCGGCCCGATGGCGCGGATGATGTCCTTGTCGTTGTCGAACAGCAGGGTGCGGAACGCCTCGGAGATGGCCGTCCACGCGCCCATGTCGCGCGCATCGACCTCCTGCTGCACCTCGCTGGGCAGGTTGGAGGTGGCGAGCAGGCGGCGCTGCTGGCCCATCTTCATCGCCACCGCCCGGGCGCCGATGCTGTCGAGGATCTGCTTGGCGAGGCTTTCCGGAACCATGCCGCTCGGCGCCGCATCGAGCACGAGGGCGGCGGTGTGGGCGGCGGCGAGGCGGTCGTTGAGCCAGGTCAGGCGGAAATTCGCGATCGACGGCACATAGATCAGCACTTCCGCCAGCATGACGAAAAAAACCGTCAGGATCAGGAGCTTGCCCGACAGGCCGAAGCGGAGCGGGCGGCTCCGGCGCCGCCGCTTCGCCCGCAAGGTCGAGATCGGTCTGGGTTTGCAACGGCTTGCCTCACTTCCGGTGAGCGGGAGGCCGCCTCGCTGCGCCCCGGAATCAGTCGCAACGGATATTCCATCGCGGCGTGCATGTTAACCTAGCCAAAAGCAGGGCAGGGCACCGCAGCCTGCATCTTAGTGGTGCGCACCAGCCAGGTGGTTCAAAGGATTTAGGTAAGTCGCCCCACGACTTCAATGAGTTGCGGGCGGACTTGTTCCAAACATTGGGGAACCAAATGCCGGGGGCAGACCGCAAGCCTGCATCCTCGTGCCCTTTTATACCAGAATCGGGCCGGCCGTATACTTGCGCCTTCCGCCGGACGGCGGGGCTCATGCCAAAGCAGCGGGCTTAGGCCAAAGCAGCAGGCTGGGCCAAAACAATGGTCGCCAGGATTGCGGGCCCACATTGACGCGACAAATGCCCTCCCGTATAAGCCGCGGCAATTGCGCGGCGCCGGTCCCGGCCAGTTTCACTCGGGCAGCGTCGCGTTTTCTCACCTGTTATGCTCATCGGTTGTTACGTTCATCCGGTGGTAAGGATGCGGAGAAGAAAGCCGTGAAGCGGACCTATCAACCCAGCAAGCTGGTGCGCAAGCGCCGGCACGGCTTCCGGACCCGTATGGCCACCAAGGGCGGACGCCGGGTGCTCAATGCGCGCCGGGCCCGTGGCCGCAAGCGGCTCAGTGCGTGACCGGACGCCGCGCCGGCTTCCAAATGTCGGTGCAATGGAACGACTGAAGCGTCGCAGGGATTTTCTCGCTGCTGCCGCCGGCGCCAAGGCTTCGACGGCCGGCTTCGTGCTGCAGGAGCGCCCGCGTGGCGACGGCGGCCCGTCCCGGATCGGCTTCACGGTGTCGAAGAAGGTGGGCGGGGCGGTCGAGCGCAACCGGGTGCGCCGGCAACTGCGTGAAATCGTGCGGCTATCGGCCGCGCGGAACCTGCACGGCGGCAGCGACTATGTGGTGGTCGGACGGCGTGCCGCGCTGGAAATGTCGTTTTCGCGGCTTACCGAGGATTTCGCCGGCGCGCTGTCGCGCCTAGATAAGGCGCGGCGGCCGGCCGATCGGACCGGGGAACGGGCCACACAAAGAGCGCGGCGTGCGCCAGCCGGTGATCAGAGCACCCCATGAACGACCAGAAAAATACCATCCTGGCTATCGTGCTGTCGGCGATCGTATTGATCGGATGGCAGTATTTCATCGGGATGCCGCAGATGGAGCGGCAGAAGCAGGATGCGCTGCTCAAGCAGCAGCAGACTCAGCAGGCCCAGCCGCCGCAGGCGGCGCCGAATGCGGGCGCGCCGGCGCCCCAGAGCGCGGCGCCGCGTCCACCTGGCCAGGCCGACGTCACGACACCCGCGGAACAGAAGAGCCGCGAGGCGGCGCTGGCGGCGACCGCGCGCATCCCGATCGACACGCCCGCGATCAAGGGCTCGATCGCCCTCAAGGGCGGACGTCTCGACGACATTTCGCTCGCCCGCTATCACGAGACGGTCGATCCGAGTTCGCCGGCGATCGTGCTGCTGTCGCCCTCCGGCAGCCCGCATCCGTTCTACGCCGAATTCGGCTGGGTCGGCGGCGCCGGCGCCAATGTGAAAACGCCGGGGCCGGATACGGTGTGGCAGCGCGAGGGGGCGGGATCGCTCGAGCCGGGACAGCCGATCACGCTCGTCTACGACAACGGCGAGGGCCTGAAGTTCCGCCGCACCATCGCTGTCGACGACAAGTATCTCTTCACGCTGCAAGGACGAGGTCATCAACAGCACTGCCGCGCCGGTGACGCTTTATCCCTACGCGTTGATCTCACGCCACGGCCTGCCGCAGACGTCCGGCTACTACATCCTGCACGAGGGCATGATCGGCGTGATGGGGGATCAGGGCCTGCAGGAGATCACCTACAAGACGATCGACGACAAGAAGAACCTCGTCTTCAAGGCGACCGATGCCTGGATGGGCATCACCGACAAGTACTGGGCGGCGACGCTGCTGCCGAACACCGACGCCCAGGTCCAGGCGCACTTTTCCGCCACCGAGACCGCCGGGGTGAAGACCTACCAGACCGACTATCTGCTCGATGCCAAGACGATCGCGCCGGGCACGACGGGAACCGCGGACGCCCGCCTGTTCGCCGGCGCCAAGGAGGTCGGGCTGGTCGGGATCAATTTCCCCCTCGTCGGCATCGGCGGCTACAACCAGCAGCTCGGGCCTCAACCACTTCGATCTGCTGATCGACTGGGGCTGGTTCTACTTCATCACCAAGCCGATGTTCCTGGCGCTCGACTTCTTCTTCAAGCTGGTCGGCAATTTCGGCGTGGCGATCCTGCTGGTGACGGTGCTCATCAAGACGCTGTTCTTCCCGCTCGCCAACAAGTCCTATGCCTCGATGGCGAAGATGAAGGCGGTGCAGCCGCAGATGCAGGCGCTGCGCGAGCGCTATCCCGACGACAAGGTCAAGCAGCAGCAGGAGCTGATGGAGCTCTACAAGCGCGAGAAGATCAATCCGGTCGCCGGCTGCCTGCCGATCGCGATCCAGATCCCGGTGTTCTTCTCGCTCTACAAGGTGCTGTTCATCACCATCGAGATGCGCCATGCGCCGTTCTTCGGCTGGATCAAGGACCTCTCCGCACCCGATCCCGACCAACGTCTTCAATCTGTTCGGACTGATCCCGTTCGATCCGACGCAGATTCCGGTGGTCGGGCACTTCCTGTGGATCGGCGCATGGCCGCTGGTCATGGGCGTCACCATGTGGTTCCAGATGAAGCTCAATCCGGCGCCGCCCGATCCGGCGCAGAAGATGATCTTCGATTGGATGCCGGTGATCTTCACCTTCATGCTGGCGTCGTTCTCCTCGGGCCTCGTGATCTATTGGGCGTGGAACAACACGCTGTCGGTGATCCAGCAGTCCGTGATCATGCGGCGCAACGGCGCCAAGATCGAGTTGTTGGACAATCTCAGCGCACTGTTTCGCAGGAAAAAAAAGGCCGAAAGCTAGTGCCGTCATCCCCCGATGACGGCGCGCGACCGATCAGCCCGGCGCCGCTGCCCGCCTTCACCAACAACGAAATCGGGGCCGGCCGCAGGCTGTTCGCCGGCGAATGGCGCTTCACCTCCGCGGCTGCGACGCCGGCCTCGCTGCCGGCGATGAAAGGCTTCGAGTTCGCCTTCGCCGGCCGCTCCAATGTAGGCAAATCGAGCCTGATCAACGCGCTCACCAACCGCAACGGGCTGGCGCGCACCTCGAACACGCCCGGCCGCACCCAGGAGCTGATCTTCTTTGCCGCCGACGACCGCGTGACCCTGGTCGACATGCCCGGCTATGGCTATGCCGCGGCCCCCAAGGCCAAGGTCGCCGCGTGGACCGAATTGATCCACACCTACCTCAAGGGCCGCGCCAACCTGCTGCGGGTATATGTGCTCGTCGACGCCCGCCGCGGCCTCGGCGCCACCGACGATCCCCTGCTCACATCCCTCGACGAAGCCGCGGTGAGCTACCAGATCGTGCTCACCAAAGCCGATGAAGTGAAGCCGCAGGCCTTGGAGGCCTGCGTCGCCGCGACGCGCGAGGCGCTCGCCAGGCACCCCGCCGCCTTTCCCGACGTGCTCGCCACCTCGGCGGACACCGGCGCCGGCATCCCCGAGCTGCGCGCCGCCGTCGCCCGCCTGCTCGCGGAGCAGCGGGCGTAGAGCTCCCCCTCCCCGACTTCGGGGAGGGCCGGGGTGGGGTTCTTTCCCACCGTGTAACGCCTGTTAATGAGACCCCACCCTAACCTCCCCGAAGTCGGGGAGGGAATTGAGCCGAACTCATGCCATGATCGCTGCTCGCGTGGAGATACCCTCATGATCTCGACCCTGCTCGTCCTCGCCTCCCTGATGGGAGCCACAGGCGTCGTGCTTGCCGCCGCGGCGGCCCATGCCGCGCCGGGCGCCGGGCTCGACAGCGCGGCCTATCTCCTGCTTTTCCATGCGGTGGCGGTTCTGGGTGCCGCCGGCCTCGCCCAGCAGGGCCTGCTGTGGCCGCCGGCGGCGCTCGCGGCGATGACGGGCTTCGTGCTCGGCGGCGCGTTGTTTGCCGGCGACGTGTCGATGCGGGCCTTCGCCGGTCACCGATTGTTCCCGATGGCGGCGCCGACGGGCGGCACCATTCTCATCATCGCCTGGCTGGTTCTCGCTTTGGCTGCGATCGTCATAATCGTCCGCGGGCGCTGACTCCCCTTTCGCGCGCGCCGCGCGGACGGTAAATAGCGCGGGCCCGTTCCGCCCCGCTGGGAAACCGCTCCATGCCCATGTCGACCATGTCGCCGTTTGACACCGCCCGCGTCCTTTCGGAAGCGCTGCCGCACATGCAGCAGTACGACGACGAGATCGTCGTGGTGAAATACGGCGGCCATGCCATGGGCGAGGAGGGCGCGGCGAAGAGCTTCGCCCGCGACATCGTGCTGTTGGAGCAGACCGCCATCAATCCGGTGGTGGTGCATGGCGGCGGTCCGCAGATCGGCGAAATGCTCAAGCGGCTCGGCATCAAATCCGAATTCGCCGGCGGCCTGCGCGTCACCGACGCCGAGACCATCGAGATCGTCGAGATGGTGCTCGCCGGCTCCATCAACAAGCAGATCGTCGGCTTCATCAACGAGGCCGGCGGCAAGGCAGTCGGCCTGTGCGGCAAGGACGGTAACATGGTGACGGCCCGCAAGGTCAACCGCACCGTGGTCGATCCCGGCTCGCGCATCGAGAAGATCGTCGACCTCGGCTTCGTCGGCGAACCCGACAAGGTCGACGTGACGGTCCTCACCCAGATCCTCGGCCGCGAGCTGATCCCGGTGCTGGCGCCGGTGGCGGCGGCGGCCGGCGGCGGCACCTACAACGTCAATGCAGACACCTTCGCCGGCGCCATCGCCGGTGCGCTGAAGGCCAAGCGGCTGCTGCTGCTCACTGACGTGCCGGGCGTGCTCGACAAGTCGAAGAGCCTCATTAAGCAGCTGTCGATGGACGACGCCCGCCGGCTGATCGCCGACGGGACCATTTCCGGCGGCATGATCCCGAAAGTGGAGACCTGCATCTATGCCCTCGAGGCCGGCGTCGAAGGCGTGGTCATTCTCGACGGCAAGGTCGAGCATGCGGTGCTGCTGGAATTGCTGACCGATCTCGGCGCCGGCACGCTGCTCACGCGCTGAACGCAGCCCGCGACCGCCCGTTTCCACCTCTCCCCGCGTGCGGGGAGAGGTGGACTGAGCGAAGCGAGGGAGGGTGAGGGGGCCTCGCCGCGAGTCTGAGCTTTGCAAATCCGATCTAACTTTAGCGCGCTCAGGCGTGTGGGTACGCCTCCTCACCCCGACCCTCTCCCCGCACGCGGGGAGAGGGAGCAGGGCGCCGCCGGCGGACTGGAGATTTGCAATTCCCTATCGTCGAAATCCGCTCTAATCTCCCGGTTCCTCACCGGGTGAAATCTCATGTCCTGTCTGTTCGTCTCGCGTCCCGCAGGCCCCTTCGCGATATCGCGGCGCGGCTTTGCCGCGTCGGCCGCGGCCTTCATGCTTGCCGGCGTGCGCGGCGCGGCCGCGGCGGGAACCGAAGTCGACCTGCAACTCGTGCTCGCGGTCGACGCCTCGGGCAGCGTGAGCCAGCGCCGCTTCGAGTTGCAGAGGCAGGGCTATGCCGCGGCGTTCCGCAATCCGCGCGTGCTCAAGGCGATCCAGTCGCTGATGACCCAGTCGATCGGCGTCACCATGTTCCAGTGGACCGGCCCGCGCCTGCAGGTCCATGTGGTGCCGTGGACGCTCGTCAAGGACGCGGCGACCGCCGAAGATTTCGCGGCCGCGATCGGGCGGGTGCCGCGGCAATTGTTCGGCGGTGGCACCTCGATTAGCGGCGCCATCGACTATGCGCGCCTCATCCTGCTGCAGAGCCCGTTCACCTCGAGCCGCCGCGTCATCGACGTTTCCGGCGACGGCGCCAACAACATCGGCCGCCCTGTGACGTTTGCCCGCGACGAAGCCGTGCGCGACGGCATCACCATCAACGGCTTGCCGATCCTCGCCGTGGAGCCCGACCTCGACACCTACTATTTCGAAAACGTCATCGGCGGGCCGGGCGCGGTGATGGTCCCCGCGGAGAACTTCGAGAACTTCGCCGACGCCATTCTCAAGAAGCTGATCATCGAGATCGCGGACAATGATGCCGGGGCGCTCACGACCCTGCTGCCGTGATCTCGAACGTGGTGCGCAATAAAAGACAGGGAGACGCCGTCATGAATCCAGCACGATCAACGCTTCGCGTCGCCGTCGTCGCGGCGCTCGTCGTCGCCGCCGGCGCAGTCTATTCGCAGGCCGTCGCGCCGACCAGTTCGCTGCCCAATCCTTATCGCTCGGCGCCGTTCGGCAAGTTGCCGGAGGGCCGCAGCTGGGGCTCGACGGCCGGCATCGCCGTCGATCCCGACGGCAAGAGCATCTGGGTCGCGGAGCGCTGCAGCGCCTTCGCGCCGCCGTCGGCGATGAAGCCCGGGGTACCCTTCGGCTGCGACGGCTCAGACCTCGCCCCGGTCCTCAAGTTCGACGAGACCGGCAAGCTGGTGAAGGCGTTCGGCGCCGGAATGTTCGTGCTTCCTCACGGCCTCTCGGTCGACCCCGAGGGCAATGTGTGGGTGACGGACGGCGTAGGCAGGGAAGGCAAGGGTCATCAGGTCTTCAAGTTCAGCCCGGACGGCAAGGTGTTGATGACGCTCGGCAAGGCGGGCGTCGCCGGCAGCGGCCCGGACGAGTTCAATGCGCCTTCCGCCGTCCTGGTGGCGCCCAATGGCGATATCTTCGTGGCCGACGGGCATGGCGGCACCACCAATGCCCGCATCGTGAAGTTCGACAAGACCGGAAAGTTCATTAAGGCCTGGGGCAAGAAGGGCAGCGCACCCGGCGAGATGGACGGCCCCCACACGCTCGCAATGGACTCCCGCGGCCGGCTGTTCCTCGGCGACCGCGGCAACAATCGCATCCAGATATTCGACCAGGACGGCAACTTCATCGACCAATGGGCCCAGTTCAGCCGGCCGAGCGGCGTCTACATCGACAAGAACGACGTCATCTACGTGGCGGATTCGGAGTCGGGCTCGGTCAACAAGACCCGCACCGACTGGAAGCGCGGCATTCGCATCGGCAGCGCCAAGGACGGCAAGGTGACGGCGTTCATTCCGGACCCAAACGAAAACGCCACCACCACCAGCGCCGCCGAGGGCGTCACCGCCGACGCCCAGGGCAACATCTTCGGCGCCGAAGTCGGCCCGAAACAGGTGGTGCGCCACGTGAGGAACTAGTCCGGCGCAGCATCGACGTCATCGACGTCACACGACGTCATCGCCAACACTCTCCGTCATCGCCGGGCTTGACCCGGCGATCTCGGTGATCGAGGCACGGCGCCGCGCCGGTGCCTGTTGAAATGCCGTGCCTCGTCTATCGAGATGGCCGGGACAAGATCCTATGCAGGCACGGCCAACGTGGTGGTACCAGCACGGTGTGCAAACCACCACCAGCCGCATAGGAGAGACCGATGGAAGTCCGTTTGGTAGACACCGCGTCGACCGCACGTGATGATGCCCGCGCCTACTGCCTGATTGCAATTGAATTGAGCAAGATGAGTTGGGTCGTGGGTGTGCAGACCCCGTTGAGCGGCAAGACGAGCCAGTACCGATTGACGGGCGGGGATTGGGAAGGCTTGCTCAAGCTGATCGAACGGGTTCGCCGGCAGGTTGGCCGGGAGCTGAGCCGGCCGGTCGAAATGATCTCGTGCTACGAGGCCGGCTATGACGGGTTCTGGCTGCACCGCCTGCTCACGGCTGCTGGGGTGCACAATCATGTTCTCGATCCGGCAAGCCTTCTGGTGAATCGGCGGGCACGGCGAGCCAAGACCGATCGGATCGACGTCGAGCGGATGCTGCGGGCGTTGAACCGTCATCTGCGCGGGGAGCCGGATGCCTGCAGCGTGGTGCGGGTTCCGAGCGTCGAGCAGGAAGACGCCAGGCGGCTGCATCGCGAGCGCCACCGGCTGATCCAAGAGCGGGTCCAGCACATCAACCGCATCAAGGGCCTGTGTGCGACCCAGGGCATCTACGATTATGAGCCCTTACGATCCGACCGGGAGGCGCAGCTCGAGAACCTGCGCACTGGAGATGGACGCGCCCTGCCGGCGCGGCTCGAGGCCGAGATCACGCGCGAATTGCAGCGCCTGGAACTGGTGCTGGAGATGATCGTGGGGATCGAAGCGGAGCGCGACGCCATCGTCAAGGAGGCAGCCCCGCAGCATCTCCATGCCGACAGGATCAAAGCCCTGGTCCGGTTGAAGTCGATCGGGATGGAGTTCGCCACCACGCTGGTCGGCGAGGTGCTGTACCGATCCTTCGACAACCGCCGCCAACTCGGCAGCTATGTCGGGCTGACGCCGAGCCCGTATTCCAGCGGGTCGACCGATCGCGACCAGGGCATCAGCAAGGCCGGCAATCCGAAAGCCCGTTCGACCATGATCGAACTGTCCTGGATGTGGCTGCGCCATCAGCCCGACAGCACCTTGAGCATCTGGTTCCGTGAGCGCGTCGGCGACCTCAAGGGGCGACCGCGGCGCATCGCCATCGTGGCGTTCGCACGCAAGCTCCTGGTGGCGCTGTGGCGCTATCTCGAAACCGGCCTGGTGCCGGCCGGTGCCGTGTTCAAGACGCGCTGATCGACCGGCAGCGCCAGCACCTCGTCAACAACCAGGAGGACGTGCCAATTCCAAGGTGGATGCGTGACCGTAGCCGGGCATGGCTGAGACACGCCTCGGATCAAGATGGGTCCCATCCCCCTTGGAGCCCTTGCCCTCGCGCCGACGCATGAGGGACCTTGGTACGGGATCAAGTCCCGACCGGATATAAGTTGGTGCAGCGTGAGCTGCACGCATGCAATGGGCTCCAGCCTTGGATCACCAGCAGACCTCACGACCACATCACCATGGTCTCCGGGATGGGGAGGTTGGTAAAGCCCTGCGCCTACGGCGCACCGCAAGCGGCTTCGGGGCTTGACCAACCTCCCCATCCCGGAGCACGGCTAATCATGTTCGATATGCCCCTACCGTGCCGCGACAACAAGCAAACCACCACTTGACACGCCTCATATAAGCCCGGCCATGACGGTGTGCGGGGGCGTGCATGTGTCCTGGAGTGGCCAGTCACGCCGCCACCGCCACCTCTTCGAGGCCGCGCTGGCGCGTCTCCACGCCCCATGCCCACACCACGACGATCTGCACGATGACGAGGCTGATCATCAGGCCGAGCACGCCGGGCATGCCGTAATTGGTGGCGAGCGCCAGCACGATGAAGGGCGAGACGATGGTCGCGGCGCGTCCCAGCGTGTTGCAGATGCCGTTGGCGCGCAGCCGCACCTCAGTCGGAAACAGCTCGGGGGTATAGACCCCGAACAGGATGGCGACCTGGACGTAGATCACCAGCACCAGCAGGAACCCGACGCTCAGGACGAGCGCGGGAGCCGTCGCGCCGTTGAAGGTCGCGTAGATCGCGCCGAGCACGACCGTCGCCAGCGAAGCGCCGATGATGCTCATGCGCCGCCCGATGAAATCCGCGCAATAGGCGCCGAGCGCGCAGCCGGCCGGCGAAGCGATCACCAGCACCAGCGTGTATTCGAACGAGCGGGTGATGGTGAGCCCCTGCTGGACGAAGAACTGCGGCAGCCAGGTGACGAAGCCGAAGATCAGCGTGTTGATGGTGATCAGCACCCAGCTTCCCACGATCATGCGCAGCAGCAGCGGCGGCCGCGCCAGCGCGGCGAGATCGGCGTCGGGCACCTTTGCCGCGACGGCGGGCGCTGGCAACGGGGCCGGGGCCTGCTTTTCTATTGCTTCCAGAATTGCTTCCGCCTCCGCGGTCCGGCCCTCCGATTCCAGCCAGCGCGGCAATTCCGGGAGCGCCTTGCGCAGCCACCACACGATGAGCGCGCCGATGCCGGCAATGACGAACATCGGACGCCAGCCCCAGGTCGGGATGATGAGGTAGCCCAGCAGCGCCGTCACGGGCAGCCCGGAGACGACCAGGAACGCCATGAAGGCGAGCCAGCGGCCGCGCGACTGCGGCGGCACGAATTCGGTGAGCGTCGAATAGCCGACCACGATCTCCGCGCCGAGCCCGAGGCCCATTACGAAGCGAAGCCAGTTCAAGGTCGCCATGTCGGGCGCAAACGCCGCGGCGAGCGAGGCGAGGCCGAAGATCGCGAGGTTCACCTGATAGGTGAAACGCCTGCCGTAGCGGTCGCCGAGAAAGCCGGTGACGAGCGCGCCGATGGTCATGCCGAGGAACGTCTTGGAGATGAAGTCGGCATTGAGCGGCGGCGTCGAAAACCCCGACTGCAGCGCCGCCGGCAGCACATTGGTGCCGACATAGAGATCGTAGCCGTCGAAGAACATGCCGGCGCCGACCAGCCAGAAGATGCGATAATGAAAGGCGGTGATCGGCAGGCGGTCGAGCCGTCCGCCCGCATTTACGGATGTCACCATCGTTTCCTCCCGACCCGCAGCCACATTGCGTATTTCTGGCGGCCGCGTCGAAAGCATCGTAGTGAAGAAGCGAGTGTGGCGCCACCGACGCAGGATGCCGCCGCGAGATATGCGTGGGAAACAGGGGACGGTTCGATGCTGAAGGTATTCTGCGCGCGGTCGATGCATGTCGCGGTCAAGACGCTGGCGGACGCCTTCACCCGAGCCACCGGCGAGGCCGCCGACATCGTGTTCGAGCCGATGGGCGCGCTGCAGGCGCGGCTCGCGGCCGGCGAGACCGCCGACGTGCTGATCCTCACGACGCCCGCAATCGACGCGCTCGCCAAGTCCGGCGCGCTGGTCGCGGCGAGCCGGGCCGAGATAGGCCGCGCGCCCATCGGGGTTGCGATCCGCGCCGGGGCGGCGGCGCCGGACATCGCGACTCCGGAGGCCTTCAAGACGACGCTCGCGGCGGCGCGGGGGATTGCGCTCAGCGATCCCGCGGTCGGCGGCTCCGCCGGAATCTACCTGCGCGACCTGTTCCAGCGGCTCGGACTCGCCGACATGGTCGCGGCCAAGACGGTGCGCCAGAACAGCGGCGTTGCGGCTGCGGCGAGCGTCGCCCGCGGCGAGGCCGATCTCGCCATGACCTTCATCCCCGAACTGCTGCAGGCCGAGGGCGCCCGCATCCTCGGGCCGCTGCCGCCGCCGTTCGGCCATGCCACCGCGCTATGCCGCCGCGGTCTCCGCCGGTTCGCCGCGCAGCGAACCCGCCCGCGCCTTCATCGCGGCGCTGACCGCGCCGGCGGCGCGCGATGTGTGGGTGAAAGCGGGATTCGAGGTGGGGTGATAGATCGAGTGACTTATTTTTGCGACCTCATCCTGAGGAGCGCCCGCAGGGCGCGTCTCGAAGGATGGCCACAGGCACTTTCATCGCATGGAGTTGCGCATGCCGTGCTCGCCGCCATCCTTCGAGACGCGCGCACAAGCGCGCTCCTCAGGATGAGGTCGTAAGTGGGATTCATACGCTCTCAAGATGACGAGTGACCTATCTCATGCCATCACGGCATCGGGATGTCCTGCACCTTCTTCGGCACGTCGTAGCCCTTTATCACCGCCGGCCGCTTGGCGATCGCCACGTACCAGCGCTTGACGTTGGGATAGGCGTTCAAGTCGATGGTCTGCCACTCGTAGCGCGAGATCCACGGCCAGGTCGCGATATCGGCGATCGAATAGTCGTCGACCATGAATTCGTGGTCGGCGAGGCGGCGGTCGAGCACGCCGTAGAGGCGCTGCGCCTCCTTGAGGTAGCGTTCTTCGGCATAGGGCGCTTTGCCCCTGTTGTATTTCAGGAAGTGGTGGGCCTGGCCGAGCATCGGGCCGACGCCGCCCATCTGCCACATCAGCCACTCGATCACGCGCATGCGCTTGAGCTTGTCGGTTGGCAGCAGCTTGCCGGCCTTCTCGGCGAGATAGATGAGGATCGCGCCGGATTCCATCAGGCTGAAATTGTTGTCGCGGTCGACGATCGCGGGAATGCGGTTGTTCGGGCTGATCTTGAGGAACTCCGGCTTGAACTGCTCGTCCTTGCCGATGTCGACGGCATGGGTCTGGTAGGGAATGGCGAGCTCTTCGAGCGCGATGGACGCCTTGCGGCCATTGGGGGTGGTCCAGGTGTAGAGATCGATCACGGAGAGGGTCCTTGCTGCAAAGGGAGAGAAAAGGGTTCGGTTTGTTTAATCGATGACCCCGCCGGAGTCATCTCGCCGGAATCCCACCCCGGCTTCGGGGAGGGTGGCCGAGCGAAGCGAGGTCGGGTGGGGTCTGCGGCCTCGAAGGAAGAAAGAACCCCACCCCGGCCCTCCGGATAATCGCCCCCCGAAGAGGGGGAGGGAGAGCCATGGAACGACGGTGTCCCGTCAAGTTCCCTCGATCTGGACGCGCAGCAGCTCCAGCTCCAGCCAGCGCTCCTCGGCGGCGGAGAGTTCCGCCTGGGCGGCGGCGAGCGCTTTCGAGGTCTCGTCGAACGTGGCGCGGTCGCGGGCATAGAGCTTGGGATCGGCGAGCTTGTCGTGCAGCCGCTTGACCTCGGCTTCCAGCGCCGCCATGCGGTCCGGCAGCGTTTCCAGCGCATGCTTTTCGTTGAAGTTGAGCTTGCGCCTCGCCGCATCGGCGGCGGGCCGCGCAACTTTCGGCTTCGCCGGCGCAGCGGCGGCCTTTGTTGCGGGTTTCGTTGCGTCCTTGCGTACATCCTCGCCGCGCTGCGCGAGCATGTCGGAATAGCCGCCGGCGTATTCAAGCCACTTGCCGTTGCCTTCGGGAACGAGCACGGCGTTGACGCAACGGTCGAGGAAATCGCGGTCATGGCTGATGAGCAGCACGGTGCCGGAATAGTCGCCGATCATTTCCTCGAGGACGTCGAGGGTCTCCAGGTCGAGGTCGTTGGTCGGCTCGTCCAGCACCAGGAGGTTCGACGGTTTTGCCAGCGCCCGCGCCAGCATGAGGCGGCCGCGCTCGCCCCCCGAAAGCACGCGCAGCGGCGTGCGCGCCTGCTCCGGCGCGAACAGGAAATCCTTGAGATAGCCCACGACATGCTTGGCCTGGCCGCCGATCATGACGGTGTCGCCGCGGCCGCCGGTCAGCGCCTCGGTGACGGTCCAGTCCGGGTTGAGGCTTTCGCGGTGCTGGTCGAGCGTCGCCATCGCCAGGTTGGCGCCGAGCCGCACGGTGCCGGCATCGGGCGCGAGCGCGCCGGTGAGCAGATTGACGAGGGTCGTCTTGCCGCTGCCATTGGGGCCGACGATGCCGATGCGGTCGCCACGCTCGATGCGCGTGGAGAAGTCCATCACGACCGGCCTGTCGTAGCTCTTGCTGATGCCCTTGGCCTCAATCACCAGGGCGCCCGACCGCTCCGCCTCGGCCGCGGCCATGTTGACCGTGCCGGTGGCGCGGCGGGCGTCGCGGCGGTGCTGACGCAGCGCCTGCAGGCCGGCGACACGGCGGACGTTGCGCTTGCGCCGCGCGGTCACGCCGTAGCGCATCCAGTGCTCTTCCGCCTCGATCTTGCGGTCGAGCTTTTGGAAGTCGCGTTCCTCCTGCGCCAGCACGTCGTCGCGCCACGCCTCGAAATCGGCAAAGCCGCGCTCGATGCGCCGCGCCTTGCCGCGGTCGAGCCAGACGGTGATGCGCGAAAGGTTGGCGAGAAAGCGTCGGTCGTGGCTGATGATGATGAGTGCCGCCTGGCGCGATGCGAGCTCGCGCTCCAGCCATTCGATGGCGGGAAGATCGAGATGGTTGGTGGGTTCGTCGAGCAGCAGGATGTCCGGCTCCGGCGCCAGCACCCGCACCAGCGCGGCGCGGCGCCCCTCGCCGCCCGAGAGCTGCGCCGGGTCTTCGTCGCCGGTGAGGCCGAGCTGCTCGAGGAGGTAGCGCGCGGCATGGCCGTCGCCATGGGGCCCGAGCCCGGCCGCGACATATTCGGCGACGGTGGCAAAGCCGGTGAGGTCGGGCTCCTGCGGGAGGTAGCGGACGGTGGCATCGGGCTGCAGGAACCGCGTGCCCTTGTCGGCCTCGACCAGCCCGGCGACGATCTTGAGCAAGGTGGACTTGCCCGAGCCATTGCGGCCGACAAGGCAGACGCGCTCGCCGGCGGCGACGGCGAGGTCGACGCCTTCGAGCAGCGGCGTGCCGCCGAAGGTCAGCGCGATACCGCCGAGCTGGAGCAGCGGCGGCGCCATCAAGCCGCTCCGGACTGGCGACGCAGCCGCCGGATGGTGCGGTCGAGCTCGGACAGGAAGGCGGAGCGGTCGCGCGGCGAGAACGCCGCCGGGCCACCGCTCATCTGGCCGGTCTCGCGCAGGTCCGCCATCAGGTTGCGCATGGCGAGGGCCATGCCGATCGATGCATTCGTGAACGGGCGGCCGTTGGCCGCGATCACCTGGGCGCCGGCCTTGACGCAGCGGCTCGCCAGCGGGACGTCATTGGTGATGACGATGGTGCGCGCGTCGGCGTGCGCCGCGATCCAGTCGTCGGCGGCATCGGGCGCGGCGCCGACCGTGATCCGCTCGATCAGGGGATCGCGCGGCACCTGGATCGGGGTGTTGGCGACGACCTGGACGCGCAGCCCATGGCGCTCGGCGACGCGATAGATTTCCTGCTTCACCGGGCAGGCGTCGGCGTCGACCAGGATCCTGATCCCGGCGGCCGCATCATTCATCGGACTCGCACCAACGCTCATTCGCCTGAAAACCTGCACGGCTGCGGCAGGGCTCGTCCCCCCGCTCATGAGGCTCACAGATAATGGCAGTCGAGATGATTTGCAGCAGAAACGAGCAAGTGGAACCGAACTAACAAGAAGGGCCGCCCTTGTGGGGCGACCCTTCCATTGTCGAGCCTAGGTCCAGCAAACGGACCGTGACGCGTGGTGTCACGCGGCCTGGACCCCGGTAAAGGTTGGGATCCAGCTCACGGATGCCGATGACCTCGGCGATTGACAATGAGACACTGGATCACCTCCTTTCAGTTGGTTGACGACGAATCAGAAACTAAAGGCAAAAACTTAACAATGTAAGACATTGACAGGGTCGCCTTTGCATGATTCGCGCGCGGTGTTGCGCAAATGTCGATCAACAAATGTGCATCAGATGGTCTGGTTGTAGGCGCCGACCTCCTCGTGCGTGCGCAGCACCGCGTCGATCGCCTTGAACATGTCGCGCATGCGCGCCTCCGACACCGGGCTTTCCACCACGACCACGAGCTCCGGCTTGTTGGAGGAGGCGCGGGCGAGCCCCCAGGTGCCGTCCTCGACGGTGACGCGCACGCCGTTGACGGTGACGAGATCGCGGATCTTTTGTCCCGCGACCATTTCGCCGCGGCTCTTCGCCGCTTCGAAATGCTTCACCACCTCGTCGATGACGCCGTATTTGACCTCGTCGGCGCAATGGGGCGACATGGTCGGCGACTGCCAGGTCCTGGGCAACGCGCGGCGCAGCTCGGATAATGTCTTTCCCGGATTGCGGTCGAGCATGTCGCAGATCGCGATCGCCGAGACGAGGCCGTCGTCAAAGCCGCGGCCGAACGGCTTGTTGAAGAAGAAGTGCCCGGACTTCTCGAATCCGGCGAGTGCGCCGATCTCGTTGGTGCGGCGCTTCATGTAGGAGTGGCCGGTCTTCCAGTATTCGGCGACGACACCGTTCTTGATCAGCACGGGGTCGGTGGCGAACAGTCCGGTCGACTTCACGTCGACGACGAATTTCGCCCCGGGATGCAGGCTCGACATGTCGCGCGCCAGCATGACGCCGACCTTGTCGGCGAAAATCTCCTCGCCCTCGTCGTCGACCACGCCGCAGCGGTCGCCGTCGCCGTCGAAGCCGAGGCCGACGTCGGCCTTGTTGGCCAGCACCGCATCCCGGATCGCATGCAGCATCGCCATGTCTTCTGGATTGGGATTGTAGCGCGGGAACGAATAGTCGAGCGTGCAGTCGAGCGGCACCACCTCGCAGCCGATTGCTTCCAGCACCTGCGGCGCGAACGCGCCGGCGGTGCCGTTGCCGCACGCCGCCACCACCTTGAGCCGGCGCTCGAGCTTGCGCCTGTTGGTGATGTCGGCGATGTAGCGGGCGGGAAAATTCTCGACGAAGTGATACGAGCCGCCGCCGGGAAGGTCGAACTTCGCGCCGAGCACGATGTCCTTGAGGCGGGTCATCTCGTCCGGCCCGAAGGTGAGCGGGCGCTGCGCGCCCATCTTCACGCCGGTCCAGCCATTGTCGTTGTGGGACGCGGTCACCATGGCGACGCAGGGCACGTCGAGATCGAACTGGGCGAAATAGGCCATCGGCGTCACCGCGAGGCCGATGTCGTGCACCTTGCACCCCGCCGCCAACAGGCCGGTGATCAGCGCATATTTGATCGACGCGGAATAGCTGCGGAAATCGTGGCCGATGACGATCTCCGGCCGCACCCCCATCTGCCGGATCAGCGTGCCGAGGCCCATGCCGAGGGCCTGCACGCCCATCAGGTTGATCTCCTTCTCGAACAGCCAGCGCGCGTCGTATTCGCGAAACCCGGTCGCCTTGACCATGGGCTCGGATTCATAGGCGTAGGTGTTGGGGGACAGAAAAGGCTTCGGCTTCGGGAACATGGCGACCTCGGGCGGACCATCCGCGCGAGCAGCACATAGCCCACGCCGGGCGGGCGGGAAAGCATTCAATGCGCCGGCACCGCTTTCAACCGCGTCCACGCGTTATTGTTCCAGGATCAGCCGGCCGCCCTGGTATTGCCAGTGGATGCGGGACAGGAAGGACATGCCGAGCAGGTTTTGCGCGAGCGCCTCGTCGGGCAGCACCAGGGCGGCGACGTTGCGCACGACGACGCCGCCGACGTCGACGCGGTTGAGCTCGATCGGTGCGGCGAAGATGACGCCGTTCGCGGTCGTTACCTTGGTCGTGTAATCGCGTTGCGCCGGATGGATGCCGAGCCGCGACGCCTCCTGCTGGCGCAATGCGATCACCGAAGCGCCGGTGTCCACCATGAAGTTCATGCGCCGGTCATCGACCAGCGCGGCGGTCTCGAAGTGTCCGTTGGTGCCGCGCGGGATCGATGCCGTACGTGGAGAGGAGGGCTCCGGGCTCGGCGGCTCCATCGTCGCATTGGCGGTCGTCGCGGTGCCGCCGCTCATCCGCATCAGCTTCGGCGCGACGGCGGCCAGCGCGATCATGATGGCGGCGAAGACGAGGATTTGGCGCATGGCGGGGATCAAACCACAGCGGCCTGAGCGCGATGCTAACCGCCGTTGCAACGGGCCGGGGTTTTGCCCGCGCTGCCTAACGAAGGGTGGAGAGAATAATTAGGATTTGCTCATCCCGCCCGGAAGGCGGGGAGGCCGGGGTGGGGTCTGTTTCACTTTTTGTGAGTCTCAGTTCGGTGGCGCGGCATCGCGCGGCGCCGGCTCCGGGCGGCTGCGCGCCAGCAGCCAGCCTGCCATGGCGGCGGCGCCCAACATGGTCAGGAGCTGGGTGCGGTCGCCATTGCGCACGAGATTGAGGGCCTGCTCCACCGCGTCGGCTTGCCCGCCCCCCGATGTCCGCAGGTTTCCGGCGAACTCGTCGAGCACCGGATGTCCGAGCTTCGGATCCCTCGCGAACAGCGCCAGCAGCAAAGTCAAAGGCGCCGTGAGATCGCCGGCGGACCCTGGCGTCGGCGATGCCATGGCCTGCGGTGGTGGGACTTGCGTCGCCGATGCAGCGGAGGCCGAAGAAGCGGCGGCGGATTTCGCGAGACCCTCTGCGGTCCCTGCTGCTCGCGCGCGGGACAATGATTTTCCCAACATCCATGCGACGCCGAGCAGAATCAAGGCGCCTGCGATGAGCACGGCGGCGATGATCGCGAGCGCAACGTCCACCCCGTAAGCGGCCGCCTCGGCGCGATAGAGCGCGATCAGGCCGATGCCCATGGCCATGGTGCAGAACAGGCCGGCGAACGTCGACAACGCGACGATGACGGCGCTGGTCACCGCCGCCCGGCTCGCGCGCTTCGCCAACTCTTCGACACGCTGCTCGATCTGATCCTTCACCGCCGCGATCTCGGCGCGGACGTCGAGCCCGAACAGTTTCAGGATCTTGAACAGCATCAGCTTCGCCGTCCCCACACGCCGATCAGGAAGCCGATGGCGACCGCGCCGGCCAGCGCGCCGAGGGGGTTGCGGCGGGCCATCGCTTCGATCTCCGCGGCCAGGGTCTTTGCCTGTTCGCCGGCGGTGGACGCGAACTGGCTTCCCTTGTCGGCGAGGCCGCCGGCGACGTCGCCGGCGTCGCCCACCACATCCTTCATCTGGTCGGCGACGCTCGAAGAGACTTCCCGCGCCGATCGCGCCGCCTCATGGCTGGCCTGGGCCATGAACTTCGCCAGCGTGTCCTTGAGATTGTTGAGGTCGTTCCGGATCGCCTGCAGGTCGGAGGAGGCCGCGGTCATGGCCTCGCTGGCGGCGGCGCCGATGGCATCCTTGCCGCGGGTGAGCGATTCGCTCACCGAGGCCGGTTTCGGGTCCTTGGACGGGGATTGGGCTTCCGGCCGAGAGCGGTTCTGGTCCATTTTGGTCGTTCCTTTCAGCCGCAGAAGATGTCGGGAAGCGCGCCCGGCAGCGGAGTGCGATTCACCCGTTCGAACAGTGGGAAACGCCTTTTAGGAAACGGGGCATCGGGCGCCGCCGCCCGGTTCGCAGTGAATATGGCGGGCTTGGGGCCTTTCCACAACCGGCGGAGAAGGAAGGCACCCGCCTGCCGCGGAGGCGGATTGGCGGTGCGTCGCCTTAACTATTCCCCAAACACCATGATTTGTTCCGCCTGTCCTGCCCGGATAGGATGAGGCAGGAGGACAACCAGCGGTGCCACCCAACGGATGGCTCCCACCGGTTTGGACAAGTCGCCCAACGTTTGGGACGCGATCACCAGCGAGGTGCCACGTTGACCGATTGGAACGACCAACTGGAAACGGCGAACCAGCGCATTGCCGAGATCGAAAACAAGATCTCCGCCCAGAACGATGCATTGCAACGGCTCTCCGGGGAGGGGTCCGATACGCACATCGTCGACCGGATGCTCGATGTCCTGAAGCAGAGCCTGGAGCGGGCGAACATCCATAAGCGCTTCATCGAAAGCCGCATCGACCGAATGCCCGCATCGGCGCGCCAGGCAGTCGATTGAGGACGGGAGCCAGCTACTTCTTCTCCAGCATGGTGGTGCCCTGGCTCTGGATGGCGCGCTGAATCTTGTCGGCGATCTGCGCCAGCGGCCAGGGAAGCATCACTTCGAGCCGCGCATGGTCTTCCGCGACGTCGATGGTGCCGCTCGCGGCCTGGCCGAGCGCCCTGACGCGGAACTGAAGGTGACTGTCCGTCCAGGTCTCCTCCTCGACGGCAAAGACCTGTCCGAGCTTGGTGCGCGCGGTCTCCAATCCGGATTTCAGGCGCCGGGTGGCCTCCGCCTGTCCGAGCCGGTGGGGAATGGACACGATGAGGGGCGGGGGCATCGGCGGGCTCCAGTGGGTCGAAACCGTACCAACGGCATTTAGGTGCCGGAGTTCCCTTTTTCCATCCTGCATCGCACGCGCTCGCGACGCGCGTACGCCGCGAGAGGCTAAGACCGGCTTTGCGGTGCCACGTCCAGGCCGCCCAGCCGGACCGACACCGGATGGGCCCGTCCGCGGATATCGATCTCCATGGTTTCGCCGAGGCCATTCTCGATCGCGGTGCCGGGAACGCCGGCGGAGCGGTAGAGGTCCTCGCTCACGGCAATCGGGGCGTGGTGCTGCTTTGAGACTTCGAGCAGCCGGCTCGCGACGTTCACGGTGTCTCCGGTGGCGGCAATGTGCTGGTGGTCGGCAGCGCCGAGCCGCGACAGGATCACCGGCCCGAAATGGCCGCCGACCCGCGGGGAAAGCTTGCCGAGAGCGACCGGCGGCAGGTTGTCGAGCCAGGCTGCGAGATCGTGGTGCAGCCGCTTGACGGCCGCCAGCGCACAGGCGGCGTCGTCCGGTCGCGGCGCCGGGAGCCCGAACACGATCATGGCGCCATCGCCCATGTAGCTGACGACGAAGCCGTGGTGATCGGTCGCCGCCCGTTCGATCAATCCGTGGAGTTCCACCAGCAGGTCCCGCGTCCAGGCAGGTCCCAGTGCCTCCGTCAGTCCGGTGAAGCCGGAGAGGTCCACAAAGACGATCGCGGCCTGCTGGCGCACCGGCTTCGCCAGGAGTTGCGGGTCCTTGTTGAGCAAGGCCAGCAGGCCGGGGGCCTGGAAACGGCGCAACATGTCCGTCTCCGATGCAAAGCGCTCGACCGCGCGCTGCTCCACCCACAGCCGCCCGATGCCATAGGTCACGGCGACGGGAACCGCCGCGGCCGCGGGGACGGCGAAGCTCAGCCAGTAGCCCTCGTTAAAGGCGACGATGAGTGCGAGCACCCATGCGACGAAGGTGAACGTGGTGAGCGCCACCGCGAGCCACAGTGACCGAAGCGCCAAAAGCAGCACGGCCGCCGCCGGAAGCACGAGAGCAATGAAGGCGTCGATGCCGCGGGTGGTGCGGTTCCTGGTCAGGCCGTCGCCGGCCAGCAGATTGCTGATGGCGGTGGCGAAGATTTCGACGCCGGGCGTCACGCGGTCGAACGGCGTGGCGAACCGGTCGCCGGTGCCTTGCGCGGTCGCGCCTACCACCACGACTTGCCCGCGCACGTCGTCGGGCTCGATGTCTCCGCTGATGGCGCGCCTCGCGCCGAAGTCCCGAAAACTGCCGGAAGGCCCGTAGAAACGCAGCGGCAGATGGTAGCCGAGGTCGAGCGCCACCGATCTCGCCCGCAACTTGACGACGTCCTTGCCGAGCACGGGATCGGTGTTCAAGGCCGCTGCCGCCGACGCCAGCGCAAAAGAGGGAACGATCATGCCGCCGGACTCGAACAGCATGGGGATGTAACGCGGGACCCCGGAGCGGTCAGTCGAGACATTGGAGAGGCCCACCTGCGCCGCCTGGCGAAAAATGTCCTGGGGCCACAGGATTTGCGTCGGCGTCGGGATGAGATCGCCGCCGCCCAGCCGCGCCGGCTGCTCGCCGGTGGAATTCTCGCCGTCGAACAGGCCGACGGCGCCGATCACGCTTCGGGTGGTGCGCAATGCGTCGGCGAGTTCCTGGTCGGCCTCCGCGGGTGCCGGGATCGAGCAGCAGCATGTCGACGCAGATCACCTGGGGATTGTAGCGCGCGAGGCCGCGCACGATCTGTGCCAGAAATTTGCGGGGAAGCGGAAACGACCCGGCCTGCCGGATGGTGTCCTCGTCGATGGCGGCGATCACGACCCCGCGCGGGGGGACCTGCGTTCCGGCGAAGGAATAGCGCCAGTCGAGCGAGAGATTTTCGAGCTGGTCGAGCCCCGATCCGGCGCCCGCAAGGTGCCGCAGACCGAGAAATCCGCCCCAGGCGACGCCGACGACCACGAACAGCAGGGTAAGTGCCGCCCTCGGCGAGGGGCGGCGGATTGCCATCATTGACCAAACCGGGAGAGCAGCGCCTTGACCCGGTCGGGCGCCCATTTCTTGACCGCGACCGGCGCCGGCTTGGCGTCGGTCATGGATCGGATCGCGCTTCCGGCGATGTCGACGCCCTGGCCGGGGCCGACCATCACGGTTTCAGGCGCGTCCTTGCGGGTGACCGTGACTTGTCCCAGCAGCACCAGGGTCGAGGTCTGGCCCGGCTTGACCTCCATCGCCCATTTGGTGCCGCGCACGGAGGCGATCGCCTGGGGCGTCAGGATCTGAAATTCACGACGCCGCGTGGAGTGAAATTCGATCAGCAGTGCCCCGCTGTCGAGCTGAACCGATGCAGGCAGCCCGTCCTCGCCGGCGGAGGCCGGGCGGTAGACCGTTCCCGGCGCCGGCGTGATCGTGAGCTCGGAGCCGCAGCGCAGGATCTGATCGGTCGGATTGCGCTTGTCGGGCGTAAGAACGCAGGCGCCGGATTGCGCCATGGCCGCCCCGCCGGCGCAGGCCCAGAGCGAAAGCAGTACTCCAGCGCCACAAAGCAAGACTCGGGCGCCACCAAGAATGTGCGCCGTTGGCCGAAGGTGCCGTAATGCCATGGCGAAGCTCCGTTGGGTCGAATGGGGCGAGCGTAGCCGCCCGGGTGGTGGGGATAATACAGCGCTTTGACCGGATTCGCTGCATGGTAGCCGCCCGTTTCCTCCGTTTTCCGGTCCGGCGGGGCTTGAGGCAATCGCGGGCTTGCCTGCCGTCCGGCCGCAGTTCAACATCGCACCTGCAACAATGGGGGGCCTCATGCTGCGCAGTCTCGATCGGCGCGATACCTGCATCGCGCCCATGGTTGTCCTGACGCTCGGGACCCCACCCGGGATTCCGGGGACAGTGAGGTCTTGGCGAGCGCTCACCCTGTTGGTGCTGCAGCCGAAGCAGCGGGTTCACTGACCATGATGACTTACGTCTGGATCGCGATCGGGAGTGCGCTCGGCGGAATGGCGCGCCATTGGTGCACGATGGTGGCGACCGAATGGCTCGGCTCCCGGTTTCCCTGGGGCACCCTGTTCATCAACATTCTCGGATCCTTCGTGATCGGCTTTTTCTTCGCGATCACCGGCCCCGAGGGCCGGTTCGACGAAACCCCGCTCAACGCCCGGCTGTTCGTCATGACCGGCATCTGCGGCGGCTACACCACCTTCTCCGCTTTCAGCCTGCAGACGCTCTCGCTGTTCCAGGACGGCGCCTGGGGTCGCGGCGGCGCCTATATCGTGGCGTCGGTGGCGCTGTGCCTGATCGCGGTGTGGGCCGGCTACGCTCTCGCCGCCGCGATCAACAAGGCCGGCACGTAAGGCGGTCCGGCCACCATCAGTCGGATGCTTAACCGGCGGAATGCGGCGGCGCCCGCGCGAAAGGCTCTCGATCAAACGCCGGCGCACCGGTACATTGTCCCTTGTCCGGCGGGCACCGGAACGACAAAAAAGCAACCAAGGGGAGACCACCGATGATGGGCAAGAACCCAGCCAAGAATCCGGACAAGAATCCGGACGAGAATCCAGGGTTGCTCGGGGCGTGCGCCGCTGCCATGTTGGCCGCCCTCCTCGTCGCGGCACTGGTCGCGCCGGCCGCCGCGCAAACCTCTCCGGGCCAATCGATGTTCGCTTACGTCGGATCGTTCACGACCGCCCAGCGCAAGGCGCGCGGTGACGGCATCCATGTCTATCGCGTTGATCCCGCATCAGGCGCGTGGACCCATGTCCAGCACGTCGGCGACCTCGTCAATCCGTCCTATCTCGCGCTCAGCCGCGACCAGCGCGTGCTCTATTCGGTGCACGGCGACAGCGATTTCGCCACTGCCTTCGCCCTCGACTCCAAGACCGGCGAGGCCAAGGTCATCAATCGCGCCATGACCGGCGGCAAGAACGGGGTTCGCCAGGCCATCGACCCCTCCGGCAAGTTCCTCGTGGTCGCCAATTATTCGAGCGGCAGCGTCGCCGTGCTGCCGATCGGGCCGGACGGCTCGCTCAAGGACCAGCATCAGCTCGTGCCGTTGCCGGGCGAGCCCGGTCCCCACAGGGTCGAACAACAGAGCTCGCACCCCCACGACATCGTGTTCGATCCGTCGGGCAAATTCGTGCTGGTGCCGGACAAGGGTCTCGACCGCGTGTTCGTGTTCCGCTTCGACGGCGCGACCGGCCTGCTGTCCGCGGCCGAGCCCGGCTCCGTCCAGTCGCGGCCGGGCGCGGGACCGCGCCATCTCGCGTTCCACCCGACGCTTCCGATCGTGTGGGTGCTCAACGAGCTCAACAGCACGACCGCGACCTATCGCTGGGATCCGACGCGCGGGTCGCTGACGCCGCTCCAGGTGATCACCACGCTGCCGACCGACTTCACCGGCTACAGCACGTCCGCCGAAATCGCGGTTTCGTCGGACGGCCGCTTCGTCTACTGCTCCAACCGCGGCCATGACAGCGTGGCCATCTATGCCGCCAATGCCGAAGGTCTCTTGAGCCCGGTCGGCTGGCAATCCACCAAAGGCGGCGGCCCGCGCTTCATCGGCCTCGATCCCGCCGGCCGCTTTCTCAATGCGGCGAACGAGGTGGGCAACAACGTCGTGACCTTCCGGGTGGACCCGAGCTCGGGCAAACTCGATCCGACCGGCCAGGTGATCGCGACTGGAAGTCCGGTCACGATCGTGTATGCGGGCAAATGACGGCGGCGAATTTTCGCCTCCCGCCTGCCGGTGCGGACGGGGGGTGATGCAGCCGGCGGCGGATGAATCAGCGGACGGAAGGGAGTTCATGACATGTCGGAATCCCCACAGATCAAGTCGCGGATCGGCGCCATTCTCCGTTCGACCAGCGGCAATTTCCTGGAGCAGTTCGACTTCTTCCTGTTCGGGTTCTACGCCGGGCCCATCTCTAAGGCGTTCTTCCCCACCGGCAATGAAGTGACGGAGCTGATGCTGACCTTCACGACGTTCTGGCTCGGCGCGCTGATGCGGCCGGTCGGGGCGATCGTGCTCGGCGCCTATCTCGACCAGATCGGCCGCCGCAAGGGCCTGATAGTGACGCTGTCGATCATGGCGGTCGGCACCATCACCATTGCCTTCGCGCCCACCTATGCGACCATCGGCATGCTGGCCCCGATGCTGGTGCTGATCGGCCGCCTGTTGCAGGGCTTCTCCGCCGGCGTCGAACTCGGCGGCGTGTCGATTTACCTGTTCGAGATCGCGACGCCCGGGAACAAGGGCTTCTACACCTCGTTCCAGTCGGCGAGCCAGCAGGTGGCGATCTTCTTCGCCGCCATCATCGGCTTTGCGCTGAACGAATCGCTGAGCGCCACCCAGATCGCCGATTGGGGCTGGCGCATCCCCTTCTTCATCGGTTGCCTGATCGTGCCGTTCATCTTCGTGATCCGGCGCTCCCTGGAAGAGACGCCGGAGTTCCTCGTCCAGAAGAAGCATCCGACGTCCTCAGAGATCTTGAGGTCGATGGTGACGAACTGGCAGACCGTGTTTCTGGGCATGAACCTCGTCGCATTGACCACGGTGATGTTCTATTTCATCACCGTGTATACCCCGACCTTCGGCGTGCGCGTGCTCAAACTGTCTGCGGCGGACGCCCTCTTCGTCACCCTGTGCGTCGCCGTCACGAACTTCATATGGCTGCCGATCGGCGGCGCGGTATCCGACCGTATCGGCCGCAAGACGGTGCTGCTGACCATCGCGATCCTCGCGCTGGTCACCGCCTATCCCGCGCTCTACTGGCTGGTCGCCAATCCGACCTTCCTCGACATGCTGGCGGTTGAGCTCTTGTTCTCGTTCTATTTCGGTATGTACAACGGCGCGATGGTCGCGGCGCTGTCGGAGGTCGTGCCGTCCCATGTGCGGGCGACCGGCTTCTCGCTGGCCTTCAGTCTCGCCGCCGCGTTGTTTGGGACCTTTACGCCGTTGGCGTCGACGTTCCTGATCAAGGCGAGCGACAACCAGGCGTCGCCCGGATTCTGGCTGATGTTCGCGGCCTATTGCAGCATCATGGCTACGGCGGCGTTCTATCGCACCAACGCGCCAGCGGCGGCGCCGGCCACCGCGCCAGCGAATGCGCCCGCGCTTGCATGAGGCGGTGCCGGAGCACACGGGACCGGGGGTGACGGCCGCTGCACCCGCGCCAGGGCGGCGGGTGTGGAGGAGGTGGAGGGGAGATGGCGGATCTGACGCAGAAATACGACGTGCTGGTGGTGGGCGGCGGCAACGCCGCGCTGTGCGCCGCCATCAGCGCGCGGCGGGCGGGCGCATCGGTGCTGGTGCTGGAAGTCGCGTCGCAATTCTATCGCGGCGGCAACACCCGGCACACCCGCAACATGCGCTGCGCCCATGATGCCGCCACCAAGGAACTGACCGGGCCCTATACCGAGGACGAATTCTTCGACGATCTCCTGCGCGTGACCGGCGGCAACACCGACGAGCCGCTCGCCCGCCACATGATCCATGAGTTCGAAGGCGATGCTCGGCTGGATCGCCGAGCAGGGTGTACGCTTCCAGCCTTCGCTCGGCGGCACGCTCAGCCTCGGACGCACCAATTCCTTCTTCCTCGGCGGCGGCCGGGCGATGCTCAACGCGCTCTACCGCACTGCGGAGGAGCTCGGCGTCGAGGTCGCCTACGAGACCGAGGTCGTCGATCTCGAGATCGAGAACGGCATGTTCCTGTCCGCCACGGCGGCCCGCAGCGATCTCGCCGGCTTCGGGCGCATGCGGGTCTATGCGAGCACGCTGGTCGCCGCCTCCGGCGGCTTCGAGGCGAACATCGAATGGATGAAGCAGTATTGGGGCGCCCCCGCCGACAATTTCCTGGTGCGCGGAACCCCCAACAACCGCGGCACCGTGCTCAAGCTGCTGCTCGACAAGGGCGTCGGCGAGGTCGGCGATCCAACTCAATGCCACGCGGTCGCGATCGATGCGCGGGCGCCGAAATATGACGGCGGCATCATCACGCGGCTCGACTGCGTCGTGTTCGGCATCGTCGTGAACAAGAATGCCGCACGCTTCTACGACGAGGGCGAGGACGTCTGGCCGAAGCGCTATGCGATCTGGGGACGCCTGGTCGCCGGCCAGCCCGACCAGATCGCCTACATCATCTTCGACGCGTCTTCGCTCAACATGTTCATGCCGTCGCTGTTCCCGCCGATCCGGGCACTTTCAATCCGCGAACTCGCCGGCGCGCTCGGGCTCGATCCCGACGCGTTGGAAAAGACCGTGACGGAATTCAACGCGGCGGTGCGCCCCGGCACCTTCGACCATACCGTGCTCGACGATTGCCGCACCGAGGGAATCACGCCGCCCAAGACCCACTGGGCGCGGCGCATCAAGACCCCGCCGTTCTATGCCTATCCGGTGCGCCCCGGCATCACCTTCACCTATCTCGGGACCCGCGTGAACAAGGAAGCGCGCATGCTCATGAAAGACGGCAGGCCCTCGGCCAACATGTTCGCCGCCGGCGAGATCATGGCGGGCAACGTGCTCGGCCGCGGCTATGCCGCCGGCATCGGCATGACCATCGGCAGCGTGTTCGGACGCATCGCGGGACGGGAGGCCGCCGCCAATGCACGGAACTGAGGCTCTCGTCGAGGCCGACCGTCTGATGGTGGTGTGCAATTCCTGCCGCTATTGCGAGGGGCTGTGCGCGGTATTCCCGGCAATGGAAATGCGCCGCGCGTTTCCGGACGGCGATCTCAATTACTTCGCCAATCTCTGTCACGGCTGCGGCGCCTGCTACGACGACTGCCAGTTTGCGCCGCCGCACGAATTCGACGTGAACGTGCCGAAGATCCTGGCGCAGGTCCGTGCCGATTCCTACAAGGCCTATGCGTGGCCGTCGGCATTGTCGGGCCTGTTCGACCGCAACGGGCTCGTCATCGCCGTCGCCGCCGCAGCGGGCGTCGCGGCATTCGTGATCGGCTTCGTCGCCCTCGACGATCCGGCGGTCGTATTCGGCGGACATGGCGGGCGGGGTTCGTTCTATGCGCTGATGCCGCACCGCGCGATGGTGGTGATCTTCGGCCTCGCGTTCCTCTATGCGATCGCCGCGCTGGCCATGGGCGCGCGCAATTTCTGGCGCGACATCGGCGAGCCGTTCGCGACCCTGGCCGCGCCGGGCTCGCTCGGCCAGGCGATCCGGGACGCCTGCACGCTGCGCTATCTCGACGGCGGCGGCGACGGCTGCATGAACGACGAATACAGCAGGGCCGACCACCGCCCGCTCTATCACCATCTCACCTTCTACGGCTTCCTGCTCTGCTTTGCCGCCACCTGCGTGGCGACGCTTTATCACTACCTGCTGGCGCGCGAGGCACCCTATCCCTGGTACGACCTGCCGGTCGTGCTCGGCACCATCGGCGGCATCGGGCTGGTGGTCGGGCCGGCCGGACTGCTGGTCGCCAAATGGCGGCGCGATCCCGCGCTCGCCGACGAGGCGCGCTTCGGCATGGATGTCGCCTTCATCGCCATGCTGTTCCTCTCGGGCATCACCGGCCTCGCGCTGCTGGTGCTGCGCGACACCGCGGCGATGGGCATCCTGCTCGCGCTCCATCTCGGCGTCGTGTTCGCGCTGTTCATCACCATGCCCTACGGCAAATTCGTCCACGGCATCTACCGCTTTCTTGCGCTGGTCCGTTACGCCAAGGAGCGGAGCGCCATGGCCGCCGGTCACGGCGAGGCGGGGTAGGGCCGAACCGGTGTGGAGACGTTGCAGGCATTTCGGAGGATCAGGGGCAGAATCCGCGAGAGATTTGAGCGTCGTCCCATTCAACATGAGGTAACATTGAACCCGGTCGGCTGAACGGACCTTTCACCATGGTGAGGCTGTCATGCAAATCACCGGAATGCTGTACGGCTCGAAGCTTTTGGAGCACGTCGATTTCCCCGCCACCGAAGTGCTCGGGCCGGGCGCGTCGGAAGACGAGATCCAGGGTCTGATCGATCGCCACAAGCTGATCTTCATCAAGCCGGTATTCAAGGGCGGCGTCGGCAAGAAAGGCAAATCCGGGCTGATCGGCAGGGCGAGCGACCTCAAGACTGCGCTGCAGGAAAAGGAGCGGCTCTATTTCGCCGAGCACCGCCACGGCAACGCCCGCGCCAAGGCCAACGGAGTGACCTTCGAGGCGGGCGTGCCGGCCGAGCACGAGGTCTACTTCGCGATCAGTGACTCCACCGAATTCCGCGCCCCGGCGATGACGCTCACCCACATGGGCGGAGTTGAGATCGAGGAGCTCGACAAGAAGCTCATCGCCAATGTGCCGTTCGAGGCGCTGACCGGGCTGAAGGCCTTCGTGGTCGCGAATGCGCTTTCCGACATCGGAGCGCCGAAGGAGTTGATCTCTCCTTTGGTGCAACATCTGCCGAAGCTGTGGGAATTGATGCACCACTACGGCATGACGACGCTGGAGCTCAACCCGATCCGCATGCGGCCGGGCAGGGACGGCCGGCTGACCCCTGTCGCCTGTGACTTCAAATGCGGCTTCGACCGTGACGATCCGCGCTGGCAGCGGCTGGGGCTGCCGGACCATCTGTTCGCCGCCGACACGTCGGACTTCGAGCATGAGGTCAATCAGCTGCGCACCCACCAGGGCCAGTCTGATGTGTTCGTCATCAACGACAAGGGCACGATCCTCGCGCCCACTTTCGGCGGCGGCGCCAATTCGCTGGTCACCGAAGTGCTCGGTGAGGCGGCGATCATCTCCTCGGACTTCGGCGGCAATCCGCCCTACGAGAAGATTAAGGACGTCGCGCGCATCTGCTACAAGCATTGGCTCAAGCAGGCCAATGTGCTGTTCATCATCGGCGGCAAGTCGAACAATACCGACATCTACGAAACCTTTCGTGCCATGGGTGACGCGCTGCGCGAGTATTTCAGCACCCATGGCGCGACCCCGCTTTACGTCGTAGTGGGCCGTGGCGGTCCCAATCTCGTGCGCGGCATGGGCGCATTGGCGGAGACGCTGGACAGCCTCGGCCTGCCGTACCGCTTCTTCGGCTTCGACAGCGCGATCTCCGAGGTCGTCAACTACGCCAAGAAGGTGGACGACTGGATGAGAGGCGGTGGACGGGCGGCTATTGCCGCCAAGCTCGGCCTGCACGGCGCCGTCTGATCCGCTCAACCCCTGAGGACGCCACAATGTTCAAGAAGGGCATCGAAGGCTTCGCCTACTATCTCGGCATCAACTCGCTCGCCGACATCGCGACGGAGCGGGACCGGGTCTGCGTGCTCAACATACTCGGCGGCGAATTGCGCCAGGTCACTCCGGTCAGCCACGCTTTCTCCGGAGGAAATGTGGTGTTCGGGACGTCACCCGGCCGCCGCGGCCAGGTCCTGTCGACGGCCAAGGGCGACATCCCGGTCTACAACAATGTGCGCGAAGGCCTGGACGACGGCCTCGCCTTCAACGCCGGCGTCGTTTACCTGCCGCCGTCGGGCGTGCGCGACGGCGTCGCCGAGCTGATCCGCGTCAACCCCGGCCTCCAGAAGATCGTGATCATCACCGAAAAGATCGCGGTGCACGATGCGCGCGAGATCCGTGCGCTCGGTCAGGCGAACGGCATCGATATTCTCGGCGCCAATTGCCTCGGCGTCGCGGATTCCTGGAATCGCATTCGCATCGGCGGTGCGCTGGGCGGCGACTTTCCCGAGGAGTCGCTGCTCAAAGGCACGGTTGCGATCTTTTCGAATTCGGGCGGCTTCACCACGACGATCGCGCAATACCTCGCAACCGAAGGCTGGGGCACGACCACGCTGGTCTCCTCCGGCAAGGACATCTACATCCACTACGCCGCGCGCGATTTCGCCCATGCCTTCAAGAACGACGACCGCAGCAAGGCCGCGGTCCTCTATTCCGAACCGGGCGGCTATTACGAACACGGCCTCGATTTCGGCAAGCCGGTGGTCGCCTGCGTGGTCGGCCGCTGGAAATCCAAGCTCACTCGCGCTGTCGGTCATGCCGGCGCCATGGCGGGATCGGGCGACAGGGCAGAGGACAAGGAGCACTGGTTCATGGACGCCTTCGGCGTCGATGCCTTGTTCACGCCCGAACGTCCGGTGGTCTCCGCCAAGGGCGCCGTGGTCACCAACATCGCGCACATCCCGGCGGCGCTGACGGCGGTGATGAAGCTCAATGGCGTTGCACCCGACTTCCGCGCCCGCGGCAGCCTCGCGCTCAAGCCCTGGATCGCCAACGACCAGGGGCTGGTTCTCCCCGCGGACATCGCCTTGCCCACCGTCGAGGCGCTGGCGCCCTACAACCTGCAGATCGCGGCGCTCGGCGAGCAGGTCGGAGCCGTCATTCCGCGCCAGAACATGAAGGACAAGTCCGGTGCCTCGGTCATGGACCCGCGCACCCAGGTGACGAGCGTTCACGGCCATTCCGTGCTCGATCTTGCGGTGCAGCCGCTGGAAGCGAATTTCGCCTTGCCGCTCGTCCACGAGATCGCCACCGAAAACGATCGCGTCATGCTCGACATCGCGGTGGCGGCCGAAATGAATCTCGTCGGCGACACCGCGCTGATCGCCGCCGAGGCGGCACGCGAGGCCGGCAATTCGCCCAATACGGTGATGGCAGCCGCTGCCGCGATCATCGGGCCGCGGCGCGTCGAGCGGGCACTCGCCTGCAGCCGCGCCCTGATCGATCTGTTCGCCCATTCGGGTCTTGCCGACGGCCGCGATGAAACCTTCGACCTTTCCAAGGTGAAGGTCGATGAGCGAACCCGCAGCCTGTTCCTGGCGACGCCGGACGAGGCGGCCGATCCGCGGCCGGAAGCCATGCTCAAGGCGGTCTACCAGCGCGGCGGCAAATCGTTGTTTCTGAAGTTCCTGGGAAGCCTCGGGGCGCGTCCATCGCGCGACGCCATTCTCGCGGCGATCGCCACCACCATCGCCTGGGGACCGCTGATGCGCAAACGCATCTCGCGCCTCACTGCAGAGACGCTGCCCTGGTATCTGCGGCTCTATGGCGTGATGATCGGCGCGTCGATCCCAGCCAGGCACCACCAGCATGGCAGCCTGTGGGGGATTTCCCGCGAGGAGCGGTTCGGTCGCTGGACCATGGCGGACTTCCTGTTCCTCGCGCTAACCGGCAAGAAGCCGACCGAGGCCGAGGCGCGCCCGCTGCAGATCCTGATCGGTCTTCTCATCTCCAACGGACCGGGCTCAATCACCGCCCAAGGCGCAAAGGGCGCGGTCGCGGCCGACGGACCGCAGACCCCCGGCCGGGTGCAGATCAACAAGGCGATGATCGGCTGCCTGACCCACAGCGGCTACAGCCATGGCGGCAACGGGTATGAGGGCATGGCCTTCATCCTCGACCAGTTCAAGGCCGCCGATCTGAAGGACCCGACGGATCCCGGTCACGGCCTCGACCTCAAGGCGATGGCGACGCGATTCGCCGAGGCCTATCGTGACGAGAAGGTGCAATCCAAGGAGTCCGGGGCGTCGGAGCCGCGCGCCCTTCCGGGCGTCCATCATCCGATCTTCAAGGGCAAGCCCGTCAACTACGACCCGCGCGAGCGCTTCATCGCCGAATTCATGGCCAAGCGCGGCGACTACAACGTCTTCCAAGCCTTCTATCGCGAGCTGGTGCAGGCGCTCTACGACACCGGCGCCTCGCGATATGTGTTCTGCGTCAATGTCGATGCGGTGATTGCCGCGCTGCTGCTTGCGATTCTGTGGAAGGATTACAAGTCCGGTGCGCTCACCGAGAAGGATCTGGAGACCGCGGCCTTCAACGTCTTCCTTTACGGCCGCATGATCGGCGCCGCCGCCGAGATCGACGATCACCTCAATCGGGGCCGCAACATGGATACCCGCACGCCGCAGGAGCAATGCGCCTTCGTGGTTTGACGGCGCGACGGGGACGAAGCGTGCGGGCCAAAAAAGAAGAAGCCCCAGGGTGCGTCCCCAGGGCCCGTACTCAATCACTTGTACTCAAATCGCCGAGTGGGCTCAGTCACGCGGCCGATTGTAATTGGCGCAGTCGCGACGGAAGTCGAGCCCGGCCATCTCGGTGTGCGTCAGGGCGCGCGCTTCAGCGCCAGGGGTCATCCCGGTCGTTGATATAGCAATCATGGCGATATTCGAAGCGAACGCCGCGTTCGAGATAGGGATCGGGATCCTTGATCACGAACTGATTGCAGATGTCCGCGACATCCCGCAGCGAGTCCCGGGTATCGCCGGCCTGCGCGGGGGTCGGCGCCGTCGCGCTGAGCAATAGGAAGAATAAAAGCTTGGTCATGACACGTCTCCGTAATTGGAGGACATCCGGTGCCACGCTGGTAGCCGACTTTTGATGACTCCGATGTGAAGCGCTTCACCTTGGACTCAGTAATTCGCGATGCGCGCCCCAGCGGGTTTTTGGCCACACCCACGGGTTGCGCCCCGGCGCGTCGACATGGCGGCGGCGACGGCCGCGGCGATTCCGCCTGCGTGAGCAACCTCATACTTCCTGGCGGCGAAGCCATGCATGCTCGTTGCGCAGCTCCCGCTCCGGCCGACCGGAGCAAGTGCACCGAAAGATGGCAGCCATGGACCGCGTATCGGATTTCGTCACGCGCCGTTCCCCGGCAGGGAACGAGCGGCAATTCGTTCGTCGATTCGTTGGCCGTTTGGGCGCGACGATCGCGCTGGGCGGCGCAATCCTCGCCGCATCCGCGGCGCAAGCCGGGGTGCCGCTGCCGGTGGTCGCGCAGACCGCCGGCGCGCCCAGCCTCGCCGCAGTGGTGAAGCGGATTGCGCCTTCTGTGGTCGGTATCGAGGTCACCGGCAGCGTCGCCGCGGGGCCGCGCACAAAGCAGCGGCAGGCGCGCATGGGGACCAATGCGCCGGCGCCTGCCGCCGAGCTGGAGATTCGCGCGACCGGCTCCGGCGTGGTGTTCGACGCGCGCCGCGGGCTCATCATGACCAACAGCCACGTCATCGACCACGCCGGCGACATCACGGTGAAACTCACCGACGGCCGCGCGCTGCCGGCGCGGCGCGTCGGCGCCGACCCCGAGACCGACGTGGCCGTCATCAGGATCGAGGCCGACGGCCTGACTGAGCTCGCGTTCGGCGATTCCGACCGTCTCGAGGTTGGCGATTTCGTGTTCGCCATCGGCAATCCGGCGCCGTACGGTCAGTCGGTGACCGCCGGGATCGTCAGCGGGCTGCACAGGGCGAATGTCGGCATCGAGGCCTACGAGGATTTCATCCAGACCGATGCCGCCATCTATCCCGGCAATTCCGGCGGCGCGCTGGTCGATCTCAACGGCGATCTCGTCGGCATCAGCACCGCCTTCGTCGGCACCGGCAAGACCCATCCCGGCTTCGGTTTCGCCATCCCGGTCAACATGGCGCGGTCATTGGCCGACCAGATGCTCGAATTCGGCGACATCCGCCGCGGCGCGCTCGGCTTCACCTACGATGATTTCACGCCGGGCCTGCTTCGCGAGCTCAAGCTTTCGGTGCCGCCGCCCGGAGCGGTGGTGCTGAAGGTCGATCCGCGATCGGCGGCGGAGCGGGCCGGGCTCAGGCCGGGCGACCTGGTGACCGAGCTCGGCGGCACGCCGGTGCGGGATGCTACCGACCTGCAGGTCAGGATGGCGCTGCTGCGGATCGGCGAGGTTGCCGAATTCGCGGTGTCGCGCAAGGGCGGCGCGTTGACCCTGCGCGCGGCGATGGCGGAACGCGAGCCCGCCGCGCGCGGGAAATGATGCTGGTGTGTCGGGTGGCAGGCCCTTTCTCCCTCTCCCTCGCACGCCCGGAATGACCAATCACGGCCCTAATGCGGCGCCTCCACGCGATTCTTCCACAGCGCCGCGAGGCGGTCGCGGAACGCCTTGGGCTTTTCCGCGAACAGCCGGCCGGTGAGCCGCTGGGCGGCGGCGACGTGGGCGGCCTGGCGTTGCGCGATCGGCGCCGCGAGGCGGGAGCGCCAGTGGGCGAGCGGCTGGTGCGGCCCGGTGAGCCGCGCCAGCACGTGCAGGTCCTGGTGGGCGCCGAGCCGGTCGCGCAGTCGCTGCGTCTCGGAGAGCCAGACCTTGATGAGCTTCGGCCACACCGACTCCATCAGCTCCATCTGGTAGCGGTGCTCGACGATGCGCTGGCGCAGCCGGTGCAGGTGCTCCGGCGGCGCCGCGGCCCAGTCCTCGGGCTCGCACTCGCGGACTTTGCGATAGGTCGCCGTGAGCCGGCGCGTCGCCGCGTCGCAATCGAATTGCTCGGTCGGCCAGCGCTCCACTGCGGCGCCCGCCCGGTTCAGGAGATCGCGGATGCGCTGCTTCAGCGCCGCGGTGAGGATCGCCGCCTCGGCGGTGGCTCCGGCCTGGGTCAGCCTTCCCGCGATGGTCGCGCGCGAGCGCGCCGACAGCCCCGGAATCTCCTCGCCGAGGTCGGCCAGCGCCTCCAGCGCCGCCTGGCTGTCCCGCGCCGTCGCCATTTCGCGGGCGAGGTCGCGCGCCTCGACCCGCAGCGCCTCCGCCTCCTCGCCGATGATGGGGCCGATCAGGCGCAGCAGCGCGCGCCAGCGCTTGAACGCCTTGCGGTAATCGTGGATCGCCACCGCATCGGTCATGCCCTGCGCATCGAGCGGCAGGCGGGCGCTTGCGACGATATCGCGCAGCAGCGCCGCCAGCGCGCGCGCAGCAGGGTCCTGATGGGGGGCGGATTTGCGAGCCATGCAGCCGTTCGTGAACTATCAGAATATTATGACAGGTTCCAACGAACCGGTCTTCCCTTCGGCCCCATCGATTGCTACATACGCCCCGTCGCGGACAGCCCGCGTGTCACGGTTTCCGCGGGGTGGAGCAGCCCGGTAGCTCGTCAGGCTCATAACCTGAAGGTCATAGGTTCAAATCCTATCCCCGCAACCAAAAAAGCCTGCGATGTCATTGACTTGAAGTCGATGTTCGCGGGCTTTTTTATTGCGGGAGGCCTGTCGCCACGGGGTCGGCGCCTAGCCTGGCTGCCTTTCGATGTCCTGCCCGGCTCTTGAGGCGCTGACGGAACCGATGAAGGTTTCCGGATGGCGCAGCCCCGCGGCAGCGTCGGGCGGAAAAATTCCGGTCCAGTTCCGCCGCGCTCAGCTCGAGGTCCAGGGGCGGCGATGTTCTTGGCGAGATACTTGCGGCGCTTGGTGGCGGGGATCGGTATGACGTCCTCGCCGCCAGGACCCACGCCAGCGCCACCTGCGAGGCCGTCGCGGCCTTGGCCTTCACTGGTTGTTTCACCTTTTCCACTGGCGCGAGATTGCGGGTGAACTTCTCACCCTGCATTGTCCGCCGCCTCGATATTTGCGAAACACGCTGCGATTGCGCGAGCGATCGCGATTGCGGCGGTCGCGCGGTCGGAGCCAAAATTTCCGAAGACTTTTCTGTCTGCCTCATTTGCCTGCGTCTTAGTTGCTCCGAGATCCGCCACGCTCACTTCTTCCTTTTGCGCATTGCCGGCCAATTAAAGTCGGCCGCGTGAGGTTCACTGGCTCCCTCGCAGCAGCCAACGGGGAGGGTGGAGATGGCAAAGTCACACGCCGCACGCAGGTGGACTCTGGGCATGGCCGGCATGATGCTGGGAGTCGCGGCCCTGTCGGAATCGGCACTGGCGCAAACGAGCGCAGTTTCAGCAAGCAGAGACAGAGGCGGCGGAGGATCCGCACAAGTCGTCGATCCCGGCGTGAGAGGCGGCGCTCCCGGCGCCGGAGGCCCCCTGCCGGGTCTCAGCCAGAACGAGTTGAATTTCTTCAATGCCGCAAAAGACGTGTTCAACGAAACCGAGTTGGTGTCGCAGGGACTGGGGCCGCGATACAATCTCGACAGTTGCAGCGGTTGCCACGCGCAGCCGTCCATCGGCGGCTCGAGCCCGCCGACCAATCCGCAGGTGCAGGCCGCGATTGCGCAAGGCGCCGTCAACACCTTGCCGCCCTTCATCGCAGCGAATGGACCGGTGCGCGAGGCGCGCTTCGTGCGCAATCCCGATGGAACGCCCGATGGAGGCGTGCACGCCCTCTTCGTGATCACCGGGCGCAGCGACGCGCCGGGCTGCAACATCAAGCAGCCGGATTTCGCCGCCGCGATGGCGGCGAACAATGTCGTGTTCCGCATACCGACGCCCACATTCGGTCTCGGCCTGGTCGAGGCCGTGCCCGACTCCGGTCTGCAGGCGGCGCTCGCGAACAACGCCCAGCAGAAGCGATTCCTGGGCATCTCGGGAAGCTTCAATCGCAGCGGCAATGACGGGACGATCACGCGATTCGGCTGGAAGGCGCAGAACAAGTCCCTGCTGATCTTCTCCGGCGAGGCCTACAACGTCGAGATGGGGGTGACCAACGACGCCTTCCCCAACGAGCGGGAGACCGATCCGAACTGCCAATTCAACGCCACGCCGGAAAGCACGACCAATCTGATCGACGCCACCAAGAGCGCGAGCCCGGCCTCGGACTATTCGCAGGACATCGTCAATTTCGCGGATTTCATGCGCATGCTGGCGCCGCCGACGCCGGCGTCGTCAGGCCCGTCGGCGCGGTCGACGGCCGCGACGACCGTGGCGTTGGTCAGCTCAGCGTCGTCGAGCGCTTCGGCAGCCCGCGGCCAACAGGTCTTCGCCAACGTCGGCTGTCAGGCTTGCCACGTCCTGACCCTGACCACGGGGAAATCCGTCATGACCGGCCAGAGCAACGTGACGTTCCAGCCGCTGAGCGACTTCGCACTGCACGACATGGGAACGGGGCTCGCCGACGGCGTCTCGCAGGGCAATGCCGACGGCAGCGAGTTCCGCACCGCGCCCCTGTGGGGCGTCGGCCAACGCACCTACTTCCTTCATGACGGCCGCACCAACGATCTCAACGCCGCGATCCAGCAGCACGCCAGCAACGGCTCCGAGGCCAACGGCGTGATCCAGAATTTCAACATGCTCGGCGCGGCGGACAAGCAGTCCGTGCTGAACTATCTCCGCTCCCTGTGAGGCGGCCCGCACGCAATGCGCCGGGGCGTGCTCTATCTGAGCGCAGCGACTTGCCTCGCGGGCTGGCTCGCCTGGCATTCCAGCGTCGTGAGCTTGCCTCACGGCGCTGCGATACCGGCGCTGCCGGTTCCCGAGGACGGGATGGTCGTGGACGGAGCCTATAGAAGCGAATATCTCGGCCTGACCTATCCGTTGCCGCAGGGGTGGATGGCGGGCGCAGCGGGGCCCGCTCCCTCGCTGTCCGGCGACTATGTGCTGGGCACGTTGGTCCCGGAAGGCGAGATCACGGGAAACATCGTAATCACCGCGCAGGACATGTTCTTTGCCGCCGAGCCATACAAGGACGCGGCGGCAATGGCCGACGACTTTCGGCGATCCATGTCCGAGATCGCGGGCATGACGATCGACCGCGAACCGTCACAGGTGCTAATTGCCGGCCGCACCGTCCACCGCGTGGATTTCAGCGGCGTCGGGCTCCATCGCGCCATGTTCGTTGTCGAGATCCGCTGTCATCTCGTCAGGTTCAATCTGACGGCACGCGATCCCGAGGCGCTGGCGCGCCTGGCCCGCAGCCTGGACGATCTTTCTTTTGCCGAGAGACCGGGTGCCGCGTCATCCGACCCGGTATGCACAAGGGATTACGCAGGCGCGGAAACGCTGCTGCGAAAGGTTGCGCCTCTGCCGGTGGGGCCGGCGTTCACGCCGATTCCCGTCCGCATCATCATCGCCGCCGATGGCGAGGTGAAGCAAGTCCACGTGATCCGCGCGACCGCCGACCAGCGACGCAGTATCGAAGATGCGCTGCGCCAGTGGAAATTCAGGCCGTATGTGGCGGGCGGGCGTGCCGTCGAGTTGGAGACGGGGCTGTTGTTCCAGTTCACGCCGCCGGGGCGGTGATCGCTGGTCGGATATCGGTCCGGCCGGTGCGGCTTCCATTCTGGCGTCGCCGACCTATCTTTCCGGAATCACCGCCCCCTTTACCGGAGTGGCGGCGCTTGGCGATGGCCTGGAGGCGGAGACGCATGGCGGCGTCACGACGCGTCGGTCAGCGGCCTGGCGTCAACGGTTGAACCGAAGGCATGGTCATGGACCTCAATGCGAACTTCGACGAGCGCGTTTCGGTGCATGCGGCGAAGATCCCGTGGAAAGCCTCGCCCATGCCGGGCGTCGAGCGCCGCATGCTCGACCGCCTCGGCGACGAGGTCGCGCGGGCGACGTCGATCGTGCGCTACGCGCCCGGCAGCCGGTTCTCGCCGCACGTGCACACCGGCGGCGAAGAGTTCTTCGTCCTCGACGGGGTGTTTCAGGACGAGCACGGCGACTTCCCGGCCGGGAGCTACATCCGCAATCCGCCGCAGTCGCGCCACACGCCGGGGTCCGAGCCCGGCTGCACCATCTTCGTCAAGCTCTGGCAGTTCGATCCGGCGGATCGCACCCATGTGCGCATCGACACCAACAAGATGGCCTTCGTCCCCGACCCCGGACGTCCGGGCGTCGAGGTCATGCCGCTGTTTCATGACGCGAGCGAAGACGTGAGGCTGGAGCGGTGGGCGCCGGGCAGCGCGATCGTTCTCGACGAGGCCGGGGGAGCGGAAATTCTCGTGCTCGCGGGAGGGTTCACGGAGAGCGGCGAAGTCTTCGAGGAACAATCCTGGTTGCGCCTTCCCAGGGAGGGCGCGCGCAAGTCCAGGCCGGAGAACGGGGCGCGCGCGTCTGGATCAAGCGTGGGCATCTGGCCAAGGCGCCGACGCGACCGCGGTGAGCGGGGCACCGCCCAGTCGTCCACACTGCCGGGGTCACGTTCGCTCGGTATCTCGGCGGCGGTCGAATGCTCGTCGTTTTGGATCGGTGGATGAGTGCGGCCCAGATCGCTACGCGGCAACGGAGAGTCGAAGCCCGAGAGCCTTCAGCACTCTGGCGACGGTCGCGAACTCCGGGTTGCCCTCCGGCGACAGCGCCTTGTAGAGATTGGCGCGGCCGAGGCCGGCGGCCTGCGCGATCTCGGTCATGCCCTTGGCGCGGGCGATGTCGCCGAGTGCCGCCTTGAGCAAATCGGGGTCGCCATCCTCGAGAACGGCATCGAGATAGGCGGCAATGTCCGCTTTGGTCTCCAGGGTGTCGGCAGCATCCCAACGGCTGGTCTTGCGAGCCATGTTGTCCTCTCCGGTCCGGAGCATTTTCCGAATACATTGATCCTGTTGGTGTCATTGCCCGGCTTGACCGGGCAATCCAGTACTCACGGTCGGTGTTTACTGGATCGCCCGGTCAAGCCGGGCGATGACAGTGAAGTGTGCGTGTCCACCTGAACGTAAAACGCATCAGACCTCTTGCGCCAGTTCGAGAGCACGTGCGATGTCGCGATCCTGATTCCGTTTGTCACCGCCGCAGAGCAGGACGACGACCGTGTCGCCGCGCCGGACGAAATACACCCGATAGCCAGGACCGTAGTCGATCCGCATTTCCGACACGCCGCTACCCACCGGCTTCACGTCACCGGGATTGCCAAGCGAGAGGCGGCGGATGCGAACGGTGATGCGGGCGCGCGCCTCGCGATCCCGTAGCCCTGCAAACCAATCCATAAAGACGTCAGTCTGCCGGACCTCTATCATCGTGAACTGTCTCTCATAAGAGACAGTCTGTCAAGGCTCCGCAGATGGCATTCGTCGGCCCACCCCCCTGCTCAACGCTTCTTCAGGAGTTGGCTGAGGGAATTCGATCCCGTCCGGTCAAGCAGGGTATCGAGCTTCGTGTCGCTGCGCACGCCGGGTGCGAAGCTGTCTCCATAAGTCTGACGCAGCGTTCCGACGCGGGTCGCGCCGTTCTTGTGGCGAATCTCGCCGTCGTTATCTCGGCAACGCCTATCAAGACCAGGGCGGCAATTCTTTGACATGTCGTTCTCCATTGAATTGGGTCGAGCGTTGCGCCCGGCCCTGTTTCACAAGGGGCACTGATTGAGTGACAGCAGGTTGTCGTTCCAATAGCCGTCGGCGTAAGTCCGGAGGTAAGGCGCATGTCCGGCTGCGCGGACCACGCCAATATCAGCGCGCTTCCCTGTCTTTGGGTCGAGCACGTAGAAGGAATTGCTCTTCGACTCGATGCTGGCGACCACCTGCTCTCGCGGCCAAGTCCAACCGGCGCCGGGATTGCCGACGTGGGTGATGTGCTCGTGCGGGCTCTGGGGGTGCGGTTTGGTGATACAAGTTACCTGAACGTCAGTCATAATGGCTCCTTTCGGATACGGGCACAGAATTGTGCTCAATTTCCTATGCGGAAGGCGAACGGCCGCACGGACATCACCGGCGATTTTTTGCGATCGAATGTCTGAGGCCGATATTTGGCGCCGCATAGGAAGGTGAAGAGAGAGCGCGATTGAAAGCAGACCTATCCGTTCGCTCACGCAACGAGATCGCCGCCGCGGTCCGCGGCCTCACGGAGGCGCAATGGATTCGGCTGCGTAAGGCTTCGGCGTATTTCGCATGGGTCCACAGCCTTAGCGCAGACGATCTACTTCAGGAAGCCTTCCACCGCGCGCTCGCCGGCAGCAGGAAATGCCCTAGCAATGTCGACATCATAAATTCCTCGTCCAGGCGATGCGGAGCATCGCGAACGGGGAAGTCGAAAAGGTCGGGAACGAGGTAGATACCATTCCAGTTGTGCAGCCTGGCGCCCTCGTCGACGGCGCCGTGGACTTGAAGGATTCAAAAGAGAGTCAGGAGGAAAGTATGATGTCTGCCGAGAGCGACGAGGCGATCCGCCAGGCGCTGCTCGGATTGTTCTCAAATGATCGCCAAGCGCGCGATTTGGTCGACGGAATACTGGCTGGCTATGAAGGCGAGGAACTGCGGGCGCTGACCGACCTCGACCAGAAGGGCTATGCCAGCAAGCGGAGGTTTATGCGGCGGACGATCGATAAGCATTATCCCGAGGGGAGGAAGCCATGACCTACAAGGATAAGAAGGGGCGCAAGGTGCTCAGTCGGCTGGTCGACGTGCTTATCGAGGACGTTCTCGCAGCATCCGATGAGGAGGTTCTTGCGGAATTCGCTGCGACGCACGGCGACTCTACGAACAACGCCGCTGAAATGCGTGCACTTTTCGAGAAGAGCGTCCTAAAGGCCAACAAAGACCGCTTGCGCACGGCTAAATCCGGGCTCGCAGCGAGCCGCGCGGCCGCGCCCGCCTCCAAAATCGTCAGCATGGAAAATGTCAGAGCGCGCCTGCGGCGAGTCCTCGCATCCTGCCCTCCTGACGTGAAGCTCACGCTCGCGGCGCGCAACGAGAACGAACTGTCCGACACGGATGTGCTTGGGATGCTCCAGGACCTCGAAGAACTCGGCATCATCACATCTGATGACGAGAGCGGCGGTCAATCGTGACGCATCTTGCTCCAGCCGGGCGTTTGCTTCAGGAATTAGGGATCATCGAGCCGCAAGAGATCGATCTTGAGGCTATAGCATTTCATCTTGGCGCCCGCGTCCGCTTTCGCAAACTTGAGGGATGCGAGGTGCGGATAATCGGTTGCAACGACGCCGCCATCATCACGATAGGCGAGGATTGTTCCTATAGGCGTAAGCGATTTTCGCTTGCGCACGAGATCGGCCACTGGACCCATCACAAAGGCCAGACACTCGTCTGCCGGGTCGAGGAATCCCGTCCGCAGGACAAGATGTCTCCGGAACGCATTGCCAACAACTTTGCGGCCGACCTTCTCATGCCTCGCTATCTGTTCGCCCCGACCCAGCGGTCTTATCCCAAGTTGAATTTTCAGACCGTCGGCGATATTGCCGACATCTTTCATACGAGCCGCGCGGCGACCGCCATCCGCCTTGTTGAGGGCGGCCATTCCCCCGCCCTGCTTGTCTGTCATGGGAGTGCAGGCCGCAAATGGTTCACTCGAGGCCCGGACGTGCCCTCGCTGGTTTCCAAAGGACGATCTCGATGCCGACAGCTTCGCGTTTGGCGTCCTTCACGCCGGAAGAGCGGACGATTCGATGCCCCGAAAGATCGGCGCGGACGCGTGGTTCGATCGCTGGGAGGCGCAGAAATACGAAGTTCGGGAACAGACCATCCGCACCGACACGGACGAAGTGCTGACGCTCATCCTTATCAGCGATCCGGACATGCTTGAGGATGATAGCTGACGCGCCGAGGAACTACATGCGCCATCAGCTAGTTCTGCATGTCGCTTTTCCAAAAATAGCTCTGGAGTGCAGGACATGGGAAAGCCGGAAGAACCCTACTACAGGATCGTCGTCGAGACATATCGCATCAGCGGATCAGGACTCACGGCGACATCCATGTCCGTCCTGTACCGGGCGAGCAATTTCCGCAGACGCTTCATGTGCGATGCCCGAAGGCGATGCGGCGAGTTCACCCCATCGGTACTCGGTTTCGAATTTACGCCAAACTGACAGACAAAGAAGGTGGCAATGCCTTCCTGCATACCCACCACAATTGGGACTACGAGGTGCTTGATTGAAACCTCAAGACATGAGCCCTACCCCCCTTCACCCCGCCACGCTCCCCCAAGCCCCTGCCAGTTGCTCCGCCCCTCGCAACGACAGCGCATTCAGCGTAAATTCCCCCCTCACCCCGCCACACTCCCCCAAGCCCCCGCCAGCTGCTCCGCCCCCCGCAGCGACAACGCATTCAGCGTAAACGTCGGGTTCGCCGCGCTCTCCGTCGGGAAAATCCCGCACCCCGCCACGTAGAGGTTCGCCAGCTCGTGGCTCTGGCCGTAGCTGTTGACCACGGAGTTCTCCGCGCCGGTGCCCATGATGGTGCCGCCGAGCAAATGCTGCGGGCCGATGCCGCGGCCGGGCCAGATTTCCTTGGCGCCGGCGGCCTTGGCGATCTCCTGGCCCTCGGCGATGGCGGCGTCCCACAGGCCGTGGACGTCCTTGTCGTAGCTGTGGACGATGCGGGCGAGGGGCATGCCGAACTCGTCCTTCTCGTCGGCGAGCTCGACCCGGTTCTCCAGGTTCGGCATCGACTCGATGATCGCGGTGATGCGGGCGAGGCCGCGCGCCTTCACCTTCATGAATTCGTCGAGCGGCTTGCCGAACAGGTCCGGGCGCACGCCGGCGACGCCGCGGGCGTCGTTCTGCTTCATCGCCGCGGTGGTGCTCCAGAAGGTCGAGCCGAAGGCGTCCTTGCGGATGGTCTTGGGGTGGCGGTCATAGGTCACGAAGTCGTAGCCCGCCGAGCCCATGTAGTTCTGCACGTCCTCTGCGAAGATGGCGGCGATGGTGGCGCTGCCATGGGCCATGAGGTACTTGCCGACGAGGCCTGAGCGGTTCGCAAGCCCGCTGGGGTGCTTGTCGGTGCGCGAGTTGAGCAGCAGGCGCGGGTTCTGCGAGGCATAGGCCGCGAGCACGACGACGCTCGCTTCCTGCACCTGGCGCACTTTCTTGTCGTCGTAATATTCGACGCCGGTGACGCGGGTGCCGGCCGCGTTGGTCAGCACGCGGGTGACGTAGCTGAAGGGGCGCACCTCCGCGCCCTTCTCGCGGGCCTCGCCGAGCCAGGTCGACTGCGGATTGGCGAGCGCGCGGGTCGGGCAGCCGGCATTGCACCAGCCGTCATAGATGCAGGCGTCGCGGCCCTTGTAGGGCGTCGAGTTGATGCCGACGGCGCCGCGGATGACGTGAAGGCCCAGCGCCTGGAAGCCCGGCACCCACACCTCGCCGTAGCGGAAGGTCTTCAGCGGCGGCATCGGGTAGGGCTCGCCCGGCGGGCGCCAGCGCTCTTCGGCCTTGGCATCGCCGGAGACGCCGATCTCGCGGGCGACCTTGTCGTAATAGGGGGCGACGTCGGCATAGGAGATCGGCCAGTCCAGCGCGCGGCCGTGGTCGCTCTTCACCGTGAAGTCGTCGGGCAGCAGGCGGGGGAAGTTGGCGGAGTAGTGCAGCGCGGCGCCGCCGGTGCCCCAGCCGTGGTCGCCGGTGCGGCCGACAGCATCCTTGCCTTCATAGAGGATCGTCGGCCCGGCGCCCTTCAGGCGGCGGCCCCAGATGTCGGAACTGATGAGATCGGTCAGCTTCCAGTCCGGCCCCTGCTCCAGCAGCACGACCTTCTTGCCCGCGCGTGTGAGCACGGCGGCGAACACCGAGCCTGCGGCGCCCGCGCCGACGATGACCGCATCGACTTTTTCCAGCGCCATCTCACCACCTCTGCTCGGGAACGATATGGGGCAGGTAGGGCACGCCCACCCGCGCGAAGCCTTCCACGGTGCCGTAGACCACGTCCACGGCGTCGTTGCGCAGGCTCGCATAGACGAGCGGCTGCGCCGGGCCCTTCCAGTCCTTGAGCTCGCGCCGGCTCATCAGCGTGACGAACTTGATCTGGTCTGCCTCGTCGAGCGCGCCGAAGCCGCGGCCATGCATCGCCTTCGCGGCAGTTTCGATGGCGCCGAGCGCGCCGCGGTAGAAGTTCACATAGGGCGGCCGCATCTCGCTCGTCCGCACGCTCAGGAGCGCGAGCGGGGGCGGCTGGGTGAGCTGCTGGTCGACGAAATGGGCGATGCCGGCCTGCCGCGCCCCGATGGCAAGGGTGTCGCCGATGGCTTCCAGCGTTTGCGCTTCGTCGGCGGTGAGCACCTTGAAGGGCACCGCCTGCGCGCGCGCCTGCGCGCGGCGTGAGCAGCACCTCGACGCCGCCCACCGAATAGGCGAGCGCACCGATCGAGGCGCCCTTGATGAAAGCCCTGCGGGCAATGTCGTCCATGAACGCTCCTCCGCTGCGCGGCCGCCGCTGCTACGGCATGCGATTGCGCGCAGCCTAGAGGGAATCCACGGTGAAATGAACAGGCGTCTCGGTTTTGATTCGCGAGGGCGCACCCAGCATCGTCATTCCCTGGCGCGCCTCCGACGACCGCGTGAAAAATGGATCGTCAGAGGCGGGGCCTGCTTTTCCCTCTCCCGCTTGCGGGGGAGGGTCAGGGAGGGGGCAATTCCAACGACTCAGACTCGCTGAGAGAGCCCCCTCCCCAACCCTCCCCCGCGAGCGGGAGAGGGGGATCGCGGCCCAGCATTTGTGACGAGAGAATGCTCCGCACGAACCCAGCCTGCGGTGCATGTGGCGAGGCCGCCCTGGATTCCGGGTTCGCGCAAGAGCGCGCCCCGGAATGACGGGGCCGCGCGAACGATTTCGTCGCTGACCGTCCGGCGAATCGCGCTATGCTTGCAGCCGGTTTGCAGTCACGAGAGATTCGTTTTCCCAAAGCCGGGGCGAGGGGCGGCGATGTGGCGGGGCATCATTTCGCTGCCGGTTGCGCTGCTGGCGCTCATGGCGCCGGCCCATGGCGGCGATGCCGCCAAGACGAACGGCGAAAATTCCCTCTCCAAGGCCGGGGCCGACGGGTTTGAAACCACCGTCGGCGGCTCGGTGATGTCGGACTACCTCTACCGCGGCATCAGCCTGTCCAAACGCGATCCCTCGGCTTCGGGCAGCGTCGAGGTTGCGCGCGGCTGGTTCTATGCGAGCGGCCAGATGTACCGGGTCGACCTGCCGGGCGACCCGGCGGCCGAGCTGACGTTCACCGGCGGTTTCCGCCCCACCATCTGGGACGTCAAGTTCGACCTGTCCGCGGCCTATTTCTACTACCCCGGGGAGTCCCCGCCCGCCGGGAGCCCCACGACGGACTATTGGCAATACGGCATCAGCGCGATCGCGCCGGATCCTCGATGCGTTCGAGATCGTGGGCCAGGCGACATATGCGCCGAACTCCTGGAATTCCGGCGCGTGGGGCGCCTACGGCTCCGGCGGATTGAAGGTCGACCTGCCGAAGTTCAGGCTGGCGCAGCCGGGCGATGTGACCTGGTCGCTCTCCGGCGAACTCGGATACCAGGCCTTCGGCACCACGACCCAGGGTAACGTGCTGCCGGCCTATACGCATTGGCGGCTCGGCGTCGCCTTCAACTACGCCGAGTTCAGTTTCGACTTGAGCTACCACGACACCAACCTGAGCAAGGAGGACTGCTTCGTCCTCACCGGCGATGGCGGCGGCGGAACCAGGAGGTTCGGGAGCAATCCCGGCGGGCTGCAGTCGGGCCTGTGCAGCCGCGCGTTGGTCGGAACGCTGTCGGTGGAATTCAGCCCGCCGAAGTGAGAAGTCCGGTTGGACGCACCTCTCCCCGCGCGCGGGGAGAGGTGATCGCTGCGGTACGGCGATGTGTGAATCCGATAGCCGCGCGCGGGGCGTGGTGAGAAGAGTCGCTCCGCTACGCCCGTTCCTTCTCGCTCACCGTCTCGATGCGGCCGTCGGATTTCTTCCAGGCGTCGAGGCCGCCTTCGATGTGGCAGGCGGACAGGCCCGCGTCCTGCGCCGCGCGCACCGCCATGGCCGAGCGTTCGCCGAATGCGCAGTAGAACACGAGACGCTTGCCGGCGGAGGAGAGCGCATTGAGCACGCCGCCGGGGCCGATGCTCTCCACCAGATCGCCATAGGGCGCGTGGATCGAGCCGGGGATGACGCCGTGGCGGTCGCGTTCGCGCCGCTCGCGCAGATCGATCAATGCGGTGTCGCGCTGGCCGATCGTCTGCTTCGCCTGCGGCCGGCGACAGCGCCCAGCCGTGCCGCGCGATCTCCGCCTGCGCCAGCCCGACCTTGATGTTGGCGGGTATCGCGACGTCCATCATCTTGGGGTTGGCGAGCTTGAGGTTGTTCATGAGGTCGACATATTCTTCGACCGATTTGACCTGCAGGCGCGGGTTGAACGCCTTTTCCTCGCCGATGGTGCGAGACAGTGTCGCCCTTGTAGTCATGGGCGGGATAGACCAGCGTTTCGGCCGGCAGCTTGAGCAGGCGGCCGAAGATCGAATTCGTATTGGGCGCGCGGATCGCCGTTCTGGAAATCGGTGCGGCCGGTGCCGCGGATCAGCAGGGTGTCGCCGGTGAAGACGCGGTCGCCCATGACGTAGCTGTAGGAATCGTCGGTGTGGCCGGGCGTGTAGAGCACGTTGAGGCTGGCGCCTTCGATGTCCAGCGTCTCGCCGTCGGCGACGCGCATCGACACCACGTCGGCCTTGGTCTGCTCGCCCATCACGGTGATGCAGCGGGTGCGGTCGCGCAGCGCGCCGAGCCCGGTGATGTGGTCGGCATGGAGGTGGGTGTCGACCGCCTTGACCAGCCGCAGGTCGAGCTCGTTCAAGAGCTGGATGTAGCGCTCCACCTTCTCCAGCACGGGATCGATGATGAGCGCCTCGGCCCCGCGCCGGCTGGCGATGAGGTAGCTGTAGGTGCCGGAAACGCTGTCGAACAGCTGGCGAAAGATCATCGACGGACTCTTCCTTGTTCCAATCTTCGGCCGGATCGTCTCCCTCCCCTTGAAAAGGGGAGGGTTGGGGAGGGGATCGCGGGCGGCGCACGAGGCGCGTCAGCGGACCCCCACCCCGACCCTCCCCCTGAAGCAGGGGGAGGGAGAAGAAGGCCGATCAGGCGTTGCTGCATCAGCGCGATCACGCGCCACTATAGGGCGGGGGAAAATGACAAGTCCATGACGAGGTTGCCGCTTGCGCGCGGCCCGCGGCGGTGCGAAGCAGCGCAGTGCGGAAGTTCCCGACCCCTTGGAATGGCGGAGCGCGAAACAATGGCTGGGACACTTCCGATCTCGGTCGCGGAACGCCGGCTGATCGTCACCCGCTGGGACCTGCTCGCGGTCCTGCTGGTGCTCGGCGTCATGGTGTTTCTCGCCGAAGCGAGCCGCCATTTGCTGGCGCCGCTCGCCGACCTGCAGCAGACGCCGATCTCGCTCGACCCCGCCAACCTGCCCGAATATGCCGCGCGCACCACGCTGCGCATGCTGGCGGCGCTCGTCCTGTCGCTCGTCTTCACCTTCACCTATGCGACGCTCGCCGCCAAGAACAAGCATGCCGAGCGGCTGCTGGTCCCGCTCTTGGACATCCTCCAGTCGGTTCCGATCCTCGGCTTCATCTCGGTCACGGTGGTGTTCTTCATGTCGCTCGCCCCGGGCCGGGTGCTGGGCGCGGAATTCGCCGCCGTGTTCGCGATCTTCACCAGCCAGGCCTGGAACATGGCGTTCAGCTTCTACCAGTCGCTGCGCACCGTGCCGACCGAACTGGCCGAGGCGTGCGGCATGTTCCGCCTGTCGCCATGGATGCGGTTCTGGCGGCTCGATGTGCCGTTCGCGATGCCCCAGCTCATCTTCAACATGATGCTGTCCATGTCCGGGAGCTGGTTCTTCGTGGTCGCCTCGGAAGCGATCAGCGTCGGCAACACCACGATCACGCTGCCGGGCGTCGGGTCCTATATCGCGCTCGCCATCGAGCAGCGCAGCCTCGTTGCGGTCGGCTGGGCGATCGGCACCATGCTGGTGGTGATCCTCCTCTATGACCAGGTGCTGTTCCGGCCGCTGGTGGCGTGGTCGGACCGGTTCCGCTTCGAGCAGGAGGCGGGCGCGCTGCCGCCCCGATCCTGGGTGCTCGACGTGTTGCGCCGGTCGGGTGTGGTCGAGTACCTCGGCGATCAGCTCTCGCTGGTGTGGCGGCGCTCGTTCCACCGCCGGCTCTCGCGTTCCGCCAAGCCGATCGTCACGCGGCCGGACCGTGACGACCGCTGGTTCGCCCGGGCGTGGACCGGCGTCGTCGTGGTGTTGGCGGTATTCGCGATCTGGCAGATCGGCCGCTTCATCGCCGAAGGCGTCAACCTCGCCGAGGTCGGCAAGGCCGTGCTGCTGGGCGTCGCGACCCTGGTTCGCGTCATCGTGCTCATTGCGATTGCAAGCGCCATCTGGGTTCCCATCGGCGTCGCGATCGGCATCCGTCCGCACCTGTCCAACATCGTCCAGCCGGTCGCGCAGTTCCTTGCGGCATTTCCGGCGAACCTGCTGTTCCCGATCGCGGTCTCGGCGATCGTCGCGTTCCGACTCAATCCCGACGTCTGGCTGAGCCCGCTGATGATCCTGGGCACCCAGTGGTACATCCTCTTCAACGTCATTGCCGGCGCGGCCGCAATCCCGGCGGAACTGCGCGATGCCGGCACCAATCTGCAGGTGCACGGCTGGCTGTGGTGGCGCAAGATCGGCCTGCCCGCGGTGTTTCCCTATTACGTGACCGGCGCCATCACCGCGTCCGGCGGTTCGTGGAATGCCAGCATCGTCGCCGAGGTGGCGACGTGGGGCGATGTGCGCCTGCAGGCCAACGGCCTCGGCGCCTATATTGCGGTGGCGACCGAGGCGGGCGATTTCCACCGCATCGTGCTCGGCATCGTGGTGATGAGCACCTTTGTGGTGGTGATCAACCGGGCGTTCTGGCGCCCGCTCTACTGGTACGCCGAACGCAAGTTCCGGCTGGGATGACGAGGGCAATCGATGAGCGCAAGCCGGCCTGCTCGAAATCGACTCCGTCCGCCAGGCGTTCCCGCGGCCCGACGGCGGCCAGCTCCTGGTGCTCGACGATATCAACCTCAACCTGGAGGAAGGCCAGATCGTCGCGCTGCTGGGTCGCTCCGGCTCGGGCAAGTCGACCTTGCTCCGGCTGATCGCCGGGCTGGCGCGGCCGACGGCGGGCTCGCTCAGCTATCTGGGCCAGCCGATCGAAGGGCCGGCGCCGGGGATTTCCATGGTGTTTCAGTCCTTCGCCCTGTTCCCGTGGCTGACCGTGCTGCAGAACGTCGAACTCGGCCTCGAGGCTCTGCATGTGCCGGACGCCGAGATCAGGCAGCGTGCGCTCGCTGCCATCGACCTGATCGGGCTCGACGGCTACGAATCGGCCTATCCGCGCGAATTGTCGGGCGGCATGCGCCAGCGTGTCGGCTTCGCCCGGGCGCTGGTGGTGCATCCCAACATCCTGCTGATGGACGAGCCGTTCTCGGCGCTCGACGTGCTGACGGCTGAAAACCTGCGTACCGACTTCCTCGAGCTGTGGAGCGACCGCCGCCTCCCCATCAAGGGCGTGATCCTGGTCACCCACAACATCGAGGAGGCGGTGCTGATGAGCGACCGCATCCTGCTGTTCTCGCGCAATCCCGGCCACATCATCGAGGAGATCAAGGTCGACCTGCCGCAGCCGCGCAACCGGCTGGAAACCCGGTTCCGCGCGCTGGTCGAGCGGATCTATGTGGCGATGACGGCGCGGCCGGCTGCGGCGCCGCGCACTACGCCGCCGCCGGAGCGCGGCATCGACTCCGTGCTGCCGCGGGTGTCGGCAAACCTGGTCTCGGGACTGATCGAGGCGGTGGCCGGTCCGCCCTACAACGGCAAGGCCGACCTGCCGCTGATCGCCAGCTCGCTTCACATGGAGGTCGACGACCTGTTTCCGGTCGCCGAGACGCTGCAGATGCTGCGCTTCGCCGAGATCGAGGGCGGCGACATCCGCCTCACCGACGCGGGCCGGCAGTTCGCCGATGCCGCGATCGACGATCGCAAGCGGCTGTTCCAGCGACAATTGCTCACCTACGTGCCGCTCGCCGCTCACATTCGCCGCGTGCTACAGGACCGCGCCAATCACGCTGCACCGAAGAGCCGGTTCCTCGACGAGCTCGAAGACCACATGATCACGGAGTCTGCGGAGCACACCCTGCGCGCGGTGGTGGCGTGGGCGCGCTACGCGGAAGCCTTCGCCTATGACGATGAATCCGGGATGTTCAGCCTGGAGAATCCAAGCTAGATCACCGCGCGCCGGCGACGCCGGCTGCGGGTTGCGTGACGACGGCCGCGTTCGACAGCGTCGCCACCAGGTGGGCGATCGTCGCCACGGACGTGAAATTCGCCGGGGTGATGGCGCGGTCGGGAATCCGGATCGAGAATTCGGCCTCGACCGAGAGCACGAGATTGGTCATGTCGAGCGACGTCAGGCCGACATCGCGCAAATTATCCTCGAACGTAAACGCGCGGTCGACCGAGCGGTCCCGCAGCAATTTATGCACGACATCGGCGATCTTTTGTTCCGGTTCGAAGGCAGGACGAAACAGCATTTGCGATGACCCGATTTGAACCCGGCTTGAGATTCCGGCAGCGGCCGGCATTGGGTCACCGGTTGCCCGACACCGTTGATGACTAAGGGACGGAGCCCCGGAGATCGCAACAATTGGATAATCATTAGGTTAATATCCGAACGATCGCGTTTGCACTTCATTTGCCTTTCGCCGACTTGCCGCGCGCGGCCAATGATGATTTAGTTAAAATTGTATTAATTCCCATATATAATCATTAATCCTAACGGTCTCGCGCCCGCACAATTCATTGCCAAATTCCGGATATATTGTCGCATTTCAGCCTAAACCTTTAGCCTGATAACCATTGCAGGCAACATATCCTGCGGGTTGCTTGCCGTATCCGCGCCAGATGCCAGTCTGCCGCCCGATGGACGATCAGCCCAGCCCTTGAACCCGCGAGCGGAAAGGCACGATGGCCACAGCAATAGCGAACGCCATGACATCACACGTTTCGCCTCCGATCCTTCCGTCGCCGGGGGATCTCAAGCTGCGCGCCCAAGCCGCCTCGGCGGCTGCGGCCGCTCACGCCGATGAGGTCGACCGCGAGGCGAGGTTCCCCGCGGAAGCATTTGCCGCCGCGCGCTCCGAACGCCTTTTGAGCCTGCTCGTTCCCGTCGAACACGGCGGCGAAGGCGCCAGTGTCTCCGATGCCGTGGACGTCTGCTACGCGCTCGGCCGTTCCTGCGCCTCCAGCGGCATGGTGTTCGCGATGCACCAGATCATGGTGGCGATCCTGGTGCGCCACGCCCGCGGCAGCGCCTGGCATCAGCGGATGCTGCGCCGCCTCGCCGCCGAGCAGTTGCTGCTGGCGTCGTCGACCACCGAGGGCACCGGCGGCGGCGACCTGCGCGCCAGCGCCTGCGCAGTTCGTGTGACGGGCGGGCGCATGTCGCTCGAAAAGAATGCGACCGTGATGTCCTATGGCGCGGAGGCCGACGCGATCCTGACGACCGCTCGCCGCTCGCCGGATGGCGCGCCCTCGGACCAGGTGCTGGTGGCGCTCCTCAAGGAGGATTGCCGGCTGGAACGGATTTCGGGCTGGGATGCGCTCGGCATGCGCGGCACCTGCAGCGCCGGCTTCACCCTCATCGGATCGGGCGATGCCGCGCAGGTCCTGCCGACGCCCTATCAGGAGATCCACGCCCGCTCGATGCTGCCGATTGCGCATCTCACCTGGAGCGGCGTGTGGTCCGGCGTCGCCGCCGGCGCGGTCGAACGCGCCCGGGCCTTCCTGCGAAACGCGCGCCGCGGCGGCGGCCAGTCGCCTCCGGGCGCGGCTCATCTCACTCGCGCCACCGCGTCGCTGCAGACGCTTCGCGCGCTCGTCGCCGCGTCGCTGCAGAGATACGAGGCGGCCGCGGAACGGCCGGAGGAACTCGACTCGCTCGCCTTTCAGACGGCGATGAACCTGCTCAAGGTCAACGCCTCGGAAACCGCGCTCGCGACCGTCATGAGCGCGCTGCAGGCGTGCGGGCTCGCAGGCTACCGCAATGACGGCGAGTTCAGCATTTCGCGTCCGCTGCGCGACATCCTGTCCGCATCGATCATGATCAACAACGACCGCATCCTCGCCAATGCCGCCGGGGCGCCGCTGCTGATGGAAGTTCCGGCGTTGCTCCGGGACTAGAAATTCTCCAGCCCTTCTTTCGAGGCCATTCATGCTTGCATTTGAAGCCCGCGAGGACACTGCTCCCACCGGCCTCGCCGAGGACCGGCTCGAGGCGCTCGGCCGATCCCTGTTCCAGCCGACCGGCAGCAATGGCGTCCATGCCCGCACCGCGCTGTTCGAAACGGTCATCGAGGGGCTGTCGGCGTTCATCACCCAGCGTCGCGAGCCGGACACGGAGGTATTGCGGTTTCCCCCGGTCATGAGCCGCCGCCACGTCGAGAAGGCCGGCTATCTCCACGGCTTCCCGCATCTGTTGGGCTGCGTCTGCGGCCTGCAGGGCGACGAGGCGGAAATCCATGCCGCGGTCGGGCGCTTCAATGCCGGCCAGGACTGGACCGATGCGCTGAGCGCGACCGATCTCGTGCTCACGCCGGCGGCCTGCTATCCGCTTTATCCGCTCGCTGCCGCGCGCGGCGCGGTGCCTGCAAGCGGGATCAAGTTCGACGTCGCGTCCTATTGCTTCCGTCGCGAAGCGACCCACGAGATCGATCGTCTGCAGGCCTTCCGCATGCGCGAATTCGTGTGCATGGGCTCGCCGCGTCAGGCGCTCGACTTCCGCAGCCGCTGGCTGGCGCGCGCCCAGGGCATAGCCGACGACCTCGCGCTCCCCCATCGCATCGCCCCGGCGAGCGACCCGTTTTTCGGCCGCGCCGCCCAGTTGATCGCGCAGAGCCAGATCGAGCAGTCGCTGAAATTCGAGCTGCTCATCCCGGTCCGCTCCGCCGAGCAGCCGACCGCGTGCATGAGCTTCAACTGCCACCGCGATCATTTCTCGGGGACCTGGGGCCTGCGCGCCGAAAACGGCGAAGTCGCCCACACGGCCTGCGTGGCGTTCGGTATGGACCGGCTCGCGATCGCCCTGTTTGCGACCCACGGCCTCGACCTCGCGCGTTGGCCGCAGCGGCCGCGTCAGAACCTCGCGCTGTAGGGAGCGGCCCGGGCGCGGTAACCGGGTCGTCACTCCGGCTCGATGCCGGCGTCCTTGATCATTTTCGCGGACCTAGCGAGCTGTACCTTGACGAATTCGCCGAGTTCCTCCGGCGTGCTCGAAAACGCCTCGAACCCGATATTGGCGATCTGCGCCTTGATCTTGGGGTCGTCGATGATCTTGCGCATCTCGGTATTGAGCCGCGTCACGATTTCACTCGGTGTCCCGGCCGGCGCGAAAAATCCGGCCCAGGATTCGACCTCGAAACCCGTGAGCCCGGATTCATCGAAGGTCGGCAACTCCGGCAACAGCTTGCTGCGGACCAGCCGGGTGATGGCGAGCGCGCGTAGCGTGCCCGACCTGACATGGGGCAGGCCGGGCGTGAGGTCGGTGAAGGTCATGGAGACCCGGCCGCCGATCACGTCGTTGAGCGCGGGGGGCACGCTCTTGTAGGGCACCTGGAGAATGTCGATCCCGGCGAACCGCTTGAGCGTTTCGCCGGCGAGAATCCCCGAGGTGTTGCCGCTGCCATAAGTGAGTGTGCCCGGATTGGCCTTGGCATAGGTGATGAGCTCGGGCAGCGATTTCACTGGAATGCCGGGGTTGATCACCATCATGAGCGTGAAACTGCCGATCCGGCAAATCGGCGCAAAATCCTTCACGGGGTCGTAGCCGACGTTCTTGAGCAGGAACGGATTGGCCGAGTGCGGGCTGTTGGTGCTGGCCAACAGGGTGTAGCCGTCGGAAGGTGCCTTCGCCACAAAGGTGGCGGCGATGGCCCCATTGGCGCCGACCCGGTTGTCGACCACGATATTCTGATTGAGCGCGATGCCGAGCGGCTGCGCGATGATCCGCGTGACGATGTCGGTGCCGCTGCCGGGCCCGAACGGCACGATGATGGTGATCGGCCGGCTCGGATAGGTCTGGGCGTGCGCGGCCAGCGGGATTGCCACCGCGCCGACGAGCAATGCACCGCCGAGCAAAACAATGAAATCGCGCCGCCTCATTGGCTCCCCGCCTTTTGCATCTTGCGCATGATCTCTGCGGATCATGTCGTGGCCTTGGATCGACGGCCCGAGAATAGCACGCGAGAATAGCACGAACCTCACGATGCTGACATCGCCTCCGGTTGGGCCTCCGGCAGGCGGTAGAATTCGCCGTACTTGCCGCGCAGATAGGCGAGATAGGGCGCAATGCTCATGGGACTGCCGGTGGCGCGCATCACAAGCTCGCCCGGCGTGAATTTGCGCCCGTAACGGTAGAGATGCCCGGTAAGCCAAGCGTGCAGCGTATCGAACCGGCCGGCCGCGATCTCCTGCGGAATTTCCGGGTGAGCCTTCACGGCGGCGGCATAGAACTGGGCGCTGAGAATATTGCCGATGGTGTAGCCCTGGAATCCGCCACCGAGGCTGCCGCCGTACCAGTGCACATCCTGCAGGCAGCCGTTACGGTCGTCGGCCGGCACGACGCCGAGATCAGCTTCCATGCGGGCGCGCCACGCCTCCGGCAGGTCCTTGACGCGCAACCGGCCTTCCAGCAGGTCCACTTCGAGATCGAAGCGCATCATGATGTGGAGATTGTAGGTCACCTCGTCGGCATCGGTGCGGATCAGGGAGCGCTCGACCTTGTTGATGGCGCGGTAGAAGGTGTCGAGAGTCACGCCGCGGAACGGGTTCGGGAAAGTCTCCTGCAGCACCGGATAGAAGTGCTCCCAGAAGCCGCGGCCGCGGCCGACCACATTTTCCCACAGCCGCGACTGGCTCTCGTGCACGCCGGCCGATGCCCCGCTTCCCAGCGGCGTGCCGTCGAGCCCGGCGGCGACGCCCTGCTCGTAAATTGCATGGCCGGCCTCGTGGATGGTCGAGAACAGCGCCTGGCCGATATCGTTCGGATCGACCCTGGTGGTGATGCGTATGTCCCCGGTCGAGAAGCGGGTCGAGAACGGGTGATGGGTCTTGTCCAGCCGGCCGCGCTCGAAGTCATAGCCGATCCGCTCGACCACGGAGCGGCCGAACGCGAGCTGTGCCGGCTCGTCGAACGACCCGTGCAGGGCACGGTCGTCGACCGCGGGCTGCGCGGCGATCGCGCGCACGATCGGCACCAGCTCGCGTCGCAGTTCAGCAAACAAGGCGTGGACCGATGCGGTGGTCATACCCTCGTCGGCGCCGTCTATCAGGGGATCGGCGATGTGCGCATAGGGCGCGAAGAAGCCGGCATATTCACGGGCAAGCTCGATGGTCCGCTCCAGGAACGGCGCCATGGTCGCGAAGTCGTTGGCTGGCCGCGCCCGCGTCCAGGCGTCATATGATGCCGAGCCGGCCGCGCTGGCGCGTTCCACGTAGTCGGCCGGTACCTTGATCGCCCTCTCGAAGTCGCGTTTCGCCACCCGGATCAGGCTCGCGGCATCGGAGTCATAGGGCAGGGAGGCGCCATAAGGGCCAAGCGAGTCGATGAGCTTGCCGAGCGCGGGATCGATGGCCCTCTCGTGCGCGAGCCGGCTCAGGGTCGCGCCCTGCCGCGCCCGCGCAGTCGCGCCGCCGGCGGGCATGTAGGTCGCCTGGTCCCAGCCGAGCACGGCACCGGCCGAGCCGAGATCGGCGATCTCGGAGAGCCGGCGCTTGAGCTCTACGAGCTTTGCTTCGTCCGACGGCATCGTCAGTGCCGGCCGTTCCGCGACAAGTTGAACTCGGTATTGAAGCACACCGGCTCGCGGTAATTGCGCGAGACCGTGATGAGCTTGGGATTGGCGTCCTTGAGCGCCTGGAATATCGGCTCCGTCGCGCGCCACAACGGCGCATGGCCGGCGAACGCCGCGTCGTGATGCGCCGGCATGTAGACGTCGGGCTTGTAGAGCTGCATGTGTTCCAGCGCCTGCGCGGTGGTGAGCGAAGGGAGAAAATCGGCCGACACCGCGACGAGCGCGAGGTCGACGCCGCCGACGCGCTGCATCACGGCTTTTTCCTGGTCCGTGACGTGCCCGCCGCTGTCGCGATACATGATGCGAAAGCCGTCATCGAGGGTGATGAGATAAGCGATGGTGCCTTCCCGGATGACGCGCGGATCGCTGGTGCCGCGCTCGCGGATCGCCTTCTCTTCCGCCTGCTGCGCCGGCGTAGGCTTGGGGCCGATCGCGTTGAGCGCGCCTTCCATGACTTCGGTGATGTGATGGTCCGGCTGGCCGTGACGCGCCAAAATCGGCTCGATGGTGAAGCCGTCGAACTGAAGGACCTCCTCGCCCTTTCCCATCACCGTGCGGATTTGCGCCGGCGGGACCGATTGGCTGGCGAGCTTTTCCGTCGTCACGGGAGCGCCCACGACGAGGGCTCCGGTGCGCAGCGCGATCGAGGCCGCATCCGACATGTGGTCGAAATGACCGTGGCCGATGACGATGACGTCGGCGCGCTTCACGTCCGCGGCGGCAAAGCCGAGTGCGGGATAATTGCTGCCGCGATCGATGAAGGCATCGAGCAGGATGATCTTGTCGCGATAAGAGAGCTCGAAATTGGAAAAGCCGGTCCAGCGAACCGCGAGCGTATGCGGGTTGCGCGGGGTCGGCCCCCCGGTCGATACGAGCTTTGCCGTCGAGCAGGCCGGGTCTTGCGGCGCGGTGGCGAAATGCGGATCGGAATCGATGGCATCGAAGCGTTCGGAACGTGGATCGAAGAATGGGCGCGACAGTGCGGCAGTGGCAGTCAACACCGCCGCCACGGCAGCGAGAATACGAAACATGCTGTGCATCGGAAGCGGGACCTCCCCCTTTTTATTGCCTTTTATCGCCCGCGGACAATCTAGCACGCCTCGATAGCAACGCCAGAGCACGATCCCAAAAAGTTGCAGACTTTTCGGGCAAGATCTTGCTCAAAATCAAGGAGAGCGGTGTCCGGTTCGACTTGAAACGATAGCGCTCTAGATTGATGGCGCCGGCCGGTTGCGCGAAAATTTGGCGTTCCGCCGCCGGCGACGCGGCAGGCCGAGACGCCGCGTCAGCACGCGCCCGGCGACGATTGGCAGGTCGACGATGGCAGGCCATGGATCGTCCGTCGCAAATGCGGCGAAGCTGCGCGGGCGCAGAACCGAACGCGCATAGTCGCCGACGCTGAGCGTGCCGCCGAGGATCGATCGACCCGCCGACACGACATCGCGCGAGGCATGGGTCCAGGCGCAGCCGGCGCGGCCGCGCAAGCGGGCGATGGTTTCGCCCCGCGCAAGCCGCCATTGAATCCAGGGAAAGTCGACGCCGGCCGCAGCGCCGAGCCCGATCCAGGTCCATGGCCGCGGGTTGACGTCGAGCAGCTTGGTGCGGCCGTCGCGCGCGTCGAACTTGAATTCGACCTCGACCATGCCGGAGAAACGTAAATCGGCCAGGAACCGGAACGCCTGGGCCTCCACTTCGCGGTGCTCGATGGTCTCGACGAAGGTGCTGGTGAAGCCGAAATCGATGGGGTATTGGCGCGTGCGCCGCGCCACCAGCGAGGCCACCGGCTTGCCGCGGTCCCACACCGCCGCGTAGGAGAATTGCGCCTCGCCGCCGCCGGGGATCAGTTCCTGCACCATGACCGCGTCGCGCCCGACCAGCGCCACGGCCTTGTCATAACGGGCAAGCAGCGTCGCGCGGTCGTTGGCGCGCCATGCCTTCGCCATGGTGAAGCGATTGCGCCCGGCGTGCAAGGCAGGCTTGAGAATGACCGGGAAGTCGCAATCGAGCGCGGCGATTTCCTTGCGATCGGCCGGAACAAAGCTCCGCGGCGAATCGACCCCGACCGAATCGGCGTGCAGATGGGTCAGGCGCTTGTCGCAGGCAAAGCGCGCCACCGCCCAGGGCGGCGTGACGAGGGCGAACGCCTGCCCGAGCACAGGATGCCATTGCGCGATCAGCCGCGCCTCGGCATCGCCACCGGGATAGAGCACCCAGCGATCGAGGCGATGACGAGCGGCGAGATCGATGAGCCATTCGGCGGCTCCCTTTTCGTCGGGTCCCGGCCAGGTGAGGCTGTGCGCGGTGTAGCGGGAGTATTTGACGATGGGGTGATCGTGGGTGACGAACCACACGGGAATCCCGCGGCGTCCGAGGCTGCGTGCGACCTCAAGACTGCCATGAGCGCCGCCGAGGATCAGCGCGCCGGGTCCGGCGACGTTCGTCATCCCGGTTGGCGCTGGTCCGCCTGAGGGGTGCGTCGTCATCGGGCGCTTTTTCTAGGACCGCGCCATCGGCTGCACCGCGCGAGGCACGTTCCGCCCGGTTGCCCGCACGTGCGATGGCGCCGCGTATCTGCGGTGTTCGAGCAGGCACTCCGTGAGTTCGCGCGCCGCGAAGGCGGTGCCGGCGATGAAGCGCATCAGCGGGCCGTAGCTCGCGACGGCGCTGGCGCCGACGAAGTGAAGCCCCGGCACGCTGGATTCGAATCCGGCACGGAGCCTGGGAGCGCCGTCGCGGCACGCGATCTTGTCCAACAGTTCGGGGCCGAGAATTCCGAGCTTGGCGATGTCGATCCGATAGCCGGTGCCGAGCAGCACGTGATCGAACACGGCGGTGCCGCGATCGAGCGTCAGTGCGATCCGCTCTCCGGTCACCACTGCGCCGTGGATGTGCTCGCCGGCGAGCACGCGCACGCCGTCGAACCGCGGCCGCAGCCAGCCGGCGGCGCCGGGGCGCAGGCATCTCGCAGTTGAACGATGCACGGATGTCGGCCGGCATCAGGCTCACGGCATCCGGCAACTCCACGATCCAGTTGAGCGGAAACGGACCAACGCCGGAGGGCGAAGCAAGTCGCTCGGAGAGCCATCCGTTCACGGCGCGCCCCGGCTGCGCGCCGCCGCCGAGCCAATGGAGGTCGCCGCGGCAGATGATCTCCACGTCGGCGCCGGCCTCGTGCAGAAGCACGGCCGACTCGCAGGCGCTCTGGCCGCGCCCGACCACGGCAACGCGCTGGCCGCGGAAGGCGCCGAGGTCGTCGTGTTCGCAGGCATGGCTCGCAAGTGCTGCGGGCACCTCGTCGAATACGGGAGGGCGGAATTGCTGATGGGCAAGCCCGGTGGCGACGACGACGCGGTCGGCGCAGACGGCATCGCCGTCCGCCGTCACCGCACGGAAGCCGTCCCCGGCGGTTTCCACCCGCTCCACCATGCGCCGGTCGATGTCGGGAACGGCACAGCCCTGGAACCAGACGCCGTAGTCGATGAAGGATTCGAGCTTGAGCGGCTCGCGCCGCGGCAGGTTATGTTGTGAGAAATAGTCGTCGAGCGACAGCGCCTCGTGCGGATCGGCGATGTGCGTCGCGTTCCATGGCGAGCGCAGCTTCATGCCTTTTGGCATGTGACGCCGCCAGAACGACATCGGATCGCCGAACACCCGCGTCGCGATATTGTGTTCCTTGAGATGGGCGGCGACCGCCAATCCGTATGGCCCGGCGCCGATCACGATCACTTCGCAGTCGTTGCTTCGCGCCGGCCGATCGCTCATCTCGATCCCTCGATGCTTGACGGCGGCGTCCGCGCGCCTTTTGGCTGCCCCACCGGATCGAAATTTATAGATTTGCCATGGTGGATGCTTTGTTACCGCCGGTTCATAGACGGCGTTCGCACAAAGTTAGCGTTAACGGCGGGTTACCGTTACCGCTCGATTTCGACGGAGCTGTTGAGAAACGCCTTTTCGATCAAGGCCGACGCTGGCCCGCCCTCATGGCGATCATTCGACCGGCCATGATATAAGAGCTGGGATCACCGGGTTTCCCCATGCCGATGTCGCGCCGCAATTTCGCAGGACTGGCCGGTCTCGCCGGCGCCGTCGCCCTGATGCCGCGGCCGGCCCTTGCCGCCTATCCCGACCGCGCCATTCGCCTCATCGTCCCATTCGCGGCCGGCGGCGCGGTCGATGCGGTGGCGCGCGTTCTCGGCAAGGCGCTGACGGCAAATCTCGGCGAAGCGATCATTATCGACAATCGCGGCGGCGCTGGCGGCATCGTCGGCATGGAGGCGGCTGCCCACGCCGCCGGCGACGGCTACACGCTGCTCTTATCCCACAGCGGGTTCACCGCGATGCCCGGGCTCTACCGTGAATTGCCGTTCGATCCTGCGCGCGATTTTGCCGGGGTGGTGACGGCGGCGTCGGGCGCCTATGTGCTGGCGGTGAATCCCCGCGCGCCGTTTGCCTCGGTTGCGGAGCTCATCGCCTTTGCCAGAGCCAATCCGGGCAAGGTCACCTATGCCTCGGCCGGCGCCGGCTCGACCATCCATCTCGCCAGCGAATTCTTCAAGCGCATGGCGCAGGTGGATCTCCTGCACGTGCCTTACAAGGGCGCGGCGCCCGCGATGACCGATCTCGTCGGCGGCCAGGTCGACATGATGTTCGCGCCCGCCGTCAACAGCCTGCCGCTCGCCGCTGCCGGCAAGCTCCGCGCCCTCGCGGTGACTTCGGCGAAGCGCTCCATGCTGGCGCCGGACCTGCCGACGGTCGCCGAAAGCGGCCTGCCGGGATTCGAGGTCACCGGCTGGTACGGGCTCGCGGCGCCGGCGGCAACGCCGCCTGCCGTGATCGCCAAGCTCAGCGCGGAATCGAACCGCGCGCTGCAATCCGCCGGGGTCATCGCGGAGTTGCGCCAGCAGGGCCTCGAGCCCGTCGGCGGCTCGCCCGCCGATGCGACCGCCTGGATCCGGACGGAGGTCGCACGCTGGACCGCCATCATCCGCGACGCCGGTATCAAGGGTTAGTACCTAGTTTCCGAGGTTTAAATCCTATCGATATCATCTGTCGACCTCGTCCTGAGGAGCGCGCACCGAAGTCAGGCCTGCCTGACTTCGGCAATCAATGGTGTCGAAATCGGCAGCAGCCGATTTCGATCGCGCGCGTCTCGAAGGACTCCTTCGAGACGCCGTGCTTCGCACGGCTCCTCAGGATGAGGTCTGGGGGGTGTATAATCCATCGGTCGATCTGATTGGTTTCATGGAATCGATCCAGGGGTCGCGCCGCCGTTCCGACCAAGGTGCCATCACCGCAGCGCCGGCATTTCCGCGATTGCCTGCCCGTCCTTGCGCGGGTCGGACGCGCCGTAATTGATGCCCGCGGCGTCGCGCATCACTGCTTGGCCGCCGCCGACCGCTTGCGAGAAATCGCCGACCACCCGCAACTGATGGCCGAGCTTGCCGAGGCCGGCCTGCACCGCCTCCGGCACCCGCGCTTCGATGTAGAGGTCGCACCCGGAAAAGCTCGCCTTTGAAAAGCGCGGCGCTTCCATGGCCGCCTGGATGTTCATGCCGTGGTCGACCACGTTCGACACGAATTGCGCATGGGCCTGGGCCTGGTTGAATCCGCCCATGATGCCGAAGGCGATGCGGACGTCGCCGTGGGTCATCAGCGCCGGGATGATCGTATGCAGGGGACGCTTGCGTCCGGCGAGCTGGTTTGGCGCGCCGGGTTCGAGGGTGAACAGCGCACCGCGGTTATGCAGGACGAAGCCGCCGCCTTCGACGCCGATCCCGGAGCCGAACAGGCCGAAATTGCTCTGGATCAGCGATACCATGTTGCCGTCGCGGTCGACGGTGGAAAGATAGGTCGTGTCCGAGCCCATGTAGGGTGGGGTGCCCGGGCCGACCGCGCAATTGGCCTTGGCGGGATCGATGAGCTTGCCGCGCGCGCGGCCGTATTCGGCCGAGATCATGCCCTTCACCGGCACCTTGGCGAAGCGGGGGTCGCCGACATACCGGATCATGTCGGCATAGGCGAGCTTCTTCGCCTCGATCTCCATGTGCAGGGCCGGCACCGAATTGTGCCCCCATTGCCTGAGCGGGGCGGCGCTCATGATGTTGAGCATCATCAGCGCCGCGATGCCCTGCTCGCTCGGCGGCATCTCATAGACCGTCCAGCCGTGGTAGTCGGTCGCGATCGGATCGACCCATTCCGCTGCGAAGTCGGCGAGATCGTCCGCGGTCATGGTGCCGCCGAGCTTGCCCGAGGTGTCGAGGATACGCTTGGCGATTGCGCCCCTGTAGAAGGCGTCGCTGCCGTCCTGCGCGATCGCCTCGAGCGAACCCGCAAGATCGGGGTTGCGAAAGATTTCCCCGACCTCCGGCGCGCGGCGGCCGGGTAGATAGATCTTTGCCGCCTCCGCATTGCTCAGGAGATAATCGGCACTCCCATCCCAGTCGTCGCCGAAGATCTCGGTGATGGGAACGCCGGCTTTGGCATAGGCGATCGCCGGAGCGAGCACGTCGGCGAACTTCTTGTTGCCGAACCGTCGGAGCAGCGCATCCCAGCCGGCGACCGCGCCGGGCACCGTCGCCGAATGGATGCCGGTATAGGGCATGTGCAGGATGCCCTTGCCGAGGAGGAAATCCGGGGTCAGCGCCTTGGGCGCCCAGCCGGACGCATTGAGGCCGTAGACCTGTTTCGACTTGGCGTCATAGACGATCGCAAAGAGATCGCCGCCGATGCCGTTCATCATCGGCGCCACCAGGCCCATGGCGGCATTGGCGGCAACGGCTGCGTCGATGGCATTGCCGCCGCTCTCCAGCATGGCGGTGCCGGCCCGCGCCGCGACCGGGTGCTCCGCCGCCACGATCCCGTATTGGGAGATCACCATGGAGCGGCCCTGGGTGCGGTCCTGCGCCATACTTGCCGATGCCGCCGCGACCAGCCCCGCGGCGGTCAGCCCAATTCGCCATGCGTTCATGAACGTTTCCCCTGGTGGCTGTCACGGCATTGAGCGGCCGTGCTTTGAGCAACTTATACCAGGGAGCTGCGGGCGCGATCTATCGCCTTCGACTGGCCGTCAGAACAGCCGGTCGAAGCGGAACGAATAGCCGAGGCCGAAAATGTAGGACGGCGCGTTGTCGTTGAGGCCGATGCCGATGTGGAAATCGATCTGCTGGGTGTTGGTGATGCGATAGCCGCCGCCGGAATTGATGAGATAGCCGGGGCCGCCATGGACGTGGTAGTCGCCCACATATTCGACGAACAGGAAGGCCTGCTTGCCGATCTCGCGCTCGATCACGAAGGTCGTCTGGGTCGTGAGCTTGTTCACGGGGTCGGCCGGCACGACGAAATTCGTCAGCATGCCGCTCAGTCCCCAGCCGCCACCCAGTTCCCACGACCATGGAAACTGCACATAGGGCTGCACGCCGGGACCCGCGATCGCCTTGGTCCCGGTCGGCAGCCCGGCGCCGAACACCGCGGAGAGATCGATTTTTCCGGGGAGCGGGCTGATCTGCCATTTGATCGCCGGAGTGACGTTGGTGAAGCCGGAATCCGCCCGCCCCGACAGGGCGGCGAAATAGGTGGGAACGTCGGCCAGGATCTCCAGGCAGGGCGCAATGCCCAGACGCAGCCTGGTGTTGGTGCCGTCCAGGACCTGGCCGCCGTCCCGTCCGGCGATATTGACGCCGTTCTCCTGCTGAAAGCTGCCGTGCGGCACCACCAGGCTGGAGTTGGTGACATCGGGCCGGTCGGTGGCGATCTCGCTGCCCGGCTGCGGGCAGCCGTCGACGGCCGCCGCGGCAGCGGTGCCGGCGGGAAGGGCCAGAAGGCCGAGAAGTGTTGCCGGAATGAGCCGCATTCGCCGGAGGTCTCGTCAACAAGCCGCGTGCGGGGGCGCGAATCCCCCACCCGCCGGCGAGCTAACCATGCGGCTGCCGCCGCGCCAAGGGTGCCCCTTAACGGTCATTGGGTGACGACGACCTTGCCCTTCATGTGGGGATGAAGGCCGCAGAAGTACTCGAAGGTGCCGGCGGTGGCGAAGGTGAAGCTGTATTTGTCCTCGGTGTCGAGCGCGGGGGAGTTGAACTTGCCCTGCGTCTCCACGATCGTGTGCGGGATGTCGTCGTCGTTCTCCCACACGATCCTGGTGCCGATCGGGACGGTGATGACGTCCGGCTTGAACGTGAAGTTGTCGATGGTGACGCGGCTTTCGGCCGGCGGCGCGGCGATGGCGTGAACGGCGTAGACGGCGCAGCACACCGCCACGCCCGCCGCGAATGCGCGGAGGCTTTGCTTTACGAGGGACATGGAGCGGACCTTGTTGGTTTGGCAGTGAAGCGGCCTCGCCCCGGCGGCGGCCGCCGGGGTGCCTCCTCCCGTGGTGACGGGAGGAGATCGCAAAACCCTGTGGGAGAGCATGGCCCCGAAAAGTCGCAGACTTTTCGGGTCAGGTCATGCCCAAATCAGGCTCAGGCCTTGGCGAGCTCGCTGTCGGTGATGGCGAGCGGCTGGGTGCCCTGCTTCACCATGACTTCGGTGATGCCGAGCACGCTGCGCAGCTTGTCGTCGGGAACCTTCATCGGGCCGGGCGACGGCGCGGTGCCGGGCGCGGGCTGCGGGAAGGCGGTCGAGCGCGCGGTGTGGAAGGTCACGGCGCCTTCCACCTTCTGCATGATCTGGTGGATGTGGCCGTTGAGCACGGTCACCGAGCCGAAGCGCTTGACGAGGTCGAGCGCGCGGGCGGCATCGTCGGTGCCCCAGCCCCAGGCGGCGTTCACGGTCCACAGCGGGATGTGGGCGAACAGCACGACGGGGGTGGAAGCCGTCTTCGCCCTTCAGATCGTCGGCGAGCCAGGCGAGTTGCTCCTCGCCGAGCGCGCCCATGCCGCCGGCCTTGAGGTCCGCGACGTTGACGAGGCCGACGAAATGCACGCCGTTCTGGTCGAAGGAATACCAGCCGGTGCCCTTGGCCTGGACCCGCTTGCCGTAGCGCTCCAGATAGGCCTTGCCGCGAGCCTCGTCGATGATGTCGTGCTCGCCGGGGACGTAATAGGTGTCGAGCCGCGCCTTGCCGATCGCCTGGTCGGCATTGTCGAATTCCTCGGGCTTGGAGAGGTGGGTGATGTCGCCGGTGTGGATCATGAAGGCCGGCTTCTTCGGCAGCGCGCCGATCTTGGCGATGGCCTCGTCGAGGGTCGCCAGCGGGTTCGGATTGGCCGGCGCCTTGAAGCCGATGTGGCTGTCCGAGATCTGGAGGAAGCTGAATCCGTTCGCGGCCTGGGCATTCGCCTGCGGAAATCCCGAGCAGCGAGGACGACCGCGGGACGCCGCCCGCCATCGTCCACAGCACGCCCGTTCCCGCCCAGATCATGCATTCCAGCGCACCGCGCCGGTCGATGCCGTCCTTGTCATCCTGCGCCATCTGTCTCTCCTTCGGCCGTTTTGGCCCGACGGGGAAGAGACTGGCGGGGGCGGCGGTTTATTCCCGGGCGATTTGGAAAAGTGGGGGCGCGGCCGATGAACGGCGCATTCGTCCCGATTCGACCCACCCGCGCAGTTTGCGACCAAGCCGGCTATCGCAGGGTACTCACTGACTGCGAGTACCTGGAGGCGATTCGCGTCGGAATCACCGGCTTTGCCAATGTTAAGGTGTGAAATGTTTCGCGCTGCGGCGGCGGTTCGCCCGTCAGTACCAGCCCGACATCGCCGACGGGATGATCAGGTTGTCGTTCACCGCGCGTACGCCAGGAGTGCTCTCGACCAGGACCCGAACCGCCTTCTTCTCCGTCTGGGAGTCGACGATTCCCCACAGGTCGACGGTTCCATCGTGAACGATGAAGTTCATCAATGCCGGCTTGGTCCACGGCTCGTTCGCGAGCTTGGAAGTCAGCTTGGCGCGGATGCTCGCATCATCGGTCGTGCCCGGCGGCATGTTCTTGAGGCTCGCCAGCGCCTGCAGCAGATTGGCACGGCTGACGATCCCGACGACTTTCCCGTCCGAGACGATCGGAACCCGCTTGATGCGCGTGCTTTTCGAGCAGCGCTGCAATTTCGCGCGACCGGGGTATCCGGCGTTGCCGTGACGACTCTTGCGGGTCATCACGTCCACGACCTTGCGCGAGTGCGACTTGATGTAGTCGGAGGCCATGCCTTCGCTCGAGGCGAGCAGGCCGAGCCACCACGAATGACGGCGCTCGGTTCCCGCCTCCGGACGCCTCATCAGGTCGCCCTCGCTGACGATGCCGACGAGTTCGCCTTGCGGCCCGAGGACCGGAACGGCGCTTATTCTGTTCCGGAGCAGCACATCGGCGACCTCTTGCACGGAGGCTTGCGACCCGACGGATATGACGTTGGAAACCATGACATCGGCGGCTTTCATGAATCACACTCCACTTCGATCGATTTTCATCTAGTCCGGCCCGCGACGGCGTGCTTTGCGTTGGATCAAGGCTCGCCGGCCCACAATCCCGCCATTAAGATCGCGATGCTCGCAAGCACTTCGTGAACGAGCGAGGATGAGGGCGCCAGCGGTGCCTGGACGCCACGCCGGAATGCGGCGACATGGAGGAACCTCGATGAAACCCATTCTTGCTGCAATGACTCTCGTCGCGCTCGTGGCGGCCCCATGCGGAGCCTACGCCCAGGGCGGCCGGCGACCCGACGAAGGGCCATCAGTTCGTGCAGCAGATATGTTCGGAATGTCACACCGTCGAAAGAGGGCAGCGCCCGTCGCCGAACGGCCAGGCGCCGAACTTCGAGACCATCGCGAGGACGCCGGGAATGACGGCGATCGCGCTGACTGCGGCGCTGCGCACGCCGCATCGCACCATGCCGAACGTCATCATCGCCGACGACGATCTCAGAAACGTCGTGGCCTATGTCCTGAGCCTGCAATAGAGGTCGCCGCGGACGTGTGGACCGGCATGGCAGTTGAGTTGGTCCCGGCGCGGCGCTATGTGCTGGGAGCCTCGACTTTGCCAGCATGGGACACATGAATCCGACACCGGTCCTCAACAGCACGATGACGGCCGATCGGCTTGAGCTCGCTGCCGGCGGATCGTGGACAGCGGCGCATGCGGACGTGCTCGAACGCCTGATCGACGCGGCCGCGCCGCAGGTCGCGCACGCGCAGCGCATCTCGCTCGACATGGCGGGCGTCGAGGCGCTCGATACCATCGGCGCGTGGCTGCTGGAACGGCTGATCCGCCGATCCAATCTCGACGGCAAGCGCGCGCAGTTCACCGGATTGTCGCCGCGTTATCGCGGCCTCATCGAAGAGATGCACGCGGTCAATCTGCGGCCGCGGACATCCCCGAAGGCTCCGAACCGATTGATGACCGCTCTCGACGCCGTCGGTCGCGCCGCCGTCCGGTTGACGTCGGATCTCATGGATCTTTCTCGTGATGTTCGGCGATCTCAGCGTCGCGCTCGGCCGCGTCATGATGCGTCCGCGCAGCTTTCGACTGACCTCGACCGTCTACCAGCTTTACCGCGTCGGCTGGCTGGCGGTGCCGATCATGGTCCTGATCACCTTCCTGATCGGCGGCATCATCGCGCAGCAGGGCATCTTCCACTTCCGCAAGTTCGGGGCGGACGCCTATGTGGTCGACATGGTGGGAATCCTGGTTCTGCGCGAGATCGGCGTGCTGCTGGTCTGCGATCATGATCGCGGGACGCTCCGGCAGCTCCTATACCGCCGAGCTCGGCGCCATGAAGATGCGCGAGGAAATCGATGCGCTGCGTACCATGGGTTTCGATCCGGTCGAAGTTCTCATCCTGCCGCGGATCGTCGCTCTCGTCTGTGCGGTGCCGATCCTGACGTTCCTCGGCTCGATGGCGGCGCTCTATGGCGGCGGCCTGGTGGCCTGGCTCTACGGCGGCATGAGTCCGGCGGTCTTCATCGCCCGTCTCAAGGAAGCGATCTCGGTGACGCATTTCGAGGTCGGCATGATCAAGGCGCCGTTCATGGCGCTGGCGATCGGCGTCGTCGCGTGCAGCGAGGGGCTGAACGTGAAAGGCAGCGCCGAGTCGCTGGGAACGCAGACGACGACGTCGGTGGTGAAATCGATCTTCCTCGTCATCGTGCTCGACGGCGTGTTCGCAATCTTCTTTGCATCGATCGGAATGTGACGGGATGAGCGCCGAGCCCGACCAGGTGGTAATCCGGGCCCGCGACCTCGTGGTCGGATTCGGCGAGCAGACCGTGCTCGACCATCTCTCCCTCGACGTCAGGCGCGGCGAAATCCTCGGCGTCGTCGGCGCGTCCGGCAGCGGCAAGTCGGTGCTGCTGCGCACCGTCATCGGTCTGGTTCCCAGGCGCGGCGGCAGCGTCGAGTTCTTCGCGAACGGCCCGGACGGGCCGACCGCGCAGGACACTCACGCGATGTCGCGGCACTGGGGCGTCCTGTTCCAGCAGGGCGCGCTGTTCTCCTCGCTCACCGTGCGCCAGAACATCCAGTTTCCGCTGCGGGAATATCTGAGTCTGTCCGACCGCTTGCTGGATGAGATGGCGACCGCGAAGCTCGAGATGGTCGGATTGAGCGACCGGGATGGCGACAAATTTCCGTCCGAAATTTCGGGCGGAATGACCAAGCGCGCCGCGCTCGCCCGTGCGCTCGCGCTCGATCCCGAGGTCGTGTTTCTCGACGAGCCGACCTCGGGGCTCGATCCGATCTCGGCCGGCGATTTCGATGCGCTGATCCGGACCCTGCAACAAACCCTCGGCTTGACGGTCTTCATGGTCACCCATGATCTCGACAGCCTCCACACCGTGTGCGACCGCATCGCGGTGCTCGCCGACGGCAAGGTCGTCGCCGAGGGGCCGATCCCGATGATGCTCGCCTCGGAGCATCCGTGGGTGAAGTCCTACTTCCGCGGCCGCCGCTCGCGCGCCGCGCAACCCGCGCCCAACTGACGGAGCCGCCATGGAAACCCGCGCACCCTATGCACTGATCGGGCTGTTCGTACTGGCGGCCATCGGAGCCGTGTTCGGCTTCGTGTACTGGCTGCACAATACCGGCGGCCTCGGCGAGCGTGCCGTCTATCGCGTTCGCTTCGAGAACAATGTTTCGGGGCTGCTGACCGGAGCCGCGGTCCTCTTCAACGGCATTCGCGTCGGCGAAGTCATCGATCTCCAGCTCAATCCTGACAATCCCCGCGAAGTGACGGCGGCGATCGCGGTGGTGGCTGGCACGCCGGTGCGGGCGGATACCCATGCCGGGCTCGAGTTCCAGGGCCTGACCGGGGTTCCCGTGATCTCGCTCTTGGGCGGCGACGCCGGGGCGACGGCGCTGGCCTCATCGAAGACGCAGCCCGGGGTTCTCGTCGCCGATCCCGCGGCCGGGCAAAGCATGACCGAGGCGGCGCGTCAGGCGCTGCGCAAGCTCGATGCCCTGCTGGCGGACAATTCCGATTCCCTGCACAGCGCGATCGCCAACCTCAACACGTTCACCGCGGCACTCGCGCGCAATTCCGATCGCGTCGACGGGATCCTGACGGGCCTCGAGCACATGGCCGGCACCGGCGCGCCGAAGGCGGCGCCGGCCGCCTACGACCTCACCGCGCCCGGCACATTCCCCCCGCCGAAGAAGGTGGCAAAGAGCTCAGCTCGTCGTGCCCGAGCCGACGACCCTGGTCACCCTCGACACCCAGAAGATCCTTGTCGATCCGAGTGCGGGCGAGCCTTTGGAAAATGCACAATGGAGCGACACCATTCCGAAGCTGTTCCAGGAGAAAATCATCCAGAGCTTCGAGGCTTCGAACTATGTCGGCGCCGTCGCCCGTCCGATGGAAGGACTTGCCGCGGACTATCAGCTTCTGATCGATCTTCGCAGTTTCAAGATCACTGGCCCGTCCGCCGCGCCGACAGCCCGCGTCGAATTCGCCGCCAAGGTTCTCGGCGAAGGCGGACGAATCGTGGGGTCGCGAACGTTCGATGCAGTGGTTCCGGCGAAGGACGTGAGCGCCGCGGGCGCGGCCGCCGCGCTCAATGAAGCGTTCGGCAAGGCCGCGACGAGCCTGGTCGCGTGGACGGCCGGCGTCATTTGAAGGCGCGATTCGGAACGAAAAAAGAGCGCGCAGTGCTCGACGCACCGCGCGCTCTTCGCGGCAGATCTTCAGGCAGCGGCCTTGATTTGGATCTTTTTCACCTGCGCCGGGGCCGGCTTCGGCACCGTCACGTTGAGAACTCCCTTTGAGATCGTTGCCTTGATGTCGTCGGCGTTCACGCCGGCGGGCAACTCGAGGGTTCTCGAGAACGAGCCATAGCTGCGCTCGACCAGGTGGTAGTCCTTGTCTTTCTGCTCCCGCTCCGCTTTCTTCTCGCCGCGAATGGTCAAGGTGTTGTCGGACAGGTTGATCTGCACGTCCTTTTCCTCAAGGCCGGGCAGTTCGACGGTAATCTCGATTTGCTTGTCGGTTTCCGCGACGTCCATGGTGGGCGCGAGATCACGGGTGCCGACCCCGAAGCCCGGAAAGCCGCTCGCAAAATCTTCGAACAGCCGGTTGATCTCGCGCTGGAGTGAGCCAAACGGCTGCGTGTCGGACACCATGCGGTTGCGCCCGACCGGAATAAGCGATCTGAGGTTCATGGGTATCCTCCATCTCTGCAGATTGAGCCGTGAACGTGTGGCACAGCTGCGACGATGGATCATTGAGGCAGATCAATCGGCGCTGCTGCCCAAAGCGTCCAAGCTTGAAGAACTTGCCGTGTGAATGCGGCGATCAAGGGGGGGCCGCAAAGCGGAATGTGTCGCGCCGATTGTCGCGGCAGGTAACAATTCCGTGTCGATGGAACTCCGGCGTGGAACCTAGCGCTCCTGGATCGACTTCAGATAGGCGATGATGGCGCCGACCTCATTGCTGGGGAATGTGAATTCAGGCATGTCCGGATGGCCGGAGATGATGCCCTCGCCCAATGCCTCTTCGAGGGACTCGATCGGATAGCGCTTTCCCAGGGTTCGGAACGCCGGGGCTTGCGGATGTGGGCTCTGGCCGGTGCGGGCGGTCGCATGGCAACGGGAGCAATCCCTGTTCACGAGAGCCTCGCCCCGCCTGAGCGCGGCTGCGTCCTGGGCGGCTGCGGCCGATACCGCAAAGGCGAAAAACAAACCGAGCGACATGACTTTCACGAGCATCTCCCCCGAAACCGGGCGTCCCGACGACGCTGAAGCACTATCCCATAAAGTTGCAGACTTTTCGGACAAGATCATGCTCAAATCAAAGACTTTGGAGCGCTATCAGATTCAGCCTGAAGCGATGGCGCATCAGCAAGCAGGCGTCGGCGAACTGTGATTTGAATCCATGCGACCCGCCGCCGCCGTGGCGTTCCATCTTCCATTCGCGCAATCCGGTGGTTCCTCCGGCCCCATGGCAGAATCACTGCCGCGTTGCGACGTTTCGGCGTCAAGGGGTGGCGCGCGGTTACTGGGCCAGACCGCGCGCTTTGTTTGAATGCGCTGGTCCATTCCCATCTTTCCGGCCGGCCAATAGTGAAGAATGTGTTTCACGACACGATAACCCAGTGTTGACTAAGAGTAACAAATACGCCCCGGGCCCACCGCCGAAAATTCAGATAATGCCCCTAAGGGGCATTACGGAGCGATGCTCGTTCCAGCGCCGAGGCTGCGGCGTCGCCGTTTCGCCGAAAATCCTCGTGCTCAATGCCGCGGTGCAAATCCGCCGAGGGCGGCGCGGATGCCCTGGAACAGCGTGTCGTTCAGCAGCGGCTTCTCGATCAGGGGCACGCCTGCCTGAGCCGCGCGATGACGCACTGCGGAATTCGGGTGCGTGGTAATCAGAATGGCCGGCAGGTCGATCTTCCGCCGGCGCAGCTCAGAGAGGAGATCCAAGCCGTTCATTTCGGGCAGCTTGTAGTCGACGACGAGGCATCCATTGTCGGGGATCTCGGCCTCGCTCAGCAGTTCGGTGCTGCCGGGATAGGCCCGCACGGCAAAACCCTCCACCTCTAATGCGAATTTCAGCGAATTTCGCACGGCGGGGTCGTCGTCGATGATCAGGACCGTAGGCTGCATCAACTTGAAAAACCTTGTCGCCGCGGCTCGCGGCACCGTCGACTAGGCCGCAAGCGGACCCGATGCGCCTTGACCCAGGTCAAAGGACGACGCGAGCCGAGCTAATGGTTGCCACACTGATTCAATGGGGCACTGGGTTGACCCGCCGGATGTCAGACCGCTCCGGGCATTGGCTTCAGCCCTCAGGCGTCGATTTCATCAAGCCGGCTACCAACGCCATGCGCACCAGCTCCGACAGGCTTCCCGCCTTCATCTTCGTCATGACATTGGCGCGATAAATCTCGACCGTTCGCGGGCTGATCTCGAGATCGAATGCGATGATCTTGTTGGGATGACCGGCAATGAGCCCGTCCAGGACGTCGCGCTCGCGATGCGTCAGCGTGGCGATCCGGGCGCGGAGTTCGGCGCGCTCGGTCTCGAGCGCGGCGCTGGCCTCCAAACGGTTGAGCGCCGATCGCACCGACGCCAGCAGGACGTCGTCGTCGAACGGCTTTTCGAGGAAATCCACCGCGCCGAACTTCATCGCCTCGACCGCGAGCGGGACGTCGCCGTGCCCGGTGATGACGATGACCGGCAATCCAATCTGCATTTCCTTGAGGCGCCGCAGCAAATCGATCCCGCTCAGTCCCGGCATCCGCACATCGGTGATGATGCATCCGGAGCCGACCGTCGGCGCAACCTCGAGGAACGCCGCGGCGGAATCATAGGTTTTCACCGTGAGCTTCGCGCTGCGGAGCAGAAAATCGATGAACTCGCGGACCGCTTCGTCGTCGTCGATCACATGAGCGTCAATTTCAGCGGTCATCGCGAAGGTCCTCTTGGCTCACGGCGCGAACGGTAAACCTGAAGATGGTGCCCCCCTGCGGATTGGGTTCGACGGTTATCAGGCCGCCGTGGGATTCCACGATCGTACGCGAGATCGACAATCCCACCCCCAGTCCATGCGGCTTCGTCGTGATGAACGGCTGGAAAAGCTGCGCGGCTATATCCGGCGAAATGCCGGTGCCGGTATCGGAAATCTTGACCGCCGCCATGCCATCCCGATCGCGCTCGGTGGCGATCGTCAAGTCGCGGCGATCCGATTGTTCCATCGATTCGATCGCATTGCGCACGAGATTCAGCACCACCTGCTGGATCTGCACCTTGTCGACCAGAACCAGATCGAGCGTGGGGTCGAATGCATAGGTGACGCGCACGCCGCGGTCCCTGGTGCCGACCAGGGCCAGCGCGCTCGCTTCCTCCAGCAGCTTGGTGAGACTTTCGATCCGGCGTTCCGTCTCGCCGCGGGCGACGAAGTCGCGCAGCCGGCGGATGATGTCGCCCGCCCGCAATGATTGCTCGGCGGCCTTGTCGATGGCCTCCCGGATCATCTGGGACTGGTCGTCCGTCCGCCCTTGCAGCAGCCGCCGCGAACCCTTCATGTAGTTGGCGATGGCGGAGAGCGGCTGGTTGAGCTCGTGAGCGAGCGCGGAGGCCATTTCGCCGAGCGCCGTCAGGCGCGACATGTGCACGAGTTCCGACTGCAGCTCCTGGAGCCGCGCCTCGACCTCCTGGCGTTCGGTGAGGTCGCGAATGAATCCCGTGAAGAAACGTGTCTTGTCGGATTTCATTTCTCCAACGGCGAGCTCCATCGGGAAGATCGAGCCGTCCTTGCGCGCGCCGACCACGACACGCCCGGTTCCGATGATCCGCTTTTCTCCGGTCCGCAAATAGCGTTCGATGTAATTGTCGTGATTCTCGCGATAGGGCGACGGCATCAACATTCGGACGTTCTGTCCGAGCGCTTCGTTCGCGGAATAGCCGAACAGGCGCTCCGCGGCAGAGCTGAAGGAGCTCATCACCCCGCGCTCGTCAATGACGATCATCGCCTCCGGGACGGTGTCGAGAATCGACTGCAGGTGGGCTTCGCGAGCGGCCGCCTCGCGGCGCGTCCGCCGCAGCAACTCCCCTGACCAGGCGATCGCGACGCCGAGCGCGGCGAAGGTGACCGCACGCCACAGCTCGGACGCGAAGAACGGCGAGTCGGTCCGGGCCAGATTGGAGAATTCTCCGGTCGCATAGAGATGAGAAATCACGCCGAGACCGGTGGCGAACAGGCCCGGTCCGATCCCTCCGAGGAAACTGGCGATGAGGACCGGGGGCACCAGGAACAGGTAGAGCGCCTGGCCGCCCAGCGTGGGGGCCAGCAGCGACCGCAGGATCACGGCAATCATGACGAGCGCCAGCGACGCGGCGTAGATCGCCGCGTTCGGTCCCAGTCCGGAGCGGAACATGGACCGCTTTTCCGCGCTGCCGTCGATAGATTTCAATTCCACCCAAGTCCTTGAGTTATCGGGGTAATCCGTACGGATGATGACCGTCGGGACGGCCCCTTTTTTGCGCCGTCCGCGCCTCCGTAGAACCCCTTAGGGACATTATCTGAATTTTCGATTCGCAGGTCCACCGGTATCGCTGTGAACACGAACTCGAACGGTGGAGCTGACCCCCATGTTGATGCAAACCTCCCAGCAGCGGCCCGTGTCGCGGCCCGTGTCGCGTTTTCCGCAGACGACGCGCCCGCTCAATCCCGCTCTGGACCTCGTCGGCCAGATGGATTTCATGGGGGCTCCGATGTCGTTTTCCCGCAATACCGAGATTTACGGTGAAAACGAGCCCGCCGACTACCTCTACAAGGTCATCAGCGGATCCGTGCGCACGTACAAGATTTTCGACGATGGCCGGCGGCAGATCGGCGGCTTCTATTTCGCCGGCGACGTGTTCGGTCTCGAGCTCGGCGAGGCGCATCAGTTTTCCGCCGAGGCGATCGACAACTGCGTCGTCATGGTCGTCAAGCGGAGCGCCCTGGTCGCCCTCGCCGACCGCAGCGGGGACATTGCGCGGCAGCTGTGGTCGTTCACGGCGGGCGAGCTGCAGCGGGTTCGCGCCCACATGCTGCTGCTCATCAAGAGCGCGGAGGAGCGGGTGGCCTGCTTCCTGCTCGAAATGGCCGATCGCCTTTCGACCGCCGAGTCGGTGGAACTTTCGATGTCGCGCCAGGACATTGCGGATTACCTCGGCTTGACCATCGAGACCGTCTCGCGCACTCTCACCCACCTGGAAGCGAAGGCCGCGATCGCCCTGCCGACCTCGCGCCGGGTCGTACTGCGCAATCGCAAGGCCCTGGTCCGTCTCGATGCTTGAGACGCCGCGGCGCGCTTGAGGTGAGCCGACATGACCACCGCCACGACCACACCGCTGCACGTGCTGAAGCACATCAGGCTCCAGCTCGCGCGATCGAAGGAATTCCCCAACGGCTCGGCACGGCACGGTTACGACCTCGTCGCGCCCCTGGACAAGAATGGACACATCGATCTCGATCTGTGGCACAAGCACCGCGAAGCCTGCCGCGTGCGCAGGTTTTGGGAGGGCGAAGACGACGCCGTCGGGCATCTCGTTCATAAGCCGGGCGGTGCGGAGCACGCGCGTTGGACGTTTGAATATGGCGACGCCGCGCACGAGGACGAAGAGGCAGGCTACCGCTTCGGCGTGCACACCTTCTCCCCCGGGGAATACGTGTCCATCAAGGACGAAGACGGCGAGCTTCACACCTTCGTGGTGACGTCCGTCGAAGCCGTGGAGAAATAGCCGCCCCGCGGCATGATAAGGTTCTCCGCGTGGAGTCCGGCGGCCCGTTGAAATGACCGATACTGACGAGTCCCAAGAAGGCGTGTTCGCGTTTTTGGGGCGGTCGTCGGCCCACGGCGGCGCTTGCGTGCGACGTATCGACACCCATGCCGCTGTCGTGTTCCTGGCCGGCAAGCGCGCCTACAAGGTCAAGCGCGCGGTGCGCTTCCCGTTCCTGGATTTCTCGACGCCGGAAAAGCGCAGAGCTGCCTGCGCTGCCGAAATCGAAGCCAATCGACCGTTTGCGCCGGAGCTCTATCTCCGCATCGTCGCGATCACGCGCGAGCCCGATGGTACGCTGTCGCTCGGCGGCGCGGGCGAACCCGTCGAATGGGCGGTCGAGATGCCCCGATTCGACGAGACCAAGACGCTCGATCGTCTCGCCGACGATGGCGCCATCGACCTCGCGCTGGCGGACAGCCTCGCGCGCGCGGTCGCGGCGGCCCATGCCCGGGCGCCGGTGGTCGAAGCCGCGCCCTGGATCGAGGCGCTCGCGGCTTATGTCGAGCAGAACGATGCTGCCTTCCGGGAATACCCCGAATTGTTTCCCACCGCTGCCGCCGAGCGCCTCACCGCGGCCAGCCGCGGGGCGCTTTCGCGGATTCGGCCGCTGCTGCACATGCGCGGAACGCGGGGTCTCGTCCGCCGCGGCCACGGCGACCTTCATCTCGGCAATATCGCGCTCATCGACGGCCGGCCGGTGCCGTTCGATGCCCTTGAATTCGATCCGGTGGTCGCATCCGGCGACGTGCTCTACGACCTCGCCTTCCTGCTGATGGACCTCGTCGAGCGCAGGCTGCAGCCGGCCGCCAATGTCGTTCTCAACCGCTATCTCGCCGAGACCCGGCGTACGGAGGATCTCGACGCGCTGGCGGCGCTGCCATTCCTGATGTCCATGCGCGCGGCGATCCGCGCCAAGGTAACGGCGGCGCGGGCTGCATTCGCACCCGCAGCCGATCGCGCTTCGGCCGAGAAGGCGGCGACGACTTATTTCGAGCTGGCGGCGGCCCTCATCGCTCCGCAGCCGCCGCTCCTGGTCGCGATCGGCGGCTTGTCCGGCACAGGCAAATCGGTGCTGGCCCGCGCGCTCGCGCCGGAGCTCATGCCTGCGCCCGGCGCCGTGCTGTTGCGCTCCGATGTCGAGCGCAAGGCCCTGTTCGGTGTCGCCGAAACCGACCGTCTGCCGGTCGACGCCTACACGGCGGACGTCACTGCGCGCACCTACGCCGCACTTGCTGACAAGGCGCGCCGCGTGACCGCCGCCGGCCATTCTGCTGTCGTCGATGCCGTGTTCGCCACCGCTCCCGAGCGGAGCGCCGTCGCGGCCGTTGCTTCAGGAAACAACGTCGCGTTTCGCGGCCTGTTCCTCACCGCCGATCTGACGACACGGATCGCGCGGGTCGGTCACCGCGCCGGCGATGCGTCCGACGCGGATGCGAGGATTGCCGCGCAACAGGAGAGCTATGCGCTCGGCTCCATGGACTGGAGCGTGATCGACGCCTCCGGGACGCCGGCGCAAACCCTGTCGGCGGCGAAGGGAGTGATCCACTAAAAGCTATTTTTCGACCTCGTCCTGAGGAGCCGGCGCAGCCGGCGTCTCGAAGGATGGCCGTGGGTACTCACTTTGCAAGCAGTTGCAGATATCGTGCTCGCTGCCATCCTTCGAGACGGCGCTTCGCGCCTCCTCAGGATGAGGCCGTAGAATGATTCTGCGCAGCTATCACCGCGTCGCGCCTTCGCTCGGACGGCCGCCGTCGGGCGGCGCGTCGTCGTCCATCAGGGCGCGCCAGGCGGCGCCTTCGAGGTCCTCATACTGGCCGGTCCGCAACGCCCACAGGAAGGCAACGAGGCCCAGCAGGCCGAGCCCCAGCGCGATCGGAACAAGATAGATCAAGACTTCCATGAGGCTTGCTCCGGGGGCGCGCGCTTTGCCCGCAACGCATTGACGGTGACGAGGATCGATGATCCCGACATGGCGAGCGCGGCGACCAGCGGGCTCGCTAGGCCCAGCATCGCAATCGGCACCGCGACGGCGTTGTAGCCGATCGCAAGCACGAGATTTTCGCGCATCAGCCGCTTCGCGCGGCGCGCGATCGCGACGGCGGCGGCGACAGGGGCGAGGCGGTCGCCCAGGAATACCGCGTCGGCGGCGGCTTGGGTCAGGTGCGCCGCGGTGGCGACCGACAGCGAGGCGTCGGCGGCGGCGAGCGACGGCGCGTCGTTGAGGCCGTCCCCGACCATCAGCACGCTTCGCCCTTGCGCCTGCAAGGCGGCGATGCGGGCGATTTTGTCGGCCGGCGTCATGGCAGCGTGCCAGCGATCGATACCGAGGGACAGTGCGGCATGGGTAACCGCGCTGGCGCGGTCGCCGGACAGAATTTCCACCGCAAATCCGTCCCGTTTGAGTTGCGCGATCACGTCGGCGGCGTCGCCGCGCAGCTTCTGGCGCACCGCAAAGACGTAGTGCTCCGCCCCGTACGCAAACGCGATGGCGGAGGCCTCGGGGTCGGCGTACACGATGTTCTGGGCGTCGTCGCGCGCCCCGCAAAACGAGGGCCGTCCGAGCCGCAGTTCGATGCCGTCGTGCTTGCAGCGCACGCCCTGGCCGGCCTCTTCGATGGCGTTCAGAGGCTCCTTGGCATGCGCCGCGCGCGCGACGGCGGCCGCCAGCGGATGCCGGCTCGAGAGCGCAAGGCGCCCGGCGAGCGCCATGCGGTCCGCCGGAATCGTGGTGGCATTGACCACTTCGGGCTCCGGCAGAGTGAGGGTGCCGGTCTTGTCGAACAGGATGGTATCGACGCCGGCCAGGCGTTCGATGGCCTCGCCGGAATTCAGGAGCACGCCCGAGCGGAACAGTGCGCCGGACGACACCACCTGCACGGCAGGAATGGCAAGCCCGAGCGCGCAAGGGCAGGTGATGATGAGCACGGCGATCCCGGTGATGATCGCGTCATGCCAGGTCGCGCCATATGCGAGCCAGCCGACAATGGTGGCGAATGCCGCGGCGTGAACCAGCGGTGCATAGAGCTGTGCGGCGCGATCGGCGAGGCGAATGTAGTGCGAGCGGGCTTCGAGCGCGCGCTCCAGCATGCGCGAGACTTCGTCGAGCAAGGTGCCCTGCGCGGCCACGCTGACCCGCACCCGCAAAGTGCCTGATACATTCATCGTCCCGGCATAGACCATGCTGCCCTCGGCTGCCGCGACCGGCATCGTCTCGCCGGTCACGAGGCTCTGGTCGATCTGCGAGCGGCCCTGGGCGACGATGCCGTCGACGGCGATGCGCTCGCCGGGACGGACCAGGACGAGATCGCCCGGTTGGATTGAAGCGACCGGCACCTCGCAGAGCTCTTGGGGGCTCACGAACTTGGTCGCCACCTCCGCGCGCAGCGCCGCCATGTTGCCGGCGACCGCGCGGGTTTTCTGCCGCATCGCCTGTTCCAGCGTGCGCCCCACCAGGAGGAAGGTGAGGAGCATCAACGCCGAATCGAAATAGGCGTGTTCCGCGTGGTTCACGGTCTCGACGACCGACATCCCCAGTGCGAGGAGCACGCCCACCGTGATCGGCACATCCATGTTCAGGCGGCGCGCCTTCACGGCGCGAATGGCGGAGTTGAAGAACGGCCGGCCCGCATAAGCGGCCGCCGGCAATGCGATCAGCGCCGACAGCCAATGAAAGAAATCGCGCTGCTCCGGCGTGATGTCGGAGGCATTTCCGGACCATACGGCGACCGAGAGCAGCATGATGTTCATCGCCGCGAAGGCGGCGACACCGAGACAGCGCAGCAGCATCTGCCCCTCGCGCCGCTCGCTGTCGGCAGACTTGCCGGAATCGAAGGGATAGGCGCGGAAGCCGAGCTGCGAAAGCCGGTCGATGAAGCCGGCGGGATCGACCTTGCCATCCCGCCACTCGACCGCGACCCGGCGGTCGGTCAGGTTGACCCGCGCGCGGATGATGTCGGGCATTGCAGCAAGACCGTTCTCGATCGCCCGCATACAGCCGCCGCAGTGGATACCTTCGACGGCGAGTTCCATGCGGGCGACGCCGCCATCGAGATGGTGGACGAAATGGGAGAGATCGCGCGCCTGCGTCATCGTGCCAGTCCGCTAGTTGAGGGTGACGCGGTTCTTGGACCGAAACATGCGTTCGCCGCCGCGGTCGGCCTCGAACTCCACGTCCCACACTCCGGCGACGACGTCGACGGCTTCGCCGCGGTAGCTGCCGCCGGCACGCTCGGTCAGGACGAAGACGCGATCGGCGCGCTTGTCGGTCGGCCGGGCGAGCCGGACCGTCAGGGCGAGGCCGGTCAGCGGCGCTCCGTTGCGATCCCGTGCCTCGACCGCCACCACGGCGCGTCCGTCGGCATCGCGGTCGACATGGCTGGACATCCGCCAACCCCGCTCCGCCTGCTCGCGTGCGGCCGAGATCTCGGCGTTGTACTTGATTCCGGCGATATAGGGATTTTCGACTTCGGTCCCCGGCATCGTGCTGATAGCGAGCGTCGCCATCACGACATTGACGCCAATGACGACTCCGAAAAAGGCAATCAGGGACACCAGGACGGTGCGGCCGGTAACGGTGCCCGCGGATGAAGCCTTGGCCGGATGCGCCGCCGTTCCATGGGCCCGGATTCGCTCGAAAGGTCTCACGGCATGTCTCCTCAGCGGGCGACGAAGTGATCGGTTGCCACCGCCGTTTCACCGGTCGCGGTGTCGGTGGCGCGGAACGTGAGCGGCGTCGAACGGTCGATCTTCGCCGTCGCGGGCACGGTGACGAGTACTCGGACTTCGCGTCCCTGGTCCGGACCGACCGGGATCAACGGCTTGCCAGGGATCGCGGCATCGAGCCCGACCACGTGGACATCGGCTTCCGGCAGGCCTTCGACGTCGAGCACGACGGTGCTGATGCTCTGGTGCTTGTTGAGCAGGTGGACCGTATGCGCGTTGCGGATCGAGCCGTCGCTCAGGGTGACGAACAGCGGATTGCGATCGTGCCGCACGCTGATGTCGAGATAGCTCCTCGTAAGCAGCGCGTAGAGCATGACGGCGCTGACCAGCGCGATGATGCCCGCATAGATCAGGGTCCGCGGGCGGATGATCCGATAGATCGGCGTCTTGCCTTCGGCGCGCCGTGCGATGTTGATGTCGGTGTCGTAGGCGATGAGGCCGGTGGGCCGGCCGACCTTTTCCATGACACGGTCGCAGGCGTCGATGCACAATCCGCACATGATGCATTCGAGCTGGGCGCCGTTGCGGATGTCGATGCCGGTCGGGCAGACCGCGACGCACTGGTAGCAATCGACGCAATCGCCGGCCGCAAGGCCATGGGAGCGCAGCTCATCGGCCTTCTTGATCGACGTGCGCGGCTCGCCGCGGTCGTAACGATAGGTGACGTTGAGCGCCCACTCGTCGGTCAGCGCCGCCTGGATGCGCGGCCACGGGCACATGTAGACGCAGACCTGCTCGCGCATGAAGCCGGCCAGCGTGTAGGTGGTGAAAGTCAGGATGGCGATCCAGATATAAGCTGCCGCCGGCGCCTGTCCGGTGGCGAGTTGCTTCACCAAAGTGGGGGCATCGGCGAAGTAGAGCACCCAGGCGCCGCCGGTCCACCACGCGATGAAGAGCCAGATCGAGTGCTTGGCGACGATTTCGCCGACGCGGCGGGTGGTCAGCTTGCCGTCGGCCTTCTTCATGCGCTCGCGACGGTCGCCCTCGATGAAGCGCTCGACGGCGTAGAACAGGTCGGTCCAGACGGTCTGCGGGCAGAGATAGCCGCACCAGATGCGGCCGCCGATGGCGTTCATCAGGAACAGCGCCATCGCGGCGATGATCAGCAGGCCGGTGAAATAATAGACCTCCTGCGGCCACAGCTCGATGAAGAAGAAATAGAATCGACGGCTCGGGAAATCGACCAGCACCGCCTGGCTCGGCGCGTTCGGGCCGCGGTCCCAGCGCACGAACGGCAGGATGTAATAGACGGCGAGGCAGAATCCCATCAGCCCCCATTTGATGTTCCGGAACGTGCCGGAGACGCTTTGCGGATAGACTTGCTTGCGCGGTGCGTAGAGCGGGGTCTCATCGCTCTCGAGGTCTGCGGGGTCCAGAGGTTTGTTCATGGGGGGAGAACCAACCGGTCATGGATTTTGGTTCAGCCTGCATGGGCTGAACCGGTGAGCCGTCACCCTAGCGAATTCGAGCGGCGTCACTTTGATGCAGCGCAAACAGCAGGCCGGTTTTGTCCAGTGAAATCAGTACGTAGTAATACGTAGGATGGTTGAGCGCAGCGAGTTTCGCCGCGCTCAACCCGTCCGAAAAGCTACGGCGTCATCGCATTCCGCCGTGCCCACCGCGGCCTGCCTTTCGGCACTCGCGACGGCGGACACGGCGGCCCGGCACTTGGCATCAATCCGAAGGATTGGTGCCTCACTTACCCCCGCCGAGCGTATGCACGTACACCGTGAGCGCGTTGATGGTGGCCGGATCGAGCCGGCCGGCCCACGCCGGCATCACGCCGGCGCGGCTGTTGGTGATGGTCTCGATGAGGTCGGCTTCGTCCGAACCGTAGAGCCAGATGCGGTCGGTCAGGTTCGGCGCACCGAGCTCCTGGTTGCCCTTGCCGTCGGCGCCGTGGCAGGCGGCGCAGTTGTCGGCGAAAATCTTCTTGCCGGCGGCGAGGTCGACGCCCGGCCGCACGGAAAGACCGGCCAATGACCGCACATAGTTTGCCACCGTCACGATTTCATTCGACTTGAGCATGCCGCCCTTGCCGAACGCAGGCATTGCGCTTTCGTGGTCCTTGGCGTCGCCTGAACGCACCCCGTGCTCGATGGTCTGCTTGATCCCTTCGAGCGAACCGCCCCACAGCCAATCGTCGTCGTTCAGGTTCGGATAGCCTTTCGCACCGGTCGCGCCGACGCCATGGCACGGCGCGCAATTGTTGCCGAAAGCAGCCTTGCCCTGGGCTTGCGCGAAGGCGAGCAGCGCAGGGTCCTTCTCGATGTCGGCCAGCGATACCTGTTGCAGGGCCGCGCCCTTGGCGCCGCGAATTGTCTGGAGGTCGGCGAGATCGGCGGCCACCTGGCCGCGATCGGAGTATCCGAGCACGCCGCTGGTATGGCCGCTGATCAGCGGCCACGCCGGATAGAAGATCCAATAGGCGAAGGCCCAAACGATGGTCGCGTAGAACGTCCACAGCCACCAGCGCGGCAACGGCGTATTCAACTCCTCGATCCCGTCCCATTCGTGACCCGTCGTGTGGGTGTGGGCGCCGGTCTCGACCTCGCGCTTGGTCATGATTCAGTCCTCTCGCAGCGGCATCCTGGCGGCCTCGTCGAATTTTTCGCGGTTGCCCGGCCACAGCGCGTAGGCCGAGGATCCCCAGAAAGATCGCAACGAAGATCGGCGTCCAGAACGTCGTGATGAAATTCGTGATGAAGGTTTCCATGGTCGTTGTCCCGGCTCTCGTCAGCGCAGATCGGCCTTGTCGTTGTAAAGCTTGAAATCGACCAGGGTGCCGAGCATCTGCAGATAGGCGACCAGCGCGTCCATTTCGGTGATCCCGGGCTTGCCGTCGAAGTCGCGCACGGTCGCCTTGGGATAGCGCTTGAGAAAGTCGTCGACGCCTTTGTCGTCGGGATCGGCCTGCGCGCGCATATCCGCCGCGGCGTGGTCGATCTGCTCGTTCGAATACGGCACGCCGATCGCGCGGTTGGTCTTCAGGTGCCCGGCGATGTCATGATAGTCGAGCTCGTTGTCAGCCAGGAACCCGTACCCCGGCATCACCGACTGAGGCACGATCGAGCGCGGATTGGAGAGGTGCGTGACGTGCCATTCGTCCGAATATTTGCCGCCAACGCGAGCGAGGTCCGGTCCGGTGCGCTTCGAGCCCCACTGGAACGGATGATCGAATATGCTCTCCGCGGCGAGCGAATAATGTCCGTAGCGCTCGACCTCGTCGCGCAAAGCCCGGATCATCTGCGAATGGCAGAGATAGCAGCCTTCCCGCACATAGATGTTGCGTCCTGCCAGCTCCAGCGGCGTATAGGGACGCATCCCATCCACCTTTTCGATCGTGCTCTTGAGATAGAACAGCGGCGTTATCTCGACGATGCCGCCGATGGCGATGACCAGAAGAATGCCGATCACCAGGAGGATCGAATTCTTTTCGAGCGTTTGATGCTTGACCCAGATCGACATGACGTCCTCATTCCGCGGGCTGGAGGGCCGTGTGCGGGGAGGCGCTGATCGCCTCGCCATGCCGGACGGTCATCCAGAGATTGTAGGCCATGATCAGTGCGCCGACGAGGAACAGCCCACCGCCCAGCGCTCGGATCACGTAGAACGGGTGCATCGCTTCCACCGTTTCGATGAACGAATATTCGAGGAATCCGACCGGGGTGTAGGCGCGCCACATCAGTCCCTGCAGGATGCCCGACACCCACATCGCCGAGATGTAGAAGACGATGCCGATGGTGGCGATCCAGAAGTGCCAATTGACGAGCTTGAGGCTGTAGAGCTGCTTGCGCTCCCACAGCCAGGGCACCAGGCAGTACAGCGCTCCGAACGACACGAAGCCGACCCAGCCCAGTGCGCCGGAATGCACGTGGCCGATGGTCCAGTCGGTGTAGTGGCTGAGCGAGTTGACGATCTTCACCGACATCATCGGGCCCTCGAATGTCGACATGCCATAGAAGGCGACCGACACCACGAGCATGCGGAGCACGGGATCGGTGCGCAGCTTGTCCCAGGCGCCCGACATCGTCATCAGACCGTTGATCATGCCGCCCCATGACGGCATCCACAGCATGATCGAGAACGTCATGCCGAGCGTCTGCGCCCAATCCGGCAGCGCGGTGTAGTGGAGATGGTGGGGCCCGGCCCAGATGTAGAGGAAGATGAGCGCCCAGAAATGCACGATCGACAGACGATACGAATAGATCGGCCGCTCCGCGCGCTTGGGGACGAAGTAGTACATGATGGCGAGGAAGCCGGCGGTGAGGAAGAAGCCGACCGCGTTGTGCCCGTACCACCATTGGAACATCGCATCCTGCACGCCGCCCCAGGCGATGTAGGATTTGGAGCCGAACACCGACACCGGCAGGGCCGGGTTGTTGCCGAGGTGCAGCACGGCGATGGTGACGATGAAGGCGAGGTAGAACCAGTTGGCGACGAAGATGTGCGGTTCCTTGCGCTTCATTATGGTGCCCAGGAACACCAGGAGATAGACGACCCAGACGATGGTGAGCCACAGGTCGGCATACCATTCCGGCTCGGCATATTCCTTCGACTGGGTGACGCCGAGCAGATAGCCGGTCCCTGCGATCACGATGAAGAAGTTGTAGCCGAGCACCACGAACCATGGCGCCAGCTCGCCGGCGATGCGGGTCCGGCAGGTCTTCTGCACCACGTAGAAGGAGGTCGCGATAAGGACGTTGCCGCCGAACGCGAAGATCACCGCCGAGGTGTGCAGCGGCCGGATGCGTCCGAAATTGAACCAGGGCAGGTCGAAGTTGAGCACCGGCCAGGCGAGTTCGAGGGCGGCGTAGAGACCCACCAGGAATCCGGCGATGCCCCAGAACACCGCGAGCCCGGCGGCGAGCTTCACCGGGCCGAAATGGTAGTTCGGCCGATTGGCGATCTCCTGCGGCGGCAGTTCGGCCGGCCGATCGAAGTAGTGGTTGAATATCCCGAACACGACAGCGACGCTGGCCGCGGCCGTAAGATAGGCGTGGAAGGCGAACGCTGTGTCTTCCGCCTTGGCGGCTCCGACCAGGGCCAGGAGCGCCAGGACCGAGAAGGCCATGATCAACACGGCCTCGCCTTCGGTCATCGTCTTACGCGAAGCGACCTCAGTCATTGTTCAATCCCACCGTCAGTTCGATTCGATCGGTTTCTCTTGGACGTCCCGCGTCGGCGGCAAATTCGTTGCACCGGCCACCGCGCGCATTGAGGCAGGTCAATAAACGGCCACTGACCTCAGCCCGCGGCTGCCCGAATAGGAGGCAGCGGTGCTGGAGCGATCGGCACGGCGTCCGCCTCGTCGGTCTCGTCCTCGGGATCGGAGAACGCCATGCCTGACATCGGCTCGACCCAGACGATGTGGCATTTCACGGATTTGACGCCCGGTACGGTCTCGGCGGCCACGCGCGCCGCGTCCCGCTGGTCGGGATCGATGACCGTGCCCCACAATTCGACGTCGCCGTTTCGAACGACGACATCGATCATGTGTCGCGGCGCCCAGGACTGGCGCTCCAACTCGGCGAGCACGCCGGCGCGGATGGCTTCGTCGGACTTGGAACCGGGCGTGACCTCGCGCGACAAGCTCGCCAGCGCATGCAGCAGATTGGCGCGGCTGACGATCCCGACAAGCGCATTTCCGCGGACGACCGGAACGCGTTTGACGCGATGTTTCTCCATCAGGGCGACGATCTCGTCGAGCTCGGCGTCTTCCGCGACCGTCCGGACGTCGGCCGTCATCACTTCGTCTATTCTGCGGGCGTGAGAGTGAACATAGTCCTTGGCGAGCGTTCCCGGGCCGAGCAGGAACTCGACCCAGCGCGGACGCTTGCGCTCGGTTCCGGTCTCGGCGCGACGCAGAAAGTCGCCTTCGGTGACGATGCCCGCCAGAGTTCCGTTGTTGTCGACCACCGGCAGGCCGCTGATCCGATGCTGCAGCATCAACCGCAGCGCTTCGAGAATCGAGGCGTCCGGAGCGATGGTGACCACGTTCGGGGTCATTACGTCTTTGGCTTTCATCGATGGTCTCCAATGTCGTGCGGGACCGAGCCCAAACAAAGCACTCCAGCTGCCAAATCCGGCCCCGGGCTCCAGCACCGCCATTGCACAACCGCAGCAACACATCGCTTCAGCTCACCAGGGACGCAGCGTGAAGATTGGCTGTAGCAAGGTCCCATCCTTGCGCGCCGAACGCTTTTCACGTTGACGGCCTTGTCACTCGCATGACATGGGCCTGCCTACATTGAGGCAGATCAAGAGGCGTCGTCGGCCGGCCTGTTAGCTGCGCCGGGATGCCTCAACAGTGCTGCCGACGCGCTCGTTTCAGGAGTCGATTGATGCCCTCTCGCTCGACGCTGATCGTCGCTCCGGCTCAGGATTTGTAAATGTCGACATATCGCCTGGACAGGCTGATTGCGCCGCGCTCGCTTGCCGTCGTCGGTGCGAGCCCGCGCGAAATGTCAGTCGGCCGGCACGTGATCGAAAACATCATCGCCGCCGGCTTTTCCGGGCCGTTTCACGTGGTCAATCCGAACTACGGCGACATCGAAGGCATCCGCACCGTCAAATCCATCGACGCCATCGCCGGAGCGCTCGATGTCGTGGTGATTGCGGTGCCGCCGGCTGCGGTGCCGGAAACGGTCGCGTCCGCCGGCGCCAAGGGCGCGGCTGTCGCCATCATCATCACCGCCGGTCTCGGTCATGGTCCGGGATCGCTTGCGGAGGCGACGGAGCGCAGCTGCACGCGCCACCGGCCTGCGGCTGGTCGGTCCCAATTGCCTCGGGGTATTGGTGCCGCGGGCACGGTTCAATGCGAGCTTCGCCACGCGGATGCCGCATAAGGGCGACGTCGCCGTCATTTCGCAATCGGGCGCCATCGTCGCCGGCATGATCGAATGGGCGGCGCAACGCGCGATCGGCTTCTCCGCCGTGATTTCCGTCGGCGACCAGGTCGATGTCGACTTCGGCGACCTGCTCGATCTGTTCGCAGCCGACGGCGCGACCCGCGCCATCGTGCTGTACGTCGAGTCGATCAAGGACGCGCGCAAGTTCATGTCGGCGGCCCGCGCGGCGGCACGGGCGAAGCCCGTGATCGTCGTCAAGGCCGGCCGGCATACCCAAGGCGCCAAGGCCGCTGCAACCCACACCGGCGCGCTCGCGGGATCGGATGCGGTCTACGACGCGGCGTTCCGCCGGGCCGGACTGCTTCGCGTGTTCGATCTCGAGGAGCTGTTCGACGCCACCGAAACGCTGGGGCGTTTGAAGCCGTTTCCGGGCAAGCGCCTCGCCATTCTGACGAATGGGGGCGGGGTCGGCGTGCTCGCCGTCGATCGCCTGGTCGATCTTGGCGGTGTCCTCGCCGAGCTTTCCCCCGACACCAGGGCCCGGCTCGACGCTGTGCTGCCGCCCACATGGTCGAAAGCCGATCCCGTCGACATCGTCGGCGATGCCGACGCCGCACGTTATTCGGCGGCGCTGGAGGCGCTGCTCGCCGACAAGGAGAACGACGCCGTGCTCGTTCTCAATGTTCCGACTGCATTGGCGTCGACGGCGTCGACGGCGGGTGCGGTGGCCGCGGTCGTGCGGAACTACCGCGCCAAGACCGTGCAGCCGAAGCCGGTGCTGGCGGTCTGGATCGGCGCCGACAGCGCGGTGGCTTCCACATTCGAGGCGGCTGGCGTTCCGCTTTATCCGACCGAAGCCGATGCGGTGCGCGGCTTTACCCACCTCGTGCGCTATGCCGAAGTTCGCGACGCACTGATGGAGACGCCGCCGAGCCTGCCTGAGCACTTCGCGCCCGACGTGGCCGCGGCGCGGCGGCCGGTGGAGGCCGCGATTCGCGACGGCCGCCGCTGGCTCGACCCGCTGGAAGTGGTCGAGGTCATGACGGCCTACGCGATTCCGACAGTGCCGACGCTGCTCGCCCGCGATGCCGATGAAGCGGGTGCGACGGCGCGGCCGTTCCTCGCTGCGGGCACTCCGGTGGTCGTCAAAATATTATCGCCTGATATCGTGCATAAGTCGGATGTCGGCGGCGTGAGGCTCGATCTTGCGTCCGAAGCGGCGGTGCGCACCGCGGCCGCCGAAATCATCGCGAGCGCACGCGCGGCCAGACCCGACGCCCGCATCACCGGCGTGACCATTCAGCCCATGATCGTGCGCCCCAAGGCGCATGAGCTCATTGTGGGCATTGCCGACGATCCCACCTTCGGCCCTGTCATCGCCTTCGGGCAGGGCGGAACCGCGGTCGAGGTACTCAACGACAAGGCACTGGCGCTGCCGCCGCTCGACCTCAAGATGGCCGGCGACCTGATTGCGCGCACGCGGGTCTCCCGCGTGCTCAATGGCTATCGCGACGTTCCCGCGGCGAAGGTGGCGGATGTCGCCTTGACCCTGGTGAAGCTCGCCCAGCTCGCCGCCGACGTGCCGGAATTGCGCGAGCTCGATATCAACCCGCTCCTCGCCGACCAGAACGGCGTGCTTGCGCTCGATGTCCGCATCGCCGTCGCGCCGCTTGAGCCGGAGCCGAAATTCAAGGGCGTCGGCTACAACCGGTTCGCGGTGCGTCCCTATCCGAAGGATTGGGAACAGTGGCTGGACCTCGCCGACGGCACCAAGATATTCGTCCGGCCGCTGCGTCCTGAGGACGAGTCCCTGCTGCTCAAGTTCCTCGAAAAAATCACCGCCGACGACCTTCGGCTGCGTTTCTTCGCCCCGGTCAGGCATTTCAGCCACGCCTTCCTCGCCCGCCTGACGCAACTCGACTATGCCCGGGCGATCGCGTTCGCGGCGCTCGATGAGGCCTCCGGCGACCTGCTCGGCGTCGTGCGGCTGCACGCCGATGCCAACTACGAAAACGCCGAATACGCCGTCCTGGTGCGCTCCGACCTCAAGGGGCGGGGCATCGGGTGGAAGCTCATGGAGCTGATCATCCGCTACGGGAAGAGCGAGAAGCTCAAACGTATCGAAGGCCAGGTGCTGCAGGAAAACACCACGATGTTGGAAATGTGCCGGCAACTCGGATTTCAAGTCACCGACGACCCCAATGATCGAACCATGAAAGTCGTGCGGCTCGAGCTGCAATGAGTTCTTGATCTAGCGCATGTCCGGCATTTCCAGGCAGAATATGGTTTCTGGCAGTGGTCCCAATTCCCAGGCCATGATGGAGATCAGCCGTGTCCTTTGCGACGGTGATGGTACATGTGGACATCGATGGCACGTCCAACGCCCGTGTGCGGCTCGCGGCGGAGTTGGCCGATCGGTTCAAGGCCGATCTGATCGGTATTTCCGCCTGTATCCTGCCGCCTTACCCGGCCGAGGGCGCTTACTTCGTCACGCGGGAGGTGGTCGAACGGGAGCGCCGGGACATCAAGGCGTCGCTCGCGCGCGCCGGGGTCGCCTTCCGCGCAGCGGCCGGAGTGGACCGGCCGGGACTCGAATGGCGATCCGACATCGAGCTTCCCGATAACTACGTCGCGTCGGAGGCGCGCGCTGCCGACCTGCTCGTCGTCGGCCGTCAAGCCGCGCCGGCCGATGTCACCCGGTCGCTGGACACAGGGGGCGTGGTGTTGCGGGCAGGCCGCCCGGTATTGGTGGTGCCGCCCGACGTCGACACGCTGCCGGCGGAGCGCGTCATCATCGGGTGGAAGGACGGCCGCGAGGCGCGCCGCGCGCTGCGCGATGCGCTCCCGTTCCTGCATGGGGCCAAAGCCGTGACCATCGTCGAAATTCGCGACGAGGAAGCGGAGGGCGACGGGCGGCGGCAGGTCGACGACGTCGTGCGATATCTGGCGCGGCACAAGATATCGGTGGGCTCGATGATCGCCGCTCAATCCAAGGGCGGCGTCGCCGATGAATTGATCCGGCTCGCCAAGGCAGAGGGCGCGGACTTGATCGTCGCCGGCGCCTACGGGCACAGCCGCCTCGGCGAATGGGTGTTCGGCGGGGTGACGCGGGACCTGCTCGCATCAAGCCCGGTGTGCTGCCTGATGGCGCATTAGCCAGCTTGACGACGAGAATTACTTCCCGCCGTTCTCGCGCCTCCTGGTGGCGCGTCCCTCGAGCTCCAGTGTCACGAGGCGCGCCAACAGGGTCGCAGGATAGAGCTGGCCGATGATCGCCTCGAGATTGGCGAGGCTGCGGGCGATGGGGTGAATCGGCACGATGTCGCCATATCCGGTGGAGGTCATCGTGACGAAGCTGAAATAAATCAGGTTGGCGGTGAGCTTCGGGGTGTCGCGGATCGGCAGGCCCTCGAAGGCGTCGGGAAAAAGCAGTCCGACAAAGGCATAGAGGGCAACGAATATCATTGCGATCGTCAGATAGAGCAGCACGGCCCCGATGACGCGATGATAGGTCACCGGACCGGGACCGAAGACCGCGCGGCAAACGATCAGGGCGAGCGCGCATGTGACGATGATGTAGGCCGTCGCATCGAGATAGATGTCGACAGTCGAAGGCCCGGTCAGACGCAATGCCGCAGCCGCCGCGCCCAACGCCAATGCGACGCCCATCGCCAGCGCGGCGGAAAGGCTTCCGGAAAGAACGACCACGCCGGCGATGAAAATAAGCAATACTCCAAAGCCAACTGTCTGGGTCCGGATCAGGCCGGCGGCGTGAAACGGCACGATGACGAACATCAACGCCGCCATGATGATGGTCAGCGCGGTCAGCAGCGGCTCGCGTACGCGCTCACGTGCGCGACCGATGGCCTTCATATCCACGTGCAACATTCGGGCGTACCTGTGGGTGGATCGATCCGGTGTGAGGCGAAGGGGCCGCCGCGACTGGCTGGCGGATGGACTCCAAAATTTGCAGACTTTTCGCCTCAGATCACGCGAAAAATAAAGGCTTGCGGTGCGCTGGGATTTAGCACGACGGTACGCGCCCAAATCTCAATGCTGCGGCGCGCTGCCCGCGTCTCTCAGCGTCGGCCGCCGCAATCGGAGCCTGCGGAGCAGCATGCGTTCGAACCTCGCCAGCTCGCGAATGCCAAAAAGCCGGGCCAGAGCCAAATAAACTCCGCCGCCGACTACGCACAGCGCGGTGGCGCGTACGAGGATCACGGCGATATCCGCGCCCGGCAGCGATTTAAGAAGGAGGACGCGCACGGCGAGTCCGATGCCGATGGCGATGGCCGCCGCCAGGGCGAGGCGCAGTGCGGCGTCCAGCATGCCCGGCGCGTCGTGGAGCGTGGTTCCCTTTGCGGCGGCCTCCCGTTCGAAGCGGCGGCGTTGCAGCCAGCCGAGCACCAGCACGTAGACCGTGATGGAGATCGAGCTTGCGGTCGCGAGCCCGATCGTGCCCCAGTGCCGGCGCAGCACGACGTAGAGCGGCACCGCTGCGAATGCGACGATGGTGCCGACGATGGTCGGCAGCCAGGTGCTGCCGAGAGCGTAGAAGCCGCGGCTGATCACCGTCTGCGCCGCCCAGCCGCCGAGACCGAGGCACAGAAAGGCGAGGATGGTGCCGGTGGCCTGCGCGTCGGCAACGCTGAACCGGCTCGCGAACACTGCCCCAGATGAGGTAGGCGGCTTCGAATCCGGCGAGCGTCAGGCACACCTGTGCGGCGAATGTCGCGAACAGCATCAGCCGCACCGCGCCGCACAGTACGCCATAGGCCTCGGCCACGTTGCCGGCCGCGACCATGCGGCTGATGGTGGGATAGGCCGCCACGCCCGCCGCCATGCCGAACACGCCGATCGGCACCTTCATCAGGGTGCGGCCGTATTGCAGTTCCGACAGCGCGCCTGCCGCGAGGTAGGAGGCCTGGTTCTTGACGATCCACTCGTCGACCACCACGATCGAAAATCCGACCATGATCGGAAACGACAGCCACAGGTAACGCCGCAGGTCGGCATTCGCCAAACGACAGAATCGGGGTACCAGCGCATGCGCGTGCGCAGGCAGCCATAGAGCGGCAGCGCGAACGGCCCGAGCGCGGAGCCCACGAGCACACCCCACGCAAATCCGTCGGCTCCGATTCCGAAGCTGTGCCCCGGCGAGACCGCCGATGATGATGCCGGCCGAGTAGACGAGCGGCGCCATGGCCGGAAGCAGGTGCAGGTCCTGGGCCTGCAGCGTCGCCGACAACAGCCCTCCGATCACGTGGAAGAATTGCGCCGGCAGAATGATGCGCATCAGGCGCACCAGCGTGTCGACCTCGGAGGGCTCGGTGAACCCCGGCGCCACCACGCCCGCGAGCGGCCGCGCGAACACCATGAGCAGCGCGATCGCGACGCCTCCCGCCACGAGAATGAAATTCGCGATGGCGCTGAAAGCCTGCCAGCCGCCGTCACGGTCGCCGCGTTCGAAATATTCCAGGAACATCGGAATGAACACGATCGACAACGCTCCCGCCGCCAGGAGGTAGTTCAGGAAGTCCGGAAGCGTGAAGCTGGCGAAATAGAGGTCAGCCTCCCGGCTGGCGCCGAGCGTCCGGCCGATGATCTGCTCGCGCACCAGGCCCATGATGCGGCTGAGGAAGATCGAGACGCCCCAGATCGCCGAGGCGATGCCGATGGTGCGCGCGCTGCTGCTCTTGCGCTGCGGTTCGCCGAGAGCGCGGACCACGGAGGGTGACGGAGGCGGTGTCGTCATGTCCGCGAACGGCAGATGTAGGCGCCTTGCTTGGAATGGAGGCTGGAGCACCAGGGGCTCTTGAGGCGGGCCACGATCCGCTTATGGCGCCTCTCCTCACGTCTGTCCGCAGCCGCCTTCCCCCACAGGCAGTCATTGTCGAAAAACGGCCAGGTCGATTCGGTGCAGCGCTTTTCGGCCTCGGTGGCGGCACTTGCCGCACCTGGCGGTGGGGCGAAACCCGATTCGGCCGTCGAACGGCCCGGGCCGGACGCGCCAGTGGCCTGCAGGGCGGCAAAATCATACCAAAGTTCGGAGAATCCCGGATCCACCATGGCCTGGGGTGTCGGGTAATCGAGGCCGCGGCCTGTCATCAGCGCCAGCAGACCGACCACGCCGCCGATAACGCCGCATGCGGCAGCCACCGCCGTCGCCCACATCGCGCGGCGGTGCGGGAACGACGGGCTGAGATAGCCGAACTCCGGATAGAAGTGCTGTGACGACCCCATGGGGGACTTGGTAGCGGATCGGCAGTTGGCCGCTGTGATTTCGATCAATTCGCGTTCCCGGGACGAGAGGTAGGCAATTTGGGGCGAAAGCGCGGCGTGCTGTTCGCCCAGCGCGGCCCCAGCCGCACCTTACGCGTGCATGAACGCCTTGAAGCCGGTCAGCACGAATTGCATGCCCATTGCCGTCACAACGAGCCCCATGAATCGCGTGACTATGGCCTGCGTGTTCGGGCTGATCCGCGATCCCAGCCGGCTGACGAGCAGCAGCACGACGAGCGTGACCCCGGCGCCGGTCGCCGAGGCCGCAAGCGCCGACAGCGGCAAACCGGCCGGCGAATGGACTGCGGCCAGCGTCACCACAGCGGTGATCGTCCCTGGGCCAGCGGCAAACATGACGAGCGGCGCGAGCGAATTCCGCGCATCAGGGCCTTCCCCCGAGGACGGCGGCGCTCGAGCGACCTTCTGGCCGCCGCCCAGCATATCGAACCCCATATACGCGATGATGATACCGCCGACGATCTGGAACACGTCCAGCGAAATGCCGAAAACGCCGAGCACCGGGAGCCCGACGAATGCGGACGCCACGAGGATGATGAGAATGCTGAGCGCCACGTGGATGGCGGCCTGCCATTTTTGACGCGATTCCAAATTCGGCGTCAGCGTCAGAAAGATCGAACCGCACACCACCGGGTTGATGACCGCCAAGACGGTCACGATCGCCTGCACCATCTGATGCAGGCCGATATCGGGATTCGCTCCAACGGCCATGGTCAAGAGCTCGGTGAGTTCGGACTTTGCCTCGGCAGTGACTCGCGGGGCCAGCGGGGCAACGGGCAGGCAGCGTCGCAGCCGGCCCGAAACCCTCGCGGCGCGCTTTCAGAAAAAGTCGAGGTAACGCCCGCCCCTCAGGCGCGGGCGCGGAACGCCAAGAAGATGAGCGCTACCCCCTGCACGAGGAGGAGGATGCCGAAGACCAGCGGCACCGCCAGCGCGGCCGCCAGCGGAGAGGCGAGCAGCAGCAGCCCGACCAGCACATAGAGCACGCCCATGATGAACGACCCGATGCCACCGCCGGTGAAGCCGCCGATGAGTTCGAGCACGCCCATGACCAGTCCCTGCACTCCGAGGACGATGACGATCACCGTCGGCACGGTCAGTGCGGCGAGGTACGGGTGCCTCAGGACCACTATTCCCGCAAGAATCCCGACGATGCCGATGAGGAGCGACCAGATCCACGGGACCGATTGATCCACGAACATGCGCACCAGCGCCAGGATCCCCATGATCAGCCAGTAGAAGCCGAGAAAGGTCACCAGTGCAACCATCGTTGCGCCGGGATCGGTGATGAGCAGAAAACCCAGAATGATGCCGGCTATGCCCTCGAGCAAGAAGAACCACCAGATGCTCGACTGTTGGGGCTGTAAAGCTGTCGTTGTCATGGGGCGAACCTCCCTGTTGCGCGCTTGGCGCGCGCATTCACCGCATAAAGCTGCTTTTCACCTGCAAGCTCAGCTTACATCGAGCCGGCCCGCACGATGCTGTACTTAGGTTTAGAACCGGGATCGAAGGTACGCGGGTGTTGGCATGGCCGCGATAGCCGGCGGAGATATCCCCCGATAAAAGCAGGAACTCTCACGGCGAGCCCCTCAAAGACCCGGTTTGGGTTCCGCCACACGGCCGCGATTTCCGGTCGCGGGATACCTGCGCAAAAGGGAATCGGGGTCCTGGGTAAACGCCGCAGAACCCTGCGCCGATACCACAACAAGTTAACGTCCAATTAACAAATGTGTCTTTCGATCGCGCTTTAACGGCCGGATTCATTTGTCGGTCACCGAATCTTAATTAATAAAATGTTTGCATTATTGTTCTAATTACGAAGCAACTGTCGGTCGCCTCCACGACCTTCGGTTACTTTCAGCCTTGGGATGGGCACGCAATGAACGACATCGATCACAATCTGTCAGGCGCCCTGCGCACGCGCCGAAATTTCACCCAGGCAGCCATGAAGGCTGCGGCTGCGGGCGCCGCTGCTTTGACCGTTGTGAGTGTACCCAAGCAGGCGGCGGCTGCGTGCTTTCTCAAGGGTACCAAGATCCGTGCTGCCGCAGGCGACCGCAACGTAGAAGATCTTGCGATCGGCGATTTGCTGCCGACCGTGTCGGGAGGGCTGCAGGCCGTTCAATTGATTGGAAACTATCGCTTCCGCAAGAGCGACATCACGAAATCCTGGGCCCAGGATGTAAGACCCGTGCGTATTGCCAGGTCTGCCATTTCCGACGGGGTTCCGTGCCGCGACCTGTATCTGTCGCAATGGCATTCTCTCCTGATCGACGGCGCACTGGTGACGGCGGGCACCCTGATAAACAATACGACGATCGTGCAGATCGACGCCCGCGAGTTCGACGAACTTGCGTATTTCCACATCAAGCTCGCACGGCACGACGTGATCTTTGCCGAAGGAATGCCTTGCGAATCGCTCTTGAAAGTCGACCAGGCCGCAAACAATTTTTCCGACTATCTTCGGCGCTACGGGCCTCCGGCCACGGAAGAAGTCCCGTACGCTCCCATCCTGGCCTACAATGGCGCTCGCAGCGAGGTGAGTTCGAGGATTCGCAGCGCGATTTCGCCTTGGTATGATTTCAGGCAGCCATTGGACGTCATCCGCGACCGGATTGAAGAGCGAGGGTTGGCCATCTCTAGGGATCAAACCGTAAGCCTGTGATCCTCGCATGATCCTGGCCCGGCCGCCGGCCTGCGCCGCTCCGGCCGGTGACAAGGCATCCAGACCGATATTCCAGACGCTGATACGAACTTGTTTCGCCCGGGACGGCTGGCGTCGCGTCGGGCGATGTTCACTTGGTAGAGAGAAATCTCGGGTCGCCCTGGTCGAGAACAGCGCAGGTCAGCCGTCCGGTAATGAAGGCGCCGGTGTCGACGTTGATCCGGTTGGGCAGCACTTCCGGTGATTCGGTCGGGGTGTGGCCGTGCACGATGATCTTGCCGAAATTCGCCTGGCTCGAGAGGAACTCGGCACGGATCCACAAGAGATCCTCTTCGCTCTGACGCTCCAGCGGGACGCCGGGCCGGACGCCGGCATGGCACATGAAATATCTCCCGACCGACAGGGACGTCCTCAGCGATCCCAGGAATTCCAGGTGGGCCGGCGGGATGGCGGCGCGCAGACCCGCGGCGGCCTCCTCGTAATCCCTGCCCATCATGAGGGATGCCACGGGAACGCCGTAGGAATGCAGGGTTTCCAAGCCTCCGAGCCGCCGCCAATGGTCGGCGACGGAGGCGTCGTTGAGGAAGGCCGCGAACAGGGATTCGTGGTTGCCCTTCAAGGCCACCAGCGGGGTAGGGAAGGGGTTGCGCACCAGACGGTCCAGCACTCCCCGGGAATCGGCGCCGCGATCGACATAGTCTCCGAGCGTCACGGTGAGGGACGCGCCGACCGGACGGGTTTCGAGATCGCGCGCGATTTCGATGACCATGCGGTCGAGCAGATCCGATCGGCCATGGATGTCGCCGATGACGTAGAGCCGGTCCGGTTGGGGCAGGGAAGGTGGTTCATTCATATTGCGGCGAGGCCAGGGGTCCGGCCCAAGGATATGGGGGCTTGCGCGTGATTGTGATAGCCGATTTCGTCGGCGGTGTGTTCCAGCCGCACAGTCGTCTCAAAATTTCACTCTGTAGTACAGATACTTGATCACCTCGTTCTGGAAGGCGATGACGCCCGCCCCGCTCCGCCACCAATTTTCGATGCCGTACTCGGGGGGTGACAGGGCCAGAATCTCGACGTGCACCCCGATGCCGCTCACCTGCTTGTCGAGAATCCAGCGCACCCGGCGGCTGGAGAAAATCTCTGTCGGAACGATGATGCTCTTGATCCCGTTCGCCTTGGCCCAATCGGCCAGGGCGCGGGCTTCTTCAAAGGTGTTCGAGACATTGGTTCCGAACTTCGCAATCGCCTCCGGAGGGACGTCGAGCTTGAGCAGCACGGCCCGATTTAGCTCGACGTGAGAAGGAATGATTTTGAGATTCTCCGTGGGACTGAGCTTCACGTCGGCGAGAAGGATCTGCTTTGCGATTCCCTTCTTGTAGAGGTCCGCAGCGGCAAAGGGCCTGGTCTCCAGGCCCCCGCCGAGCACCGCGATGGCATCGGCTGGTGTAATCGAATCGGAAACGACCCAGGCCCGGGCAACTCCCCGCAGTATCTCAACGCGAGCGTGCCATCCCGCAAAAAAGGCCAGCAGCACGGCGGCGAGGAATACACCCGCTCCGATCCGAAATGATTTTGCTCGATGACGGCGGGGCGCAGAAATTGCGTCTGGAGTCATTCCGCGACTCTTGGCTCAGGCGGCTTGCCTGATTCGATCATCTTAGGCGGCATTCGCCCGCGAGGCCTATACATTTGTGGCGCTTTCGCTGACTTCGGCGAGCAGGCTCTGCCATGTTTCGAACGCCTGTCGGCGCGAAAAGTGCGCGTCCAACATGTTTCGGGCTGCGGTGCCCATGTCGGACAGCGCGCTCGGATCGTTTGCCAGACGCTGCAGGAGACCCGCGAGCCCCTCGGAGTCGCCGGGATCGACGACAAATCCGCAATTGTGCCGCCGAACCAGTGTCGCAAGCTCCCCGTCGCCGGCGCCGATGACGACCATCGGCCGCCCTACCGCGGCAATGCGATAGAATTTGCTTGGAACGATGAGGCCCTCGAGCTCGGGCTTGAGCGAGATCCAGTGCAGATTCGGGACGCCGAGGGAATCATCGAGCGTCGCCTGGTCCTGGTAGGGCAGAAACCGAAATTTCTGATCGAGACGAAGCTCTTTGACCCGGCGTGAGAGTTCCTCGGCTCCATATCCGCCGCCGACGATCAGAAAGACGATGCCCGGCTCGCTTTGCAGCCGGCCGGCAGCGCCCAGGATCGTCTCGAACTCATGGGCGCGACCGAGATTGCCCGAATAGCCGACAATGAACTTGCCCTCCAGCCCCCAGGCGCGGCGCAACGGATTGCTCCCGCCAGGCGCCGGGCGAATGGCCGTGTCGTCGCACCAGTTGGAGATGACGCGGATGCGGCTTTCAGGCACGCCGGCCATGCGCAGGTTTGCGGCCATTCGCTCTCCAATGACGACATTCGCCGTCGCCGCTCTGAGCGAGGCATCCCGGAGGCGGGTGAGGGCATTGCCCAGACTTCCGTTGATGAAGGGAACCCCGAGCCGCATTGCGACTTCCGGATAGAGGTCCTGCAGCCAGTTCACGAGGTGGCATTGCCGCCGTTTCGCGGCCTGCATGGCGAGGACGCCGAGCATCGGAGGATCGGTCTTGGCGACCAGGATGTCGCCCGGTCGCGCGACACTGTTCACCTTTCGCCACAGCGAGGCGTAGAAGCTCAAGTAGTCGAACCCGCGGCCGACCAGGCTCGACCTTCCGAATTGGGTGGTGGACACGCGGTGGATGGTCACGCCGCGGACCTCTTCGAAATCCGGCAGGCCTGCGCGCGAGTCGTCGTAGCGCTGCCGGCTGGTAATGACGTGGATGTTGCTTCCGGCACCGGCCAGATGAAAGGCGAGGTCACCGACGATCTGGCTGGTGGCGGAGTGGTCGGGGAAGAAGAAGCGGTTCAGGAAAACGATGCGCTTCATGGGAGAGGCCCGAGCACTTGCCGACCTCTGTCGGGGGAAGCTTTGAAATTCGCAGCTGGTGGTGCGACCCAAGCAGGTAGTTTCCCATCTGTTTGGATAAGTCGCCCCACGACTTCAATTGGCTGGTCGGCTGACTTGTCCCAACATTCGCGAACCAAAAGTTGGGGTCAGACCCCTAGGAGGATCGCAGCGCCGCAGGCGCGCTGTGTTCCTGGCTGCGAGGAAGCGCCCTGGCCAGCGCCGGTGTGCGGTGCAAGCCTATTCGCCGGGGCGCGGGGTCGCCATATCGAATGGAGCTGCTCCACAGGGTTCGCTCCAAGGTTCGTTCGAGGTGCTGCGTTCGCCGGTCGCCCCTCAGGAACATCATCGCCGTCATGGCGATGATGCGCAGGTCGAGCCACAGCGAAGCGTTGCGGATATACCACTCGTCCAGCAATTCTTTTTCATCAGCCGAGAGGAGGACGCCGCCATTGACCTGGGCCCAGCCCGTTATGCCCGGCCGGACCATCAGCCGCACCGCGATGTTCTTGGGCTGATCGCGAGGAAGCAAGGGGCGCGGCCCGATCAAGGACATGTCGCCGACCAGGACGTTGAGCAATTGCGGCAGCTCGTCGAGCCGGGTCCTGCGCACAAGCCGGCCGATCCGCGACAGCCGCTGATCGTCGGTGAGCTTGCGGCCCCGCCTGTCGAAAGGCGTTCGCAGCGTGCGAAATTTATGCAGCAGGAACCTGCGGCCTCCGAGGCCCATGCGCTGCTGCCAGAAGAATACGGGTGATCCGACGTCGGCCAGGGCCAAGCCGGTCGCGACAATCCAAAGCGGCGACAAGGCAGCGAGCAGGATGAGCGCGGCAAAGAAATCGAGATACCGCTTCACCTCGAAATAGAACGGCAGTGACAGCGTCGGTTCCTGGCCCGGAGGCGCTTCGATCTGGACGCCCGCTGCGGCTGATTCTTCTTCCTCCGGCGCCATCAAGCCGAAGAGTTCCGGTACGAAACCCAGCTCTACATCGCGCTCCCTGCAGATTCGCCGGATCCCTTCCAGGATCTGATCCGGCAATTCGCTCGCGTGGAGACCCACCACGACACGGTGGGTCTGAACGCCGTGGACGGCGAATTCCTCGATGACGGATTCCAGTTCCGACGCCGGGCCCATGATCGGCACGCCGTTCACCGAGCGGCCTCTCGTCTCGGGCTCATCGTCCAGCACCGCGATGATCTGGTGCTTCCCGGGCGCCATGGCATCGAGGAATTTCATGTAGAGCGCGGTCAGACGGCTCACCCCGATCATGACGACGTGCCTGCGCTCGAACCGATAGCGGGCTTCTCCGAACCGGCTGCTGGCGGAAAAGCGGGCCAGAGCTCTTGCCGCCACCAATCCGACGCCCAGCACCAAGGCATGAATGATTGGGGTGGAGCGAGGTATGCCGTCGAGGCGCGTGAAGGTGAAAAGGGTCAGGCACGTCATCAGCTCAGCTACGATGACCGCCTTGGCGATTTCGACCGCGTCGTGCACTGAAAAATAACGGGCCATGCCGTCCCGGAGGCGAAAGGCGGCGAAGGCGATAAGAGAAAACGTCAAGGAAATGAGACAGTAGAGCGCAGCCGCCTGCACCCCGTCATAGGACAGGATGTAAGCCTCCCGGATGGTCAGGGCGAAATACGGGGCAAGAGCAGCCCAAACGACATCGAATGCCGACCATTTCAGTCGTAACGCACCCTGCGAAGAGGGTGAAAGCGCTGGCATTGGTCCCCAAACCCCCGACCCAATTCCCTGCTTCAGCAATACCTGATCAACTATTTTGAATTTCTTAAGCATGATGATGGAAGGTGGAGGTTGAATTGGTGGAGGGGCACTCTTTCCAAATAGTGGGTGGGCGGCTCGACCTACCTCTTGGAATTGGGTCCTCAGGCGGAGAGTTCGGTGAGTAGTATGGCGCGAAGCTTCCACGGCGGGTGGCTGGCGCTTTCGATTGGGCTCGCCGTGTCCGGGTGCTCGAGCATTGCCCAAGTGAGCGAAGCCGATCAGCAACAAATCCTGGCCACGTCCCTGACTCCCAGGTTGCAGGCAGGCGAGAAGATTCGCGTCAACGTATACGGCGAAGCTTCGCTCAGCGGAGACTACCAGATCGATCCCAGTGGCTTCGTCTCGCTTCCGCTTGCGGGAACGATCAAGGCTTCCGGTCTGACGCATGTCCGAGCTCGAGCAAGCCCTGGCACAGAAGTTTCGGAGCCAATACCTGAAGAATCCCAAGGTCACCGTCTCCGTCGCGGAGTTCCGGCCGTTTTACATCATCGGAGAGATCGAAAAGCCCGGATCTTATCCCTATACCAGCGGATTGAACGTCCTGAGCGCGATCGCCATAGCGGGCGGAACGACCTACAGATCCAGCAAGTCCACCATCCTGATACAGCACCCGGGTGAAGCAGCGCTGCGGGAATACGCGCTCGATTCGTCCGTGCCGATCCTGCCCGGAGATATCATAAAGGTCCCGCAACGGTATTTCTGACCCCGACTCGAAAGTGCGGGCACGGCCCACTCCCAGCGACCGGGCGATTTGGGCGCAATCTATTAAATATGGCGACAATTTCGCCCGCCGGGTCATGCCTGGCGCGAGCAAAAATTATCTCGAATTTGGGAGGTGGAAGGGTACGCAGGTGGTGTCTTTCAGCCGTGGGCTGGGTCGGGGGCCGGGTAATGTCGTTTTGGTTTGCGGATTGGCCGCAGCACTGGCGGAGCGCGGGAGTAGCCTGTGCCCTGTGGTGCTTCGCCTTTCCGCACCCGGCGTCTGCTCAGATCGGTATGATCGGAGGGACCGACGGGCCCTCATTGACGCCGCCTCCGGTCGTCGCTGACCACGACAATCCCTTCGCCAAGCCGACGCGGGATTATCAGGCTCTCCCCATCGGCGGCTGGCTGCTCTACCCCAGCCTGTTCCTCGGTGGCCTCTACGACTCCAATCCAGCCCAGAGCGCGACCACCAAGACTTCGAGCTTCGGTGGCCGGGTCGTGCCGAGCCTGCTCGCCGAGGCCACCGACGGCATCAACAAGTCGACGTATTACGGCATGATGGATGCCCGAGCCTATTCGGCCGACACGGCGAGCACCTACGATACGATATCCGCCCGAACCGGGTTCATGCAGAAGTACCAGCCCACCGCAGATCTGGTGGTCAATGCGCAGGCCGACTACACGCGGCAACGCGACCTGTTCAGCACGTTCGGTATCGACAACAGCGTGAACACCCTCAATCCGACGGCCATCGGTCTCTCGCCGACGGCAAATCCGATCACCTACAATCAGTATTCGGCGACGGCGTCGGTCCAGAAGACCTTCGGCGCAGCTTTCTTGACCCTCGGCGGCTCGGCCGTCGACATCGCCTACGATAATACCGGAACGCCGGGCGCTCCCTCGCCGAATGGCGTGACCTATACCGGCGTGGGTCGAGGCGGCGTTTGGTTCACCCCGGCGCTTTATGCCTATGCGGAGGGAAGCGTCGACCAGCGCCACTATTCCACCAGCGAATTCAACTCATCGGGATATCGCGCGGTCGGCGGCATAGGGACAGACCAACTCGGATTGTTCAAAGGTGAGTTGTACGGCGGCTATCAGGTCGAGCAGTTCGATTTCTCGCCTCTGGGCAATGTCGCCAGTTCGGTGTTCGGCGGAAGCATCTATTACTATCCGTTGCCCGAACTGACGCTGCGTGCGTCCGTCAACGAGTCGCTGGGCGTATCATTGGCCGCCGCGGCACCGGGTGCTCTCGGGACATCGACCAAGGCGGATACGGCTCTCGTGCAGGCGACCTATTCGCTCGCGAAGGAGTGGATGGCGAGCGCGCGGTTTGGATATATCCGCACCAGCTACACGGACGTCGTTCGCACCGACAATGCCTGGACCGCCGGCGGGACGGTCACTTACAGCGTGTGGCAGAATTTCGGGATCACGCTCGACTACCAATATGTGCAGCTCGCCTCGAATGTGCCGTTGCAAAGCTTCACACGGAACGTCGTGACGCTCGGGTTAACCTACAGATATTGACCAGTGTGGCATTCTTGGCGGGCGATTCGATCAGGGGAGCGGTGGGATGCAAAGATATCTGCTGGCGGCACTTGCCGTGATCTGTGCGTGCGGAGCGTCCGCGCCTGCGCCAGCGGGATCATTCAATGCCATGGGGCAATTTGCGGGCGCCGTCAGCCCGCAGGTCACCGGTCTGCTGTCACGGTATCCGGCCGGGGGGCCCGGCTTGCGCGCCGCGATCGCCCGGCTCCTCGTAACAGACTCATCCCTGGTCGACGACGTGGTTTTCGTTGCACGCAATGCGAGTCCGGGCCAGAAGGAAGCCATCGGTGGTGGATTGGCCGATGCGGCGAGCTTTTTCGCAAAATGCGGTGCTGCCGTGCGGTGACGCGGAACAGCGCATTCGCAACGCCATGTCATTCGCCGACTCCGGCACCCGCGTCGGCTACGTGGTGGCCTCGACGCCGACCCTGGCGCAGGGGATTCCCGGCTTCAGCAATGCCGGAGCGGCGACCAGCGGCGGCGATCCGCCGCCTTGCGTGAGCCCGAGCAGGCCGACCTGCTGACAGGCAATTCTGTTCGGAGATTTACGCCCGGCACCTTTCAGGGGATTCGCTGGAATCACTTTTGATGTTAGCGTCGTAATCGATTCGTGGGGTCGAAAATCCGAGAAGCGATCGTCTTCTGCGTCGGAAATCCTCCTTCCTGGGCGGGTGAAGGATCGTCTTCACCCGAACGGCGGTAGCATAGGAGGGGCGATCCCCGTTCGACCTGATGCGCCAGCCACCACACGCCTCCATGAGATCGGGGAATTTGGCGACTGATCCCCCGCGCGCGCGGCGCGTTGGCGCCGAGCAGTCCTGGGATCTTGTTCTCCCAGCGTCGGCACGCAAGTCGATCGTCGAGCGAGCGCTCATGTGGGGGCTCGTCGCCGGATTGGCCTGGGCTCCGTTCTGGTACGGCAGCAACGATCTCATCGCCTGGGGGGCAAATGCGGCCCTGTTTCCCGGTCTCGCACTGATTTACGAGATATCGATCCTCATACGCGGCGAACATCATCCGATCGGGATCAAGCAACATAGCACTGCCCGCCGGTCTGTTTGCCGCGGCCCTGGTTTGGGTCTGGCTGCAGACGACGACTTTCGTGCCGTCCACCCTGTCTCATCCGATTTGGGGTATGGCCGCGAATGCGCTCGGAAAACCGGTCAGCGGCAGCATCAGCGTCAATCGCGACCTGACCACATTGGCGCTGATACAACTGATCACGGTTGCGAGCGTGTTTTGGCTGGCGCTTCAGCTGTGCCGAAATGTCGGGCGTGCCGACTTCTTGCTGAAGGGCATTGCGGCCATCGTATGCGTCTACGCCGCTTACGGGCTGGTGGGCTTCGCCCTCAAGGCGGGGCGACTGCCCTGGCTCGAAACGCCCTCGGCGATCGGATACGTGACGTCCACTTTCATCAATCGCAACTCCTTTGCGACATATGCAGGGATCGGGCTGGTCGCCATCTGCGGCCTGCTCTTGCAGCTTTACCGGCACAAGGTCTCGACCTCCGATGGGCCGTGGCAGCTGCGGATCGCCTCTTTCATCGAGACCACCGGCGAACAGGGCGCGCTGTTTCTGGGAAGCGCATTCGTGATCCTGGTCGCACTTCTTCTCACGGTTTCCCGCGGCGGAATAATCGCTGCGGGTCTTGGTCTTTTCGTTCTCGGACTGTCGACATTCAGCCGGCAGAAGAAGCGCACCACCGAACTCCTGGAGACGATCGTATTCGGGACGGTGCTTGTCGTGGCGGTTTTCCTCGTCTTCGGCGATGTCTTCGTGGGCAAGCTGAGCGAACGCGGGTTCAACGACACCAATCGGATCGCCGTCAATCTCATCTCCCTGCGGTCGATCCGCGATGCGCCGCTGACCGGGTACGGTCTGGGGACGTTTGCCGACATATTTCCGATGTACCGGGACCGATCGATCAGCGTATTCGGAATCTGGGAGCAGGCCCATGACAGCTACGTGGAAGTTTTCCAGGGATTGGGCCTGGTGTTCGGATCGATGCTCTTGGCGAGCATCCTGCTGCTGGTGCTGCGCTGCGTGAAGGGCATGATCGTCCGCCGCGAAAACGTGACCATACCCCGCGTCGCCGTGGCCGTATCCTGTCTGGTCGGGGTGCACGCCTTCGTCGATTTCAGCCTGCAAATCCAGGCGGTCGCCCTCACTTTCGCGGCTTTGCTCGGCGCCGGGGTATCGCAGTCCGAGAGTTCCCGCGTGCTCGTGCATGATTGATCGCATCAAAAATCCCCCGCCGTCGAATCCGGTGCCGGTCTCGCGCATCCGGGAATACGCGGACGGCTCGTCCGATCGTCAACTCATGGGCAACAGATGCTGAATCGCATTTCCTCGACCGCGGGGCTCGACGCCGGGGATGGCGAGCACGGCTTCGATCTGCGAGAAATCCTCAGTTTCGCCTGGCGCCAATGGAAATTCATACTTCGGAGTCACCGGCGTGGTTTTGGTGATCGGGATCATTTCTCTGTTGCGGCAGACGCCGCTCTACACGGCGACATCCCAGGTCCTGCTCGATCCACAGCGGGAGAAGGCCCCCGGCACCGAGGCCATCCTTTCGGACGCCGGCCTCGATTTCGCGGTGGTCGAAAGCCAGATGGCGATCATTCGCTCCAGCGTCTTCCTGCGCCGCGTTGTGGATAAGGAACGTCTCGTCTCGGATTCCGAATTCGGGTCGGGGCCCTCTGTTACCGGCTCTATCCGGTCATCCCTGTCGGGGCCAGCCGATGACGTCAATGCAAGAGGGCTCGGCCGAAATGAAGAGCCCATACCGACCGATGTCATCGGTTCGGTCGGAGCGCTGCAGGGCGCGCTCGCCGTCAGCCGGCCGCCGGGCCAGGGCTACACGCTGGCGATCTCGGTCACCTCGACGGATCCGGTCAAGGCGGCGCGCCTCGCCAACGCCGTGGCCGCCGCCTATCTGGTGGACAAGCTCGACACCAGGTTCGAGGCGGCGAGACGAGCGTCGGCGTGGCTCAGCGACCGCCTTGCCGAGCTGCGCAACCAGCTTCGGGCGTCCGAAGAGGCGGTCGCACAATTCCGAGCCGAGCACGGCCTCTATGCGAGCGGCGGCGCGGTGTCGCTCAATCAACAGCAACTGTCCGAGCTCAACGCCAAGCTCGTCGACGCACGGGCCGACGCCGCCCAGAAAAAAGCGCGTGTCGATCTGCTCGCTTCCGTCGAGGTCAAGGGCGGCTCTCTGCAAAGCCTTCCCGACATCAGCAATGGCGGCGCCCTTCCGACGCTTCGGCAGCAGGCCGCCAATCTTTCACAGCAAGAGGCCGAGCTGCTGGCCCGGTACAACGGATCGCATCCGCTGGTCGTAAACCTGAGGGCGCAGGAGCGCGATCTCGATCGGGCGATCCAGGCCGAGGCCAAGCGACTGGCCGGCAGCATCAAGAGCGAATACGACCTGGCGCAATCGCGCGTGGCGTCGTTCGAGAAATCTCTGCGTGAAGCCACCGGCCAAACCAATATCGACGATACGATCGCCATCAGCTTGCGGGAACTCGAGCGAACCGCATCCGTGAACAAAAGCCTGTTCGAGGATTTCCTGCAGCGCGCCAAGATTACCCAGGAGCAGTCGACCTTCGAGGCACGGGATGCCCGTGTGATCACTCCCGCCTTGCCGCCGCCCGCGCCCAGCTTTCCCCGCAAGAGCCAATCCCTCGCGATTTCCCTCTTCATCGGATTGCTGCTCGGCGTGGGCGGCGCGGTCGCCAAGGAGATGCTCAATGCCGGCTTTACGACCCCAAAGCAGATCGAAGATTTGCTTGGGCTTCCGCTCCTGACCTCGATCAGCCATATGCAGGCCCGCGATCTCACCGTCGACGGAAAAATCATTCCCATTGCGCAGTATCCGATCGCCAAGCCGCTGTCGCGCTACAGCGAATCCATGCGGGCGCTGCGCAGCGGAATTCAGATGACCGATGTGGACAATCCGCCCAAGGTGATCCAGCTGACATCGACGGTGCCGGGCGAAGGCAAGACCACCATCGCGCTTTCCCTCGTCGCGTCGGCCGCCAATTCCGGCCTTAAGGTGCTGCTGATCGACGCCGATCTGCGTCACCCCTCGGCTTCCCGCTTCCTGGGCCTCCACAACGAGACCGGTCTCGTCGATCTGCTGCTCGGTCACGTCAAGGTGAACGATGTCGTGCGGTATTGCGAGAGTGGGGGTTATTGGACGCTGGCTTCCGGCAACAAGACGCAAAACCCGCCGGACCTTCTCGGCTCGGACCGCATGAAGTCACTGGTGGCGAGCTTTCGCGAATCATTCGATCTCGTCGTGATCGATACTCCGCCCGCCGGGCCGGTGATCGATCCCGTGGTCGTGTCGCAGCTCTGCGACAAGGTCGTGCTCGTGGTGCGTTGGGCGGCGACCGCGCGCGAAATGGTCAAATATTGCACGCAGCAGCTTTCCGGCCACAAGAAGATCGCCGGCGTAGCCTTCAATCAGGTCGACGACCGGCGGGCGCAAAAATACGGCAAGTATGCCTACTCGTATTATTACAGTTCCCGTTACTACAAGAATTACTACACCGAATAGATACGATGCGCCCCCGAAGCTTTCGGATTCCAACCGCGATCGTCGTCATCGCGCTGTGTGCGTTTGCGGCATCCCAGGGGTGGAGCATCGTCCTCTTTTCGACCGCCAAGGCCGGACTCACTCCGAGCGAGAATTCCGCGGGCGTCCTCGCTCGCCTGGACCAAGGTCCCCGGACTTGCAATCGCAGCGCTGGAGGCATCGGCGACGCCGGTCTCAGGCCCGAGCGATCAGCAGGGGGCGCTGAAGCGAATCGACGAATTGACGGCAGTCCTTTCTCTTCGGCCGATGTCGTCGACGAACTGGCTGTCGCTCGCCGGCATGCGGCTGGTCACCGGGCAGCCGCCCGGCAAGGTTCTTTCGGCGCTCGCAATGTCGTCGATCACGGGGCCGAACGAAAACTCGATCATGTTCCAGCGCGGGATTTTCGGACTGCTCGAGTGGGAAACGCTGCCCAACAATTTTCGCAAGCGCACGATCGTGGAACTCGCGGGCACCATTCTCGGGGGCGCGTGGGGCGACAGCCAGAGAAGGGCGGTCGTGGGCGTTCTCGATCCGAAAAGTGTCGAAACCCGCAAGGAGATCGGTGATTTCCTTCGCGCCGCCGGCGTACCGCACAAGGAACTCAGCCTGTTGATCCTGTGATCTATTTTATGATCCGGCGACAAGCTTGAGTGATAACGGAGCTTATATTCAGTACGGATGCGGCCTCTGTTCGCCCGATGGTTGGCTCAATTTCGATGCGTCGCCGCGCCTGCGCATGGAGCGGACCATCGTCTTGCGTCCCTTTGTTCGCGCCACCGTAGGGCTTCTCTTCCCGGCGAATGTCCAGGTCGGAGACATCGTCGAGGGATTGCCGGTATCCGATGGGTCTGCGGTGGGCGTCTATTGCAGCCACACCCTCGAGCACGTGCCGCGCGATGACCTTCCGGTGGCGCTGCGCAATACATTTCGAATCCTGAGGCGCGGAGGGCTGTTTCGACTGGTGGTCCCGGACTTGCGGTGGCGAGCCGCGCGATACGCGGCGTCCGCGGAGCTGGATGATCCGGGTGCGGCGGACGAATTGCTCGGTGTGTGCCTGCTGGGGAAACGAACAAGGCCGCGCAATCTGCTCGCGCTCGCCGCGGATCGCTTCGGCAACAGCGCTCATCTGTGGATGTACGACTTCGCGGCGTTGAAAGCGCACCTGGAGCACGCGGGGTTCACCGCGGTGCGACGATGCGAGCTGGGAGACGCGGGTGATCCGATGTTCGCAATGGTCGAAGATAAGACGAGATTTTTCGAAGGCGGCGAGCGGGAGCTCGCGATCGAGGCCGTGCGCCCGTGACGATCTTGCTTGCCTGGATCGGAGCTGCGCGGCGTGACGGCGCCCGATACGCAACTGATCCGAACCGACTGACGCGGCCTCCAGACGACTGCTCGATCCCATGTGCGGAATAGCTGGCGCCTTCGCTTTCGGCCCCGACGCGGCACCGGTCGACAAGACGGTCATATCTCGGCTCAACGATCTGATGTCGCGTCGCGGCCCCGACGGCGCGGGTCTCTGGGCATCGGCCGACGGCGCGGTCGTGCTGGGGCATCGCCGGCTCGCCATTATCGACGTCGGAGCCGCCGGCTCGCAACCCATGTCGGATGCGAGCGGCCGTTGGACCATCACGTTCAATGGCGAGATCTACAATTACCGCGAATTGCGTTCCGAGCTGGAACGGACGGGCTGTCGCTTTCTGACCAACAGCGACACCGAGGTGCTGATCAACGCCGTCGCCCATTGGGGCGAGGCGGGCGTGGCGAAGCTCCGCGGGATGTACGCGTTCGCGTTGTGGGACGCCCTGCAGAAAGAGCTTTGGCTGGTGCGCGATCCCTACGGGGTCAAGCCTCTCTATGTGGCGGAAGCCGGAAACACGATCTGGTTTGCCTCCCAGGCCCGCGCTCTCGCCGCCGCCGCACCGGTCGATACGCGGCGTGATGCGGCCGCGCTCACCGGCTTCTATCTCTGGGGCCACGTGCCCGAACCGTTCTCCTGGTGGGCGGGCATCGCCATGTTTCCCGCCGGTCACGTGCAGCGCATCCGCTTCGGCCATGCGCCATCCCGGCCCCGGCCCTATTTCCTGATCCAGGAAAGTCTCGCCGCGAAGCCGGCGCTGCCGCTGGCCCCAGGCGAGCTGCGCCGGCTCATGTTGGATTCGGTTCGTCGGCATCTCGTCGCGGACGTTCCGGTCGGCGTGTTTCTCTCGGCCGGGATAAATTCGACCGTAATCGCCGCGCTGGCCGCCGAACTCGGCGCAAAGCTCAAGACGGTCACGCTGGCATTCAACGAATATGTCGGCACTCCCGAAGACGAAGCTCCGATCGCCGAAGCGACCGCAAGGGCGCTGCAGTCCGATCACGCGACGGTGCGGATAAGCCGGGAAGAATTCAGGTGCGTTCTCGATGATTTCATCCGCTGCATGGACCAGCCCACGATCGACGGCTTGAATACATATCTCGTCAGCCGGGCCGCGGCGGCTCAGGGCCTCAAGGTCGCGCTCTCCGGCCTTGGCGGCGACGAGCTGTTCGGCGGATACCCTTCGTTCGTCCAGATTCCCAAGTTGCTCGACTGGGGACGACGCGTCTCCGCATTCAGCGGGATCAGCCGGAACGTCCACCAGGCGTTACGGTTCCTGGCGCCGGCGTCGATCCATCCCAAGGCAGCCGGCCTGCTCACGCATTCGCGCAACATCGCCAGCGCGTATCTGTTGCGCCGCGCCCTCCACCTCGAGAATGAGCTCGATGCGCTGCTCGACGAGAGCTGGCTACGGGAGGGAATGCAGCGGCTGTCGACCGTTGCGGCGTTGACGGAAAGCCTCGGTCCGCTGTCGTCGTCCGGCGCGACGATTCATGCGCAGGTGGCTGCGCTGGAAGCCTGCTGGTACATGCGCAATCAGCTGCTGCGAGACACCGATTGGTCGAGCATGGCCCATGGGTTGGAAGTGCGCGTGCCTTATGTCGACGTTGCGCTGATCCAGCGCCTTGGCCCGGCGATCGCCTCGGCCGCGCCGCCGCATAAACGCGACCTCTCCGCCTGCGCTCCGCCGGGGCTCTATTCGGCCGCCGGCCGGCCCAAGACGGGATTTACCACGCCCGTCCGCGGCTGGCTTGCAGACGAGATCGGCGCCACGGCATGGGGATTGCGCGGATGGGCGGCTGAAGTGCATCGCGGGTTCCGCGCCAGCGTGAAGCCGAAGGGCGCGGCCGCGCTCGCGGCCTAGTGCCGGATCGTTCGACAGCCCGCGATGAAATCCCCATGCGTCCGCTCAACGTCCTGATGCTGCTGAGCGACGGCTTCGGCGGGTTCGGCGGAATCGCGAAATTCAACCGCGACTTTCTCACCGCGCTCGGCGCCTGCGACGTGGTCGAGCGGGTGCACGCCTTGCCGCGCCTGATCCCGGATCGCATCGAGAATATCCCCGAGTCGGTCGTGTACGATCGCGAAGCCGCTTCCGGAAAGATCGGGTTCATGCGGCGTCTCGTGGCGCATGCGTGCATTCGCGACCGTGGCAACCTGGTCATCTGCGGACATCTCAATCTGCTCCCGGCGGCCTGGCTCTATGCCCGACTGCATGGCGCGCGTCTCGCGCTGATCGTTCACGGCGTCGAGGCCTGGACCCCACATGCGCTGTCCAGGTTGCTGACGCGCCGTGTGGATGCCTTCATCGCCGTGAGCAGCCACACGGCCAAGCTGTTCGCGTCCCGGTCGGGGATACCCATGAACCGGGCTTTCATTCTGCCGAACTGCGTCGATCTCGACCGCTTCAAGCCGGCGGACCGGGACCAGGCGCTGGCCGACCGCTACGGGCTGCGGGCCAGCAAGGTGCTGATGACGGTCGCGCGGCTGGATGCGGGCGAACGTTACAAGGGAATCGACGAGGTGATCGAGATCCTGCCGCGCCTGATCCAGCGCTTCCCGGCGTTGAAGTACCTCATCGTCGGGGACGGTTCCGACCGTGCGCGGCTCGAGGCGAAGGCCAGTGATATGGGCGTTGCCGAGCGGGTCATCTTTAGCGGGCGCATCCCGGAATCCGAAAAGGTGGCGCACTACAATCTGGCCGATGCCTACGTGATGCCAAGCTACGGAGAGGGATTCGGGATCGTGCTGATCGAGGCGCTGGCGTGCGGAATCCCCGTCATCGGCAGCCGCGCCGACGGTTCGCGCGAGGCCTTGCTGGATGGGCGTCTGGGCCGCCTGGTCGATCCGCACTGTCCGGATGAACTGGTGGAGGCCGTGAGTTCGGCGCTCGCGGAGCCGCCCGAGCGGCGGCGCAATGCGATGGTGCAAACCTTCTGCGTCGACAATTTCGCGGCACGCGTTTCCGAATGGGCGCGCGCACAGTCCGGATCTCTCGCTTCGCTCGCGGTGGTCCCGGGATGACCGACCAGGTTGCAGGCACCATAGCCGGGTTGCGCGCGTCCACGCGCGAGGACGATGACGCGTCGATGAAGCTGGTCATCGCGCCGGGGATGACCGCCAGGAACTACTGGCGCGATCTCTGGCAATATCGCGAGCTCATGTATTTCCTGGCCTGGCGCGACATCGTCGTTCGCTACAAGCAGACTGCGATCGGTATCGCCTGGGCGCTGATTCGCCCGGCGCTCACCATGCTGGTCTTTGTCGCCTTCCGCCGGCTGGTCGGCCTTCCCAGCAGCACCGTTCCCGACCCGATTCTCGTACTCGCCGCCGTGCTGCCTTGGCAGTTCTTCTCGAGCGCGCTGTCGGAATCGTCGAGCAGCCTGATCGGCAATGCCAACCTGATTTCCAAGATATACTTTCCCCGCCTCATCATTCCCTGCGCCGCAGTGATCACCAGCCTGGTGGACTTTGCCGTCACCATCGCCCTGCTGGCGCTTCTCATGCTCTGGTACGGCTTTCTGCCGGGCTGGCAGATCGTGGCGCTGCCCGTGTTCGTGCTGATGGCGTTCGGTCTGTCGCTCGGCCTCGGCCTGATGTTCGCCGCGCTCAACGTCGAATATCGCGATTTCCGCTACGTCGTGCCTTTCATCGTGCAGTTCGGGCTGTTCGTCTCGCCCATCGCCTTCAGCACGGTCGACGTGCCGGAACAATGGCGCGCGCTTTACGCTCTCAATCCGCTGGTCGGGATCATCAATGGATTTCGCTGGTCGCTGCTGGACGGGCAGGTGATGCTCGATGTCGGCGCGATCTGGACGTCTTTGGCGGTGACCACGGCGCTGATCATCCTCGGGGTCTGGTATTTCCGAAAGATGGAATGCAATTTCGCGGACGTCATATGACCGCGGTCGGCTGCACCGCGTAAAGCCATGTCCGAAGTCGCCATCAGCGTCGACGGCCTGGGCAAGAAATACCGCATCCGCCATCAGCGGTCCGACCGGTATGTCGCGCTGCGGGACGTCATCGCCGAGAAGGCACGCGGCATCTTTCGTGCCCGGGACACGGACGGCGCGCCGCCTGCGGTAGAAGATTTCTGGGCCCTGAAGGATATCTCCTTCGAGGTCAAACGTGGTGAAGTCGTGGGGATCATCGGGCACAACGGCGCCGGCAAATCGACGCTGTTGAAAGTGATCAGCCGCATCACCGAACCGAACGAGGGGCGCATCGAGCTCGATGGCCGTGTCGCCAGCATGCTGGAGGTCGGCACCGGGTTCCATCCCGAATTGACCGGCCGCGAGAACATCTTTCTCAACGGCGCAATCCTGGGCATGCGCCGCACCGAGATCAAACGTCGGTTCGACGAAATCGTTGCGTTTGCCGACGTGGAAAATTTCCTCGATACGCCGGTGAAACGATTCTCATCCGGGATGTATCTGCGGCTGGCGTTTGCGGTCGCGGCGCACCTGGAGACGGAAAATCTCATCGTCGACGAAGTGCTCGCGGTCGGCGATGCCGCGTTTCAGAAGAAGTGCCTCGGAAAGATGTCCGAGGTCGCCCGCGGTGGACGAACCGTCTTGTTCGTCAGCCACAACATGGGGGCGATCCGACGCCTGACCCAGCGCTGCATCCTGCTGGACCACGGCCGGGTCAAGCTCGACGCGCCGGTCCAGCAGGCCATCGATCTCTATCTCACCCAGGCGGCGGAGAGTTTGGCAGGCGGGATTTTCGTGCGCGACAAGCCGCGGCCGGCAGACCGGGCGTTCCACGTCCACCGGGTGACCACACGGCGCGCGCCGGACGGCGTTCCGATCGCGCAATTCGATTGCGACCATGCGATTCTCATCTGCATCGAATATTCGGCGACCCGCAACGTGCCCGGACTCTACGGATACATCACGTTGCAGCGTCTCGACGGCACGGTCGTTTATGAGGGCGACAGCACCGACGTCGGCGTTGATCCGTTCGAACGGCTGACGGCAGGTTCGGGCACGCTTCAGATCGAAATCCCCGCCCGGGTGCTGGGTGTCGGCACCTACCAGATCTATCTGAGCTTCGCTTCCGGCCTCGATCCGGCCGGTCCGGAGGTCGACGTGCCGGGGATCGTCGGCGAATTCAGCCTCGACGACACCAGCACCCGGCGGGGCAATCGTCGCAACGGCTATCTGTCCATGAAACTGGGTTGGGAAACGGCCGACCAATGTCCCTGACGGGTGCCGCGTCCGCTGCGTATTTTCGCTGTCGCAAGGGGCGCCTGGGCGCGAATCTTTCGCGCGTCGAAACGCGCCATCATGCGCTTGATCTTCTGCGCGGAATCGCCGCCCTGGGCATCGCCGCCTACCATTTTCTCGCAAGTCAAGGCGTCGCCATCCAAAGCCTGGGTACCTTTGGCGTCTATGTCTTCTTCGTGCTGTCCGGGCTGACAATGATGCTGGTCTACGGCGACAGGTTTTCGAACGTCATTGCCGGGAATGACGTCGTCTTCTTCTTCTGGAATCGGATCTCGCGGATCATTCCGCTGCTCGCCGCGGCCGCGCTGGCAGGGCTCGCATTTGCGGCTCCCGCGATCGGATGGAACCACCATCTCGCGGCCAGAGCATTGCAGTCCTTCCTCACGGGAAGCGGACTGTTCGCGCTTCACTTGCCCGGCTATCTCTCGACCGTGACGGGCGCCTGGTCGCTCGGCATCGAAATGTTCTTCTATCTCTTGTTTCCGGTCATCTGCCTCCTGACCGCGCGCGCACGCATGGGTCAGCTTGCAATCGCTGCGCTGATGCTGGTTTTCGCGCAGCAGATCGTGCTCGCCATTTTACAGCACTGGGCCCGAGAGGATTTTGCGCGCTTTTGGCACTATTACACGACACCGTTGGTTTTCGCGCCGTTCTTCGTGTTCGGCATTATCGCCTTTCGTCTTCGCTTTGAAAGAACCCATGCCAATCTTGTTGCATGCCTCATCTGTATCCTCGCCATCGCGACTTTTTCCGTGCTCTTCACGACCAGCATATTCGAATCCCACTGCGCGTACCTCGTCCTGAGCGCGTTCGCTTTCATGGCCGTTCTTCTTGCCTATAATTCTTCCACCCCGCATGCTCTGGTCCCGGTTGCGGCATTTCTGGGAAACGCCAGCTACGCACTTTATTTGACGCATCCCTTCTGCCTGTCTGCGTCGCAGGCCCTGTCGGATGCTCTCGGCCTTGGTGCGATTCTCACGGCGGCGCTGTTCTTCTCGCTTTCTCTCGGCGTCGCCCATTGCTCCTTCGTATTCTTCGAGGCGCCCGCTCAGCGATATCTGCGCGCCCTGCTTGAGCGTCGACGCACGGCAAGTGCGACCCTCGTCGATGCCTCACTCCACGCTGCCGGGCGTGACGAGATGCAGCGGCTCAGTGAACGCGGATCAACCGTTTCTGGAACCTGATTGGTAGACCGGACTTTCGATGGCATTCCCTCCCGACAGCAACATCCTGATCACCGGCGGCACCGGATCGTTCGGGCGCGTCTTCGCCGACATGACGCTCGCGAAGTTCAATCCGCGGCGGCTGGTGATCTATTCCCGCGATGAGATGAAGCAGTGGGAGATGGCGAAGCGGTACGCGGGCGATGGCCGGCTCCGGTTCTTCATCGGCGACGTGCGCGACCGCGAACGGCTCCACCGCGCACTCGACGGCATCGATTACGTGGTTCATGCCGCCGCTTTGAAGATCGTCCCGACGGCCGAATACAATCCGTTCGAATGCGTGAAGACCAACATCACGGGCGCGATGAACGTGATCGACACGTGCATCGACAAGAACGTCAAGCGCGTCGTCGCCCTGTCCACCGACAAGGCGAGCAGCCCGATCAATCTCTATGGCGCGACCAAGCTGGTGTCGGACAAGCTGTTCGTGGCGGGGAATGCCTATGCCGGCGGGCATGAAACGCGCTTCGCCGTGGTTCGCTACGGCAACGTCATGGGATCGCGCGGCTCAGTGATCCCGTATTTCCTGTCGCTCGTCGACCGAGGCCGCCTGCCGATCACCGATCCGCTGATGACGCGCTTCATGGTCACGCTGGAACAGGGCGTGGAACTGGTCTGGCACGCCTTCAACGACATGGAGGGCGGCGAGATCTATGTGAAGAAAATTCCGTCCATCAGGGTGACCGATATCGCCCGGGCCATCGATCCGGCGGCGGAGCATGAGATCATCGGCATCCGTCCAGGCGAGAAGGTGCATGAGCAGATGATCGGCACGGAGGACGCTCAGCACGCCTACGAATACGACGAATATTTCAAGATCGTGCCGGCCATCAATACCTGGGGCAACGAAACGCGCGTCAAGGGCGGCCGCAAAGTGCCCGAGGGCTTCGTCTACTCCTCGGATACGAATACCGATTGGATGTCGGTCGAGGTGCTGCGGGCGTGGATCGAGGCCAATTTCGGCGCGCCGGGCAAGATCTGACCGTGTCGCATATTCCCTACGGCAGACAGGACGTCCGCGCGGACGACATCGACGCCGTCGTCGCGGTGCTGCGTTCCGACTGGCTGACCCAGGGACCGACCGTGCCGCGCTTCGAGGCCGCGCTCGCCGGCTATTGCGGCGCCAGGCACGCCGTCGCCGTGAACAGCGCCACCTCGGCGCTGCACATCGCCTGCCTGGCGCTCGGCCTGGGTCGCGGTGACCGGCTGTGGACGTCACCGAATACATTCGTTGCGTCCGCCAATTGCGGTCTCTACTGCGGCGCCGAGGTCGACTTCGTGGATATCGATCCCCGCACCTATAACATGAGCGTGGATTGCCTGGCGGCGAAGCTGGAACGCGCCGAAGCGGAAGGGCGGCTGCCGAAGGTGGTGGTGCCCGTGCATTTCGGCGGGCAGTCCTGCGACATGCAGCGGATCGGCGCGCTCGGCGAGCGCTACGGCTTTCGCATCATCGAGGACGCGGCCCACGCCGTCGGCGGCAAGTATCTCGGCGCGCCGATCGGCGGCTGCAAGTTCTCGGACATCGCCGTGTTCAGCTTTCATCCCGTCAAGGTCGTGACTACCGGCGAAGGGGGAGCCGCGCTGACCAACGACCCCGAACTGGCGGAGCGGATGGTGCGCTTGCGCTCTCACGGCATCACCCAGGACCCCGCGCGCATGCAGGGTGAGCCCGATGGCCCCTGGTGCTATCAGGAGATCGAGCTCGGCTGGAATTATCGCATGACCGATATCCAGGCCGCGCTCGGTTGCAGCCAGATGCGGCGGCTCGACGAATATGTTCGGCGGCGCACCGCACTGGCCGAGCGTTACAACCGGCTTCTGGCCAACAGCGGGCTCACGCTGCCGTGGAGCGATCCGAGCTGCGCTTCCGCCTGGCATCTCTATGTCGTCGGCTGGAACGAGGCGGCATCAGGCCTGTCCCGCGGCGAGGCCTTCGCGCGGCTGCGCAGTCACGGCATCGGCGTCCAGGTACATTATATTCCCGTTCACACGCAGCCTTACTTCCGCAAGTTCGGCTTCAGGGAAGGCCAATACCCGAACGCCGAGGCCTATTATTCCCGCGCGATCACCATCCCGCTCTACCCCGGTCTCACCGAGGCGCAACAGGACACGGTAGCCGGGCATCTTACGGCGATGCTCCAATGAGCCACCTGATCCAGTACGGGCATCCGTGATCGTCGCCGTCATTCCGGCGCGCGGGGGAAGCAAACGCATTCCGCGCAAGAACATTCGTCTGTTCGCCGGGAAGCCCATTATTGCTTACTCGATTGAGGCTGCCCGCGACTGCGGTTTGTTCGATCGGATCATCGTTTCGACCGACGACCAGGAGATCGCGGCGGTGGCGCGAGCTTGGGGCGCCGAGACCCCTTTCGTCCGTCCGGCCGAATTGTCCGACGATCACACCGGTACCCATGCTGTTGTCGCCCATGCGCTTACCAGGATTGCCGATCGAGAGACGCTCGCCTCGGCGACGGCCTGCTGCATCTATCCGACGGCGCCTTTCGTCACTTCTGCCGATCTGCGGCGCGGACATGAGCTGCTCGCCGGCACCGGCAAGAGCATTGTCTTTTCAGCCGCCACGTTTGCGTTCCCTGTTCAGCGCGCGCTTCGGATGTTGCCGGACGGCGGCGTTGCCCCGTTGTTCCCGGAATGGATCGACCTCCGCTCCCAGGACCTTGAAGCGTCGTACCACGACGCCGGCCAGTTCTACTGGGGCCGGGCGGAAGCCTTTTGTGATGGGTTGCCTGCGTTCTCGAGCGATTCGGCGGCGGTCGTCCTGGAGCGCCACCGGGTGATGGATATCGATACGTTGGAAGACTGGGTTCAAGCCGAACTGATGTTTGCTGCGCTGAAGACGGCGGGTCGCCGAGAATCGGCCTGAAAGGATCGGCTGTGCGAGTTTTGTGTCGCGTGGACGCCTCCGTGGAGATCGGCAGTGGTCACGTATTTCGTTGCGCAGCCTTGGCACGGCGGCTCGCAGATGCAGGTCACGTTCAATTCGTGTGCCGGAACCTCGCGGGCGATCTCAATCATCTGCTGGAGACGCAAGGCTTCGACGTGCGTCGACTTTTTTCAGAGAGCGAATACGGGTGGACTGAAGATCAGGACGCACTTGCCTGCCGCGCTGCCGTCGGCGCGGGGCACTATGATTGGGTGATCGTCGACCACTACGGTTTGGGCGCGCGCTGGGAGAGAGCGATGGCGCACACGGCAGATCGGATCTTGGCGATCGATGATCTCGGGCGAGAACATGATTGTCAGGTGCTGCTCGATCAAAACTATCAAAGCCCGGTGCACGACCTGTATCGGAGCCGCCTGCCGGCCGATTGCGAACGGCTGCTGGGCCCGAAGTATGCACTTCTGCGCCCGGAATTCGCGGCGCTACGCGCGGAGTCGCTTGCCCGCCCGAGGCAAGGTATTTCGCGCGTGTTGGTCTTCATGGGCGGCAGCGATCCACTTAACGAAACGACCAAGGCGCTCACTGGAATCGCACGGCTTGGGCAAGTCCGCGATATGGCCCGCCTGGCGGTCGACGTCGTCATCGGCGCGGCAAATCCGCACCGGCGCGCTGTCGAGACCGCATACGCCGATCTCCCGAACGCAACCCTGCACGTGCAGACGAGCCGCATGGCGCAATTGATGGCCGATGCCGATTGCGCAATCGGCGCGCCGGGCAGTAGCACCTGGGAGCGGTGCACGCTCGGGCTTCCCGCGCTGGTGACGATCCTGGCCGACAATCAGGCGCCGATCGGCGAGGCGGTGGATGCGGCCGGCGGTCACCGGCTCCTGGGCCGGCAAGAAGCGGTTTCCGCCGAGGACTATGCGCGCGCTCTGTTCGCCCTGGATGGGGCAAGTCTGAGCGCTATGTCCACGGCTGCCGCTGCGATTTGCGACGGCAGGGGTGCGGAAAGGGTAGCTGCTCAACTGGAGACTCGGACTGCTCGTGTGAGTGGTGCGCCGAGGAGGCTTCATGCCTGATCTAGTCATCGCCGGCCGGCCGATCGGACCCGACCATGCGGCCTTCGTCATCGCGGAGGCCGGCATCAATCACAACGGCTGCCTCGACAAGGCGCTGGAAATGGTCGCAGTGGCGCGGCGCGCCGGCGCCGATGCCATCAAGTTCCAGACCTTCAAGGCCGATGAATTCGTCGGCGACCCCGGCCAGACCTATACGTACCGTTCCCAAGGCAAGGACGTCACCGAGTCCATGCTTGCCATGTTCCGGCGCCATGAGCTGCCGCCGGAAGCCTGGTTCGCGATCAAGGCGGAGTGCGACCGGCAGGGCGTTATTTTCATGTCCACGCCGCAGAACCGGTCGGACCTCGATCTCCTGTTGGATGTGGGCGTGCCCGCCGTGAAGGTCGGTTCCGACGACTTCACCAACCTGCCGCTGCTGAAAAGCTACGCCACCGCGGGCCTCCCGCTCATTCTCTCCTGCGGCATGGCCGATCTCGCCGAGGTCCATCGTTCCCTCGACGCCGTGGGCGCCATGGCCGGATATCCGACCGTGCTGCTGCTGTGCACCTCGCAGTATCCGACGCCCGCCAAGGACGTGAACCTGCGCAAGCTCGGCACCTTGCGGGCCGCCTTCCCGATGGTTCCGCTCGGCCTCTCCGATCATACCATCGGACCGCTCGCGTCGTCGCTGGCGGCGGCGCTCGGCGCGTGCGTCTTCGAAAAGCATTTCACGCTGTCTCGCGATCTCCCCGGTCCCGATCACTGGTTTTCCGAAGCGCCGGCGGATCTCGGCCAGTGGGTCGATTCCATCCGCACCGCGCAAACGATGCTCGGCTGCGCCGAGGTTTGCCCCACCGACGCCGAGCGGGACATGCGCAAGATCGCCCGGCGCAGCGTCGTCGCGTTGCGCCGTGTCGTGCGCGGCGAAGCATTCACCGTTGAGAACATCGCCATGCGAAGGCCGGGCACCGGGCTGCCGGCGGAAATGCTGGAGCAGGTGCTGGGCAAGATCGCGGTCCGCGACGTCGGTGCCGGCCAACCCATCAGCATGGGAGATCTGGCGACATGAGCGCCCAGGATCTCGCTCCGGAAAAAATGACCGCGGAAGAATTCAGGAGGCTTTTAGCGCAAGCGACCGGGATGCGGGAGAACCGGTTTCATCCCTTTGTCTGGATCATCGGCGATCCCGAGATCGGCGAGGACGTCCATATCGGAGGCTTCTCGGAGGTGAATGCACGCGGCGCCCGCGTGTGCATCGGGGCTCATTGCGATATCGCGTCTTTCGTCAGCATAAATTGCGCGGATTCGCACAAGCATTGCATCGGGCTGACGAACGAGATCGAACGGAAGAATATCGTCATCGAGGATCACGTTTTCATCGGATCGCACTCCTTCGTCAAAGGCGGCGCGCATATCGGGCATCATTCTGTGGTGGCCGCCGGCACGATCGTGGAATCCGGGGTCATTCCGCCGTACTCTCTCGTGGTCGGAAATCCCATGACGGTGAAACCCGGGTACTATCGCGAACCGTTGGATGCGATTGCCGACCGATGATGGGGATCGCTTCTCGATGCGGGGACGGCGCGGGCTCGGCAGTCGAATGATTCCGCACAATCGACCGACGCTCGGGCCGGAGGAAGAACGTGCCGTTCGTCGCGTCCTCGAATCAGGCTGGCTTGCGCAGGGAGTCGAAGTCGAGGCGTTCGAGAACGAGCTGTGCGCCTACCTGGGTCTTCCGGGTGGTCACGCGGTAGCGACTTCCAGCGGAACATCCGCGCTTTTTCTCGCGCTTTGGGCGCTGGATGCGAAAGGAGCCCGTGTCGCTTGCCCGGTTTACGCCTGCAGCGCCCTGACGAATGCCATCGCACTCGCAGGTGCGATGCCGGTCCTGATCAATTCGGCGCCGGATGACCCGAACGTCGACACGGATGCATTGGCCGGATCGGTCGCCGACATCGCGCTGGTGCCGCACATGTTCGGCTTGCCGGTCGATTTGGCAAAGCTGAATGCAATGCCCGTCATCGAGGACTGCGCCCAGGCGCTCGGTACTTGCGTCGGCGGCCGGCGCGTCGGAACTCAGGGGACGATCGGCATATTCTCGTTCTATGCAACCAAAATGATAACCTCCGGCGGCCAAGGCGGCATGCTGGTTTCGCGGGACCGTGCCATCGTCGATGCGGTGCGAGACTTTCGAGAGTTCGATCGCCGTGACGATCGCGAGCCTCGTTTCAACTTTCAGATGACCGATGTGCAGGCAGCGGTCGGGCGCGAGCAATTGCGCAAGCTTCCGTCTTTCATCGAGCGCCGCAGCGAGATCTTTGCGAAGTACCGCGATGAGGGTCTCGAAATCGTCGAAGCCGATCGCGCCGCATCACCCGTTCGCTTCCGCTCGGTCATTCGTTCCGCGGAACCGCGAGCCCTGATCGAGCGGCTTGCACAACGTGGCGTGAGAGCGATCGTTCCCGTCGAGGACTGGGAGCTGCTGGGGCCGGCCGAGCAATTTCCGCAATCCGCAGGATTTGCACGCACGACGGTGTCGTTGCCGACCTATCCTTCTTTGCAGGACAAAGATTTGTTGCATGTCGTCGAATTGTTGCGCGCGATCGCGTCCGAAAAATCGTCGATGCTTCGGATTGCAAGTTGAAGATGGTCGTCACCATTCACCAGCCCGCTTACCTGCCTTGGCTCGGCTATTTCGACCGCATTGCGAGAAGCGATCTGTTCATCTTTCTCGATAACGTTCAGTTCGAGCGCAACAGCTTCACCAATCGAAATCTGATCAAGACGGCCGACGGTGCGATCTGGCTCACCGTGCCCGTGCACCTGCAGGATCATTTGAACAAGGCCATCACCCAAATCGAGATCGACGAGCACCACGACTGGCGACGCAAGCACCTGCGGGCGATCGAGCAGAACTACAGGCGGGCGCCCTGCTTTTTCGGTAATTACGAAAAGCTGGCCGCTGCCTATGCGCCGAAGGAAAGCCGGCTGAGCGAGCTGTGCTTCACTCAGTTGAAATTCTGGCTGGCCGAGCTGAAGATCGCAACCCGTCTCGTTCGCGCTTCGGAGCTGCCGGTGCAGGAGCGCAAGTCCGATCTGGTCCTCGCGCTGTGCAAGCACTTCGGAGCGAGCACCTATCTCTCCGGGCCGATCGGGCGTGAATATCTGCAGGAGCAGCAATTTGCCGCTGCGGGCATCGAAGTCCGTTACCACGACTATGAGCATCCTCGATACAAGCAGCTTTATGGCGACTTCGTCCCCGCAATGGGTGTCGTGGATTACTGGATGAATTGTGCGGACGCGGCTTTGTTCGGGGGAAGCCGGTGAACTTTTCTCCGAGCTGGGACGACACCTACCGCGAGATGCGGCACTGGAGCGTGTGGCCTTGGTCGGACCTCGTCTCCTACACCCTTCGTTACGCGAGGCCGGAAGACGGTTTCCGGCGCGTGCTCGAGCTCGGTTGCGGCGCCGGCGCCAACATTCCGTTCTTCGGCAAGATCGGCATGGATTACGCCGCCGTCGAGGGCAGCGCGTTCATCGTGGCCCGTTTGTGCGAGATGTTCCCGAACCTGAAGGACAAGATTGCGGTCGGAGACTTCACGAAGGCGATTCCGTTCGGCGGCTCGTTCGACCTCGTGGTGGACCGCGCCTCCGTCACCCACAACGCGACGGCTGCCATCCAACGCACTCTCCGCCTGGTCCTGAAGCTGATGCGCCCCGGCGGAAAATTTATCGGCATTAATTGGTTCTCTACACGGCATTCCGATGCCGCGGCGGGCGACCTCCTGGATGCCCACACGAGGACCAACATATCTGCTGGCCAATTCGCCGGAATTGGCGCCGTGCACTTCTCGGACCAGGCGCACATCATCGATCTGCTGGAGACCGCCGGATTTCGCATCGAGCGGCTTGATCACCAGGAGACCGGCGGCGTCATTCCGGCCGGCAGTGCAAGGCTCGGCTGGTGGAATTTCGTGGCAGTGAAGCGATGATGGCAGGGCCTCGGAACGATCGCCGGCGGGTTGCGGTGATCGTCGCTCACCCCGACGACGAGGTGTTGGGCTGCGGGGGAGCCATTCGCCGCCACACCTTGTCGGGTGATGACGTCTGGGTCGTCATCCTCGCGGACGGTGAGACCGGGCGCGATTCTTCACACCGGCGGAGGCGCGATCGCCAAGCGTGAGACGGCGGCCAGCGCAGCGGCCAAGACCCTGGGTGTGCAGCATCTCACGATGCATCGGCTTCCCGACAATCGGATGGATGCAGGCCCGCTCCTCGACATCATCAAAGTCATCGAACAGGACATCCTCGAGATCGTGCCGGATGCCGTCTACACGCACCACGCCGGCGATCTCAACGTCGATCACCGCCGCGTGCATCAAGCGGTGGTCACAGCGTGCCGGCCGCAGCTCGGGCACCCCGTGAATACGCTGCTGTTTTTCGAGACCCCGTCGAGCACGGAATGGCAGCCGCCGGGCAGCGGCCCCGCCTTCCTGCCCAATTGGTTCGTCGATATCAGCGACACCCTTGAAAGCAAGCTGCAGGCGTTGAAGGCGTACCACGATGAGATGCGCGCCTGGCCGCATCCGCGGTCCTATGAGGGGATCGAACATCTCGCGCGCTGGAGAGGCGCGACGATCGGCTGCGCCGCGGCCGAGGCTTTCTTTCTCGGGCGTGAGATACGACGGTAGCGGCCCGCAGATGCACGTGAATCTCCTGAGAAGCGATCGTCCCCCGGCACGCGAGCCCGTGCGGCTGCGCGAGGCGCAGACAGGAGCGGCATCAAAGGAGCCAGCCCCACCGTGCCCTGGAAACACTCCAGTTCGCATCTTTACCGCCTGCCATGGGACGCAACTGCTCGTTATTCAGCACCTGCGCCGCCACCTGCAACTGCCGCCGGCTGAGGAATTCCTCCTCTGGTACCCGATGGAAAACATCCCTTTCATCGACAGCTTCATGCGGGAGGTGATATCGAGCGCCGATTTCTCCGACACTCTGGACATGCGCGATTTTCAGTCCCTGCGGCCCCGGTCGCACGGTCCTTTGACATGGTGGCTGGAGTCGGCGCGCCGTCTGCGTCGGGACGCCGCCACCGTCCGCGGTTGGCTCAAGAAGAACCGCATTTCCGAAGTTGACGTGGAGTTATGGGCCGACGATCCGATCCACGTCTATGTCAATTTCTCCCGCGGGGCGCTGCGAAAATCGCGCCATGTCAAGATTCCGCATTGCTTCAACCAGGAAGACGTCTCCGTCCCCGAGTGGAAGCAACGCCTTGAAAGACAGTGGCGCGGTTCGTCGTGGCCAAAGCGGCATCTTTTCCTGCCATGGCAACGCTGGGTGTCGGGCGTCGACCTGCGTATGGAGCGCGTCGTCTATGACCGCGCCTACACGTTCGATCAGCCCAGTCCTTGGTGCCAGCGCAGCCTGGATGTGTCGCATCTGATCTCGATCGGGGCTTTCGACGAAACCTATCGGACCCTGCCGGCACGCACTCGCATTGATGTCGAGACCATTCTTCGCCCTATTCGCGCAGGCGGGAGGCCGCTAGTGCTGCTGCTCCTGTTTGGCCTCAGCCCCGAACTTCGGTGCGCCTATCAGAAGTCGGTCGCAAGAATGTTTTCCGAGCGAGCCGCAGAGCTGAAGGATTGCGCATTCGCGGTCAAGGTGCACCCCGGAACCAACGGTATCGAAGAGCGGAAATTTCTCGACTGGCTTGGAGCGAATGTTCCGGCTCGGGTCTACCCCATCATCCACCAGTTGAACCTGGAGTTCATGCTGCCCCAGCTGCAGCCGGATTACGTATTGGCCGGTCCGTGCGGCGCCCTGCCGATCATCAAGCGTCTCGGCGTGGGGCGGCCGATTGCGCTTTCTGAGGTCACCGAGGAGATGTGCCGCATGCTCCCTGCGGAAAGATCGGGTTACCTCAGCCTCGTGGAAACCATGGAAGTCTGGTGAGTCGCAACAGTGAATCCCGTCTGGTTTGCTCGCAATGTAGTGCTGTCCTGGCAGAACCGGGCCAGCGTGGCGGACTTCATCCGGCGTCTCCTTTGGATCTATTGCGCCAAGCTGAGCGCAGTCCTGCACGGAAGCGAGTGGATCATCGGCTTTCGCTATCCTGCGCCGGTGGGCAATATCCGCCTGCTCGTGCGAGCAAACGCCGGGGCGGACGCCTTCATCCACGGTGAAGTGTTCGGGCACGAGTACTACCGCTTGCCGCTCGCGGCGGCGCCGGCGACGATCCTCGACCTGGGGGCGAATATCGGGCTGACCGCAGTGTACTTCAGCCGGATGTTTCCCGACGCGGAACTCGCTTGTGTCGAGCCGATCCCGGAAAATCTGCGGCTGCTGAAGAGAAATCTCGAGCTCAATGCCGTGCGCGGCACGGTCATCGCCGCGGCCATAGACGTCGAGGACGGGCGCGCAGTGATGGAACTCGATCCGAGGGATTACGGACACAGGATTTCAACTTCGCCGGCGCTCGGCTCGGCGCCGACAATGGAGGTAGCGGCGATCAGCGTACCGACCGTACGCCGGCAATTGGGGTGGAATCGGATCGGGCTTCTCAAGGTCGATATCGAGGGGCACGAGACGACGCTGTTTTCAAATCATTGCGATTGGCTGGAATTGGTCGACGCCGTCTGCATCGAATGTCACGGTGAATATGGCGAGGCGGAGCTGGGATTCCTCGCGCGACGCTTCGGATTCCTTCCGCCGCGCATCGCCGGCGGATTGTGGCTGATGACGAGAGCGTCTTGATCCTCAATCTCTTCTACGAGGAGCCGGACGACGATCGATGGCTGCCCTGGGATCGGTATCCCCGGCGTGTCGTCCGTCGGCTGGTGCGCGGCAAGCCCCGGCCGGGGGGCCAAATGCGGGTATTCCTGAATCTGTGCGCCGGCCTCGACAAGCTCGGGTTGCGCTACCGCGTCAACGACTATCGCTTCATTCAAAAAGACCCTAGCGAGCTCGCCTGCATCATCGGCAAGCCGTTCGTGTTGAACAAGATGAAATGGAAAAACCCGATCTTGTTCGGGGCTGCGGTCTATTCCCATCCGATCGACGATCCGGACTTGCTCAAGCGCCTTCCGGTAAAGAAAGTCCTGGTGCCGGGCCCATGGTACGAGGACATGTACAAGCCCCATTGGGAGTGCACGCAGGCGTGGCCGGTGGGCATCGATACCGACAAGTGGAGCGTGCCGCCTCAGGATCAGAAATCGGTCGACGTACTGTTGTACGACAAGGTGCGCTGGGAACACGACCGCTATGCGACCGAGATGATCGAGCCGATCCGCGCTCTCTTGAGGAAAGATGGCCGGTCGTTCATCGATATACGCTACGGCTTCTACGAAGAGGACGACTTCCGCGCCGCACTGTCGCGTTGCCGCACCATGATCTTTTTGTGCGAGCATGAAAGCCAGGGCATTGCATACCAGCAGGCGCTCTCGTGCGGCGTCCCGATGCTGGTGTGGGACCGCGGAGGGGCCTGGAGAGACCCGGCGTACTATCCACACAGCGTCGTATACCAGTCGGTCACGTCGGTTCCGTATTGGGATGCGCGTTGTGGGATGAAATTTAAGGACTTCGGCGCATTCGAGCCCGCCTGGCAGCAGTTCTGGGAACTGAGCCAGGCGCATGCTTTCAGGCCGCGCGACTATATCCTCGAGACGCTCACGCTCGAGCAGCGCGCGCGCGAATATTTCGAAATCGCACGAAGCCTGTCTGCGAATGGAAGATAGGGACGTGGAGCTCTACTGCGTCCGGAGTGCCTTCCTCGGCTGGCAGGTTATAGTGCCGTGAACTATCTCGACATTGCTGAGAAAACTCGATCCTCGATTGCCCGCGCGGCGCATGGAGGCGGGATTTCCGCGCTGTTCGTGGCCCATTGGAGAGTGCTCGAATCGGCCGGTGGTGGTGTTCAACTGTGCAACAGAGAATATATGACGTCGCTCGAAGCAGCGGGGTTTCAGCTTCAGGTGATATCGTATGAATTCAAACGGTCGATGAAACATCGTCTTGCGACCCGGCTTCTCCCAAAGCTCCTGCCGGATAGGGAGCCAAGTGAGCTGACTGAAAAAATCGAATGCGGTCTTGCCGATGGCGGCGTGAAATTCGTGTTTCATGCGATGAACAGCTTTCCCGGCGTTCTCCGCCGCGTGAATCAGCGTTTTCCCGAGGTTCGCCAGGTGATGCTGTCGCACGGCACCGAGAGCATCGACTTCTGCATCGAGCAGGGCATTCGCCGGGAAACCGGCAATGAAAACCGGTTCAGGGTGACGGCCGAGCGCATGTTGGGGCAGGCGCTGCTGGAGCAGATGGAACAGCGGCGCCACGTGGACGCAGTGCTGACGCTCTCGCCTCTGGACGCCGAGGTGGAGAAATGGCTTGGCGCGCGCAAAGTGTTGTGGGTCCCGAGAACCATCCCGGGCGACAGTTTGAAAATCCGTCCCATGGATGGGCGTGTCGGGTGCGTGGCCACACTCGATCATCCGCCGAATTTTTCCGGCCTGCACGACTTGCTGCGCGAGCTTGAGGGAAAGCGGCCCCCGAACTTTCGCTTGCGGCTGGTCGGCGGTCCGGTGGCATGCGGGGCGGCGTTGGCGGAACGTTATGGGTTCGTCGAATATCTCGGTCCGCTGACCGACGGGGAATTGCGGGCGGAAGCGGCTTCATGGTGCTGCTTCGTCAATCCGATCTTTGTCTACTCGAAGGGATGCAGCACCAAGCTTGCCGTCGGCCTCGGCTGGGGCCTGCCGGTGGCGACGTCGCGATTCGGGGCCAGAGGTTACACATGGGATGAAAGGGCGGTCCCCTTGGCGGAGAATCCGTCCGGGCTTGCCGAGTTGGTGCTTGAACGATCGAGAATTGAAGGTTTCGACGTGCACTGCCGGGCGACGGCAGGGATCATTGCCATATCTCCGGACATGAAGAGGGTGGGATCGCAAATTCGCGACTTCCTTCTGCAGAAATGACGGTCATCCCGCCGGCCCACAGGCGCAATCCCGCCATGTTGAAGCGAGCCGTCGGGGCCAGCGTCAATCTGATCCCCTATCGCCTGCGTGATCGGATTCGGTTCGTGCCCGGGGTCGCCGTGCTTCAGCGCGTCCTGGTCGAGCGCGTTCTGTCCGGGCATAAATTCGTGCACCGGGTCAATGCGGGGCCCGCTGCCGGGATGAAATATGAAATCATGCTTCCCGCGGACAAAGCCATCTGGAGCGGCACTTACGAGCGTGAGTTTGCTCAAGCCCTTGCCGGAGAAGGTGACGCCGGGCGACGTGTGCTACGACATCGGCGGCTATCGGGGCTACATGTCGGGCGTGATGGCGGCGGCCGGAGCGTCCAAAGTCCTCGTGTTCGAGCCGCTGCCCGCAAATCAGCAGGCGCTGGATCGCCTCTGCGAATTGAACCCGCAGTTTCCCATCGAGCTCATGTCCATCGCCGTCGGGGACCTGGATGGCTCGATCCATCTCAAGGCGATGGCAGATGGCAGCATGGCGAAATTGGCCAGCAGCACCTTTCAGCCTGAGGCACGCGCTTGGGCGGAAATAGAGGTGACTGTTCGAATGATCAATTCGCTGATCCGGCATCAGCGAATTCCGCCGCCGAACGTCATGAAGATCGACGTGGAAGGTGCTGAGCTGGATGTGCTCAAGGGCGCCACCGATACGTTGCGGACCTGGCGCCCGTCCGTGCTTCTGGAAGCGCACTCCGCGGTCCTCGAAGACCTGTGTGCGCGCGAGCTCTCCGGCTTGGGATACCACGTCCGCCGCCTTGGAGAGTTGCCCGCCGGCGAAGAACACACGCGCCACCTGATCGCCTGTGCAAATCCATGAGACGCGTGCGTGCGGGGGTCAGCCATTCGTAACGCAGTCCGGGATCTCGTATACCCCGGCCTCGATCTGCATACGCGGAACCGAGCCTCGCTGCGTCGTTTCTGGCGGAAGGGCCCTCGCGACGTGCTCGATGCCGGCAGCGGGAACGGTTATTTCTCCTGGCTGGCGTATCGGTCGGGCGCGCGTGTCGTCGCGCTCAACATCGAGCAGTGGCAGGTAGAGAGGGCGCGCGATTTCCTGCTCGGCCACAGGCGGGCGGATCCGGATCGCCTGCGGTTCGAAAGAGGCAATCTGTACGACCTCTTAAACGAGCGTCGCTGCTTCGATGAGATCATCTGCTACGAAGTCCTGGAACACCTTCGGCGGGACGACGAGGTGGTGGCGCAGCTTTATCGTATCCTTCGGCCGGGCGGTGTCCTGCATGTCTGCTGTCCCAACAGGCGACATCCGCGGCATCAGGTCGAGGTGCTGGACCTCCACGAGACCGGCGGCCACGTTCGCCCCGGCTATACCGAGGACCAATACCGCGCGCTGCTCGAACCCGTCGGCTTTCGGATTCGAGAGTTCGTGGGGATCGGGACGCCCGGCGTCTATCACGCCGACCGGCTCCTGCGCGCGGTCCGCAACCGGCTCGGCGACGCCTTCGCCTTGCCTCTGTTGCCGTTCATGCTGCCGTTCGTCTGGGGCGCCCGATTCAATCCCGCCATTCCCTTTTCGTTGTATGTTCGTGCCGAAAAGCCCTCCGGTGGGTCGTGACGCGGCGTATTCTGATCGTCACCAGCTCTTATGCACCGACGATGATCGCCGACATGCATCGCGCGCGACACCTGGCGTGGGAATTGCCCAAGCTCGGGTGGCAGGTGGAAGTTCTTGCGCCGGATCGCCAGCTATCAGCCCCCTTCCTGTCTCGACGCCGACAGCGACAGTTTCTTCCCCCGGGGATACCCTGACGCATTCGGCAGGTCCGCTCTGGCCGGGGCTGTTCCGAGCCATCGGGTTTGGGACGATCGGGTGGCGCGCGCTCGTTCCCTTGGCTCGTCTCGGGCAAAAGCTGCTGCGATCGAAGCGTTTCGATCTCGTCTATTTTTCGACGACGCAGTTCCCGCTGTTCCTGCTTGGGCCGGTTTGGCGGCGTCGGACAGGCGTTCCCTACGTGCTCGACTTCCATGATCCCTGCTATCGCGAAGGGGATCCCCAGCCGATGTGGGCACGTCCGAGCTGGAAGCATAAAGTCAACACATGGCTGGCGAAATACGTCGAACGATTTTCGGTCGCGAATGCCGCCGCCATCGTTTCCGTATCATCGAACTACGTCGACACCTTGCGAAAGCGATATGTGGACCGCATGCCGGTATGGCTCGGCGCGGGCAGAAGCGCCGTCATTCCCTTCGGTGTTCTGCCTCGCGATTTGGAAGAAGCTTCGAAACCGAAACGCCGTGATGCACATCCGCGCGAGCCCGCCGAGATCATCTATGTCGGTGCGGGCGGCCCGGTCATGCAGCGGTCGTTCTCGTTGCTATGCAAAGCACTGGCACGCATACGCGTGCGGAATCCCGGACTGCTCGATCAGGTGCGCGTCGCATTGCATGGAACGATGCTCGGCTGGCACGAAGGGGAGCGGCGCCATCTGCTGGAGATTGCGCGGGAGTACGGGCTCGAGGATGTCGTCGCCGAGGACCCGCGACGCGTTTCATACCGCGGTTCCCTCGAATTGCTCATGCAAAGCGAAGGCGCGCTGATTCTGGGCGTCGATGATGCGGGCTACATGCCGTCGAAGCTTTATAGCTATGCGTTGTCCGGTAAGCCGCTGCTGGCATCGCTGCATCGTGACGGCCCCGCATACGCAGAGTTGGACAGCAATCCCATCCTCGGGCGCGCATTGTGGTTCGACGGTTCCGGCGAAATGCCCGTCGACCGAGCGGCGGAGGTGGTCGACGCCTTTGTTCGAGAAGTGGTCGCGCGTCGAAGCTTCGACAGGCGCGTTGCGCTCAAAACTTTTCTTGCGCCGTCCATGGCTCGCCGCCACGTGGAATTGTTCGAGGCGTGCCTTGGAGCGAGCGATGATTGCGGCCGGCCGGTCGGCTTCGCCCTTGCCAGATCAGCGTGACGGTTCTCTTCGGCCACCCGGCCGGAAATCCCAACTCTTTCCATGCCGCGCTGGCTCACTTCGAGACCGGGCGGCTGGAAGCGCTCTGCATTCCGTGGATGCCTTCGCAAGCCAGCCTCGCCTGCCTGGAGACTTTCCCAACGCTGCGGCCGATGACGCGCCGCCTCGGCCGTCGGCATTTTCCCGCGCTCGGCGGCGCGCGAAAAATACAGGGCCGGTTGGGAGAGTTCCTAAGGCTGTTTGCGCGGGCCGTCGGGCGCGGCGATGAAGCGCTGTCGTATCAGGCAAACGACTGGCTGATGCAGACCATGGCACGCGAGTGCCGGCGCCCTGCCGTCACGGCCATTCATGCCTATGAGGACTGTTCGCTCTCGCAGTTCGTCGAGGCGAAGAAACTGGGAAAGGCGTGCATCTATGACATGCCGATCGGGTATTACCCAGCTTGGGAGAAGACCCAGGCCGAGTTGGCGGAGCGATATGCGGACTGGCTGCCTGCGGGTGGCTTGGCGTCGAGCCCGTTTGCACGCCCGGAGCAGAAGCGTCGCGAAATGGAATTGGCCGACCTGGTGATGGCTCCCAGCCATTTCGTGGAGGAGACCGTCCGCGCGTTTCATCCGGACAAGCCGGTCGCCCGTGCTCCTTACGGCGTCGACCTGGAATTCTGGAGTCCAGCACCGCGAGCACCGGATGGGCCGCTGCGTTTCATCTATGCCGGGCAGCTCTCCATCCGGAAAAATATTCCCGGGCTGATCGCCGCGTGGGAACAGGCGGCTTTGCGCGACGCGGAGTTGGAACTGGTCGGGGCCTGGCACTTGGCGGAAGGCAAGCGGGCGTCGCTGCCGCCCGGCGTGACGTGGCGGCCGCCATGCTCGCCGCAAGGGCTGCGCGAGCGTTATCGGGCGGCCGACGTGTTCGTATTCCCTTCCTTTTTCGAGGGGTTCGGGCTGGTGCTGCTCGAAGCGATGGCATGCGGATTGCCGGCGATTGCCTCGCAGGCGACCGCCGGTCCTGATGTCATGACGGACGCTTGCGGGCGTCTGATACCTGCGGGTGACACGGAAGCAATGGTCGAGAACCTCCGCTGGTTCGCGCAGAACCGTGACAGGCTGCCGACGATGGGCGAGGCGGCCCGCCGGCAAGCCGAACTATGCACCTGGGAAAACTACCGCCGCTGCGTCGCAGATGCGGTCGGGCCGTTCACTTGAGCGTGGTGCCGCAATTGCACGATGTTCGGACGAAGCGGTTGGCGATTATCGTGTCGCACCCGATTCAATACTATGCACCGCTCCACCAGCGGCTTGCGCGGCGCGACGACCTTGCGATCAAGGTTTTCTTCACCTGGCACGATGGCCAGATGGCGATCGAGGACCGCGGCTTCGGGATGCCGGTGGCGTGGGACCTCCCGCTCACCGAGGGCTACGAGTTCGAACTCGTGCCCAATACCGCGCCGGACCCGGGGACGCATCATTTCTTCGGCTTGCGAAATCCGTCTCTGGTCGAGCGGGTGCTCGCCTGGCGCCCCGATGCCGTGCATATCACCGGGTGGGGGTGGCTCTCGCATCTGCTGGCGCTCCGCGCCTTTCATGCGCGCAAAATGACGATTCTGTTCCGCGGCGATTCGCACCTTCTCGATGCGACACCGGCATCTCCCCGCGGGCAGATCAAGCAGGCGGTCCTGCGGCGTGTGTTCTCGTGGCCGGCTGCCTTCCTCGTGGTCGGTCAAGCCAATCGTGACTACTATCGAGCGTTCGGTGTGGCAGCAGAGCGGCTCTACCCGTGTCCGCATTCGATCGATGTCGGCCGGTTTGCCGAACCCGCCGACCGGTTCGAGCGCGAGGCCGCCCACTGGCGGCAGCAACTGGATATTCCGGCGGATCGTTGCGTGGTTTTGTTTGCCGGAAAATTCGAGCGGAAAAAGCAGCCGCTGGAGCTGATGCGTGCCGTCCTGGCGCTGCCGGATCGCCGGATCACGCTGATCATGCTGGGCGGGGGCGAACTCGAACGCGAAGTGAAACGCTCGCAGCCTCCGATTCCGATCGCTTTCGCGTGCTGCCGTTCCAGAACCAGAGCCGGATGCCCGTGGTCTATCGGCTGGCGGACTTGTTCGTGTTGCCCTCCGCCTGGGGCGAAACGTGGGGGCTCGCCGTGAACGAGGCGCTTTCCTGCGGCCGTCCGGTGCTGGTCAGTGATCGGGTCGGATGCGCCGCGGACGTGGTCGACGAATTATGCGGCGCGGTGTTTTCCTGGGACGATCCCGGGGCGCTGGCGGCCGCGCTCGAGGCGATGACGACACAACGCAACGGGCTCCTGCGATATGCGCCAAGCGGCCGCAAGGCGTGCTTGGGCATTTGACGTGGCGCGGACGCAGGCCGCGCTCGCCGACTGCATTGCGGACGTTTGCAGATGACGAACGCTGCTCCTCCCGCCCGCCCGCCGGCGTCTCGCCGCGGCTACGGACTTCTCGCCGCCACCGGCACGATTTTGATGATTGCCGGAATTGTCGCGACCGACTCGGCGGAAAGCTTCATCGGCTACGCCCTCATGACGACGGCATGCCTTGCGCCGGCGACGCTCTGGATACTGGCGGGCGCGTCCGGGATTCCCGTATTACCGATGATCGCCTGTTTGTATTACTTCTATTACGCCCTGCCGATCTTGCGGCCGGACTCCGGCATTTCGGTCTACAGCGCGTCGGAAGTCCTGGATGCGTCGATCACGGTGACCCTGTTTCTGATGGCGGCCACCATTGCCTGGCAGGCGGTGCTTGCCACGCGAAATCGCCGGCATGAACTTGCGCAGGCCGACATCGTGACGCCGTCCCAGCTCACCAGCATCATCTTTTGCGGCCTCGGGCTAGGCCTGTTCTATTTCGTGGCCCTTTTGTCCGGATACCTTAATTTTCTCGGATCGCTGTTTGGCCTGTTGCGTGCGATCCTGCTTGCGGCCACCTCGGTGTCGAGCTTCCTGCTGGGCCACGCCGCGGCGCGCGGCTTCATCCGGGGCCGGCAACTCGTTCTGGCGGTGTCGTGCCTGACCTGCGTCGTTCTCCTGTCCTGGAGCACGCTCTTTCTGGTCGAGGGCATGATTTACATCCTCGCCGCCTTGTTCGGCTACGTCATCACCAGCCGGCGCATTCCCTGGGTCACGTTTGCGATCGTGGGGACGATCATCACTGTACTTCACGCCGGCAAGGGGGACATGCGCCAGCGCTACTGGGAGGCCAACAGCAACTACTCCGCGCAATTGTCGGTCGTCCAGGTGCCGGCAATCATGGCGGAGTGGGCCGCGACAGGTGTCGAAACGATAGCCTCGGGAGGCAATTACAGCAGCGCCATCGATCGCGCATCGCTGCTCAAGCTGCTCATGCGGGTGGAGAGGCTGGCGCCCTTCTACGTGCCGTTTCTCGGAGGCGAGACGTATTCGTATCTGCCCTACATGCTGGTGCCGCGCTTCATCCAGGAAGACAAGATGTTCAGCCAGGCCAGCATGACCCTCCTCAACATACGCTTCGGATTCCAGACCGAGCAGGCGGCTTCGATAACGGCGATCGGGTGGGGCCTCATCGCTGAGGCCTATGCCAATTATGGAAACATCGCTGCCGTGGCGGTCGGTCTGTTCATCGGCTTTTTCACCGGCCTGCTCACGCGGTGGAGCGAAGGCGCCGCGATCCTGTCCGCCCCGACCCTCGTTACCATCGCGGCAATGATGATCATGATCAACGCGGAGGCGGACTTTTCGTATCTCTTCACCAATCTGTTCCAGGGCTGCGCCTCCATTCTCATATTTCTCGTGGCGTTCAACTCGATCAGCGGAACGCGAAAGCGGCCGAAGCGCCTGCGTCCCGCCGCCGTACCGGGAAAACTCCCGACTTGACCCAGCCACGTGCAAAAGCCCTGCGCCCGCAATCATTCGATTGGCCTTGGCTTGTTCGCCGGGAGCGTGGGCCGCGATTCGTCGCTCCAGGCCCGGCCAGCGCGGGGATGCGCATCCTTCACGTGATTCCGACTTACCTTCCGGCCGTAAGATATGGTGGTCCCATCTTCGCGGTGCACAGCCTGTGCCGCGCCTTGATTGCGCGCGGACACAGTGTCGAGGTCGTCACCACCAACATAAACGGATCGGGGGTCAGCCCGGTGCCCATCGGCACGCGGATCGATGTAGATTGCGTCCCGGTGCGATACTTCGCTTCGCCGTTTCTCAGCAGGCTGTCGTTTGCCCCGGCCATGTCTGCGGCATTGCGACATGAAATGCCCCGCTTCGACATCGTGCACCTTCATTCGGTGTTCCTGTGGCCGACCTGGGCTGCGGCGCGCCTGGCAAAGGCGGCACGCGTGCCCTACGTGGTCTCGCCACGCGGCATGCTGGTCGAGGATCTGATCGCGCGGCGAAACCGGTTCGCAAAACTGGCGTGGATAAAGCTGATCGAGAAAGGCAATCTGGAAGGCGCGGCGGCCATACACGCAACGTCGAGCGTGGAGGTCGCCGAGCTCAGGCGCTTCGGCTGGCAGCTTCCGCCGATCGCTCTGGTCCCCAACGGCGTCGATCGCATGGAGCCTTGCACCGGCATCGAATTCTCGGCGGATGTCCGGGAGATCGCCGCCGCACGACCGTTTGCCCTTTTCCTCGGCCGCATCAGCTGGAAGAAGGGACTGGAACGTCTGCTGCACGCGTTTGCGCGCACCAGCGCCGGCACGCTGGCGATCGTCGGGCCGGACGATGAAGGCCTGGCGCCGCGCCTGCTGCGGCTCGCACGTGATCTGCGGATCGACGATCGCGTCCGCTTCCTGGCGCGGATCGTGGAAGGCGCGGACAAGCAGCACCTCTATGCGTCGGCGCAACTGTTCGTGCTGCCCTCCTACTCCGAGAATTTCGGCAATACGGTTCTCGAGGCCATGGAGAGCGGGCGCCCAGTCATCGTCACCCCCGAAGTCGGTGCGGCCGAGATCGTGCGCGACGCCGGCGCCGGCATGGTCGTAGACGGAGACCCCGATTCGCTTGGCGCGGCGATCCAGCGCTTGATCACAGACGAGGCGCTTGCCGACAGCATGGGCACGGCGGGCCGTCGGCACGTCCACGAATGCTGTTCGTGGTCTCGCATCGCTGCGGAAATGGAGGCGTTGTACGAAAGTGTGCGTCGCGACCGCCGCCGAGCCTCGCGGTCGTAATACCCGCGCGCGATCGAGAATCTCGAATCCTGGCAGAAGAACCGGCGTGCTCGATAAAATCACCCCGCTGATTATCACCTTCAACGAGGCGCCCAATATCCGGCGCACGCTCGACAAGCTGGCATGGGCGCGCCGGATCGTCGTGATCGATAGCGGCAGCACCGATGACACCCTGCAGATCGCGCAGAGCTATCCGCAGGTCGAGGTGATCGCGCATCCGTTCACCGATTTCGCCGGCCAGTGCAATTTCGGGCTGACCCAGGCGGCGAGCCCATGGGTGCTCTCCCTCGATGCCGATTACGAGCTCAGCGACGAACTCGTGCGGGAAATCCGGTCGCTGGCGCCACCCGAAAAGACCGCGGGCTATCGCGCCCGCTTCGTCTACCGCATATTCGGACGGCCGCTGCGTGGCACGCTCTATCCACCGCGCACGGTGCTCTACCGCCGGGAGCGCGCGACCTACCGCAACGAGGGTCACGGTCATCGGGTGGTCATCGACGGCGACGTGCTGGACCTCGGTGCGGTGATCTACCACGACGACCGCAAGCCCTTGGCGCGCTGGTTCGCGTCGCAGCAGCACTATGCGCGCGCGGAGGCCGAGTATCTGCTGGGCCGTCACGATGTCGCAAGAACGCGTGCCGACAACCTCCGCCTGATGGGCTGGCCGGCCCCGATCGTGGTGTTTTTCTACACCCTGCTCGGAAAGGGCTGCCTCTTCGACGGCTGGCCCGGCTGGTACTATGTGCTTCAGCGTGTCGTCGCAGAGGCGCTGATCGCGCTCGAGATCGCAGATCGACGACTCCGCAGGACAGACGCCGAAGGTCGCCGCTCGCGGCAATCAATCGACGGGACGTATTCCGCCATCTCCTCCCCCGTCGCCGCATCGCCCGGAAAAGAACATCAACAGAACCGCTGAAATTCTCGCCTGGGTCGGAAACCGGATCGGGAAGCCTCCAGGTTGGGAACGGCTTGTTCGGACGTTGGTTCCGCCGGACAAGTGTCGCGCGATATCGAACCTTTGTCTGGTGCGGGACGACCTGTTGTTTCTGGCTCAACCCGCCGTTCCCATCGGTTGGTACGTTACGTTCTTCGGAACGTATGAGCCCGAGTTGCGCAGGGTCTGCAAAGCAATCTTGCAGCCGGGCGCGGTTGTGCTCGACATCGGCGCGAACGTCGGCTGGCATACGCTGCTGATGGCCCGGCTGGTGGGAGACGGCGGGCGCGTGCTCGCCGCGGAGCCAAATCCTTCCGTGCGAACTCGGCTGCGCGAAAACCTGGACCTCAATCGCTTTCGACATGTCGAAGTCGTCCCGTATGCGATTGCGGATGCCGAAGGGACTCCTGAGTTTTACGGGCCGGCGGCCGACGATCCGCAGTCCGGCAACGGCTACGTCGTCGGGACGAAGGCGCAGGAAGGTGGGGCGATGATCCACGTCGAAGCGCGGCGACTGGATACGATCGTCTCCGCGGCACGCCTCGATCGGATCGATCTCATCAAGATCGACGTCGAGGGTTTCGAGTGGCCGGTGCTCCAGGGTGGGGTGGATTCGGTCGCCAAGTTTCGGCCGCACATCATTTTCGAGTACAACGCCGAATATGCCGGGCGCGGGGGCGGATCTCCTGAACTGTTTCAAGATTTTTTCAACCGGTACAATTATCGACTGTTTGCACTCGAGCGCGAATGGGCCAGGGCGATTGCGCCGGGCAACTGGCCGAGCTTGGCCGATGTCTGGGCGATCCCGCCTTAGCGGCCGGTCTCTCGGCGGCGCGGATCCATGCAATTGCTCAGGCCTCGAGTTGCAAGCGGAAATCGATGATCATTCTCGGCCTCAATGCCTTCCACGGCGATTCCGCGGCGGCGCTCATGCGCGACGGCGAGCTGGTCGCCGCCGCCGAGGAGGAGCGCTTCCGCCGCGTCAAGCACTGGGCGGGCTTTCCGTCGCGAGGCGATCGCCTATTGCCTGCGCGAGGCCGGCGTCGCGCCTTTCCGACGTCGACCACATCGCGGTCAACCAGGACAGCCGCGCCAATCTCCTGCGCAAGCTCGGCTATGTGCTGCTCAACAGCGCCCGATCTCGCCATGGTGCTCGACCGGCTCCGGAACCGGCGAAGCGCGACCGCGGTCCCGGAACTGCTTGGCGCAGGCGTTTCCCGGCCAGGCCTTTCGCGGCACGTTTCACAACGTCGAGCATCATCTCGCGCATCTGTCCTCGGCCTTTCACGTCTCGCCGTTCGAGGAGGCGGTCGTCGTCTCGGTCGATGGCTTCGGCGATTTCGCCAGCGCTGCCTGGGGCATCGGGCGCGGCACGGACATCGCGATCGACGGCCGCGTGTACTTTCCCGCATTCGCTCGGCATCTTCTATCAGGCGCTGACCCAGTATCTCGGCTTTCCGCATTACGGCGACGAATACAAGGTCATGGGGCTTGCGCCCTACGGCCAGCCCGCACTGCATGGACGCGATGCGCAAGATCGTGCGGCTGAAGCCGGACGGCGCCTTCGAGCTCGATCTCACCTATTTCCGCCATCACCGGGAGCAGATGTGCCTATCAATGGGACGGCGGCTCGCCCGAATTCGGCGATCTGTTCTCGCCCGCGCTCGAGGAGCTGCTCGGGCCGCGCCGCGCAGCCGGACGATCCGCTCGAGGATCGGCATCGCGACATCGCCCGCTCGGTGCAGGCGATGTACGAGGAGGCGTTCTTTCATCTGATCGGCGCGCTGCAGCAGCGCTACGGGCTCGACCGATCATCGCGCTCGCCGGCGGCTGCGCGATGAATTCCGTCGCCAACGGCAAGGTGCGCCGCATGACGCCGTTCCGGCGCGTCTACGTGCAGTCCGCGGCCGGCGATGCCGGCGGCGCGATCGGCGCGGCCTTCGCGGTCTGGCACAAGCTCGGCGGCGCTCGGTCGTTCGTCATGGACCACGCCTATTGGGGCCCGCAATTCGCGCCGGCCGAGATCGACGCAGCTCCTCGCCGCGCGCAACGGCCGAGCATCGCCGCGGCGGGCTGCACGGTCGAAGAACATCGCCGACGAGGCCGAGCTTTGCCGGCGCACCGCGGCGGCGATCGCCGACGGCAAGGTGGTCGGCTGGTTCCAGGGCCGCATGGAATGGGGCCCGCGCGCGCTCGGCAACCGCTCGATCCTCTGCGATCCGCGCCGCGCCGACATGAAGGAGATCCTCAACGCCAAGATCAAACGGCGCGAATCGTTCCGCCCTTTCGCGCCCTCGGTGCTCGAGGAGGCGGTCGCCGAGTGGTTCGAGGAGGACGACGCCGTCCCCTTCATGATGCAGGTGTTCCAGATCCGCGAGGAGAAGCGGCCGCTCATTCCCGCCGTCACCCATGTCGACGGCTCCGGCCGGCTGCAGACGGTCGTCGCGGCGCACCAATCCGCGCTATCACCGGCTGATCGAAGCCTTCCGCGACCTCACCGGCGTGCCGATGGTGCTCAACACCTCGTTCAACGAGAACGAGCCGGTGGTCTGCGAGCCCGAGGAGGCGCTCGATTGCTTTCTGCGCACCAAGATGGATGTGCTGGTGATGGATGACGTGATGGTTTCCCGAACGGCGGGTGCGCCGACCTGATGCCTCGAATTTCTTCGTCAGGCTCATGCGCATCACAATAGTCCTGGGCCCGTTCCTGCCGGTGCCGGCCGTGCTTGGCGGGGCCGTCGAGAAGGTGCAGCTCCAGCTCGCCGGGGCTTATCGGGACGCCGGCCACGACGTGACGATCGTCTCCCGCCGATACGAGGACTTTCCGAGCGAAGAGACCGTCGACGGCATCAGGCATATTCGCATCGCCTCGTCCGATCGGTCGTCGTCATTGGCGGCAAACCTCGCGCTGGACTTTCGCTACGCCCTGCGGGTAGCGCGCAACCTGCCTGTCGCGGACATCACCGTCACGAACTCGTTCTCGTTGCCCCTCGTGCTTCCGCGGCGCTCGGCGGGAAAAATCTATGTGCATGTCGCGCGGTTCCCGAAGGGCCAGATGGCGCTGTACCGTCGTGCCGATCGCCTGCAGGCGATTTCACGCGCCGTCGCCGATGCGATAATCGAGCAGGTGCCCGGCTTGGCCGGCCGCGTCGTTTCGATCGGGTACCCGGTACCTGACATCTACTTTGGTGTTGAGCCGGCGCGGGCCAGAAACAAGACAGTGCTGTTCGTCGGCCGTCTTGCGCGTGAAAAAGGCGTTCACCTCCTGCTCAGAGCATTCACCTCGGCATTGGCAAGGCTGGGTGCCGGCAAACGCGAATGGAAGCTCCGTATCGTGGGGCCGCACGAGGTGACACAGGGCGGCGACGGCGCGGGCTATCTGAAGGAGTTGAAGTCGCTCGCGTTCCCGCTGGGCCCGGCATGCGAATTCGTCGGTCCGGTCTTTGGGCAAAGGGAACTGGCAGGCGAGTATCACGCCGCCTCGATCTTCGCTTATCCGAGCCTTGCGGAGAAAGGCGAGGCGTTTGGGTTGGCGCCACTGGAGGCCATGGCGTCGGGTTGCGCCGTGGTCGTCTCGGACCTCGGATGCTTCGTCGATTTCATCGAGCAGGCAGTGACCGGGGTCAAATTCGATCATAGAGGTGCCAATCCGGAGCGCAATCTCGCCGCTCAACTGACGAAGCTCATGGAGGAGCCGGAGACGCTGGAGGGCCTAGCGAGGGGTGGGCGTTCGGCGGCTCACCGCTTCAAGACCCCGGCAATCGCCGCACGCATGCTCGATGATTTCTCATCTCTCGTCGGACGACACCGGGCGCTGTGACGGAAGCGCAGTGATGGGAATCGGCAAGCAATCGCCGTTGTGGCGGCGGACCGCCTTCCGAGTTCTGGGGTCGACCTATTTTCGTCGCCAAGGCCGCACCGAAGACGGCGTCTTTGAGGCCTATGTATCCGCGAGCAGCAGCCTCAAAGTGCTGAGTCCCTGCGCTTTGCCGATCGATGCCGTCCATCGCCGATTTATTCGCGATTGGGTAGCGCCCGACTCCGTGGTCTGGGACATCGGCACAAATCTCGGGCTGTTCGCCTTCCCCGCCGCGCTCAAAGCGAGCGCCGGTCATGTCTACGGGTTCGAACCGGACGTGGACCTGGCTGCCAATCTCCTTCGCGGCCTGAGATTGCGGCGGAACCAGAACCTGCGCTCTCTCATTGTTCTGTCTCGCCGTGTCGGACGCGGATGGCACCGCGACCTTTCAGATCTCCAAGTTCAGCCGCGCCATGAACAAGCTCGAAGGCGTCGGCACATGGAACGACAAGAGCGTCGAGGCCGAGGAGCGGAGATCGGTGACGACATTGCGCATCGACACGCTGTCGAAATCGTTGGCCCCTCCCGCCGTCATCAAGATAGACGTCGAGGGCGCGGAGATGCAGGTGCTCGAAGGCGGCAGAGCCACCATATCGACGCATCGCCCGGCGATCCTCATCGAAGGCCCGCGCGAGCTGTGGGACCGGATGAAAGCCTTCTTCCGTGAGCATGACTACGTCATCCTGGATGGCGCCGCGGAGCATCAGACAGCTCTGGAAACGCCGGTGTGGGACACGGTCGCGATCCCCAAAGAGAAGTTCAAGCCGTGATGCGCGGCGCGCAAGTGCTCGGACTTTCGGCAGATCGAAAGTTCGTCGAACTCGAGGGGCTGCGAGGGGCTTGCGCGTCTCTTGTCGTCCTGTCCCATGTGGGCGAGTTCCTGCCGCAACGGGAAGGGATCGTCGCGCATTTGGCGGCAATGGCGTCTCCGTTCGGCTTTCTGTCGGTCATCATATTCTTCATGCTTTCCGGCTTCGTCATCGGCCATGCGACGCCAACGCCTGGCTCGGGCCGCGCCATCGCGGACTATCTGCGCAAGCGCTTTATTCGCATTTACCCGATCTACCTGATCGCACTCATCGTCAGCTTTCTCGTCGCGGGAGCGCCGCTGGTCAGCAGCTATTTCCTGTGGCACAGCGTGTTTCTGCAAAATGCCGCCGTCGAGACGGTCGCCTCCAATGGACCGCTGTGGAGCCTCAACAACGAGGTGGTCTACTACCTCGTATTCGTGGTCGTGCTGCTGGTTCCGAAAGCCGTCTACGCTCTGTTCGCCGTGTCGATCGCAGGCGTGATTTTCGCGACCTTCGATCCTGCGTGGTATTTCAACCTGATCGGATTGTTTGGGTTCTGGCTGGCGGGCCTGATGCTGAGCAGGAACACGGAGGTATTGCAGAGGATCGTTGTCGCGGGCAATCCGACGCGATTCTGGACGCCGATGTTTCTGGTGGCGGCGAACATGGCGACCGGAGCATGGCCAGCGATCCTCAAGCAGGCCGGGGTTCATGCCGGCCTGACCTTCACCGTGGCGGTCAACGGCGTTCTCATCTTCGACGTCTTCGCGAGCGTATTGGGCAAGGCAGTCGCCCGCCCGTATGCCGCACCCTTCTACGGGTTATGCGTGGTTTCGACCGCGGTGGGGCTAGCCTATTCGTACCACGCCGGCAACTTCGCGGTGATGCCGTCCTGGACGGCCGCTCTGCTGTTCTTCGCCCTCGCCGGCATCGCGCGGTTGTTCGCGTTCAAATCCCCGACCAAGGCGCAGTGGGCGAGCTTGTCGGCCGTCGGCGGAATTTCGTACGGCCTCTATGTCATCCATTATCCCATTCTGTATGCGGCGAGGGAATTATTCGCCGGGGGCTGGATGGCGATCGTGTTGGCTGTGCCGGCGTCTTTCGCGGCGGCCGCTGTCCTGGAGTCCGTCCTTCAGCCCCGAATCCGAGCCTGGTTCGTTTCCTCGAACGGCCTGACGAAGGTCGCAATCGCCGCGCCGAAAGCGCCGATCGCCGAGGCGAGATGACGGTCCCCATGAAAACGGTCCTCGTAACCGGCGGCGCTGGCTACGTCGGAAGCCATGCATGCAAGGCGCTGTCGCGTGCCGGCTACCTTCCGGTGACGTTCGACAATCTCGAGCGCGGCAATGCGTGGGCCGTCAAATGGGGACCGCTGGAGCGAGGCGACCTTCGCAACGAAGCAGACCTCCAGCGCGTATTCGCGGCGCGGCGGCCGTGGGCCGTCATGCACTTCGCGGCCTATGCCTATGTCGGGGAATCCGTTTTCGATCCGGCCAAATACTACGACGACAATGTCGGCGGAACCGCCGGTTTGCTTCGCGCCTGCGCGGCACACGGATGCGACAACGTCGTGTTTTCCAGTTGGTGCGCGACAAGGCGCGTGCCTGCTGGGCTGGACGCCGAAATTTCCCGAGCTCGATGCGCAGATCACGCATGCGTGGACGTGGCTGCGCGACAAGATGCCCGACATCGAAGCGATCGGGCTCGTGCCGGAATCTCCCAAGCCCGGCGGTGACGGCGAAGGCCTTCGCGGGTGCCGCCCGGGCCGATGCTCACGCCAGGCCGCGGTCGTACTCCAGAACGGCATCGAGCAGCACCTGCGCGCCGGCCGCGCATTGCTCGAAGGTGGTCGATTCCGCCTCGTTGTGGCTGATGCCCTCCGAGGCAGGGCACGAAGATCATCGTGGTCGGCGCGACGCGCGCGATGTAGACGGCGTCGTGGCCGGCGCCGGAGACGATGTCGCGCGTCGCGAACCCGGCCTTCTCCGCGGCCTGCCGCACGCACTCGATCAGCTCCGGCGCGAAGCGCACGGCCGGCGACGTCCAGATCAGCTTCTCCTCATAAGTCAGCTTCAGCGGATCGAGGATCGCCGGCAGCGTCGCGCGCATCCGCGCCTCCATGCTGTCGAGCACCGCTTCGTCGCGATGGCGCAGATCGACGGTGAAGAACACCTCGCCGGGAATGACGTTGCGGCTGTTCGGCCGGTTCTCGATGAGGCCGACGGTCGCCGACCGCGTCCGGCGCGAACGCGTGGGCGATGGCGTCGATGGCGTTGATGACGCGCGCCGCACCGAGCAGCGCGTTCCTGCGCAGATGCATCGGCGTCGCGCCGGTGTGGGCATCCTGGCCGGTGACCGTCACCTCGTACCAGCGCATGCCCTGCACGCCGGTGACGACGCCGATCATCTTGCCTTCGTCTTCCAGGATCGGCCCCTGCTCGATGTGCAGTTCGAACATGGCGCCGAGCTTGTGCCCGCCGGCCTTCTCGGCGCCGCGATAGCCGATACGCTCGAGCTCGTCGCCGAACGTCTTGCCGTCGCGGTCCTCGCGCCCATAGGCGTAGTCCGGCGTGAACACGCCGGCGAACACGCCGGACGCCAGCATCGCCGGCGCGAAGCGCGACGCCTTCCTCGTTGGTCCAGTTGACGATCTCGATCGGCGCGTTGGTCTCGTAGCCGGACTCGTGCAGGGTGCGCATCGCCTCGAGCGCGCCGAGCACGCCGAGCACGCCGTCGAACTTGCCGCCGGTCGGCTGGGTATCGAGATGGCTGCCCATGCACAGCGGCGCGAGGCCTTCGATCCGCCCGGCGCGCCGCGCGAACATGTTGCCGACCTCGTCGACCGTGACGGTGCAGCCGATGGCTTCGGCGGCGGCCTTGAACCAGTCGCGCACTTGCCTGTCCTCATCGGTCAGCGTGAGACGCTTGATGCCGCCCTTCGCCGTCGCGCCGAAGCGCGCGGTCTCCATCAGCGTGTCCCAGAGGCGCTGGGCGTTGATCTGGAGGTTCTCCATTCTGTCCTCGCCGCGGCGGCAGCCGTCAGGGCGTCACGTCGACGCGCTCCACGCGCCGCGGCGCCGTGAGTTCGCGCCATGTCGCGTTCGCCACGTGGACGGCAGGGAAGGGCGGGCGCGGGCACATAATCGCCGGCGCCGGGCTCGGCGCGCAGATCGCCGTCGAGCCAGGCGACCTTGCCCCGCGACAGCGTCGCGCGCGGCAGGCCCCGGCAGGCGAAGCCCTCGAACACGTTGTAGTCGATGCGGCTCACTTGCGTTTTCGCCGAGATGGTCTTGGTGGCCTCCGGATCGCAGATCACGAGATCGGCGTCGGAGCCGACGGCGACTGCGCCCTTCCTCGGGTAGACGTTGAGGATGCGCGCGCTGTTCGCCGACGTCACGGCGACGAATTCCTCCTTGGTGAGCCGCCCGGTGTTGACGCCCGCCGTCCACAGCACCGCCATGCCGGTCTTCGAGGCCGCCGGTGCCGTTCGGGATCTTGGTGAAGTCGCTGCGGCCGAGCCGCTTCTGCGCGGTGGTGAACGCGCAGTGGTCGGTCGCCACCACCTGGAGCGAGCCCGACTGCAGGCCGGCCCACAGGCTCGCCTGGTGATCCTTGGTCCGGAACGGCGGCGACATCACGCGCCGCGCGGCATGGTCCCAGTCCCGGTTGCGGTATTCGTCCTCGTCGAGCACGAGATGCTGGATCAGCGGCTCGCCGTAGACGCGCTTGCCGGCGGCGCGCGCCCGCGCGATCGCCTCGTGCGCGTCGCGGCACGACGTATGGACCACATAGAGCGGACATCCGGCCATGTCGGCGATCATGATGGCGCGGTTGGTGGCCTCGCCCTCGACCGCCGGCGGACGCGAATAGGCGTGGCCTTCGGGGCCGGTGACTCCCGCCTCCAGGTAATGCTGCTGGAGGTGGAATACCACGTCGCCGTTCTCGGCGTGCACCAGCGGCATCGCGCCGAGGCCGGCGCAGCGGCGGAACGAGTGATAGAGCTCGTCGTCGTTGACCATCAGCGCGCCCTTGTAGGCCATGTAGTGCTTGAAGGTGTTGATGCCGTAGGTCTTGACGACAGGTTTCCATCTCGTCGAAGACCTGGCGGTCCCACCATGTCACCGCCATGTGGAAGCCGTAGTCGCAGGCCGCGCTCTCGGCCTTGCGGCGCCAGTCCTGGTAGGCCGCGAGCAGGGACTGGCCCGGGTTCGGAATGCAGAAATCGACCACCATGGTGGTGCCGCCGGACAAGCGCCGCCTTGGTGCCCCACTCGAAGTCGTCGGCCGATGACCGTGCCCATGAAGGCGAGTTCCAGATGGGTGTGCGGATCGATCCCGCCCGGGCAGGACGTAGCATCCGCCGGCATCGATCACCTCCGCGCCCGCCGGTGCGTCGAGGTTCGTCCCGATGACCGCGATCGCACCGTCGCGGACGAGAACATCGGCCCGCCGCGAGCTGTCGTGATTGACGATCGTGCCGCCGCGAATGAGCACCGCCACTGTCGACTTTTCCTTCTACGAGAAGTTATGGGCTTCGATCGTAAAGCGTTTTTCGTTCAGGTCGATACACACTTCGTTGTCATCGCGCGACTTGGCCAAGCGACCCGGTAATCACCGACCGGCCGTACTGGATTGCCCGGTCGAGCCGGGCAACGACGCCGATGGCGTCGACGGAGCAGACCGAAGACTCACTTCCGCCGGCTTTTTGCCTGCGTATTGGCTTGCGTATTGGCTGGCGCAACCGGTGGCGCCAGCGCGTCGACCTCGCGCAGGACCTCGGCATGAATTCTGTCGCTCTTGTCGATGTTGTAGTGAAAAATGTACGAGTCCCCCGCCAGATCGATGTTGGTGAGCTTGCCGCGGAAGCCGGTCTCGGGAATGAGCGGCAAGCCCCAGCCGCCGTGCTGATAGTAGTTGATGGCGCGCGCGACATTGGCGGGGACGGGCTTCTGGCCATACGGGTCGAACGTTACCAGGAGATCCACCGGAACGTGGCTGATCTCGAGCGCCCGGGCGATCTCGATCGCGTCGTTGCCTCCCTGGGAGTGGCCGATGAGGATCAGCTTGCCGATCTTGCCGGCGGCGCGCTCCCGCAGGATGTCGGAGACCGTCGTCGTCCAATACAGGTGCTTGCGCACCTCCGCGTTGATGCCCCGCGCCTTGAGTTCATCGGCGAGGGTATCGAGGCCCCCTGAGAAGACCGCAAGCCACCCGCGCAGGAGGATCGCCCGGGTTTCCGCAGCGTGGGCGACGTTGGACCAGAGCAGGGCAACGGCCGCGGCGGCGCCAATCCAGGGCGCGCCCATTCTCCGGCCCCCTCTCCCGGTGCGGCTCTGACGCTCTCGTCCGGTCCGCGCGATCATTTCCGCCATTGCTCCGAACACAATCCCACCGTTAGCTGAATCGGCTTCTCCGTGCCAGATCGCCTCGGCGATGGTCTAGGACTCGCTGACGATCAGCGCGTCGAGGGCGACGACGCCCTCCCCCGCGGCGAGGACAATGAGCGGATTGACGTCGATCTCCATGATCTCGGGCCGCGCGCGAATCGCTGCGGCGATGCGCAGGACGGCTTCTGCCAACGAATCCACGTCTGCGGCCGGACGGCCTCGGGACCCGCGCAGCAATCGAGCGCCTCTGAGCAGGTGGATCTCCTCGATGACGCCCGCCCTCGATAGATCGGCCGGCATCAGCCGCACGTCATTGAGCGCCTCCACCCAGACGCCGCCGAGCCCGACCACGAGAACCGGACCCCAGTCCGGATCGCGCCGCGCTCCGACAATCATCTCGAGGCCCTTCGGCGCCATGACCTCGACCAGAACGCCCTCGAGCGCCACGCCTGCGCGCGCCATGTCGTGCTGCATGTGCTTCCACGATGCGGCGAGCGCGCGCTCGTCATCGATGCCGAGGATCACCCCGCCGACGTCGCTTTTGTGCGTGAGCGAACTGGCCTGCGCCTTCAGCGCCACCGGATAGCCGACCCGCGACGCGATGGCCTTCGCCGCGGCAAGATCGGCCGCGAGCCGGCCGGCGGGAACGGGAATTCCCAACGCAGCGAGATAGGTCTTGCCGGCGTATTCCGGCAGTACGCCCTTCTGTGGCAGCGGCGGAATCGTTCCGGCCGCGACCGGCGCTGCGTCCCGGCGTCGCCCGCAAGGCACGACCATAGGAACTCGCCAGCGCGAGCGTCCGCATCGCCCGCTCGGCCGAGCGAAACACGGGAACTCCCTGCTCGCGGAACGACGAAAAGAATTCCGCGGGCACGGGCGAAGCGTCACCCAGCGCTGCCACCACTGCGGGCTTCCCCGAGGCGACGATGACAGGCAGCAGCGCATGGACCTTGTCCATCGCCTGTTTCGGTGCGCCGGGCACGGCAAGCATCGCGAGGCTGCCGATGCCGGGATCGGCGAGCAGCGCCGCCGCAGCGCGAGTCCAGATCGAGACGTCCTTGATCACCTGCGCCGTCACGTCGACCGGATTGTCGAGGGCGGCGAATGGCGGCAACGCTTCCTTCAGCGCCGCATGCGTGGCCGCAGCGGGGATGGGGATGTCGAGCCCTATCGCCTCGGCGAAATCGAGCGCGAAGCCCTTGATGGCGCCTGAATTGGTAATGATGCCGGCGCCGCCCACCGGCGGCCGTGCACGCGCGAGAAGATCGGCGGCGTCGATCAGCTCCTCGATCGTGTCCACCAGCACGACCGCCTCGTGGCGCAGCAGCGTCGTCATCACCGCATGGTCGCCCGCGAGCGCGCCGGTGTGCGAGCCGGCCGACTTGCGGGCGCGCGTGCTCCTGCCCGGATGCAGCAGGACGATGGGCTTTCCAAGCGAACGCGCGCGCGCGGCAAGCGACAGGAACGTTTGCGGTCGGCGGATCTGCTCGATGAACAGCGCGACCGCTCGGGTGTCGGCATCGTCGAGCAGAAATGCGAGAAAGTCCTCGCAAGCAAGGTCCGCCTCGTTGCCGGTCGATACGGCACAAGCGACGCCGAGATCCTTGGCCAGCAAGGCGGCGCGCAGCGCCCCGGCGAGCGCTCCGCTCTGCGTGACGATGCCCACGGCGGGGCGGCCGGCAATCGGCTCCGGCGCGATGGTCTCGAAGGTCAACGACACGCCGTCAGCGAAATTGGTGAAGCCGATGCAGTTGGGACCGAGCAGGCGGACACCCGACGCGCGCGCCGTTTGCGCCAGCCGATCCTGCTCGACGCGGCCGGCCTCGCCGACTTCGGCGAAGCCCGACGCGAACACGACGGCGCTGCCGATCCGCCGCCGCCCGCATGCCGCGACCGCCTCGATCACGCCATGGCTCGGCACCACGAGCACCGCGGCATCGATGTTTTCCGGCAGTTCGTCGATCGCGCCCAGGCAGGGACGGCCGTTGATCTCGCTCGCTCGGCGGCTGACCAGGTGGATGTCACCCCGGTAGCCGCAGCGCTCGAGATTGCCCAGCACCGCGCCGCCGATCGAGTCCGGCTCCGCAGAGGCGCCGACGATCGCCACCGTGCGCGGCCGCATCAGGCGATCGATCCCGGCTGCGTGTGTCCGCTCGCTCGATGTCATGGTGGCGTTCAGCGTTTGCGCCGGTAGCCCTGCAGGCCGGGGCGGAACGACTTCTCGTCGAGGAACTGGGTGAGGCCTTGCTCGCGGCCGCGCTCGGGATCGAGCAGGCGGGCCTGATCGTTCTTCGACATCAGATAGTCGTTTGCGTCATCGAACGACATGTCGCGCACGCGCCGGTAGGCGATCTTGGCGGCACGCAGGACCGTCGGATTCTTTTCCATCAGCGTTTTGGCGAGTTGCTTCGTTCGCGCGCGCAGCTTCCTGCGCGGCACCGCCTCGTTGACGAGTTTCATGGCGGCGGCGTTGCGGCCGTCGAAGGTCTCGCCGGTCATGATGTAATAGAGCGCGTCGCGCTGGCTCATGACCTGCGCGACGGCCTTGGTCACCACGCCGGCCGGAATGATGCCCCAGTTGATCTCCGACAGCCCGAAGGTGGCCTCCTCGGCGGCAATCGCGAGATCGCAGGAGACGAGGGGCGTGAATGCCCCGCCAAAGCACCAGCCGTTGACCATGGCGATGGTCGGCTTGGGATAGAACATCAGTTGGCGCCATTGCCACTGCGCGTTGGTGCGGATGATCTGCTCGCGCTGCGGCGGCGACATGGGATCGGTCTCGCGGAAGAATTCCTTCAGGTCCATGCCGGCGCAGAACGAGTCGCCTGCGCCGGTGAGCACGAGCACTTTGCAGCGGTCGTCGGTCTCGAGCGCGTTCATGACCTGCAGCATTTCGGTGGCGAGCGTGGGGCTCACTGCGTTGCGCTTCTCCGGCCGATTCATCGTCACCCAGGCGATGCCGTCCTCGAATTCGACCAGCACCGTATTGCCGCCCGGAATCGAGGCGCGGGGTTGGGCTGCGGCGGGCTTTGTCTTCACCTGATCGATCTCCCCGGTCTCGCTCATTCGCTTTTTGGCGCGGATGAGCAGTAACAAAATCCCGCCCAATTGACTATGATGGCAGGCGGTCTCGCCGCGCGTTCGACGCCAGGCAACCCATGGGAGGAAACGTGACGCGGGCTATTGTGCGAGTCATCGCGACGGCCGCCGTCGCATGCTGGTGCGCAGGGGTGGGCAGCGGCCCAGCCGCGGGCGCCTATCCGGATCGGCCGATTCGTCTCCTCGTCGGCTTTCCGCCCGGCGGCAGTTCGGATGCGATGGCGCGCATCGTCCAACTGGGCGTGGAGAAGCTGCTCGGTCAGCCGGTCGTGATCGAAAACCGGGCCGGCGCCGGCGCCATGATCGCCATCGACGCGGTCGCCAAGGCCATGCCCGACGGCTACGTCATTGGGCTGGGCGGAGGGGGCGCGCTCGGCACCAATCTCGGGCTGCAAGAGAAGATGTTCTACGATCCGCGCAGGGACATCGCGCCGGTGACCGGGCTCGCCGCGTCGCCGTTCATTCTCGCGGCCTCGCCGTCGTTCCCGGGGAAGTCGTTGCAAGACGTCATCGCGCTGGCGAAGGGGCAGGGGGAGAGGCTCGCCATCGGGCACGGAGGCAATGGCACGCTCATGCATCTGATGGCCGAAATGTTCAACCAGATGGCTGGGACCAAGGTCGCGCTGGTCCCCTATCGCGGCATGGCGCCCGTCGTGACCGACCTCATCGGCAGCCACGTGGCGCTCGGCGTCATCGATCCGCCCTCGGGCATGGCGGCGATCGAGGCCGGCAAAATCAGGGCGGTCGCGATCTCGTCGGTCAAGCGCTTTCCCCGCCTGCCCGATATTCCGACCTTCGCGGAGGCGGGCCTGTCCGGTTTCGAGGCGACCGGCTGGTTCGGCATCGTGGCGCCCGCCGGCACTCCGCCCGACGTGATCGCCACGCTCAATGCCGCCTTCGTCAAGGTCCTCAACGATCCCGGTATCGTCGAGCGCATCCGCGCGCTCGGCGCCGAACCGATCCCGATGACGCCGGCCGAGTTCGCCGCGTTCATCAAGATCGAGATCGACAAGTGGCTCAAGGTCGCGGCGGCGTCGAGCGTCAAGCCGAACTGACGCGCGGCCGGGTGCGTCCACCCTTCGCACAATCGCGGCCACTTTGACTACTACCTTTGGGCCCTTCGATCGCTGCCGCTGGGCGAGCCTAAGGCGAAACTGGCGAAGCTGCTGGTGCGCCCGCACACGGATAACGCGTCACTCGCCAAGTCCGTAGCGAGCAAATTCCGCGGCAACGCCGGGGTCGAGGGTCTTCGCCGACGTGAGATCGGCACGGCCGCCCTCAGGGTCATTTCGACCACGCAGACGGGCAAGACCGCGGCCGTAAAGCGAGCCTGGGTCTCGCGGATTACGGGCCAGCGCCGCATCGTAATCGGCAATCGCCTGCTCAAAGCGGCCGAGCTTCAAATACGTGAAGCCGCGGCTGTCGAGGGTGCCGGGATCGTCGGGCGCCAGCCGCAAGGCTTCGTTGCAGTCTGCGAGCGCCTCCTCGAGACGGCCCAATATCGCGCGATCCCAACAGCGGTTGTTCCAGGCCTTGGCGTTGCTGGGCTGGATGGCGATGAGACGGCTGTAATCCTCGGCGGCGAGATCATAAAGACCGGCCCGCTCATGAGCGTCGCCGCGCTCCGCCAACGCCTCGAGGTCGCCTGGGACGAGGCGGAGCGCCGCGTCGTAGTCCGCGACAGCACCGGCATAATCCTTCCTCTGATAACGGAGGCGTCCGCGGCCCACATGGGCGTCCGCATCCATCGGATCGAGTTCGATGGCGCGGTCGTAGTCCGCCAGGGCGCTGTCGATCTTGCCGCTCGCCGCCATGGCGGCAGCGCGATTGAAGAAGGCGACCGCGCGGTTCGGGTCGAGCATGATCGCGCGGTCGTAGTCCGCAATAGCCCGATCCACATCGCCCCGAACCGCATGGAGATTGCCCCGGGCAACATGGACGGCTGCGCCCTCCGGGCCGGTGATTTCGCCCCGCGCCAGGGCTTCGAGAAGACGTGTGCAGGCGGCGACCGCAGCCTCGCGCGTCGCGGCATCGTTGGAATTGATACAATCCTCGCGATCGATCGATATTTGGGCGGTCTGCGCGACGGCTGTCGGCGAAATACCGGTTGGGATCGCAAGGAGAAGTGCGGCGGCGCAGCTTCGGAGGATGTTCATGGTGTGTTGTTTTCTATCGGGCGCGCTTCCGCCGCGCAGAAACCGCCGTGGTCCACGGAGACGAGAAAAACCAGCACTTGATCGCTACCTGGGGCGTAAGCTTCCATGATCGCTCAAAGGCGAATGAGGTTCTGGCGGAGGGAGTGGGATTCGAACCCACGATACGGTTTCCCGTATACACGCTTTCCAAGCGAGCGCCTTCAGCCACTCGGCCATCCCTCCGCAACGCTGCGCGACGCAGCGCGATCCGCCTGATTCCCGCGGCGCGCGCACTATAGTCACCGGGCCCGGGCTGGCAAGGCATTGTCGCGCAATCCGGATTTGCGTCGGATCGCAAGGCTTGGACCCCGCCGGCGGCCGGTCCGGGCCTGCGACCCCTCGCCCGGGGCCGCCCGCGCCCTTGCAAAGCGCCGGCCCAATCCACATTGTCAGGCCCCATGGCCGACGACCCCGACGATTACCTGCTTCGTCCCGACCCGCACGACCCGCGCCTGACCGAGCGGGTGCGCGGCATCGACCAGACCGGCGCGCCGATCGAGACCTCGGTCGTGGTGGAGCGGGCGCTGACGATCTTCCTCAATTCCCAGGAGATCGTGACGGCCATGACCATCAACGACTATCCCGAATATCTCGCGCTCGGCTATCTGCTCAACCAGAACATGCTGCAGCCCTCTGACACCGTCACCGGCGTCGATTACGACGAGGAGCTTGCGGTCGTGGTGGTGCGCACCGAGCGCGCCACCGACTACGAGGCGAAGCTCAAGAAGAAGGTGCAGACCTCCGGCTGCGCCCAGGGCACCGTGTTCGGCGACCTCATGGAGGTCATCGAGTTCGCCGCGCTTCCCGCCGCGACGCTGCGCACGTCGTGGCTCTACCGCCTCGCCAGCCGGATCAACACCACGCCGTCGCTTTATCTCGAGGCCGGCGCGATCCATGGCTGCGTGCTGGCGCAGGAGGACCGGCCGCTGGTCTACATGGAGGATGTCGGCCGCCACAATGCGGTGGACAAGACCGCAGGCTGGATGTTTCGCCACGGCGTTTCCGCCGGCGACAAGATCTTCTACACCACCGGACGGCTCACCTCGGAGATGGTCATCAAGACCGTGCGCATGGGCATCCCGATCCTGGTGTCGCGTTCGGGCTTCACCGCCTGGGGCGTCGAACTCGCCCGCAAGGCCAACCTCACCCTGATCGGCCGCGCCCGCGGCAAGCGCTTCGTCGCGCTCGCCGGCGAGGATCGCATCGTGTTCGACCAGGACCTCGCCTATGTCGAGGAGGAGAGCGCCAAGCACCGCCGCAAGGCGGCCGTGCATGATGATTAGCGCGTTGATGAGTTCCTCACTACCCACTCCCGTCATCCTGAGGCGGCCGCGCTCTTTCGCGGCCCTCGAAGGATGCAGCCGAGGCGGTGCCCCAAAACGTGCTGGTGGCGCGGCCGCGGCCGTCGCCCTTCGAGGCTCGCGCGAAGAGCGCGAGCGCCTCAGGGTGACGGTCGTTTGTTGTTGATTGTGTCTCGAATGATCGCCCACATGCAGCCACCTTCACCCACTCATCCCCCGACCCTCGGCCTCGTCCTCGCCGGCGGGCTCGCACGCCGCATGGGCGGCGGCGACAAGGCGCTGATCACCATCGGCGGCGCCGCCATTCTCGACCGGGTGATCGCGCGGCTGCGGCCGGCCACCACCGCCATCATCCTCAACGCCAATGGCGATCCCGCCCGGTTCGCGCGCTACCATCTGCCGGTGGTCGCCGACAGCGTGCCGGATTTCGCCGGCCCGCTCGCCGGCATTCTCGCCGGGCTCGACTGGGCGGCGGAACATGCGCCCGGGATCGAATGGATCGCGAGCGCACCGGCCGACTGCCCGTTCCTGCCCCACGACCTCGTCCCCCGCCTGCATCAGGTGCGCGAGGCCGCGGGCACGCCGCTCGCCTGCGCGCGCTCCGGCGACTGGCGTCATCCGGTGGTCGGCCTGTGGCGGCTGTCGCTGCGCGCGGATCTCCGCCGGGCGCTGGTCGAGGAAGGCCTGCACAAGATCGAGGTGTGGACCGCGCGTCACGGCATCGCCATCGCGGAATGGCCGACGACGCCGCTCGATCCCTTCTTCAACGTCAACACGCCGCAAGACGCCGCGGCGGCGGAGCAACTCGCACGGCTTGAGCCGGCGTGATCTTCTCCCTCCCCGTTTTCGGCTATCGTATTCACCATCTCGGTTTGAGCACCTGTCATGAGGCACGGCGCCTCTTCTCCCTCGCCCCGCGTGCGGGGAGAGGGTCGGGGTGAGGGGGCGTTTCCACGCGCTTGAGCGGCGAAGAGGGGCTATTTGCACGCTCAGACGCGCGGCGAGGCCCCCTCACCCGGATCGCTTCGCGATCCGACCTCTCCCCGCACGCGGGGCGAGGTGCTCGCCAGCCGGCGCAGCGATGTGTGAATCCGACAGCCGTTTTCGGAGAGGAAACTCGGGAAGGAAACGCTGTCGCGCGCTACCCCGTCAGCGCCGCGTAGGAGAGGAACCTCACCATCGCGCCGGGCGCGATTTCGGTCACGTCCTCGCCGAGTTCGACCAGGCCGTCGGTCTCGGTCAGCGAGGTGATCACGCCGGCGCCGTCGCGGGGAAATTTCACCGCCTCGACCACGCCGTCGGCGGCGCTGCGCAGGGTGACGCGCACATATTCGCGGCGGCCCCGGCGCTTGCGGTAGGCGAAGGTCGCGCGCACCGGCAGCGCCAGCGGCGCCCGCGGTTGCGGCGCCGGCGAGCCGCAGCAGCAGCGGCCACACCACCCGCACGAAGGTGACATAGACCGCGGCCGGATTGCCGGGCAGGCCGGCAAAGGCGGCAGCGGTGCCGTGATTGCCCGGCAGCACGCCCATGGCGACCGGCCGGCCCGGCTTGATGGCGACCCGCCAGAACACCAGCCGGCCGATCGTCTCGACGGCGGCGCGCACATGGTCGGCCTCGCCGGTCGACACGCCGCCCGAGGTGATGACGAGGTCATGATCCGCCGCGGCGGCGGCAATGGCGCCCTGCAGCGCCGGCCTCTCGTCGGGCAGGATGCCGAGATCGGTCACCTCGGCTCCGAACTTCTCCAGCAGCCCGCGCAGCAGATGCCGGTTGGCATCGAAGATCGCGGCGGCGGGGCGCGCGGCGCCGGGTTCGACCACCTCGTCGCCGGTGGAGAACACCGCCACCCGCAATTTCCGCCGCACCGCCAGCCGGATCACGCCCTCGCGCGGCGGCAAGCGCGAGGTCCTGCGCGGTCAGGCGCCGTCCCGCCGGCAGCATGACGGCGCCGGCGCCGACGTCCTCCCCGGCGGAGCGGCTGTTGGCGCCGCGCTCGAGCCCCGCCGGCACCACCACGGCATCGCCCTCGATCCGGCAGTCCTCCTGCATGAACACGGTGTCGGCCCCCGCCGGCATCGGCGCGCCGGTGAAAATGCGGATCGCCTGGCCGGCCTCGAGCCCGTGCGCGGCTCCATGGCCGGCGAGCGCACGGTCGACGATGACGAGCCTGGTGTCGCCGTCGGGAGCGAGGTCGGCGTGGCGCACCGCGAATCCGTCGACGGCGGAATTGTCGAAGGGCGGCAGGTTCTCCGCGGCGATCACGTCGGCGGCGACGACGCGCCCCAGCGCCGCTGCAAGGCCGACCTCCTCGATTTCGGCGACCGGCGTGACGCGTTCGGCGATCAGCCGCTCCATCTCCGCAATGGGAAGCAGCGGGCCGGAAAAGGCAAAGCAGTCGTCGGTCAGCTGGGCCATCAGGCGCCGGTGCTCTCGGCGCGCGCCCGGGCGAGCACCGTGTCGAGGCTTTCCGCCTTGGCCAGGATCAGCTCGACCACGCCCTCGACGTCGTCGATGTCGACCACGGGACGCCCGGCATTGGGAAACGGGGTGTCGGACACGATGCCGGCCACGTGCGGGTTCTCCGGGTGGAAGGGCGGCTTGCCGACCTCGCTCCGGTAGACCTCGATGCGGGCATGCCGCGCCGACTTGAAGCCTTCGATGAGCACGAGATCGACCGGCGACATTTTCGTCAACAGCTCGTAGATGGTGGGCTCGGGCGCCTCGCGCAACTCGTGCATCAGGGCCCAGCGCCGGCCGGACGCGACCATGACCTCGGTCGCTCCCGCCATGCGGTGGGTGTGGGAATCCTTGCCCGGCGTATCGACGTCGAAGCCGTGATGGGCGTGCTTCACCGTGGAGACGGTGAGGCCGCGGGCGACCAGGCGGGGGATGATTTTGGCGAGCAGCGTGGTCTTTCCGGACCCGCTCCAGCCGGCCAATCCAATGATGCGCATGCGCCATTATAACCCGAGTGAGGCCCGGCCCAATGGGGTAGACCGCCCAACATCGGCATGGCCACAGCCTTCACCTCTCCCCGCACGCGGGGAGAGGGAGAAGGGCGCTGCGGCGAATGCGACCAACGCGCGCACCGGGCATTCCGATGCAGCGCACGTTCGGCTAGTCTCGCGCCGGGTGATTGTGCCCGGAGGTCAGGTGATGGAATTTCGATGGCGGCGCGCTGCCGCTGCGGTGGTCGGTGCGGCGTTCGCGGTTCTGGCCCAACCGGCCGGTGCGGCCGACAAGGTGACGTTCGGCCAGGTCTCGCCGACGGCGACGGTGTGGCCGGGTACGGTGGCGACCAAGAAGGGCTTCTTCGCCGCCAACAACATCGAGATGGACGTGGTCTCGATCGGGGTGTCCCCGGGGATGCAGGCGGTCGCCGCCGGCTCGCTCGACATCATGCACAATACCTGCAACGCCCCGATCTCGTTCTACGAGGGCGGCGGCACCAATGTGCGCATCAGCATGGTGTCGATGTCGACCCATCCGGCCCAGCTGATCGGCAAGAAGGGCATGAAGAGCGCCGCCGAGCTCAAGGGCAAGGTGGTCGGGACCTCCTCGATCAAGTCCGGCTCGACCATCCTGCTGCGCCGCCTGCTCAAGAGCCGCGGCCTCGGCGACAAGGACTACGACGTCGTCGCCGGCCAGGGCAGCGCCCAGATCTTCAACGGGCTGCAGGCCGGCGCGCTGGATGCGGTGTGGCTGGTGCCGCCGCAATCCTATGTGGCGGCGAGCGCCGGCTATCCCGTGCTCGGCTCCTTCCGCGAGGTGGCGCCGAAGTTTCCCTTCGTCTGCTTCGTCACCAGCACTGAATGGCTCAAGTCCAAGCACGACGTCGGGCGCCGCTTCGTGAAGGCTTGGCTCGAGGCCGTGGCATGGCTGCACGATCCCGCCAACCGCGCCGAGGCGGAGAAGCTTCTGGCCGACGCGCTCAAGGTCCCCGCCGACGCCGCGTCGAAGACCTATGACGATCTCATCGTCAAGAACCCCGACACCTTTCCGCGCAACGGCAGGCTCGATCCCGACGCGCTGCATTCGATCGTCTCCATCATGGTGGAGGGCGAAGAGCTCGGCGCCATGCCGCCGGGCGACCTCGGCAAATATCTCGACGACACTCTGCTCGGTCCCAAATGAGGGCGATGAAGTGAAGGCGATGAAGTGAGGGCGATGAGGTGAAACGATGAAACGAGGCATCCTTGCACTGACGGTCGTGCTGGCGCTCGGCGGCGCTGCAACGGCGCAGAATTATCCCGTGAAGCCGATCAAGCTCATCGTGCCGTTCGCCCCCGGTGGCCCGGCCGACGTCATCGGCCGCATCGTCGGTCAGAACGCCGGCATCATCCTCGGCCAGAGCTTCGTGGTGGAAAACCGCGGCGGCGCCGGCGGCACCATCGGCGCCCGCATGGCCGCCCAGGCCGAGCCCGACGGCTACACCCTGATGTTCGCCAACACCTCGACGCTGAGCATCAATCCGGCGGTCTACAAGAACCTCGATTTCGATCCCGCCAAGGCGTTCGTCCCGGTCGCGCTGGTCGGAACCACGTCGAACATCGTCGTGGTCAACCCGACGCTGCCGGTGAAGTCGATTGCCGATCTCATCGCCTATGGCAAAGCCAATCCCGGCAAGCTCAGCTACTCGACGCCGGGGGTGGGGACGCCGCCCCACATGATCGGCGAAATGTTCAAGCTGCGGACCGGCCTCGACATCACCCACGTGCCCTACAAGAGCGGCGGCGGCTCGACCCAGGATGTGGTGTCCGGCCAGGTGCCGCTCACCTTCGAGAATCCCGCGGTGTCGCTGCCGCTGGTGCAGGCCGGCGCCATCCGCGCCATCGCCGTGACCAGCGAGGCCCGCAATCCGCGCTTGCCGGACGTGCCCACCATGAGCGAGACCATCCCCGACTTCGTGTCGGTCTCGTTCACGGGAATGGTGGCACCCGCGGGCGTCTCCCCTGCCATCATCGCCAAGCTCAACGCCGCCATCAATGACAGCCTGAAGTCGCCCGAGGTGATGGCGACGCTGGCCAAGCTCTCCGTCGACATCAAGCCCGGCACCCCGGCGGAATTCGGCGCCTTCCTCGCCAAGGAGCGGGAGAAATGGCAGGGGGTCGCAAAGGCGGCGAAGATCCAGATCGATTGAGTGTGCGTCATTCCGGGGCCGCCGCAGGCGGAACCCGGAATCCAGGCTCCCCACGCCAAAGCTGGATTCCGGGTTCGGAGCCTTCGCAGCCGCCCCGGAATGACCGCGCTTTTGGTGGGATACGCACCGCGCGGCTGATGCGCGAACGCCGTGACGGCCATCTTCCCTTGCTGCTTGCCGAGGCGAGTGTTATCTCGCCCCCATGACCGCAGTGCCCATCGAAAACATCCGGAATTTCTCCATTGTCGCCCATATCGACCACGGCAAGTCGACCCTTGCCGACCGGCTGATTCAGATCACCGGCGGCCTCACCGAGCGCGAAATGTTCGGCCGGGAGCAGGTGCTCGATTCCATGGACATCGAGCGCGAGCGGGGCATCACCATCAAGGCGCAGACGGTGCGGCTCAACTACCACGCCAAGGACGGCAAGGATTATATCCTCAACCTGATCGACACGCCCGGCCACGTCGACTTCGCCTACGAGGTCAACCGCAGCCTCGCCGCCTGCGAGGGCTCGCTCCTCGTGGTGGACGCGAGCCAGGGCGTCGAGGCGCAGACGCTCGCCAATGTCTACCAGGCGCTGGACAACAACCACGAGGTCGTGCCCGTCCTCAACAAGATCGACCTGCCGGCCGCCGAGACCGAAAAGGTGAAGCAGCAGATCGAGGACGTGATCGGGCTCGATGCTTCCGACGCCATCCTGATCTCGGCCAAGACCGGGCTCAATATCGTCGACGTGCTGGAGGCGATCGTCACGCGCCTGCCGCCGCCCAAGGGCGACCGCGCCGCCCCCCTCAAGGCACTGCTGGTCGACAGCTGGTACGACGCCTATCTCGGCGTCGTCGTGCTCATGCGCGTTGTCGACGGCACCATCAAGAAAGGCCAGCGCATCCGCATGATGCGCACGCACGCGAACTACGAGGTCGATCGCGTCGGCGTGTTCACGCCCAAGATGCTGGAGGCGTCCGAGCTCGGGCCCGGCGAGATCGGCTTCATCACCGCTTCGATCAAGGAAGTGGCCGATACCCGCGTCGGCGACACCATCACCGACGACCGCAAACCGGCGGCGGCGGCGCTGCCGGGCTTCCGCCCCGCCATCCCGGTGGTGTTCTGCGGCCTGTTTCCGGTCGACGCTGCCCAGTTCGAGGACCTGCGCGCGGCGATGGGGAAGCTCCGCCTCAACGACGCCAGCTTTTCCTTCGAGATGGAGACCTCGGCCGCGCTCGGCTTCGGCTTTCGGTGCGGCTTTCTCGGGCTCCTACACCTCGAGATCATCCAGGAGCGGTTGCAGCGCGAATTCAATCTCGACCTGATCGCGACGGCGCCGTCGGTCATCTACAAGATGACGCTCACCGACGGCAAGGAGATCGAGATCCACAATCCCGTCGACATGCCCGATGTCGTCAGGATCAGGGAAATGCAGGAGCCGTGGATCCGCGCCACCATCCTGACGCCGGACGAATATCTCGGCAGCGTGCTCAAGCTGTGCCAGGACCGCCGCGGCATCCAGGTCGAGCTCACCTATGTGGGCAACCGCGCCATGGTGAAATACGACCTGCCGCTCAACGAGGTGGTGTTCGATTTCTACGACCGCCTGAAATCGGTGTCGAAGGGCTACGCCTCGTTCGACTACCATCTCACCGAGTACAAGCCCGCCGACCTCGTCAAGATGCAGATCCTGGTCAATGCCGAGCCGGTCGATGCGCTCGCCATGCTGGTCCACCGCACCCGCGCCGAGAACCGCGGCCGCGCCATGGTGGAGAAGCTCAAGGAGCTGATCCCGCCGCACATGTTCCAGATCCCGATCCAGGCCGCGATCGGCGGCAAGATCATCGCGCGGGAAACCGTGCGCGCCTTCCGCAAGGACGTCACCGCCAAGTGCTACGGCGGCGACGTGACCCGCAAGCGCAAGCTTCTGGACAAGCAGAAGGAAGGCAAGAAGAAGATGCGCCAGTTCGGCAAGGTCGACATCCCCCAGGAGGCGTTCATCGCGGCGCTGAAGGTGGATGTGTAGTCTTTCTTACGACCTCATCCTGAGGAGCCGTGCGCAGCACGGCGTCTCGAAGGATGGCCACATAGTTTGCGACCTGAGGCCATCCTTCGAGACGCGCGCAATCGAAATCGGCTGTTGCCGATTTCGACACCATCGGTTGCCGAAGTCAGGCAGGCCTGACTTCGGTGCGCGCTCCTCAGGATGAGGTCCGTGGTGCGGGTGAGACGAATCGCAAAAAATGCTTCGCAGCCTCGCCCGTTCCCCTCACCGCGCCGGCCAACCTCCCGAACACCGGTTCTCGTTTGAACAGCGGTCGCCGATCACGGCGACGCCCTGGATCTCGATCAGCATTCCCGGCACGGCGAAATTCGAGACCGTGATGAGCGCGCTGCCGGGATAATTCCCGTCGGGAAAGATCTCCTTGCGGATCTGGGTGAGGCGGTCGCCGTTGCGGGGGTCGTTGATGAAGACCGTCATGGTGACGAGGTTGGCGATACCGCCGCCGGCCTTGTTCAGCGTCTGATCCATCAGGTGGAATATTTGCCGGGCCTGGCCTTCGAAATTGCCGGCGAGGCTGCGCCCCTGGTCGTCCGCCAGCGCGGTCTGCCCGGCGAGCCAGACGGTGCGCCCGCCCTCGGTGATGACGCCCGGCGAAAATGCCCGTTCCTTCTGCCGGTCGTTTTTCTCCATGTATTCGGCCGCCAGCGCCGTTGCGCCGAAACCGGCGACGAGGACGCAGGTCAGGGCCAGCCGTGAATGGATGCGCATCGATACCTCCATTGGTTCGGGACCGATGCAATGTAGCGCATTCTCACGAACATCGGCATCAACGGCTGGCGCACTGGTTTCCCAATCGCAAAATTGCCCTGCGAAACCCGTTTTTTTTGCTCCACACACGAGACCCCGATGCGGTACAAATCGAATCGATGCGCACACTCGCTTCGAGCCTCGCGATCGTCCTGCTGCTCGCCTCCGCGAGCGGCGCGGTCGCGCAGGACAAGGGCACGCTGGAGCCGCATGCGCTGCCCCCGCTCGCCCATCCCGACGACCCCAAGACGCCCGCGAAGCAGCTATTCGGCCGCAAGGTCGAGCCGACCACCGGGCCGTCTCACGTGGTCGGCTTCTACGCCAGCGGCTGCCTCGCCGGCGCCAACGCGCTCCCCATCAACGGCCCCGCGTGGCAGGTGATGCGGCTGTCGCGCAACCGCAACTGGGGCCATCCGGAACTCATCCGCTTCCTCGAAGGCCTCGGCACCAAGGTCGCCAAGGCCGGCGCCTGGCACGGCCTGCTGGTCGGCGACATGTCGCAGCCGCGCGGCGGCCCCATGATCACCGGCCACGCCAGCCATCAGGTCGGCCTCGATGCGGACATCTGGCTCACCCCGATGCCGCCGCGCGAGCTCAGCCGCGCCGAGCGCGAGGAAATGTCGGCGACCATGGTGGTCGCGGAGGACCGCAAGGACGTCGATCCCAAGGTGTGGACGCCGGGCCACTTCGCCGTCATCAAGGCTGCGGCTTCAAACCCGCTGGTGCAGCGGATATTCGTCAATGCGGCCATCAAGAAGGCGCTGTGCCGCGAGGCCGGCAGCGATCGCGCGTGGCTGGAGAAAGTGCGGCCGTGGTGGGGGCACGATTACCACTTCCATGTCCGCCTGCGCTGTCCCGGCGACAGTCCCGAATGCAAGCCTCAGCCGCCGGCAGGCGGAGGCGACGGCTGCGGCAAGGACCTCAATTATTGGTTCACCGACGCCGTGCTGCACCCCAAGCCGTCGCCGGTGCCGGAGACGCCGAAACCGGGCAAGCCCATGTCGAGCCTCCCGCCGGCCTGCCGCGCGGTGCTGGCGGCGCCTGATCTTCACGCGGAAGGCGGTGCGTCCGGCGATCACGGGCCGACGCACTGATTTCATTCAGAGCGCCAGCGTTTTAGGCGGCGGGCCTTACCTGGTGCGTCGAAACCGGCTGAATTGGAACCGCTGCGTGGCGCCCATCGGCGTTTGATGACTGTGCAGACGGCTCTCCACCAACTCGAATTCGCTGCCGAGCACTTCGCCGAGCGAGGCCGCATCGTGACGAACGATTGGCAAGCCACTGCACCGCTCGGGGCCATCCGGAGCAAACGTCCCAATTATCAAGTGACCGCCGGGGCGCACGGTCCTGGAGACTCGCGCGGCATAGGCAGCGCGATCTTTCGGCTCCGTCAGGAAATGAAACGCAGCACGATCGTGCCACACGTCATAGGCTTCGGACGGTTCCCAAGTCGTCACGTCCGCAACGACCCATCGCACTTTCGCAGCAAGCGCGCCGAGCCTCGCCTTGGCGGTTGCGAGCGCTTTTTTCGAGAGGTCGAGAACGGTGACGGCCTCGAAGCCCGCGTCCAAGAGCGCGTCGACCAGGCGCGATGCACCACCACCGATATCGATGATCGATGCTTCGCTGGTTACCCCAGTTGAGCGGATGAGATCGAGGGAGACCGTCGGGCTCTCCTCAAACCAGCTGACCTCTTTCTCCTCCTTGCTGGTGTAGACATTCTCCCAATGGACTTGTCGTTCGAGGCTGCTCATCACTCGTTTCCCGGCGATGTGTCGCACATCCCAATCTATCCCGGATTTTTGGCGGTCACCTTCCACGAGCTGGAATCCATCATGACGCCGTTCGGCCGTTGATACTGGGCGAGTTCGGCCTTGAGCGCTTTGGCAATCTCGTCGTGGCGCTGTTCGGCCGCCTTGCCGGCCTCACGGTAGACTTCGCCCGCCGGGCCTATTGCAAGCTGGAACGCGACGGCGTCGTCCAGGTCGTTGCCGACGAATACCTGCGCATCGATCTGCTCGAACCGGATGTCCTTGTAGCCTGCGATTTCGAGCTGCTTTGTTACCACGCCGGTGTCAGCCATTGAGAACGGCCCCGGTCCGCAGGTCTGCGCGTTCTCGCCGGGCGGCGGCAGATATTGAAGCACGACCTGCTTTGCAAAGCCGAGCCATGGATTATCGTTGATCCCGCGCCAGACGATCATGGTCATGGTGCCGCCGGGCTTGAGGCTGGTGCGCATGTTCCGAAGGCCCGCTACCGGGTTCTCGAAGAATTGTGTTCCGAATCGCGAGAAGCAGAAATCGTGGATCGGTTTGAACGGATAGGTCTGCACGTCCGCTTCCAGGAAAGTGATGTTGTCGAGGCCGGCGGCCTTGGCGTCCCGGCGACCGTAGTCCAGAAATCCATCGCAACAGTCAATTCCAAGCACCGAGCCGGACGGCCCGACCAGGCGCGCAAGCTGAATTGCAGTATCGCCAAAGCCGCAGCCGGCATCGACGACAGCGTCGCCCTGTCTCACTGCAAGCGAGGGAAAGACCTTCGCGCTGTGCAGCGTCAAACCGCCGACGAGGATGTGGCGCCACCGTACGAACTTAGGGACGAGTATGTTGTTCCAGAAATCGACGTATTGGCTCCTGGGGGCGGCTGCGACTTCGGCGTTGATCATGGAAAGACCTCACATGTTCGGCTGAACCGAATGTTCGCCAGGTTTCAAAAGCTGAGGGTCGCAGCCCCAGCCTTGATCAACTCGTGCATCTTGCTCGCACCGGTGATCTCGACCCCGTCTATGAGGTCGGTCTGCTGGTAGCCCCGCGCCTTGACGCACGGCGTACAGGCCCACAAGCGGCCGCCGCGGGCGAGAAAATCCTTCACCAGCGCGGCCAGCGGCTCGAGCGGGTGAACGACCAGGCCCTCGATTGCGCGCTTGCGCACGAGATCGACAGCCGCGCTGGTGAGGAATATCGAAACCTGCAGCCCGGCGGTAATGCCGCCATTGGCAATGGTGAACGCAATCGACGACCGCTCATCATCCATTCCGTGGGTGATGAGCACCACCAGTTCGCGGGCGGTCTCAGCCATACCTGCTCTCCTTGTCGGCGCTCTGTCGCGGGAAGGCGGGCGTGAGCGAAGCGTCCGTCGGCGTCAGCCGCGCGCGATCATCCGGGCAGCATGCACGCAGTTTTTTGTCGCTCTGCGATGCTATTGCGCTTACCACGACTCCAAGCATTCACAATGTCGTGAATGTCATCGAAAGTAGACGTGCCTGCAGCCCCGTTCAAAATCGGGCGACGGGGTTCGGAAACTTCCCGCTTCCAGCGGTGCAGCGTAACTATTCCAGGTCATGCCGCGTGAATTCTTCGCGAGCGGTTGCCATCGTTTTGGTTGGCAGCCTGACTGGCTTCACTGGGCGACGAAGCCGGTCTCCTTGAGCATCGGCTTCCAGCGCGCGATCTCCTGGACGATGAAGGCGCGAAACTCCGCGAGGTCGAACGGCTCCGGCACCAGCCCGTCTTCGCGCAGGCGCTTCTGGATGTCCGGCCGCCGCACCATCTTCACCAGTTCACGATTGACCTTCTCGGCGATGTCGCGCGGCAGCCCGGCGGGCGCGGCGAGAGCAAACCAGTTGGTGCTGACGATATCGGGATAGCCGAGCTCGGTGAATGTCGGCACCTCCGCGTAGTCGGGCAGCCGTGCCTTGAAGGTGTGGGCGAGCGGCAAGGCGGTGTGGCCGCGGATCAGGCCGGAGGCTGACGATACGGTCTGCGCAGAGAAATCGAGATGTCCGCCGATCAGGTCGGTCAGGCCCTGGGAGGCGCCCTTGTAGGGCACATGCTCGACGCGAATACCGGCCTTGCGGCCGAAATATTCCGCCAGCAGATGGCCGTTGCTGCCGACGCCGGAGGATGAATAGGTCAGGGGACGGCCGCCCGTCTTGCCGCGCGCGACGAGATCCCCGAGGCTCTTTACCGGGCTCGCGGCGCTCACCAGAAAGGCCACCGGCGAACCCGCGAGGTAGGCGACGTTGGTGAGGTCGTTGAGCGGATCGTAGCCGGCCTTCGGATTGGCGATCGGGTTGAGCGCCAGCAGCGACAGCGTGGTGATGGCGAAGTTGTAGCCGTCAGGCTCCGCATGGACGACCGACTGGAGCGCGATCGCCCCTCCGGCTCCGGCCCGCGTCTCGACGAAGAATTGCTGGCCGAACGCGGTGGTGAGCTGGTCGGCGGCGAGCCGCGCCAGCACGTCGGCGGCGCCGCCCGGCGCGAAGCCGTTGACGATGCGCACCGGCCGGCTCGGCCACTCGTCGGCGCGGCCCGCCGCCGGCATCAGCGCGGCAACGAACCACGAGGCGACCAGCAGCATGATGGGAATCCGCTTCACGCGTGGCCTCCCGATGACCGTGACCCTATCGGTGTCATGCCCGGCTTGACCGGGCAGTCCAGTACTCCCGGTCGGTGTCTACTGGATCGCCCGGTCGAGCCGGGCGATGACGAGCGAATTGGGTGTCAATCCAAAAACGCTCTAATCCAAAAAGTCTGCAACTTTTCGGGACCATGCCGTAGGTTAGCCCGATAAGATCGGATTGCAACCGACAGCGCCCGCAGGACCAATCGACCTTGGCGAATTCTCCCACCGCACTCCCCCGCGTCGCCATCGCCACCGGCGACCCCGCCGGCATCGGCCCCGAGATCAGCCTGAAGGCGGCGCTCGATCCGCAAGTGAGGGCGATCTGCCGGCCGCTGGTTGTGGGCGACCCCGGCGTGCTCGAACGCCACGCCGGGGCGGCCGGCATCACGGCCCCGCTTCGTGTGATCGACGCGGCGCGAGAGGCGGACTGGTCGGACGGCGCGGTGCAGGTGCTCGCGGCGCCGTTGCCGGAGCCCGCGGATATAGCGTTCGGCGTCGTCGGTGCGATCGGCGGACGGGCGGCGCTTGAAAGCTGCCGCCGCGCCATCGGGGCGGCGCTGGATGGCGAGGTCGAGGCGGTCGTCGCCGCGCCGCATAACCAGACCTCCATTGCCGCGGCCGGGATCGCGTTCGACGGCTACCCCGGCTTCCTCGCCCGCGAGACCGGGATGAGCCAGAACGATGTGTTCCTCATGCTCTGCTTCGGGAGCATGCGGATCGTCCACGCCACCCTGCATGTGAGCGTCGCCGCTGCCGTCGCCATGATCACGCCGGCCCATGTGGGCCGCGTGATCCGCGCCACCGATGTGGCGCTCAAGCGCCTCGGCATCGCCAGCCCCAAGATTTTCGTCAGCGGCCTCAATCCTCATGCCGGCGAGGGCGGCCTGTTCGGTCGCGAGGAGATCGATGCAATCGCGCCGGCCATCGCGGCAGCGCGGGCGGGCATCGATGTCGAGGGTCCGTTCGGTTGCGACACCATGTTCCAGAAGGAGGGCGCCGACGCCTTCATCGTGATGCTTCACGACCAGGGCCATATCCCGGCCAAGCTCCTCGCCGTGAACCAGAGCGCGGCGCTCGCGATCGGCAGTCCGATCGTGTTCTCATCGGTCGCCCACGGCAGCGCCTTCGATATCGCCGGCAAGGGCGTTGCGAGCCCGGCCGCGCTCATCGCCGCGCTGCGCGTCGTCACCGGCACCGGAGCATGATCCCGAAAAGTTGCAGACTTTTCGGGCGGACTAAGGTGACCGCCCGGTCGCGGACTTCCTCGAGCCGTGGTGCTCGGCATAGACCCGCGTGAACTCGGCCCCGGCCAGGACGATCTGCGCGTTGTAATAGACCCAGATCAGCACCACCACGATGGAGGAAGCTGCCCCATAGGTCGAACTCGAGGGCCTGCTTTCCAATGTAGAGACCGATGACCACCTTGCCGATTTCGAACAGCACGGCGGTCGCGATCGCGCCTGGCCAGACATCGCCCCACGCGATCTCGGTATCGGGCAGCCACTTGAACATCATGGCGAACAGCAGGCTGACGATCGCAAACGACAGCACGAAGCTGATCGCGTGCAGGGACACGACCGGCAGGAACGGCGTGATGTATGTTGTACCTGCCGTCAATACGGTCGCCACCAGGAGCGAGGCCATCAGGAGGAAGCCCAGCGCCAGCACCCCTACGAGCGCTGCGAGATAGCCTTTCGCGAAGGACCACCACCCCGCCGAAGGCGGAGCCACGACATCCCAGATCGTGTTGAGGGCCTCCTTGAGCGCAACCACAATCCAGATCGACGCCACCAGCAGCGTGCCGACCCCGATGGTCGCCGCGACCAGGCCGTTGTGTCGGCGGCCGGCGCCCACAAGCATCGCTTCGACGGCCTGGGCCCCGGTGTCCCCGAGGAGGCTTTTGAGTTCCGTGCTCACTTCGCCGCGGGCCGAAGCGTCGCCGAACACGAATCCGGCGATCGCGATGGCGATGACCATCAGCGGGCCGAGCGAAAACACGGAGTAATAGGCAATGGCCGCACCGAGCATCGAGGCCTTATGGCGCGACCACCGGGATGCCGTCTCGCGCAGGAGTGACCGTGCAGATAGCGACCATGGGGCCATCGCGGGTTTGCCGCCGGATCAGGCGGCGACGCCGCTGAACGAAGTGCGTGCAGTCTGTTCCGACACCCAGGCGCGCGCTTTCGTCTCGATCCACCGCAACGCTTCCTGTTGCGAAATGAAACCCGGAATATGGTCGCGCTTGCCATGGGACCACGCAACCCGGACATACCATCCCGGAGCCGACTTCAATCGACGCGCTTCGAAGACCGGATCGGCGTTCAGTTCGTTCATGTTTTCACCGTGAGATTGCCCGCGGGCAGAACCCTCTCGCTCGCGGTTTGTTCCAGGTCGCGGGCTCTCGCCTGTCGTCGGTCGTGCGCGGCTTTTTTTTGGTGCCGGTGGCTGGGCTCGCTTCCTGATCTCATCGATTTCCCCGGGCGTAAGCTGCTCGATCCCCACCAACGAATTTTTCGCCGCGCTGGCGCGAATCAACTCGTCGATCTTAGCCTGCAATGCCGAGCTGTCACGATTTCGCGAATTCTGGATCAAGAACACCATCAGGAATGTGACAACATTGGGTTCCGGCCGGAGCCTGTCATCGGGCCGGCCTCGGGATGACGCCGAGAAACGCTCACGCCTTCTGCGTCAGGCGGAACCCGAACAGCACGATGGCGAAGCCGGCGAGCTGTGCGAGCGTTGGCTGTTCGCCGAGCGCGATGTAGCCGACCAGCAGGGTGAAGCCCGGCACCAGCGAGGGGAAGACCGCCGCGCGGGAGACGCCGAGCAGCACCACGGAACGGGCGAACAGGTAGATCGCGGTCGGCCCGGAAAACACGCCCTGCACCACCGCCTGGAGCAGGTTCTCGGCCCATCCCGCGGCGATCATGCGATCGAACCCGAACGCCACCGCGTGGACCGGGACGTAGAAGAGGGTCAGCACGCTGACGATGGCGGTTGCGCGCATCGCCTCGATGCGCCACAGCCGCAGCAGCATGGCGAAGATCGCAAACATCACCCCGGCCATGGCGAAGGTGAAATCGCCGAGGAGGCCGTGGGCGCCGATGGTGGCGAGCGCCTCGCGGCCGATCACGGCGAGGCCCGCCACGATGGCAATCGCGCCCCAGATGCGCACCGGCGGCAGTCTTTCCCGGAGCACGGCCGCCGCCAGGAACATTCCCGTGAGCGCCGCGCAGGACGGCTGGATCACGCCGCCATGGGCGAGCGGCACAAGAAGGAAGCCGGTGGTGCTCACCACCGCCTGGCCGGGGCCGCCGAGCAGCGCCAGTGCCGCACCGCGGCCCCAGCCGATGCCGTTGAGGTCGCGCGCGCCGCGCGCCAGAACGCATGGGCAGGAACGCCAGCCCGGCCCAGACATAGCGATGAAACGCCATGTCGAACGGCGACAGCCCGGCCGCGATGCCATGCCGTGCGGCGGCGAAACCTGCGGCCCACAAAGCCGCGGCGCCGACGCCGCAGGCGATACCGGCAACGAGCGCATGATCCCGTAAAGTTGCAGACTTTTCGGACAAGATCATGCTCAAAATCAAAGAGTTTAGAGCGCTATCCGTTTCGACCTGAAACGATAGCGCGCCGGACGTGCGGCCATCCGGTCGCGCTACGCCGCCTTGCGGGTGGCGAGGAAGTCGCCCATGCGGTCGAGCGCCTTGAGGATATTCTCGGTCGAATTGGCGTAGGACAGCCGCATGTAGCCTTCGCCGAGAATGCCGAAGTCCGGACCGCCGATGACGGCGACGCCGGCATCCTCCAGCAGCGAAGAGGCCAGCGGCTTCGCCTTCCATCCCGTGCGCTTGATGTTGGGGAAGGCGTAGAACGCGCCCTTGGGCGTCGCGCAGGAAATTCCGGGCAGGCGGTTGAGCCCTTCCACCACCACCTTCCGGCGGCGGTCGAATTCGGCGACCATCCGGTAGACCTCGTCCTGCGGGCCGGTGAGCGCCGCGAGACCGGCATATTGCGCGGCGGCGTTGACGCAGGAATGCAGATTGACCGCGAGCTTGCGCGCGTAGTCGTAGAGCTTGCCCGGCCACACCGCGTAACCGAGCCGCCAGCCGGTCATGGCATAGGTCTTGGACCAGCCGTTGAGCAGGATGAGGCGGTCGCGGATCGAGGGATAGGACAAGAGGCAGACGTGAGTTTCGCCGTCATAGACCATGTGGTCGTAGATCTCGTCGGACATGACAGCGACATCGGGAAACTTCACGAGGCCGGCGACGAGCTTGTCCACTTCGGCCTTCGGCGTCACGCCGCCGGTCGGATTGGCGGGCGAGTTGAGGATCAGGAGCCGCGTCTGCGGCGTGATCAGCGACAGCGTCTCCTCGGCGGAGAAAGCGAAGGCGTTCTCCTCGCGAATCGGCACCGGGATCGGCCGCGCGCCGGTGTATTCGATCATCGAGCGATAGATCGGAAATCCGGGGTCGGGATAGAGAATGTCCGCGCCGGGCTCGCCGAACATCAGGATCGACATGAACATGGTGGGCTTGCCGCCCGGCATGATCATCACTTCGTCGGGCGACACCGTGACGCCGAACCGTTTGTGAAGATCGGCCGCCACCGCCTCGCGCAGCGACAGGATGCCGTTCGCGGGCGTGTAGCCGTGGTGGCCGTCGCGCAACGCCTTCACCGCCGCTTCGACGATGTGATCGGGCGTGCGGAAATCCGGCTGGCCGATGCCGAGATTGATGATGTCGCGGCCCTCGGCGGCCAAACGTGTCGCGCGCGCAAGCACCGCGAACGCGTTCTCCTCGCCGATCCGATCGAACGCCGCGATGGTGCGAAGCATGAGAGGTCCCCGGACGTTTCCAAGAGCGCCGCCGGGACATCTGTTGAACTCTTGTAATGCCGCCCCGGCGATCGCGGCGCAGTTCACCCGATCATCGGTGGAAAAGCAAATCGGCCGTGCCTTGGCACGCGCTCAAAAGAAAAAGCCCCGGCAACCGGCCGGAGCTCTTTCTCATGCACGACCGAGAGGAGGACAACTCAGTCGGCGTGATACGGGCTATTGTCGCGCAGGATCTCGTGGCGGATGTACGCATCGGGATCGGTGCCGACCACCTGGCCGTCCTGGATGACCGTGTTGTTGGAGTAGGACGGAGCCTGGGTGTTGTGCTGCTGGGTGCGGGACTTCGCGACCGCCGGAGCCGCCACGAGAGCGGCGAGGGCGATGGCGGACAATGCAACCTTAAGGTTCGTTTTCATGATCACCTCGTTCGGAATTCCGTGTTCAACGCTTCCCTACATAGCGCGGATTCCGTACTGCACAAGCAATCTTGCGATCACGCGTTTGTGTGGGAAAATAGCCTGTTTATATGGATTTAATGCGATATTCCGGGGCGCGCTCGCGCCGGCTCCCCGCTTGGCCCGGCTCCTTGTGCTGCATTGCACAAATTCGCCTGGTTAAGAGAGAATAAAGAACTGTTTCGCCGCCATATCTTTGCAACCGGCGGCAGCAGACGAATGCAAATGGCTCGCGTCTGATATGCGCTGAAGTCTGGAGTTCACGGCCCTACCAGCGAGGCAAAGGGGAGCGCGAAAGGGAACCGATTCGTGCGTCGACGCGCCCCGACGGGTCACCGCATGGCGCACAAAATGAAGAGCCCCGGAAAACGATCCGGGGCTCTTCAGGAACGGATGCAGACGGCTCAGAAGGTGCCGCCGGCGCCCGGGATATCGCGCAAGATTTCGGCTCGTATACTTGGATCGGAATCGGGGCCGATCCTGCCACCTTGCGGTGGCACACCATTGAAGGTGGAGAGCACAGGGGGGCGCTGCGGATGGAGGTGATGCACGGGCGGCTTGGCCAGCGCGGGCGTCCCCAACAGTGCGGCCACCGCGAAGGAAGACATCATCATCTTCAGGGAATTCATCTTCAGCCTCACTCGACGGTGTGTCACGGCCCTCGAATTAGCGTGAATCTCCACGCGTGCAAGCCCTCTCGCGTGTCGCAGGAGAGTGTTGAAAATATCGCATTTATATGGATTTAACGCGTGTCGATCGGCGAGCGCCGATGACGGGTCGATGACGCCGGCCGCAAAAGCCGCGGCGATGCACAACGTCCGGAATCACGAAATATTAAAGACAATTTCGCCCGCGTATCTTTTAGGCACACTGAGAGGGAGGCCCTCGAAAAAGGCTGTTCTGGTATTCGTAATTCGAATGGCTGGATTCGCGCTCGGCGCCGCAAATGGCACGCCCAGCTCACCTGGATCACGATCAATTCGGCGCATCCATCGCAAAACGGATCGGGATGCAAAAAGGATCGGGATGAACGAGACCTCCGCCCACGATATCGATCCGCGCACCGGACAGCCGGTCGGCTTTGCCGTCGACGCGACCTCCGCGCGGCCGCCGCAACCGGTGAGCCTCGCCGGCCGCTACGGCGCCGTCGAACGCCTCGATCCCGTGCGCCATCGCGACGGCCTGTGGGAGGCGATGCGGGACTACCCGCGGCTCTTCACCTACATGGCATTCGGTCCGTTCGCCGACGTTTCGGCGTTTTCCGATTGGCTGGCTTCGCGGCAGTTGTCGAGCGATCCGTTCTTCTACGCGATCGTGCAGCCGTCCGGCCGTGCGGTCGGGCTCGCCGCGCTGATGTCGATCCGGCTCGACATGCGGGTCGTCGAGGTCGGCAACATCCTGCTGAGCCCGCACCTTCAGCGCACGCCGCTTGCGACCGAAGCGCAGTACCTCTTGGCCCGCTATGCCTTCGAGACGCTCGGCTACCGCCGTTACGAATGGAAATGCGATGCGCTTAATGCCGCCTCGCGCCGTGCCGCGCTGCGCTTCGGCTTTCGCTACGAGGGCATTTTTCGCGACCACATGATCATCAAGGGTCGCAGCCGCGACACCGCCTGGTTCGCCATGCTGGCCACCCAATGGCCGGCGCGCAAAGCCGCCTTCGAGCGCTGGCTCGCGCCGGAGAATTTCAACGCCGACGGCACCCAGCGCGAGCGGCTGGGCCGGCACCCCGACTCGTAAGGGACGAGCGAAGCATATGGTCTTCACCCGCGGCTGCTTGTAAGTTTCGGGTCCTGCAGGGCAAGAACATTTTCGAGGGAACGTCACGATGGGCATCCACCATTCGGCTGCCGCATTTCTCGCGGCCCTGCTCGCGACCGCAACGCCGTCCTTGGCTCAGGATACCGTCAAGGTCGGCATGCTGGTGCCGATGACCGGGCCGTTCGCCTCCACCGGCAAGCAGCTCGTGGCCGGCGCGCGCCTTTACATGCAGCTCAAGGGCGATGTCGTCGCGGGCAAGAAGATTCAACTCGTCGTCAAGGACGACACCGGCAACGCCGACGTGACCAAGCGGCTCGCCCAGGAACTCGTGGTGAACGACAAGGTGGCGTTCCTCGCCGGGTTCGGGCTCACCCCCGGCGCGCTCGCCACCGCGCCCATCGCCACCGAGGCGAAAATCCCGGAAATCGTGATGATGGCGGCGACTTCGATCATCACCGAGCGCTCGCCCTATATCGTGCGGACGAGCTTCTCGGTTCCGCAGACGGTGGTGCCGCTTGCCGAGTGGGCCGCCGCGAACGGCATCAGGAAGGTGGTCACGGTGGTCTCCGACTATCGCGCCCGGTATCGACGTCGAGACCACGTTCAAGCGGCGTTTCGAAGCGCTTGGCGGTCAGGTGATCGAGTCGTTGCGCGTTCCGCTCGCCAATCCGGATTTCGCGCCGTTCCTCCAGCGCGTCGCCGAGGCGAGGCCGGATGCATTGCTCGGTTTCGTGCCGGCCGGAGTCGGGCCCGCCTTCATGCGGCAGTTCGTCGAACGCGGACTGGACAAGTCGGGCATCAAGTTCATCGCCGAGGGCAGCGTCACCGAGGACGACATCGTCAATCAAATCGGCGACGCCGCGCTCGGCGTCATTACCTCGCAGCACTACTCGGCCGCACACGACAGCCCGGAGAACAAGAGCTTCGTCGCCGAGTTCAAGAAGGCGAACGGCGGAATGCGGCCCAACCTGATGGCGGTGCAAAGCTACGACGGCATGCACATGATCTACGAAGCGCTGAAGAAGACCAACGGATCGACCGACGGCGCCGCGCTCGTCGATGCGATGAAGGGTCTGAGCTTCGTCAGTCCGCGGGGACCCGTGACAGTCGATCCGGACACCCGCGAGATGATCCAGAACATCTACATCCGCAGGGTCGAGCGCGTGGGCGGCGAACTGTACAATGTCGAGTTCGCGACCATCCCGAGCTTCAAGGATCCGTCCAAGGTGAAGAACCAGTAGATCGATTCCACGAAACCAATCGGATCGGTCGGGATCGAATTTGAACCCACGGACCTCATCCTGAGGGGCCGTGCAAAGCACGGCGTCTCGAAGGATCGATGCTGGCACGATCTCGTGCGTGGCCACCCGTCGAGACGCGCAAAAAGCGCGCGCCTCAGGATGACGTCGCAAGATGAATTATCAGCCTGAGGTCGCGCCCGCCGCAGCGATCAGCGCCCACAGGCGCGGCGGCGACAGCGGCAGTTCGCGCGGCTCGATGCCGAGCGGGCGTAGCGCGGCGGCGATGGCGTTGGCGATGACGCCGCCGACCGGGATGATGCCGCCTTCGCCGGCGCCCTTGGCGCCGAGCGGATTATGCGGCGCCGGCTTTTCCTCCAATGCGACGGCACGGACGACGGGAAAGTTGCTCGCGGTCGGCATCAGGTAATCGGCGAGCGATCCCGTCAGCAATTGGCCCTGCTCGTCATAGACGAGGTGCTCGAGGAACACCCCGCCCAGGCCTTGCACGATGGCGCCGACCGCCTGGCCGTGTAGCGTCGCGGGGTTGATGATGCGGCCGACATCCTCGACGGCGACGTAGTCGATCACCTCGACTGCTCCGGTCCGGGGATCGACCGCCACATGGGCGGCATGGGCGCCGTAGCTGTAGGTCCGCTTCGCGCTGGCGTAGCTGCCCTCGGCGGAAATGCCGTCCGCTGCGAGCTCGCCGAGCGCAACGGTAGTTCGCTCCGGGCCGCGTGCCGCGCCGTCCGCGAGCACGACCTCTGCCGCCGCGCAGCCGAGCCGGCGCGCCGCCGCGGCGCGGATCGCCGCGCGCAGCTTGCCGGCGGCGTCGATGATCGCGGAGCCGCCCATCACGACGGAGCGGGAGCTGTAGCTCCCGAAGCCTTCGCGCACGAAATCGGTCGAGCCGTGGAACACGCCGCGGATGCGATCGAGCGGCATTTCCAGCGCGTCGGCTGCGATCTGGCTGAACACCGTCTCCAGCCCCTGGCCGTTGGCGGACGAGCCAACATAGACCGACACCGACCCGTCGCACTCCAGCACGAGGCGCGCCGCTTCGCGCGGGCCCGATGCGCCGCCCTCGAAATAGCAGCCGATGGCGAGCCCGTGACGGCGTCCGCCGATGAGCTTTCCCTGCAGCGGCGCTTTGGCGGCCCAGCCGATCTCCTCGAGGCAGCGCTCGAAGGTGATGCGGTAGTCGCCGCTGTCGGTCTCGGTCGAAAGGTCGAGCTCGACGACGCGCGCGAGCGGATAGGGCATCTCCGATTCCGCGATAAGGTTGCGGCGGTGGAATTCCACGGGGTCGATGCCGAGGTCGTTCGCCGCCATGTCGAACAAACGCTCGCGGAAGAAATCCGCCTCGAACCGCCCCGGCCCGCGATAGGTGCCGACTGGGGTCTTGTTGGTGACGAGGAGCGACACAAGCATGTGGATGTTGGGAACGCGATATGGCCCCGACAGGATTTGCGCGGTGTTGCGCGCACCGGTGGCGCCGTTGGTGCGGATGTAGGCGCCGACATCGGCCTTGGCGTGGCCGCGCAACGCCAGGATGGTGCCGTCGCGGTCGCAGGCGATCTCGAGCTCGCAGGCGACGTCGCGGGCATGATTGGTGGCGGTGAGATGCTCCCTGCGGTCCTCGATCCATTTCACCGGCCGTCCGGTGAAGCGCGCCGCGAACGGGATGAGGAAATCTTCCGGATAGAATTCGCCGCGCACGCCGAAGCCACCGCCGACGTCGTTCTCGACCATGTGGATTGCGGTTTCCGGCACCGCCATCTGCTTTGCCAGAATCCGGCGATTGGGGAACGGCACCTTGGCGGCGCCATAGAGCGTGAGCCGGCCGTCCTTCCATTCGGCGAGGATGCCGCGCAGCTCCATCGGCACCGCGGTATGGCGTTGGACCTGGAACTGCTCGCGGCGCACATAGGCCGCAGTGCGAAAGGCGGCATCGGCGTCGCCCTTCACGGCGGTGAGCGTGCCGGCGAGATTGGACCCGGCCCGCGCGAATAGCGGCGCGCCGCTCTCGGCCGTGGCGCGGTCTGCGATGACAGGCAGCGGTGCGATGTCGATCACGATCGCCTCCGCCGCGTCCTCGGCGAGCGCCGCTGAGTCCGCCACCACCACGGCCACGGGCTCGCCCACATAGCGCACCGTGCCGGTCGCGATCACCGGCTGCTCGAACGGCGCGAAGGCATCGAGCTGCTCCTGCCGCAGCGGAATGGTCGGAATCGTCCCGATGTCTGCCGCAGTGATGACGGCGTGAACGCCGGGCCGCGCCAGCGCCGCGCCGGCGTCGATCGCGACGATGCGGCCATGGGCGACGGCGCTGCGCAGGATCACCGCATGCAGCAGGCCCGGCCGCGTGACGTCATCCACATACTCGCCCTTGCCGCGCAGGAATCGCAGATCCTCGACGCGCTCGATCGGGCTTCCGACGAGGGCATTCGCCCGATGCTTCAATCCCATTGATGTCATCGCCCGGCTTGACCGGGCGATCCAGTAACCACGTGACGGAGATTTGCGCACAGCATGAGTTTCACCGATGGCACAGGGGTTACTGGATGCCCCGCTTTCGCGGGGCACGACACCGATACTGAATAAGCATCAGAGTCATGGCACTGGCTTCAATCGCTGCATCATTTCAATCGATCCGCGCGCCGGACTTGCGCACCACTTCCTTCCACTTCGCCCGCTCCGTGCGGGCGAAGGCGGCGAATTCGTCGGGCGGCAGCGGCGCCGGCTCGGCGCCGAGCGCGGCAAGCTGCGTGGCGATGTCGGGCCGCGCGAGAATGACCTTCGCCTCGGCGGCGAGGCGGTCGACGATCGGCCGCGGCGTCCCCGCCGGCGCGAACAGGCCCTGCCACGCGGTCGCCTCGTATCCCGGCAAGGTTTCCCCGATGGTCGGCAGGTCGGGAACCGAGCGGTTGCGTTGCGGCGTCGTCACCGCGAGCGCGCGCACCGCGCCCGACTGGGCGTGGGGGATGGTCGTCGTCATGCTATCGATGGCGAGATCGATGTTGCCTCCGATCATGCTGTTGACGACCTCGCCGGTGCTGCGGAACGGGATGTGGGTCATCTCGGTGCCGGTCGCGAGCGCGAACATCACCACCGAGAGATGCGACGACGTGCCGATGCCTGACGAGCCGTAATTCGCCTTGCCGGGGTTGGCCCGCAGATAGGCGATGAGATCGGGCACCGAGCGCACCGGCAGTTTGGGATTGACGAACAGCAGATTGGGAAACCGCACCAGCAGCGACACCGGCTGGAAATCGCGATCGAGATCGTAGGCGAGCTTGGTATAGAGCGCCGCGTTGATGGCGTTGGAGCTCACCGTGCCGACCAGCAGCGTATAGCCGTCATTCGCCGCCTTGGCGACGAAGCCGGCGCCGATGCTGCCGCCGGCGCCGCCCTTGTTGTCGATCACGAAGGGTTGGCCGAATTTCGCCTGCAGATGGGTCGAGATGATGCGCGCGGTCAGGTCGGCCGAGCCGCCGGCGCCGAACGGGACGACCAGCGTCACCGCGCGCTGCGGCCATGCGTCCTGGGCGTGGGCGTGAGAGGCGAGCGTGAGCGCGACAAAGGCCGTAGCAACAAGGCATCGCATCGACTAGGTCTCCTGCGTCCGGCCCGGCCAGTCCAGACGACAAAATCATACCGCATGGCGGGGTGCCGGCGGGAAAATTCTACTTTGCATGGGGTTGTTTTTGCGGAAAAGCGAATCCCCCACCCTCCGGTCAATACGACCGCGGCAGGCCGAGCACCTTCTCGGCGATGAAGCACAGGATCATGTGGTGCGTCACCGGGGCGATCCGCATGATCAGCGCTTCGCGCAGATAGCGCTCGACGTGGAATTCCTTGGCATAGCCCATGCCGCCATGGCTCATCATGGCGGTCTCGCAGGTCTTGAACGCGGCCTCGGCGGCGAGGTACTTCGCGGCATTGGCTTCCGCCGCGCAGGGCGCGCCGGCGTCGTAGAGCGCGGCGGCGCGGAACAGCATGAGATTGGCGGCCTCCAGCTCCATCCAGCAGGCGGCGAGCGGATGCTGGATCGCCTGGTTCTGGCCGATCGGGCGGCCGAACACGATGCGCTCCTTGGCGTAGAGCACCGTCTTTCGGAGCGCCGCGCGGCCGAGCCCTACCGCTTCCGCCGCGATCAGGATGCGCTCGGGGTTCATGCCGTGGAGAATGTATTCGAAGCCCTTGCCTTCTTCGCCGATGCGGTCGGCGGCGGGCACCGGCAGTGCGTCGATGAACAGCGCATTGGAGTTGACCGCCTTGCGCCCCATCTTCTCGATCTCGCGGACCTCCACGTAGCGGCGGTCGAGATCGGTGTAGAACAGGCTCAGCCCCTCGGTGCGCTTGCGCGGCCGGTCGAGCGGGGTGGTGCGTGCGAGCAGCAGCATCTTGGTCGCGACCTGGGCCGTGGAAATCCAGATCTTCTGGCCCGATACCACATAGCTGTCGCCACGGCGCTCAGCGCGGGTCTTGAGGTTGAGCGTGTCGAGGCCGGCATCGGGCTCGGTCACGGCAAAGCAGGCCTTGTCGGCGCCGGCGACCAGCGGCGGCAGCATGCGGCGCTTCTGTTCCGCGGTGCCGAACTTCACCACCGGGTTGAGCCCGAAGATGTTCATGTGCAGCGCCGAGGCGCCCGAAAGCCCGGCGCCGGATTCGGCGACGGCCTGCATCATGATGGCGGCTTCGGTGACGCCGAGCCCGCTGCCGCCATGCTCCTGCGGGAATGCAGATGCCGAGCCAGCCCGCTGTGGCGAAGGCGCGATGGAAGTCCTCGGGAAAGCCGCCGTCGCGGTCCTTGGCGAGCCAATACGCGTCATCGAACGGTGCGCACAGCCGCGCCACCGCTTCGCGGATCGCGGCCTCATGGGACGAGAAGGCGGCGCTGGCCGGCGCTTCTGTCGCGGCGGGGATCATGCGCGCCGCAGCAACGGCCAGAGATCCCGCAGCGATGCCTGATCGCCGAGCGTGCTCAGCGTGGCCAGGATTTTCTCCGCGGCGTTGCGATCGACCGTGAGCGCCGCGCAATCGAAGAACTTGTCGCGGATCTGCGCCTCCGACAGCGGAAACTGCTTGGTGCCGCTGGGCAGCAGCCGCACCTCTTCCAGCGACGATCCGTCGGCGAAGATGACGACGAGGCGGCTCGGGCTTTCCTCGAACTGATCGGCGAATTCGGGGTCGACGTAGGGCTTGACCCTCTGCGCCAGTACCTTCACGCGTTCGTCGGCGACCGCGCTTTCCGTGAACGAGGTCAGGTTCGGGGCGCCATGTAGAACCGTGTAGGCGACGAGGTAAGGCAGGTGGAACTTGGCGCTCTCGGTCGAGGTCGGATACTGCTCGCCGGCGCGCGCGCTCGCATATTTCGAGGTGCCGACACGTATCGCGGAGATGTCCGCGAGGCGCGGCGCGAGGCGGTCGCGCAGGATCAGGGCGGCATCGATGGACGTGTGGGTGACCCCGCCGCAGGGATAGCGCTTGAGCTTGAAGCCGCGCTCGGCGAGATCGAACGTGCGGCCGAGATCGGCGAACGTCTCCGGGTGCCAGGTGAGGCCTCGCGCGAAGGTCGCGCCGAAGCCGCCGCGGCCTTCCAGCGCCGCGCCGCTGGCAGTGAAGCCCTTCATGCCCAGCATCGCCGCGGTGATGCCGTTGCGCGCCGCCATCCCCGCATGCAGCGGCTTGGTCATGGTGCCGTAGTTGGCGTTGACCCCCGCCGCCGTCGACACGCCGATCCCGATGATGTCGGGGATGGCAGCCGCCGGCGCCTTGAGCAGGCGCGCGGCGGATGCCGCCGCGGCGATGGTGCCGATGGTGCCGGTGCCGTGCCAGGAGCCGCGGCTGTTGTGGTCGGGATTGGCGCGGCCGAGCCGCGAGCAGACTTCGAATCCGACGATGTACGCAGCCAGTACATCGGATTGCGATGCGTTGAGCGATTCCGCGAGCGGCAGCAGGCTGGGGATCACCGGCGCCGCCAGCTGCCCCATGAGATAGGTCAGGTCGTAATCGAGTGCGTGCGTTGCGACGCCGTTGGCGAGCGCGGCGAATTGCGGCGTCGTGCGCAGCGACTGCCCCACCACCGAGACCGCGGGAGCTGCGGCTTCGGCCCGCACCATGTCGATGACGATGGCGGCGACCGTCTGGCGGCTGCCGGCCAGCATCACCCCGACCGTGTCGACGAAGGCCGTGCGCGCGCGCTCGACAGCAAGCGGCGGCGCATCGGCGAGCTTGAAGCCCGTGACGAATTCCGCGATGGCGCGGCTGAGCTTCGGCGCACCCGCCGGTGCCTGCGCAAAGGCGAGCTTAGGCGCTGCCAACGCGGCCGCGCCGCCAACGACAAAGTTCCTTCGGTGAAGCGATGGTGCGAAACCATATGTTCGCATGGCGTGTCTCCTCGCGCCGGCTCTGGCGGCCATTGCTGCGTCTCCGATAATGACTTTCTACACTTGTATCCGCGACCGACCAATTTACTTTACCGGCCGGCCGGCGCCGGCAAGGCGTTTTGACGAGGAGAGCCCGGTGCCCATCGACGTTCACGCCCATTACGTGCCGCCGCAGCTCATCGCCGCCGTCAAGGCACGGGGCGCCGACATCGGGGTCCGGCTCGCCGCCGCGCCCGGCGGCGAGGCGCTGCAGTTCGACTACGGCTTCAAGGTGCGTCCGTTCTTCGCGCGGCTGATCGAGCCGGCGGCGACGCGCAAGGCCTGGCTCGCCGAGAAGCGCATCGATCGCCAGATCGTCGGCACCTGGCCGGACATTTTCGCTTACGGCCTGCCGCCGCCGGCGTGCGAGGCATGGCATCGCATGCTCAACGACACGCTGGGCGAATGGTGCGCCGACCACGCGGCGCAGTTCTCCTGGATCGCGTCGGTGCCAATGCCGGACGCGCAGGCGGCTGCCGCCGAGCTCGACCGCGCTGTCGGCCTCGGCGCGATCGGCGCCATCGTCGCCTCCAATGTGGAGGGCGCCAATCTCGGCGAGGTCTCCCTCGATGCGTTCTGGGCGAAGGCCCAGGCGCTCGACGTTCCCGTCCTCATCCATCCCGTCATGAGCACCCCGGCGCCGCGGGCGGCCAAGTTCGCGCTGGCGCAGATCGCCCAATATACCTTCGACACCACGCTCGGGGTGGGATCGCTGTTGTTCTCCGGCGTGCTCGACCGGTTTCCCGGGCTGACGCTGGTGCTCTCCCATGGCGGCGGCGCGTTTCCCTATCTCATGGGCCGGTTCGACCTCATGCACGAGCGGATGGATCGCACCGCCCAGGGCGATGTCGCGGCGAAGCCGCCTTCGGCCTATGCGAGCCTCATGGCCTATGACTCGATCGTCCATGCGCCGAAGCCGCTGCGCTTTCTCGCCGACGCGGTCGGGATCGACCGGCTGGTGCTCGGAACCGATTATTCGTTTCCGCCAGCCGACCTCGACCCGCTGGCGAGCCTGAAAGCGGCGGGCTTCTCCGCCGCCGATGCCGCGGCGGTGGCCGACGCCAATCCCAGGCGTTTTTTCAAGCGCATGAAGGGGTGAACGGGTCGTCCCCGACGCCTCGCTTGATTTTTACGGCAAAATATCGATATGCGGTGCAGCAACAGGGTTTTTCCCGGGGAACTGTTTCATGACGGACACTGCCGCCAACAACAATAGGGCTGCCGCTGACGAGAATACGCCCGCGCCCGCGACCGATCCGGCACAGGAAACAGCGGTGCTCGCCAAGGAGGTTGCCGAATTGAAGGACAAGGTGCTGCGCACCCTGGCCGAGATGGAAAACCTGCGCCGCCGCACCGAGCGCGAGATCGCCGATTCCCGCACCTATGCCATCACCGGCTTTGCCCGCGATCTCGTCGGTGTTTCCGACAATATCCGCCGCGCCCTCGATGCGGCCAGCGATTCCGGAGTCGTGATGGAGGGCCCGGCCAAGGCCCTGGTCGACGGGGTGGAGTTGACCGAGCGCGAGCTCCTCAAGGTCCTCGAAAAGAACGGGGTTAAGAAATTCGATCCCAAGGGCGCGAAATTCGACCCCAATCTCCACCAGGCGATGTTCGAGGTGCCGGATGCCAACGTGCCGTCCGGCTTCGTGGTGCAGGTCATCCAACCCGGTTACATGATCGGGGACCGGGTGCTCCGGCCCGCACTGGTCGGGGTCTCCAAGGGCGGCCCGAGGGTGGCGCCCACGACGTCCGCAAGCGGGGCCGCAGCGGGCGGGGCCGGGAAATAACAGCCCGGCCAGGTTTACCGGCACTTTACCCCGGGCGTGCTAGCCCGGGCACATGAGCCTCTCAGCGCCGACCACCCCGCCCGCCGACGACCTCTATAAGAAGATGGCGGTGGCCGCGACCGTGTTCGCGATCATGTTCGAGGCCGGCTATCTCCTGACTTCGGCGCCGCCCTATGACGGGCTCGGCTACCTCATCGGGCGCGACTTCGTGAACACCTGGATGGGGGCGCACAGCGCGTTCGCGGGCGGCCCCGCCGCGTGGTTCGATTTCGACACCTACAACGCGGCCCTGGCAGCGCGGTTCTATCCGGACTTTCCCCACCACAACTGGTCCTATCCGCCCCATCTCCTGCTGATGACCTGGCCGCTGGCCTTCCTGCCGTACCTGCCGGGCTACCTCGTGTGGTGCGCGCTCGGCATGGCGCTCTATCTGCTGGCCTCGAGCGAAGGCGGGCGGCGCCGGGAGCGCCTGTTCATGCTGGCGGTCGCGCCGGCCGCCTGGATGAACATCTTCGCCGGCCAGAACGGCTTCATCACCGCGGCACTGATGATCGGCGGCCTCGTCCAGCTCGGCCGCCGCCCGGTGCTCGCGGGGGTCTGCTTCGGCCTGCTCACCATCAAGCCGCAGCTCGGCCTGCTGCTGCCGGTGATGCTGGTGCTCACGGGGCAATGGCGCGCGATCCTGGCCGCGATCGTCACTACTACCGCCCTCGTGGTCGCGACCGGCCTGCTGTTCGGCTTCGAGATCTGGCCCGAATACGTCCGCCAGGTGCTGCCGGTCCAAAGCGCGATCCTGACCGAAGGCCAGGGCATCTTCACCATGATGATGCCGACGGTCTTCATGAATGCGCGGATCGCGCATCTGCCGCTCGATGTCGCCTGGGCCCTCCAGATCGCGGTGTCGCTGGCCGCGGTCGCCGCGGTGGTGTGGACATACTGGCGGCGCCGCGACCCCGTGCTGTCGGTGGCGCTGTTCGTGACCGCGACCTTCCTGGTGACGCCCTATGCCTTCAACTACGACATGGTGGTGTTCGGCTGGCCGCTTGCGCTGCTGCGCGAAAAAGGCGGCGAGCCGCTCGACGACCGGCTGGCGATGGCGGTGTGGACACTGCCGGTCACGGCGATGCTGCTCGGGGTGCTGGGCATACCCGGTTCGGCGGCGGTGCTTGCAGCATTCGCCGGCCGGCTGCTGTGGCGGCTGAAAGCGGGCCAACCGCTTTCTGCCACGCAGTCCCCCGCAGCGTCGGCCGCCCCAGCCGTCCCCGGTCCTATTCCCGCGGGCTGACCCCGTCGCGGATGGCGCGGAAGCGCGGGAAGTCCTTGCTCCAGCTGTCGGCGCGGGCGATGCCGATCATGCGCACGAACGCGCCCGGTCCGAACCGCACCCATTGCACGATCTTCATGGGCGTGTCGGTCTTGGCATCCTTCGCCTCGGCCTGGAGCTCGTGGGTCGGCATGCTGCCGCCGCCGAGCCGCAACATGTCGCCGCTCACGATCCGGATGTCTTTGAAGTCCGCGAACCCGGTGAACATGTTGCGCGCGAAATTGGCGCGCTCTTCCGTTTGTTCCGGTCCGCCCTGGCCGATCGACACCACGAACACCGGCTGCTCCGCCACCGCCGGGGCATCCTTCGGGCCGTCGGTCAGAAAAATGCCTTGCCCGCCCATCACGCGCACCGGGCGCAATCCCGACATTTCGCGCAGCTGGAACGGTATCAGGCTCAACTGCTCCTCGATCGGCACGGAAGCCCGCGCCGTCATGGTGAGGAGCGACGCCTTGATGACGTCGTCCGGGTAGGTCTTCAGCGCCCCATCGGGGATGCGGACGGCGGCGATCGCGATGGCCGCAGGGACCGATCCCAGAAACATCCATTTGCGGAATTTCTGGCCGTTTTCCTGCTCCGATCCGATCACCAGCACGCCCTTGCCGCCGGGAAGGGTCAGGTTTTCGCGCTTTTCCTCGGTGATGCCCTGCGCCTTGAAGGCCTCCGTCGTCATCGACTTCTCGATGTCCGCATAGGCCTGCGGCGGCAGTGAGAGCAGCACGATCGATGCGCCGTTGTCGCTGTTCTCGAAGCCCGGGAACCGCTTGCTGGTCGTGAAGCCCGGCGGCGGCACGAAGCCGACCAGGGAACCGGTCGGGTACAGGGGTTCGGCCGCCTGCGCCGGCAGGCCCGCCAGGACCGCGGCCAGGAATGCGATAAATGTGAATGTTCTCAAGATCATGAAGCTCCTCATGGGGGGCATCGCCGGGGCCGAACTATATCACCATTGCGCGGCCCGGTCGCATTTTGACGGTCGCTGGCGGCGCGCGATCGACCACCGCCGCCGCCGTGCGAGCCCGCATCGTTGCTGCCGAATTAAGGGAAACGCAAGTCGCGGCCGATATGGGAAAGGGCGGTTTTTCCATCACTTGCAGGTGATCCCTTGCCCCAGCGCCCGGCCGTGCCGAACATTGCTCTGCTCCTGGGCCTCGCATGGCTGGTCATCGTCCTGCAGCTCTTGGCGGACCACTGGGCGAACACGGCGCAGACCCTGACCGACATGGACGACGCCATGCGCCTCGTCCAGATGCGGGGCCTCATCGACGGCCATGGCTGGTACAACCTGCACGAAGCGCGGCTCGGCCCGCCCGATGGGTATGACACCCATTGGTCGCGGCTGATCGATGCCGGGCTGGCGGGAATGCTGTGGCTGTTCGGGCAGTTCACCGACGCCGCTTTCGCCGAGCGCCTGATGCGCACGGTGTGGCCGATGCTGTGGCTGGTGCCGACCATGGCCGGCGCGACGGCCATCGCCTGGCGCATCGCCGGACGGGACGCGGCGCCGATTGCGCTGGTGCTCACGGCGGTGGGGCTGCCGGCCTTCCAGCATTTCATTCCCGGGCGGATCGATCATCACAACGTCCAGATCGCCATCGCGGTGCTGCTGGTGGCGGCGGTGGCGTGGAGCGACCGCAAGCGCTGGGCCGCGGCCGCCGCCGGCCTCCTGACCGGTTTGGCGATGGCGATCGGCTTCGAAGGCCTGCCCTATATCGTGCTGTCCGGCGCCGCCATGGCACTGCGTTTCATCTTCGCGCCCGAGGCCGGCGGGGCGCTTGCGCCCAATGCCGGCCCGGCGCTCGTCCGCTACGGCGCCTGGGGCGCCGGAACCGTCGCGGCGGCATTCCTGGTCAGCGTCGGCCCCACACAATGGGGGCGCACCGCCTGCGATGCGATCGCCATCAATTCCACGGTCGCGGTGATCCTGGCCACGCTCGGGCTCGCTTTGACCGGCCGGCTGCTGGCTGGCGCGCATTGGCAGGTCCGTGGCGCCGGCGTCGCCGTCACCGGCCTGGTCGCCGCCGCGGCCTTCGCCGCCATCGAGCCGCGCTGCCTCGGGGGTCCGTTCGCCATGATGGATCCGGCGGTGCGGTCGCTGTGGTTCAACCACGTGTCGGAGATGCAATCGCTGTGGGCGCTCGCCTGGAAATCGCCGCCGATGGGTGCGGCGGTCGCCGCCTTTCCGGTGGTCGCCCTCCTGTTGATGCTGTTTGGTGCGCGCGATTCGGCGACGCGCCGGGATTTCGGCTTCCTGGTGGCCGCCGCGGCGCTGATCGTCTCGGTGGTGGTCATGTTCTCCATGGTCCGTGCCTTCAGCTATGCCATATGGCTGGCGATCCCCATGGTTGCGGCGGGGGTGGTGCGCATGTTCGCCTCGCTGCGGCCGGGGACGCTCGCGGTCCGGGCCCTGATTGCGCTGTTCCTGGCGCCGGCGGTTACCGCCGCCGTGGCCATGGCGGCGGTGCAGGCCGTGACCGCCCGGCAGGTCGAGCCGATAAATTCGCGGGTCGCGGCCGGCTGCCTGCTCAGCAAGAGTTACGCCCAGCTCGCGGCCCTGCCGCCGGGCCTGGTCGCGACCGACATCGACTACGGGCCTTTCGTGCTGGCGCTAACGCCCCATTCGGTGATGTCGGCACCCTATCACCGCCTGGTCGGCCCGATCATCGCGGCCAACGCCATCTTCGCCCTGCCGCCGGCGGCGGCACGGGAGGTGGCGGCCACGTCCAAGCCGGATTACCTCGCGGTGTGCGACCGCCACACCCTGGGCGGCATCGGTGCTGCGGAGCGCGATGCGAGCCTGTGGGGCCGGCTCGCGGCTGGCGACGTGCCGTCCTGGCTCGAGCCGGTGGAGGCGACCCGCAACGGGCCCTTCGTGGTCTACCGCGTCAAGCCGTGAGGCCGCCGCCGCCCCGTGGCCGCAATGGTTTCGAGCTTGTTAGTGCTGCCGATTTCGTCCAATCCCGCCTTGCGGCTGCGGGGCCGTCTCCTATATGACGCTGTGAACCCGCCGCTCTGGCGGGCAAGGACAATTGAGGGGTCGGACCAGGGGCGATCCTAGGCAGGCGAGACCGCCTGCCGCGCGCTTCTTCCGGGTGCCGCATGGGCCCGGCCGATCTGCTGACAGAGAAGGATTTAACTAATGGGCAAGGTCATCGGCATCGACCTCGGCACGACGAATTCCTGCGTCGCCGTGATGGACGGAAAAAACCCCAAGGTCATCGAGAATTCGGAAGGTCGCAACACCACGCCTTCCATCGTCGCATTCACCGACGACGGCGAGCGCCTCGTCGGCCAGCCGGCCAAGCGCCAGGCAGTCACCAATCCCGAGCGCACCTTCTTCGCGGTCAAGCGGCTGATGGGCCGGCGCTATGACGACCCGATGGTGGAGAAGGACAAGAAGCTCGTCCCCTACAAGATCGTGCGCGCCAGCAACGGCGACGCCTGGGTCGAGGCCGACGGCAAGACCTATTCGCCGTCCCAGATCTCCGCCTTCGTGCTGCAGAAGATGAAGGAGACCGCGGAGGCCAGTCTCGGCCAGAAGGTCACCCAGGCCGTCATCACCGTTCCCGCCTATTTCAACGACGCCCAGCGCCAGGCCACCAAGGACGCCGGCAAGATCGCCGGCCTGGAAGTGCTGCGCATCATCAACGAGCCGACCGCGGCCGCGCTCGCCTATGGGCTCGACAAGCAGAAGAGCGGCCTCATCGCGGTCTATGACCTCGGTGGCGGCACCTTCGACGTGTCGATCCTGGAGATCGGCGACGGCGTGTTCGAGGTGAAGTCGACCAATGGCGACACCTTCCTCGGCGGCGAAGACTTCGACATGCGTCTCGTCAACTATCTCGCCGACGAGTTCCAGAAGGAGCAGGGCATCGACCTGCGCCGCGACAAGCTCGCGCTGCAGCGGCTGAAGGAAGCCGCCGAGGCCGCGAAGATCGAATTGTCGTCGACCTCGCAGACCGAGATCAATCTGCCCTACATCACCGCGGACCAGACCGGTCCGAAGCACCTGACGCTCAAGCTCACCCGCGCCAAGTTCGAGGCGCTGGTCGACGATCTCATCCAGAAGACCGTCGAGCCGTGCCGGCTCGCCCTCAAGGACGCCGGCCTCACCGCCGGCGAGATCAACGAGGTGGTCCTGGTCGGCGGCATGACCCGCATGCCGAAGGTGCAGGAGGTGGTGAAGCAGTTCTTCGGCAAGGAGCCGCATAAGGGCGTCAATCCCGACGAGGTCGTCGCGGTCGGCGCCGCGATCCAGGCCGGCGTGCTGCAGGGCGACGTCAAGGACGTGCTGCTGCTCGACGTCACGCCGCTCTCCCTCGGCATCGAGACGCTGGGCGGGGTGTTCACCCGCATCATCGATCGCAACACCACGATCCCGACCAAGAAGAGCCAGGTGTTCTCCACCGCGGAGGACAATCAGAACGCCGTGACCATCCGCGTCTTCCAGGGCGAGCGCGAGATGGCGGCCGACAACAAGGTTCTCGGCCAGTTCGATCTCGTCGGCATTCCACCGGCGCCACGGGGCGTGCCGCAGATCGAGGTTTCCTTCGACATCGACGCCAACGGCATCGTCAACGTCCAGGCGAGGGACAAGGCGACCGGCAAGGAGCAGCAGATCCGCATCCAGGCGTCGGGCGGGCTGTCCGAGTCCGAGATCCAGAAGATGGTCAAGGATGCTGAGGCTCATGCCGAGGAGGACAAGCAGCGCAAGGCCGCAGTCGAGGCGAAGAACCACGCCGAGGGTCTGGTGCATTCGACCGAGAAGGCGCTGGCCGAGCACGGTTCCAAGGTCGGCGACGCCGAGCGGCGCGCCATCGAGACCTCGCTCGCCGATCTCAAGGAAGCGCTCAAGGGCGACGATACCGCCGCCATCAGCGCGAAGATGAACACGCTCGCCCAAGCTTCCATGAAGCTCGGCGAAGCGATGTACAAGCAGCAGGCTGAAGCCGGCGGCGGCCACGGCCCCGATGATGGGCCGGATGCCGGCGTCGGCACCAAGAAGGACGACGTGGTGGACGCCGAGTTCACCGAAGTCGACGACGACAAGAAGAACAAGAAGTCCGCTTAAGCCGAAACAGCCCTCGCTCTAACCGAGCGGGGGCTTGCTTTGTGCAGCAAGGCCTCGAACAATGAATTGCGCTTGAGCGATGCCGTCTACGATCCATCACCCGGTGCGTACGCCTGCGCTTTCTCCGCTCCCTCTTCCGCATGGGAAGAGGCATTGCCACGTTGGGTTGGGGTGACCTGCCATGGCCAAGCGCTGTTACTACGAGATTCTGGGAGTCGAGCGTGTAGCGACCGATTCCGATCTCAAGAGCGCCTATCGCAAGCTGGCGATGAAGCTGCATCCGGACAAGAATCCCGGCGACAGCGACTGCGAGCATCAGTTCAAGGAAATCAACGAGGCCTATGAAGTGCTCAAGGACGGCGACAAGCGCGCCGCCTATGACCGCTTCGGCCACGCCGCCTTCGAGCAGGGGGGAGGCGGCGGCGGGCATGGCTTCGGCGCCGATTTCGCCACCACCTTCGCCGACATCTTCGACGATTTCTTCGGCATGGGCGGCGCCGGCGGGCGACGCGGCGGCCGCGGTTCAGGCCGCGAGCGCGGAGCCGACCTGCGCTACAACATGGAGCTTACCCTCGAAGAAGCCCATGGCGGCAAGAACGCCCAGATCAGGATTCCGACCTCGGTCACCTGCGAATCCTGCACCGGCAGTGGTGCAAAGTCCGGCACCAAGCCCAAGGTGTGCGCGACCTGCGGCGGCCAGGGCAAGATCCGCCATGCCCAGGGCTTCTTCACCCTCGAGCGCACCTGCCCGTCCTGCCAGGGCCGCGGCCAGGTGATCGAGAACCCCTGCACGGCCTGCGGAGGTCTCGGCCGGGTGACCCGCGAGCGTGCGCTTTCGGTGAACATCCCGCCCGGCGTCGAGGACGGCACCCGCATCCGGCTGGCCGGCGAAGGCGAGGCGGGGCTGCGCGGCGGTCCGTCCGGCGATCTCTACATTTTCCTGTCGATCTCGGCGCACGTCTTCTTCCAGCGCGATGGCGCCGATCTGCATTGCCGCGCGCCGATTTCGATGACCACGGCGGCGCTGGGCGGCGAATTCGAGGTGCCCACCATCGACGGCGGCAAGACCCGGGTGAAGATCCCGGAAGGCACCCAGTCGGGCCGGCGCTTCCGCCTGCAGGCCAAGGGCATGCCAGTGCTGCGCTCCAAGCAGCTCGGCGACATGTATGTTCAAGTTGTGGTAGAGACCCCGCAAAACCTGACCAAGCGGCAGAGGGAACTGCTGGCCGAATTCCAGAAATTGTCGTCTAATGAGACAAATCCGGAGTCCGCGGGCTTCTTCGGCCGCGTCAAGGAATTCTTCGGGACCCGCGCCGGATCGGGTTGAGGAGGGCCTGCGGCCTTGACCATGGCCGTGCCGCCCTATAGTCGTGACCATTATGTGACAAGTACCGAGTGGCGGGCGATCTTGAATCCACACACATCGTTTCAATCAACGCTGAGTATTGCGAAAAAGAGCCTGCGCCTCGACGACGAGGTGCACTTTCTGCGCTCCTGGATGGAAAAGCCGCTGGCGACCGGCGCGGTGATGCCGTCGGGCAAACCGCTCGCCCGCGCCATGGCCAAATTCGTCGATCCCAGCCTGGACGGCCACGTCATCGAACTCGGGCCGGGAACCGGCGCGGTGACGGCGGCGCTGGTCGAGCAGGGCGTCGACCCCGCCCGCCTGGTGCTGGTCGAGTTCAATCCGACCTTCTGCCGGCTGCTTCGTGTGCGCTATCCCGAAGCGACTGTCGTGCAGGGCGATGCCTATGCGATCAAGCGGCTGCTGGGCAGCCTGCTGCGGCAACCGGCGGCGGCGGTGGTGTCCGGGCTGCCTTTGTTCACCAAACCGTTGAAATTCCGGTTGCGTCTCGTCAATGACGCATTCGCCATGCTGCACCCCGGCGCGCCCTTCGTCCAGTTCACCTATGCCGTGGTGTCGCCGATCCCGCGTTCGATGGCCGGCGCGAGCACCCAATGCTCCGAGCGCATCTGGCTCAATCTGCCGCCGGCGCGGGTCTGGGTCTACCGCAGAGCCTGACGCCCGGCCGCGTTTCGATCTCTTCTTTGTTGTCATCGCCCGGCTTGGCCGGCGATCCAGTAACCACGGTCTTCGATGTGGGCACATGATGAGTCCCATCGATGGTCCGGAGGATACTGGATGCCCGCTTTCGCGGGCATGACATGGTCGAAGCAAGGCCCTAGAAACGCCCGATGCGCCGTCCGAAAATTCTGGTCTTCGCGGGCTCGATCCGCACCGCTTCCTTCAATGCACGGCTGGCGGCGCTGGCGGTGAAGGAGCTGGCGCTCCTCAATGCCGACGTGACCCGCATATCGCTGGTCGACTATCCACTGCCGCTCTATGACGGCGACACCGAAGCGGCGGCAGGCCCGCCGCAGAACGCCGTCAAGCTCAAACGGCTGTTCGGCATCCATCACGGCGTCTTCATCGCGAGCCCGGAATACAACGCCTCGATCACGCCGCTGCTCAAAAACACGCTCGACTGGATCTCGCGGGTGCGCGAAGCGACTGAGCCGCCGCTCGCCGCCTACAAGCAGCGCGTCTTTGCGCTCGGCGCAGCGTCCAACGGGACCTATGGCGGCTATCGCTCGCTGATCGCGCTGCGCCACGTGCTCGAGCTCGGCTGCGGCGCGATGGTGCTGCCGGACCAGATCGCGGTCCGCGACGCCGCCAACGCTTTCGACGACCGGGACAATCTGCGCGACGAGGCAAACGCGAACCGGCTGCGGACCGTGCTGAGGCAGCTCGTCGACGCCGCCGGGCAGTACGCATGACAATGGTATCAGAGATTGATTTTGAGCATCATCTTGTCCGAAAAGTCTGCAACTTCTCCGAATCATGCTTTGACTTCGGGCATGATCTTGTCCGAAAAGTCTGCAACTTTTCGGGATCATGCTCCAGGAGCCCCAATGCCTGCGCCGCGTGACCGGCTGATCCTCGCCCTCGACGTCCCCTCGATCCCGGCGGCGTCCGCCCTCGTCGAGCGGCTCGGCGACGCCGTCACCTTCTACAAGATCGGGTATCAGCTCGCCTTTGCCGGCGGCATGTCGTTCGCGGAGACGTTGATCCGGGCGAACAAGCGCGTTTTTCTCGATCTCAAGCTGCACGACATCGGCAACACCGTCGCCAAGGGGGTCGAAAGCGTGGCCCGCCTCGGCGCGACCTTCCTGACCGTCCACGCCTATCCGCAGACCATGAAGGCGGCCGTCGCCGCCCGCGGCGGCGCCGGCTTGCGCATTCTCGCGGTGACCGTTCTCACCTCCTATGACGATGCCGATCTCGCCGCGGCGGGCTATGGGGTCGGTGTCTCCGCGCTGGTAGCCAAGCGCGCGGCGCAGGCCCGCGAGCTCGGCATCGACGGCCTCGTCTGCTCCGCCGAGGAAGCAGCAGGTCTGCGGCCCATCGCCGGCCCCGGCATGTCGCTCGTGACCCCGGGCATCCGACCGGTCGGTGCCGATGTGGGGGACCAGAAGCGCGTCATGACCCCGGCGCGGGCGATCGCCGCCGGCGCCGACTATCTCGTGGTCGGACGGCCTATAGTGGAGGCGCCCGATCCCAGGGCGGCGGCCGAGACAATCGTCGCGGAGATCGCTGCGGCAGCCAAGAGCTGAAGGCGAGATTCTGAAAGGCAGATCATGGCGAAGGGATACTGGCTGGCGCTGGTCGATGTGTCCGACCCCGAGGGTTACAAGGCCTACGTCGCGGCCATCCAGGATGTGCTGCGCAAGTTCGGCGGTCGCTATGGCATCCGCGCCGGCCGCAGCGAGACCATGGAGGGCAAGCTCCGCTCGCGCCTGGTGACGATCGAGTTCAAGGACTATGAGACCGCGCTGGCTTGCTACCGGTCGCCCCAATATGCGGCTGTCAAAAAGCTCCGCGAGCACTGCGCGCAAGCCGATCTCGTCGTGGTCGAGGGCTATGATGGCGCCCAGCCCTAGCCGCATGATCCAGAGCACGCATGATCCCGAAAAGTTGCAGACTTTTCGGATAAGATCATGCGCAACAAGAATGCAGTGGGGCTTGCTTTGCAATTGCGCCGCATCCCGCTATATCCGCGCCTGACCGGGAGGAATTCATGTCCGACATGCGGCTGATCGTGGCCGGCGCCGGGGGGCGGATGGGCCGCACCCTGGTCGAGGCGATTTCCGACACCGAAGGGACCGTCCTCGTCGGCGCCGTGGACGCGCCCGGCTCCGCCGTGATCGGGCGCGACGCCGGCGAATTGGCGGGGCTCGGGGCCAACGGCATCCTGGTGACCTCGGAGATCGAGCCGCTTCTAGCCGAGGCCGACGGTATTCTCGACTTCACCGTCCCCGCGGCGACCGTGGTCCTTACCGGGCATGCGGCGCAGCGCGGGCTCGTCCACATCATCGGCACCACCGGCCTCTCGGTGGAGCAAGAGAAGATCGTGGCTGCCGCCTGCAGCTCCGCCCGGATCATCAAGACCGGCAATATGAGCCTCGGCGTCAATCTGCTGGCGGCGGTGGTCAAGCGGGTCGCGCGGGCGCTCGATGCGGATTTCGACATCGAAATCCTCGAAATGCACCACGGCAAGAAGATCGACGCGCCGTCCGGCACCGCGCTCATGCTCGGCCGCGCCGCGGCGGCGGGCCGCAACATCGATCTCGACAAGCATTCGGTGCGGGTGCGCGACGGCCATCCCGGCGCGCGCAAGTCCGGCGATATCGGGTTCGCCAGCCTGCGCGGCGGCACGGTGGTCGGCGATCACAAGGTCATCTTCGCCGGGCCGCACGAGCGCATCGAACTCGTGCATAAGGCCGAAGACCGCATGATCTTCGCCCGCGGCGCGATCAAGGCGGCAATCTGGGCGAAGAGCCGCAAGCCGGGCCTGTATTCCATGGCCGACGTTCTGGGCCTGTCGGATATGTGAGGGATTGCCGGGTCAAGCCAGGCAACGACACCGAATGGGGCGCCCCCTCGCTTAAACCGCCCCCGCCTGCCCCGCTTCCCAACCCAGCATGGCGCGCTTGCGGGTCAGGCCCCAGTGATAGCCGGTGAGGTCGCCGCTCTTGCCGATGACGCGGTGGCACGGCACCACGAAGGAGATCGGGTTCTTGCCGACGGCGGCGCCGACCGCACGTGCCGCCTTGGGCGCACGGACATGGGCGGCGATGTCGGAATAGGTGGTGGCGCGGCCCATCGGAACCTTCAAGAGCGTCTCCCACACCCGCACCTCGAAATCGGTGCCGATCATGACGACCCGCAGCGGTCGGTCGCGTTGCCAAAGCTTCGGTTCGAAGATGCGGCGCGCCAACGCGGTGGTGCCGGCGGCGTTCTCGCGGAATTCCGCCCGCGGCCAGCGCCCGCGCATGTCGTCGAGCGCCGCGGCCTCCTCGCCGACGTCGGCGAAGGCGAGGCCGGCGAGGCCGCGTCCGGTGGCAATCACGAGGGCGATGCCGAAGGGGGAGGGGTGGAAGCCGTAGGCGAGGGTGAGCCCTTCGCCGCCGGCCTTCCATTGGCCCGGCGACATCGCCTCGTGGGTGACGAAGAGGTCGTGCAGCCGCCCCGGTCCCGACAGGCCGACCTCGTAGGCGGCATCGAGCACGCTCGCGGATTGGCGCAGCAGACGGCGGGCATGGTCGAGGGTGATCGCCTGCAGGAACGCCTTGGGCGTGAGGCCGGCCCAGCGGCGGAACAGGTGATGCAACTCGCCGGGCGTGACGCCGGCGGCGTGGGCGATCGCCTCGACTTCCGGCTGGGCGCGCCATCGCTCGGAGATGTAGGCGACGGCGCGGCGAACGACGCTGTAATCGTCGACGGCGCCGGTGCACGGCAGGGCCTGGGTGGGTGACGTCACAGGGACTAGGGTCATATTCATGGCCCCGATCTAGCCCCGGCCTCCCTGGATCGCCACCCGATTTCTGCTACCGCGGCCGCGGCTCACTCGAATACCGTCCGGGTCGGGCCGCGCTTGGCTTGCCATAGGGCCGCCGAAAGAGCACTCGCGAAGCTTTCCTTTTCCTGCGGGGGGAGAAAGCTCGCTATCGGGAGCTTGCGCCCCCGCGACACCAGGTACACGCGCTGGAGGCCGAATTCCTCGTCGATCTCGTATTCGAGCCTGGCCCATAACGGGTTGAGCGCCCATTCCGCGACCTCGCCGCGGTGGCTGACCTTGCGGACGCGCAGCTCCGACGGCATCACCACCACCTCCTCGTAGGCGGCGGCGGCGCGATAATTGGCCCGGAACGCCCAGTACACCAGGAGCACGTCGAGGCCGAAGAAGCCGAACACGGGCCACGCCCCGATGAGGAGGAACGCGGTTCCGGCGGCGAAGCTGATCGTGCCCAGCACCGCCATCACCAGAATGAATCCGGCCCGGCTGAGCGAACGGTGCGGCGTCAGCCGCGCCGCAAACAGCGCCGGTTCGCGGGAGGGGTCGTTGTTCGATTCATCGCTGGCATTGCCGGAGGTCATGGGGAGCGATTATAGGATCGATATGGGCCGAAACACCATTCACAAGACTGCGAAAAAATCGAAGCCGAAAGCAGCTCCGGCGCGCAAAGCGAAGGCGCCAAAACCCGGGCCGTCCAAGCAAACGGCCAAGCCGAAGGCTTCCAAGCCAAGACCGTGGACCAACGCCGAGATCGAGGAGGCGTTCCGCCGCCTGCGTGCGGCCAATCCGGAGCCGCGCGGCGAGCTCGAACATATCAACCCCTATACGCTGCTTGTGGCGGTCGTGCTGTCGGCGCAGGCGACCGATGCAGGGGTCAACAAGGCGACCCGGGCGCTGTTCGCGCAGGTCGACACGCCGGAAAAGATGGTGGCGCTCGGCGAAGCAAAGCTGCGCGACCACATCAAGACCATCGGCCTCTACAACACCAAGGCGAAGAACGTCATCGCCTTGTCGCACAAGCTCATCGCCGAGCACGGCGGCAAGGTGCCCCGCGCGCGTGAAATTCTGGAGACGCTGCCGGGCGTGGGCCGCAAGACCGCCAACGTCGTCCTCAACGTTGCGTTCGGCGAGGAAACCTTCGCCGTCGATACCCATGTTTTCCGCGTCGGCAACCGCACGGGAATGGCGCCGGGCAAGACGCCGCTCGAGGTCGAGCTCAAGCTCGAACAGATTGTGCCGCCGGCCTTCCGCCTGCATGCCCATCACTGGCTGATCCTGCACGGCCGCTACATCTGCAAGGCCCAGCGCCCGCTGTGCGAGAAGTGCCCGATCAACGACCTGTGCCGCTGGCCGGAAAAGACGACGTTCATGGCAGAAGCGTAGGTTTCGTGGGGCCCGCCCCGCCTTGCGCCGCGATCATTTCGCGCTTTGGCCCGGCGATGCGCTTGTAGACGTGGATCATGAGGGCGGTGCCGAACAGCGGCGTGGCGAAGTTGAGGATCGGGATCGACACGAAGGCCGCGATGAACAGGCCGGCGATGAAAACCGTGGAATGGTGAACCCGCCGCAGCGCCTTGGCCTCCGTCACCGAGTGAAACCGCATGGCGGCGAGCTCGAAATATTGCAGCCCCTGCACCCAGGCGGTGGCGAGAAAGAACAGCACCACGCCGACGCCCGCGAATAGCAGGAACGGCACCGCGGCGAGATAGATCGCCACCGCCAGCAGCGCGATCTTGATGCCCTCGATCATGGCGCGGATCAGCGGCAGCGCACGCCCCGGCGGGTCGGCCGGATAATAGGTGCGCTCGACGATCTCGGCGATCTCGTCGGCGAACAGGCTCGCCACCACCGCGGTCACCGCCGGCATCAGCAGGATCGCGCCAGCCAGGAGCCCGATGCCGAGCGCGAAGGCGATGATCCAGCCGACCACCGCGAGCGCACCATGCGCCCATGACCCGAAGGTCGCCTCCAGCCATACGAGGCCGGTGCCGGACAGCCATTCGAGCAGCCGGAACAAGACCACGACCAGGACCACGAGAAGCGCGACGGCGAGCCCCGCCGACTTGAACAGCACCGCGCGAAACGGCGGTGTGAACATCTGGTCGAGTGCCTTGAATACCGCTGCAAGCATTGCGTCGCTCTCCGCGCCGAACCGCAGAGGTAGTCAACCGGGCGCCGCCAGGCAAGGTGGCGCGGATTCCCTTGCCGTCAGCGCCGGGGACCGGTACATGTTAGGCACACAACAGGACGGATTCCGAGCGATGCTCGAATTGCTGCGCTTCATCAACTTTCTTCTCGACATCTACATTTTCGTGCTGTTCGCCGCCGCGATCCTGAGCTGGTTGATTGTGTTCAACGTGGTCAATACCCGCAATCCGGCGGTGGCGATGATCGGCGAATTTCTCTACCGGGTCACCGAGCCGGTGCTGCGGCCTATCCGCGACCGGCTGCCGAATTTCGGCGGCATCGATATTTCCTTCATCGTGGTCATCCTGATCATCTACTTCATTCAGTGGGTCATCATCCCCAACCTGGCGCGGGCCTTCATTTAGTGACTGACGTCCGCGACAGGCCGTGGGCGGTCTGCGCCGATGGCCTGGTCGTCACCGTGCGCCTCACGCCGCGGGGCGGCCGCGATCAGATCGAGGGCGTCGAATCGCGCGCCGACGGGCTTCGCGTGCTCAAGGCGCGGGTTCGCGCCGCCGCGACCGAGGGCGAGGCCAACGATGCGCTGATGCGCCTCATCGCCCGCGCGGCCGGCGTCGCCCCGCGCGCGGTCCGCCTGATCGGCGGTGCGACCTCGCGCATCAAGCGGCTTCATATCGATGGGGATCCCGCCGCGCTCGCCGCCGCGCTCACGCGCATCGCGGAGGCCGCGCCGTGACCGCAATCCTGATCGACGGCAAGGCGATTGCTGCCGCGCTGCGCGCGCGCGTGACGGCAGCGGTTCGCGCCCTCGCCGACGACCACGGCATCGTCCCCGGGCTCGCGGTGGTGCTGGTGGGCGAAGATCCCGCCAGCGAGATCTATGTGGGCGCCAAGACGAAGATGTCGGCCGAAACCGGCATGAGGTCGATCGATCATCGGCTACCGGCATCGGCGAGCCAGGCCGAGCTTCTGGCGCTGATCGCCCGGCTCAATGGCGACCGGGACGTGCACGGAATTCTGGTTCAGCTTCCGCTGCCGCCGCAGATCGATCCTCACGCGGTGATCGCGGCGATCGATCCCGAAAAGGACGTCGACGGATTTCACCCTCTCAATGTGGGCCGCATCGCCATCGGCCTGCCGGCGCTCGCGCCATGCACGCCGCAAGCCTGCATCGTGCTGGCGAAGACAGCGAATGCGTCGCTCGTCGGCCTCGACGCGCTGGTGATCGGCCGCTCGACCATCGTCGGCAAGCCGCTCGCCCAGCTTCTCATCGCGGAGAGCGCGACGGTCACTGTGGCGCATTCCAAGACCCGGAACCTGCCCGCAGTGTCCCGGCGGGCCGACCTGGTGTTTGCCGCGATCGGCCGTCCCGAATTCGTTCGCGGCGACTGGATCAAGCCGGGCGCGACGGTGATCGATGTCGGCATCAACCGGGTGATGATCGGCGGCAAGCGTCGTGTCGTCGGCGACGTCGCGTTCGAGGAGGTACGGCGGGTCGCCGGAGCCATCACGCCAGTTCCCGGCGGCGTCGGCCCCATGACCATCGCCTGCCTGCTCGCGAATACGATCAGGGCTGCCTGCGCACTTTCGGGCTTGCCGGCGCCGGTGTTGTGATCGAACGAATCGAGAGGTTATTCGCGGGTCACGCCTGCCAGGCGTAGGCCACCTTGTCGAGGGTCTTTTCGCCGAATTTCTCGCAGGACCGCGCGACCGGACGGCCGCCGAGCGCGCGATAGAATTCGACCGCGGGCTCGTTGTCCGACAGCGCCCACACCACGAGGCTGCGAATCCCGCTCTGGGCGAGGTCGCGCCGGGCCGCCGTGAACAGCCGGCGCCCGAAGCCGAGGCCCTGGAACTCCGGCCGCAGGTAAAGCTCGTAGATTTCGCCGTCATAGGTCAGGCTGCGCGCGCGGTTGCGCCCGTAATTCGCGTAGCCGGCGAGGGTATCGCCGAATGCCAGGATCGAGATGCGGCTGCCCTTGCGGATGGCGCCTTCCCACCATTCGGCGCCGCGACGGTTGATCAGCTTGTCGAGTTCCGGCCCCGGGATGATGCCCTGATAGGCGGTGCGCCACGCATCGTCATGGGTGGATGCCAGCGCGACGGCATCTGGCGCTTTGGCGCGGCGAATCTCAATGAGGCTCGTATTCATGTGCGGATTAGCGCCGACACGGCCGCTCCCCTTTTCCCCGACATTAACGATCCCTTAACCATGCGGATTATTCGCGGCTGCGCCGACAAAATCAACTGCCCCAAAAGGCCAACGTCAATCGCCCGGACAAACGTGGCGGTTTCGCAACACTTTTCTGAAAGTTGTGTCTTATTGGCTCATTCGTCGCCGCGCCGAAATCAGCGGTATCGCAGCGATTTAGGGGCAGCCTCATCCGGGGTGGAGCGGATTCCGGTCGATCGCGGAGAATCAACCGGGAATCGCCGTCAGACCTCTTCTGATTCCTTGCGGCGCTCGTCGCGCTTGCGCTCATGGGGGTCGAGCAGCTTCTTGCGCAGGCGAATCGATTTCGGCGTCACCTCGACGAGTTCGTCGTCCTCGATATAGGCGAGCGCCTTCTCCAGCGTCATCTTGATCGGCGGGGTGAGGCGCACCGCCTCGTCCTTGGCGGTGGTGCGTATGTTGGTGAGCTTCTTGCCCTTGAGCACGTTGATCTCGAGGTCGTTGCCGCGGGTATGCTCGCCGACGATCATGCCGCGGTACACCTTCCAGCCCGGCTCGATCATCATCGGGCCGCGGTCTTCGAGGTTCCACAAGGCATAGGCGACGGCCTCGCCGGCATCGGTGGAGATCAGCACACCATTGCGGCGGCCCTGGATCGCGCCCTTATAGGGAGCGTAGCCGTGGAACAGCCGATTCATGATGGCGGTGCCGCGGGTGTCGGTCAGAAGCTCGCCCTGGTAGCCGAGCAGTCCGCGGGTCGGCGCATGGAACACGAGCCGCAGCCGCCCGCCTCCGGAGGGCCGCATCTCGACCAGCTCGGCCTTGCGCTCGGAGAGCTTCTGGACCACGACGCCGGAATGCTCCTCGTCGAGATCGATGACCACTTCCTCGATGGGCTCCATCATCTCACCGGTGGTGCGGTCGAACTCGATGAGCACCCGCGGGCGCGATACGCTGAGCTCGTAGCCCTCGCGCCGCATGGTCTCGATGAGGATGCCGAGCTGCAATTCGCCGCGCCCCGCCACTTCCATGGCGTCCTTTTCGTCGGATTCGGTAACGCGCAAGGCAACATTGCCTTCCGCTTCGCGCAGCAGCCGGTCGCGAATCATGCGCCCGGTCACCTTGTCGCCCTCGGTGCCAGCGAGCGGTGAATCATTGACGCGGAACATCATCGACAGGGTCGGCGGATCGATCGGTTGCGCCGGCAGCGGCTCGGACACCTCGGGGGCGCAGATGGTGTGGGCGACGGTGGCCTGCGGCAGGCCGGCGATCGAAACGATATCGCCTGCATTGCCTTCCTCGACCGGCACCCGTTCCAGCCCGCGAAAGGCGAGCACCTTGGAAACCCGGCCCTGCTCCACGATCTTGCCGTTGCGGTCGAGCACCTTCACCTGCTGGTTGGGCCTGACCGTGCCGGCGGTGATCCGCCCGGTGACGATGCGGCCCAGATAGGGATTGGCCTCGAGAATGGTTCCGAGCATGCGGAACGGGCCGTGCTCCACCTGGGGCGGCGCCACATGGGCGAGGATGAGATCGAACAGCGGCGCCATCGACGTTTTCGGGCCGTCGACGCTCGTCGCCATCCAGCCTTCCTTGGCGGAGCCGTACAGCACCGGGAAGTCGAGCTGCTCTTCGGTCGCGTCCAGCGCGGCAAACAGGTCGAACACCTCGCTCGCGACCACCTCCGGGCGGGCGTCGGAGCGGTCCACCTTGTTGATGGCAACGATCGGCCGAAGGCCGACCTTGAGCGCCTTCGACACCACGAACTTGGTCTGGGGCAGGGGCCCTTCGGCGGCATCAACGAGCACGATGGCGCCGTCCACCATGTTGAGGATGCGCTCGACCTCCCCGCCGAAATCGGCGTGGCCCGGGGTATCCACGATGTTGATGCGTGTGCCCTTCCACACGATCGAGGTCGCCTTGGCGAGGATCGTGATGCCGCGCTCGCGCTCGAGGTCGTTTGAGTCCATGGCCCGCTCGGCCACGCGCTGGTTTTCCCGAAACGAGCCCGATTGCTGCAGGAGCCGGTCGACCAGGGTGGTCTTGCCATGGTCGACATGGGCGATGATCGCGACGTTGCGCAGGTTCATTCGGAGATGCTCGTGGTATGGGAAGAGAATCCGAGGCCGGCCGGAACATGCCGGCCTGCCGGCTCATGTTTCGGGACGATCGGTTCTCATCGCAAATGGTTCCGGGTCCGGGTTCGAGCACGCGCACGAACCCCGAAGTGACGCCTTCTTACAGAGCCGCTAATTTGCGCGGAATATAGTGTTTCGCTGCCATTGTGCAATGCGAAAAGTGGGCTGGCGAAAAGTGGCTGAAATCGTCACCTTCGCATCATTCCGCGGCGGCGACGTGCAGCGGCACCACTTCCTGCTCCTTGGCCGGGGGTGCCGGCATCACGCCCTGGGCCGTCAAAATGGCCCGGCGCTCGGAAATCGCACCCTGCGCCTGACTGAGCGCGATGGAAAAGGCGACCATGGCGGATTCGTCGAACTCTTTGCGCTCGACCTGGTGCATCGTACGCCGCAAGAGTTCGTCGACATCGCGGCGCAGCTTGTCGAGTTGCTCGTGGGTCTCCGCGAAGCGGGCGGTACCGGCGATGTCAAGCAGCGTGTCCAGCGCTCTCAGCTTGCGGATACGGTCGTCGGCCCGCGAATAGCTCGCGAGCCAGGCGGCGCCGGAGCCGAAGCCGGAAAACACCATGATGCCGAGGTAGATGAAATCGCTGTACTTGTCGAAGAAGGTCTTCTGATCGTCGTCGATGAAGGCGGCGGCCCCGGGATGCGCCAGCACCGCGGCATCCTTGTCGGTGTCGGGCTTCTTCATCTGAGCGATCGCCGGATAATCGGAGGCAAGGCTCTGGCGGATGCCGAACAGGAGCTTGGTGACGTCGCCAGCCAGCCCATCCGAAAGCGCCTTGCGCGCCACGATGTAGTGGGAGAAGCCGATGGTATCGACATCGTCCTCAGGCAGCGGCGAGTGTCCGCCGAACACGCCCTTCTTGATCTCAGTGGCCTCGTAGACCGGCAGCCGCTTGGCGATCGCCGCCGCGCCGCCGATCTCCAGGAATTTTGGCTGGTCGTCGCCCTTGCTGGCGGCGGCGATCGCATCGGCGAAGAAGTGGCTCGTCACCGGTCCGGCGCCGAAGATCACGTCGACCGGATTGTTGCGCAGCGCGGTCTTGACGTCATCGGGATCGAGCGAAACGATCTTCACCTTGTCGGGCGGAATTTCGTATTGCTTGAGGACGAGGTTGAGGAGATCGGTATTGGCTCCGCTTCGTCCGATCACGCCGACCGTGTGGCCGGCGATCTGCTCGACCTTCTCGATCTTTTTCGGCTTGGCGGTCTTGGTGCGCTTAGCCGACGTTGCGCCCGTCGCCAGCGATCCCGGCGTCGGCACGATCATCACTACGACGTTCTCGCGCAACACGGCAATCGCCAGGCCTTGCTTGGGATAGGCGCGGTCGCGCCGGATGACGGCGAGATCGGCCTGATCGGCGTCGAGCGCGGCGGCGCTGTCGTTGGTGTTGTCCTTTAGGATGGGCCGCAGCCGGACCGCCGCGCGGTCGCGCGTCAATTGCTGGGCAATGGCCTGGACCAGGTGCGCATCCTCCCCATTCGCCGGTCCGACCGCGATCCGCAGGGTGGTGGGCTGCAACTCCACATAGAGCGCGGCTCCGACGAGGCTGCCGAACAGCAGCAGAACCCCTAGCGTGATGAGCCATGTCTGCCGCAGCATGATACGCAGGCGCCTTTGGGTGCCGCGGCTGTTCATCGGACCGAAAATCCGCCGCGCCAGAACGAACCAGGTTACGATGTAGAGTCGCCGCAGCTTCATGGCCTGTCAGTCTCCCCCGCTACATTCGACCGATGGTGGCGAGCGGCGGTGGACGGGGATCGGCTAGTCGGACTTTTCAATCATAGCACCTGCTGGCTGTCGCCCAAATAGCACAGTCAATTATGGTTATTTGTCAGCGCCCGGGCCGGATTTCAACGGGCGGAGGCGCGAGTGGTTCGACAAAAATTCGGCGGTGCGGAGCAGGGCGGGTAGGCTCCCGTTGGTTTCCGGGCGAAAACAAAGCTTAATCAATCGCTTGGCTAAGGCGAGCCTATTCGCAGTCCGCTGTAGGCAGGCCACCCCATCCTGCGCTATGTTCGCCCGACCGGAGACGGCAGCTTTTCTCCGCCGTCCCCGCGCCAGCAATCCGCATTCAAGCGAAGCAAATTCGCCTCCAACAAGCCGTGCGAGGAACGCTCATGGCCAAGCTCAACATCAACGGACGGGTACGGGTGGTGCAGGTCGAGCCGGACACGCCGCTCCTGTGGGTGATCCGGGAGCATGTCGGTCTCACCGGAACCAAGTATGGCTGCGGCATTGCCCAGTGCGGCGCCTGCTCGGTGCACATCAACGGCGAGGTGACGCGGTCATGCTCGATCCGGGTCGGCGACGTCAAGGCGAGCGACAAGATCGTTACCATCGAGGGCCTGTCGGCGACGAGTTCCCACCCGGTCCAGAAGGCCTGGGCGGCGATCGACGTTCCCCAATGCGGCTACTGCCAGTCGGGCCAGATCATGGCAGCCGCCGCGCTCCTTAAGAAGACCCCGAAGCCGACTGACAAGGACATCGACGAAGCGATGACCAACATCTGTCGCTGCGGCACCTATCAGCGCATCCGCACGGCGGTTCACATGGCGGCCGGAATGGGCACGGGCGGCAAATCGGCCGACCACGCCACCACGAAGTCCAAGGTCTGAGGCTCGAGGAGAATCCGCCATGACAAAGAAATCATCCATCCGCTCCGCCGAGGTCTCGCGCCGCAAATTCGTCGTCGGCTCCGCCGCCGCAGCCGGCGGCCTCGCGATCGGTTTCCATCTGCCGTTCGGTGTCGCTTGGGCGCAGCCGCAAGCCGCCAACGGCGTCGAGGTCAATGCCTGGGTCGTCATCAAGCCGGACGACACCTGCGTGATCCGCATCGCGCGCACTGAGATGGGGCAGGGCACCCGCACCGGCCTCGCCCAGCTCGTCGCCGAAGAGCTGCAATGCGACTGGAAGAAGGTCACGACCGAATCCATCACGCCCGGCCAGAACCTCGCCCGCAAGCGCGTGTGGCGCGAGATGGGCACCGGCGGCAGCCGCGGCATCCGCACTTCGGAGGATTACGTCCGCCGCGGCGGCGCCGTCGCGCGCATGATGCTGCTACAGGCGGCCGCCGATCAATGGAAGGTGCCGGTCGAGGAGTTGACCGTTTCCGACGGCATCATCACCCACGCGGCGTCGAAGCGTTCGACGAGCTACGGCAAGGTCGCCGCCGCGGCCGCCAAACTGACGCCGCCGGACCCGAAGGGCATCACGCTCCGCGATCCGCGCAACTGGACCATCGCCGGCAAGCCGATGAAGCGGCTCGATACCGCCGACAAGCTCAACGGCAGCAAGGTCTATGCGATCGACCTGAAGCTGCCGGGCATGCTGTGCGCCGCCATCAAGGCCTGCCCGGTGTTCGGCGGCACGCTCAAAAGCTATGACGAGGCCAGGATCGCCGGCCGTCCCGGTGTCCGCGGCGTCGTCAAGGTGAAGGACAACGCCGTCGCCGTCGTCGCCGACACCTGGTACCGGGCGAAGTCCGCACTCGATGCGCTGCCGATCGTGTGGGACGACGCTGCCAATGCAGCGCAGTCGAGCGCGACCATCGCGGAGCATCTCGTCGACGGCTTTGGCGCCGCCACCAACAATGGCAGCCGGGAGAACGGTGATGCCATCAAGGCGATCGCCGAGGCCGCCAAGAAGGTAGAAGCGGTCTATTCGACGCCGTTCCTCGCTCACGCCACCATGGAGCCGATGAACTGCACGGCCAAGATTTCGGCGGACAAGGCCGAGGCCTGGGTACCGTCGCAGAACGCCGAGGCTTCGCTCGCGGCGCTGTCGGAAGCCTCGGGACTGCCGCTCAACAAATGCGAAGTCTACCGCTCGGACCCGGGCGGCGGCTTCGGCCGGCGCGGCGGCACCCAGGACTATGTCCACCAGGCCGTCGCCATCGCCAAGAACTTCCCCGATGTTCCGGTCAAGATGATCTGGAGCCGCGAGGAGGACATGGCGCACGACTTCTATCGGCCGATCTCCCAATGCAAGCTCTCTGCCGGCCTCGACGAGAACGGCAATCTCGTCGGCCTGCACGCGCGCATTTCAGGCCAGTCGATTAACGCCTTCCTCGCCCCGGCGAACATTTCCGGCGGCAAGGACATGCGGCAGCTCCAGGGCTATGACGTGAAGCCCGGCGAGGCCCAACTCGGCTACGGCGCGCCCAACATGCTGATCGAATACGTGATGCGCAACACGCACGTCCCGGTCGGCCCTTGGCGCGGCGTCAACACCAACCAGAACGCCGTCTACATGGAATGCTTCATGGACGAGGTGGCGCGTGCGGCCGGCAAGGACCCGGTCGCGTTCCGCCGCTCGCTGATGGCGAATTACCCGAGCCATCTGGCCTGCCTGAACGCGGTCGCCGAGAAGGCCGAGTGGAACAAGCCGCTGCCGGCGGGCGTTCATCGCGGCATCGCCCAGTTCCACGGCTACGCCACCTATTCGGCGGCGGTCGCCGAAGTCTCAGTGAGCGATGATGGCAAGGTCAAGGTGCATCGCATGGTGCTCGGGGTGAATTGCGGCCATGCCGTCAATCCCGACCAGATCACTGCGCAGATCGAAGGCTCGGTCGCCTTCGGCCTGACCGCGGCGCTCTACGGCGAGATGTCCGTCAAGGACGGCCGCATGGCGCAGACGAACTTCGACACCTACCAGATCATGCGACTGGCGGAGATGCCGAAGGTCGAGACGCTCATCATGCAGACCTACGACTTCTGGGGCGGCGTCGGCGAGCCCACCATCTGCGTCGTCACGCCCGCCGTCCTCAACGCGATCTATGCCGCCACCGGCAAGCCGGTGCGCAGCCTGCCGCTGAAGAACGTGAAGCTGGTGTGAAGGGATCCAGTGAGGTCATGCGCGTTCTCTCGCGCATGACCTCTGGACGCAGACCAACGCCAAAATACTAGCGGCTTGCCGGATCTTTCCGTGCCACCCACGCGATTGCGCCCTCGGCTGCGGCTACGCCGGTGGCAAACGACGCCTGGAGGAGATAGCCACCGGTCGGGGCCTCCCAATCGAGCATTTCCCCGGCGACGAAGACGCCGGGGAGCCTGCGCAGCATGAAATGGCGATCGATTTCGGCGAAAGAAACGCCGCCCGCGGTCGAGATTGCTCTCGCGATCCCGGCGATGCCGGTCAGGCGGACCGGAACCGCCTTGATCAGGCGGGCGATTTCCAGTGGCGACAGGTCGCCGAGCCGGATGCCGTCGTGCGCCGTGGCCTCGCGCAGGAGATCGATCGCCGCGGGCGAAAGCTTCGCAGTCTTGCGCAGTGAGGTCGAAAGCGACTCCTTCTTGCGTCCGCCGGCGATGTGCGCGGCGAGGTCCGCCTCCGCAACGTCGGGGCGCAGGTCGATGGAGAGGACGGCTTCGCCCTTGAGCGCGATCGCCTCGCGCAAGGGCGCGGAGAGCGCGTAGATCGCGCCGCCTTCGAGTCCGTCCGCGGTGATGACGGCTTCGCCGCGCACCGTCCGCTCTGCGAACGTGACCGCAATGCGCTTGAGCGGCGCGCCGGCGCGGCGGGCGCGAAACGGTTCCGACCACGACGCAGAGAATCCGCAATTGGCGGGCTGCAAGGGCGTAACAGCCACGCCGGCGCCCGCCAGCGCCGCGACCCAGCCGCCGTCCGAGCCGAGCCGCGGCCAGCTCGCGCCGCCGAGCGCCAGCACGGTCGCATCGGGCGTGTCGGTGACGGTTGTGCCGTCGGGCCTTGCGAAGACGAGCGCGCCGTCCCGCCATCCGACAAAGCAGTGCCGCATGGCGAAGGTGACGCCCAGGCCTTGCAGCCGGCGCAGCCACGCGCGCAGCAGCGGCGACGCTTTCATCGCCTTGGGAAACACCCGGCCGCTGGTGCCGACGAAGGTCGGCTGTCCCAGCGCTTCGCACCAGGCCCGCACGCGCTGCGGGGGAAAGGCCTCGATGGCGGCGCGCAACTTCCCGTCCGCCGGGCTGTAGCAGGCGAGAAATTCTTCCAGCGGTTCGCTGTGGGTGAGATTGAGCCCGCCGCGGCCGGCCAGCAGGAATTTCCGCGCCACCGACGCCATGCGGTCGTAGACGGTCACGGCGACGCCGGCCTCTGCGAGCCGCTCGGCCGTCATCAGGCCCGCGGGACCGCTGCCGATGACGGCCGCCCGAGTCATGCCTTTGCTTCCGCCGCCTCGATGAGGGCGCGCAACCGCGCCGGCGTCACCGGAAGGTCGCGGATGACGACGCCGAGCGGCGACAGCGCGTCCTCGATCGCCGCCACGATGGCCGCGGGCGCGCCGATGGTGCCGCTTTCGGCCGCGCCCTTGACGCCGAGCGGGTTGAGCGGCGTCGGCGATTCCATGTGATGAATCTCGATGGGCGGAACCGTGTCCGCGGTCGGCAGCAGGTAATCCGCGTAGTTGACCGTCAGCGGCTGGCCGTCCTCGGCATAGCGCATCCACTCGTAGAGCGTCGCGCCGATGCCGTTGACGACGCCGCCCAGCACCTGGCCGTCGAGCATCATCGGGTTGATCACCCGGCCGCAGTCATGCACCACGACGTAGCGGACGAGCCGCACGGCGCCCGTGGCGGGGTCGACCTCGGCTTCGACCACGTGGCAACCGTTGGTGTAGGTCATCGACGGCGGTTCGAAATCGACGCTGAAGGCGAGCCCGGGCGGCAGCCCGCCGGGCATTGCATAGCCGGGTGTGCCGCCCAGCGCGTGGGCGATCTCCGCGATGCTGCGCTTCATGCCGGGCACGCCCTTCACGTGCACGGCGCCGTCGGCGAGTTCCATGTCCTCGGGCGCCGCTTCCAACAGGCTCGCGCCGGTCTGCCTGATCTTGTCGGCGATGAGTTGCGCGGCGCGGTGGACCGCATTGCCGGCGGTCACCGCCTGGCGGCTCGCATAGGCGCCGAGGCCGAGCGGGCTCGCCTGGGTGTCGCCGTCGACCACGTGGATGTCGGCGGGGTCGACATGCAGCACGTCGGCCGCAAGCTGCGCCAGCATGGTCTTGACGCCCTGGCCCTGGGCGGTCGCCCCTGTGGTGACGACGATCCTGCCGGACGGGCCGATGCGGATGCCTGCGCTTTCGAACGGCCCGCGGCCGGTGCCTTCGACGTAATTGCAGAGCCCGATGCCGATGAGCCGGCCCTCGCGCCGCGCCGCCTCGCGCCGTGCCGGAAAATCGGCCCAGCCCGCGGCGGCAAGCGCGCGGCGCTGGCATTCCGGATAGTCGCCGCTGTCATAGACCATGGCGCCGCCGTCGCGCTGCGGCACCGGCGTCGGATAGGGCATCTTTTCCGGCGGGATGAGATTGCGGCGGCGGATTTCGTCGCGGGCAAGCCCGCAGGCCGCGGCGGCGCGGTCGAGCAGGCGCTCCATCACATAGGTGCCCTGCGGGCGCCCGGCGCCGCGCGTCGGCGTGCCCGGCAGCATGTTGGTCATGCAGGACATGATGTCGATGTGATAGGCCGGCAGCACATAGGGGCCGATCAGGTTGGTGCAGGCATTGTAGGGTAGCGCCACGCCATAGGGGGTGGTGGCGCCGTGGTCGTGATAGAGCCGCCCGCGAATGCCGAGAAGCCGCCCGTCCGCCGTGAACGCGGCCTCCGCCTCCCACACCTGGTTGCGCTCGGCAGCGGTGGCGACAAAATTCTCGGCGCGGTCCTCGATCCATTTCACCGGACGCCCGAGCAGCATCGCCGCCGCCGGCACCGCCAGTTCCTCGGGATGGAACACCGCCTTGGGGCCGAACCCGCCGCCGACATCGGGGGCGATCACCCGTACCTCGTGCTCGGCGAGGCCCAGCGCCTTCACCAGCACCGCCTTGGCGCGATGGGGCATCTGGGTGCCGTCCCACACCGTCAGGAATCGCTCGGCCACGTCGAAGCGGGCCATGACCGCGCGCGGCTCGATCGAATGGCCGCCGCCCTTGTGGAGATGGAAGCGCTCGGAGATGCGATGGGCGGCGCCGGCGAAGGCCGCCTCGATGTCGCCGTATCGGATCGCGGTGCGGGCGACGAGATTGTCCGGGCAATCGAGCCGCGCCCGCGGCGCCCCCGCCGCAACCGCCGCGAAGGGATCGACGATAGCCGGCAGCGGATCGAGGTCGAGTTCGACGAGGCGCACGGCATCTTCCGCGACCCTGCGGCTCACCGCCACCACCATCGCCACGGGCTCGCCGACATGGCAGACCTCATGCTCGGCGAGCCAGGCAGGCTCGACGTCGAAGCGGATTGCCGCCGACGGGAGCGCCAGCGGGATGCGGTCGCATGTCATCAGCCGCCGCAGGTCCGCATAGGTGAGCACCACATGGACGCCCGCGACGGCGCGCGCCGCGGCAGCGTCGATGCGCCGCAGCAGGCCGTGAGCGATGGGGCTGCGCACGAAGGCGGCGTGGAGCACACCGGGAATGGCGATATCGTCGACGAATCGCCCGGCGCCGCGCAACAGCTTGTGATCCTCGAGGCGCATGACGCTGCGCCCGAAAAATCCCGCCGTCGGTTCACCTGCCATCGCATCCTCGCTGGTGCGGCAACACTAACACTTGGTTCCGATCCTCGGCCGATCTTCTCCCTCCCCTTGAAAAGGGAGGGTTGGGGAGGGGATCGCGGGCGGCATATCGCGGCGCGTCAGCGGACCCCCACCCCAACCCTCTCCCTGAAAAAGGGAGAGGGAGAAGAGCATTGTATTTGTCGGCCGGATTTGGGACAGAACCGGAATAACATGGGAGGAGCCGATGCCGGACCCCAGGATCACGCACGCCGCGAACTGGTTGGCGCGCTTCACGGTCAATGGCGTGCCCCCCAGCGATTTCCACGACGTGCTGGCCTCGATCGAGCGCTGGGAGGACTGGTGCCACGCCTGGTCGGCGCGTGCCAAGGTCCATGAGGACCTCGGCCTGGAGGCGCTCGAGCACAAGCATTTCGTCAGCGCCGGCGAGCATCTCAGCCGCGCCGCCGCCACCTATCATTTCGCCAAGTACCTCTTCGTCAACGACATGGCGCAGATGCGCGCCGCCCACCGGCGGGCGGTGGCGTGCCTCAATCTCGCGCTGCCGCATCTCGATCCGCCCGGCGAGCGGGTGTCGATCCCCTATGAAGGCAAGCATCTCGTCGGCACATTGCGCCGCCCCAACGGTATTGCGCGGCCGCCGCTGGTGCTGATGACCATGGGGCTCGATTCCACCAAGGAGGAATTGCTGACCTTCGAGGATACCTTCCTTCGCCGCGGAATGGCCACCCTTGCCTTCGACGGGCCGGGCCAGGGCGAGGCGGAATATGATTTTGCGATCCGCGCCGATTACGAGGCTGTGACCGGCATCGTCATCGACTGGGTCGAGAAAGAACGCAAGGACATCGACACCGCGCGCATCGGCATTTGGGGCATCAGCCTCGGTGGTTACTATGCGCCGCGCAGCGCCGCGTTCGAGAAACGCCTCAGGGCCTGCATCGCCAATTGCGGCCCGTGGGATTTCGGCGCGCTGTGGGACTCGCTGCCGGAATTGACGCGCCTCGCCTTCATCGCCCGCAGCCACAGCGCGAACGATGCCGAGGGACGCAAGCGCGCGCACGCGCTCTCGCTCGCGGGCGTCGCCGACAAGATCGAATGCCCGCTGTTCGTCATCGCTGGTGGCCTCGATCGCCTGTGCCCACCGGAGGACGCGAGGAAGCTCGCCGAGGCTGCACGCGGCCCGGTCGAGTTGCTGGTGATCGAGGATGGCAATCACGTGGCCCACAACCGGTTCTACAAATACCGGGCGCGCTCGGCCGACTGGATGGCCAAGCAACTCGGTGCGGCCGCGAATTGAGAGTGGATGCGATGGCCGACGATCGGGCCGCAACGGAACGGCAGGCGAAGATGCGGAGACGGGAATTCGTCATGGGGACGGCGGCGGCGCTGATGCCGCTTGCTGCGCCTGCGTTGCGGGCCCAGGAGCGCTATCCGTCGCGGCCGATCCGCTTGTTGATCCCCTCGGTGCCGGGCGGCGTCCATGACGTAATCGGCCGGGTGTGGGCGGAACGGATCAAGCAGCCGCTCGGCACCGTCGTGATCGATAACCGCGGCGGCGCCGGCGGCGCGATCGCATCTGCGGATGCCGCGATGGCGACGCCGGACGGCTACACCATTCTGCTCGGCAGCACGACCACCCATGTGCTGGTTCCCCTGACCATGGCGCGCCCGCCCTACGATCCCGTCCGCGATTTCGCTACCGCTTCCATCTTCGCCAACAGCTCGACCTCCGTGGTGATCAATCCGAGCGTGCCGGCGGCGACGCTGGCGGAATTGATCATCTATGCCAAAGCCAATCCGGGCAAACTGTCTTACGGCTCCGCCGGCAACGGCTCGATCACCAATCTCGCCGGCGAGATGTTCAAGCAGCGCGCCGGCGGGCTCGACATCGTCCACATCCCCTACAAGGGGATCGGTCCGATCATCACCGACGTGCTTGGCGGCCAGCTTCCGATGCTGATGGCGAATGCGACCGCGCAGGTGCTCGATCTCCACCGCGCGGGCAAGCTGAAGATCCTCTGCATCAATGCGCAGGCGCGGCTCAAATCCGCGCCGGAAATCCCAACGGCGGCCGAAGCCGGATTGCCCGGCATGGTTGCGCAGACATTCTTCGGCATCTTTGCCCCCGCGGCGACGCCGAAGTCGGTCATGGCGAAGCTCGACGAGGATACGCAAAAGATCCTCTCCGACACGGACTTCCAGAAGCAGCTCACAAGCCTCGGCTTCGAGCCGATGCCCGGCATCGGCACCGATGCGGCCGATCGCTTCGTCAAGGACGAGATCGCGCGCTGGTTGCCGATCATCCGCGCCGCCGCGGCCAAGCCGAAATGAGCGCAGAGAGGTACTGCGCCGCCGCCCCACGGGGTGTTCCTGGCCGCTTCGGTGCTAGTATCCGCGCATCACATCGTCACGCTGCCGACAAGGAGCACAGGAATGGCTGAAGCGTCCAAGGAAGTCGTCAAGGTCGAGAAATACAATGGCATCACCACGGTGGTGATGAACCGGCCGCAAAAGCGCAACGCCATGAACCCTGCCTTGCACGAGGCGATGGACCGCATTCTCGCCGAGCTGGAGACCGACCCCGACACCAAGGTGGTGGTGATCCGCGGCGCCGGCGGGAATTTCTCCGCGGGCCAGGACCTCAAGGAGTTCTTCCGCGAGAACGAGGGCAAGCCGGCGGAATTCAAGCGCACCGTCGAGCACGCCAATCGCTGGCGCTGGGAGCGCCTCTACAATTACGACAAGCCGACCGTCGCCATGGTCGAAGGCTACTGCGTCGGCGGCGCCTTCATGCAATTGCTTGCCACCGACTTCGCCGTCTGTGCCGACAACGCCACCTTCTCGCTCTCCGAGGTGAACTGGGGCATCCTGCCGGGCGCACTGGTGAGCAAGGTCATGGTCGACTCCGTGCTCTATCGCCATGCGCTTTACTACGCTTGTCTCGGCGATGCTTTCGACGGCAAGGAGGCGGTGCGCATCGGCATCTGCAACATCTCGGTTCCCCCGGACAAGCTCGAGGCCGAGGTGCAGAAGCTGTGCGAAAAGCTGATGGCCAAGAGCCCGGCGGTGCTGCGCGCCACCAAGCAGGCGATCCGCCATGTGCGCACCATGGATTTCGGGCAGGCCTACGACTACCTCAAGGAGAAGGGCCAGGCGATCAAGGCCGCCGACCCAGAACAGTCCTACAAGACCGGGCTCGCGCAGTTCGTCGATCAGAAGAGCTACAAGCCGGTGTTCGAGCCGTTCAAGCTTGGCACCATGCTGACCGACCAGCGAAAATGAAGCTCCGCAAAATGAAGCTTTGCAAATGAAGCTCTGCAAATGAAGCTCTGCAAATGACTTGCCCCTTATCCGGCATCAAGGTCGTCGAGCTGACGACCATGATCACGGGACCACTGGCCGGCATGATGCTGGCCGACCTCGGCGCCGACGTCGTCAAGATCGAGAATCCCGACGGCGGCGACACTTTCCGCAGCTTTCGGGGCGGTCTCTACAGCCCGCATTTCTGCGGCTACAACCGCAACAAGCGCAGCCTCACGCTCGATCTGCGCTCCGATCTCGGCCGCCGCGCCTTCGAGAAGCTGATCGCGCGCAGCGACGTGCTGCTGATCAATTTCCGCCCCGGCGTGCTCGATCGCCTCGGCTATCCCGACGACCGTCTCACGGCGATCAATGCGCGCCTGATCCGCTGTCACATCACCGGCTTCGGCGCCACCGGTCCCTATGCGGAGCGGCCCGCCTACGATGCGGTGTCGCAGGCGCTCGCAGGCATGTCGAGCCTGTTCGTTTCCCCCGACGATCCGCAGATTACCGGCCCGACCATCGCTGACAACGTCACCGGGTATCACGCCTGCTACGGCATCATGGCGGCGCTGTTCGAGCGGGAGCGCACCGGGGCGGCGCGCCGCATCGACGTCAACATGCTGGAATCGACCATCGCCTTCATGCCGGACCCGTTCGGCTACTACACGCAGATGAACATGGTTTCCGATCCCTACCTGCGCCCGCACACCTCGCAGTCCTATGCGTTCCGCTGCGCCGACGGCAAGCTGATCACCATCCACCTGTCGTCGCAGGCAAAGTTCTGGGAGGACTTCGTCGCCACCATCGGCCGCCCCGACATGCTGGAGCATCCCGCCATGATGACGCGGGTGCAGCGCATCGACAATTTCGACCTCGTGCACGAGATGGCGGCGGCTGAGTTCATCAAGCACCCGCGTTCCTACTGGCTGGGAGCCTTCGCCAAGGTCGACGTGCCGTTCGCACCGATCTACGACGTCACCGAGGTGTTCGACGATCCGCAGGTGCGCCACCTCGACACCTTCTTCGACGCTCGACCATCCCGACATGGGCCGGCTGACTGCGATCCGCCGTCCGGTGCGCTTCGACGGCAGCCGCGGCGACCAGCCTGCGGTCGCGGCGCCTACGCTCGGCGAGCACACCGCGGAAATCCTGCGGGAGCTCGGCTTGAGCGAGGAGGAAGCGGTGGCGTCATCGGGCTGATCGCGCGCGTCACGGCACGCGGCCCATTCTGCAGTTCATCCGACAGGTGTTCACAATGTTCTACGAGCCGGCGAAGCAGAATCACGGACTGAAGCACACGCCCTACAAGAGCTGCATCGTGCCGCGGCCGATCGGCTGGATCTCGACCATTTCGACGACCGGCCGCGTCAATCTCGCGCCCTACAGCCAGTTCAACAATCTCGGCTACGAGCCGGGCTGGCTGATGTTCTCGGCCGGCGGCCAGCATCCGGACGGCCACCGCAAGGATTCCGTCATCAATGCCGAGGCGACCGGCGAGTTCGTCTACAACATGGCGACCTATGAACTGCGCGATGCCGTCAACCAGACCGCCCAGATCATCGATTCCTCCATCGACGAGATGCGGGCGGCGGGCTTGACGCCGGCGCCGTCGCGCCTCGTCAAGCCGCCGCGGGTGGCGGAATGCCCCGATCAACATCGAATGCACCTACTACACGACGCTGGTGCTGCCGGGCGACACCATCCGCACCACCCACTACGTGGTGGTCGGCAAGGTGATCGGCGTCCACATCAAGGACGAGTATCTCACCAAGGACGGCAAGGTCGACGTGGTGAAGATCCGGCCGCTGGCCCGGCTCGGCTATCTCGACTACACCTCGGTGGAATCGAGCTTCTCCCTCGACGTAAAGGAAGACGTGCGCGAGTTCATGACGCTCGGCATGAGCGGAGGGCGATGACGCCATGACCATCAAGCCCGACTTCTGATCCGCGACCTGCCGTGCATCTTCTCCCTCCCCTTGAAAAGGGGAGGGTCGGGGAGGGGATCGCGGGCCGCAGGCGAGGTGCACGTGGTGCGTTAGCGAACCCCCTCCCCAACCCTCCCCCTGAAGAAGGGGGAGGGAGTGCGCGCACCAAGCGTCGATACAATGGATCGATCAATCGCCGCGGCGTTCTCGCCGGCGGCATCGCCGCGCTGGCCGCGGGCCGCGCGGCGGCCGCGGACAAGTATCCGTCTCGCACCGTCACCATCGTGGTGCCGTTCCCGGCCGGCGCCGTGACCGACGCCACCGCGCGGCTCATGGTCGATCATCTCGCGACCGCCTTCGGGCAATCCTTCGTAGTGGAGAACCGCGGCGGCGGCGGCGGCATTCCCGGCGCGGTCACGGTGGCGCGGGCGCAGCCCGACGGGGCAACGCTCGTGCTCGCGACCAACACCACCCATTCGGCGGTGCAGGCGCTCTACAAGTCGGTGCCCTATGATCCGATTCGGGATTTCACCCCGGTAGCGCGGCTCGGCGGCTATGTGACGCTCGTCGTCGTCCATCCGGACCTGCCGGTCCGCACCATCGGCGAGCTCGTCGCCTACGCCAAGGCCAATCCCGGCAAGCTCGAATACGGCCACGGCAATTCCGGCGCCCAGATCACCGGCGAGCAACTCAAATCGGCCAACGGCCTCGATATCGTGCGAATCGCGTACCGGGGCAATCCGCAGGCGATGACCGATCTCATCGCCGGCCACATCCGGATGGCCGCGACCGACCTCAACACCGCCATGCCGCACATCCGCTCCGGCCGGATCAGGCCGCTCGCGGTCGCGACCCCGCGCCGGGCCGCCGCTATTCCCGAGGTGCCGACGCTGAGCGAGACGGTGGTTCCCGGCTTCGACGCGCTGTCGTGGTTCGGCATTTCGGGGCCGGCGGGAATGCCGCGCGAGATCGTCGATGCGCTCGCCGCGGAGCTGCAGAAGTTCATCGCGCGTCCCGACATACAGGAAAAGCTCGCGGTCATGGGCGCGCAGATCATCTGGACCGGGCCGAACGAGATGCCGCAGTTCATGGCGGCGGAGCTCGTGCGCTGGACCCGCATGGTCAGGGACGCCGGCATCGAGCCGGAATGAGCGGGATAGAAGCCGCGACGGGGGACCACATGCGCAAGGACAAACCGCTCCGCTCCGAGATGGGATGGAGCAGCCGCGACCGCATCACCGTGCGCGGCTTCGATCTCACCAAGGACCTGCTCGGCAAGATCGATCTCGGCGGCCATGGCGTGGCTCGAGATCACCGGACGCCTTCCTGATGCGCGCGAGGCCGAGGTGTTCAACGCGCTGCTCGTCACGCTGGTCGAGCACGGCATGACGCCCCAGGCGATCTCGACCCGGCTCATCAGCATCTGCGCGCCGGAGGCGATGCAGGGCGCGGTGGCCGCCGGCCTGCTCGGCGTCGGCAGCGTGTTCGCCGGCGGCTCGGAAGAGATCGCGCGGGTGCTGCAGGCGGCGCTGGCGGATCAGCCCGCCGATGCCGATCTCGCCGCGATCGCCCAGAGCCATCGTCGAGGACTACGCCGCGCGCAAGGCGCCGGTCCCCGGCATCGGCCACCCCCTGCACAAGCCGATCGATCCGCGCACGCCGGTGCTGTTCGCCATCGCCGAGAAAAACGGCTATCGCGGGCGCTATGTGGCGCTGCTGGAGGCGATATGCGCCGCAGCCGAAAAGCGCCTCGGCCGCAACCTGCCCATCAACGCCACCGGCGCGATCGGCGCCATCCTCTCGGAGCTGGGCTTCCCGTGGCGCATCTGCCGCGGCGTCGCGATCATCGGCCGCGCGGTGGGCCTGGTCGGCCACATCGCCGAGGAGATGCGAAACCCGCTCGGCCACGAAATCTACCAGCGCATCGAGCACGAGGTGACGGAGAACGCCACGTCGGGGAAGGGCGAGGGATAGGGCATCTCAGAGCGTGCGAATCATTTTTGCGGACCTCATCCTGAGGAGCCGTGCGCAGCACGGCGTCTCGAAGGACGGCCACAGGCACGGCATGCGCAAACTCTTGCGACCGAAGTGCCTGCGGCCATCCTTCGAGACGCGCGCGATCGAAATCGGCTGTTGCCGATTTCGACACCGTTGGTTGCCGAAGTCAGGCAGGCCTGACTTCGGTGCGCGCTCCTCAGGATGAGGTCGTAAAAAATGTTTCACATATAATTAGCTTCGCCACGGCAGCGCGGCGGAGTCCTCGACGAATACCCAGCATCCGTCGCCGAGCGGCGCGGGGAACGGCGCGATGACGCAGTCCGGGCGCCGGTCGAACGAGATGCCGCCCGTTGCAAGGCACGCCACGACTTCGTCCAGCGACCGCACCGCGACGCCGTAGCTGCAGATGAAGGGGAGCGCCGGAATTTCGAGCCCCGGAAAGAGCTGATTGAGCATCGTCGGCGAGACGAGTTGCACGCGGCCGCGGTCCAGCATGACGCTTTGCCCGAAGCGGTCGAAATCTGCGCGCCTGCCGAGGAAACGCTGGAAGCGCGCTGCTGCTTCCGCAACATCCGCCTCGGCAATGACGACGTCGAGGAGGGCGGCGGCGCCGTTTGGATGCGACAGCCAGCGCTCCTGCCAGACGGTGTGCTCGGTGCGGTGAGTCAGCGCCTGGATGCGCCCCTCCGGCATTTCGCCGGGCGCCGGGCGCACGATGGAGAAGGCGGCGATGTCCTCCCCATCAACGGTGCCGACCGGGCGGCGCATGTCGACGAGGGGCTGCAGGCGAAATCCCGATTTCGCCAGCCGCGCATGGGTGGCCGCCGCATCGGCCACTGCGAAGGCGGCGAGGTGGAGGCCGCGGTAGCGCGCCATCGCCGTCTCGAACTGCTGCGCCAGCGGCGTGTCCGCGGTCTTGAACAGGAACTCGACATAGCCGCGATCGAGCATCGCGGTGACGTTCCCGGTGCCGGTCTTCTGCGGCGGCCCGCCGCCGGGATCGGGATTGACCTGGACCGACGGCGGCGTCGGCGCAAATCCCGCCTGCGCCAGGGCGCGGGCGGCGCTGTCGGGGTCCGCGACGAAATGCCCGACATGATCGAGAAAAATTTCGTCGCCCGCCGGCAGCCTTCGGTTGATGTTGCCCGGTGTTTCCTTCATCGCGTCGCTCCCATGCCATCCGGTATACCAGCGGCGCGAAGGTTCCGGGAGGTCGGCATGAACAGACGCGAGACGATGATCGCCTTGGCGCTTGCGGCCTGCGCTCCCTTCGCCGCCCGCGCGCAGACCTATCCCGACCGTCCGATCCGGCTGATGGTGCCGTTCGCGCCGGGCGGGGTGACCGACGTCATCGGCCGTCTCTGGGCGGAGCGCATGAAGCCGCTGCTCGGCACGGTCATCATCGAGAACCAGGGCGGTGCCGGCGGCGCGATCGCCGCCGGCGAAGTCGCCCGCGCCCAGGCGGACGGCTACACGCTTCTGTTCGGCACCACCGGCACGCAGGTCATCAATCCGCAGGTGAGCCGGGTGTCCTACGATCCGCGCAAGGACTTCACGGCGGTTTCGATCATCGCGATTTCCGCGGTGTCGATCGCCATCAATCCCGCCTTGCCCGTGCATTCTCTGAAGGAACTCATCGCCTATGCCAAGGCCAACCCCGACAAGCTGTCCTACGGCTCGGCCGGCACCGGCACCTTGACCCATCTCGCCGGCGAGATGTTCAAGCAGCTCGCCGGCACGCCCGGCATCGTCCACATTCCCTACAAAGGCGCTGGCCCCGGCCAGACCGATCTCGTCAGCGGCCACATTCCGATGATGACGCCCAACGTCACCGCACAGTTGCTCGACCTGCATCGCGCCGGCAAGGTGCGCATCATCGCGGTCACGACCTCGCAGCGTCTCGCCGCCGCGCCCGATATTCCGACCGCCATCGAATCCGGCCTGCCGGGCATGGTGGCGCAGCTGTTCACGGGATTGTTCGCGCCGGCCGCGACGCCGAAGCCGATCATCGAGAAGATCGCGGCGGCGACGCACATGGCGATGGCCGACCGCGAGTTTCAGAACCTGATGATCACGTCCGGATTCGAGCCGGTGACGGATTCATCCCCCGACAAGGCCCAGCGCTTCGTCGAGGAAGAGCAGGTGCGGCTGACCCCGGTGATCAAGGCCGCGAACTTCAAGGTGGAGTGAGCTCTTCCCCCAAGACCCCTTCGCCTCTCCCCGCGCGCGGGGAGAGGCGAGTCTTCCGGCTTGTTATTCAGATTCCGCACCGCAATTCTCACCGGGACGCGCCCGTGCCGATCTCCGCCAAATGCTCCGCGGCGACGCGCTTGAGCGCGGCGCGGTCGATTTTGTTGGTCGAGGACAGCGGGAGGCGGTCGACGAACCAGACGAAGCGGGGGTGCTGATAGGCGGGCGCGTTGGCGAGGGCGAACTGCTTGATCTCCTCGGCATCGATCGGTTGTCCGCCCTTTGCAATGATGAACGCGACCGGCTTTTGGCCCTTGATGTCGTCGTCGATGGGCACCACGCAGGCCTGGGCGACCGCGGGGTGGCGTTCCAGCATGCGCTCGACGTCGCCGGGATAGATGTTCTCGCCGCCGGACACGAACATGTCGTCAGTGCGGCCAAGGAAATAGTAGAAGCCGTCGGCGTCGCGGCGGAACACGTCGCCGGTGCGGTAGAAGCCGTCGGCGGTGAAGGGCAACGGCAGGTCGGGCCGGTTGTGATAGCCGAGCATCATCGCCGGGCATTTCATTTCCAGCTCGCCCTCAACGGCGTCGCGGTCGCCCTCGTCATTGAGCCGCAGCGCGACCTTTGGGTGAGGATAGCCGACGGACGTCTCCGGCTGCGCGAGGCCGCGCGGATGTGGGCCGAACACCACCGGCCCCGCTTCGGTGGTGCCGTAGGCGTTGGTGACCTTGGCCTGGGGCAGGGTGCGGTGCAGGGCCTCCATCAGGCTCTGGCTCACCGGCGCCGAGCCCATGCGGACGAACTGCACGCTGCCGAGATCGGTCCGCGTGATCAGCTCGTGCTCGCGCAGCATCATCGCGATCATTGGCGGCACCGCGGTGAGCCAGGTGCAGTGGTGGCGCGCGATCGCCTCGATGTAAGCGGGCGCGGTGAACTGCGGCAGCAGCACCATGGTCGCGTGCGCGGCGCAGACGAGCTTGCTCAGGGCGAGCGCGTTCATGTGATAGAGCGGCGCCGCGATGAGGAAACGGTGGGAGGAAAGATCCTGCCCTTCGAGGCGCGTTTCCACCACCCAGATGTGGCTCTGGTGGGACAGCACCACACCCTTGGGGGTTCCGGTCGAGCCGGAGGTATAGAGGAACATCGCGGGTTCGTCGGGCCGTGCGACGACGGCATCGAAATGACCGGGATCGAGGAAGGCGGCCAAGCCGTCTTCGCCGCTTCCGAAACACACGAGAGGCAGCCCGGCGGGGCATTGCACCCGCCGCAGCGGATCGCAGAACACGAGCTTTGCACCGCAATCGCGCAGGATGAAGTCGATGGTCGCGGCCGGAAACCGGTAATTGACGGGCACCGCGACGAGGCCGGCGCGCATGATGCCGAAATAGGCCGCGAGATATTCGGTACGGTTGGCCGAGAGGATGGCGATGCGGTCGCCGCGCGACGAATCCGCGGGCCAGGAGGCCGCGGGCGACGCCCATCGCCATGCGGTCGAGCTCGGCATAAGTGAAGCGGCGCTCGCCCTCGCCGCCGAGGTCGATGATGGCGAGCTTGCCCTGGTCGCGGTCGCGGCGGATGAGATCGCCGAGATTGGTGAAAGCGGGCGTCACGCGCGCAGCGTCACGCCTTCGGCGGCGCGGTGAAATAGGTGCCGCGGCCGCTCGCGAGCAGCTTGCCCTTGGCGTCGTAGATGTGGGCTTCCGCGGTCGAGAACTGGCCGCCCATCCGCACCACCTTGCCGCGCGCGGTGAGATCGCCGGGCATGGCGGCGGCGTGATAGTCGACCCGCAGGTCGATGGTAGGGACGCCGCGGCCGACCTTCCTGACCATCGCCCAATCGGCGGCGAGATCGACGAGGGTGGCGAGCACGCCGCCATGGGTGTAGCCGCGATCGGGATTGACCACCCATTCCTCGCGCCAGGTCGCGGTCAGCTCGATGCCGTCGTCATGCACGGCGACGACCTTGAGGCCCAGCCATTGATGGAACGGTCCGCGCGTGACGAGCTCCTGGACGCGCTCCAGCGTGATCTCTTCGCTCATGGGGTCTCCTCAAGCAGACGCCAGTGCTGGCTCCCTCCCCCTTCTTCAGGGGGAGAGTTGGGGTGGGGGTCCGCTGACGCGCCACAGGCGCCATGCTTGCGGCCCGCGATCCCCTCCCCAACCCTCCCCTTTTCAAGGGGAGGGAGCAGGGCGCCTCTCATCTCTTTGTTCACGGCGTCACGATGACCTTGCCGATGACCTCGCGGTCCTGGATCAGGCGCAGGCCTTCGGCGGCCTGTTCCAGCGGAAGTTCCTTGTCGATCACCGGCTTCATCTTGCCCTGGGCGATCAGGTCCATCAGGCCCTTGAGGTCGTCGTCGTAGAAGCTGTTGGAGCCGATGATCTTGAGCTCGAAGGTCCAGACATAGCGCAGGTCCTCCTTCGGATCGTGGCCGGCGGTGGCGCCGCACACCAAGAGCTTGCCGCCGCGCTTGAGGCAGCGCAGCGACGGCTGCCAGGTATCGCCGCCGGTGAAATTGATCACGACGTCGACGCCCCCCTCATAGCTGCGGCGCTGCGGCTTGCCGTAGCGCTCGATCGCCCATTTGGAAAAATCGACCTCCTGGTAGTTGATCACCTCGTCGGCGCCGAGCTCCTTGAGGCGCTTCATCTTCTCCGCGCTGCTGGCGCAGGCGATGACCTCGGCGCCGAGATGCTTGGCGAGAATGACGCAGCCGGTGCCGACGCCGCCGCTCGCGCCCAGCACCAGCACGCGCTCGCCCTTTTTGATGGTGTCGTGGGTGATCAACATGCGGTGCGCGGTACCATATGCGACCGGCAGCGCGGCGGCCTCGGCGAAGGTCACGTGCGCCGGCATGGCGACGAGCTGGTCGGCCGCGACCGCGCAATATTCGGCCATGCCGCCGTCGAGCATCTCGCCCATCAGCCCCTTCTTCTTGTTGAGGGGATTGACGAGGACGCGGTCGCCCACTTTCCAGCCGGTGACGCCTGGGCCGATCTCGGCGATCTCGCCCGCCATGTCGAGCCCGAGCACGACCGGCAGCGGCACCTTGATGCCGGGCATGCCGCGAACCGTGAACACGTCATGGTAGTTGAACGACGACGCCTTCACCCGGATCACCACATGGCCCTCGGCCGCCTTCGGCATCGGGTGATCGTCGACCACTTCCAGGTCCTGCAATCCGCCATGGCGGCGCAACAGCAATGCTTTCATCTAGGTTGGTTCCTGTCTGCCAAGTCTGCCTTCTAGCATTGCCGCCGCGACATTCCACCGGTAATTCGAGCCACGCTCCCTCCTGCTCTGCGCGCCAGGATGCGATCACCTCTCCCCGCACGCGGGGAGAGGGAGAAGCTTGCAATTCGCCTCCGTCCATCGCGCGGACCGGACTGCGGAGGCAAACGCCGAGTTGCCCCGGCGGCGCGCGGTCATTAACCTCATCCGTTCGGCCCAACCACGCCCCGTTGCGGAGCTCCGTCTATGCAGGAAAATTTTCGTCAGTTCCTCGACCGTCTGCGCCAGACCGGCGAGCTCGTCGACCTGCATCAGCCCGTGGACATCCGCCATATCGCGACCCTGGTGGACCAGGCGAGCACGGCGTTGTTCTTCCACAAGGTCATCGGCTACGACATCCCTGTCGTGTCGGGGATCATCCGCTCGCGGGAACGCGCCACCATGGCGCTCGGCTGCGACACCTATGGCGAGATCGAGGAAAAGCTCAAGGCGGCCATCGACAAGCCGATCCCGCCCCGGCATGTGAGGTCGTCGCCGACCCGCGAAGTGACCTATGTCGGCGACGACGTCGACCTCTACAAGCTGCCGATCCCGATGTCGTCGATCTATGACGGCGGGCCGATGATCACCGCCGGCGTGGTGATCGCGCGCGATCCCGAGCTCGGCATCAACAGCGGCGTCTACCGGTTCATCGTCAAGGAGAAGAGCCTCACCGGCATCGACATCGTGACGCCGAACAACATGCGCCTGTTCGCGCAGCGTGCGCTTGCCCGCGGCGAGCCGCTGCCGATCTCCATCAGCATCGGCACCCACCCGATCGAGATCACTGGCTCGGGCTACCGCGCCCCGCTCGGTGTCGACGAGATGGCGATTGCCGGCGGCCTGCGCGGCCTGCCGGTGGACCTTGCGCCGTGTGAGACCATCGACGTGCCCTACATCGCCGATGCCGAGATCGTGCTGGAGGCGGAAATCCTGCCGACCGGCTGGACCTGGCCGGAGGGGCGGTTCGGCGAATTCACCCGGCTGATGGGCGGGCTGCACTGGAACCCGTTGGTGCGCATCAAGGCGATCTCGATGCGCAAGGATGCGATCTACTACAATCTGCACATGCCCTGGGAGAACACCTGGCTGGCGGCGCCGACCCGCTATGCCCAGATCCGCCAGGCGCTCAAGACCGCCGGCGTCCAGGTCAAGGACATCAACGTCACGCTGGGTGGCTGCGCGTTCTGGCACGCGGTGATCTCCATCAAGAAGAACCCCGGCGAGGGCAAGAACGCGCTGCTCGCCGCGCTCTCGGTGATGGACCTCAAGCACGTCGTGGTGGTCGACGACGACATCGACATCTTCGATCCGACCGACGTCGAATGGGCGATCGCCACCCGCGTCCAGGGCGACAAGGACGTCATGATCGTCACCAATGCGCGGGCGAAGCCCCTCGATCCCAGCCTGCCCCAGGGCTTCGGCGTGGTGCCCACCGGCGCCAAGGTCGGCATCGATGCGACCATTCCGGAGGGCATCCCGAAGGAACACTACGAGCGGATCACCTATGCCTATGCGGAGCGCGCCAAGATCGACGACTACGTCAAGGGCAAGGCCGACCCCGGCGGCAAGGCCGGCGACGAAGCGCGCGGTCGCCAAGCTCGCCGACGACATCCTCGCCGCCATCGACAAGGAGCCGCTCTACTACACCGACATCGCCGAACGCTTCGCGAGCTATGATTTTCGCACCATCGCGCGGGCGCTGGGGCATCTGCATGCGTCTGAAAAGCTATGGCAGGACTCGCGCGGCCGCATGTGCGTGCGCGGCTCGAAATTTGCGGCCAAGCCGCCCGTGAAGTGAGGGGTGGGCAAACGGTGAGGGTCGCGGGGCTGATGCCGGCTCTCGTTAGCGTTCGTATTTCGGAACTGAGAGGGGCGCGCTCCCTCCCCTTGAAAAGGGGAGGGGTGGGGAGGGGATCGCGGGAGGCAAGCGTGGCGCTTGGGGCGAGTCAGCGGGAACCCCAACCCCAACCCCAACCCCAACCCCAACCCCAACCCCAACCCCAACCCCAACCCCAACCCCAACCCCAACCCCAACCCCAACCCCAACCCCAACCCCAACCCCAACCCCAACCCCAACCCCAACCCCAACCCTCCCTCTGAAGAAGGGGGAGGGAGTGCGGTGGTTGCGGGCGCGGCATTCTTGCACCGGCCTCCCCCGAGGATGTTTCGGCTATGACCTCCCACGAAAAGAGCGGCGGATTCGTGGGCCGCCCGATCGCGCGGTTCGAGGATCCAGCGCTGGTCACGGGGCGGGGGCGTTTCTCGGGGGATCTCGCGGCGTCGCACTGGGTGCGGTTCGTGCGCAGCCCCGTTGCTTGCGGCCGGATCGTGGGCATATCGGCGCCCGACGGTGCGATGGTAGTTACGGCGGCCGATGTCGCGGCGTTGCCGCTGATCAAGCCGATGCTGCACAAGTTCAACTATGTGCCGATCGGCCAGCCAATTCTCGCCAAGGACGTCGTTCGTTTCGTCGGCGAGCCGATCGCCGCCGTGGTGGCGTCGTCGCGCGAAGCGGCGGAAGATTTTGCCGAACGGGTCGTCGTCAAGATCGACGAGATGCCGCCCGTCGTCGATGCGCTGCTGGCGGTCGCGGATCAGGCGCCACTGGTGCACGCAAACGCCCTTGGCAATGTGATCGTCGAGGGGCGGGTCAAGACGCCCGGCTTCGACGCGGTGGCAGCCGCGGCGTCGCGCCGCGTCAGGGTTGCGATCCGCTCGCGCCGGCAGAATGCCTCGCCGATGGAGCCGCGCGCGGCGCATGCGATTTACGACCCCGCGGACGACCGCATCACGCTCACCTGCGCGACCCAGATGCCTCATCTGATACGCACTGCGGTCGCCGATGCGATCGGGATTCCCGAATCCAGCCTTCGCGTCGTCGCGCCGGATGTGGGCGGCGGGTTCGGGCAGAAGATGTCGCTCGGCCCGGAATTCGTGCTGGTTGCCTGGCTGGCGCGCCGGCTGCGCAGTTCGGTCGCCTGGACCGAGGATCGCCGGGAAAACCTCGTCGCCTGCTATCACAGCCGCGACCAGCACATCGTCCTCGAAGGCAGCTTCGATGCCGAAGCGCGCCTGGTCGCGCTCGATGCGGATGTCGTGGCCAATATCGGCGCCTATTCCTGCTACCCCACCACCTGCGGGGTCGAGCCGTTGATGGCCATGGCCGAGCTGCCGGGCCCTTATGACGTGCGCGAATATGCCTGCCGGGCGCGCGGCGTCGCCACCAACACCTGCCCGATGGCGCCCTATCGCGGCGTGTCGCGGCCGGTCATCACCTTCGCCATGGAACGGCTGATGGATCAGGCCGCCATCGCGTTCGGGATCGACCCCGTCGCGATCCGCCGCCGCAACCTGATCCGGACATTTCCCTATACATCGGCAACCGGGCTCGTGTTCGACGAGGCGAGCTATGTGGAGACCATGGATGCCGCGGTCGACGCTGTCGACATTCCAGTGTTCCGCCTGCGCCAGAAATTGGCGCGCGCAGCCGGACGCCATCTCGGGCTGGGCATTGCGACCTTTTCCGAGCGGACCGGCTACGGCACCCCGGCCTTTGCGGCGCGCGGCATGGCGGTGACTCCGGGTTGGGAGACCGTCGACCTCGCCATGGATCCTTCCGGCTTCGTCGAAGCCCGCATCGGCGCTTCGCCGCACGGGCAGGGCCTGCGTACCACCTTGGCGCAGATCATCGCCGACGAACTCGGCGTCGCGCCCGATCGCGTCCGGATCGTCCATGGCGACACCGACCGCACGCCCTATGGCTGGGGGACCTTCGCCAGCCGCTCGCTGGTGATCGCCGGCGGGGCGAGCCTGATGGCGGCGCGCAAGATCAACGCGAAACTGCGCAACATGGCCGGGCATCTCCTCGAAGCTTCGGCGGACGACATCGTGCTGGAGCACGGCAGCGCGCGGGTCGCTGGCACCGACCGCGCCATCGCCATCGCGGAGCTGGCGCGGGCGGCCTATCACCAGACCCCGCGCTTTGGCGGCCTCACTCCGGGGCTCACCGAGAGCGCGACCTACGATCCGCCGGGGACGTTCTCCAATGCCTGCCACATCGCCATCGTCGAGGTGGATGTCGAGACCGGGAAGGTCGCCATTGAAAAATTCGTGGTGGCGGAGGATGCCGGCCGCCTCATCAATCCCATGATCGTCGACGGCCAGATTCAGGGCGGCGTCGCCCAGGGCCTCGCCAATGCGCTGCTCGAAGAGATCGTCTATGACGAAATCGGGAATATTCTCACGGCGACGCTCGCCGACTACCTGCTGCCGACGGCGCACGAGATGCCGGCCATCGACATCCATCATCGCGAGACCCTCACTTCGGCATCGGTAACCAAGGCCAAGGGCCTTGGCGAGGGCGGCACTATCGGAGCGCCGGCCGCCATCATCAATGCCGTCAACGATGCGCTGGCGCCGTTCGGCGTTTCCATCGACGAAATCCCGGCGACCCCGCAGCGCATCCGCGCGGCGCTGCGCGCCGCGGCGAAGCGAGACTGAGCGCATGGAATTCGTCGGCCGTTCGGTTCCGCGCCTGGAGGATCGCCCGCTGGTCACGGGACGCGGCCTCTTTGCGGCCGATATCGCCTTCCCGCATCAGCTTCACATGCGCGTGGTGCGCTCGCCGGTGGCCCATGGCCGCATTGTCGCGGTCGACCCGAGCGCGGCGCTGGCATTGCCGGGAGTCGTCGCGGTGTGGACGTCGCAGGACGTGAGCGACATTCCGCCGATCGATTTCCGCCTGTCGCGGATCGAGAGTCTCGCGGCCTATCGCCAGACCATCCTCGCGACGGATCGCGTGCGCTATGTGGGCGATCCCGTCGCCGCGGTCTTCGCAGTAGATCCCTATGTGGCCGAGGATGCCGCCGAGTTGGTCGCCCTCGACATCGAGGAGCTGCCGGCGTTGCTCGATGCCTGCGGCCCGGTCGGCGCGTTTGAGCCGGGGCGTTCGACCGAGGCTGCGGTCATCGAAAAGGGCTATGGCGACCTCGACGGCGCCTTTCGTTCCGCCCATGCGGTGGTCGAGATCGCGGTCGAGATCGGCCGGCATTCCGGTGTGCCCATGGAGAACCGCGGTGCCATCGCCCGCTACGATGCGGCGCGCGACATTCTCGAGCTACACGGCGCGGCGAAGGTGCCGCATTGGAATCGCGACGCCATTGCCCGCATGCTGGGACGCGCGCCGTCATCCGTTCACCTGCATGAGGGCCATGTCGGTGGCGGCTTTGGCATCCGCGGCGAGCTCTATCCCGAGGACGTGCTGGTGTGCCTCGCCGCGTTGCGGCTCGGCCGCCCGGTGAAATGGATCGAGGATCGGCGCGAGCATCTGATCGCGGCGAACCATTCGCGCCAGCAGCAGCACCGCCTGCGCGCCGCGGTCGATGCGGAAGGCCACGTGCTCGCGCTCGACGACGAGTTCTTCCACGACCAGGGCGGCTATGTCCGCACCCATGCGGCGACGGTGCCGGACCTCGCGGCCTCGATGCTGCCGGGGCCCTACCGCCTGCCGGCCTACCGCGCCGTCGGCCACATCCGCCTCACCAACAAGACGCCGGGCGGGACCTACCGCGGGCCCGGCCGCTACGAGTCGACATTCGCGCGCGAGCGCACGATGGATGCCATCGCCGCACGCCTGCGCCTCGATCCCATCGAGCTGCGCCGCCGCAACCTGATCGACAAATCCGAGATGCCCTATGCGCGGCCGTTCGCCACGCTGGGCGCCGACATCGTGCTCGATTCCGGCGATTATGTGGGGCTGCTCGACAAGGCCCTGCTGGCCGCGGATTGGACCGGGCTGCAGACCGATCTGCGACAGCGTCGGGCGGCCGGCGAAGCGGTCGGCGCCGGTCTCGCGCTGTTCGTGGAGAAAAGCGGCCTCGGCCCGTTCGACGGCGTGCGGGTCGTGGTCGACCACTCCGGCGCCGTCGAAGTCATCACCGGCGCGGCCTCGGTGGGGCAGGGCGTCGAGACCGTGGTGGCGCAGATCTGCGCCGACGCACTGGGCATCGACTACAAGCGCGTGCGCGTCACCCACGGCCAGACCGACCGGATCGATTTCGGCATGGGCGCGTTCGCATCCCGGGTCACGGTGATGACGGGGTCGGCCACCCGCATCGCCGCCATCGAGGTGCGCGCGAAGGCGCTCGCGGTCGCCGCCGAAATGCTGCAACGGCCAGCCGACCAGCTCGACATCGTCGACGGCGAGGTCGTGGCGAAAGGCGCCGGCGGCGCATCGGTGCCGCTCGCCGCCGTCGCCCAGGCGCTGGCGCCGACATCGAAGCTGCGCGGTGCGCGCGCGCCGGGTCTCGCCGCGGACGGCTGGTTCTTCTGCGACCACATGAACTATCCCTATGGCGTCCACATTGCAGTGGTGCGCGTCGATCGCGCGACGGGCGGCGTCGCAGTCGAGCGCTATCTCGTCGCCTACGACATCGGTAAGGCCGTCAATCCGATGCTGGTGGAAGGCCAGATCGCCGGCGGCTTCGCCCAGGGCCTCGGTGGCGCTCTTCTGGAGGAATTCTGCTACGACGAGCGCGGCGAGCCGCTGTCGGTGAATTTCGCCGACTACCTCATACCGACGGCCCGCGAGATCCCCGCGCTCAAAGTGGTCATCACCGAGGATGCGCCGAGCCCGCTCAATCCGCTCGGCCTCAAGGGCGCCGGCGAGGCCGGCGTCAACGCTGTCGGCGCGGCCATCGCAAGCGCCATCGATGATGCCATCGGGATTCCGGGCGCGGTGACGCAGCTCCCGGTCACTCCGCAGCGGCTGAGGGAAATCCTGCGACGCGCACGGGGATAGTGGCGGATTGCACTTTTTGACGGCATCGCCGGCGGTGCATGTGGTTAACGACGCAGTGCCGAAACCACGTCGCACAACAGCGCAAGGTTGATAACCGTTATCGCGTCATCGACCTCCTCGACGTTGATCTCGGGGGTTAACGTTACCTTGGCAAAGCCAACGTTCCATTTGTAATCCTAACGCATCCAGACATATTTAAATCAAAGTTGTCTTCCGTTTGTTTGCGGTCATGATCGAGGCCCAACTGTCCAGGACTCCTGCGAACATCCGAACGCGTCAGATCAGCGACTTTGACGTTCCGGAAGCCGTGAGCCTCCTTACACGCGGATACGGCCCCGCGCGCCCGCGCGAATTCTGGGAGCATATTTTCGCGTGCCTGAGCCGCCGGGCGGTGCCGGAGGGATATCCGCGCTACGGGTATGTCATCGAAAGCGACGGCAAGTTCGTCGGCATCATGATCCTGATCTTCTCGACCATCTGGGAAGGCGGCACGGCGAAGGTTCGCTGCAATGGTTCGGGCATCTATGTCGATCCGGAATTCAGGTTCTACGCGCCGCTGCTCACATCGCGGGCGCAAAAGGACAAGAACGTCACGGTTCTCAACCTTACACCGGCAGCGCACACGCTCAGCATGATCGAAACCACGGGCTTTACAAAGTACAGCAACGGAATCTTCGTTGCAGTTCCTGTTCTCAGCCGGCCCCGTGCGAACACTCCGGTCCGCGTCATCGACGCCCATGACGATCCGGGCGTGCCGCTCGATCCGCACGAACGCGATCTGCTGCTGGAACACGCGGACTACGGCTGCACGAGCCTGTGGTGCATCGCGTTTGGACGGGCCTATCCGTTCGTGTTTCGGCCACGCACCGTCAGGTTCCTCCCGTGCGCGCAATTGGTGTACGGCCGCAGCCTCGACGATTTCGTGCGGTTTGCCCGCCCGATCGGATTGCATCTGGCGCGAAGGCTTCGGCCATTGGTCATACTCGACGCGAACGGCCCGATCCCCGGGCTCGTCGGAAAATATTATCCGGAAAGAATGCCGAGGTATTTCGCCGGACCGGACCGACCCCAGATCGGAGATTTGGCCTATACCGAAATATCCATGTTCGGCGTCTAGGTCTTAGCGGGGCGGAGATGCCCGTTGCCGGAGCGAGGGGGCACATAACCTACGGAAATAACGACGGGAGCGGAACATTTTGATCAAAGATAAGCCATCGACCGACAGCCACCTGCTTGGCAAGGTCGTTGCTCCCGCGCTATCGGGAGATGGGTTGATTCCGCCGGGGCCTGCCGAGGCGTACAGCCCGACCGAGGATCTCCTGAATTGGATGCATGGTCATTTCAAGCGCTACGGAAACATCTATAAGGCCTCCGTCTACGGCACCAGCGCATATGTGATCAGCGCTCCTGAATACGCGCAGCACATCCTGCGCACGAATTGGCAGAACTACACGAAGGGCCAGGAGTTCAAGCGCGTCGCCTTGCTCCTCGGCAACGGTCTCGTGGTGAGCGAGGGTGAATTCTGGAAGAAGCAGCGGAGAATGATCCAGCCTGCATTCCACAACAACGCGATCGGCGCTTTGACCGGTGTCATTTCGGCAGCCAATGTTGCGTTGCTCGAGCGATGGGAGCAGGCGGCTCGAGACAACGACAGTGTCAACGTCACCCGCGACGTGAGCCTTGTGGCCCTCGAGGTGGTGCTCATCGCCATCTTCGGACGCGACTATGAGGAGGTCGCACCGCATTTCAGCATCCTGTCCGACGAATTGGCTCGCGACCTTCAGTTCGCGCAGGCGTTCAGGGCTTTGGGAAAGATCGTCGTCCGGGTTGCGGCTCGAAGGCGAAAAGAGGACATAAGCTCGACCGATATTCTGGGCATGCTCATGGCGGCACGGGACCGCGACAGCGGCCAGGCGATGCCGGATCATCAGTTGGTCAACGAAATCATGACCCTCATCGTGGCCGGGCACGAGACGACAGCGGGCACCCTGAATTGGGCCTGGTACCTGCTTTCCCAGCACCCGGAGGTCGAGGAGAAGCTGTCGGGCGAACTCGGCAGTGTGCCGGTCGGCGAAGTGCCTGACCTCGGCGATCTGCCAAAGTTTACCTACACGCGCCAAGTCATCGACGAGGCGCTGCGCTTATATCCGGCCGTCTGGCTGATATCGCGCCGGGCGCTGAAGGACGATCGGCTCGGTGACTATTTCGTGCCGGCCGGAACGGAAGTCTATATTTCACCCTACTTCATTCAGCGGCACCCCGATCTCTGGGAGGCCCCGGATCGGTTCGATCCAGATCGGTTCGATCCCGCCCGTTCGCAGGATCGCCACCCGCTGGCGCTGCTGGCGTTTTCCGCAGGCCCGCGAAACTGCATCGGCGAATTCCTCTCGCGGCTCGAGATGCAGATTCATCTGATGACGATGGCGAAGCGGCTGCGGCTGCACTACGTCGGAAAGACGCCACCCGAGCTGGATGCGGGGGTCAATTTGCGCAGCAAACATGATTTCATCATGTTTCCGGAGGTAAAGGCGTCGGCGGATTGCTGACGGCCTGCGGCTGAGGCTGCCGATGCCGTCACATCGCCAGCAGCTCACGTTGGGCGGCGGTGTCCTGGGCGAGTTCCGCCATCGGGCCCTGCCACCGCACCTGTCCTTTTTCCAGGACATAGACGCGGTCGGACACCAGCTCGGCGAAATGGATGTTCTGCTCGGACAGCAGCACCGACAGGCCTTCCTGCTTGAGCGCGGCGATAGTGTTCGCCATCTCCTCGACGATGACGGGCGCGACGCCTTCGGAGGGCTCGTCGAGCAGCACCAGCAGCGGATTGCCCATCAGCGTGCGGGCGACGGTGAGCATCTGCTGCTCGCCGCCGCTCATATCGCTGCCGCGACGGTCGACCATGGTGCCGAGATTGGGGAACAGGGCGTAGAGCCTCTCCGGCGTCCACACCGGCGCCGGGCGGCCGTCGGCGAACTGCCGCGGCGGCTGGCGGCCGACGTCGAGGTTCTCGGCCACCGTGAGCGCTGCGAAGATGCGGCGGTCTTCCGGCACGAACCCGATGCCGCGCCGGGCAATTTCGTAAGGTCGCAGCCGCGAAATGTCCTCGCCACAGAAACGCACCCGCCCGCTGCGCCGGGGTAGCAGCGCCATCAGCGCCTTCATCGTGGTGGACTTGCCGGCGCCGTTGCGGCCCATCAGCGCGACCACCTCGCCGCGCCCGACCTGCAGCGAGAGGTCGAACAGGATGCGCGCCGCGCCGTACCAGGCGCTGAGGCCTTCGACCTCCAGCATGGAGTCCGGCGCGGTGGCGGCCCCGCTCATGGCCGTGCCCGCGCGAAGGTCTTGCCGGTGCCGAGATAGACCTGCTGCACCTCGGCATTGTCGCGGATCTCGGCGGCATTGCCGTCGGCGATCAGCCGGCCGCGGGCGAGCACGATGATGCGGTCGGCAAAGCCGAACACCACGTCCATGGAATGCTCGGTGAACAGCACGGAGATGCCGCGCTCGGTGACGAGCCGCTTCACCAGGGCGATCATGTCGAGGCGCTCGCGCGGGGCCATGCCGGCGGTCGGCTCGTCCATCAGCAGGAGCCGCGGGTCGTTGGCGAGGGCCACCGCGAGCTCGACCCGCTTGACGTCGCCATAGGCGAGTTCGCGGCAGGCGCGCTGTGCCGCGTCCGCCATGCCGACCTCGGCGAGCAGTGCATACGCGCGCTCGCGGTGCTGGGCGGCGAGCGGGGCGAATAGGCGGTAGAGCTGGCGGTGGTGGCTCGCGAGCGCCATCTGCACGTTCTCGATCACCGTCATTGAGCCGAACGTCGCCGCCACCTGGAAGGTGCGGCCGACGCCGAGCCGCCAGATGTCGCGGGGTTGCTTTCCGACGATGCTGCGCCCCTCGAACAGGACATCGCCGCGGTCCGGCCGGAGCTGGCCGTTGATGATGTTGAAGCAGGTCGACTTGCCGGCGCCGTTGGGCCCGATCAGCGCCAGGAATTGGCCGGCCGCGATGTCGAAGCTGACGCCGTCCACGGCGCGCACGCCGCCGAACGATTTTGCGAGCGCGCGGACTGACAGCACGCTCATGGCGTCCGCCTGCGCGCGAAGCGCGCCGACAGCGCGCCGATGATCCCTCCGGGAAATACCAGCACGAGGACGAGGATGATGACGCCAAGCAGCGCGCGCCAATATTCGGTCTGGCGCATGACGGTGTCCTGCAGCACCGTGAAAATTCCCGCTCCGGCGATCGGGCCGATGAGCGATTCGATGCCGCCGAGCAGCACCATGACGATGCCGTCGATGGAGCGGGAGACATTGATGGTCTCCGGCGATATCGATCCCTTGGCGAAGGCGAACAGCCCGCCGGCGATCCCGGCGGCGCCGCCGGCAACAGCAAAGGCGAGCCAGTGCACGCGCTTGACGTCGATGCCGATAGCCTCCGCGCGCAGCGCGGAATCGCGGCCGGCACGCATGGCGTAGCCAAACGGCGAGAACAGGATCGCCCGCAGCACCACGACGATGAGCGCCGCCAGCGCGACGCATAGGAGATAATAGCTCCATGCCGCGTCGAACGGCGGCGTCGGCCAGATTCCGACCACGCCGTTGGAGCCGCCAGTCACCTCCTGCCATTGGAACACGATGGACCACACGATCTGGGCGAAGGCGAGCGTGAGCATGGCGAGATAGATGCCGGAGAGGCGCACCGCGAACCAGCCGAACAGTAGCGCGCCAAGCGTCGCCGCAACCGGCGCGGCCGCAAGCGCCAGCAGCATCGGCGCTTTCAGGAATTTCACCAGCAGCGCCGCCCCGTAGGTGCCGAGCCCGAAATAGGCGGCGTGCCCGAACGAATGCATGCCGCCCGGCCCCATGATGAAATGCAGGCTGGTGGCGAAGATGACGGCGATCAGCACGTCGGTCCCGAGCACCAGCGTATAGGGCGAGGTCTTGGCGAAGGCGGCGAGGCCGACAAGGGCGATCAGCAGTGCAGCGGCGCCGGCCTTGAGAAGGCGCGAAGCCGGGCGCAGCGGCGCTTCCGTCGGCGCCGCCGGAGTGCGGCGCAACGGGGATGCTGCCAAGAAGGCCATGTGGGCGCACGATCAGCACCACCGCCATGACGACGAATTCGGCCACAAGCGTCAGCTTGGTGAAATTGACGTCGAAGCCGCCGAAATGAACGGTGCCGATGCTGATGCACAGCGCCTTGATCTCGGCGATGAGAACGGCGGCGAGATAGGCGCCGGGAATCGAGCCCATGCCGCCGACTACCACGACGACGAAGGCGTCGCCGAGCACGGTGAGGTCCATGGCGAGGTTCGCCGGCTCGCGCGCGAGCTGCAGCGCGCCGCCGAGGCCGGCGAGGAACGAGCCGGCGGTGAACACCGCGGTGAACAGCAGCGCCTGGTTGACGCCGAGCGCGCCCACCATGGCGCGGTCCTGGGTCGCCGCACGCACGAGACGCCCGAACCGGGTGCGCGACAGCACGAGATGCAAAATGATGAGGACCGCCGGTCCCATCGCGATCAGCAGGAGATCGTAGCTGGGGAAGCGCCGGCCGAATATGTCGACCGCGCCGCGCAGGCCCGGCGCGCGCGGGCCCAGGAGGTCCTCGGGACCCCACAGCCACAGCGTCGCGTCGTTGATCACGAGCACCAGCGCGAAGGTGGCGAGCAGCTGGAACAGTTCGGGGACGTGATAGATGCGCCGCAGCAGCACCATCTCGATCACCGCGCCGAGTGCGGCGACGCCGAGCGCGGCGGCGACGATGCCGCCCCAGTAACCCAGCCCGCCGCCGACCACGGTCGCGATGGTGTAGGCGAGATAGATGCCCACCATGTAGAGCGAGCCGTGGGCCATGTTGATGATGCGGGTGACGCCGAAGATCAGCGACAAGCCGGCGCCGACCAGGAACAGGCCTGATGCTCCGGCGAGCCCGTTGAGCGCCTGGAACAGGACGGAGTCGAGGGTCATGGCCGGCCTCTCCTCGTGCCGGGAGAAGCCGGGTCGCCGCTCATTCCGCCGGGCGCAGCTTCTTTGCTTCGGCGTCGGACGGCAGCACCGCCGCGCCGTCGACATACTTGAAATCGACCATGATCGGCTTGCCGTCCTTCAGCGCGAGCTTGCCGACGAAGGCGCCCATGGTCGCCTGGTGGTCGCTGCCGCGATAGATGAACGGACCGAACGGACTGTCCACCTTGAGGCCGCTGAAGGCATCGACGACTTTCGCAGTGTCGGTCGAACCGGCCTTGGCGATGCCCGCCGCCAGCGATTTGACGGTGACATAGCCGACCACCGAGCCCAACCGCGGATAGTCGTTGAACTTCTTCTGATAGGCGTCGAGGAATGCCTTATGCTCGGGCGTATTGATCGCATACCAGGGATAGCCGGTGACCAGCCAGCCGACCGGCGCCTCGTCCTTGAGCGGATCGACATATTCCGGCTCGCCGGACAAGAGGCTCGCGACGAAGCGGTTCTTGAACAGGTCGCGGGTATTGCCCTCGCGCACGAACTTCGCGAGATCGGGGCCGAACAGCACGTTGAAGATGGCATCGGGCTTGGCGTCGTCGATCGCCTGGACGATGACGCCGGCGTCGACCTTGCCGAGCGGCGGCGCCTGCTCGGTCACGATCTCGGCGTCGGGCTGCGCTTTCTTGAGCATCTCCTTGAAGCGCTCGGCAGCGGACTGGCCGTATTCGAAATTGGGATAGACCAGCGCCCACCGCTTCTTCTTGGCCGCGACGATCTCCGGCATCAGCATGGCGACCTGCATGTAGGTCGAGGAGCGTAGCCGATAGGTGTACTTGTTGCCGTTCTGCCAGGTGATCTTGTCGGTGAGCGGCTCGGCCGCCAGGAAGAACACCTGCTTCTTGCCGGCGAACTCGGTCACCGCGAGGCCGACATTGGACAGGAAGGTGCCGGCGATGAGGTTGGCGCCTTCCCGCGTCACCAGCTCCTCGGCGACGCGCACGGCATCGCCGGGATTGCCGCCATCGTCGCGCGAAACCACTTCCAGCTTCTTGCCGAGCACGCCGCCCTTGGCATTGATCTCCTCGACGGCGAGCTCCATGCCCTTGCGGTAGGGCTCGAGAAACGCGGGCGCCGCCTTGTAGCTGTTGAGCTCGCCGACCTTGATGGTCTGCGCGGCGGCTGATCCCATCAGCGCCGCGCCGGCGAGGCAGGCGAGCGGGACGATCTTTTGCCAGGACGTCATTTGGGTGCTCCAAAAACAGTCGTCGCCGCGACGGGGACGTCACGAGTTTGCGGCGGAAATGTCGGGCAAATAGTCCGTTCGCACCGCAGCATTGTCAAGCAGACGAAGTGCGGCTCCAACGCCGAGGAATTCCAAACTCCTCGCCAGAGAGCGCGTCATGCTTCCTTTCCCTCCCCGGCTCCGGGGAGGGCCAGGGTGGGGTCTTCTTCGCAAAGCACTGCATCGTGAGAAAGACCCCACCCCGACCCTCCCCGAAGTTGGGGAGGGAGAAGGCGTCACTTGCGGTCACGCACCCGGTCCATCAGCGCCTTTTCCTGGCCGCCGTCGATCTCGATCTGGGTGCCGTTGACCATGTGCATGAGCGGCGACGCCAGCATGGTCACGAGCGCGGCGACTTCCTCGACCTCGGCAATGCGGCCCATGGGGATCGATGACGGCGCGAGCTGGTTCGCTTCATCGTAGCTGATCTTCATGTCGCGCGACATCGCCTTGACGAGCCCGTCCCAGCGCTCGGTGCGCACCGGGCCGGGATTGACCGCGCAGAAGCTGATGCCGTGCTTGCCGTACTGTCCGGCGAGCGACATGGTGAGGTTCTGGCCGGCGGCATTGGCGGCACCCGGCGCGATCTCCCAATAGGACGGCTTGACGCCGTCATTGCCGATGAGGTTGACCACGCGGCCGCCGCCCTGCTTGACCATGATCGGCAGTACGTAGCGCAGGCAGCGGACATAGCCCATGAACTTCAATTGCAGCGACTGCGCCCAGTCGGCCTCGGACAGGTGCTCGATGACGCCTCCGGGCGATGAGCCGGCATTGTTGATCATGATGTCGACGCGGCCCAGCGCGGCGTGGCCCTTCTCGATGAAGGCCCTCGCATCGGCATCCTTGGTGAGATCGGCGGGGATGGCGACGATCTTGCGCCCGGTTGTCTTGGCGATTTCGGCCGCGGTCGCTTCCAGCGCATCCCTGCGGCGCGAGCAGATCGCGACGTCGACGCCCTCGCGTGCCAGGAGAAGTGCGATGCCCTTGCCGATGCCTTCGCTGCCGCCGGTGACGAGGGCGGTCTTGTTCTTGAGTTGAAGATCCATGTGTCTGGTCCCTTTACGCGCGACAATGCGGGCGAAACGCTATTTCAGGTGCGGTGCCTCTGCAAGCAACCGCTGCGCCGTGCCTGCATGCGCCTCGCGGGATGCTCACATCCCCATGATCGCCTTCGCGGCATTGCCGACCGCCTCGACATTCTCGCCGCAGTCGAGGAACGCGACGATGCGACACGGGCAGCCTTCGAGGCCCTCGTAGCGCCATGGGAACGCGCCGATCAGCGCGCGCCTGTTGAGCATCAGCTCGATGTCGCCGCCGAGGTTCTCCGCATGCAGCAGGCCTTCCTGGAAGGCCCAGTTGTGGAACGGAAAGATGTCCGACACCACTTTGCGGCCGGATTTCTTGTGGGTGTATTCGAAGGTGCCGAAGAATTCGCCCGGCGTCTTGCCGTGCTGCCGCGTGAACTGCGCCGCGAGATCAGGCCGCATCATGCGGATCGACGTGTTCATGGCGTGGTCGCACGAGCCCGTGTCCATCGCCCACCATTTGATCTTCTTCTTGAGCATCCAGTGCAGGGTGTCGAGATTGGGCCCGGGGTGGTAGCAGAAGTACTTCACGAGGTCCTGCTGCTTCTGGCCTTCGTAATGGCGGTGCCAGCCGGTATGGAGAATGAGAATGTCGCCGTCGCGGATGTCCGCGCCGGCACGCTCGATGATCTCCGGCGTGATCACGGACCAGTCGTCCACCCATTTGGAGATGTCCACGACCACGCCGCGGTTGACGAGATAATCGAGCGGCAGCGAAGCCATGTCGCCCTTGCGGTCGTCAGTCGCATGCATGGCGCCGTCGAAGTGGGTACCCACATGCAGCGCCGTGTCGATGCGCTGCGCCACGATCATCTGGGTCTGCAGGTTCTGCGCGTAATACATCTTGTTGCCGGCATAGCCGACCCAGCCGGGCGTATGGACGTTCATCACATGGCTCATGTCGATAATCTTCATCGCATTCCTCGGAGCTGCGACCGTCGCAGCCCACCATGTTCACAGCCGGCTCCGTCCGGATCAAGTCGGGCGGTGCGTCGCGGTCACCACGCGCCGGCTGGAAAATGCCGGGCTTCGGTGTAATGGTGCGCAGCTTTTCGCGATCCAAGACCGCCCAAGGACAAATTCATGCAATTGACGGGAGGACAGGCGCTGGCCCGCCAGCTCGTTCTGGAGGGAGTGACCGACCTGTTCGGCATCCCCGGCGTGCAGCTCGACTGGGCGGTGGACGGCCTGCGCCAGGTCGGCAACCACATCCGCTACGTGGTGCCGCGCCACGAGCAGGCGGCCTCTTTCATGGCCGACGGCTATGCCCGCACCACCAGCCGCATCGGCACCTGCATGGTGGTGCCCGGGCCGGGCCTGTTGAACGCAATGGCTGGGCTCGCCACCGCCTATGCCTGCAACTCGCCGGTGCTCGCCATCGTCGGCAACATCTTTTCGCCCGCGCTCGGCAAGGGCTTCGGGCTGCTCCATGAGGTGCGCAACCAGTCCGGCATTCTCGGCTGCGTGACCAAGTGGCAGGCCCAGGCGACGACCCCCGCGGAAATCCCCGCGCTGGTGCGCGAAGCGGTGAAACAGCTGCGCAGCGGCCGTCGCCAGCCGGTGGGGCTCGAGATCGCCCATGACGTGCTCGCGGCCAGCGGCGACGTGACCCTGATCGATCCGCCGCTCGGCGAGGAGGCGCGGCTGCGCCCTGACCCCGCTGTCATCGAGAAGGCGGCGGCGCTGCTCGCGGGCAGCCGGTTTCCAGTCATCTATGCCGGAGGCGGGGTGCTCGCCGCCGGCGCCTCGGCGGCGCTGGCGCAACTTGCCGAGCAACTCGGCGCGCCGGTGGTGCTGAGCGAGAATGGCCGCGGCGCGATGTCGGATCGGCATCCGCTCACGCTCAATTCGCTGGGCGGGCGCGCGGTGTTCGCCCATGCCGACGTCGTTCTCGTCGTCGGCAGCCGCTTTGCCGACACCACCTTCGGGGTGCCGTCATGGCAGGCGGCGGGCATCAAGTACGTTTGGCTCAACGTCGACCCCAATTCATGGCAGCCGCCGCGCAGCGCGGAGATCGGCATCGCCGCCGATGCCCGCCTCGGGCTCGAAGCGCTGGCGGCGGCGCTGCCGCGACGCCGGCCCGCGCGCGAAATCGATCTCGACAAGGTGCGGCTGTGGGCGCGCGAGCAGGCGGACGTCGCCGAGCCGCAGATGTCCTACATCCGCGCGCTGCGCGCCGCCATTCCCGATGACGGGATCCTCGTCAACGAATTGACCCAGGTCGGCTATCTCGCTCGCTCCATGTATCCGGTCTACCAGCCCGGCACCTTCATCACGCCGGGATATCAGGGCACGCTCGGCTATGGATTTCCGACCGCGCTCGGCGCCGCCGCAGGCAATCCCGGCCGTTCCGTGGTCAGCATCAACGGCGATGGCGGTTTCGGCTGGGCGATGCAGGAACTTGCGACGCTGCGCAAATACGCGCTCAACGTTGCGGTCGTCGTGTTCGCCGACGGCCATTTCGGCAATGTGAAGCGGTTCCAGGAGGAGCAGTTCGGCCATACCTACGAGGTCGATCTCAACAATCCCGACTTCGGCCGACTGGCCGCGGCGTTCGACGTGCCGTTCGCGCGCACACAATCGCCCGCGGAATTGCAGGAGGCCCTCGGCCGCGCGGTTCGCGACCGCGCGCCGATCCTCATCGAGGCGCAGGTTGGAGCGATGCCGAGCCCGTGGTCGTTGATGCGCCTGCAGGCACGCCCGGGTGCGGCGAATACCGGACCGCCCAATCCGCTGGGCGAGCCGCACCAATGAGCGATCGTAGGGTGGGCAAAGCGAAGCGTGCCCACGCGTGGGCACGGCGCAAAGAGTGCGCCTTTGCCCACCCTACGTTTCTAGTAGAATTTAGCATTCGGAGAATCATTCCATGAAGATCGCAAGGTTCAACGGCGGGCGCATCGGCATCGTGGTCGGCGACACCATCCGCGACGTGACTGCGGCCGCCGGTATCGATCCCGCGGAGTGGCCGCCGGTCGGGCCGGTGCGGCTGATCGCGAATTTTGCGGCGCTGCGCGACAAGCTCGCGGCGGCGGCGCAGACGGCGCCGGCCATCCCGCTCGACGAAGCCCGGCTGGAGACGCCGGTGCCGTGGCCGAACAAGGTCATCGCTTATCCGACCAATTATCGCGACCATGCGGCCGAGATGTCCTCGACCACGCGCGCGGACCTCCAGGGCTATTTTCTGAAGGCGAACTCGTCCCTGTCCGGGCCGAACGATCCGATCGAGCTGCCCGATGTTCCCGGCCGCGAAGTGCATCATGAATGCGAAATCGCGCTGGTGATCGGCAGAGAGGGCCGGCAGATTCCGGCCGAGCGCGCCATGGACCATGTGTTCGGCTATTCCTGCCTGCTCGACATCACGATCCGCGGCAAGGAGGAACGCGTCATGCGCAAATCCTTCGATACCTTCACGCCGGTCGGTCCGTGGATCGTGACGGCGGACGAAATCCCCGACCCCACCGACATCAAGATGCGCCTGTGGGTGAACGGCGAGAAACGGCAGGAAGCCACCACCAAGGACCTCATCGTCGACATCCCGCAGATGATCGCGCTGGCGTCGTCGGCATCGACGCTTTATCCCGGCGATCTCATCGCCACCGGCACGCCGGCGGGCGTCGGCCCCATCCGGGACGGCGATCGCGTCACCATCGAAGTCGACAATGTCGGCCGCATGAGCGTTCCGGTCGTCGCCGGGAAGCGCGGATCGAGCGTTGTGTTCAGCGCGCCCTATGAATTCAAGCGCGCGCCGGTCTGAACCGGACGCCTTCTCAACGGCTGAGCGGGCCGGCACTGCGGCATCTTGTCTCTTTCGACAAAGCGCTGCACTTGCAACGTTCCGGCATTGCCCATCGAATTGCCATGTTCATTGGGCTTGGTGCTGTGATCACAGTGCCGCACCCCCTGATCGGACGCTGAAGCCGCCGTGATTGTCGGAAACCAGACGCTGCAGCGTACCCCGCTTTACCGCTTCCCGCTGCTGCCCGCGGGCGCCCCGGAGGCGATGCTGGACAATTCGATCCCCGCGCGCGGCGCCGGCGGGTTCGAGCTCATCGGCCATCCCGGGGAGTTTACTGCGGTCGGAAACTTCGTTCGGCTGAAGACGATGGCACTGGCGTATCTTTCCTATAGCGCCCGCGTGCGTGTGCATTGTTCCGGCGTCAACGCGGTGCGACAGCAGTTCTGTCTGCAGGAGAGCGCGGTGACGTCGTTCGGTTCGCACAAGCTGCAAGTCGATCCGGACCGGCCGTGCTTGATCCCCGCGAATGTCGGCGCGGTCTACGATTTCGAAACGAACTTTTCCCAGTTCGTGCTGTACGTGGACGTCGCCGCGCTGCGCAGCACGCTGAGCGCCCTGATCGGAATCCCGCTCAGCCAAGCCCTCACATTTGCAACGCCTACCGATCCGAGCAGCCCGGAACTGCGGCGGCTGCGGCAGCTGATCGGATTTTTCGTCTCCGAGCTCGACCGCGAGGACAGCCTGCGTTCCGACCCGGCCCTCGCCGAACTCGAGCAGACCCTGCTGGTGTCGTTCCTCCATGCCAACCGGCACAATTACAGCCATCTGCTGGAGCAGGACTTGCGTCGGACCCCGCCGTGGCAGGTTCGGCGTGCGGAAGAATTCATCGAAGCCAACTGGAACCGGCCGCTCACCATCCAAATGATCTCGGCTGCGACCGGTATCAGCATTCGCAGCTTGTTCAAGTGCTTCCGCCGGGCGCGCGGCTACTCGCCCATGGCCTATGCGAAGCGGGTCCGGCTCATGAAGGCCCGGCAGATGCTGACGGCGCCGGCGGAAAACACGTCGGTGACCGCGGTCGCGTTTGCCTGCGGATTCGACAATCCCGGTCACTTCGCGGGCAACTACCGCCTGGCGTTCGGCGAACTGCCGTCGCAGACCCTGACGAAAGTCAAAGGGCCCGCCTACCAAAACTACGCTGGATCCTGTTAGCGAGTTCCTCTGCATCGAGATCGCCGGGACGAAGCCCGGTGACGACGAAAATGGGCGCGGGCTGCGCGCTAGCCGCGGACCTATTCGGACTCGGTCTTGCCGCCGATTCGCTTGAGCTTGGCGAACACGGCCTGCACGTCGAGTTCCTTGCCTTCGTCCTCCTGCTCCTCGGCCTCGACCTCGGCGGCCGGACGGGCAGTAGTGATGTCGGCCGGTAGCAGGGTCGCCCCGGTTTCCGGCTCCGCCGGCTTTTCCTTGGCGGCGCGATGGACTTCGAAATCGAGGTCGATCTGCGAGCACAGTCCGAGCGTCACCGGATCCATCGGCGTGAGATTCGCGGCGTTCCAGTGGGTGCGGTCGCGGATGGCGTCGATGGTCGACTTGGTGGTGCCGACCAGGCGCATGATCTGGCTGTCCTTGAGCTCGGGATGATTGCGCACCAGCCACAGGATCGCATTCGGGCGATCCTGGCGGCGCGACACCGGGGTGTAGCGCGGTCCCTTCTTGCGCTTGGCCTCCGGCAGATGGACCTTGGTCTCGGCGAGCTTGAGCCGGTAGTTCGGATCGCTCTCGCCTTTCGAGATTTCTTCGCGGCTGAGCTGGCCGGATGCGACGGGGTCGCGCCCGAGGATGCTCTGAGCGCCCTCATCGTCGGCAATGGCTTTCACTTCGAGCGGATGCAGCTTGCAGAAATTGGCGATCTGATCGAACGACAGCGCCGTGTTCTCGACCAGCCATACGGCGGTCCCTTTCGGCATAAGTGGCTGGGTCGACATGATAAATTCTCCTTGCGCTCCGCCCGCCCGGGGGGCGAAGCCTAAGTTGCCATCAAGGATGACGGGAATACTGGAAATATAGGCGCACCCCCCATCCTCGCGCAACCCCGTAATGGGCAAACGTCCATCAACCAGGCCAAATGCCTTAATTCAGGGCCCCCAGACGGCGCTAAAGCTTCTTTCGGCCGACATCTCGGGATGCGATGAACCTTTTGCCTTTCGCTCGCACCCATGCTTGACAGGCACATCCGCGCGCAACCACATCTTCGACAGCCCCGGAAGAGAGCCCATGACCACAGACTCACCGAAGCCGCCCCTGAAAGTGATGTTGTGCTCGCCGCGCGGCTTTTGCGCCGGGGTGGTGCGCGCCATCGACACCGTGGAGCGGGCGCTCGCCATGTACGGCAAGCCGGTCTATGTGCGCCATGAGATCGTCCATAACCGCTATGTCGTGGACAGCCTGCGCCAGAAGGGCGCGGTGTTCGTCGAAGAGTTGGACGAGATCCCCGACACCAATGTGCCTGTCATCTTTTCGGCCCATGGCGTGCCGAAATCGGTGCCTGAACAGGCGAGCAAGCGCAATTTCATTGCCATCGACGCGACCTGCCCGCTGGTGACCAAGGTCCACCGGGAAGCCGAAATCCACTTCCGGCGCGGCCGTGAGATCATCCTCATCGGCCATGAAGGACACCCGGAGGTCACGGGGACCATGGGGCAATTGCCGCCGGGCGCCGTGCGCCTCGTCCAGACCGCGGAGGAGGCCGCGGCCTTCGTGCCGGTGAACGCGGACAAGCTCGCCTATGTCACGCAGACCACGCTGTCGGTGGACGACACCGCGGAGATGGTCGCGGTGCTCAAGGAGCGCTTTCCCGGCATCGCCGGTCCCCACAAGGAGGACATCTGCTACGCCACCACCAACCGCCAGGAAGCGGTCAAGCAGGTGGCTCCGGTGGTCGACGCCATGATCGTGGTCGGCTCGCCCAACTCCTCGAACTCGCAGCGGCTCAAGGAGGTCGCCTTGCGCAACGGCTGCCCCCATGCCGAGCTGCTGCAGCGCGCCGCCGACATCGACTGGACGAAGTTCGGCGCCATCAGCCGGCTCGGGCTCACCGCCGGAGCGTCCGCCCCGGAGGTGCTGATCGAGGAGATCATCGACGCCTTCGCGGAGCGCTACGAAGTGAGCGTCGAAACCGTTTCGGCGGTCGAGGAGTCCGGGATCTTTTTCCCGCTGCCGCGCCCGGTGCGCAGCGGCGAAGCGGCAGAGTAATCGCGGTACGAGCAGGCATCAGGTCCGGCCATGGCCGTCTATACCGATGTCACCGACGAGGAACTCCAGCAGTTTCTCGCCGGTTACGATCTCGGCACCCTCTTGTCCTACAAGGGCATTGCGGAAGGCGTCGAGAACTCGAATTTCCTGCTGCATACCTCGCAAGGCTCTTTCATCCTGACGCTTTACGAGAAGCGAGTGGCGGCGGGCGACCTGCCGTTCTTCCTCAATCTAATGGAGCATCTCGCCGCGCGTGGGCTCACCTGTCCGCAGCCGGTGCGCAGCCGCAACGGCGAAGCGCTGGGCACGCTCGCCAAGCGCCCGGCTGCCATCGTCACTTTTCTCGATGGCGTGTGGATTCGGCGACCGAATGCGGCCCATTGCGGCGCGGTCGGGGAGGCCGTGGCGCAGCTCCATCTCGCCGGGGCCGATTTCGCCATGACCAGGCGCAACGGTCTTTCGGTCGAAGGATGGCGTCCACTGTTCGAAACCGCGGGGCCACGCGCCGACAAGGTGCAGGCGGGCCTTCGCGAGGCGATCGCGGCCGAGCTCATCCGGCTCGAGCGCGACTGGCCGCGCGACCTGCCACAGGGCGTCATCCACGCCGACCTGTTTCCCGACAACGTATTTTTCCTGGGCGATCGTCTGTCGGGCCTGATCGACTTCTATTTCGCCTGCACCGATGCGCTCGCCTATGACGTCGCGGTCTGCCTCAATGCCTGGTGCTTCGAGTCCGACCATTCCTACAACATGACCAAGGGGCGCGCCTTGCTTTACGGCTACATGCGCAAGCGGGCGCTGTCGGCGCCCGAGATCGCGGCGCTGCCGATCCTGTGCCGCGGGGCGGCGCTGCGGTTCCTGCTGACGCGGCTGGTGGATTGGCTCGAGGTGCCGGCCGGCGCACTGGTAAAGCCGAAGGACCCGCTCGAATATTACCGCAAGCTGCGCTTCCATCAGACCAACACCAGCGCGCGGGATTACGGCATTGATTGAGGAAACGGCTTCGAGCGAGCAGGCAGCGACGGCCGGCCGCGTCGTCATCCATACCGACGGTGCCTGCTCCGGCAATCCGGGCCCGGGCGGCTGGGGTGCGATCCTGGAGTGGGGCGGTCGCCGCCGCGAGATCAAAGGCGGCGAGGCCCACACCACCAACAATCGCATGGAACTGATGGCCGCGATCTCGGCGCTGGAGACGCTCAAGCGCCCCTGCGACGTCGACCTTCACACCGACAGCGAATATCTACGCCAGGGCATCATGAAGTGGATCCATGGCTGGAAACGCAACGGCTGGAAAACCGCCGACAAGAAGCCGGTCAAGAATGTCGACCTGTGGCAGCGCCTCGACGCCGCCATCGCCCGCCACACCGTGCACTGGCATTGGGTGCGCGGCCATTCCGGCCACGATCTCAACGAGCGCGCCGACGAGCTGGCGCGGGAAGCGATCGCCGAGATACGGGGGGGCCGCGCGTAGAGCGCCATCGGGACCGATGGCGCTCCTCACTGCGGGTGCTCACATCTGCTTGAGCAGAGCCTCGGCGCTCGACGTCTCGGCCTTGCCCGGGGCTTCCTCGATATTGAGCTTGGTGACGACGCCGTTGTCGACCAGCATCGCATAGCGCTTGGAGCGCTGGCCGAGGCCGCCGGCCGAGCCGTCCATGGTGAGATCGAGCGCCTTGGCGAAGTCGCCGTTGCCGTCGGCGAGGAATTCGATCTTGCCCTCGGCGCCCGAGGCCTTCTTCCACTCGGTCATGACGAAGACGTCGTTGACGGCGGTGACGGCGATGGTGTCGACGCCCTTGGCCTTGATGGCGTCGGCATTGTTCAGGAAGCCCGGCAGATGATTTTTGTGGCAGGTCGGCGTGAACGCGCCGGGAACCGCGAACAGCACCACCTTCTTGCCCTTGAACACCTCGTCCGTCGTCTTCCAGCCCGGGCCTTCGGCCGTCATCACGCGGAACTTGGCTTCGGGAATACGATCGCCCACCTTGATGGTCATGGATTGATCCTCGTTGTTGCTGGGGTGAAAAGTCGGCGGGGTGGAAAAGGCTTAGCGGAGAACCATCGTCACCTCGATGGCCTTATCGCCCGAGACCAGGGTGAAGCGCAATGTGGCCCCGGCGGCCGTGGCGCCGGGAGGCAGGCCGTCGACCTCGAACGAATAGCGACGTCGTCCCGGCGCGCTTCCCGCCACCGGCTCGGGCAGGGGGAGTGCCCAATCTTCAGTCGGCCCTTCCGCGAACAGATCGAGCGGCGCCTGTTCCGGCGCGGCGACCTCGACGACGATGCGGGCATTCGGGGTTCCCGGCTCTTGCTTGATGCTGCGGATCGCGAGCGGAGCGCCGTCGCCCAGTGCCGCCGGCTTGGGCACGCGGGCCTGCGCCGCGGCGAGCGCCGCATCGAAGGAGGAGGCTGCGCCCAATCCCAGCGCGGCCGAACCCGCGGCGGGAATGCAGAGTTTCTCGCAGATCGCATAATCGACGGTGACGCGCAGGGTGACCGGCTGGGCGGGATCGACCGGCACGATGTCGAGCGGCAGCAGGACACCGCCCTTGTACCCGATCGACGCGCCGCTTTCGTCGGTGAAGCGATGCGGGGCCGGCCACCGCACCGAGACGGATTTCACATTGGTCGATTTCGAGAAATCGAACCGCGGCGGCACGCCGGAATCACCGGGATACCGCCAATAGGTCTTCCACCCGGTCCCGAGCCGGAGTTCTACGCCGGCCCGTAGTGAACCGCGGTCCGCGCCACTGGGGCTGCCGGCGACGAGGCGCATTGCGGAGCGCGCGTCGCCATCCCATATCGAAGCGTCCGCCGCGCGGGCCGTTGTCGCGCAACAGCCGGCGGCGAGCGCGATGAGCGCCGTCGCAGTGACCCATTGCCGCAATGCCGTTGCAATCATGACGGATCGTGTAGTGCTTGTGACGGGGCCTGACTATTAAATTCGTCGTGACCGGCGCGACCCGCGTTGCCGTCGCCGCGAGATGAGGTTACCCTTTTCGTCATGAAGGCAGCAAAGCAAATTCTCAAGGGTACGGCGGCCAAGGGTGCCCCCCAGCGTGGCTATCTCGATGGCCAGATGCTGATCGCGATGCCGAGCATGCGCGACGAACGCTTTGCGCGCACCCTGATCTACATCTGCGCCCATTCGTCGGAAGGGGCGATGGGGATCGTCGTCAACCAGCCGGCCGCGAATATTAACTTTGCCGATCTGCTGGTGCAGCTCGAAGTGATCCAGGACACCGACCTCATCCAGTTGCCGCGCCGCGCCGGCGCGGTGCAGGTGCTCAAGGGCGGTCCGGTCGAGCCGGGCCGCGGCTTCGTCCTGCATTCGAGCGATTTCTTCATCGAGAATTCAACCCTGCCCATCGACGACGGCATCTGCCTCACCGCCACCCTCGACGTGCTCAAGGCGATCGCCAAGGGCGACGGTCCCAACAGCGCGCTGCTGGCGCTCGGCTACGCCGGATGGGCGCCCGGACAGCTCGAGACCGAGATCCAGGAAAACGGATGGCTGCATTGCAGCGCCGACCCCGACCTGATCTTCGGCGGCGACCTCGTCCACAAATACGAGCGGGCGCTGAAGAAGCTCGGCATCCATGCCGGTATGCTCTCGAGCGAAGCCGGGCACGCCTGAGGGGCCTCGGTTGGGGTGTCTTTTGTTTAGTCTAGCTTACACACGCTGTCATCGCCCGGCCTTGACCGGGCGATCCAGCAACCACCGACCAGGCGTACTGGATTGCCCGGTCTTGACCGGGCAATGACAGCATTAGGGTCGGCGAAATTTGAACGCCTTACCGCGCCGTTTCCAGGCGATCGCTGACCAGCAGTTCGTGGGCCTGTTCGGCCGTCATCGGATAGCCGAATACGTAGCCTTGCGCATATTCGCAGCCGAGCTGGTAGAGATCGACTGCATCGGCTTCGCTTTCCGCACCTTCGGCGACGACGTCCATGCCGAGATCATGGGCGAGCCCGACGATGGAGCGCAGGATGACCGGGCGCGTCCCCTTGGAATTCATGCGCACGAAGGACTGGTCGATCTTGATGGTGTCGAACGGGAAACGCTGCAGATAGACCAGCGAGGAATGCCCGGTGCCGAAATCGTCGAGGGCGAGCCCGGCGCCGAGATCCCGCAGGCGCTGCAGGATCTGCGTGGCCTGCTCGGGATTTTCCATCACCACCGACTCGGTCAGCTCCAGCTTGAGGGTGCCGCGGATCAGTCCGGAACGCGCCAGCACGGCGCGCAGGTCGTCGACCAGGTCGTTGCGCAGCAACTGGCGCGACGACACGTTCACGCTCGCGAACAGCGGCACCCGCATGCGCACGGAGCGCTGCCAGATGCCGAGCTGGCGCGCGGTGCGCTCCAGCGCGAACAGCCCGAGATCGGTGATGAGGCCGATCTCCTCCGCGATCGATATGAATTCGGAGGGCGACAGGCGGCCCATCTTCGGATGGTCCCAGCGCGCCAGCGCCTCGAAGCCCGCGACCGATGCGATCCTCCAGCCGCACGATCGGCTGGTAAGACCATGGTGATCTCCTCGCGGTCGAGCGCGCGGCGCAGTTCGGATTCCAGCGTCAGGCGATCGGTCTTGCGGGCGCGCATGGCGGGCTTGAACACTTCGAAGCGGTCGCCGCGCGCACGCTTTGCCGCATACATCGCGAGCTCGGCATCCTTGACGCAGTTCCTCGCCGCGATTGGGCTGCGCCTCCGGCAAGGCGATGCCGACCGAAGCGGTGAGGAATATCTCGCGGTCGTTGAAGGTGATCGGCGCGCGGATCGCCTTGCAGGTCGTCTCGGCGAAGGCGACGACGCGGTTGGTGTCCTTCTCGGACATCAGGATGAGGCCGAACTGGTCGCCAGCGAGCCGCGCCAGCGTGTCGTGCGGCTTGAGCAGGCGGCTGAGCCGGCGTGCCAGCGTCAGCAGGATGGAATCTCCGACCGCCATGCCGACGGAGTCGTTGACCTGCTTGAAGCGGTCGAGATCGATCACCATCACGGTGGGCCGGATGTCCGTGTTCGTCTTGGCGAAGGCGAGCACAGCCTCGAGGCGATCGAGAAACAATTCGCGGTTCGGCAGCCCGGTCAGGTGGTCGTGGACGGCGTCATGGAGCAGGCGCTCCTCGGAGACCTTGGCCTCGGTGACGTCGGTCAGAGTGCCGACCAGCCGCACCACCTCGCCGTCCGACCCGACCACCGGCCGCGCCTTCATGGTGAACCAGAGATAATGCCCGTCTGGCCCGCGCAGGCGGAAATCCTGGACCAGCCGGCCGCGACGCTGCTCGATCACGCTGTCGAGTGAGGCGCGGAAGCGGTCGCGGTCGAGCGGATGGAGCACTGCGAGCCATTGCGCCGCCGGTCCGTCCAGGGTGCCGCGCTTGAGGCCGAGAATGTTTTCGGTCTCCGGGCTGGTGAACACATTGTCGGCGGCGACGTCCCAGTCCCAGACCAGGTCGCCGGCGCCGGTCAGGGCGAGCGCGCGGCGCTCCACGTCCGAGACGATGCCGTGGGTGATGCCGCCGGCAAAGGCGTGCTGCATGACGGTGAAGCCGATCAGCATGACGATCAGCACCAGGCCGCCGAGCAGCGCCGGCGCCACGATGTCGTTCGTCACCCATCCCGCCACCGCGAGGCCGGCGGCGATGACCCAGGACACCAGCAGGAACCAGGTCGGGATCAGCAGGACTGCGCGATCGAAGCCCTGCGCGGCGAGGTAGATGACGAGGCCGAATCCGGCAATGGCGACGAACAGCAGCGACAGCCGCGCGATGCCCGAGGCGATCGACGGATCGACCAACGCGACCGCCACCAGCGCGCCGAGGAACGCCAGCCACGCCATCGCGATATGGGCGTAGCGGACGTGCCAGCGGTTGAGGTTGAGATAGGCGAACAGGAACACCAGCAGCGTGGCGGCGAGGATCGCCTCGCCGGAGGCGCGCCACACCCGCTCGGCGCCGGCCGACATATCGAACACCTTGCCCCAGAACCCGAAGTCGACGCCGATATAGACGAGCACCGCCCACCCCAGCGCGGCGGCGGCGGGAAACATCACGCTGCCCTTGACGACGAACAGGATGGTCAGGAACAGCGCGAGCAGGCCGGCAATGCCGATGACGATGCCGTGATAGAGCGTGAAGCTGTTGACCTTGTCCTTGTAGGCGTCGGGCTCCCACAGATAGATCTGCGGCAGCTTGTTGGTGCGCAGCTCCGCGACGTAGGTGATGACGGCGCCGGGATCGAGGGTGATGCGGAAGATGTCGGCGGTGGCGCTGTCGTCGCGGTCCGGCCGGTCGCCCGAACTCGGGGTGATGTTGACGATGCGGGACAGGCCGAGATCGGGCCACAGGATCTTGGAGCCCACCATCTGGTAGTGCGGCACCACGATGAGCCGGTCGATCTGCTCGTCGCTGGAATTCGCCAACGCGAACACCGCCCAGTTGGATCCGGCCTCGCGCGCGCGAACCTCGATGCGGCGGACGATGCCGTCATTGCCCGGGGCGGTCGAGACCTGGATGCGGTCGCTATCGGTCTGCAGCCGTTCCACCGCGTCCGTGAGGTCGATCGCGGCGATGTCGACGCGCACGTTGATCGCCTCGACGGCACGTGCGTGAGAGGCAAGCGACGCCACCGCGACGGCTGCAGCCATGGCGACGTGCAGAACCCTCAAGCGGCCATCCTCCGTGACTCGAAATGCCTGCGCCACGCCGCGCTGTATCTTCGCCGAAAGTCAATTTCGCCGAAAGCCAACACGCCGCGCCCGTTGCACCCCCTATTTGAGTAACGAACTGGACACATAAGTGCAAGAATGTCGCGCTGATGACGCGGGGTTGCGGCCCTTGGGCGGGTACCCCGGCAAGCGATATTGGGGCGCCCGCACGGCAAATTCGCGCCGCTTCTGTGGTTGCCGCCATGCGTCCCGATGGTCCGGAAGGTGGATTGGGCTGGCTGCCGACTACACCGTAAGCACGATCTTTCCGATATGCACGCTGGATTCCATCCGCGCGTGGGCCTTGGCGGCCTCGGCGAGCGGAAAGGCCTGGTCCATCACCGGGCCGATGCGGCCGGCGGCGATCAGCGGCCAGGCATTCTGTTCGACGGCGCGCGCGATCGCGGCCTTGTCCGCCACCGTTCGCGATCGCAAAGTCGAGCCGGTGTGAGAGAGGCGCTTGAGCAGGATGCGACGAAAATCCACATTGGAGCGCGGCGAGCCCTGGAAGCCGATCTGCACGATGCGCCCCTCGACGGCCGCGGCCTCGTAATTGCGTTCGATATAGTCGCCGCCGACCATGTCGAGGATCACGTTTGCGCCCGTCCCGCCGGTGCTGCTCTTGGTGACCGCGACGAAATCTTCGGTCTTATAGTTGACGGCGACATCGGCGCCCAGCCGCCGGCAGGCCTCGCATTTCTCCGCGCTGCCCGCGGTCACGATGACCCTGGCGCCGAGCGCCTTGGCAAGCTGGATGGCGGTGGTCCCTATCCCAGAGCTGCCGCCGTGAACGAGCAGGGTTTCGCCGGCTTTGAGCGCGCCGCGCTCGAAGACATTGTGCCACACCGTAAAGAACGTTTCCGGAACTGCGGCCGCCTGCTCCATCGACAGGCCGGTGGGAATCGGCAGCGCATGGGTTTCATGGGCGACGCAGTACTGCGCGTAGCCGCCGCCGACGACCAGGGCGGTGACGTGGTCGCCGGGCTTCCAGCGGGTGACGCCGTCGCCGCAGGCGGCGACCTCGCCGGCCATTTCGAGGCCGGGAATATCGGTCGCACCCTTGGGCGGCGGATAGAGCCCGAGGCGTTGCATGACGTCGGGACGGTTCACGCCGGCGGCGGCGACTTTTACCAGGATCTCGCCTTCGCCGGGCGCGGGCACCGGGCGCTCGTCGGGAACCAGCACCTCCGGGCCCCCCGGAGACGTGATCACGATGGCAGTCATGCGCGCGGGAATGGAGCTCATCACGGTTCTCTGTCGCTGTCGCTGGATTTGAAAATCAGACGCGGCTGTTTACCCCATGCTCCCGAAAAGTTGCAGACTTTTCGGACTGGAGCTGGCGTCAAGCATATGACGGCTCAATCGATCCGGCCGGATGTGACAACCGGCCCGCTCGCCGGTATGTTTCCGCAAAAAAGGGAAGCAGAGCATGGCGGCGATCGAGGACGACGACAGGCCCAAGAAAAAAATCGCCCACGAAATCGGGCAGGATCTCGCGCTGTTGTCGCTCGTGGAGCTCAACGAGCGCATTGCGGTGTTGCAGGACGAGATTGCAAGGCTCGAGGCGGCACGCGCAAAGAAGCAGGCGTCGCGTTCCGCGGCCGACCAGTTCTTCAAGAGATAGGCGAGCCGAAAAGTCGCGCAAACGCAAGCGCGAATGCCGCTTTGCCGCAGGCCGCGTGCCACGGGCTTAACGCGTTATTAAGCTTTCTCGATTATTACAATCACTGTCCATTTCGTGGACACCGAGTGGCTCCTGTCCACTCTGTTTGACGCCTCCCTGTTATCACTTGAGCCGCCTGGAAATGGCGGCTCTTTTTTATGACCTGTTTCAAAATGGAGCAGGTCCGGGATGCAGGTGCGAGCCTGGCGCGCGTCCAAGGGCGCGTCCGAGGGCGCGTCCAAGTGCGGGTCCAAGTGCGGCCATCGCGATCATAAATCATCCGTTCGAAGTTTTATTCGCCGCCGCTGGACTCGTCGGGGGTCCGCGGGCATGGTCACGGACTTGTGAGGCGTAAATCATGTCCGATAAGTCGGTTGAAGAAGTGCGGCCAGTGCTGTTCGGCGAGAAGCTCGCGGCGTCGCAGAATTTCTCCCAGTTGTTCCGCGACGGCATGAAGCTCGTCGAGGAGACCGCCGCTTATCTCGACGGTCCGGGCCGCCAGGAATCCAAGCTGCTCGATCGGTCCACCGCGCTCGGTTACGCCACCGAAAGCATGCGGCTGACGACGCGGCTGATGCAGCTCGCGTCCTGGCTGCTGCTGCACCGCGCCGTCAACGAAGGCGAAATGTCCCTCGCCCAGGCCAACAAGGAGCGGATGAAGGTCAAGCTGGAGCCGGACGAGCGGCCGGAGGATGCCGGCATGGTTCTGCCGGAACGGCTGTACAGCCTGATCGTGCGTTCGAAGAAGCTGCAGGAAGAGGTGCGCCGTCTCGACGCCACCATCCATGCGCCGATGCCGGAGGCGCGCAGCGGCGGCAACCCGCTGGAGCATCAGCTGGGAATACTGCGCGCAGCGTTCGAGCGCAGCGCCAAGTAAGCAGCGCCAAGTAAACCGGCGCCAAGAGTCGTCCGCAACGCGGCACCCAGTAAGGTAGCGGGAAATAGCGGTCAGGGGGCCGCCGGTACGCCGCGGCTCGCCGGAGGCGGAATGCCGCCTATTTCTTGAGCCCGAGCCCGGAGAACTTCTTCTGGAAGCGGGACAGCCGGCCGCCGCGATCGAGCAACTGCTGGGTTCCCCCGGTCCAGGCGGGGTGGGACTTGGGATCGATGTCGAGATGCAGGACGTCGCCCCGCTTGCCCCAGGTGGAGCGCGTCTCGAATTCAGTGCCATCGGTCATGACGACCTTGATGGTGTGATAACCGGGATGAATCTCGCCCTTCATGGCTCATGCTCCGGCGCCCGCTGACGGCGCCCTTTCAGGTTGTCTCGCTTAGGTTTGGGGGTCTATACCCCAGCGCCGAAGGCGACACAAGGCGCGTCAATGGGTGGCATGCCACCCTCTTGCCACCGCCTTGCCGCCCTGTTGTCAGAGCAGGTCCGGCGCGTCATTGTCCGGACCCCAGCCCGGCCGATGCGGTCTTGCGCCATCCAGTCATGAGCGTCTCGATGAGTGTTGCTTCCAAATCCGAGTTGCAGCCGGTGGCTGTGGAGACGGCCCCCGCGGCAGTCGCGCCGGCAAAGGAAGCGCGGCCGCGCAACATCAAGCCGCTGCTCGGGCTCATTCCCTTCGTCATGCGCTACCGGGCGCGGGCCGTTGCCGCCCTCATCGCCCTCCTGGTTGCGGCGGTGGCGACGCTCGCGGTGCCGATCGCCGTGCGGCGCATGATCGACAACGGCTTCGACGCCCACCGTGCCGGCCTGATCGACGAATATTTCGGGGTCATGATCCTGGTGGTCGCGGTGCTCGCCGGGGCCAGCGCGATGCGGTATTACCTCGTCACCAGCATCGGCGAGCGCGTGGTGGCGGACCTGCGTGATGCGGTGTTCGACCGCATCACCATCCTGTCGGCGGCATTCTTCGATGCCGCCAAGACCGGCGAGCTGGTGTCGCGGCTCACCGCCGATACCACGCAGATCAAGGCCGCGGTCGGCGCTTCGGTCTCGATCGCGCTGCGCAACCTGGTGCTGTTCTTCGGTTCCGCCGTGATGATGGTGGTGACGAGCGCACGGCTCTCCGCCTTCGTGCTCGGTGCGATCCCGGTGATCGTGCTGCCGCTGGTCGCCTTCGGCCGCATGGTGCGAAAGCGCTCGCGCACCGCGCAGGATACCCTTGCCGATGCGTCGGCCTATGCCTCCGAGCTGATCGGTGCGGTACGCACGCTGCAGGCCTTCACCAATGAAGGCTTGGCGCGGTCGCGGTTCCGCGACGCCGTCGAGCGCGCCTATGACGCGGCGCTCTACTCGATCCGCGCCCGCGCGATGCTGACGGCGATCATCATCTTTCTCGCCGCGTCGAGCGTCGTGGTGGTGCTGTGGGTCGGCGCCCAGGACGTGCTGGCCGGCCGCACCACGGCGGGAACGCTCAGCCAGTTCGTGCTGTTCGCGGTGTTCGCGGCGAGCTCTTTGGGCCAGCTCAGCGAGGTCTGGGGCGAGCTGTCGCAAGCGTCCGGATCGGCCGAGCGGCTGTCCGAGATCCTGCGCATCGAGCCGGAGATCAAGGCGCCCGCCAATCCGCTGCCGCTGCCGTCGCCGCCGCGCGGCGAAGTCGGCTTCGACGCGGTGCGCTTCGCCTACCCGTCGCGCCCCCAGGCGTTCGTGCTGGACGGCGTGACCTTCAAGGTGCGCGCCGGCGAAAAGCTCGCGATCGTCGGCCCGTCGGGCGCCGGCAAGAGCACGATCTTCCACCTGCTGCTGCGGTTCTACGATCCGGTCGGCGGGTCCATCGCCTTCGACGGGGTGCGGATCGCCGACGTCGATCCGCGCGAATTGCGCCGTCGCATCGCTTTGGTGCCCCAGGACACCGCGATCTTCGGCGCGAGCGTCGCCGACAACATCCGGTTCGGGCGCGACGATGCGACCATGGAGGAGATCGCGCGCGCCGCCGAGCAGGCCGCTGCGGCCGAATTCATCACCCGCCTGCCCGAGGGCTATGAGACCAAGCTGGGCGAACGCGGCGTCACCCTGTCCGGCGGCCAGCGCCAGCGCATCGCCATCGCCCGCGCCATCCTGCGCGATGCGCCCCTGCTGCTGCTCGACGAGGCGACGTCCTCGCTCGACGCCGAGAGCGAAGGGCTGGTGCAGAAGGCGCTGGCGCGGCTGATGCAGGAACGCACCACGCTCGTCATCGCCCATCGCCTGGCGACGGTGTTGTCCTGCGACCGCATCCTGGTGATGGATCAGGGCCGCATCGTCGAGGAAGGCACCCATGACAGCCTGGTCGCCAAGGGCGGCCTCTATGCGCGGCTGGCGCGCCTGCAGTTTCAGAACGTGTGATCGCGTGTCGTTGGCGGCTGATATCGGGGCGACCGGGGCTGGGGCGTGCTAGCGAGCTTCATATTTTTCGTGCTGCCGGTGCTGCTGCTCTGCATCGGCTTTCCGATCTATCTCATCCTGCTGCTCACCTCGCTCGTCGCCGTTGTCTTCGTGGCCGATGTGCCGCTGACGACGCTGCAGACCAACATGTTCGGCAGCCTCGACAACTTTCCGCTGCTCGCGATTCCCTTCTTCATCCTGGCCGGCGAAATCATGGGCCAGGGCGGGATCGCCAAGCGCGTCATCGTCTGGGTGACCGCGCTCGCCGGCTCGACGCGCGGCTCGCTGCCGATCACGACGATCGCCTCCTCGGAGCTGTTCGGGGCGATGTCGCATACCGCCGTCGGCACCGTGGCCGCGGTCGGGCGCCTGGTCTATCCGGCGCTCCGCGCCGGCGGCTATGACGATCGCTTCACCGTCAGCCTGATCGCGTCTTCCGGCGCCATCGCAGTGGTGATCCCGCCGTCCATCGCGATGATCCTCTACAGCATGTCGGCGCAGCAATCGGCAATCGCGCTGTTCACCGCGGGCGTCGTGCCGAGCCTGCTGATCGGGCTGGTGGACGTCGTCTATGTGGTCTTCTATTCCCGCTCGCGGCAGGTGGCCGCCGGCGCGAAAGCGTCGTGGCCGAAAATCCGGGCCGCCACGCGGGAGGCGAGCTGGGCCCTCGGCACGCCGTTCGTCATCTTCGGCGGCATCTATGGCGGCGTGTTCACGCCGACGGAGGCGGCCGGCATCGCTGCGATCTATTCCATCGTGGTGACCATGTTCATCTATCGCGACATCGGCTGGCGCGAGCTGTGGCGGATCACACTTTCATCGGTGTTCCTGATTTCGCAGATCCTGATCGTCGTCACCGCGGCGGGCATCTATTCCTGGCTGCTGACGACGAGCGGCATTCCCCAGCACATCGTGACGTCGATGATCGCGCTCGAGCTCGCGCCGTGGCAGACGCTGCTCTTGGTCAATCTCGGCCTGCTGCTGGTGGGAAGCTTCCTCGAGCCGCCGGCCGCGATCATGATCCTGACGCCGCTGCTGCTGCCGGTGGTGGTCGCCGCGGGCGTCAATCCCATCCATTTCGGGATCATCATGGCGGTCAATCTCTCGATCGGCATGTACACCCCGCCGTTCGGGCTGAACCTGTTCGCCTCGCAGGCGATCTTCAACCAGCCCCTGGCGACGATCTATCGCGGCGTGGTGCCGTTCGTGCTGATCAATTTCGTGACCCTGCTGGTCATCAGCTACGTGCCGTGGTTCTCGCTCGGGTTGCTGGCGCTGGCACGGTGAACTGAAATCGGGTCGCGCGTTCACGCCCCGACCAGCGCCGGCAATTCCGCGAGCGTGGTGATTTCGCAATTCGGCTCACCGGGCAGCCGCTCGCGCCGCTGGCCATAGCGGTTGCACCACACCACCTGCATGCCGAACGCCGATGCGGCGTAAGCGTCCCACCCGTTCGACGACACGAAGGCGATTGCGCTCGAGGGAATGCCGAGCCGGTCGACCGCGAGCTGGTAGACCCGCCGGTCCGGCTTGAAGGCGCCGACCTCCTCGACCGACAGCACGGCATCGAACGCGCCGGCGAGCCCCGCGCCGGTGACGGCGGCGGCGAGCATGGCCGGCGTGCCGTTCGACAGGATCGCGGTCCGCAATCCGGCCCGCCGCACCCGCGCCAGCACGTCCGGCACTTCGGGAAACGCCGCGAGGGTGAGGTAGAGATCGAGCAGGCGGCCGCGCAGCCCCGGCCGCTCCAGCCCGAGCGTCTCGAGCGCGAAGTCGAGGGCGTCCGCGGTCACCTGCGCGAAATCGGCGTGGCGCCCCTGGGCCGCCCGCAACCAGGTGTATTGCACCTGCTTGTCGCGCCACAGCGCGGTCAAGCGGTCGGCCGCCTCCGCCGGCACCTCCGGGCAAGCGCGCGCCGCGGAGGCGAAGTCGAACAGCGTGCCATAGGCATCGAACACGCAGGCCTCGACGCCGTTCAGCGGTCGGTTCGGCATGGGCTTCGTTCCCGTGAAGTCCGGCATGCGGAAAAGCCCGGCGCCGGACGGGGGCCTGACGGCCCGCGCTCAGCATTGTATCGGGTGCGCCGCCGCGGCGCTGCGCCGTATCCCGAGCGGAACCTGGCAACCGTGGCCGAGAGGTCTTTCCCGCCACGCCCGCTGGGCCGCTCCTGCGGGCGTTGCCCGGCCGCGCTCGATCGGGTATTGAGACAGCGCAGGCGCCCGTAGCTCAGCTGGATAGAGCGTTGCCCTCCGAAGGCAAAGGTCAGAGGTTCGAATCCCCTCGGGCGCGCCAGTAAAGTCAATGTGATTTCGAGCGCGGGTTGAACAGCGGTGGGCAAGCAGTCACACGTCGAGCGGACTTCAAGTCCCGATTAGTCACCCCGTGACACCCGGTGTCTCTTGCAGATGATCGGAGGGATCGCCGGCCTGCGTTCCAATCAACCCGGCGGCGCATCGTAGATAGTCGTTGCTGGCCTCTACCAGCTCCGCCGCGGCCTCCGGGTCTTCAGCGACCGCCGCCAACCTGATGCACTCTTCCGCCAGGCGGCAATAATCGCCGGCGCTCAGCTCGTCCGCGCCGAAGCGCATAGCATCGACAATCGCACTGTCCAACAGTCGTGCCGCTGCAGCGACACCCCCACCTTCGATCGACATATGAATGGCCCCACAACACAACGCCGTGACCACCGTGACCGGACAAACCCCCCGGTCGCCGTCAACTGAACAGATGATGGGTGCCAAATTCCGCCGCCCCGCGGGCTTTTTCGCGGAATATTTGCTATCGGCGGTTTCCTGCAATTGTGCAATCGCGAGCCTGAGAAGCTGGAGCTGCGGCCGCCGGGACACCGGTGAGCGCCGAGTGCGCGATCATCGGCGCCGACGCGCGGCCGAACTGGCGGGAGCGCAGGACATAGCTGCCGCGGCGCTCCGGTGGCCGACGCGGCTGGGGCCGGCGGGGCTCCTGCTTCTCATCGGATCGCCAACTCTAGCCCCCGATGTCTCGCTGTTTTTCGATGTTCACAAGGTACAAGTAGAAGAATACATGCAACCCTGCGACTACAAGTAGAAACAGAACAGTCGGAATTCCAAGCAACCAGTCAACCATCAGTTGCGTGCTCGTCAATTCAGTCTGGAATTTGTCCGTACTAGCCGTGACATATACGTCGTTCCTGTCGCTTTTCAGCATCCCCATTACTGACGAAAGCTGATACGCTTCCCACAGGCCAGTTTGAAGCCATGAGGTTACCTGAAGCCCGAAGACCACTCCCGTACATAAAATTGTGAACACACCCGACAGCAGTGTTGTGAACTTCGCAAGTCTCACAATTCGCTTGAATGCGGACACCGGTTCGCCCCCGCGTCGTTCACAGCGCTTGCTGTCATACTGCAGTCATGACGTTGATGGAACTTCCTCTGAGGGATGATTTTTGCTAAATTTTAGGATAACCCTCGCGGCGGCAACTGCCCCGATTGCGCGCACGGCCCAGCGGGCCAAACCGACTCGCCGCGAAGGGGGCAAGATCAGGAAGACAGAAGCTCAAAGAGGCGTCGCGTTGCGTGGCGTGCGGATATCGTGAGCACAACATTTCCCGATGCTGATGCGAACGTGGAATCGAAGATCATACAGCAGCCGGTAGAGGCGTCCGTTGCAGTCGAGTCGAAACCCATTTGGTCCTTGCTCCTGGTCATAACAGGGTTGGCAGCCTCGCTTGCCTGGACGGGATTTCTCGCCTGGACAGTCGGCAAAGCCTTAGGCGCATGGTAGCCGCTGGCGCGACTTATCTTCACCACTCGGCATCATGGCGGCGGGCATTGGCCGGGCGAATTTCACGGCCCTGCGCCTGGCTTGCTCCGCACGGTGGGTCATCTGCGAAATGGAACCACGCGACGTTGGCGTCCCTGCCAAAAATCGGCGTGGCGCCTCTGCGCCGCCCGCGCGCTCGGCCGCTCGAATGACGAAGGCGGTAAGCGGTTGGTTCGACGTTGCGATCAAAAACTCCAATACGGGGCGGCAGCACCAGAACCTCGAACGGCTATTCTGCGGGCGCCGTGTTCACCAATACCGAAAGCGGTTGGGTCGCGGGCGGCGGCTTCGAATGGGCGCCTTCACCGGCTTTGGCCTGCTGCTGCGAGTTGATTGCCCCTCTACTACAATTGGGCAGACTTGAATCTTGTGAATGGCAGGCCGCTTCGACGAAACGATGCAGGAATCGATTTCCTGATGTAGTGTCGCGCCTCGAAGATCGAGGAATCAGGGCCTGGAGGAAGCGGTGCGACGACTGGTTACCCTCACAGTGGCGGCGGCGCTCCTGTTCGCCGGCTCTCTCGCCGCGGAGGCCGCGAGATGGCATCGAACCGCACCTTCGTGCGAGGCAAGCTACGTTAGGCCCTTTCAGGTGACGTGCCGGGGGTTGCCCTATTGTCCGCGCGGATATCTCACGCGATGCGGTCCGTTCCGATGCTGGTGCGTGATCACGTAGAAGATCGCGCGCGATGGACCGGGCCGCCTCGGCGGTCTGGTCGAACTTCGCGGTCCCCGCCATGGCCGCGGTTCGACAACCGCTACTGACGGTGGCATGGTCGCGATCCACGGACCACGCACCCCGCCGCCGGCGTCCGACCGAACCGGGGCGCGAGACGAAGGAAAAGGCCGAGAATGACTGATGCTTTTGGCGCCATGCTGGATTCCGGAGTGCTCTATCTCGCGGTGGGCGCGGTCATCTGCGTCATTCTGGGCGTCGGCGCGGTCTGGCGCCTGTTTCAGGGCGCAAAGAAGGCCGAGCCGCCCGATCCGCAGGAACACCCGCGTCGCAAGCATTGAGCCGGGTGTCACTGCCTCATGAGGTGTCACTGCTTCATGAGGCGGCTTTCTTCGCAGCGGCAGGAGCCTGCCGCGCCCAGTAGTTCGGATCGGCCTTGCTCTTCAGCAGTGCGTCGGGGGTCTCGAAGCCGGGCGCCATCGACGCGGTGGTGCCGGCGAGCACCTGATGATGTTCGATGTTCAGGGTGCGCAGCCAGCGCTGCTGCCCCATGGTGATGGCGACGAAGTAGCCGAGTTCCACCAGCTCCGGTTCGTTGAAATGGGCATGCAGCCGCGCCCACAGGGCATCGTCGGCTGGCAGGTCCCAGGTGATGGCTTCGGTATAGGCGAGCGCTGCCTTTTGCCGCGCGCCGTAGCGGGTGGATTTCTCGAAATTGATCAGGTCGAGATAGTCTTCCTCGATCAGTCCCTGCTTGGCCGATTTCATCGACCGCTGATTGCCGCAATATTCGCACTGCACCGAGCGCGACACGTAGACCCGGCACAGTTCCTTGATGCTGTGGTCGAGCACGCCAGTGTGGAAGACCGTCGCCCAGGTGTCGGCGAACGACCAGAAGGTCGCGGGGACATGGGCCCGGATCGCCTGGCTCTCCGGACGCGGCGTCCCCTCCCGGCGGCATCGATCGAGCTCGGCCAGCATCTTCGGGTCGGTGATGTCGGCTGGATCGACGTAACTGATGCGCTGCTGGGGCATGAGGGCTTCTCCCGGTGAGCAAGGTCTTCTCTAAGGGTTTCCGGTCGGTCGCGAACAGACTGGGGCACGCTGCGCCGCCGGCGCCTGTCACAAATTGTATCAGACCGAGCGGCATGATGCAGCGCCCGCCGACCGAAGACACGTAGCGCCCGCCCGGCCGAAAGCCGTCTTATGACAATTCGATGAATGATCGAGCGCAAATACACCGGTTCAGATCGGTGCCAATCGTTCGGCGGGTCGTCGGTGCCGGCAAGGCCAGGGCCGATTTCGAGATCACCGGATGGAGGTAGTCATGAAGGCAATGGATGTGATGGTGCACGACGTCATTACGATCGGACCCGACGCCAGTGTGGCCGAGGCGGCAAAGCTCATCGCGCAGAACGATGTCAGCGCGCTGCCGGTCGTCGACGATCACGGCCGTCTGGTCGGCATCATCAGCGAAGGCGACCTCATGAACCGCGAGGAAATCGGCACCGAAATCCATCATCCCTGGTGGATCGAAGCCGTGACCCCGGCGGCGAAGCTCGCCACGGAATTCGCCAAGTCGCATGGCAAGCGGGTGGAAGAGGTCATGTCCGAGGATGTGATCACCGCCACCGAAGAGACGCCGCTGGCGGAAATCGCGGCGATTCTCGAACGCAACCGGATCAAGCGGGTTCCGATCGTCCGCGACGGCGAGCTGGTCGGCATCGTGAGCCGAACCAACCTGGTCCAGGCGCTGGCGTCGAACGGCGGCGGGGCGGCCGCGAGCCTGGACACCAGCCGCGCCATCCGGCAGGAGCTGCTGTCGCGGCTCGAGCAGCAGACCTGGACCGATTTCGGCAGCCGCAACGTCATCGTGACCGACGGCAAGGTCCACCTGTGGGGCCTGATCAGCTCCGCCGCCGAGCGAAAGGCGCTCGTCGCCCTCGCCGAAGGCGTGCCGGGCGTCACCGCGGTGATCGACGAGACGATTCCCGGCTACTAGCGGCGCCACGTCGCTCTGGTCCGCGACTTGCCGGGAGCAACTCCGGCTGCCGCTGGATAGGTCAGCCGGCGATCGGGCGGTGGATTGAGCTATCTGAAGAGGAGCGCGACGGTTCTCGTCGATCGTGCGTGCAGGATCGGGCGACTTTGGCACTAAGGCACTGACGATGACGCTCAAGCAAGAGGTTGTTTCCGAGCTGGGCGATGATGAGCTGCTGGCGCCCGACCTGATCGCAAAGTCGCTTGTGGCCAACGACCAGGTCAAATACTACTTCGCCCTGCTCCAGACCGCGCGGGACAACGCCGACAGGCCGCAGATTCCCGCGCCCGATCTCAAGGCGGAAAGGACCGCAAGCGAGATCGCCGACGATTGGCTGGACAGTGTCGTCGCGGGCACCAGGAAGGACGGTTCCGGCGGCTACCGTGTGCCGCAGGGGCCGGACCTGCTGGGTCGGATCAGGTCCGGCATCGACACGATGCTGGAATGCCTGCCCGACGAGGACCGGGCGCCATTCCTGGCGCGGCTGGCCAAGCCTTAAACCGCCGGCACTCGACGATCGCGCGATCCCCGGTGATCTGATCGCGGCGATCACTTCGGGGAACCGCAAGGCGGGAGACAGTCTCCACCTCGTGGTGATGGACGCCCACCGCGCCATCAACCAACTCCAGGCCGCCACCGCGGTGGAGACGGTTGCCGGCGCCCGGGTCCATCGCCTTTCGCAGCAGGGAAGGCGGCGCGTCGAAGCCTTCATGAAAGGCCTCAACCGTACGGCGCCCTTGAAGTTCGACCACCCCGGCCTCGGGACGACGGCGACCGAGCACAACGGCCGCCTGCTCATTCAGAACGATATCGGCACCACCGATGCCCATGTGCTGGTGGTGCGCGTCGACGGGCTCGCTACCTCCGTGACCTATACGGACATCCACGACGCCCGCCTGAAGTTCTTCAAGAGCCTGTTCGACGCGTTCGACATGGCCTGGGAGGGTACCGAGCAGCGCCACAGCGACAAGCTGTCCGAGGGCCAATATCTGCTCGCGACCGGCCGCTTCAACGCGCCGAACGAAGCCGAGCTTGCCCGCTTCCTCGCCCATCTCGGGTCGCGCATCGTGTTCCTGATCGACTGGAACCACATGCGCAAGCGGTTGCGCGGGTTCGTCGGCAAGGCTTGTGCGATCAACGTGCTCAAATGGGCGGCCGACCATGACTATGGGCACCGCGGGCTGATCGAGATCGGCGGCGAACGGGCTCTCGCCGAAGCCGTCGAGTATGCCGCCGGGCAGCAGTTGCGATACGGGCAGCGCCTCGACGAGCTCATCAGCGAAGATCACGCCGGCGAGTTCCTGCAGGAGGCGATGCGGCTCGCCTCCGACGGACTGCGGCAGCGCCGGTCTCGCCGCGTCATTGGCGACGAGATCAAGGCCAAGCTGCGCCGCTATTTCGAGAACGAGAGGCTCGGCATCTTCGACACGGCGGCGGCCCATGTGGCGTTCGGCTACGACATCGCCGTGTTTCTGTGCGAGTCCTTCGAGCGGGCCGGCAGCGCGAACGGCCATGCCTGGATCTCCAGGTTCGCCTCCCGCGCCGTGGTGTGGGAGTCGAAGGCGGATGCGCTCCTCAACGAAGCGAGGGAGGACATCAAGCGGTTCCAGCGTCCGCGGTCCCTGCTGCAGTTCTTCGAGCGCGCCGATGACGCGGTCGATGAGCTCGAGGAGGCGGCCGCGCTCGTCGATCTCTCCATTTTGATCAAGCCGTCCGCCGCGGCCGTGGCCAAGTTGAGAGAGCTCGCCGACCTGCCGCTGCGGTCCGCCCAGGAGCTGGTGAAGTGCGTCGAATGCGCCGCATCGGTGACGCAGTTCGACGTGCGCGACGACCTCGACGAGTTTCTGGCGTCGCTGGAGAAATTGATCGCCATCGAGCACGCGGCCGACGATGTGCTGCGGGCGTTCCGGCGTTGGTTGATCCTCGAAGACATCGATCAGCGGCAGACGATGCTGCTCCGCGAATTGTCCCAAGCCCTCGAAACCGCAACCGATGCCCACGCCCATGCCGGCCAGATGCTGCGCACCTATCTCATGGATGAGGTGATCGCATGAAGCCCCTGACCCGGACCATCGCTCGCCGGCGCGATCTTCCGGATTCCCTTCGATGGCGCCGCGGCGCAGATTCCGGCCAAGGAAACGGTGGGCTCGAAGGCCCACAATCTCATGCGGCTGGCCGGCCGCGGGTTGCCGGTGCCGCCGGCCTTCGTTCTCGGCACGGAGGTTTGCCGCGACTATCTGCGGAGAGGGGAGGCCGCGCTGGAAGGCCTCGCGGAGGGCCTCGATCGCGAGCTGCAGCAGTTGGCGGTTTGCGCCGGCCGGCAGTTCGGCGACGTGAAGCGGCCGCTGCTGGTCTCGGTTCGCTCGGGCGCCGCCATCTCCATGCCGGGCATGATGGAGACGGTGCTCAATGTCGGGCTCACCGAAGCGACGTTGCGCGCCCTCATCCGCATGACCGGCAACCCCCGACTCGGCTACGACTGCCGGCGCCGCCTCATCCAGCAATATGGCGAGGTGGTGCATGCCATTGCACCGGCGCGGTTCGACGCCAGGCGCAACGCCATGCTCGCCGATCTCGGCCTATCCGAGGTCGATGAGCTCGACACTGGCGGCCTCGCGCAGATGGCCAAAGCCTACGGCGAGGAGTTCGAGGTGGCGACCGGGGAACGGTTTCCCTCCGATCCTCACACGCAGCTCAAGGCCGCCATCGAGGCCGTGTTCCGCTCATGGGCCAGCGCACGGGCGCAGAGCTACCGCAAGCTGAACGGAATTCCCGATGATCTCGGGACCGCAGCCATGGTCCAGGCCATGGTGTTCGGGAATTTGGGTCCGGCATCCGGCTCGGGCGTCGGCTTCACGCGCAATCCGGCGGACGGCAGCAACGAGCTCTATGTCGACTACCTGTCGAACGCGCAAGGCGAGGACGTGGTGGCGGGGCGTCGCCGGACCATGGACCTCGCCGAGCTCGAACGGCGCGTGCCGGAGGCTTACCGGTCGCTGGTCGAGGCGCGGCCGATCCTCGAACAGGAGTTCCGCGACATGGAGGACTTCGAGTTCACGGTCGAGGAGGGCCGGCTGTTTCTGTTGCAATCGCGGACCGGCAAGCGAACGCCGCTCGCCGCGCTGCGGATCGCCTACGACCTCGCCGAGGAGGGGCTCATCTCCACGGACGAGGCGCTCGCGCGGATCGACACGGTCGATCTCGATGCGATCGAGAACGTCAGCCTGAAGCCGGCGGCCGTCCTGGCGCCGCTCGCGCGCGGGACGTCCGCAAGCACGGGCGTCGCCATCGGCGCCGCAGTTTTCGACCCGGAGCGCGTCGCGACGCTCAAGCAAGGGGGGAAGCCGATCGTCCTCATTCGCGAAAACGCGGAGACCAGCGATATCGGCGCGCTGTCCGAGGCGGCTGCGCTCATTGCGGCCGAGGGAGCCCGCACCTCCCATGCCGCCGTGGTCGCGCGCGAACTCGGAAAGGTCTGCATCGTCGGCTGCGAGGGGCTCGTCATCGATCCTTCCGCCCGCAAGGGCACATTCGGTGCCGAGACGATCGAAGAGGGCGAAATTCTATCCGTCGACGGTGTCAGGGGTGAGATATATCGCGGAGCTATGGAGGTCCTCAGAGAGCGTCCGACCGAGCTTCTCGCCAAGATCGCGCAATGGCGCGCGGCCCAAGGGTCAGGCATTGTGCGCGCAGCCGCAGTACGCGGCCAGCATTAAGGCGACTGCGCTTTAAGCACATCGAGCGCCTGGTCGATATCCTCCATCGTGTGGTCGGCGCTGATCTGGAAACGAATCTCCTCGTCACCGCGCGGCACCACCGGATAGTTCAATCCGGTGGCGAGGATGCCGTGCTTGCGTAGGTGTGCGACCAGTTCGGAGGTCCGCGCCGTATTGCGCACCATCAGGGGAACGATCGGGTGCTCCCCGGGCAGCGTTTCGAAACCGAGGCTCGCCAGCCCGGCCCGGAAGCGTCCCGCCATCGTGCGCAGATTCGCGACCAGGGCAACGCCGGCGGGACTGTCGAGCGCGTCAACGGCGGCGCCGGCGGCGGCGGCTTCTGCCGGCGTGATGGGATTCGAATAGATATAAAACGGTGAGGTCTCCCGCAGATACCGGATGACGGTGTGACCGGCGACGACATAGCCGCCGTTGACGCCGAGCGCCTTTCCGAGCGTGGCGACGAGGAGATCGGCTGGCGGTGATCCCGTGTATTCCTCGGTGCCGCGGCCGGTGCGCCCGAACGCGCCGACGCCATGGGAATCATCGACGACCACGATGACGCCTTCAGCAAAGGCAGAGTCGAACTTGCGCGCCAATGCCATGATCCGATCGAGCGGGGCGTGATCGCCGCGCATGCTGAAGATGCCGTCGGTGACGATGATGGCGCGGGCGCTCGCCTTGGCGGCCTGTTCGAGGCGGCGCTCGAGTTCGCCCATGTCGAGGTGACGGTAGATGTGCTTCTCAGCCGGCCGCGCCAGGGCGATCGCGTTGATGATGCAATTGTGGTTGAGCTCGTCGCTGATGACGGCGGTCTTGTCCGATATGAGCGGGGGCAAGGTGCCCATCACCGTGGCGTAGGCGGAGCTGAACAGCATGGCGGCATCGCGGCCATGGAATGCGGCGAGCCGCTGTTCCAGCCGGATGTGCGGGGACCAGGTGCCGCTGATGAAGCGCACCGCGCCGGGCCCGGTCCCGAATTTGCGGGCCGCCTCATCTTCGGCGGCAACGACGCCGGCCCGGAACGACATGCCGAGATAGCTGTTCGAATTCATGCGCAAGAAAACCTTGTCGCCTTCGCCTTCGAGCAGGTAGCGCGGTCCCTTGCCATCGCGGGCCGGAATGACCCCGCAGATCACGCTCTCGGCGCCCTTTAGCCGGTTTTCCTGCCCGAGTGTTTCGAGCCTTTTTGCAAGCACGTCGCTCAGCTTCGATGTCGGCATGATGGCCTCGCTGCCTGGGTCACGCGCCCTTCGGCACCCACCGCTTCTCAAGGGACCGCGCGAGCATGTCCGCGGTCATGGTCTTGATGTCGAACCGCGGCGACCAATCCCAGTCCTCGCGCGCGGCACTGTCATCGAGCGAACGCGGCCAGCTATCCGCGATCGACTGGCGCACCGGATCGACCTTGTACTCGATGGCAAAGCCCGGGATGTGCTGGCGGATCGCATCGGCCAATTCGGCGGGCGTGAAGCTCATCGCCGTGACGTTGTAGGCGTTGCGATAGCGCAGCCGCGACGCATCGGTTTCCATGAGCTTGATGATCGCCCGGATCGCGTCCGGCATGTACATCATGTCGAGCCGGGTCTGCGGGCCGAGATAGCAGGTATAGTGCTCGTAGCGCACGGCTTGGCGGAAGATCTCCACCGCATAGTCCGTCGTCCCGCCGCCCGGCGGCGCGGTGTGGGAAATCAGCCCCGGCAGGCGCAAGCCCCGGGTGTCGACGCCGAAACGCGCGGCGTAATAGTCGCACAGCAGTTCGCCGGAAACCTTGGTCACCCCATACATCGTGGTGGGACGCTGGATGGTGACTTGCGGCGTGCGGTCGCGCGGCGTCGACGGGCCGAACGCCCCGATCGAGCTCGGGAAGAAAACCTGGCAGCCATATTGGCGGGCGGCCTCGAGCACATTGTAGAGGCCGCCCATGTTGACGCTCCAGGCGACCTGCGGCTGCTCCTCCGCCAGCGCCGAAAGCAGCGCCGCCAGATGATAGATGGTGCCGATGTCGTGCCGGCGCACCGCCTCCAGGAGCTGATAAGGCTGCGTGCAGTCGACGTGCTCGTAAGGCCCCTGGCCCGCGGGCGCCTGCGGCGGAACCGTCCGCAGATCCGACGCGACGATGCGGTCGGCGCCGCAGCGCTCGCGCAGCGCCGCGACCAGCTCGGAGCCGATCTGCCCCAGCGCCCCTGTCACGAGAATGCGACGCATGTTCGCTGGACCCGTCCGAAATGCCGTGCGGCGTGCCGCTTCGACCGCGCTTGCGAGGGCGATGGCAACTGCGGTTTCATCATGCCCTTTCCTGCGTCGAAGCCGCAAGTGTGCCCGTCGGGATGTGGCGCCGGGCGGCGACGAGCCCACACAGCGCAATCAGTGCGAAGGCCGCACCGGCGAGAAACGTTCCCTTGGGACCGGTCACATCCCACAACGCGCCGGCGATGATGCTCGCCACCAGCAGGGCGATGCCGGTCAGCAGATTGAACACACCGAAAGCGGTGCCGCGCAATTCCGGCGGCGCGGTGTCGGCAATGAGCGCCGCGAGCAGGCCTTGGGTGAAGCCCATGTGCAGGCCCCACAGCGCGACGCCGACGGCAACCACGGGGATGCCCGGGGCGAAGGCGAGCACAACGTCTGCCGCTACCAGCAGCACGAGCCCGATGGCGAGCACAAGCAACCGGCTGCCTTTGTCCGACAACACGCCCGCGGGATAGGCCGCCAGCGCATAGACGAGGCTCATCACCACCATCACGCCCGGCACCAGCATCGCGGGCAACCCGGCCGACAGCGCACGCAGGACCAGGAAGGCTTCGCTGAACCGGGCGAGCGCGAACACGGTGGCGACCGCGATGACGAGCCAATAGGCGAGACCAAGCCGCTTCAATTCGCCCAGGCTGAGAGGGAAACGGACTTTGCGGAGCCCGGCCGGCCGTTCCGGCTCCGAGACGCCGAATATCATGAAGCCCATGGCCAGGAATGCGGGAATGACCGCGAACCAGAACACCGTCCTGAAGTTGCTGACGGTGAGCCACATCAGCAGGATCGCCAACAGCGGCCCGACGAAGGCGCCCACGGTGTCGAGGGATTGCCGGAGCCCGAAGCTCGCCCCGCGCAAATGCGCCGGGCTGAGGTCGGCGAGCAGGGCGTCGCGCGGCGCATCGCGAATGCCTTTGCCGACGCGATCGACGAAACGCGCAGCCACCAGCCACGCCACCGACGGCGCCAGCGGGAACACCGGCTTGGTGAAAGCGGCGAGGCCGTAGCCCAGCACCGCCAGGAATTTCCGCCGGCCGAGCCAGTCGCTCAACGCGCCGGAGAACACCTTGACGATGGACGCGGTGGCCTCGGCGATGCCTTCGATGATGCCGACCGTCAACGTGGACGTGCCCAGCACGGTCACGAGATAGACCGGCAACAGCGCGTGGATCATCTCCGAGGAGATGTCCATGAGGAGCGATACGAACCCCAGCGCCCAGATTCCAGTGGGAATGGCGCGCAGCGTTTGCAGGTCGAGCTTTGGCGGGCGTTCTTTCATGGTGTCCGGCGCCGCCGCGTGCGGCGCGTGCAATGCAATCTCCCGGCCCGAGTCGGGCATTGTCATAGGTCAACGCAGCGTGTGCCGGAACATGAAATCTTAAGTTTTACGCCCGCATGTGCAATGGCCGTCTGGGTATTTCGGAATCGCGGCCAGCGAGGCAACTCTTGACCCAAATCGAATTGCAAACCCATCCTGCGGAATCGCGAGGCCGCCGCGCATCCGGAGCCATGATGACCGAAGCCCTGTTGAGCAAGCTGGAGCAGCGTTTGGGACGGCTGCACGCAAGCCAGCGCCTGGGAATCGAGACCGACCACGAAGCTCAAGTGTTCGGCCAGGGCCTCAATTTCTTTCATATCGAGAATTGGTATTCCGTTCATTCCGTCATCCGGAACACCCTCAGGCTCACGGGATTGTATGGGCGCGGCAAAAGAAATGCCGAACGGGTGACGGTCCGGCATAACGATGTTTCGTCGGAACGACTGCCCGCCGCATTCGACGGCTTCACGATTCTTCATATCAGCGACATGCATGTCGACATGAACCAGGGCACCATGAAATGCCTTGCCGAGCTTCTTCCCACCATCGCCTACGACATCTGTGTGCTGACCGGCGACTTTCGCGGCGCGACCTTCGGGCCGTTCGATGCGGCGCTGGAGGGATTGGCGCAGGTCCGGGCCCGCATGAAAGGCCGGGTTTTCGCGGTTCTAGGCAATCACGATACCATCCGCATGGTGCCGGGAATCGAGGAGATGGGTATCCGGATGCTGCTCAACGAGTCCGAGGAATTGGTCCGCGGCGCTCAGCACATCTATCTCGCGGGCATCGACGATGCTCATTACTACCGGGTCGACAACATCGAAAAAGCCGCAGCGGAAATCCCTCCCAAGGCTTTTTCCGTTCTGCTGTCGCATACGCCGGAAATATATCGCCAGGCGGCTCACGCCGGATTTGACCTGCTTCTGAGTGGCCATACTCACGGCGGGCAAATCTGTCTGCCGGGCTCGATTCCGATCACGCTCGATTCCGTTCTGCCGCGGCGCATGGGCGCGGGACCATGGAGCTATGGCGCGATGACGGGCTACACATCCGTCGGCGTCGGTTGCAGCATCGTGCCGGTCCGGATCAATTGTCCTCCGGAGATCACTTTACACCGCCTGCGGTGCCTACGTTGAGTTGTTCTAGTACGGCCGATCGCGGAACCGAAACCTGAACAGCACGCGGGACAAGGCCAGTTCGCCGACGAAAAAGATGGCGACGCCGATGATGATGTCGGCGGCCGTCAATTCCAACGCCTGGCGGCAGGCGAGCAGCGGAAACAGCGATTCCGGAATCTGGTCGAGCCCGATCGCCTGGCTGCTCGGCGCCAGCGCGAGACGGCGCTTGATGAAGCTCGAAAGCAGATCCCCGGCCATCGCTGTGACCGCCACCACGAATCCGATCGTAGCGCCAAGCCCGACAAGCGGTGCGCAGACCGACGTCGCCACCACCGAGAGCAAGAGTCCGCGAACGGTTTTCGACGAGCCGAACAGGGGACGCCCGTCAATGAACTTGAGATTCCCGTCGAGTGGCCGAGAAAATCGGTCGCCGAATATCCGTTTTGCAACCACGGGGGCCCCGTTCGCGACGGTCAGCAATCCGAGAAGCTGCAGGAGGGTCCAATGGTGCATTCGCTGACCCGTAGCGCGCTCAGGCGCGGTTGGCCGAAGATCGCGCTGACAGAAGCTGCCGTCGGCTGCGGACAATTCAACTGCACGATATGGGGGTTTGTGTTGAGCTGCATCAAGGGAGTGCCACGTTGGCGGAGGACGGCAAGCTCCCCAGCATCAGAGCAAAACGAATATCCAGGGGACGCGATGCCACCTTGACGGCGGCATCCGGCCCTGCAATCTGCGCCCAATCAACGTTGCCGCCCAGGGATCGGAACATTCGTGCGCTACATCGACGCCTTCAATCATTTTTTCCCGCAGCGCTTCTTCGCGGGCGTGCTCGAAACGCCGGCGGCTCAAAAGGACATGGGCAAGCGGATCCGCGGCATTCCTGCGCTGTGGGATATCGATGAGCGGCTGGGGATCGTCGATTCGTTTCCCGACTACAGCCAGATCCTGTCGCTGGCAATGCCCGCGATCGACCGCCTGTGGGACGCCGAGCATGCCCCCGAATGGGCCCGCATCGGCAACGACGAACTCGCCGAGCTCGTCGCGAAGTATCCGGAGCGTTTCCCGGGCTATGCGGCGTCGCTGCCGATGAATGCACCGCAGGCCGCGATCAAAGAGGCCGAACGGGTCCTGAGCAACGGCGCCAATGCGATCCAGCTGCACACCAATGTGAACGGCGCCCCGATCGACCAGGACGCGTTCCTGCCGATCTACGAAATCATCGCGCGGTCCGGGCGGCCGATCCTGCTGCACCCGATCCGCACCCGCGAAATGGCCGACTACCGCACCGAGACCACATCGAAATACGAGATCAACAGCGTCATCGGCTGGCCGTTCGAGACCGGTGCGGCGCTGGCGCGTCTCGTGTTTTCCGGAATCATGGACCGGTTTCCCGATCTAAAGGTCATCACCCATCATCTCGGCGGCATCATTCCTTATTTCGAAGGGCGGGTCGGGCACAGCTGGGACCAGCTCGGCGCGCGCACGTCGGACGAAGACTATGCGTCGCTCCTCAAGCGCCTGAAGAAGCGCCCGCTCGACTACTTCAAGGAGTTCTACGGGGACACCGCGCTCGCCGGCGCCCGTGCGCCCACGATCTGCGGAATTTCGTTTTTCACTCCGGACCGGGTGGTGTTCGCATCGGACTGTCCGTTCGACCCGGAAAAGGGCAAGGGCTACATCCGTGCGACGATCGGGGTCATTGAAAGTCTTGATCTTGCGCGCGACGATAGGGAGAAGATCTGCCACCGAAATGCCGAATCTCTGTTCGGCCTGAAGTCTTCGTAGATCCTGCAGCACCCGCAAAAAGGTCCGAACCATGCGGCACGTCTTGCGCAGCGCTCTGATCGCAATCGCCCTGCTGGCATCCGCCGCGCCGCAGGCGCGGGCGGAGTATCCCGACCACCTGGTCAAGCTGCTGGTTCCGATCCCGCCCGGCGGGGCGCCCGACCTCGTGGCGCGGCTGGTGGCGCAGGCGATGTCGGAGGCGTTCGGGCAGCCCGTCGTGGTGGAGAACCGCCCCGGCGCCAACGGCAATCTCGCGGCGGAAGCGGTCGTGAAGGCGGCGCCGGACGGCTACACGCTGTTGTCGGGCGCCGACAGCGGCATCGTCATCAATCCCCATGTGTACCGAAAGCTCGCCTTCGATACCTTGAAGGATCTCGTTCCGGTCGCGAGCATCGCCACCAACCAGTTCATCCTCGCGATCAACCCCAAGGTGCCCGCGCGCACCTTGCCGGAGTTCATCGAATATGCGCGCGCGGCCAACCCGCCGCTCGCCTATGCGTCTGGCGGCGTCGGCAGCCAGCAGCACTTCGCCATGGAGGTGCTCAAGCGGCGCGCCGGCATAAACCTGCTCCACGTACCGTATCGCGGCGGAACGCCGTCGGCGGCCGCAACCATCGGCGGCGAGACCCAGGCCCTGTTCGCCGGCGCGTCGAGCGCGGGACAGTTCGAAGCGGGAAACCTGCGGCCGCTGGCGGCGAGCGGAAAGGCCCGGTCCAAGCGGTTTCCCGATCTTCCGACCATCGGAGAGATCTACCCCGGTTTCGAGGTCGACATCTGGCTGGGACTGTTCGCGCCGGCGGGGACTCCCGATGCCGTGGTGCGCAAGAATTCGTGAAGCGGTGCACGCCGCGCTGCGCCGTCCGGATCTCGCGGACAAGCTGAACGTCTCCGGCAGCCTCGAACCGCTGATCCTGGACCCCGCCGCATTCGACGCCTTGATCCGCCGCGATTACGAGAAATACGGCACGCTGGTGAAGCAGTTCGACATCAAGCTCGATTGAGCTTCCCCAGTGGTTTTCGATCGGATTGAGACGTCCGGGGATGCCCTGAAAGCGCGGCCCGAAACTCCTTGATCTCACTCACAACGAAGTCGAAGAAGGCGCGAACCCGCGGGGTCCGTCGCATGTCTCGGTGTGTGAGCAGGTGGAAATGCGTAACCAGACTCGGGATATTGTCGATCACTCGGACAAGCTCACTCTCGCGGTCACCGAGAGCGATCGATAGCGGCGCAAGCCCAGCGCCCGATTTTACCGCCAAGACGAGGCCGGGCCAGCTTTCGCTGCGGGCCATGACGGTCGCGTGCGGAGCCACGGCGTGCAGCCACCGGCCCGCAGGATGGTTCGCAATTATGCCCTCGCATTTGACTACGCAATGACGCGCGATGTCCGCCGGCCGCTCCGGGTGTCCATGGCGCTCGACGTAGGAGCGGCTCGCATAGAGTCCCCAGGCTCCTTCCGCGATCTTGCGTCCGACCAGTGTTTCGTCCTCAACAATGCGGGCGCACCCGGACTCAGGGTCAAGGTTCCGGAGGGCCGTCATCCGTCGTCGGACGCCTTGTCAGGAAACAACCCCGGCATCCAGCGCGCGGCGAGAGTGGCCGGGAAGGCCAGCAGCAGCGGGTCGCGCGGCCCCTTCGATCTAAGCACGCCGCGCTTGAGCAGCTCCGAGACGATCCGCCGCGCATGCCGCGGTGTGAGTCCGAGAAGTTCAGCCACCTCCGCACGGGGCAATTCCCCGCGATAGAGCACTGCTTCGAGCACCGTTCCCACCTTGGGCGGCAACTGGTTCATTCGCGTTTCCTCCTCGGCCCAAAGCAGGATGCGTGTACGCAGCCGTGCGGGCTGCATGAGGCCTTCCATGAAGGTGACCTGATCGATGCAGGTCGCCAGAAAGAACCGGGTGAAGGACCCCAGCGCCTCTTCGCTGAGATTGCCGCGCCCGTCGAGATCATTGCGGCGGGGAAGATCGCATTCCGCAAGATGGCCTTTGTAGGCCGCTTCATTGCGGGCGAGTCCGCGCGCCACCGACCACACCGCGCCGGTGTCGAGCGATTCCTGCAGCATCGCGTGCGACATCAGGCGTGTCACGCGGCCGTTGCCATCCAGGAAGGGGTGAATCCACAGGAGACGATGATGTGCCGCCGCTGCCGCAAGGATCGCGTCGGTCTTGCCGACGCGGCTGTATGTCTCCTCGAAACGCGCCAGAAAACGCGGAACCGCGCCGGGGCTGACGGGAACGTACCGTCCGACGCGCACGTCGCGATGGCGGAGGGCACCGGGCACGACTCGCAGTCGTTCATGGGTGTTCGGTTCTTCGACCGAGAGCAGGCTCTCAGGGAGCAGTTCGCAGAAGCGTCGGTGAATGTCCCGCAGGCCGTCCGCGGTCACTGCGCGCCCGCGAAGATTTCCCTCATCGATCCACCGTTGCACGGCGATGTGCGCTTTGGCTTCGAGCTGGAGGTCGCGCTTGCGCGGATCGGCGCTGTAGTCGTTTTTCAGGGCGCGCTCGATCTCGATCGGGTGCGTGTCGTGCCCCTCGATCAGGTTGCTGTAGTAGCAGTTCATCGAACGCACGAGATCGGCCAACGCGCTGACCACGCCGGCCGGCAGGCTGCGGCGGAACCCGGCGGACTTGGCGGCAAGGTCGACGGCGAGATCGATGACCTCTCCGCGCTTGCGCGAGCTCTCGCCGATCAGGAGCGGCTCCATGAGGCCGACCGTTTCGCCGCGGTCCTCGACCTCCTCGATGTCCGCTTTTCTGTCCTCTGATGGATTCTTCATAAGCTGCAATATATCAGTAGCTTAATGCGAATGCACGGGGCGTCATTTGCCGTGAAATGTCCGCATAAAAGTCCTCAAATCGTACCGATGGGCGGGAGCGCGGCAGAACGAATTCTACTTTGCATGGGGTTGTTTTGTAGAAAAATGAGTCCCCCCACCCCTTTAGGCCCCCTCAGGGCCCTCAAGGGGAGGGAACCTGGGCGCTTTGGACACAGGCGGTGCAACCTGCCAGCACGCCTTCCTCATCCGCCCGCCGGGAGCCGCTGCCGCAACTTGAAGAATCCCTGCCACGGGTCGCGCTCCAGGAATTCCAGCCGGTTGCGGAGGTTGCCGACGGTGAAATGGTCGGACCGCAAGCGTTCCGACAGCTCGTCCCAGGCGAGCGGCGTCGAGACCGTGGCCTGCGCCGAGCCGCGGGTCGAATAGGCGGCCACCGCCGTGGAGCCGCGGTCGTTGCGCAGGTAGTCGACCAGGATGCGTCCGTGCCGGGCGCGCTTGGCCAAGGTGGCGACAAAGCGGTCGGGCGCGTCCCGCGCCATCGCCTCCGCAACCGACTTGGTGAAGGCTTTCGCTTCGTCCCAGCCGGCGCCCGGCGCGACGGGAACCATGACATGGAGCCCCTTGCCGCCGGTCGTCTTGACGAAGCTTTTCAGGCCGAGCGCGTCGAGCCGGCCGCGCACCTCTCGCGCCGCGGTGATGACGGCGCCCCACGGCACGTCCTCGCCGGGATCGAGGTCGAAGATCAGACGGTCCGGTTGGTCCAGATTGTCGGCGCGCGATCCCCATGGGTGGATTTCGACCACGCCGGCCTGCACCAGGTTGAGCAGTCCGCCAAGGCCGTCGATCGCCAGCATGGGCTGCTCGGTACCGACTTCGACGCGTTGCACGTCGTCGGTCAGGCCCGCCCAGGGATGCTTGGCGAAAAAGCACTTGGCGCTGGTGCCGGACGGGCACCGCAACAGGCTCAGGACCCGTCCGGTGACATGCGGCAGAATCCAGTCGGCGATGTCCGTGTAAAAATCCGCCAGGCCTTGCTTGGTGATGCCCGGCTCGGCCCACAGGATACGTTCGGGATGGGTGAGCTTGACGCCGGCCGGCGCGATATCGGCCCGTGACTTCGATCGTTTCTGCGGCGTCTCCAGGGCGATGTCCTGCGCCGGCTTGTCGTCCCGCAGTCCCTTGAATGATGCCTGCCGGATCATCCCGTCGCGGGACCAGTCGCCATATTCCACCACGCAGACGAGGCGCGGCTCGGCCCAGACGACCCCCTTCTCGGCGCCTGCGGGCAAAGGCTTGCGCAGCGCCGGTTTGCCGGCCTTGATCTTGTCGAGCTCCTTGCGCAGCGATTTCGCGACGTCGGCGGACCAGCCGGTGCCGACGCGGCCGGCATAGACGAGCCCGCCGCCGGAATAATAGCCGAGCGGCAGCGAGCCGACCGCGCCGCTGGCGGCCGTCGAAGGAACGTAGCCGAGGATCACGAATTCCTGGCTCTGCATGCACTTCGCCTTGAACCAATGGTGGCCACGGCCGGGCCGGTAGGGCAAATCCTTCCGCTTGGAGATAATGCCTTCGAGGCCGAAACGGCAGGTATGGGCCAGCATGGTCGGCCCGTCCGTTTCGAGATGCTCGCTCAGGCGTATCGGCGAATTCTGCGGCAGCCCGGCGATGACCTGCGCCAGCAGGTCCTTGCGATCGAGCAATGTCGCCTTGGTGAGGTCGTATCCCTCGCAATAGAGAAGGTCGAATGCGAAGTAGCGAAACCGGTCGCGACGGCCGGCCTGCAAGTCCGCTTGCAGATGGCTCAGGTTGGAAATGCCGGTGGCGTCCTCGACGACGATCTCGCCGTCGATCAGGGCCGAGCCGAGGCCCAACGGCAAGAGCGCGTCGGCGATGCCGCGAAACCGTGCCGTCCAGTCAAGTCCGTTGCGGGTGAACAGCCGGACCGTGCGCCCATCGATGCGCGCCTGGATGCGATAGCCGTCATGCTTGATCTCGTGGATCCATTTCTCTCCGCTCGGCGGCTTCTCGCACGGTGCCGCGAGACTCGGATCGAGAAACGTCGGCAGCAGGCCCTTGCGCGCGCCGGCAATCTTGCTGATGTCGGGCAGAAGGAGTTTGCGGCGCTTGCCGGCGCTCACTCGCGCCTTGTGATCGTCGCGCAGCCCGCCGACGGTCGCCAGTTCCTCGTTGGTGCGACCGCTGAGGCGCGATGTGGTTTCCTCCTCGGTGATCTCGGGGTCGCCGGGACGGCGGGCGAATTCGTCCTCGGCCTTCATCAGAAGCCACGGCTCGGTCTTCTCTCCGCGCCGGGGCTTGATGCGGACGAGATGCCAAAGCCCCTTGAGCCGGGCGCCGTCGAGAAAGAACGCCAGATGCCCCTTCGCGAGCCCCTTATGCGGGTCGCCCTCGGGATGCCAGCGGCCGCGGTCCCACACGATCATCGACCCGCCGCCGTATTCGCCCTTGGGAATATTGCCTTCGAAGCCGAGATATTCGATCGGATGGTCCTCGGTGCGCACCGCAAGACGCTTCTCGCCGAGCGTCAGGCTCGGGCCTCTGGTCACGGCCCAGCTTTTCAGCACGCCGTCGAGTTCGAGTCGCAGATCGTAGTGAAGCCTGCGCGCGGCGTGCTTCTGCACCACGAATTCGCCGGTCGCCGCGGCGGCGGTTTCGGGCTTCGGCTCGGGGGTGCGGGCGAAATCTCGCTTGCGCGCATATTCGGTCAGCGGCTTTGCGCGCGGTCTTCGCTTTCGGTTTCGCGGACTTTGGGCGCGGCGCCATGGCGGCTCAGGAGCCCGATCCCTGGAGCTGGATTTCGCAGTACTTCAGCGCGCGCTTGGCGCGGGCGGCCCAGGGAGAACTGCCGTCGAGCGCGAGATAGCGGCGCCACCACAGCGCGGCTTCAGCGTGCCGCTCCAAGCGCTGCAGAAGCAGCCCCATGTTGAACATGGCGTCGAGGTAGGCGGGATCGGCATCGAGCGCACGCTTGAGGCAGTCGATCGCCTCCTTGGTGCGGCGCTGGTCGTCCAGCATGTCGGCGAGATTGTACCAGGCGAGCGCGTAGCCGGGATCGGCCTTGACGGCGGCGCGGTAGGCGGCCTCGGCCTCGAGGTTGTGCCCGCTCGCGCGCATGACGTTGCCGAGATTGAAAGGCGCGGCAGGGTCCGCGGGATCCATCTTCAAGACGCGGCGGTAGAGGCGCTCGGCGGTGGCGAGGTCGTCCTCCTCTTCGGCCGCCTGAGCCACGACGAAGAGCGCTTCAACGTCGTCGGCGGGCTTTTCGACATCGAGAACGAACTGCCCGGTCTTGTCGGTGCGTCCCTGCACCTGTTCGACCAGCAGCCGGTCGGAGGATTCCGGAAACAGCTTGAGGTTCGACAGGCGCGCGTCGGGCAGCCATTTCCGGATCTCGTTGAGGCTCCGCGTGATGGTCGACAAAGCGGTCCCGGCGGCGAGCAGGCCGGCGACCTGCCGCGCCGCCGCGAGGTCGCGGAAACCGTAGAGGCCGCCGCGCGCTTCGATCAGGCCGAACATGGCGAGCTGATCGACCGCCGCTTTCGGCAGCTTGCTCAGGGAAGCGAGCTGATCGGCGGTGTAGGTCTTGGCGTGCTCGTCGGGAACGCTCTGGCCCAGCCACTCCAGGAACTGCCGCTCGCTGGCGACGGGGATGCCGTGGGAGCGCGCCTGCGCCAGGCTGTTGGAGGGGCGGCCGTCGTCGAGCAACGGCCAGCCGAGTTCGCCGACGACGAGCACGTCGGTCTTGCGGGTGACGCCCTCGCGCGGCTTGCCGCCATGCTTGCGCACCAACGCAAACGCATCCGCCCGCTTCATCGATGCAAGCCGCCCCGTGAAGGCGACGGTGCCTTCGAGCATGGCGCGGTCGGGTTCGGCGGGCTGCGTCAGCGTCCGGTCTTCCTCTTGCCGGCAGCAGCACCGGCCCGAACCTTGGTGCTTGCCGCGGCCGGCTTCTTCTTGGTCTCGGTGCCGATGCTCGCGCGTAGCGCGTCCATCAGATTGATGACGCGGTGAGGCGCGGGACCTTCCTCCTTCACCGGCTCGAGCACGCGGCCCGCTTGCTTCTTCCTCAAGAGTTCGACAAGGGCGTTCTCGTAGTGATCCTCGAACTTCTTGGGATCGAAGTGGCCGGCCTTGGTATCGATGATGTGGCCGGCAAGCTGGGTCATCTCGGCCGGCAGCTTGAGGTCCGGGATGTCCTCGAAATAGGCAGCCTGGTCGCGGACCTCATAGGCATAGCGCAGCGCCGTCGCCAACAGGCCCTTGTCGAACGCTTCCAGCATCATCACCCGTTCGCGGCGGGCCAGCACGACGCGGCCGAGCCCGACCATCTGCTTGTCCCGGATGGCGTCGCGGATGACCGCAAAGGCTTCCTGCCCGACCTGGTCGGTCGGCGCGATGTAGTAGGGGCTGTCGAGGTAACGATCGTCGATCTCCGCGCGCGGCACGAAGCTGTCGACTTCGATGGTGTGCGCGCTCTCGATCTGGACCTTTTCCAGCTCTTCGTCCTCGACGATGAGATATTGGCCCTTTGCGACCTCATAGCCGCGGCCGATATCCTCCTTGTCAACCGGCTCGCCGGTCTCGGCATCGACGTTCTGCTGTTTAAGACGGTTGCCGGTCTTCTTGTTAATGCGATTGAACGACACCCGCTCCGAGCTCGACGAGGCCGGGTAGAGCGCGATGGGACAGGATACGAGGGAGAGCTTGAGGTAACCCTTCCAATACGCACGCGGGGCCATGGGTACTCCTGCACGACATGCGCACGCCGGTCGTTCTGCTTTCGATCGCGCGCGTCAGGCTCTGATAATGGAATTATAACCATCCGGCGAACCGCGGTCGATATGCCGGTTCGACCCGATACGGTAGCGCGACAAGCTTACCATTCGGCAAACGCCGTTTTGGCGTTCGCGGTTCGGACCCGCCGCATCATTCCCGAAATTCCGGGATTTCGGGCTTCGCGCCCCATTCGCAAAAGCCGGTGGGATCGAATGGGAGCTGCCGTTCGCGGTAGAGCAGTTCGTCGGCGATCGATTTCACCCCCGAGGAGTATTCGAACACCATCCCGTCCGGCCCCTTGAAATAGAGGAATTTCGCCGACGAGCTGGGGTGGCGCCCCGGCCCGAACACCATCGGCACGCCGCGCTCGCTCAAAAAGCGGAACGAGCGCATGACGTCGTCGCCGCTCTCGACTTGGTGGTTGATGTGCTGGATGCCCGGACCGGCGGCAGGGAACATCGCGATGGTGTGGTGGATTTCGTCGATCCGGAGCAGCGGCGCCTCGCCGATGCGGTCGCTCACGCGGGCATTGCAGACCTGCGTCCAGAACGCCTCGTCGCGCGCGGCGTCGGTGGTGCACAGGCCGATATGGCTGAAGCCGGTGATGCCGGCGTCGCGCATGCCGTGATAGCGCTGCGCGCCATGGGCCGGGCGCCAGACCAGCTCGATGCGGTTTCCGGTGGGATCGTTGAACGCGATGAAGTCACGCACCTTGCGCAGCTCGGATTCCTCGGTCGTGCCGTGATGCACGCGATAGCCGAGCCGTTCGAGCTCGCCGGCAGCGGACGAGAGCCCGTCGCGACCGGCGATTTCAAATCCTGCCGCCTGGTCCGCCGGGTCGCCCTCGAAATAGCACAGCGTGTGTTCGCGCGCGTCGGACTTGAAATAGACCGCGCCGTTGGCGCGTTCGCTGACCTCAAGGCCGAGATAATCGGTGGCAAACCGGGTCGCGCCTTCGAGGTCGCGCGTCCCGAGGCGCACATACGAGACATTCTGCAGGTTGATCATGTCGTGTCTCTTCGATAGCGAGCCCGAGCGGCGATGTCTTCTCCCTCCCCTTAAAGAGGGGAGGGTCGGGGTGTGGATCGCGGGCCGCAGACGCGGCGCTTGTTGAACTCTCGGCGGACCCCCACCCCAACCCTCCTCCTGAAGAAGGGGAGGGTGGAGCCCGCCGAACGCGATCACGCGTTAGTATCAAAACATTGGTCGCCAATTTAGTCGCCTGCGCCGAATTCCGGCCATTCGCTTTCGCTGCCCCAGGCGCAAAAGGACCGGGGAGCGTGTGCGAACTGCCGCGGCCGATGCGTCGCTTCGTTCTCGATGCGGCGGCCTTCGGTCACGTAGCTGAACAATACGTCATCGGGGCCGGCGAAGGTCAGGAACATCTGATCCGAGGTCGGCCGGCGGCCGGGTCCGTGCACGATCTTGATCTGCGCGGATTGCAGGAAATACATGCTCTGCATGAGTTGATTGACGCTCTCGACCGCGTATTCGACCGCGAGCACGCCCGCCCGTCCGGCGGGATGCAGCGCGAGGCGGTGATGGGCGTCGTCGAAGCGGATATAGGCGGCATCGCCGACCCAATCGCTCACGCGGCCGTTGAACAGGGTGGTCCATAGCTTCTCGTCCGCGCCGTTGCCGGTGGTGCGCAGCGCCACCGCCTCGAGCCCGGTCACTCCCGCGTCGCGCGAGGCGAAGTAGCGCCAGCCCGTCGCCAGCGGCCGCACCACCAGCTCGAACGCGTTGCCGCTGTTGTCCCGGAAGGCCGCGAACGCCCTGACCTTGCGTTGCTCGGCATCGCGCCCGCTGCCGCGGGTCACGACGTAGCCGTTCTGCTGCAGCTGCGAGACGGCGCGGTCGAGCACGTCGATGCCGCGCACCTCGAAAGCGACGCTCTGCTCGGCCGGATCGCCCAGCGCATAGACCAGCGTCCGGTCCCGGAAGTCGGAACGGAAGGCCGCGTGCTCGCCGCTCTTCTCGATCAGCTGCAGGCCGAGAATTCGTTGCGTGAAGTCGATCGCCGCGGGAAGATCCCGCGTGCCGAGGCGGACATAGCGAAGGCCCTCGATCTCGATCACGATCCGCTCCCGGCGACGGGTTCGAGCTTCGAACGCCCGCCGCATCGGCGGCAGGATGCGCCGCTTCGGCACAGCCTGCAAGGCATCGGCCGCGTTTCCTCCTGCACCCCGCCGCAGCGTTCGCGAAGGCGGCTGGTGCGTTTGTGAAAAGTCAACGTCCCCCTTCCGGCTGCGCGGCAAGGTGGTGTATGGGTCTGGGGGCGGCAGCGGAACATGGCGGACTGCGCCATCAATGCTGCCGTCGCAATCGAGGTTTTTCTGTCCAATGTTGTTTTGTCCAACGTCTTGGGCAATGGGAGTCGAGTGATGAATAAGTTCAGTCGGGTCTGGTTGACGCTGCCGCTGATGGCCTTCGCCATCCTGCCCGCCCGCGCGCAGGTGACCGTCGATGTCGCGAAGATCACCTGCGAGCAATACGTTCTGTTTACGGTCGCCGACCCGCACGACATAGCGATGTGGCTGAGCGGGTACTACAACAGCAGAAGAAACAACACTGTCGTCGATACCCAGCAGTTCAGGGAACACGGGCAAAAGGTGATGGACTATTGCCGGCGCAACATGAAAACGACCGTCATGGAGGCGGTGGAAACGGTGCTGGGCATCAGCAAATAAGTGGACGCGACCTCGGCAGTCGGCGATTTCCGGTAGGTTGATGCGTGCAGTCGGCGGCGCTTCTCGCATGATCCGAATCCGTTTCGCGCAGCTTTCTGATTAACTGGCCGTGAACGATTGCACTGGCTGGTCACGACGCCCCCCGATTCGTTCACGGGGAACAGACCGGAACGACTGTTTAATGCGAAACGTTCAATTCGCCGCAATGATGATCAACGAAATCGCGACCACGCGCCGGGTTGTGTGCTATTCGATCCCACGGTCCGGCGGTTGACGCCTACATTTGGTTCGCAAATGTCGGAACGAGTCAGATCACAACTTATGGAATTGTAGCGCGACTGATCAAAACAGATGGGGAACCATCGGGTCGCACCACTAGGGAGGAAAAAATGAACGCTCGATCAACCATCATTGGATTCGCGGCTGCAATGGCTGCGTGCTTCACCCTCGCCGGTGCGGCTGCGCAGGGAACCCCCGACTATGCGGCGCTGGTCGCAGCGCCCGACCGCAGCGCGGCCGACCGTGCGACCGACGCGCGTCGCGATCCCCTGAAGGTCCTCACCTTCATCGGTGCCCGACCCGGCATGAAGGTGCTCGATATGGGCGCCGGCGGCGGCTACAGCACCGAGTTGATGGCGCGCGCGGTGGGGCCGAACGGCGTGGTCTACGGACAAAATCCCGCCGAGCAAGGCGAACGGGGGAAGGCGGCCTTCGAGGCGCGGACGAAGACGCCCGCCGGCAAGCCCATCGTCGGCCTGTCGCGTCCGTTCGATGATCCGCTGCCCGCGGATGCGAGCAATCTCGATCTCATTACCTTTTTGTTCTTCTATCACGACACGACCTACATGGCGGTCGATCGCGTCAAGATGAACGCCAAGCTGTTTGCCGCGCTCAAGCCCGGCGGGTATCTCGTGATCGCGGACCATTCCGCCGCCGCCGGCGCCGGCGCCACGGTGGGAAAGTCGCTCCACCGCATCGAGGAGAGCCTGTTGCGCCGCGAGGTCGAAGCGGCCGGGTTCAAGCTCGTCGGCGAAGGCGATTTCTGGCGCCATCCCGAGGACACCCGTGATTTCACGACGCAACCGCCGACCAAGCCGGCGGACGAATTCGTGCTCAAGTTCCAGAAGCCGCAGTGAGGCGCGGCCCCCGGCATTGATTTCGATCAACGCCGGGCACGCGAACTTGGCCCAGTTTTGTCTGCATGAGCACGACATTAACTTTGGCCGAACGCGCGGTGCCGCGCTACACGTCCTACCCCACCGCACCGCATTTCTCCGCCGCGGTGGGGCCGCAGACCTACGCCGGATGGCTCGCCGCGCTGCCGGATAAGGCGAAGCTGTCGCTTTATCTGCACGTGCCCTACTGCAACGAGCTTTGCCTCTATTGCGGCTGCACCACCAAGGCGGTGCAGCGGCGGGCGCCGGTCGTGGCCTATGCGGACCACCTCAGGAAGGAGGTCGAACTGCTGGGCGCCGTCATCGGCGTCAGACCGGTGGTTCACCTGCACTGGGGCGGCGGCACGCCGTCGATCCTCGGCGGCGATATCATCGCCGAAATCGTGGACCAGCTCGACCATACGTTCGACCTCACGGAGATCGCCGAACATGCGATCGAGCTCGATCCCCGCCGCGTGTCGTCGCAGCTCGCGGCGACCCTCGGCCGGATCGGGATCACGCGCGCAAGCTTCGGCGCGCAGGACTTTTCCCCCCATGTGCAACAGGCGATCGGCCGGGTCCAGCCGTTCGCGCAGGTCGAGGCGGCCGTTGCGGCCGTACGGGCCGCCGGCGTCGCCAACATCAATATCGACCTGATGTATGGATTGCCGCGGCAGAGCATCGGCGACGTGATCCGCAGCGCGGAACTCGCGGCATCGCTTGAGCCGTCGCGCATCGCGTTGTTCGGCTATGCTCATGTGCCGTGGTTCAAGCCGCACCAGAAGCTGATCGACACCCAGGCCCTGCCGGGCGCCGCCGAGCGCATGTCGCAAATGTACGCCGCGGCGGAGACGCTGGAGGAATGCGGCTACGTCCAGATCGGCCTCGATCATTTCGCCTTGGCCCATGACGACCTCAAGCGCGCGGCGCAGACCCGACGGCTGCATCGCAATTTCCAGGGTTACACCACCGACACCGCCGACACGCTGATAGGCGTCGGCGCCTCCTCGATCGGGCGGCTGCCGCAGGGCTATGTGCAGAATGCGCCCGATGTCGGCTCCTACGCCCGCGCGATCGATGCCGGGCAATTTGCCATCGCCAAGGGCCTTGCGCTTTCGTCGGATGATCTTCGGCGTGCCAGGATCATCGAGCGGCTCATGTGCGACTTCGCCGTCGATCTCGATGCCGAAGCCGGCGCGACGGATTTCTCTGCGGAATTGGACGCTCTCGATGCCCTGGGTGCGTGCGGCATCGTGCGCCGCCACGGCCGCCAGATCGTGGTGACGGAAAAGGGGCGTCCCTTCGTCCGCCTTGTCGCCGCGGCCTTCGACGCCTATCTGCCACAGAATCACAAGCGGCACTCCGTCGCCGTGTGAAGCGGTTCCGAAACCGGCGAGAGCATGATCGCGAAAAGTTGCAGACCTTTCGGACGAGATCATGCTCAAGATCAATGACTCTGGAGCGCTGTCCGTTCCAACCTGAACGATGGCGCTCGAGAGCGTTTCGAGCCGCACAGTCGGGCATGTGACAGATGCGCTCCAGCGAGCCGACCGGAGATGGTGCGTCTTTGAATGGCGCGACGCGTACGCCACGCCTGCACCGGGAGGTTGCCGTATCTCCCGAACTTCTTGCGGCGAGCGGATGCGATCCCGCGGCGGCCTTGCGCGGTCTCGATTGCACCGACGCGGGCCTTGACGAGGCGCAGGCAACCGAGCGACTGAAGCGCTTCGGGGCGAACCAGATCGCACGCGAACGCCGCACCGGAATCCTCTACGAGCTCATCAATCGCACCAGGAACCCGCTCAACGGCCTGCTGCTCACGCTTGCGGTAGTCTCCTACTTTCTGGGCGACCCCCGCGCCGCCGTGATCATCGCCACCATGGTGATCCTGTCGATCGTCACCGCCTTCATCCAGGAACATCGGTCCAATCTGGCCGCTGCAAAGCTGCGTGCCCTGGTCAAGACCACCGCGAGCGTAAAGCGCCGGGGAAACGCGCTGCGGGTCTCGAAGGTCGAAGGGTTCGTCGAGTTACCCATGGAGGAGATCGTTCCGGGCGATCTCGTCGCTCTCTCGGCTGGAGACATGATTCCGGCGGACCTGCGCCTGCTGTCCGCGAAAGACCTCTTCATCAATCAATCCACGCTCACCGGCGAGGCGATGCCGATCGAAAAGGTGGCGACCGCCGCCACCGAGCCCGTCGAGGACGCGTTCGATCTTCCCAACATCTGCTTCATGGGCAGCAATGTCGTCAGCGGTTACGGGACAGGCGTCGTCGTTCGTACAGGAGTTGGGTCGTACTTCGGACAGCTCGCAGACACCATCGCCGGGCAGCGGGTGCAGACCAGCTTCGAGAAAGGCATCGACAAGTTCACCTGGCTGATGATCCGCTTCATCCTGGTCCTGGTGCCATCGGTGTTTCTGATCAACGGTTTCACCAAGGGCGATTGGCTCGAGGCGCTGCTGTTCGCGCTCGCCGTCGCGGTGGGTCTGACGCCGGAAATGCTGCCGATGATCGTGACTGCCAATCTCGCCAAGGGCGCGATTGCCATGTCGCGCAAGCGGGTGATCGTCAAGCGGCTGCACGCGATCCAGAATTTCGGCGCCATGGACGTGCTGTGCACCGACAAGACCGGCACGCTGACCCAGGACCGGATCATCCTGAAGCGGCATCTCGACATCAGGGGCGAGGACTGCGAGCGCGTGCTCGAATACGCCTACCTCAACAGCCACTATCAATCCGGCCTGAAAAACCTGCTCGACATCGCGGTGCTGCAGCATGTGGAACTGGGCAAGGAGCTTCACGAGGAGCACCAGTATCACAAGCTCGACGAGATCCCGTTCGATTTCGTCCGTCGGCGCCTCTCGGTCGTGCTCGGCCGCGAGGACGGCAAGCACGTCCTCATCTGCAAGGGAGCGATCGAGGAGGTGTTCGCCGTCTGCACCCGGTATGAAATCGGCGACGAGGTCGGCACCCTCGATAAAAGCCACCTCGAGACCGCGCAGCAGGAAAGCGCCACGCTCAATGCGGACGGCTTCCGCGTCATAGCGGTGGCCTACAAGGAAATCATTGCCGACAAGGACGTCTATACCGTCGCCGACGAATGCGACCTGACGCTGCTCGGCTACATCGCGTTCCTCGATCCGCCCAAGGAAAGCGCCGGCCCTGCCATAGCCGCGCTCGGCCGCGCCGGGGTGCGGGTGAAGATCATCACCGGCGACAATGACATCATCACCCGCAAGATTTGCCGCGAGGTAGGGCTTGAGGTCGATCGCATCATCCTCGGCAGGGAAGTCGAAGCTGCAGGCGAGGAGGAACTCGCCCGGCTGGTCGAAACCTATCCGGTGTTCGCAAAAGTCTCTCCGCCCCAGAAGGCCAGGATCATCGCTGCCTGCCAGCATAGCGGCCACGTGGTCGGCTTCCTCGGCGACGGCATCAACGACAGCGCGGGATTGAAGGCCGCCGACGTCGGCATCTCCGTCGACACCGCGGTCGATATCGCGAAGGAATCCGCCGACATCATTCTTCTGGAAAAGAACCTCGGCGTGCTCGGCGACGGCGTCATCGAGGGCCGCAAGGTGTTCGGCAACATCACCAAGTACATCAAGATGGGAGCCAGCTCGAATTTCGGCAACATGTTCAGCGTGGTCGGCGCCAGCATCATCCTGCCGTTCCTGCCGATGGCGCCGATCCAGGTGCTGACCAACAATCTGCTCTATGATTTCTCCCAGACCGCGATCCCGACCGACAATGTGGACGAGGATTATCTGCTGGTGCCGCGCCGCTGGGACATCGGCAACATCATGAAATTCATGCTGTTCATCGGGCCGATCAGCTCGATCTTCGATTACGTGACCTATTTCACCATGATCTATGCGTTCGGGGCCTGGGACAATCCGGCGCTGTTCCAGACCGGCTGGTTCGTCGAATCGCTTCTGACCCAGACGCTGATCATCCACATCATCCGCACGGCGAAAATCCCGTTCATCGAAAGCTTGGCGAGCCCGGCATTGATCACCACGTCGATCGTCATCTCCGTCGTAGGGATTACGTTGCCCTTCACGTGGATCGGTTCTTCGCTGGGCTTCGTTCCGTTGCCGCCGCTCTACTGGCCGGCGGTGATCGCGATCATCAGCTGCTATGCCGTGCTGACGCAGCTCGTGAAGAGCTGGTTCGTGCGGCGATGGGGGATGTAGCGATGCCCGCAACATCTCCCGCGCGCCGCTGCGATCCCCTGGGAACTCACCGCATGAAGGAGGTCCGCCCATGCCCTACCAGACCAACGAGGATTTGCCGGGCTCGGTCTCGCGCCATTTGCCGCCGCATGCCCAGGACATCTACCGCGCCGCCTTCAACAACGCCTTTACAGCCCATGCCGGCGATCCGCGCCAGGAGGAAGCGGCCCATCGCATCGCCTGGGCCGCCGTCAAGCGCGTCTATGTGAAGATCGGAAACAGTTGGGTCGCGCGGGGGTGATTTACCCGCATGACCACGCTGCGATATGATCCCACTGTCATCCGCGGCGGACTAATCGATGGGACCGGCATGCTTGCGGACGTTGGCGGATTGATCCCGGTCAATTCAAGCCGTTGAAGCGGCAGTTAGTCTCGACCATGGCCAAGAAGCAGCAGGACGAACGGCTGCGGGTGCCGGAGTTTCCGGCCAGCCTGTTCGCGTGGCCGGCGTTGATGGCGGCAAGCGTCGGGGAGGCGTTCGCCGCCTCGCTCGCCGGGCACCCCGCAGCATCCGAAGGCTCTGAGGAGCGGCAGCCGGTGTGGGCAACGCCGCATCGGCTGCAGCTCGAACTCGGCACCATGGAGCTGCGCGATTTCTCCACCGGCGAGAGCGGCGTTCCCGCCCTCATCTGCGCCCCGTTCGCCCTGCATTGCGCTACCATTGCGGATTTTGCCCAAGGCCACAGCGTGGTCGAGGCGCTCCGCGACGGCGGCATCGGCCGGATTCATGTCACTGACTGGCGATCGGCCGGGCCCGACATGCGGTTTCTGTCGATCGACAACTATCTCGCCGATCTCAACGTCGCCGTGGACGAAATCGGGCCGCCGGTCGATCTCATCGGCCTGTGCCAGGGCGGTTGGATGGCGTTGACCTATGCGGCGCGGTTCCCGCACAAGGTGCGGCGCCTCGTGCTGGCGGGTGCGCCGGTCGATATCGCCGCCGGGCAATCCCATCTTTCGCAGATGACCGTGCAGGTCCCACTGGCTGCCTTCGAGGAGTTCGTCGGCTCGCAGAACGGCCGCGTCCTCGGCCAGCGCGTCCTCCACATCTGGGGGACGGCACTTATCGCGGATGACACGCGGCGCGTTTTGCAGCTGCCGCCGGGCGATGATTCGCCGGAGATGCACGACCTGGAGGCGCGTTTCAGGGAATGGTACGACCTCACCGTCGACCTGCCCGGCGCCTATTATCTTCAGGTGGTGTCGTGGCTGTTCAAGGAGAACCGGCTCGCCACCGGCAATTTCGTCGCACTGGGGCGGAAAATCGATCTTTCCGCTCTGACCCATCCGATTTTCCTGCTCGGGGCCCGCGACGACGAAATCGTCGCTCCCGGCCAGTTGTTCGCGACCGCCGAACCGCGTCGGCACGCCGAAAGAGCGCATCGAAACGGCGACCGAGCCGTGCGGGCATCTCGGCCTGTTCCTCGGCGCCGAGACGATGAAGAACAGTTGGCCGCGGATTGCGCGCTGGCTCGGCGAGGAGACGTAGGCCGCGCGGGAGGCCTCGGAGTTCTCGCGTTCGCCGCAGGCACCGAGCTAAGCTCGCCCCTCGATTCCGGAGGACCCCATGCAGAAGAGCGACGGCAAGAAGAAGCAGAAGTGCAAGAATTGCGAAGGCAAGGGTACCCTCAAGAAGGGAGACAAGGTCGTGAGGTGCCAGCGCTGCGACGGGACCGGGATCAAGCGGTGAGTGGCGTTCCCGTCCGATGCGCCATCAGGTCCAGAACTGATAGACCAGTTTCGCGACCGAATAGACGACGGCACATCCGATGAAGAACAGGATCACCCATACCGCATAATCGAGCTGCTTCTTGAATTCGGATACGGCCTGCGATCGCTTCTTCGATCGCCCGAAGAAGATCGCTCTCAGGAAGAGAACGACCGGCAAGGCGGCGAGGATGAGCCCGATCAGTTTGTACATGAGCGGATATATGGCCCAAATCAGGTCCCCGGAACAGTTGCCATCTCACGGCGCCCAAAAAAGGATCGACAGCGGTGCACGCCATGGTCCTCGACCGCCCTCGCTCGCCCTTGGTGATGCGCGAGCGCCCGGTGCCGGTCCCCGCGCCGGGAGAAATCCTCATCGAGATTTCGGCCTGCGGGGTGTGCCGCACCGATCTGCACGTGGTCGACGGCGAATTGCCCGACCCGAAGCTGCCGATCATTCCCGGACATGAGATCGTCGGGCGGGTCGCCGCGCGCGGGGAGGGCGTCTCCGGTCTCGCGGTCGGGGCGCGTGTCGGCGTGCCCTGGCTCGGGGCGACGTGCGGCGTCTGTCCCTATTGCCGCGATGGCCGCGAGAACCTGTGCGACCGGCCGGTCTTCACCGGCTATACGCGGGACGGCGGCTTTGCCACCCACACCGTGGCGGATGCGCGCTATTGCTTTGCGCTGCCCGAAGGTCCGGACGACGCGGAACTGGCACCGCTGATGTGCGCGGGACTGATCGGCTGGCGCAGCTACCGGATGGCCGGGGCAGGGGAGAGCCTCGGCATTTACGGCTTCGGCGCCGCCGCCCACATCCTCGCCCAGGTCGCGATCTGGCAGGGCCGCCGCGTCTATGCCTTCACCCGCACCGGCGATGAGGACGCGCAAAACTTCGCCCGCCGGCTCGGCGCGGTGTGGGCCGGCGGCTCCGACCAAGCGCCGCCGGAACAACTCGACGCCGCGATCATCTTCGCCCCGGTCGGCGCGCTGGTGCCGGCCGCCTTGCGCGCGGTGAAGAAGGGCGGCCGCGTCGTGTGCGGCGGCATCCACATGTCGGACATCCCGGCCTTCCCCTATCGCATCCTGTGGGAGGAGCGGCAGCTCGTCTCGGTCGCCAACCTGACGCGCGGCGACGCCCATGAATTTCTCGCGCTCGCGCCGCAGGCGGGCGTGAAGACCGAGGTCACGCGCTATCCGCTCGGCCAGGCCAACGAGGCGTTGGCCGATCTGCGCGAGGGGCGTCTGCAGGGCGCCGCGGTGCTGATTCCGTAGTCCAGAATTTGCCGTCGCCTAATACAGCATCCCCAGCGCACGGGGCAGCCACAGCGATATTTCCGGGATGTAGGTCACCATCACCAGGAACACCAGCATGGTGCCGAGCCATGGCAGCACCGCTATGGTCAATTCGGTGATGCCCATCTTGGTGATGCTGGAGGCGACGTAGAGGTTGAGCCCGACCGGCGGGTGGCAGAGGCCGACCTCCATGTTGACCGCCATCAGGATGCCGAGGTGCACCGGGTGCACGCCCGAGCCGCGCCGACATCGGGAACAGGATCGGCGCCATGATCAGCACGATGGCGGCGGGGTCCATGAAATTGCCGGCCGCCAGCAGCACGATGTTGGTGACGAGCAGGAACGCCATGATGCCGAAGCCCTGCGCCGTCATCCATTCGGCCATCGACTGGGGAATCTGCTCGGAGGTGAGCAGCCAGGAGAACACCGCCGCATTGGTGATGATGTAGAGGATCATGGCGCTCATGGACGCCGCCTTGAGCAGCACCGCCGGCACGTCGGTGAACTTGAGCTCCTTGTAGACGAACACCGCGATGAAGAAGGCATAGACGGCCGCCACCGCGGCGGCCTCGGTCGGGGTGAACAGGCCGGAATAGATGCCGCCGAGCACGAGCACGATCAGGAACAGGCCCCAGAAGCCGTCGCGGAAGGCGCGCAGGCATTCGCCCCAGCTCGCCCGCTTCATGCGCGGATAGTCGTTGCGCCAGGCGCGATACCAGGTGGTCATGCCCAGCATGGTGGCGAGCATCAGCCCGGGGATCAGCGCCGGCGATGAAGAGCTGGCCCACCGAGGCGGAGTCGACGATGGCGCCGTCGGGCCCCTTGGGCTGCATGCCGCTGGTCGCCACCGCGAAGATGACGAGATTGATCGACGGCGGAAACAGGATGCCGAGCGCGCCCGAGGTCGCGATCACGCCGGCGCCGAACCGCGGCGGATAGCCGTTCTCCACGATCGCCGGCAGGATGATGGAGCCGATGCCGACCACGGTCGCGACCGAGGAGCCCGAGATCGCGGCGAACAGCGCGCAGGCGACGACGCCCGCGAGCCCGAGCCCGCCGTACCAGTGCCCGATCATCGAGGTCGCGAAGTCGATCATGCGCCGCGCCACCCCGCCGGAGGTGAGGAAATTGCCGGCCAGGATGAAGAACGGGATCGCCATGATCTCGAAGCGGTCGATGCTGGTGAACAGCTTGAGCCCGACCATCTTGGGATCGACGCTCGACAGGATGAACAGATAGGTGAGCACGGACAGGCCGAGCGCGATCGAGATCGGCATGCCGGTCGCCATCAGGGCGAGCAGCATCGCGAACAGCAGCGCCGCGCGCATCGACTGCGACAGCTCGATGATGTCGAAGCGCGCCAGCACGCAGACGAGCGCGAGCGCGATCGGAACAACCACGATCAGCCACGCCATGACGACGCCGGTGCGCGGCCGCGGCGCGATGGTCTCGGAATAGCCGGTCATCGCACCGGCTCGGCGACGGGCGGCGGCAGGATCTCCGGGGCCACATATTCGATGCCGTGGTGGCCCTGATGCGGGACGTGGCCGGTCTTCTGGAACCGCCACATCACCTGCAGGAAGCGGAAGCACATGAGATAGGAGCCGAGCGGAATGCAGAGATAGATCATCCAGCTCGGCCACTCGAGCTCCGGCGACACCTGGTCGGGGTCGAGCTCGTAGACATAGATGGCGCCCAGCGTGCCGATGATGCCGGTGAACAGGGCGCCGCACGCCAGCGCGAACAGGATCACCGGCTTGCGCGCCGCGGGCGAAAGCTGCTTGACGAAGACGTCGACGCCCACATGGATGCCGGTCCGCACGCCGAGCGCGGCGCCGAATTTCGCCATCCACACGAACATGTAGGTGGCGAGCTCCTGCGCCCAGGACATATTGATGGCGGTGAGCGTGAGGTAGACCCACTCAGCCACGAGGCTCAGCCAGATGAGGCCGTGCCCTGTCGCCCAGGTGGCGAGCGTCACCGAATTGCTGGCGCCGTAGCGGTGCACGACGGCGACGAACGTGATGCAGGTCGCGGCTGCGATCAGGACGCAGATGATCCACTCTTCGAGCCGATCGAGGATGCGGTCGAGCAGGTCGAGCACGTTGAGCAAGATGTTCCCCTCGGCTCAGAATTCGGGCTCGGACTGGCTGACCTTTTCCCTCCCCGTCTTCGGGGAGGGCAGGGTGGGGCCTTGCTTCCTTAGATCAGCCGTGCCCGTGGCCCCCACCCGACCGAGCTTCGCTCGGCCACCCTCCCCGGAGTCGGGGAGGGATAAGCAAAAGGTCAGGACTGCGGCGGCGTGAAGCCGGACGCCTTGTAGATCTTTTCGATGAAGTCCTTGCCGAACCGGCTCTGCATTTCCTTGTGGACCGGCATCAGCTTGGCGACCCAGGCCTTCTTCTCCTCGTCGGTGAGGACATGGACCTGGACCTTGCCGGAAGCCTTGATCTTCTCGAGCGCGTCGGCGTTGTCCTTCGCCGCGGTCTCGTTGAAGAATTCGGTCAATTCCTTCACCGCCCGCGCCAGCGGTTCCTTCAGGTCTGCCGGCAGCCCGTCCCAGAACTTCTTGTTGGTGACGAGCGCATAGGTGAGCCGCCCGTGATAGGAGACGGTCAGAGTTTTCTGCACCTCGTAGAACTTCTGGGTCAGGATGTTGGACGGCACGTTGTCTTCGCCGTCGACGACGCCGGTCTGCAGCGCCTGGTAGAGTTCGCCGAACGCCATGATCTGCGGGATGGCGCCGAGCTCGCGCGCCACCGCGTCGAGCACCTTGGAGCCCTGGATGCGCATCTTCATGCCCCGGAAGTCCTCGGGCCGGATGAGCGGCTTGTTGGCGGTATAGACATGCGCGCCGTTGTCCCAATAGGCGAGCGGCGACACACCCTTGGCTTCGAGCTTCTTGTTGAGGTCGGCCATCATCGGGCTCGCCGTCATCTGGCGCGCGCGGGCGTCGTCGCTCATCAGGAACGGAAGATCGAAGACGTCGAATTCCTTCACCCCGAGCGGGCCGAACTTGGAGATCGACGGCGCGAGGATCTGCACCGAGCCGAGCTGCAGCGCCTCGAGCTCTTCCTTGTCCTTGTAGAGCGAGGAGTTCGGATAGACTTCCACCTTCACCCGGCCGTTGGTGTATTTCTCGACGAGGTCCTTGAACACCACGGCGGCCTTGCCCTTGGGGGCATCAGGCGACACCACATGGCTGAACTTGATGATGATCGGCTGCTGGGCCTGGGCAGCGCCGGTGAGCGCGAAACTGCCGGCCGCCAAAGCGGCGACGGCAATCGCCGCGACGAGCTTGTTGTACATGGACGTTCCCTCCGCGTTTCCTGCACCGGTCCCCGTTTGGGCCCGTCACCGGGCTGGGGTTACGTGTAGTATTGCAGCCTTTTCCGGCCGTATCCAAGGCAAAATCCCGATTTGGGCGAGCGGCACCTCGGCGCAACTTGTCGCAACCACACCTTGCCGGCGGCCTCCCCACATTCGGAATGCCGCCCTTCCGCAGGCCTCGGGAACTGGTGTAGCCTGATATCAAAGCTGCCGGCGGACGGTCCGAGATGGCGTCGCTTTCTCGCGGGTTGATCTGGTCCGGCGAGGGGAGGACGACCATGCTTCACCGAGCGTCCATTGCTGTAATCGCGTCGGCGGCGCTTTCCGTGATGATTGCCGGCGCCCAGGCTCATGATGAAACGAGATACCCGGACTGGTCCGGCCAGTGGAACCGGGTGGCTGACGGCGGTCCGCCGCGCTATGACCCGACCAAGCCGCTCCGCAAGCAGCAGGCGCCGCTGAAGCCGGAATACCAGGCCATGTTCGAGGCCAGCCTGAAGGACATCGACGACGGCGGGTTCGGCCTCGACACCCATTACGCGTGCATGCCGCCGGGCATGCCACGGCAGATGTCAGGCGTTTCCCGCATGGAGTTCCTGTTCTCGCCCGCGATCACCCATATCCTGTTCGAGGACATGACGCTGTCGCCGCGCCGCGTCTATACCGACGGACGCAACTGGCCCGAGAGCGAGCACGAGCCGACCTTCGTCGGCTACTCCATCGGCAAGTGGCTCGATACCGACGGCGACGGCCGCTACGACACCCTCGAAATCGAGACCCGAAACGTGCGCAGCCCTCGCACCTGGGATCAGACCGGCATGCCCATGGCCAATGACAACGAGGCCGTCTTCAAGGAGCGCATTTTCCTCGACAAGAGCAACCCGGGCATTCTTCACGACGAGATCACCACCACCGACAATTCGCTGACGCGGCCGTGGATGGTGATGAAGAACTACAAGCGTGAGCAGAAGAACGTCACCTGGGAAGAAAACAACTGCGTCGAAGGCAACACCTACGTCACCATCGACAAGCAGGTTTATTTTCGCGCCGCGGACGGTCGTCTCATGCCTTCCAGGAAGGATCAGCCGCCGCCGGATTTGCGGTATTTCAATCAGGCTCGAAAGTGATGCCGCGGCGGCCGTGGGCAGCGGCTCCATCACCTGATCGATCGTAAGCCTCGATATGGCTGGCCGGGAGGCGCCGATGAGACCGGCGGAGCCTTTTGCACGGGACCACTCCGCTTCCCGGCCCGCTCTTGCTGGCCATTTCCAAATTTCTCAGCCGTCAACACACTGTAAAATCTATGTTTTCTACGTGTGTATCTCAGGCAGGGAGGGCCATTTGAACCTTTTACCTAGGCTGGGCGACCAATGGGCTGAACTCTCCGAACCAGGAGCCGCCCGATGTCCCGCAAGTTCGTCGTCCTCACCGCCACCGTGATCGCGCTGGGCTCGCTCGCCATCGCTTCGACCATCGCGCGCTCGGGTGTCGCTGAACCCTATCAGACCAAAGCCGATTTCGATCAGGCTTTCGCCGCGGTCGGAGCCTCCTCCACGGTCATGGCGGCAAAATCGGCGACTGACGTGGAAAAGCTTCGGCAGGCCGGCTTGAAGCGGGTCAATCTGGCCCAGTCCACCAGATAACAGCCGTTGCGTCCGGTTTCACCGGCGGGCTTCGGGAGGCCAGTCCCGGAGCCGCCGGCGTTTTCTTGACAGCCGTCTGCATCAACGCCGCTGCCCCCACTTGTGGCCATGCTGTGGCAGGCCATTGTCAAAGTGGCGACCGCTGGGACACAATGCTTGGTGTCACAACCGCAGTGGGTAACAGCGATGGGCGGGGACGCGGCCAAGCGCGTCATCAGCATCAGTCTTGGCGCGGCGGCCCTGTTGGCCGCCATGCCTGCGCTCGCGCAGCCGTCGCAGAACTGGGCCTCGTGCGAAAACAAGGACGGCGCCTTCTCGCCGGACGTTTCGATCAATGGCTGTACGGCCCTGATCCAATCGGGCAACCAAGCGCCGCAAAATGTTCCCGTCGTCTACAACAACCGCGGCATCGCCTACCGTTCCAAGGGCGATCTCGATCCCGCGATTGCCGACTACACCGAAGCGATCAGGCTCGATCCCAAATACGACGTGGCTTACCACAATCGCGGCCGCGCCTATTACATCAAGCGTGACTACGACCGCGCCATCGCCGACTATGACGAGGCGCTGAAGATCAACCCGCGATATCGATTGGCCTACGTCGATCGCGGCCTCGCCTACTTCGCCAAGCGGGACCCCGCCCGCGCGGTCGCCGACTACAGCGAGGCGATAAAGGTCGATCCCACTTTCGCATATGCCTTCAATATGCGCGGCATGGCCTATCGGGTGATGGGCGACCCGGCCAAGGCGATCGCGGACCATTCGGAAGCGATCAGGCTCGCGCCCGATTCCGATGTCGCCTACTATTATCGCGGCCTCGCATTCGGCGACACCAACGAGCAGGATCGGGCCATCGCCGACTACGACCAGGCGCTCCGGCTCAACCCGGGTTATGAGAACGCGTTGGTGAATCGGGGTCTGGCGTGGGGGGAGAAGAAGCAGTTCGACCGCGCGATTGCCGATTACACCCAGGCGATCAAGCTCAATGCAGGCGATGTCATCGCGATCTATGACCGCGGCAATGCCTATCGCGCCAAGGGCGACCTGGACCGCGCGATCGCCGACTACACCGAGGCGATCAGGATCGATCCCAAGGACGCCATTGCCTTCCTCGCCCGGGGCAGCGCCTATTCCGCCAAGCGCGACTTCGCGCGTGCGATCCCCAATTTCGACCAGTCGCTGCGGCTCGATGCCGCCAACGCTGCCGCATGGAACAGCCGCTGCTGGGCCCGTGCCATGATCGGCCAGCTCGATCAGGCCTTGGCCGATTGCAACGAATCGCTGCGGCTGAGGAGCGATCCCTATACGTTCGACAGCCGGGGGCTCGTCTATCTCAAGATGGGCCAGTTCGATGCCGCCATCGCCGACTATAGCGCCGTGCTGAAAGACGTCCCCGATTTTGCTGATTCGCTTTACGGCCGCGGTATCGCCAAGCGGAAGAAAGGCGATGCGGCCGGAAGCCAGGCCGACCTCGCGCAGGCGAAGTCGGCACGCCCTGATATCGCGGAAGAATTCGCCAAATTCGGAGTGAAATGAGTCCTCGATCGGGGGCTGCCGACCGGGGATGCGCCAGCCCGATACCATCTTGGAAAACGCGCCAACGCAAGTCTATTGCGTTGCGGCATTCTTGATCATGATCGCCGCGTAAAGAGGGCGTATGCAAGTGTCGCCTTCGCATTAAATTCCTATAAACAGTATACTTTCTCGCCAATGTTTTTGGCTCCCCTAGCCGTTCGCAGTCTTGTGCGCCGCCATAGCGGGGCTACAATATTAATCTAAGGCGCCTATATATTTTTATAGGGGCGATAGGCGATAGAGGGATCCGTTTTTATGAATCCGCTCATTGCAGCGATTGCTGCGGTTGCAGGAGCCTCTGGTCTCGTATTTTGCGGGAACGTTCCCTCCGCGCATGCCAGCGTTCCGCTCCCCGTCGTCGCCCAGATCGGAGTGCCGACGCTTGCTCCCGTCCTCAAGAAAATCACTCCGGCGATCATCAGCATAGCCATCAAGGGCCACGTCGCCGAAGGCGCCAAGAAGCGCGACATCCGTTCGACCGGCTCCGGGGTCGTTTTCGACGCGAGCCAGGGTCTCATCATCACCAACAATCATGTCATCGATCATGCCGACGAAATCACGGTGACACTTGCCGACGGCCGCAACGTGCCGGCCAAGCGCGTCGGCGGCGACGCGGACACCGATGTCGCCGTGATCAAGATCGAGCCGGACCACCTCACGGCCATTTCGATCGGCGATTCCGACCAGCTCGAGGTGGGCGATTTCGTGCTCGCGATCGGCAATCCGCTGCAGCTCGGCCAGACCGTGACCTCGGGGATCGTCAGCGGGCTGCGCCGCAACAATGTGGGCATCGAGCAGTACGAGGATTTCATCCAGACCGACGCGGCCATCTATCCCGGCAATTCGGGCGGCGCCCTCGTCAATCTCCGCGGTGAGCTCATCGGCATCAACACCGCCTTCGTCGGCGCCAGCAACACCAATCCCGGCGTTGGATTCGCCATCCCCATCAACATGGCGCGCAACGTCGCCGACCAGATTCTGGAATTCGGCGAGGTCCGCCGCGGGTCGCTCGGGATCACCATCGACGATCCGACCCCGAGCGTGTTCCGCGAGCTCAAGATGCCGGTGTCGACGGCTGCGGCCCCGGTCGGTGCCGTGATCGTAAAGGTCGACGGCGGTTCGGCCGGCGCCCGCGCCGGCTTGAAATCCGGCGACGTGGTGACCGACATCGGCAAGACAGCGGTCAGGGATTCCGCGGATCTGCGCAACCGGATGGCGCTGCTTCGGATCGGCGAGGTCGCCGAGCTGTCCGTCATGCGCGACGGCAAGCCCGTGGCCATCCGTGCGACCATGGCCGCGGCGGATCAGCCGCGCGGCCGGTCGAAGTAACGCGCCTCCCCGGAGAGCCGGTTCAATCCGAATTTGTCGTGTCATGCTCCGCGCGGAGGGTCCGGCGTGTAGCGCCGGTAACTTTCGCTGCGCATGATTCCGCATTTCGCACCGCTCACGCGGGTTACCAGCTTCTGCGGCTAGCTAGAAATCCGGCTTGTCGGCCTGCGGCATCGGCTCGAGATCGTGGTGGAAGTGGTCCTCGTTGTTCTCCGCGCAGACGACTTCGCTCAGCGGCCCCCGATCGACGCGCCGGTAACGCTGGATGGCATTCCACGGCGTGGTGAAGGCGCCGGGGTCCTCGACATGGACATTGACTTCGAGTGTCTTGCCGTCGTCGATCAGGTGGAAGCGTTCGATCACGTGCAACTGCTCGGTGTGGGGCGTCTGATAATTGTCGATGTAAGCCTTGGTGGTGATCCCGATGGTATCGACGACGAGGGTGTCACCCTCGTAGTGGCCGACGGATTCGCCGTACCAGGACGGCTTCACGTTCGTCGAATGCGGCACGTCGAGACTGACGCGGCGGACCTGATGGTCCTGCATCCAGATCATCCAGACTTCTTTCGGAGTCTGCAGGAAATACACCGGCGTCGCCGGGAGCACCAGGAAGGTGGGCATGCCGACCGGCCAGCACCGCTCCTTCGGGATGGCGACGACCTTTCCGGCCAGCGAGCGTTCATTGACCTTGCGAAGGGCCTCGCGTGTCCACGGCTGCAGGATCGGGTTGGTCAGGTCCGCGACCCGGAATGACGGCTTTGGGTTTCTCGGGAACTTGTAGAAGCTGATGTAGGGGTGTGCCGGATCGAACGTGATCGGGCCCGGCCCGCTGGGCGGCGGGATGAATTCGTCGTCCTGCGCGAGCCAGCCGGTGATGTTGTCGGGGGAGAAGTTGGGGACCTTCGTGCTGTCGGCGCCATAGGCGGGCCACAGCGAGACGCCAGCGCTGACGAGGCTCGCAATAACCCCAGCCCTCAGGACGCCAAATCTGAGTTTCGACGCAATCCCGGACACGTGGTCGTCTCCTGTCGGCACAACCGCGGCGCAATGCGCGCGAGCATAAATGTCGCCGTCACACCGCGCCGCCTGTTCCGGATTGGAATAACCGTTTCAGCAAGTCGGAGCCCGAAGGGTCGGCGCCGCGGCGAACCCCGGCTCACGGCGCGGGGGCCGCGCCTCCGCCGGCGTTGGCGCTCGGGGCGGCCAGCGGATTACCCATCCGGGTTCCGTCGGGAAGCGTCACCGCCATGTATTGTCCGCCGTTAGACCCGTCCTTGAGCGGGTGGATCAACGTCTTGACCTTCATGCCCGGCGTGAGGGTCTTGGGAACCCAGCCCTGCCGCGCCAGTGCGCTCGGTCCGCCGAGTTCGATCGCCCATTGCTCCGGCTGTCCCTGGGCGTTGTTGACCATCATCATGATCCAGCTGTGCGGGTTGGTCCACTGGAACTCCTTGATGGTGCCCTCCAGGGTCACGCTCTTCTCGCCATCGAACATGGCGAAGGAGTGATGCGCGAAAGCGGGAATTCCCGACATGGCGACGGCGATGGCTGCGAGGCCAAGTGCTCTGAATTTCATTGGTGTCTCCCCTGGAGTTTTCAGCTGCCATTTTATGAATAATCCCGCTTCGGTGCCAGTCCTTTCACGTCTCAGCGCGGAATTGAGCCAGGCGAACCGGGCAAACGGCCACCGGCCACGACTCCCGAACCAAGCGTCGCTTGATGAAGGCGCGGGGGCGTTGCCAGCGTTTTTCCCACGTGGCATGGGATGCCGGCGGGCCGAGCGCCGCTGCAAACGACGCCGGTCCCACAGGTCTGGGGGAGTAACGGAATGCGCACGAACAGGTTCGTCTTGGCGATTTGCGGCTGTGTCACCACTCTCTCCGCGCCGCAAGCGCAAAACGCTCCGACCGCTGATGCCGGGAAAGTGCTGGTCGGACGGCTCGATCTGGAGAAGTACAAGGCCACCATCAAGGGCCTGACGCAATTCGGCGACCGCCAGCAAGGCACCGACCGCAACCGTGCAGCCGTCGACTGGATCGAAGCGCAGCTCAAGAGCTATGGGTGTGCCACCGAACGCATCAAGTACACCTACGATTTACCCGGGCAGCGGCCTCAACCGAGCACCGGGGCCGCCGCCCGCGCGCGAGATCGCAAGTGGGGAAGTCCGCACGGGCCCTGGCGGTTCGCGGTTGCGCGGGATGACGCGGCCCGCGGGTCCCAACAACGATCCCGACGCCCAATCCGATCCCGCGCTTCGTGCGCTCAACGCGCAGCCGCCCGCAGCGGGTCCGCGCGAGGAGGTGTTTTGCACCAAGGTCGGCACGACGCGTCCCGAGCGAAATGTACATCGTCGGCGCCCACATGGACGGGCGCGGCTTCGGCGAGGCGGCGGACGACGATGGTTCGGGCACGGCGCTGGTCATGGAGCTGGCCCGCGTCTTCAACAGCCCCGACGTGCAGACGGAACGCTCGATCAGGTTCGCGCTCTGGAACAACGAGGAAACCGGCCACAACGGCGCCCACGCCTATGTCGAGCAGCGCGCGCCGCTGCAGGGCAAGGAAGATCCGCCCGGATCGGGCCGCTATCCGGAGCCGAAGTGGCTCGGGATGATCCAGCACGACATGATGCTGTGGGACCACGGCATGCCACGCGCCGACGGCACGGTGAGCCCGGAGCAGCGACCCGAGGCGGACATCAACATCGAATTCCAGTCCACCGCGAAGTTTGCCGACCAGGCCATGAAGCTCGCCTTCTTTTTCCGCGACGCCAACGAGAAGTACGCCACGGATTATCCCGCCGCGGTCGGCCACCACATGAGCAATACCGATTCCAACGACTTCATGAATCTCGTTCCAGCCATCAGCCTGCGCGAAAACGAACGAGGCATGCAGATCGGGGCCGGATGGAATCCGCAATACCATCAACCCACGGATCGATATTCATCGTATTCCGACAAGGATTTTCGCCTCGGGTTGAACGCTGCGCAGACGTCGCTCGCGGCGCTCGCCCAGCTGGCAGGCGCGTCCCTGAAGAAATAACCGCCGGCCGCTGCGATCTGCGCGTCGCCTTCTCTCTTCCCGCGCTTGCCGGGTCACGCGAAAACGGCGTAGCCTTGGCCTGCAGCCGGGTCTCAACCGGCGTCGTTCGTTTGGCCGATCAGGGCCGGACCGAACCGGGAGAACATCGATGATCACCCGCGCCTTATCCGTCGCGTTCCTCATGCTCGCCGCGCCATCGGCCTTCGCCCAGACCACGACAAGCTGGCCGAACCAGCGCGAGGGCGATTTCATCATCAAGGACTTTCGCTTCAAGAGCGGGGAGCAGATCGCGGAGCTCAAGCAACATTACACGACGCTGGGCACACCCAAGCGCAATGCCGCCGGCGACATCACCAATGCAGTCATCCTGCTGCACGGCACGAGCTCCAGCGGCAAGGCATGGCTGATGCCCTCGCTCGCCGACGAGCTGTTCAAGGCCGGCCAGCCGCTCGACGCCGCGCAGTATTTCATCATCCTGCCCGACGGCATCGGCCGCGGCGGCTCGAGCAAGCCCAGCGACGCCTTGCGCGCCAAGTTTCCCCATTACCGCTATGAAGACATCATCGCGGCCGAACACCGGCTCGTCACCGAAGGGCTCGGCATCAAGCATCTGCGTCTGGTCATGGGCTCGTCCATGGGCGGCATGCACACGTGGATGTGGGGCTACATGTATCCCGACCTGATGGACGGCCTCATTCCGATCGCGAGCCAGCCGATCCAGATCAGCGGCCGCAATTGGATTCAGCGCCGCATCGCCGCCGAGGCGATCCGGCAGGATCCAGGCTGGAACAACGGCAATTACGAGAAGAACCCGACCCAGTGGGTGGTGACAGCGCCTTACGGTTTCCTGCAGACCGAAAACGTCCGCCAGATCCAGGAAATGGCGCCGACCCGGGAAGCGGGCGATGCCATCTACTTCAGGCAGCTCGAAGAGGCGAAGAAGCGCGACGCCAACGACACGCTGTGGGGCATCGAGGCGGTGATGGATTACAACCCCGCCCCGTATCTCGAAAAGATCAAGGCGCGGCTGATGGCCATCAATTCCGGCGACGACGAGACCAATCCGCCCCAGCTCGGCGTCACCGAGCGCGAGATCAAGCGCATCCCCAACGCGAAATACGTCCTCATTCCCGCGAGCGAGAAGACCCACGGGCATTTCACTCATCTACGCGCGGTGTTCTGGAAGGATCACGTGGCGCAGTTCCTCAAGGAATTGCCGCCGCAGATGTGATCGCTACAGCTCTTCACCTCTCCCCGCGTGCGTCCGCGTGCGGAGAGAGTTCTACCGAGCGAAGCGAGGGAGGGTGAGGGGGCCCCTCCACGAGTCTGAGCCTGCGAAGGGTTTGTCGCTCCCACCGCTCAGACTCGTGAATAGGGAGAGGGGGAAGAGGCGCCGCGCCGGATGACATGATCGGAGCAAAACAGATGGCTCGTTTGCGTCGACTTCGCCGCCGCTGCGCAAGTCTCCTGCTCCTCGTCGCCATCGGCGTCGGTGTCTTCATCGCGCCAGCCGCCGCGAATGATCTCGACCGCGTTCAACGCATCCTCGCCGGCAAGACCTTCGTCGATCTCACCCACAGCTTCGGGCCGGATTCGCCGGTGTGGTCCGGCTTCGGCCAGGCGAAGATGACGCCCGCGGCCGATCCGAAGACGCATGAACCCTACACCATTCCGAAGGATGGCTTCCGCGCGACCTTTTACGAGATGGTCGGGCAATACGGCACCCATGTCGACCCGCCCGCGCACTTTGCCGAGAACGGCATCACCATGGACAAGATACCATTGAAGCAGATGGTGTTGCCGCTCGTCGTGCTCGACGACACGCCCTACCTCGCCAAGGATCCGAACCACGCGTTTTCCGTCGACGATCTGCGCGCGTGGGAGAAGGTGCACGGCCGCGTGCCCAAGGGCGCGTTCGCGGCGCTGCGCACCGACATGTACAAGGATTGGGACAGCGATCCCGAACGCTTCAAACGCAGCCCGTTCCCGGCATGGTCACTCGAGACAATCAAATTCCTGATCGAGCAACGCGGCGTCACCGCCATCGGCCATGAATCCATGGATACCGACACCACCGACAAGATGGAGTCGGAAACCTACGTCCTGCAGCACGGCCATTTTCAGATCGAGGTCATGGCCAATCTCGACAAGGTGCCGGCGAAGGGCGCGCTCGTCGTCGTCACCTGGCCGAAGGTGAAGGACGGCCTCGGCTTTCCCGCGCGTGCGATCGCAATCCTGCCGTAACGCCCAACTCACGCCCCGGCGGGCCGGCTCCAGGGGCCGAGCCGCCGGCCCTCAGGCAGCGCGCGCCGCACCAGCAGCATTTCCCCGATCGTCTCCGATGTCACGAGGCCGGCGAGGCGGCCGGCCGCATCGACCACGCCGACGGCGGGCGCCTGCTTCTCCTGGAGCAGGCGGAGCGCTTCGTCGAGACGGCGCCAATTTTCTATGGTCGGGATTTCCGTCACCATGGCCTGACCGACCTTGGCATCGGGGCCAAGCTCCTTGAGGGCGCGAATGATCTGGTTGCGGCCGAGCAGGCCGACCAGCCGGTGCTCGCCGTCGACGACGGGAAACTCGTTTTGGCTGGTGCGCAACAGGGTCTGCACCGCGGCGTCGATGTGCTCGTCGGGCGTCAGGGTCGCAAACTCCGTCATCATGGCGGCGCTCACGGGGACGTCATGGGACATCGCCCGAAGCGACACCATCTGCGCCTCGGACGCGGCGGCGAGATAGACGAAGATCGCGATGAAGATGAGCAGGGGATTGTAGAACAGGCCGAGGAAGCCGAGCGCGAAGGCGCATCCCTGCCCGATGGTGGCGGCAACCTCGGTGGCGCGCACATGGCCGAGGCGGGTGGCCAGGAGCGCGCGCAGCACGCGGCCGCCGTCCATGGGGAAGGCAGGGATCATGTTGAACAGCGCGAGGAACAGATTGACCTCCGCCAGGCGATCGACCAGCGAGATATTGGTGCTCTCCACGGCGGCGAGATGCTGAGGCGTCCAGATGCGCCCGCATCACCACCATCAGCACCAGCGCGATCGCGACGTTGACCAGCGGGCCGGCGATGGCGATCAGGAATTCCTCGCTCGGCTTTTCCGGAATGCGTTCGAGCCGCGCCACCCCGCCGATCGGCAGCAGCGTCACGTCCGGCGTCGCCACGCCGAAGGCGCGCGCGGTGAAGATGTGGCCGAATTCATGGGCGAGCACGCAGGCGAACAGAAGAACCATGAAGATCAGGCTTTGCATCGCCGCTTCGGGGCCGCCGGAAGCCCAGCCGGCCGCGAATATCCACACCAGGAACATGAGAAAGGTGATGTGGATTCGGATCGCCGTGCCGGCGATCGAGCCGATATTCACCGACCACAGCATGACGGTTCTCCACGCGCCCGGACGCGATTACGCCAACCACAGATAAGGAGGCTCGGCTTCGTTAGCCAGGGGAACCGGTAGCGATGGGTTGGCCGCATCGGTCTTGCGTCGGTCCGGCGCGCGTGACTTATATTCGCGGGCCATCGCGAGGGACCCCCATGGATGCGAAGCTCAGTCGTGAAGCGCGCAGCGCCGCACTCGCCAAGCTGGCCGGCTGGCAGGAGGTGAGCGGGCGCGAGGCCATCGCCAAGACCTTCGTCTTTGCCGATTTCAACGAGGCGTTCGGATTCATGACCCGCGCCGCCCTCGTCGCGGAGAAGATGGATCACCATCCGGAGTGGTCGAACGTCTACAAGACCGTCGTGGTGACGCTTGCGACCCACGATGCCGGCGGGGTCACCGCCCGCGACATCGCGCTGGCCGAGGCGATGGATCGCATCGCCGCCAAGTGAGTGCGCCGGGTGAACGTGCCGGGTGAATGCGCCCGGTGAATGTGCCAAGTGAATGTACCAGGTGGATGCCTTGCATTTGCCTGCGAGGAACACCACTTTTGCGCCGGCAGAGGCAGGCACATGATCAGCACTTCCTACGAGATGGACGGCGCCGGAGCCGGCGAAACGGGATCCGACGAGGCGAAAGCCGCGCGGGACGAGGCGCGGGTGCGGCGCGACTTCTGGCCCAAGCTGCGGCGCACCGCCGCGCGGCTGCCGTTCGCCGAGGATCTCGTCGCCGCCTATTACTGCGCGTTCGACCGCCGGACACCCCGCCGCGTCCAGGCGGTTCTGCTGGGCGCGCTCGCCTATTTCGTGCTGCCGTTCGACTTCGTTCCGGACATGCTGCCCATCCTCGGCTTCACCGACGATGCGGCGGTGCTGGCGACGGCACTCCGGGTGGTGGCCGCTCACATCACGCCGGAACATCGCGATGCGGCGCGCCGGCTGCTCGCCCAGGCCGGACGGCAGGCCGCTGACATGAGCCGGCAGGCGACGTGAACAGGGCGCGGCTCGTGCCGCCCCCGCGGCGCTTGGGCCCGCACTGTGTTTTCTGCGAATCGGGTTACACTGCGGCGAACCGCCCACACATTGACACTTTGCTGAACAAACGCATTTATTTAGGATGAATCCCCGCTGACCCCCGCAGGTGAGCCTCACATGAGTTCGCGCGACCATGCTCCATCGCCATCACGCTGCACTGGCTCTGGCTGCCGCGTTCGCGGTGGCCTGCCTCGGTTCAAATGCCCATGCCCAGGCGCCGGCACAGCCGGCCAAGCCGCCGGCGGCGAAGCCGGCCCCGGCCCCCGCGGTTGCTCCCGCCCCGGCCGCTCCGCAGCCGACGCTGCTCGGCCAGTTCGGGGATTGGGGCGCCTACACCGCGTCCCCGGGAGGCAAGAAGGTCTGCTTCGCCCTCGGCAAGCCGTCGAACTCGAAAACCACGCCGCCGAACCGGCCGCGCGATCCCGCCTACATGTTCATTTCCTCGCGTCCCTCCGAAAAGGTCCGCGACGAGGTGTCGATCATCTTCGGATACGGCTTCAAGCCGAATGCCGACGCCAGCATCGAAATTTCCGGTGCGAACTACGCCATGTACACCCAGGCCGACGGCGCCTGGGTCAAGAACGCGGCCGAGGAGACCCGGCTGGTCGACGCCATGCGCAAGGGCGCCGACCTCACGGTCAAGGGCACCTCGGCGAAGGGCACCGCCAGCGTCGACGTCTATTCGCTCCGCGGCCTGCCCGAAGCGCTCAACCGGGTTGGCCAGGAATGCAAATAGTGCGAGTAATGCGCTGACACGGGCAATGAAGGCGATGTCGGTAGTCTGATACCGGTATTGTGATACCGCAGACACTTCGCCCGCGCCCCACTGAGTAATCCGATGACCATGCCCGTTGAGACCGCCGCCGCGGCCGTACCCGGCTTTATCGAGAAGGCCCCGCTCGAGCGTTATGTTCGCCCAAGCCGGCCTTCGCTGGTCGGCATGTCGCGCGCCGAGCTTGCGGCCGCGCTGGGCGAGATCGGGGTGCCGCCGGCGCAGCGCAAGATGCGCGCCCAGCAGCTCTGGCATTGGCTCTATGTGCGCGGCGCCACCGGCTTCGAGGTCATGACCAGCGTCTCCAAGGAGTTGCGCGCCGAGCTCGAGCGCAGCTTCACTCTCGACCGGCCGGAGGTCGTGGCCGAGCAGGTTTCGGTCGACGGCACCCGAAAATGGCTGCTGCGGCTGCCCGGCGAAGCGAACGAGCGCCCGCACGAGGTCGAGTGCGTCTACATTCCCGAGACCGGCCGCGGCACCCTGTGCGTTTCGAGCCAGGTCGGCTGCACCTTGACCTGCACCTTCTGCCACACCGGCACCCAGCGCCTGGTGCGCAACCTCACCGCCGGGGAGATCGTCGGCCAGGTGCTCGTCGCCCGCGACCGCCTGGGCGACTGGCCCGGCCACGCCCCGCCCACCGGCGCCATCGTGCCCAATGACGGCGGCCGTTTCGTCACCAACATCGTGATGATGGGCATGGGCGAGCCGCTCTACAATTTCGAGGCGGTGCGCGATGCGCTGCTGGTGGTCGCCGACAACGAGGGCCTCGCGATCTCCAAGCGCAAGATCACCCTCTCGACCTCGGGCGTGGTGCCCAACATCAAGCGCACCGGCGAGGAGATCGGCGTCATGCTCGCGGTGTCGCTGCACGCCGTGCGCGACGAGCTGCGCAACGAGCTGGTGCCGCTCAACCGCAAATATCCGATCGCGGAACTGCTCGACGCCTGCCGCAACTATCCGGGCCTCACCAACGCCAAGCGCATTACGTTCGAGTACGTGATGCTCAAGGGCGTGAACGATTCGCTGGCCGACGCGCGGGCGCTGGTGCGGCTCCTCAAGGGCATCCCCGCCAAGATCAATCTCATTCCGTTCAATCCGTGGCCGGGCACCACCTACGAGTGCTCGGAGTGGGACGACATCGAGAAGTTCTCCGAGGTGGTCTTCAATGCCGGCTACTCCTCGCCGGTGCGCACGCCGCGCGGGCGCGACATCCTCGCCGCCTGCGGCCAGCTCAAGAGCGCGACCGAAAAGCTCTCGATCCGGGAGCGCATGGCGCTGCGCGCCATGGCGATGACGGAGTGATCGGACGCCTGCTGCTGCGCCTCATCCTGGTGCCGCTCGGCGCGGCGATGGCGCTTGTCGCCGCCGGCGCCCTGATCGTCACCACCCAATGGAACGCGTTCCATGCCGTTCTCGCCGCCGACCCGCAGGCGCAGGAGGATTTCTTCTTCGCCCTGGTGGTCGCCGGTCCTTTGCTGTTCTCGCTGATGGCGACCTGGGCGCATTACACCTTCGCGCCCGCGCTTGCCGGCGTTTTCATCGCGGAGGCGTTCGCGATCCGGTCCTGGATGTTCCATGTCGGCAACGGCGCGCTCTCGGCGCTGCTCGGCTGGACCCTGACCCGGGACCTTCGCGACGAGCACCACTTCTTTTCCAATCCTACCATCCTGGTCGCCGCCGGCATCGCCGCCGGATTTGCCTATTGGCTGATCGCAGGCTGGACGGCCGGATTCTGGAAACCGGTCGGGGCGCGCCGCGGCGAAGTGGAGCGGCCATTCGCCTGAGACAGCGCGCCGCCACGGCGCTCGATTTACATGCCGGTAACAGCGTATAGGATGCCGCCCATATGGGAGGATCCAACATGCCGAACCAACACGATCAAGCCGCGAACCGCCGCAGGTTCCTGCAGTTCATCGCCGCCAGCACCGCGCTCGGCTACGCCGACAAGCTCGCCTTCGCGGAAACCCTGCTGCCGAAGATCAAGCTGCCGGACCCGATGATTTGGGCGCCGCTCGATCCCGCCAACCTGATCAAGTCGCCGAAAGAGGCGCTCAACGTGTTCGACTTCGAGCCGGTGATGCGCCAGAACGTGCCGCCCGCGCATTTCGGCTACATGGCCTCGGGCATCGACGACGAGGTGACGCTGCGTGCCAACCGCGAAGGCTTCCTCAAGTTCCAGCTGCGGCCGCGTCGTCTGGTCGACGTCAGCAAGGTCGACATGTCGACCGACATTCTCGGCGTGAAATATTCCTCGCCGATCATGATCGCGCCCGACCGGCGGACACAAGGGCTATCACCTCGACGGCGAAGAGGGCGTCGCCCGGGCTGCCAAGGCGGGCGATCATCTGCAGATTCTGTCGACCCAGACTTCGACGCCGGTCGAAGACGTCATCAAGGCGCGCGGCGGGCCGATCTGGATGCAGCTCTACGCCACCAACAAGTTCGAGGTCGCGGCGCATCACATCAAGCGCGCCGAGAACGCGGGATGCACGGCGGTCGCCGTCACCGTCGACCGCTCCGGCGGCCGCAACCAGGAGACCCTGTTCCGGCTCCGCCGCGACGACACCCGCCAGTGCAACTCGTGCCACGACCGCACCAGCATCTTCACCGACCAGGGCCACAAGCCGATGTACGAGGGCGTGGACCTCACCGGACTGCGCAACATCCAATCGTCAGCGATGACCTGGGACTATCTCAAGCGGCTGCGCGACACCACCAAGATGAAGGTGGTGATCAAGGGCCTGCTCGCCTGGGAAGACGCCAAGCTCGCCGCCGACGCCGGCTATGACGCCATCATCGTGTCGAACCACGGCGCCCGCAGCGAGGACTCCGGCCGCTCCACCATCGACGCGCTGCCGGAGATCGTCGAGGCCGTCAACGGACGCATGCCGATCCTGATCGATTCCGGCTTCCGCCGCGGCACCGACATCTGCAAGGCGCTGTGCATGGGCGCAACCGGCGTCGCCGTCGGCCGGCCCTATCTGTGGGCGCTCGGCGCGTTCGGCCAGCAGGGCGTCGAGCGCGCGCTCGAACTCCTGCGCATCGAGCTGTTGGCGATCATGCAGCAGGTGGGCGCGCCGTCGATCAAGGCGCTGACGCCGGCGATGGTGCGCCGGGCGTAAGGCCGGGGCGGGTGCGGAGCCGGCGGGTGAGTCCGCCGGTCCGCCCAGCACCGCGTCACCCTGCCTCCCCAGCAAGAGTCGAAATGTGCTATGTTTCGGGCCTCGAAGCGGGAGAGCGCAGGTGCGGTTCGCCGTCGGCTTTAAGGTGCAGGGCAAATCCGGCCACGTCGTCGTGGACGCGGAAGACGCGTTGATTGCCGCGCTCAAGGTCAAGATGGACCGCCCCGAGGCGCACATCACCTACGTCCGCCACCCCAACAAGCGCGGCGACACGCGCCATCCCATGCACGGGCTCGCCGGCGAGAGCCATTGAGACCGCGCCACACGAAACCGCCGGCCACGCTCGGGTTCGCGGTGCGACCAAGCCATTCCCCAGGCGCGGCCCGCAGGGGCCCACTTGAGGCTGCTTTACCCTCTGCGAGGGGCCCCGGCCGCGGCCAAACTTCGTTCTTGGAAAGCCGCCCGGGGTGTCCTAGATGTGGGGCCGCCATTCAACGTTCAGGCCCGTCGGAGAAGTTGCCCCGACATGCCCTGGGCGAGCCGCAATAGCTCAGTCGGTAGAGCACATCATTCGTAATGATGGGGTCGGGGGTTCGAATCCCTCTTGCGGCACCATAAATTTAGGTAACGATGACATCGACTTGTGGCCATGATCCCGAAAATCGGTGGCAAGTTTTTGAGCATTCTTGACGCCATCTTGCCACCGGTGTCGAAGAAAAATACTAGTGCCAGTTGGAGCGAGCGCGGGCAGATGGTGGAGGCCGCCCAGTCGCACAATTGGATGCTTGGTGGCCATTCTGCTTGAGGTAGCGAACCGATCGGCGTCAGTCGGATCCGCACTCAGCGATATCGCGAGAGCCGATCCTGCAACCTCTGTTTCGAGGTGCGATCATCGTCGACATCTTCTTCCTCACTGGTCGGCATAATCGGGGCGCTGGGTCACACGTATCCGGTCTATTCACTTCGTCAGAGCGCAAGGATCCATTACCCTGGTCGCTATGGTCAGACAGCCCAAAACCGTAAGCGTGAACGATAAGATGCAGCACGGATATCGCTATGAACTGACAGCGCCGACGGGACGCAACTTCGATCCTGAATTTAGCCCTGAACTCACGCCCAAGGAGATGCTCGCACTCGGCGTGTTCTGCGGCAAGTACATGACGGATTGTCGCACGGAATTCCCCACCGGCTGGTTCGAACGCGCCCGGCTCTCGTCGTCGGGTCGCGATTGCTCGCTAAACTACTTCGGTGTTGATGCCAGTCAGCCTCTGTCTGTCTGGCGCGACAAGGGCTGGATTCATTCTGACGATCCACGCGGTTGGTTCCAGTGGTACTGTCGCTACTTCATGGGCCGCCGCATGCCCGACGAGGATGCACGTCAGATCAAGCGCTGGAACGCAATCAGGCGGCACATCGTGCAGATCAAACGGCACTGCGAACCAGGCGATCTGTGGTGCCGGCCGCGCCAGCGCCAGGCTTTGCTGCACTGGGCCTACGACAGCCGGAAGATTTGAAAATTCAACCGGACAAGTCTGTTACGCAGGCAGAACAGATGTCAGCGGCGGCATTGCAATTGCGGCCGAGCACGGCCTTGTGTCGGCAGCCAACCTGACGCGATCGGGGAGGGTGCGCGATTGCCGTGGAACCGTCAGTCAAGCGCTGGGTGGAACACGGATTTTCCGGCGCCAGATCGAATATTGGGTGGAAAAGTAGCCTGGGCGACGGCCGCCCGGCAGCCCGGATGGAGGACCGCTTGCGGTCCCGCACTCCGGGCCCGGCGCTCGCAGCGGTTGGAGGTGTTTGATCGGGAAGATCCATTCGCAGCCGTCATCGCCTGCGCGGCCGATCCGGCGAAAGCCGATAAGCGGACGAGTAGCAAGTGGTCACGGCTCATGCGGTACGCGGCGATGTATAAGTCGGATTCTGAGGCGCTCGATTAGTTCCTACGCCGGAGGGTAGTTCTTACGCTGGAGGGGTGGCATCAATGCCTGCGCTTCTCGTCTCGGTCGGCGGCTGGGCCGCGGCGCGGCAACAGGTCGAGAGGCGTTTAGGTAGAGGGTGATGCGCGACCAGCGGAAAGGGCCACGGACCTGCATCGACTCGTCACGACCAGTAATGTAGCCTTGGTGGGGAGCTGCCAGCGGGACGTGCCGAAGTCCTGCTTTGCAATGACAGCGAGGATGCTGTCGGCAGGCATCGTACTATTACTAGGCCAACATCTGAGTTGTCTTTAGCTGCAGTTGCATCGATGCCTCACCAATTCGTTGCGCGCATCGAGCAAAAGATTGGGAGGAAATCAATAAATGGATCGGCGTAATACCCGGAACGTCGGATGAAAACAAAGCCGCGGTTTTGGGCAGCCTTTCGCTGTTTGGCACTTACTCAGTAGATGGCAAAGTGATTACATACAAAATTGAAGCGAGTTCATATCCCAATTGGACCGGTACCGAGCAAAAGCGGAATGTCACTTCTTTCATAGGCGATGAAATGACCTACACGCTGCCGGGATCAATTGGCGGCACGTCTGAAAACACTTGGAGGCGTGTTAAATAAGATTACTTGGTGTGGAATTAAATCGATCAAAATGACCTCGCACGGATTTGGCCGGGCGGGGTCGATCATCGCCTACATTTCAGCGAGGCGTCTCATGAAGATTCAACGGCGTCAATTTCTGCATCTGGCAGCCGGGGCTGCCACTCTCCCGACCATCTCCGGCATCGCAAGGGCGCAAGGCTATCCGACTCGCGCGATTACAATGATCGTTCCATTTGCTGCAGGCGGATCCACCGACGTTGCCGCCCGCATCGCTGGCGAGCATATGTCGCGTACGCTCGGGCGGCAGGTCGTCATTGAGAATGTTGCAGGTGCCGGTGGCACGACCGGCTCAATCCGTGCGATGCGCGCCAATCCCGACGGCCACACGATCCTCATGGGACATATGGGAACCCATGCCGTTGCCGTCTCCCTGTACCCCAATCTCGCGTACAATCCGGAGCTCGATTTCGAGCCGATTGGCGTGGCGATTGAGTTTCCGCTCATCATTGCCGCACGGAAGGATTTTCCAGCAGAAAACCTAAAGGAATTTGTCGCCTACGCGAAGGCCAATCCCAATAAGCTGAATATGGCGCATGGCGGTGTCGGCTCTAACGCATTCAACTTCGGTCTCGCGCTCAATTCGATCTTGGGCATCAGCCCGGCCCTGGTTCCCTTCTCTGGCACCGGGCCTGCTACGAATGCTTTGGTTGGAGGTCAGGTCGATTACCTGCTCACCGGAATTGCGGAACTTGGTCCGCACATTCAAGCCGCGACGGTCAAGGCGTTTGCCATCGGAAGCAGTGAACGAAGCCCCGCCGTGCCGAATGTTCCGACCGCAAAGGAAGCTGGGCTGCCAGAGTTCCGGGCCTCACCTTGGTTTGCCTTGTTTGCACCGAAGGGTACGCCGCGACCCATTCTGGACAAGCTCAGCGGAACGCTCGACAAAGCATTGGACGATCAGGACGTTCGCAGGCGCTTTTCGGACCTTGGCGGCGAGATACCGGACAAGGCGAAGCGAGGCCAGCGGCCGCTCGCTGCGTTGGTGAAGAATGAGATTGCGCACTGGGCTCCAATTATCAAGGCAGCGAACGTAAAGGCCGGATGATGGGGCGCAGACAGCCGGATATTCCCTAAATTCCCCGTGGCTGCAGGAACTGGTGGCCTGGTGGGTGGCGGAAGGGCGTGAAATCGGCTTTGGGGCTACGATCAATGGATAGCGTCGGGAGCGCGCATCCCGGCGACGGCGCAAAGCCACCACTGATACCTGGAACGGAGCCGCCGTCCCGAAGGCGTAGTGAACGATGATGCGGGCGCCAGCGTCGGCCAGCGTGGCACGGCCGATGCCGCGCGAGGCGCCGGTGACAAGTGCGGTTCTTCTGATGAGATCACTAACTCGCAAAAAAGCCGACATCACCGCAAACACCGTCACGCCTATCGAAAACGGGGCGGATGCGAAGCAATCAACAATGGACGCGCTACAGCGGGCACTTGAGGCGGCCGGGATCGAGTTTACAAATGGCGGAACAGCCAGGCGTTCGCCTTACCAAGGCGGCAGCAGCGCAATCCAGCGAACTCGGAAGCGCCTCAAATTCGTCGGTTGCCGCCAAGTCGGCCCGTCGCAAAACCGCGACGGCGACCGAGAAAAAACGATAGGTGCGGAAGCTCCTTTTCGTAGTCTTTTCGTTTCATCTTCCCGTTCTTATCGTCGCCGGCGACTTCAACCTTCGTCATAGGATTTTCCAGTCTTATGATACGCAAAATCGCGTTTCAGGCTTTGGCTGAAGGCCAGGAACATTCCGATCGGAGTTTCGGCCGAGCGGCTAGCCCCACACCAACGTCATGCCGATGTCTCCGGGCATCCCGCCCGGCCAGTCGACGATCTGGCACCGCAGCCGGTAACCCTTCGGCTTGAGATGCTTCTCCCAGAACTGGAACAGCTCCTTCGGCAGGCCTGTCATCGTGTTTTCCCAGCCCGGCTCCATCTGGTTGATGGCGCGGCCGCGATCCGTGAAAAGCGTGTTCGGAAATCGACCGACGAAAACTTCGGTCAGCCCGTTGTCCACTGCGCGCTTGATGATCATCGCGGCGCGCTTGAGCCGCTCTTCATCGGAAACGCCCGACGGCTTCTCGAGCCGCTCCATCAGTTCCCGCTTCTCTGCCTCAGCGGCCGCCTGCTTGCGCATATAGGCGGAGGCCTTTTCGGCCTCGGCCAGCGCTATTTTCTTCATGCAATCCGTCGCCAACGGAAGGTCGTCGCTCATGGTCATGATAATGTCTCCGCGAAAAGAGGCTCATAAGTTGGATTGAGAGGTTGAAAAGATCAATGGCATTCGCTGCAAGCGAAGCCAAGGTGGATACATCGGTTCGGTGGGGTCAGGGAATTGACATCGGAGAGCTCCGTCTAGGCTGAAAGACGCGATGCATCCTCTTCGACCGCTCATACTACAACCGGGCCGGGGTCGAGCGGGTGATGGGCTTCTGCACCGACCAGCAGTACGAGCGCTTCCTCGCGCTGGCCCCCATGGTCGAGCGGGAGATGGTCGTCAGCAACGGTATCATCCTGCTCAAGTACTTTCTTGATGTCAGCCAGGATGAACAGCGGCGCCGGTTCGAGGCGAGGATCAACGACCCGGTCAAACATTGGAAGCTGAGCCCGATGGACACCAAATCGGTGCGCCGCTGGTGGGACTACACGGCGGCATACCAGCGCATGATCGAGGCCACCCACACGCCAGAGGCGCCCTGGCACATCGTCCCGGCCGACGACAAGCGCCGCGCCCGGCTAAACCTGATTCGGCATCTGCTCGACAGCGTCCCCTATAAGAAGGTCGACATGGACCTTCCGAAGGTCCCCAAGGCGCAGCCGCAGCCCAAGGGTGCTGCCGAAGGTCTGAGTGCGGGCCAGCCGATCCCCAGTCACTACTGAGGACCTCCGGGCGCGTTGGGTCTGCTCGGCCGGAAAACCGAAAACCGCCTGATCAACCGAGAGACGGTGTTCAAATTCGGCTCGATGTGCCTCGTGACGGGTGCCCTCTGTGCGGCGGGCGGAGCTTTGGCCGCGGACCCGGTGAAAAATCAGGTGATTTTGGATTTCGCCACCACCGACAAGACTGGCTGGGTGCTTGCACACCGATCGGTTTTTGAATCTTTGATTGGTTAGGTTAAATCATGATGCCCAAGCGACTCGCCATGTTGATGCAATCGGCGATGTATGCAATGTGCTTGGTGGGTACGCCTCCAAGCGCCGCACGAGACGATCGATTCCATGAAAGTTGTCATAAGCGGGGGATTTATCTTGGCTTTCGGACTCCTATATAGGTCGCGTGTGCCCATAATGGAGCGGATGGAAGGTCATGGCAGCGTGGCGGCGAGCGATTGAATTGTCGCTCGGAGATGCGGATACGGCGAAGTTGAGATCGATAGCGCATTCGCGATCGGAGCCGGCCAGCCGGGTCGAGCGCGCGCGGATATTGCTGACCTATCGGGAGGATCCGTCGTTTTTTGCGGTCGGTCGGGCGCTCGGGCTGCATCATCAGACCGTTCAGCGCTGCGTCGAGCGCGCCGTGGCCGAAGGCCCAATGGCTGCGCTTGACGATCGCCCTCGCCCCGGCAGGGAGTTGACGATCACGCTTGAGGCCAAGGCATGGCTGGTGTCGCTCGCGTGCCGGAAGGCGAAGGACCTTGGCTATCCCCACGAACTGTGGACGACCCGGCTTCTCGCCCGCCACGCTCGCGAGCATGGACCGGCGGAGGGGCACGCGTGCCTCGCCGACTTGGCGCAGGGCACGGTGTGCAAGATCCTCGACCAGGAGGAGGTGAAACCGC
>CAWBSI010000004.1:0-188829 GCA_963791375.1 uncultured Alphaproteobacteria bacterium
TGGTCGGAGCGCCGAGATTTGAACTCGGGACCCCCAGTCCCCCAGACTGGTGCGCTAACCGGGCTGCGCTACGCTCCGAACGGCCGCGGACTATAGTCACTAGGGGTGGGCGACGCAACCGATCGCGGGCCGATTGCCTGCAATACGCCCGAACAATCGCCGTCAGGCTTGGGAATCCCAAATCGATTCAGGCTAAAGGCGAGACTGCTACCGCTCCGATTTCGGCGGAAAGAACCATTTGCCGTTGCGGATTGGAAGGAATGCGCCGTCGTCCTCGCCGACCTCTTCGGCGACGCGCGCGTTGAGCTTTCCATTCATCGCCATCACCAGGTCGCGCTTGGCCGTCGGGTCCTTCGCCAGATTGTCGATCTCCTCAGGATCCTCTTGCAGGTCGTAGAGCTCCAGATCGTTCTTGGCGGTCAGAGCTTCGAACGTGGTCGGCGTGTTGAAATCGAGCGGCGCGAAATACCGGCTGAATCGATAGCGCCCGTCGAACACGCTGCGGATGCGCACAGCGGTCGTGGAAGTCGGGCTCGACCTTGATCAGCTGCTTGACCTTTTCGGCGTACGGCACCGAGCGATCCCCTACGTAGTCCAACATTTTCTTCGCCCACTTGGCGTCCTGAAACGACAGCATGTTGTAGTTGAACAACGCCGCAGGCCGCAGCGAATTGACCGCAGCCGCCTCCGGTGCGCCCATCAGGCCGGCAAAGCTGCGCCCGTTCAGCCCGGCTCCGGCCCTTTGAAGCGCTGCGGGATCGGCTCCTGTCAGCGCCAACAGCGTCGGCACGAGATCGATTTGCGAGGTCACCGCGCGGCACGCCTTACCGCCGGGATAGGCGGGGTGGACGATCATCAACGGCAGATGGTTCTGCTGGCGGTAGGTGCAGTTTCCCTTGCCGCGCATCTGATGATTGCCGCCGAGCTCGCCGTGATCGGCGTTGAAGACGATGATGGTGTTCTTGTCCATGCCGTTCGACTTGAGCGCCTCGAGGACGCGCGCGACCTGCCGGTCACAGTCGCGGATGCAATTGTAGTAGTAATTGCGCAGCAGCCGCCAGCGGCGGTCTTCGTTCGGCCACGCGCCGACCAGGATATCCTGCACCTCCTGATAAATCTTCTGCCCGCGCGGACGGCCAGGCGCATCGAACGACTGCCCGCGCGTCGCGGGCAGCGGCACTTCGTCCCACGTGGCCTGGTAAATCCCGTCGGCCGGGGGCCGCGCAATCGGCATCGCGCTCGCCTTGCCCTGCACGGTCTCGCCCGGCAGGTCGGAATCGACAAACATGACATCATGCGGATTGACGAAATTGACGGCGAGGTACCAGGGCTTGCCCGCCGCCCGCAGCGACTCGCCACGGGTGCGCAGCCAGCGAACCACGAACGCAGTCGTGGTCTCGTCGTAATTGTAGCCACCCAGGGTCGTGTCGTTGATGTCCCCGACGCCGAAGAAATCCGCGAAGCCATAGGTTTCGATGATCTTGCGGTAGTCGAGGAGCGGGGCCTCGATCGCCTCGGTGACCTGGTCGAGGTTGATGCTCAGGTGCCATTTGCCCTGGTAGGCCGCATGGTAGCCGAGCATCGCCATGCGGTGACCGATAGTCTTCACCGCGAGCGACATATCGGGCTGCCACAGCGCGTTTACATTGTCGAAGACGCCGGTGTGCTGGATGTGCTGACCGGTATAGATGGTCGAGCGCGCCGGCGAGCAGACGCAGGATGCGGCCTGATGGTTGGTGAAGGCGATGCCGTTCTCTTTGATCCACTCACGGCCGGGGACCGGCATCGGCCAGTGGTCGAAGAAGTGCTCCTGGTCCACCAGGATGAACAGGATGTTGTAGCCGCCGGGCGGCGCGATGGGAGGTACGCGCGGTTCCGCGGACTTTGCCGTCGGCTCGGTCGCCGCAACGTCCGGCCATAGTCCGCCGGCCCCGAGAAGGCTGGCGCCGCCCGTCATGACAGCGCGGCGGGACGGATTACGGTCGCTGTCTGATGTGTTCGTCATTGCTCGATCCTGATCAGAACCACCCGCGTGAACCCTGCCACAATGAGGTTGCGATCTGGTAACGGAGTCGCAACGCTCGACCACACCGCCCACGGCGCCCCCCGCACGGCAGCCAGGCGTTGCCGTCATCGAGCCCCGTTGGCGCTATATCTTGGTTTAGCTCGCTGTTCGATCCTCTCGGGCACCTCGCGCCCAGCCGGTTTGGCCATCGCGCCCCTTCTTCACGCCGGCGCTGCGCTTGGCGGCATTAGAGGAGGCGACCTCGCTATGGCGAGCGCGCGCACGGTGGGGATGACGGTATGTCCGTATGGACGCCGAGTTCGTTCTCAGCTGTGCGTCGACAGCAGCAGCAGCCGGGGCAACTTTTCCCGAAAATCATGCAAATCGTGTGGAAATTCCAACCCGGTAGATTGCTCGGCCTTGCCCCCGGATGGTACACGCGGATTCCCGGCCGCGAATCGCTCGCGACCTTTTTGTTGTGTTGGCGCGAAACAAGCCGGCGCGGTCGGGCTGGCGGCGGAGCAACAAATGTCTCAAAAAAGACTCCTCACCAAAGTGAGCTTACCTTTATTGACGGCAATTGCTGCAATTGCTGTTTGCAGCCTCAGTGTTGCCGCAGCGCCGAGTGTTCGACCCAGCGTGTGCGGAACAGTGCCTTATCCTACGAGCTACAAAACACCGAGTCCAATCACCCAATCTCCGCAGGTTTGGAGCTTCGTCAGCGAGCCGAAACTGCACCCGATGAAAGTTATGGTCAATACGTATCAGCCTGGCACATCTTCAGGATTTATATTTGTTGCCCCGTATACGTATTCCGACAATCCGCTATATGGGCAACCAGGGTCATTAATTCTGGATAACATTGGCAATCCATTTTGGTTTCGCCCGTTGAACAGCCCAAATCTGATGAATACGGATTTTCGTATGCAGCAATTGAACGGGAGACCCGTGCTGACTTTCTGGCAAGGCACGCTCGCTACGCCACCGGCATACACCAACGTTCCCGCCGGCTCATCCGAGCCCGGTTCTTGTTATTATATCATCGACAACACGTATCAGGTAATAAAAACTGTAGCTGCCCAATTCGGCTTTACGTCGGATGTCCATGAATTCCTGATTACTCCGGCCAATACGGCATTACTTCTCTCTACCCGTGCTGTGCCCATGAATCTCGCTCCGTATGGAGGCCCGTCGAATGGATATGTTCAAGATTTTGCAATTCAGGAAATCGATTTGCAAACGGATAATGTGGTGTTTTTCTGGAGTGCGCTGCAAAATATTCCGCTCGTCGATTCGTACGAGCCGGCATCGAGCGCAACCTCCTCCGGTAATATCTGGGATGCTTATCATCTCAATTCTGTCGGGCTGACGGACAGTCCCACGGATATTCTGGTGTCCGGGCGCAACCTTTTCACGATTTACAGAATAAACAAGCCGACCGGAAGGATCGTCTGGCGACTCGGAGGCAAGCAAAGCGATTTCACCATTGGAAGCGGGGCCGAGTTCTCGTGGCAGCATGATGCGCGTTTTCTGCCGAATAACGTAATAAGCATGTTCGACGATAATTGCTGCGAAAGCGATACGGTCCCGCCTGGTACGCCCTATTCGCACGCGCTGTATCTTCAATTGGACCTGGGAGAACATGACGGCGAGCTTGAAAACGGAATATTATCATGACCCCAATCTGAATGTCGCCTCACAAGGAAACACGCAGAGTTTGGGCAACGGTAACGTATTCATGGGCTGGGGGCAGTCGGCATATTACGCCGAATTTGCGCCAGGCGGCAACACCGTGGACGATCCGGCGTTAAATCTGCTGTATGATGCCCAGATGCCGAGCAACAACTACACCTATCGCGCCTACCGTGAGGATTGGGTCGGCACTCCCTATTATCCCCCCAGCATCGCGGTCACATCGAAAAACGGATCGACCACGGTTTACGCCTCATGGAACGGGGCGACGGAAATCAAGACTTGGGAGGTGTTCGGCGGCCGTAACGCCCGCAGTCTGGTGCCGGTGACGAGCGCGGCCAAATCCGGGTTCGAGACCTCGATCCTCGTCGCCAATGCTGTCGGACCGTTCTTTCAGGTGAAAGCGCTGAACGCCGATGGCGACGTCATCGGCGTTTCGGCGGTCATGCGGGCATGGTGAGGTCGGCGGATCTCGATCGCGACCGACGCGGCGGGCGCGGCGATTCACACGCTCTCGAAAGCAACAATGGGAATCAGCAGACGTGACGCATGCGCGTCGCCGGTGTGGATGCGACACCGCCCGGCCTTGAGGCTGTCCCATTCGCGGGTCTCGCCGCCCTCCCACTGGCCACGGACGGACCAGGATTGGATCACGAGCCGCAGCGTCTCTCCGGCCCTGAACGCCGTGCCGGACGGCATGATGGCAATGTTGGTCTCGACGATTTCCCGGCGCGAAAGCGGCTTGTGCGCGGTCATGGACAAGACCGGCCGCCACTCGGTCGAGCGCTCCGCATCGAGCTCCCGCCATGACGCGCGCAACCACCCGCGGGCCACCGGGCCGTTCGCATTGCCACCGGACGCACCGAAGAAATAGAGCTCGTTACCGTCACGATCGAGTTTCTCGACGCCGACGAAGAGGTCGATGTCGTCGGTGCCTTCTGCCTCGATGAAGAGTTTGAGCGCCATGTGCCCGACCAGGTCGGTGTCCTTGTCGAACTTGAAATCGAAAACGGCGCGGTTGGCCGGTTCGGCCACGGGTGAAGGCGCAATCGTTTCGGTCGCACCGGCTTTTGGTGCCGCTTTTCCCAGGCTGCGCGAGGAGGCATCGAGGTAGAGAGACTTGTATTGCGTGCCCTCGATCGGCCAACTCTTTGCGTGAACGACTTTGTGTCCGAAGCGGCTCGTGTTGATCTCGAGGCGCACGGGCGGTACGCCGTCCATGGCGCGCTCGTCGTCTCGGTGAGAAAACGGTCGAGAAACCGCTTCTGCAACGCCGTCTCTTCCTTTCCGTAGTAGGCGCCCCACTTCTGACGGCGGTGATTGAAAAGCCATTTGTGCCGGCTTTTCAGCTTGGTGAACGCGCCGAAAGTATCCCAGGTGTGAAGTTCCTGGTCGGAGAAGCTCGCACAGACGAGAGCCGGCACGGTGATCGAGGCGATGTCGAACTTCCAATCGCGGATGTAGGGCTCCGGAGCGGCCGCAGTCTTATTGATAAACGGAATCATCATGTCCGTTTCCAGCCATCTCGAAAAGGCCGTCTCCGGAATACCACCGTAACCGCCTCCCGGGCCGGTCTCGTTGATTCCCTCCCAGGGAATGATGGCCTTCAGCTGAGGCGGCGCCTCGGCCTTGGCTGCTATCCATTGCGTCGCGCAGAGCGCCGAGACGCCGCTCATGGCGACTTTCCCCGTGCACCAGGGCTGCTGTTCGAGCCAAGCCATCACGTCCCACCACCTTGCTTCTGGTCCGGGCGTTTTGGTGGGATTGGACTCCGATCTGCCGCGGCCCGGTTGATCGATCAAAGCCACAGCGTAACCGTTGGGCACCCAGAAGCCGGGGTCAGGCCCCTCGAAAGCACACCGATCCGAGATCTCGATCCGCCCGAGGTAAAACCCGCCTCCGCCCGGGACCGTACCGACGGGAGCGTCCTGGAAAAGATTCCACAAGTCGTATTGATCTTTCCCGTACGGCGTCATCGTGGTGATGACGGGCATCGGCGGTCCCGCTTTGCGGCGGAAGATATTGGCGGCGAGCCTGATGCCATCGCGCATCGGGATCATGACTTCCTCGACCAGGATATCCTTGGGCAGCGGGAATTTGACGAGATCGAAGGGATGGGCGTCGAGGTAGTCTCGCTCACCCTCCGGGGGGAGTCGCGGCCGCTCGAGTTTTTTGGCCGCCGGGGTTTCGAGATAGGCGAGTTCGCTCACTGTCTTGCTCCCGGGAAAGGATGAGGATGCACTAGCCCACCGCAGGCCGGCCCAGCCAAGAAACGAAAAGGCTGTCCGGGTCATACACCGCCCGAATTTTGTCGAGGCGGCGGAAGTTTGCGTCGGTCAGAAAATGTCGTGGCCGGTTGATGAGGTTCTCGTCGGCCAGCTGAATGCCCGTGGCGACAGGCTCCATGGCACGCATCCGCTCGGTCACGATCTTCCTGTATTTCTCATCGTCGGAGGCATCGCTCCAGGCGCCATAGAACGCAATGTAGAGCTCGTCCTCCACCGAATACGCCATCGGCGGGCGCTTGGGAGAGAGCGTCCACGGGAACCACACCAGGTGCGAGGGAGCGGGCGGAAAGTCGGCCTGGATGGCCCGCAGGCCAGGCTCCAGTTCATCGAAGGAGGCATGCGTCCACATGTTGTCAGCGATGAAGCGCTTGTCTGCAGGGTAGTGAGCGGCCGTACCATAGGACGACAGCTCGCCGAGCGTGGTCGCGACTCCGACCTCCGCAACCAGCGCGCGATCGCGCACCGGGCAGGTTTCGAACACGGAGAGCACGTCGCGCGCATGTTGCTCGCTGTCTGCGTAGGCTGTCGCCAGCACGGAAACGATCGGACCATCCTTGCTGATGGCTTCATCGCGATTCATGATCGTGTTGATCTCGACTTCGGCCGGGAGCTTGGGCTCGATCGAGCGCGACCACCGATAGATCTGTTCCCAGACATCAGGTGGGTAGATGTAGAAGTTTTTGAGAGTGACCTTATGGCGCGGATAGAGTTTGAGATAAAACCGCGTCACAACCGCAAAAAATCCAGGGCCTGCGCCGCGCGCGGCCCAAAACAGATCGGCGTTGTGCGTCTCATCCGCGTGAATCGTTTCGCCGTCGGCCGTGACCGCGTCGATGCCGGTGACACTCATACATGACGGGCCAAACTCGCGGCCGCGCCAAGCGAAGCCACCTTGAAGGAGGTAGCCGCCGATGCACACGCCCTTGCAGTGGCCGATCGGAAAGAAGAGGTCACGCTTGGCGAGCTCCGCATCAACCTCCGCGCCCTGGAGGCCGGGTTGGGCCGTTGCAGTCATCTCTTTGGCATTTACGGAAACGTCTCTGAGCTGAGACAGGTCGATCAGTACGACCCCGTCGCGCAAGTGCGAACCGGACCAGGAGTGTCCGCCAGACCGCACCGAAATTTTCCTACCCTCGTCTCGGGCAAGTCGCACGGCGGCGACCACGTCGTTCTCGTCTTGCGCCCGAACGATCACTTCCGGAAAGCGGTCGGGGGTGCCGGCATGCCAAACCGTGTTCCTGCGTGCCTCTTCGTAGCCCGCATCACCGCGGCGGAGCACCTGCCCTCTAATCCCAATCGCTTTATGGGTTGTGTGATCAGCGGCCAAAGTTTCCTCCGTCCTTAAGGCGTACAATCGTGTATTGAAGTGGAACCCTTCCGGACGGCCACCGAGGCCACTGTCCCAGATCGAATTGCAGCCATTATCACGTTGCGATGAACCCTTTGTTACCGCGAGGCGATAATCGCATTGGCAGTGCAGCTCGGCGCAAAGTCGCGATGCAAACTGCTCTGACGTCAGGAAGACCGGCGCATGCGCCGGTCTGTGTCAGCAAACCGTGAGGCGGTCCATCGATTGCTGCGACGACGTCACTTCGTCGGCATGCCCATTCGCTGCGCTGCGCCCGCCGGGGCCGTCGGCGGCGAAATCTTCAGCGCCAGCCACGCATTGTACCCGTGCGACCGGTCGCGGGCGTCGAATTCGCCATATCCCTTGAGGTTCAAATATGCCTGATAGTTTCCGAGCGGAAAAAAATAGCCGATCTGCGGGCCGACGCCGACGACCCGCGACATGAACGGACCCACGTGGTCGCCGCTCCCGCTGTCGCCGGTGACCTGATCATACAGATACCCCACCGTTCCAATCAGCAACTGCTTGGTCAGAAACAGCGAGGCGCCCCAGTCGACGTGAAAGTCGAGGCCGTTTTGATAATTGGTATAGGGATTAATGTAGTTATAGGTGAGGCCGGCGAGCGCGGAGAATTCGAGTCCGGCCTGCTGGTCAAAGTAGGTATAGCCGATGCCGCCGTCTATCGCATAATGCCCGATGCCGAGATTTGACAGGCTATTCTCATCATATTGCCCGATGGGCAGATCCGCGGCCACATAGGTCATGAAGTTGTTCACGCCCTCGTTCCAGCGCAGGTTGAGCGTCGGGTACAGATCGCTCGTCTCGACTGCGCTATCGGTCCGACTACTGAACGTCGAAAAACCGAACGGACCGATCGTGCCCGTTATCGCGCCTTGCTCCGTCGTCCGCGTTCTGCCGAAGATCGTCAGCACCTGGATGGTGGCTTGTGCCCCGAGGAAGCGCTGTTCGAACGTGTAGCTCGGGATCAACACCCCGAGATTCTCTCGCGAAATGAGGCTGCCATTGATATCGGCGCGGAGCGTCGTCGTGAGATGGCCAATCTGGTATTCTTTGGCAAGCGCAACATCGCCACCCGCGCGTACGGAGTCGTAATACTCCATCGCCGTGACGGACCAACCTGGCTGCAGGGGAACGGCGGTAAAGCTTCCAAGCAGGCCGGGAAGCCAAAAGCTGACCCCGCTTTCGTCGGCCAGGGCGTTGGTGGGCGAGTACAGCGATCCGCCGAGGAGAACGGCCAGCCCCAGAGTTTGCGTATCACGCAAAATCCGACGGCGCTCCATCTGCTCCCCCACATCGCCCACAGTGGGGAATCGTAACGGAACCGTCGAGTCGTCGCAACGACACCCATCCATTTTCGAACCGGTGTTGCAAATATGTCGGCTTGAGAGCGCGAGCTCAAGGCGCCGGGATCTTCATGCCGTAAGCACACGAGTTGTCCGGCCTTGTGCCCTGCACGAGGCCCGAACAAACGCCGTCAGGCCGGCTGAGGCCGCATCCCGGGCAGGCTTGCCGCCGTTTCCGGCTGGACCTTGCGGCGCGCGGCGGCGGCGATGACGAGGCCCCACAGCACGCCCATGACCAGGAAATAGTGCCGCCAGTGCTGGACGTCGATGATGTAGCTTTCGCCGGCCTCGGCGACGAAGGTGGCGTAGAGCGCGATGTAGGAGGCGCGCCACGGCGTGGCCACGAACACGTAGCGCAGCCCGATCGCGAGCGTCACCAGAGTGAGGGCGAGATAGGCCGCGCCGCTGAGCCAGCCGCCGGCCATGAAGGAATCGAGGAACGAGTTGTGGGGGTCCTCGGGGAAGTATTTCGAGAACTGGAGCGGTCCGATGCCGAAGGGATAGTCCAGCGACAGTTGGGCGCCGAGGATGTGGCGGCCGAACCGGCCGAACCGCCCGGCGTCGTAGCTCTGGACCAGGCTCGCGCGCTCCTCGAACAGGCTGTTGACCTGGGGCAGGGACAGGATGGCGACGAGCAAGGCGCCGATGACGACGGTACCGAGGGCGGCGAACAGGATGATGCGCCGGCGCTCGCGTCCCGATGGGCTGGTGATGAAGCTCAGCGCCAGCATCATGGCGGCGGCGGCGGCGAATGCGCCCCAGGCGCCGCGGGAGAACGCCAGCAGCAGCTCGACCGCCAGCACCGCCGACATCGCCGCGCCGATGAGGAAATCGCGCAGCCGCCCCGTCATCGTTCTCTGCAGGGCGAGGAGGCAGGGCAGCACCAGGAAGGCGCCGAGCACATTGGGGTCCTTGAAGGTCGCGCGCGAGCGGCTGGCGAGCAGGAACTGGTCGGAACCGGGCAGCAGGTGAAAATACGTGACGATGCCGAAAATGGAGACCGCGACCGCGATCGCGAGGTAACCCTTGAGCAGCAGATCGAGCCGCCGCTCGGTGTCCTCGGTGAGCGCGAGCGCGAAGAACAGCGTCGTCACCGACATGAAGGAGGACACCGCGGTCCACATCACGGTGCCTTCCTCGGTGAGCACCGGCACCACCCCGATCAGATAGCCGATGTTGTAGGCGATGAGGAGGAGCAGCAGCGGGATGTGCGCCGGGCGCAGCGGCATGCCGGTCGCCATGAACACCACCATGGCGAGGACGACGACGAACTCATAGGGCGCCGGCTCGATCACGACGATGCCGCCGGACGCGCCGACCAGCCACATCAGGCCGCGCTGGAGCCGCGTGATCGCCCGGCCCGGGGCGATCCGGAGGGGGGCGGGGCGGAGGGCGAGCGCGGTCAATAGGCGTTCTCGGACCGCAACAGAGCGAACGGCGTCCGCGCGAGGATGTAGAGGTCGAACAGCAGCGACCAGTTCTCGATGTAGTAGAGGTCGCACTCGACGCGGCGCTCCAGCTTCTCCGGGGTGTCGAGCTCGCCGCGCCAGCCGTTGATCTGGGCCCAGCCGGTCAGGCCGGGCCGCACCCGATGGCGGGCGAAATAGCTGTCGACCACTTCCTCCCACAGCCGGTTCTCGGTCGGCGCCTCGACCGCATGGGGGCGCGGACCGACCAGCGAAAGCTCGCCGCGCAGAACGTTGAAGAGCTGGGGCAGCTCGTCGAGCGAAGTCTTGCGGATGAAACGCCCGACGCGGGTGACCCGGGAGTCGCCCTTGGTCACGACGCGCCGCGCATTGGGATCGGCGTGCTCGTTATAGAGCGAGCGGAATTTGAGGATCTCGATCACCTCGTTGTTGAAGCCGAGGCGGCGCTGGCGGAAGAACACCGGGCCGGGGCTGTCCAGCTTGACGGCGATCGCGGTGGCGAGCATCACCGGCGAGAGCAGGATGAGGATCAGCAGTCCGGCCACGCGGTCGAACAGCGTCTTCATCAGCATGTTCCAGTCGGCGATCGGCTTGTCGAAAATGTCGAGCACCGGAACGTTGCCGATGTAGGAATAGGCGCGCGGGCGGAATCGCAGCCGGTTCATGTGGGCGGCGAGCCGGACGTCGACCGGCAGCACCCACAGCTTGCGCACCATCTGCAGCACGCGTTCTTCCGCCGTCAGCGGCAGCGACACCAGCACGAGATCGACCCGGGTGAGGCGGGTGAACTGGACGAGATCCTCGACGGTGCCGAGCTTGGGAATGCCGGCGACGACCGGCGGCGAGCGGTCGCCGCTGCGATCGTCGAACACCCCGCAGATCCGCACGTCGGAATCCGCTTCGCTCTCCAGCGCACGCACCAGGGATTCGCCTTCCCGCCCGCCGCCGACGATGACGACGCGGCGGACCAGGCGGCCGTCGCGCGCCCACCGCCGCACCATTGCGGTCAGCGCCAGGCGTCCGATCAGCAGGCTCACCAGCCCCACGCTGAACCAGCTCGCCACCCATAGCCTCGAAAATACGCCGTCGAACTTGCCGAAAAAGGAGATCGCGAAGGCGACCAGGAACACCAGTGTCCACGCCACTGCGAGCCGGGTGAGCTGATGGATGTGGGAGCGGAACGCAGCGATCGAGTAGATTTCGAAGGCCTGGAAGGCGAGCACCGCGGCTGCGGAGATCAGCAGGATGGCCGCCGCATAGGTCAGGCTCGATTCGTCATAGGGATAGACATAGGCGGTATAGGTCGCCGCCCCGATGGCGGCCACGCCGAGGAATTCGGCGAGCCGCACGAGGCCGATCAGGACGACCGGCGAGATTGCGTTCGCGACCGGCTCGGCGGCGATCGCGCGGGCGAGTGCGCCGAGTTCCCGCGGCGGGGCAGAGGCCTGCGCCGCTTCCTTCTTTCTGCCGACGAAGTTCATCAGTTCAAATTCCCATCGGGCCGATGAAAAGATCTAAAGCCACTGAATTTGATTGCCATGACGCGACCGCGCATTTCTGCCGAAACCCTTAACGCTCCGTAAACCCAAGGTGGCCTGCGCCGCTCTGTTTCTGTATGCGGCACGGCGTGAGACGAACAGTCGTGCGGCCCAAACAGTGGTTCCCGCCCGTTTGGCTAAGCCGCTTCCGCGTATTTGCTTTCCAGCATCTGCCGGTAGAGCGCCTCGACCTTGTTCTGCATGGTGGAAATATTGAACCGCGGGTGCAGCCACGCCCTGCGGGCGATGGCGTCGGCGTCGGTGCGCCGGGGATCGGCGAGGGCCGCGTCGATGGCGCCGGCAAGCGCCGCCGGATCGCCCGGCGGGACGAGCGCGCCCGCGGCCGGTCCGAAGATTTCGGGGATGCCGCCGACATCGCTGGCGATGATCGGCATGCCCGCGGCAATGGCCTCCAGGACGACGTATGGCATCGATTCCGCCCGCGACGGGACGACGATCATGCGGGCGCTCGCGAACGCATCCCGCGCCGGTATCGGGTCGCTGAAGGCGATGCGGTCGGCGATGCCGAGGTTGCGGGCGAGGGATTCATAGCGGCCGGGCTCCTCGGCCTGCCCGACCACATGGGCGGTCAGCTTGCGGCCGTAGGTTGCCTCCAGCCGCGCGATGGCTTCGAGGAACACGTCGACGCCCTTGAGTTCGCGAAGCATGCCGAGAAACAGGAGGTCGCGGGCATCATTCCCAGGGGTGACCGGCACGAACTCGTCTTCGCGCAATCCGTTGCGGATGATGGCGACCCGGCAGCGCGGTATCCCGATCTTCTCGCGGTAGACCTCGGCTTCATAGGCACTGACATGGATGAGGGCATCGGTGGCCCGTTCCAGCATGCGTTCGACGCGAAAATAGAACATGCCTTCGAGCGAGTTTTCATCGAAGTGGAGGCTGCCGCCATGAGGCGCATAGATGCTGACGATCGGCCGCTGCCGACCGAGCCATGCGGCAATCAGGCGGCCATACGCGCCGCCCTTGGCGCCATGGCAGTGCAGGACGTCGGGGGTGATCTTGCGCAGATGCTCCAGCACGCGCCGGACCGCGACGAAATCGCTCAGCGAAACGCTGCGGCGCATCGGGAATCGGGTTGCGCCGAGCGTGAGCCGGGGAGCGATGGAGGCGATGACCTCGTCCTCGAAGTGACCGCCGGTCAGGGAATCGCAGACGATGCCGACGTCGTGGCCCGCCTTGGTCTGGGCGTCGACGAGATCGACGATGTGCCGGAAGATGCCGCCGATCGGGGAACGAACGACGTGGACGATCTTCAGCCGATTCGGCCTGTCCATCAAAAAATCCCGCTGATGTCTCGTGAGGCGCGCGTGATGCCATGGATGTGGACATTCCGCACCACCATCGCGCCCGAATGGCCGAGAATAGGGGACTATTGTCCAATACAGCGTTAACGCGCCGGCGGGTTGGGTGCCCTTCGGATGGCAGGGTTAACCGGCTGGCAACCATAATCGGCGCAAATTGGCCGCGGTGGCGCATTGGCGCACCGGGTGACGCGTAGCGCACCGGGGTGACGCATGGCGCACCGTGACGTCGGGCGTGGAGTTGCGACGATGGCGAGAATGGCGGCCGTAGCGGCGACGGAGGACGGCGACCTCGATCTGAGGTCGCTGGGGCGCGCGCTGTGGCAGCGCAAGGCCTGGATCCTATGGCCGACATTGCTGGTCGCCATGGTGTCGGCGATCGGGGTCAACATGATCACGCCGCGCTACAAGTCCGAGGCGCGCATTCTCTACGACGGACGCGAAAACATCTTTCTGCGCCCGGAGGCGGAGAAGACGGCGAACGGAGAACGCCCCGCGGCCGATCCGGAAACCCTGACCAGCCAGGTCCAGATCGTGCTGTCGCGGCAGCTCGCGCTGGAGGTCATCGGCCAGCTCAAGCTCAACGATCTGCCGGAATTCGACCCCGTCCTGCGCGGCACCTCCACGTTTCGCCACATCCTGTCGCTGCTCGGGATTTCCCGCGACTTCATGGCGATGACGCCGGAGGAGCGGGTGCTGGAATCCTGGTACGACCGGCTGACCGCCTATCCCGTCGACAAGTCCCGGGTCATCGTGATCGAGTTTCAATCCTATGACCCGATGCTGGCGGCGCGGATCACCAATGCCATCGCCGACGCCTACCTGCGCATGGAGCAGAGCGTGAGGCAGGAACAGACCCGCGGCGCCGGCCAGTGGCTGTCCGGCGAGATCGAAAGACTCCGCCACAAGGTCGCCGATGCCGAGGCCAAGGTCGAGGAGTTCCGCTCCCACACCAACCTGCTCGTCGGCACCAACAACACGACGCTCAGCAACCAGCAGCTCGGCGAGCTCAATTCGCAGGTCGTCAGCGCGCGGGGCCAGAAGGCGGATTCCGAGACCAGGGCGAAGATCATCCGCGACATGCTGCGCAAGGGCGAATCGCTCGAGCTCTCCGATCTCGTCAATTCCGAGCTCATCCGCCGCCTGTCCGAGCAGCGCGGAACGCTGCGCGCTCAGCTCGCGGAGCAATCCACCCAGCTTCTCGACGGGCATCCCCGCATCAAGGAGCTCAAGGCGCAGATCGGCGATCTCGACAAGCAGATCAGGGCCGAAGCGGAGAAGCTGGTGCGCACGCTCGAGAACGAGGCGCGCATCGCCGGCGCCCGGGTCGACGCCTCCAGCGCCAATCTCGACATGGTCAAGCGGCAGGCCGCCTCGACCAACGAGCAGGACGTCCAGCTGCGCGCCCTCGAACGCGAGGCCAAGGCGCAGCGCGATCTCCTGGAATCCTATCTCGCCAAATACCGCGAGACGACGGCGCGCGAAACCATCGGCAGCGCGCCGCCCGACGCCAAGATCATTTCATCCGCGATCGCGTCCAACACGCCGTATTTTCCGAAGAAACTGCCGATCGTCGCGGTGGCGACCCTGATTACGCTGATCCTGAGTGCAGGCTTGGTGACGACCGGCGAGCTGCTGCGCGCAAGCAGCGGCGAGCCAGCCTCGGCCGGCGGTGAGAGGTTCGAGCCGTCGGTCGATCTTGCGGCGCGGGCCAGGGCCGCGATGGCGATCCGGAACGACGCCGACCCCTCCGCATTCGACGCCGCGCCGCCCACGCAACCGCCGCCGGGGGTGCCGCTGGGGAGCGTCGACGAGGTTGCCCGGCGGCTGCGGACCAATGCGGCGCTCGGGCGCGGTGTGGCGGTGTTTTCCGCAACAGCCGCCGCGCCCTCGACAGCGCCGGCGCTGACGCTGGCGCGCGCGCTCGCGGGTAGCGCCAAGGTGGTTTTGGTCGGCCTCGTTCCCGATGCGGCCGCGCTGGAATCGACGGGGCTCGATCCGAACGCGACGGGCCTCTCCGACATCGTTCGCGGCGCCGCGTCATTCGGCCAGGTCATCCGCAGGGACAAGCAGTCGCGGCTCCATCTCGTCGGGTTCGGCCGGTCCGATCTCGGGATCGATGCGATCCTCAATTCCCGGCGCTTCGTGACTATGATCGAGGCGCTCGCCAAGGCCTATGATCACGTCGTCATCGATGCCGGCGCAGTCGGCGGCGCCATGCTTCGCCTCGCCGCCGTCGCGCCGCGCGGCGTGCTGATTGCCTCGGCGGACATGCAGGGGCAAGCTGAATCGGCGTGCCGCATGCTGACCGCGGCGGGCTTCACCGACGTCGCGGTGATGACGCCGGGCGCAGCGGCGACCGGACAGCCGCATGATCTCGTGGCGGCCTGACCCGGCAGCGAACTCATAAAGTCAGGGCTGGTGGGAGCGTCGGCATCTCGTCCGAAAGCGGTCATCCTTTACGTGTCTTGGGATGTTGCAGAAGGGGCCAGCAGCGGACGTGGGCCGAATTCTGAAACCGTCGTTATGGGCAATAACCGGACTACGCAAAGTCCCCGAGCAGGCGGTCAAGGACCCCGCCCAGCTCACCGGATACCGATGTCAGCGGCAAGCGGCATTCCGGAGACGCGATCAATCCCTGGCGCCAGAGACAGTGTTTGATCGGCATTGGATTGGCCTCCTGGAACAGTTTTGGAACGAACCGCTGCAAAGGCTCCCAAATCGCGCGGGCACCCGAGTGGTCATTGGTCGCGACACGCTGCGCGATGTTGACGAACCGATCGGTTGCAACGTGGGCTGACGCCAATACTCCGCCGTCCGCGCCGCAGCACAGCAGCGGAAAGAACAGTGCGTCGTCGCCTGTCAGAACCGAGAAGCCCGCTGGCCGAGTGGCGAGCAGATCGAGCGACTGCGCAATGCTGCCCGAACTGTCCTTGACGCCGACAATATTCGGCAATTCCGCCAGACGCAGCAGCGTTTCATTGGTGAGGTTGACCGACGTCCGATAGGGAACGTTGTAGATCAGGATTTCACGGTCGGTCGCCTCTGCGATGGCCGTGAAGTGCTCGCGCATGCCGACTTGCATCGGTCGATTGTAGTATGGGCAGACAGAAACGATGCCCGAGAATTCGAGCCGGCCGAGACGCTTGATCGTCTTGATCACTTTGGCTGTGGCGTTGCCGCCGATCCCGACGAAGATGGGGACCCGCCCCGCAACCGCCTCTACCGTCTCAGCGACGATCGCGTCTGCCTCTCCGTCGTCGAGGGTTGGCGCTTCGCCAGTGGTGCCGAGCGGAAAGAGACCAGCAACGCCCTGGCCGATGTAATGCTCGATCAAGCGGCGATAGCTTGCAAGATCGACGGCCCCGTCCTTGAACGGCGTAACGAGCGGGACCCACACTCCTGTAATCATGGCCATCTCCCGCAATTGCGTGGTGCAGTTGATGGCTACCAATTCCAGTAGCATTAATATATCTAAAGAGTCTAATCAATCACTTCACGGTATCTAATGGAAGAAATTACAATGATCCGGAACGTCGACGTGGCGGTCGCCCGCGCCTTCCTGGCTGTCGTTGAGACAGGCAGCGTGACCCTCGCTGCGCGGCAACTCAACCTCACGCAGGGCGCCATCAGTCAGCAAATCCGGCGGCTCGAAGAACTTTCGGTTGGCCGCCTCTTCGTGCGCGCCGGCCGTTGCGTGGCGCTGACGCCTGAGGGACGGCGCCTCGTTCCGACGGCAAAGCAGTTCTTGGCCGCCAATGACAAATTGCTCGCCGCCCTCTGCCAGTCCGTATTGCAAGGCGAGGTGCGGTTCGGCGCGCCGTATGATATCATCGGCAGTTACGCACCGCCGATCCTGCGCCGTTTCAGTACGGCATTTCCGAGCATCCGCGTCACGCTGATTTGCCAGGATACGGTCGTGCTGCTCGACAAATTGAAGTCGGGCAAAATTGATCTCGCTCTGACGACGGAACTCGGCTGCGGGAAGGGCGGCGAGACGCTGCGCAGTGACCGGCTCGTTTGGACTGGCGCGCGCGACGGCGACGCTCACGCCAAGGACCCGTTGCCCGTGTCTCTCGGCGCTGATACGTGCGTGTTCCGACCGGTGGCCATCGCCGCCCTGAAGAAGGCGCGCCGAAATTGGCGGGCCATTTGCGAAGTCAGCAACATGGAGCCGGTGCGCGCGACGCTCGAAGCCGATCTCGCGGTGGCGCCGCTGCTCAGTCACTCGGTGCCCGAGAGCCTGGATATCATCGAGACAGACCGGCGATTGCCGAAGCTACCGATGTTCCGCATCAACCTCTATCAGGCGACAGCGCTGAGTCCCGTGGCCAGAGAGTTCGCTGGGCACGTCCGCCGAAGTGTTGCTGCGGGCTGACCGGGGCCCGTGGTCGACGCCGACGGAAATTCTTGGGCAGGGCGACGACGTCGCCTGCCGCCTGGTCATGACCCCAGAGGGCCGCGGCAACCGGCGGGATTTCTGGCCGAACAAGCACACGAATGGCAAATTCGCGGCCGGGGGAATTTACGCTCCGTATGTGCTCAATCGCTACACCGGCGCGGCGGCTGGCAATGGACCCGGCCGGCGCAGCACGATCTATTGGGTGGTGTCGTCCTGGAATCCCTATGAAGTGTCGGTCATGCGCACCACGCTGCAGAGCGACGCGCGTTGACCAACGGAGGTGTCGCCATGGCGGATCGGCTGTCCCAGCGGAACGTTACCAAGTCAATCGTCGCTATTTCCCTCGGCAGTGCGATGGCGCGCCGCGTGGAGGCGGCAGTCCCGGCCTTCTACAAATTGTGTTCCACTATTCCTGCCGCGGAATTGGGCTGCGCCACCCGCATTGTTCAGGTACGGGCATTTGGATAGTCAAAGGCTCCCAGCGGGCAACGGTCACTTCTGGTGCGGCGTGCCGATGTACGGAAACTCACTGAGAATGTCTGTGTGCGGTTTCAAACCGCTGGGAGGGCATTCGCCCTTGGTGAGGAACGCAAGGCGGTAATCGATCACGTCGTCAGTGAAGACGCGGCCGTTGGGATACTTGGCAGGCTTCGACGGATCAAAGCTCAGCACGTCGGGCAGTGTTCGCTCGTTGTCGATCGCGGCAACCGCCTCTTCGCGCGAGTAATTCCCTGTGTGACCCATCAGATGCACGAACTGATCGAGCCAACGGGCGCGATCGTTTACCGGCTCGCTGGCATTGTATTCAAGCTTCGTGTCGTCGGTGTTGAAAAAGCTGCTGACACTCGGATGGCCCGCGCGATCGGCGTGGATCAGCTTGCCGTCCTCCCGCACGCTGCATCGTCCCCAGATGCGTACTTCGGGCTTCGGCGCCATTTCGCTGGTCGGCAATTCGACCACCATCGAGAAGACGTTGGCCTCGGTATTGGAGTCCACGCCGGTCCACGGCGACTTGCTGCTTAGGTGAGGCTCGGTGAAATTTCGCTTGCCCCTGATGTCAAACAGATTCTTGATGCCGTCAAAATCGAAAAAGAAAGCGTCGCTGCGACTGCCGGCGAAGAATGTGTAGTCGCCCGCCTTGACGAGGTTGGGCTTGGGGCCAAATGAGACTTCTGCCTCGGCGACTATCTTCTTCCCAACAGCTTCGACAGAGCGCGCCTCCGCGCCCTTGGCCAGAAACACGTTGAACGTCTGCTTGCCGTTTTGCGGCTTCGAAAACACGTAGCTCAGCGCGAGGTCCGTCAGCAAATCACCGTCGCTGTCGATGTTGAGCCGGTAGATGGCGTCAGGATGAAGCGCGTCGGCATTTGGATTTGCATTGAGGATGATCACGGTTCTCGACTGGTCGGTCGGCGACTGGAACGCGTAGAGATCGCAAAGGTCGAGTCTTTGGTCGCCGAGCGGCGGGCCAAGGCTTAGGCCGGTAAAGTGGTTCGACATCTTTCCTCCTTGTTAAGACGAGAGTGGGAACCGTAGTTCGGCAGGATGGTAACAAACCCCAATAAGCGGTTGCCGCGGCCGTCGGACGTGGCTTCCGAGATGGGCGATGACCGGCCGTGGGAGTCCTTTGTGGGTAGGTTGCAGACCCGAGCCGACGACAGTGGTCCCCGTTTCACCGGTGCCCGTATTCCGTGAAAACGTAATCTCTTGTCTTCACTATCGTGTGGCATGCGAACCCGCACTTGGCGTCGTTCCCCTGCGATGGCTGATCGGCCAAGGTGCCGGGCTTGAACGTATCGGACGCGGCGTCATAGTTGAACACGGCCCATCCCCACCCGCCGCTATCCGCGAACCTGTTGCTATCCTTCACCATGAAGTCCACGTCATGCTGGGTGCCCGGCACCGTCGTATCCGGGAAATACTGGCTCTTTTTTGGGTTCCAATGGATTTTTGCCATCTTGGCGCCGTCCGGGAAGGGCTGGCCGTTGCCGGGAACGCCGGCGCGGTAGGCGTCGATCATCGCGGGATTGGCGAGGATCACGGCAAGGAGCTTGTCGTTCTGACTGATAGCAACAGTCTGCCAGCCTTCGTATCCCCTGAACTCAGAGAACGCGAGCCCACCCGGCACTTGCAAGGTGTACTTGTCCTGTTCGGCAAGGGCCATGCCGCCCAAGACGGCGAACAACACCGCAATGATCACAATCACCGCGGATGGAGTTCTCGTCATGGATCACTCCTGCGCTACTGTTTGCGAGTCAATTCAGTTGGCGCGTCCGGTCAAACGGCGTCGGCGCAGTGCGTGCGAGATATAGCTTCTTGTCTAAAGTTCGCTCGCACATAAAAGCCCAGATTGTCATCCGGCGCGCGCGCAATTGGCAACTATCTCACCCGAAACTGTCACAATCCATAGGGCGGTCGGCTGAAAAGTTGGGCAAGGTTCCACTGAACTGAAACTCGGAGCGCCAAGGCCGGTCTGAGTCAATCACGTCACTTCGCGCGCGCGGTCATGACACGCAAAGGGCTCGGAGTTCCGCCGTCACCCGCTGACCCGCCGATCATCCAATTCATTGGCCACCTCTTCATAGATCGCTGCCGATTCGAAGAGGTCTTCTCTGACGGCGGGATCATCCGCCGCTTCGGCGAGCCGCCGGTACTCTGCCGCTTGTTCCCGAAGATAGTCAGAGTAATCCATGTGACGACCTCCTTGGAAAAATCGACAGAACAGCCCGTGTTCCGCGGACGCACCTCACACTGCGCGGCACCGAACGCCGCGCATCTTAAATCGAGATTTTCAAACATGAACACGCCGGGAGGGGCCATGATGGGGCCTCGCCTCACTGCTGCGGCCCCTGAGGCCGCTCCCGGTGCGTTGTTCGCGGGGGAGCCGCTACGCTGAGGCCCGAACCTCATCCTCAGCGGTCATTGCGGCAGTCTGCGTCGGTGGTTCCATCTCCACCTCACTACGGCACATGACGAGGCACCCATTGCCGGCATCTGAGCCGGCACCGTTAAGGTCATCCCGATGATCCCGCTTGTCAAGTGTCGACGGTGCGGTGGAACGCGCCGTTTGTCACATCGCTTGCCCTCGGGCTCCGGCCGCAGAAGCGTCCGCGCCGGGCACCGGCAGGGCGTCGCGTCTCACGCCTCGTAGCGGAACAGCCGGAAGAAGTCCGTCGCGTCGACGAAGACCTGCCGCGCCTCGCGAAAGCCGGCCTCCCGACCAAGCTCACACCAGACCGCCGCGGTCTCGGGAAAGTCGCAGGTGCCGACGTGGTCCCATATCTGGTCCCATTCGGGCGGCGTCAAAACGTTCCACAGCAACTTGTTCGTTCGCTCGAAGCGCTCGAGAAACGCGGGGCGATCCTCATCGGCCCGACGCGTCGGCTCGTAGAGCATGAATATCCCGCCGGCACCGATCGCGCCGCGGATCGATTTCATCAGGCGCAGCTTGTCGTCGGTCGAGAGGTGATGGATCGACAGGCTGCACCAGGCCGCATCGGCATGCTCGGTCCGGCGCATCATGGCTTCGACGAAATCGCGGTGGTCGAGATCGACCTTGAACGGCAGCCCGGCAAGATTGGCGGCGGCAAGCTCGAGGGCTGCTTGCGACAGGTCGATGCCGTGATAGTGGCGCACGACGGTATCGCGCAGCGCGGTCTTCATCATGCTGGCGTCGCCGCAGGCGATGTCGAGGAAGCGGAACGGCGACGTGAAAACCTCGTTCAACGTCCCCTGCAGGATGCCGCCGACTTCGCGGTGGGCGAGGCAATCGCTTTCGACCAGCTTGCGGTAGGTGGCCCACCGTTCCTGGAATTGCGCAAGCGCCGCGGCGTCAACCACGGCGCCGCCGGGCTGGAACTGGTGGATGATGACGTTGACCAAGTTCTGCCCCCTCAAACCTGCTGCGCTTATGCGCGATCGGGATCGATGTGCGCGACCAGTCCGAAGCGGGGAGGGGGCGCCACGATCTCATAGTCGCGGTCGACCGCGATGACGTCCGTCCTGAGGTTTGCGCTCGCGCGGTCTTGCGATGCGGGTGCTTGATGTCCGCGATGGGGTTTGGCCCGGCGAGCGCGGTGCTCGGGGCGGCGCGGCGCTTGCGCGGTAGCCGGCTTTCCCCCGCCGCCTCGTCGCGGTCCGGCCTTGGGCTGCGGAACCGGTTGGTCGGGTGCGGCCATCGCTCGCATCTGCAGCGTCTGGATGACCTGTTCGCCGAAGCCCTCCACCCATGAGAACCGCTGCGCGGTATCGACCGATGTATCGGCGTTGACGGCCGGGCAATAGGCCGCGATCAGCGCGTTGGCCAGGTCGGCAGGAGCGGCCTTGGGATTTTGTATCGCGAGCCTGTTGGTGAGCGCCACCGTTTCGACACCTCCGACCGGGAGCTTCGGCTTTCCCAGTGCGGCCGAAGCTTTGAGGACGAGGTCGTCCGGCACCAGTTTCCCGTCATTCGCCGGACATGTGATTTTTCCCGGGAACGGACCGGGCAGGCGCGCGACGAATGAACGGCCGGCCGGCGTTGCCCAGATCAAGTCCACCGGTGGAAACGGCACTGCTGCGGCCTGGGGCGATACGGCCGCGGCTGCCTCCAGGGAGAAGCGGCGGATCTCTGCATATTTTTGGTAGGTCGGTGCTCCGCTTGCGGCAACCACCGGGCAATAGGCGGAGACCATGGCGTTCACCGCCTCCGCCGGGCTTGCCCCGGGCGTCATGCCTTCATAGGCAGCGATCAGATCGCGCACGTTTCGATTGCCGCCCTGGAGCATCGCCGAGAGCGTCGCGACCGTCGCGGGCCGCGGTCCGACAGTGCCTGGTGCGCCGCCCACCCGCGGGCAGTCGAAGCTCGCTGCTGCCTCAGTGCCGAAGTCGGGCACCGCTACGGTGGCCCGCCACGCCGCGACCATCCGGGCGCTGGCGTTGGGGGCCGCATGGTTGCCCCAACTCGTGCGCACATAGTTCGCAAGGTTGGCGATCTCATCGTTGGACAGGCGCCCTGCGAAAGACGGCATAACGCCGTACTGTCCGCCCTTGGGCAGCCCTTCGAGCACGACGGCGATGACGTTGTAAGGCTCCAGCGCCGTCACGGCGGGATTGCCGAGGAGCGGGGGGATTGCGCCTGCGATCCCCGTGCCGTGGGGCTGGTGGCAGGTTGCGCAATTGTCGATGTAAAGCTTTGCGGCGCTTCGGTAGACCCCCGCCGCCAGCGGGGAGAGTTTCTGCGGCGCCGGCATGTCAGGCGGGGGAGGGCTGTCGAACAGGTAGGTCACGATCGCCCTGAGATCAGGGTCGGTCAGGTACGACAGGCTGTCATGTATGACATCCGCCATCGGCCCGAACACGCTGCCCCGTTGCGGCGAAGACCCGGTTTTCAGGAACTGCACGAGATTGTCCTTGGTCCAGGTCTTGGCAAGCGCGCCCGATGCGATGTCGGGCGCATAGAAACCGTCGACCTCGGTCCCGGTGAACAGGGCCTTGCCCTTGATGGCCCCCATGATGTTGCGCGGGCTGTGGCAGTCCGAGCAATGGGCGAGCGCCTCGACCAGATAAGCGCCGCGGTTCCACTCGGCGCTCTTGTTCGCCACGGGCTTGAAATAGCCGGCGGCGAAGAAGAGCTCGCGCCACGCCAGCATTCCCAGGCGCACGTCGAAGGGAAACGAGAGTTGGTTCCCCGGATTTGGCGCTTTCACCGGGGGAATGCGCCGCACATAGGCCCACAACGCCTTAAGATCGTTCTCCTCGATCTCTGTGAAGGCGTCGAACGGCATGCCCGGATAGAGGTAAGCCCCGTCGGCACGGATGCCTTGGTGGAGCGCGTTCTTGAACTGCTCATAGGTCCATTTGCCGATGCCGGTATCAGGGTCGGAGGTGATGTTGACGGAGAAAAGGGTTCCGAACGGGGTCTTGAGCGCGAGACCGCCGGCGAAGGGCTTCGCGGCGTCACCAGTATGGCAGGGCGCGCAGTCGGCGGCACGGGCGAGATACGTGCCGCGCGCGACGAGCGCCGCATCATCCGGCACTCCCTGCGCCCGGGCGCTTGCGAGGAGTCCGAATGCCGTCAGCGTTGCCGCCGCGGCAAGAACTCGAGCCAATCCGTGCCCCATCATCAGCTCCTATGGCAACCGCCCGATCACGTTGGCGCGCGGCGTCGCACGGCCGCAATCGCGTTCATCGAGGGCCGGGTTGGCTTTTGCAAATCGTTTGAGCGCACTCGATGTGCGCAGGGCCGTCGCCAGCGCGCGGCCGCGCAGCGAATATGCGATGTAGGAGTCGAAACGGGACTCCGGGATGGAACAGAAATGAGCCTTGAAGTCGGCCCGGCCGGCGCCGAGGTCGATGCTCGTCAGGCCGCGCGCGGCGCAATTGGCGATGACGTGGGACATCAGGATGATACCCGGACTCTTTCGCGCATAGTGGCCGGTGGTGATGGAATTGAACATCACCGAAAATCGATCCCGATCGCACACTCCGCCGATGATGGCGAGCAGGTCCCCGCCGCCTTCCAATGCATGCAGTTCGATGACGGGGCGGCCTTGTTCCAGGCCGTCCAGGCAGGCCGCGGTGATGAATTCCATCACGCCCTTGTCCTCGAACACGTTGTGAATGCCTTGGGCGGCAAACCGCACGGCTTTCTGGGCCCGGAAGAACGTCAGGATCCGCTCGATGTCGGCTTGAGTTTCGGCGGGGCCGTAACGAAAGCCCTCGACCTTCATCAGCTGGCGCTCCTTCTTGCGCATCTTCGACGGCAACAGCGGGTCCTCGGGCGGCTGTTCCGGCTCGATGTCGCCGTAATAGACGTCGTCGGCGGAGGGTTGTCCTGAGAGCGCGGCGAACGGGTTTTCGGCGCCTCGCCAGGCGAGGGGTTGCCCGACCAGGGCATAAAGATCGATACCGCGCGCCGAGGCGATCTCGGCGAATATGGCGTGCAGCCGCGTTTCCGTGAGATCGGCAGCGACCGCCTCCGTCCAGATCGGCATGTTCAGGTTGGAATGGCTGCCGCCGAAGAACGTCGCGACGCGCGCGCCGCGACGGCGCTCGGTGATCAGCGGAAAAATGAACTGCGGCGTGTTGTTGCCATCGAAGCCGACGATGATCAGCGGCACGGCGCCGCCGGGGCGGCCGACATGGCCAAACCAGTGGGAGATCCATTCGAACCGCTGATAGGGGGTGCCGAACGCGCCGGCCTGCTCGAGCCGGCGCCACAGGGGCTCGGCCGCGGCGAGGTCGTCGAACACCTGCACGCGCGCGAGGACGGGCGTGGAGCGCGTGCCATCGGCGGCGCGCCGATCCTGGTTGGGCAGAACGGCGAGGTTCATGCGGGGATCTGAATCGATTTCCAAATGGTTAACGCGCGGCGCGCGCGAGCTTCGCAAATAAAAATTAATCGTTGGTGTGCAACAGCAGTGTGGCGGCGAGCCTGCTGCGCCGCTGGCGACGCGAAACCCCAGCGGATGGCCTCCCATCTGATTGAGTAAGTCGCTCCACTGGTTCAATAGGTTAGCGGGTTGACTTGAACCTGATGTTCGGGTCGCGTCACGGAGACTTCGATTGCCGCGGGAACTGGCCGTCCTCATGACCGCCTATAATGCGGAGCCGACGATCCGCCGGGCGCTCGACAGCCTCGCGCGCAACCGCGAACCGTTCGACCTGCTCATCGTCGACGATTGCAGCCGCAGGCCGCTGGCCGAATTTTTGGGCGCCGAATTCCTGGGCCCGGTGGGCGAGGGCGTCGAGATCATCCGGCCGGAAAAAAACCTCGGCGTCGCCGGGGCAAAGAATTTCGGGCTCAAGCGCCTGCTCGGCAAGCCCTATGAGTTCGTGGCGATGATGGATGCCGACGACATCAGCCATCCCGATCGCCTCGCCAAGCAGGCGGCCTTCCTCAGGGCGCGTCCGGACATTGCACTGGTCGGCGCCTGGGCGCGCTTCTTCGACGAGAACACGCGCGAGGTCGTGTACCATTTCCGGCCTCCTTGCGATTCCCGGGACATTCGCGAGGCGCTGTTTCTCAACAGCTGCATCATGCACCCGACCTGGATGATGCGCACGCAGGCGCTGCGCGACTGCGGGCTCTACTCGACCGGCTATCCGGCGGCGGAAGACTACGAGCTGCTGCGGCGGCTGTCGAAGCGGTTCGACCTCGCGAACCTGCCGGAATTCCTGCTCGAATACAGCATTTCCATGTCCGGCATATCCATGAAGAACCGGCGCCGCCAGCTGCTCGACCGGCTGCGCATCCAGGCGAAATATTTCGATCCCACGCATGCCAAGGCCTGGCTCGGCGTGGCGCGAACGCTCGCCATGTTCGTGGTGCCGCGCAGCGTGGTTTCGGCTTATCGCGCTGACCAGAATTTGCGCGTGCAGCCCTCGTAGTCGTCGACTCTTTCCGATTGTTGTCATCACCCGGCTTGACCGCGCGATCCCGTAACCACGGGACTGCGATTTGGAGACAACATTGGTTTCGCTGATGGCACAGGCGTTACTGGATGCCCGCTTTCGCGGGCTATGACACCCAAACTGGATGAACGTAAGAGCCATAACACTACGATTTATTGCCGCGGCCCATCCCCGCGCGACATCCAGGAGACCAGCAGCATCGCGATCGGAACCCATCCGAGGCCGGCGACGACGTAGTAGGCGAAGTCGAGCAGGCCGTTCGAACGCACCAGCACGATCTGCGCGAGCGCCATTGCGAGCAGCGACCACACGGCGACGAGCGCCAGCAGCGCGAAGGTCCCGATCAGCTTGCGGATGCGCGGTGGTATGGCTGCCTCCTCGTGGCTGATTGGGCGTATTGCTGCGGGCCTCACCGAGGTCTATAGGGTCGCGCATCGGCAGCACAAGAGCGCTGACAGCATGAAGATGCCTGATCCCGCGGGCGCCACGCGCGTTCGCTTCATTCGAGTGTGGATCGGGTGTCTCGCCGCCCTGGTGTTCGCCATGGTGGTGGTGGGCGGAGCGACCCGGCTGACCCAGTCCGGCCTTTCCATCGTCGAATGGAAGCCGGTCACAGGTGTCATCCCGCCGCTGTCGCAAGCCGACTGGCAGGCGGAATTCGATAAATACAAGACCATCCCGCAATACGAGCGCGTCAATCGCGGCATGAGCCTCGAGGAGTTCAAGACCATCTTCTGGTGGGAGTGGAGCCACCGGCTGCTCGGCCGCCTGATCGGCGTGGCGTTTGCGCTGCCGTTCCTGTGGTTCCTGTGGCGCGGCTTCATCGATCGCCGGCTTGCCGTCGCGCTGGCGGGCATATTTGCGCTGGGAGCAGTGCAGGGGGCGGTGGGCTGGTGGATGGTGGCCTCAGGGCTGACCGAGCGCGTTGCGGTGTCGCAATACCGGCTGGCATTCCATCTCACGCTCGCCTGCCTCATCTACGCGGCGCTGGTCCGCACCGTTGATCGGGTCGCAATGGGCGTGCAGGCGGCCACGCCCCGGCGCATCCGCCTCGGTGCGACGGCGCTGCTCGTCATCGTTCTCGTGCAGATCTATCTCGGAGCGCTGGTGGCCGGCTTGCATGCCGGGCTCATCTACAACACCTGGCCGCTGATCGACGGCAGCCTCGTCCCAAAGTCGTCGAGCCTGTTGTTCGATCGGCCGGCGTGGCGGAACTTTTTCGAAAATCCGCTGACGGTGCAGTTCGACCATCGCATGGTGGCCTATGTGCTGGTCGTGCTGGCGCTGCTGCATCTCGTCGATGTCTCCCGCACCGTGGAAAGCCAGCGGCTGCGCACCGGCGCGGTGCTGCTCGCGATGGCCGTCTGCGCGCAGGCCGCAATCGGGATCATGACGCTCGTCGCCTCGGCGCCGATCGGTCTTGCGATGCTGCACCAGGCGATGGCGCTGGTCGTCCTCACGGTTGCCACGCTGCATGCAAGCCGTGCGACGATCATGCCTGTGTCCGCGCCGGCGGGCCGGCTGGCATCGGGCTATTGAGTCCGCGCCGTCGGGTTCGCGAACGGCGACATCGTATAAACGTAAGTGTTATGGCGTAACCGATCTGTCATAGGCTAGCGATATCTCCCTTGCGTTGATCGGTGTGTTTGCAGGAGGAATTATGGCCAGCGTATTCGGTGACCTTATCAACAGTGTATTGAAGGGCATGTCTCAGCCCGGACAGCCCGGCCAAGCCTCCGGACTTTCGGCTATACTGGCGCAGGTCCTCGCCAACACCGATCTCGGCAGCGTCGGCGGACTGCTGCAGCAGCTGCAGAAGTCCGGTCTCGGACCGCAGGTGACCTCGTGGCTCGGCAATGGCGCGAACCTTCCGGTGTCGGTCGACCAGCTCCGCGCCGCGCTTGGCGACGAGCGCGTCCGCCAGCTCGCGACGTCGTTCGGTATTCCCGTCGATCAACTGCTCGGGCAGCTCTCTCAGCATCTGCCGGCGGCGGTCGACCAGATGAGTCCGAACGGGACGCTGGAACAGCAGATCGGTCCCTGACCACCGCTCGCGGCAGGAGATCGCGGGCATTCGTGCAAGCATGGGCGCGTGTGTGCGCCCGACCGAGGAGGCGATCATGTCGATTTTAAAGCGCGGTCTGTCCGGTGAACCCGTCAAGATCCTGCAGGCAAAGCTCGGCGTGCCGGCCGACGGCGAATTCGGTCCGGGGACCGAGACGGCGCTGAAGGCCTATCAGCAGCAACACGGGCTGAAGGTCGACGGCATTGCCGGACCCGACACCTTCGCGCAGATGAGCCTCTATGAGCTGATCCTGCTCAAGCCCGGCACGTCCGGCGACACCGTGAAGAAGCTGCAGCAGTCGCTGGGGATTGCGGCCGACGGTCAATTCGGCGCCGGCACCCAGAAGGCGGTGCGGGATTTCCAATCCAAGAACGGTCTCGAAGCAGACGGGCTCGCCGGCCCGGCGACGCTCGCCAAGATGAGCCTGTTCAAGGAGATGACGCCGGAAGTCGTGAAGAAATCCGAGCTGCCGGCAGGCAGTTCGGCGGCACCCGCCGCTCCCAAGGCCGCGCCGGGCGCTCCGGCGCCATCGGGCACGGCAGCTCCCGCGGAAGCGCCCAAGCGCAGCATCTGGGCGACCATCAAGGGCATATTCGGCGCGTGAGAGTGCGTTACCTTTAGAACCTCATGCTGAGGAGCCGTGCGCAGCACGGCGTCTCGAAGCATGGCCGCACACGCTGCGGCCTGTGGCCATCCTTCGAGACGCGCGCATCGAAATCGGCTGTTGCCGATTTCGACACCATTGGTTGCCGAAGTCAGGCAAGCCTGACTTCGGTGCGCGCCCTCAGGATGAGGTCGTGCGGTTGATGCGGCGTTGGCGGCGCCCGCCGCTCACCCCGCTGCGAGCGCCTGCTCTAGATCGGCGATGATGTCGTCCTTGTCCTCGATGCCGACCGAGAGCCGCACCACGTCCGGACCGGCGCCGGCCTGCACCTTCTGCGGATCGGATAGCTGGCGGTGAGTGGTCGAGGCCGGGTGGATGATCAGCGAGCGGGTGTCGCCGATGTTGGCGAGGTGAGAGAACAGCTTGACGTTCGACACCAGCTTGATGCCGGCGTCGTAGCCGCCTTTGAGACCGAAGGTGAGGACGGCGCCGGCGCCTTTGGGCACGTATTTCTTGGCAAGCGCGTGATAACGGTCGCCGGCGAGACCGGCATAGCTGACCCATGCGACCTTGGGGTGGCTCGACAGCCACTTTGCGACCGCCGCGGCATTGTCGCAATGCTTCTGCATTCGCAGCGGCAGCGTCTCGATGCCGGTCAGGATCAGGAACGCGTTGAACGGCGACAGCGCCGGACCCATGTCGCGCAGGCCAAGCACGCGGCATGCGATCGCAAAGGCGAAGTTGCCGAACGTCTCGTGCAGCACGATGCCCTGGTATTCCGGCCGTGGCTTGCTCAGCATGGGGTAGCGGTCGTCGCGCGACCAGTTGAACTTGCCGCCGTCGACGATCAGCCCGCCGATGGAATTGCCGTGGCCGCCGAGGAATTTGGTCAACGAATGCACGACGATGTCGGCGCCGTATTCGAACGGCCTGCACAGATAGGGCGTCGCCAGCGTGTTGTCGACGATGAGCGGAACGCCGCTGCGGTGCGCAATGTCGGCGATCGCCTCGATGTCGGTGATGATGCCGCCGGGATTGGCGATGGACTCGATGAAGATCGCCTTGGTCTTCGGCGTGACCGCGCGCTCGAAGCTGGCGATGTCGTCGGGGTCCGCCCACACCACGTTCCAGCCGAAACTCTTGAAGGAGTGGTTGAACTGGTTGATCGAGCCGCCATAGAGCTTCTTCGATGCCACGAACTCGTCGCCGGGCGTGAGCATCGCGTGCATCACCAGCACCTGGGCGGCGTGGCCTGACGCGACCGCGAGCCCGGCGGTGCCGCCTTCGAGCGCGGCCACGCGCTCCTCCAGCACCGCATTGGTCGGGTTGCCGATGCGGGTGTAGATGTTGCCGAACGCCTGCAGGCCGAACAGCGATGCGGCGTGATCGACGTCCTCGAAGACGAACGACGTGGTCTGATAGATCGGCGTCGCCCGCGCACCGGTGGTGGGATCGGGTTGCGCGCCCGCATGGACGGCGAGGGTTGCAAAGCCAGGCGTGCGTTCGGTCATGGCTGATCCTTTTCCGCCGACGTCTGCGTCGGGCCACAGCTTTTATCGGAGGCCAATGGTCCACTCAAGGGCGGCTGTCCGCGTCAGCGAACGCGGCTTACTCAATTCAGTACCGTCATTCCGGGTTCGCCGTTGCACGGCGCCCCGGAATGGCGCCTGAATGTTTGTGGTGTCAGTGGTTTTCTTCTTCGCCGCGATCTGCCCGCGACGCCGCATCGTCCGCGCCACCTGCCGTGGTCACGCGGTCGAGCGACATGCGCTGCACGCCGCGGCCGGACAGGCGAGCCCGCTTCGAGCTCAGTGTCCGCGAATTCACGCCCATCCAGGAGATTTCCGAAGACAGGCGCCCGTATTCGATCTTGGGGCAGCGGTCCATCACCACCTTGATTCCGTTCGCCTCGGCGAGCGCCGCCGCTTCGTCGTTGCGGATGCCGAGCTGCATCCACAGCACGCGCGGGCGCGGCTGCATCCGCAGCGCTTGTTGGACGATGGCCGGTACGTATTGGCTGGCGCGAAAGACGTCGATCATGTCGACCGGCTCTGGGATATCGTTGAGGCTCGCATGGACCCGCTGCCCCAGCAGGTCCCCTCCGGCGAGGCCGGGATTGACGGGGATCATGCGATAGCCGCGCTCGAGCAGATATTTGAAGGCGAAATAGCTCGGACGGCTGGTATTGGCGGAAATACCGACCATGGCGATGGTCTTCACGGTATTGAGGATGCCGCGAATGTAACCATCGTCATAGCGGTCGTGATTCATGAACCGCGCGTCACTGCGCGCTTCTCCGGTTGCTTCGGATCGCGGTGGTGATGATTTTCTTGCAGGGCGCGGACAGCGTACTCACCTTGCGGATCAGGCAGGCATAGACCTGGTCGCGATCGGGGATCTGGTCGGCGCAGTGCACCTGCGCGTCATTCATGCAGGCCTGCCGCTCGGCGTCGGTCTCGGCGAGAGCGGGCCACGATGCCGCCATGACGATGACGGGGAGCGCGAGCACGGCATGAAAATACTTGGTGCGCAGAGACATTGGACCTCCTGTTTGGAATTCGTGGTGGGATCGATAAGTCGACGCAAACTGAGAACGCGTGGTTGGGATCAGTGAGTCCGGAGAACCGGCGAATGAGGGTTTCGCGGCAGCATTATTCGTTCTTCCAGTTCGGCTTCCGCTTCGCGATGAAGGCCCCGATGCCCTCTTCGGCATCGGCGTCGAGCATGTTTTCGACCATCACCCGCGACGCATGGTCCTGGGCTTCCGCGAGGCCCATCTCGATCTGGGCATAGAACGCCGCCTTGCCGATCTTGATCGCCGCCGCGGACTTGGAGGCGATCAATCGGGCGAGTCGCAGTGCCTCTTTGTGTTCGTCGCCGGGCGGGGCGAGCTGGTTCACGAGCCCGATCCGCAGCGCTTGTTCAGCCGAGGCCGGTTCTCCCGTGAGCAGCATTTCCATCGCGTGCTTGCGGGCGACATTGCGCGACAAGGCAACCATCGGCGAGGTGCAGAACAGGCCGATGTTCACGCCGGGCGTGGCGAAGGTTGCCACGGTGGAGGCCACGGCGAGATCGCAGGTCGCAACGAGCTGGCATCCCGCAGCGCTCGCAGCGCCCTGGACGCACGCGATCACCGGCTGCGGGAGGCGGACGACCGCCTGCATCATGGTGCTGCAGAGCTTCCAGACGGAAGTGAAAAAGGCCCGGCCGCCGTCGGCATCGGTGCGGCGCGCGGTGAGTTCCTTGAGATCGTGTCCGGCGCAAAACGCGGGGCCGTTGGCGCCAATGACCACGGCACGGATCGCGGGATCGTTGGCGATAACGCCCAGCGTCTCGATCATCGCTTCCAGCAACTCCACCGAGAGGCTGTTACGCGCCGCCGGACGGTTGAGGGTCAGCACGGCGATGCCGTCGAGGTTCTCGTGCAGGAGAACCTGTTCAGGCGCCGAAACCGTCATGGCGGAGCGTGCGTTCAAAGCGAATCTTCCCTTGCTCGCAAGCAAGTTGCCTGCGCTTTCTGCGCCATGCCAGGGCAAAGTGGCCGGCCGCCACAGACCGTGAAAATGTGTTGCATTTGCGCGACCGGCAAGTGGGAATGACACAAGTCGGGAATGACGCAAGTCGGGTTGGAGCGAGGCCTGCCGGGCCGGACGTGTCGTGCGGCAACGGAGACGCGATGAAAAAGGCAGAAGGAAGGACCGCGGTGCTTTCGGTTGCCGAATTGGAGGAGTTCCTCCGCGCCGAATTTCCCCAGGTGTTCAATGCAGAAAGCGGGGTCGCCATCGAAGATGCCTGGCACGGCGGCGCACGGGTGCGGCAGGCTTGGCGGGCCGACTTCCTGCGTCCGGGCGGCACCATCTCTGGTCCGACCATGATGGCGCTTGCGGATTTCGCCATGTACGTGGCGGTGCTGGCCTCGATCGGCCCGGTGGGGCTCGCCGTCACCACCAGTCTCAACATCAATTTCCTGCGCAAGCCGGGCCAGGGCGATCTCGTCGCCGAGGCCAAATTGATGAAGCTCGGCAAGCGCTTGGCGGTCGGGGAGGTGGGGCTGTGGTCGGCCGGCAGCGACGATCTCGTCGCCCACGTGACCTCGACTTATTCCATTCCCGCTCCGCGGCCTGGCTGAAGGCATCATAATACCGTTTTTATAACCGTATGAAAAGATTGAGTAATAGATAGCATTTCGGCGTTGACCTGTGCGGTCCGCTCCGCTACATCAGCGCCTTCCGAACAGACCGGGCGTTGGCCCGGTGTTTCCAGAGGATTTCCCATGAAGACCTATTCGGCCAAACCCGCCGAAGTCCAGAAGAAGTGGGTGATGATCGACGGGACCGGCCTCGTGGTGGGCCGGCTTGCGACCATCGTCGCCATGCGGCTACGCGGCAAGCACAAGGCCTCTTACACGCCTCATGTCGATGACGGCGACAACGTCATCATCATCAATGCCGAGAAGGTGGTGCTCACCGGCCGCAAGCTGCAGAACAAGGTGTACTACCATCACACCGGCTTCATCGGCGGGATCAAGGAACGCACCGCCAAGTTCATCCTCGAAGGGCGTTTTCCCGAGCGTGTGGTCGAGAAGGCCGTCGAGCGCATGCTGCCGCGCGGCCCGCTGGGCCGCCAGCAATTCGGCAATCTCCGCGTCTACAAGGGGCCCAATCATCCCCATGCCGCGCAAACCCCCGAACCCCTGGATATCGCAGCGATGAACCGCAAAAACGTAAGGAGCGCCTGACCATGAGCGAGACGATCCAGTCGCTCGATCAATTGTCGGCCCTCAAGCCGGCCGCGCCTGAGGCGCCGAAATACGTCCAGAAGATCGACAAGTACGGTCGCGCCTATGCGACCGGCAAGCGCAAAGACGCGGTGGCCCGGGTCTGGCTCAAGCGCGGCGCCGGCAAGATAGTGGTCAATGACCGCGAGATCGAAGTCTATTTCGCCCGTCCGGTGCTGCGGATGATGATCCAGCAGCCGCTCGGCGTCGCCAATCGCAACGGCCAGTATGACGTCATCTGCCGGGTCTCGGGCGGCGGACTGTCGGGCCAGGCCGGCGCGGTGCGGCACGGCCTGTCCAAGGCGCTCACCTATTTCGAGCCGGAGCTGCGCGGCGTGCTCAAGCATGGCGGCTTCCTCACCCGCGACTCCCGCGTGGTCGAGCGCAAGAAGTACGGCAAGGCGAAGGCCCGGCGTTCGTTCCAGTTCTCGAAACGCTGATCGGCCTCTAGCGGAACATTGCGAAAGGCGGGGGCTCAACGCCCCCGCTTTTTGCGTATGGGCACGGCTCCCATGCGGCCTTGCCGCCAATCGGCGGACCACCGTTGGATCGGCGTCCGATGGCGCAATTCTTGCCGGACCAACGCCAAATGGCCAAGGACATGCCGTCCAAACCGTCGAAACCGACGGCTCCAAGGGGTGCGAAGCCCAAGCAGGCCGGCGCGGGAACGCGCGGGCGCCGCATTCGTCCACCGCGCCTCTATCTCTATTTCGATGCTGTCGTTCGCCACGGCTCGATCCGCCGGGCCGCGGATGCGCTGCGGATCGCCTCCTCGGCCCTCAACCGCCGCGTCCTCGATCTCGAGGAGGAGATCGGCACGATCCTCTTCGATAGGCTGCAGGGCGGCGTCCGCCTGACCGCCGCCGGCGAAACCTTCGCGGCCCATGTCCGCCGCACCTTGAGCGATCTCGAACGTGCCGGCGATCAGATCCAGGCGCTGCAGGGCCTGATGCGCGGCCACGTCGCGATCGGCACGGCAGAGTCGGCCGCCATTGATCTCGTGCCGAACGCGGTCGTCGCATTCCAGCGCGCGCATCCCGGCGTCCGCTTCAGCGTGGCGGTTGGCAATCCGCACACCATGATCGCCGATCTCCTGGAGGATCGTGTCGACCTCATCCTGACCCACGAACAGCCCGATCATCACGACGTCGTCGTGCTCGCGTCGGTGCCCAAGAGCTTCTGCGCACTGATGCGGGCCGATCATCCGCTCGCGACCCGTCCGCGGCTGCACCTGCGCGACTGCCAGGCGTTTCCGATCGTGCTCGCGGACGACATGCTGGCGGGACGCTCGCTCATCGAGTCCACCCTGGCGGGGAGTTCGTTTGCGCTCCAGCCGGTGCTGGTGACGAACATGGTGGAGGTGATGAAGCGATACGTGCGCAGCAGCAACGCGATCTGCTTCCAATTCCGCGTCGGGCAGGCGGCCGAACTGACGAGTGGCGAGCTCGTGGCCGTTCCGCTCGCCGAGCCGGAATTCTCCCGCGCCCAGTTGATGCTGGCGACGCGCCGGGGCCGGGTGCTGCCGCCGAGCGCCGCCGCATTCTGCGAGAATCTGCGGGCGCTCCTGAAGGAGACGGCATCGCTCTGATTTCGGCATCATCGCGCGCTTTTTTTTGCGCTATCCGGCCGCTCTCCGAAAAGCACATCGTGGGATGCCGTCATAGGGCAAGGAGTGCTCGTCATGCGATCTCTCAGCAAAGTCTTGTTCGCCATAGGTCTTTTGATGTCGGGGACGGTCCTCGCGCCGGCGGCGGAAGCGGTGACCGTGCGACTGAAATGGCTGCACCAGGCCCAGTTCGCCGGCTTCTACGTGGCCAAGGACAAGGGCTATTACGACGCGGCCGGGCTCGATGTCTCGATCCAGCCGGGCGGCTCCGATTTTCCGGCGATCCAGATGGTGGCCGGCGGCAGCGAGCAGTTCGGCGTCACCGGCGCCGACCAGATCCTGATCGCGCGCAGCAAGGGCGTGCCGGTGGTCGCGATCGCCGTGATCTATCGCGAAAATCCGTTCGTGCTGTTCGCGCTCAAGAAGTCCGGCATCACCAAGGCCGCCCAATTCGCCGGCAAGAACATCGGCCTCAAGATCGGCGGCAGCGAGGAATTGATCTACCGCGCGGTGCTCGCGAGCGCCGGCGTCGACAAGAAGACGCTGCACGAGATGCCGGTGAAGTTCGACCTGTCGCCGCTCCTCACCGGCCAGGTCGACGTGTGGCCGGGCTACCTCATCAACGAGGTGATTGCGGCGCAGGAAAAAGGCTTCGACGTCACGGTCATCCGGCCGGCCGACTACGGCGTCGCCATGTATGCCGACACGCTCTTTACCACCGAGCGCATGCTCAAGGAGAAGCCGGACGTGGTGAGGAAATTCGTGGCCGCCACGATCCATGGCTGGTCCGATGCGGTCGCCGACGTCGAAAGCGCGGCGCGGACCACGGTCAAGTTCGGCAACAAGCTCGAATACCCCCACGAGCTGGCGATGATGAAGGCGAGCGTTGCGCTCATCAAGCCCGACAAGGAGCCGATCGGCGCGTCGAAGCCGGCGGAATGGGAAGAGCTGCAGAAAAAGCTGATCGCCGCCGAATTTCAGAAGACCAAGGTCGACGTGAGCAAGGCATTCACCAACGCCGAACTGCCGCAATGAACATGCGCGCCGTGCTGCGCGCGTCCGCCGGCACGGAGGCCAAGTCGATGCTGGAGTCGATGCTGGTTTGCGCCGACACGCTTCGACTTCGCTACGGCGAAGTCGAAGCCGTCGGTGGAGTGTCGCTCGCCATCGCCAGCGGCGAATTCGTCTCCCTGTTGGGGCCGAGCGGTTGCGGCAAGTCGAGCATCCTGCGGGCGATCGCCGGGCTGGTGCCGGTGGCCGGCGGCGAACTCACAGTGGCCGGCGGGCCGCCGGGGGAGGGCGCGGGGTTGCAGGTCGGCATGATGTTCCAGAAGCCGCTGCTGCTGCCGTGGCGGACCACGCTGGAGAACGTGCAATTGCCGGTCGAGATCGCGTTGCACAGCGGCAGCAATGTGGGCCGGGTCGAGCGCGCTCTCGCCATGGACCTGTTGCGCGTCGTCGGCCTGGCCGAGTTCGCCGACGCCTATCCGCACCAGCTTTCCGGCGGCATGCAGCAGCGCGCCGCGCTGGCGCGCACGCTGATGTCGGATCCCGACATTCTCCTGCTCGATGAGCCGTTCGGGGCACTCGACGAGTTCACCCGCGAGACCTTGAACGAGGAGCTGCTCTCGATCTGGCATTCCGGTCGCACGCGCCTCAAGGCCATCATCATGGTGACCCATTCGATTCCGGAAGCGGTCGCGATGTCGGACCGCATCATCGTGCTCGGTCCGCGGCCGGCGCGGCTTCTCGATGTGATCGCGGTCCGGCTTGCGCATCCGCGCGATCCCGCCGACCCGGATTTTGCCCGCACGCTCGGCCTCGTTCGAACCGCCGCCAGGCCTTCGCCATGAGCCGCGCTTGGGTGATCCCGCTGTGCTTCATCATCGGCGTCCTCGCGCTGTGGCAGGGGCTCGTGGTGGGACTTCGGGATCCCGGAATACCTGCTGCCGGCGCCACTCGTCATCGTCGAGACCCTCGATCGGTCTCTGCTGACCGAGAGCGCCTACACCGCGGGGGAGGCATTCTGCGGCTTCGTGATCGCGAGCGGGCTTGCCTTCGCCGCGGCGATCGTCTTCGTGCGGTTCAGGACGATCGAGCAGGGCCTGTTCCCGTTCGCGATCACCCTGAAGACCACTCCGATCGTTGCGATCGCGCCGCTTCTCGTGCTGTGGCTCGGAACCGGTTGGTGGTCGAAGGTGGCCGCCGCCGTCCTGATCTCGTTCTTTCCCGTGCTGGTGAACACCGTCAAGGGACTCAAGGCGCCGGAAGCCGACTTCCAGGATCTGTTCCGAACCATGCGAGCCGATCCGCCCCAGATTTTCCGCAAGCTGCGAATCCCGTTCTGCCTGCCGTATTTCTTTTCAGCGCTGAAGATATCGTCATCGCTGGCGATCGTCGGGGCTATCGTCGGCGAGTTCGTGGGCGCGGAGCACGGGCTCGGCTATCTCATCGTGATATCCTCGGCCCATCTGGAAACGCCGACCGTTTTTCAGGCGATCGGCGCCGCGGCCTTGATCGGGATTGCGATGTTCTACCTGCTCGAATGGGTGGAAAAGCGCGTCGTGTTCTGGACGCAGGTCGAGCTGGAGTGACCCATGCCTTATCGTACGGATATCTTTCGCGTCGCCATGGCGGGCCCCGCCGATGTTACCAAGCTGACTGCGCTGATCGAGGACGGTGCGCTCGACCCCGCCGATATCATCGCGATCCTGGTCAAGACCGAAGGCAATGGCGGCGTCAACGATTTCACCCGCGAATACACCTGCGCCACCATGGCCGCGACGCTCGCCCCCTATCTCGACCTCAGCAATGCCGAGGTGGAGCGGCGGATCGCCATGGTGGTCTCGGGCGGCACCGAAGGCGTGTTGAGCCCGCATGCCACGATCTTCGCGCGGGTGCCGGCGGCGTCGGCTGACGGCGGCAACGGCAAGCGGCTCGCCATCGGGGTCGCGGCGACACGGGACTTCATGCCCCACGAGATCGGCCGCGCCCCGCAGATCGAAGCAACCGCCGAGGCCGTCCGTCACGCCATGAAGGACGCCGGCATCGCGCGCGTCGAGGACGTGCACTGGGTCCAGGTGAAATGCCCGCTGCTCACTGCGGAACGCGTCCAGGCGTCGGTACGCGCCGGGCACAGCCCCGTCACGGAGATCGCCTACAAGTCGATGGCCTATTCGCGCGGCGCCTCGGCGCTGGGCGTCGGCGTCGCCATGGGCGAGATCGCGGCGCCGGTGTCCGATGACAGCGTTCTGTCGGACTGGTCGCTCGCCTCCGGCGTCGCGTCGGCCTCGGCGGGGATCGAATTGAAGAACAACATCGTCATCGTGCTCGGCAATGCCGAGGCGGCGGCCGGGGATTGCGTCATCGCCCATGCGGTGATGCAGGACGCGATCGACGCCTCCGCAGTGATCGCCGCGCTGCGCAGTGCCGGGATCTCTGCGGCCGACGGAGCGGCCGTCGAGGCCTCCCGCATCGTCAACGTGCTGGCGAAGGCCGATCCCTCCCCGGACGGCATGATAAGGGGATGGCGTCACACCATGCTCGACGACACCGACATCTCCGCGACCCGTCACGCCCGCGCCGCCGTCGGCGGTGTGGTCGCCGGGTTGACCGGGTGCCCGGCGGTGTTCGTCTCCGGCGGCGCCGAGCACCAGGGCCCACCGGGCGGCGGGCCGGTGGCGGTGATTGCCAAAGTCTGAGGCGGCATCTTCCTTCCCCCTCTCCCGCTTGCGGGGGAGGGTCGGGGAGGGGGTGCGGGCGGCACGCAAGGCGAGTCAGCTGCCCACCACCTCAACCCTCCCCCGCAAGCGGGAGAGGGAGCGCGCGCGGCTGGCACATGCGCACCGCCGATAAAAAAGCGGGCACCACGAAGGTGCCCGCAGGTAGGACCGGCTGCTCGATCCCGGGAGGAACTCTGCCTCAGCCCGAGTAATACATTTCGTATTCGACGGGGTGGGGGGTGTGCTCGAAGCGGATGACCTCGGTCATCTTGAGGTCGATGTAGGAGTTGATGAAGTCGTCGTCGAACACGCCGCCGGCCTTGAGGAAGGCGCGGTCGGCATCGAGACATTCGAGCGCCTGGCGCAGCGAGCCGCACACGGTGGGGATCTGCTTCAATTCGGCGGGCGGCAGGTCGTAGAGGTCCTTGTCGACGGCAGGACCGGGGTCGAGCTTGTTCTTGATGCCGTCGAGGCCCGCCATCAGCATCGCGGCGAAGCCGAGATAGGGATTGGCGAGCGGATCGGGGAAGCGCACCTCGACGCGCTTGGCCTTGGGGTTGTTGGTCCAGGGGATGCGGCAGGACGCCGAGCGGTTGCGGGCGGAGTAGGCGAGCAGCACCGGGGCCTCGAAGCCCGGCACCAGGCGCTTGTAGGAGTTGGTGGTCGGGTTGGTGAAGGCGTTGATCGCCTTGGCGTGCTTGATGACGCCGGCGATGTAGGACAGGCAGGTCTCGGACAGGTCGGCATATTTGTTGCCGGCGAACACCGGCTTGCCGTCCTTCCAGATCGACTGGTGGCAATGCATGCCGGAGCCGTTGTCGCCGTAGATCGGCTTGGGCATGAAGCAGGCGGTCTTGCCGTAGATGTTGGCGACCTGGTGGATGCAGTATTTGTAGATCTGCAGCTGGTCGGCCATGGTCACCATCGGGGCGAACTTCATGCCGAGCTCGTGCTGGGCGGAGGCGACCTCGTGGTGGTGCTTCTCGACCTTGACGCCCATCTTGGCCATGGCGGCGAGCATCTCGGAGCGCATGTCCTGCACCGAGTCCTGGGGCGGCACCGGGAAGTAGCCCATCTTGGTGCGGATGCGGTGGCCGAGATTGCCGCCCTCGTATTCGGTCCACGAGTTGATCGGCAGCTCGAGCTGGTCGAGCTTGAAGCCGGTGTTGTAGGGCTCGGCCGAGTAGCGCACGTCGTCGAACACGAAGAACTCGGCCTCGGGGCCGAACGAGATGGTGTCGCCGACCCCCATCGACTTGACCATGCCCTCGGCCTTGCGGGCGATGCCGCGGGGATCGCGGTTGTAGGGCTCCCCGGTGGTGGGCTCGAGCACGTCGCACACCAGCACCAGGGTGGTCTCGGCGAAGAACGGATCGATGCAGGCCGAGCTCGGGTCGGGCATCAGGCACATGTCGGACTCGTTGATCGCCTTCCAGCCGGCGATCGAGGAGCCGTCGAACATCTGGCCTTCCGAGAACGTCTCCTCCTCGATCATGGTGATGTCGAAGGTCACGTGCTGCCACTTGCCGCGCGGATCGGTGAACCGGAAGTCCGCGTACTTAACGTCATTGTCCTTGATCAGCTTCAGGACGTCTTTGGCCGTCGTCATTGATGGGGTTCCTCGTTACAACACAACGTTTGGCCGGCTCTACAGGCAGGCTCTCGGTTCTAGCAGGCTCTGGATTCAGATTGCATCCAGGCCGGACTCCCCGGTTCGGATCCGGATCGCTTCCTCGATCTTGGAAACGAAGATCTTTCCGTCGCCGATCCGCCCCGTCTGGGCGGCGCGGCGGATCGCATCGACGGCCTTGTCAACCATCTCATCGCTCAGGACAATCTCGATCTTCACTTTGGGCAGGAAATCCACGACATATTCGGCGCCGCGATACAGTTCGGTATGGCCCTTCTGGCGCCCGAACCCCTTCGCTTCCGTGACCGTAATGCCCTGAAGTCCAACTTCCTGGAGAGCCTCCTTCACTTCGTCGAGCTTGAAAGGCTTGATGATGGCCTCAATTTTTTTCATTGCGATTCGTCCTTCGCCCGCGCAACGCGAGCAATCCCGGGGGCGCGCCCGTGGTTAGCAGGGTCCATGCCAAACTCCGCAGAGGTGGGAAAAATCCAGTGCTGCCAGCCATCTAATACCCCATTGCCGAGAACATCCCCGATTGCCTCGGATAGGGATGATTAAAAATGCGCCAGAATGCCCAATTGGCACACAATAAATGAACGAGCAAGGGGCCGCGCGGCCGAGTGAACATGAATTAGGCGCTGCTTCCGCAGGCAGTGGTCTGCCCCCGCATTTGCTTCCCAAAGTTGGGAAAAGAACCGGGAGCCATCCGTGCTCGGGCGGTGCCGCACATTGCCCGGCACGACCGCAAGGCGGTACCCTGCCGCGATGATCGAGCTCCTCACTAATGACGAGATGGCGGAGGCGGACCGGCGGACCATCGCCTCCGGCCTTGCCGGCGCCGACCTCATGGAGAACGCGGGCGTCGCCGTCGCCAAGGCCGTCGCCAGGCGGCATCCGCCCGGCAGCAAGGTCGCCGTCGTAGCGGGACCCGGCAACAATGGCGGCGACGGATTCGTCGCCGCGCGTCACCTGGCGGCGTCCGGCTTTCGCGTGCGTGTCTGCCTGATCGGGACGCGGGACAGGCTCAAGGGCGATGCGGCCTGGGCGGCCGGCCGGTGGGAAGGGGCGGTGGCGTCGGCGCCCGATCTTTCCGGTGCCGCCGTCATCATCGACGCCCTGTTCGGCGCGGGGCTCGATCGGCCCGTGACCGGGGACGCGCTCGCAGCGGTCGAGGCCATGAACGCGGCCGGATGCCCCATCGTTGCCATCGATCTCGCCAGTGGCATCAACGGCACCACCGGGGCAGTGATGGGCGCCGCGGTCAGGGCCACAGAGAGCGTGACCTTCTTTCGCAGGAAACCCGGCCATCTCCTTCTGCCGGGACGCATTTATTGCGGTCCGGCCGGTGTTGCGGACATCGGGATCAAGGCCGAGACCCTGGCCGCGATCAAGCCGGCGACGTTTGAGAATGCCCCGCCACTGTGGCGCAACAGGTTTCCGGTGCCGGAGCTCGAAGGGCACAAATACAGCCGCGGGCACGCCGTGGTGGTATCCGGAGACGCCTCACACACCGGCGCCGCGCGGCTGACGGCGATGGCGGCATTGCGCGCCGGCGCCGGGCTCGTCACCATCGCCTCGCCGCGCGCGGCCCTCGCCGTCAATGCGGCGGCCAATCTGGCGGTCATGGTGCGGCCTGCCGATGGCGCGGCGGAACTTGAGATGCTGCTGTCCGACAAGCGCCTCAATGCGGTAGCGATCGGACCGGGAGCAGGGGTCGGCGCCGCCACTCGCGAAATGGTCATGGCTTCGCTGCGCGGCGAGCGGGCCGTCGTCATCGATGCCGACGGCCTCACGAGCTTTGCCCAGGGGGGCAAAGACGAATTTTTCGCCGCACTGGCGGCCAACGGCAAAGCGGTCCTGACCCCGCATTCCGGCGAGTTCCACCGGTTGTTCGATGGCGCGCTCGCCCCGAGCGGCAGCGCCAAAACCGACTTGGCGCGCGCGGCCGCGCGACGGTCCGGCGCTGTCGTGGTGTTCAAGGGCGCCGACACCGTGATTGCCGCGCCGGACGGCCGCGCCGCCATCAATGCCAATGCGCCGCCCTGGCTCGCCACCGCAGGCACCGGCGACGTATTGGCGGGCCTTGCCGCCGGTTTGCTCGCCCAGGGCATGCCGCCGTTCGAAGCCGCCTGCGCCGCCGTATGGATTCATGGCGAGGCCGCCACCGCCGCCGGTCCCGGCATGATCTCGGAGGATCTCGCGCCGCGTATTCCGGAGATCTCTGCACGATGGCTGGGGACGCGCGCAGCGCCGCAAACGCATCACGATGGGTTAGGGCGGAATCGCGCAGCGTATTCCGCCGGCCACATCTGCTGACGGTTACGCGTCGCTGTTGCACCCTGCATTCCCGGCCAGCCACGCGCGCGCTTCCGCGCGTGTTACGATGACCACGACTCGCATCCGCCACCGGGCATCATGAAGCCACCACATCCCCAGAACGCTCCGGCTCCACCGGCGAAAACGAAGCAGTTCGGCAAGTTCAGCCGCGGCATCGCGGCGATGGCGTCGCGCGCCGCTGCGCAATTCAAGCGGGATGAGGAGTACGAGGCCTCGCCGGGCGTGACCGAGGCGCTTGCGGCGGTCGACGCCGGTGCGCCCGCCGTACTCGTCATCGGGCGGGCTGGGACCGGCAAGACGCGGCTCGTCCAATACCTCAGGGCGAGGCCAGGCGGCGAGTTGCAGGCGACCGTCGCGCCGACCGGTATCGCTGCCCTGAACGCCCAGGCGCAGACCATTCACTCCTTCTTTCGGTTCGAGCCGACGGTGCTCGATGCCGCCAACCTCTCCGACGGCGGCAAGTTCGGCAGCGTCTATCGCCGGATGAAACGTCTCATCATCGATGAGATCTCCATGGTCCGGGCCGATCTCATCGACGCCATGGATGCGCGGCTGCGCAAGGTGCGCGCCGACCAGCGCCGGTTCGGCGGCGTCCAGATCGTCATGGTCGGCGATTTCCTGCAGCTTCCCCCGGTCATCCAGCAGAACGACTGGCCGGTGTTGGAGGCGCTGGGATATCGCGGCCCGTTCGCATTCAACGCCCATGCGCTCGCCGACCTGCCGGTAAAGACCGTGGCGCTCGACCGGGTATGGCGCCAGGACGAGCAGGAATTCATCGAAATCCTCGGCCAGATACGTTCGGGCAACGCGGTCGGAGAAGCGCTGGAACGGCTCAACGAGCGCTGCGTCGGCCCGCACCGCGACGGCGTCGCGCCGCTGCTGCTCACGGCGACGCGCGCTGCCGCCGACGGCTACAACAAGCGCGGGCTGAAAGCCCTGGGCGGCGAGCGCGCCGGCTTCCAGGCCAAGATCGACCGCGAGTTCACCCTCGCCGCGTCGAGCCTGCCGGTCCCCGAATACATCGAGCTTGCGGTGGGCGCGCGGGTCATGGCGGTCAAGAACGACAGCGGCGGCCGGTGGGTCAACGGCTCGCTGGGGACGGTGACGGGCCTGTCCGAGGACGGCGCGAGCGTGGTGTTCGACCGCGGGCGCGAGGAGCACCTGGTGTCCCCGGTCGCCTGGGAAAAAGTGCGCCAGCAGTGGAACGAGACCACCAAGCGGATCGAGACCGAGGTCGTCGCGGCCTACCGGCAGATTCCGCTCATTCATGCCTGGGCGGTGACGATCCACAAGGCCCAAGGCCTGACCCTCGACGATGTCCGCATCGATCTCGGTTCCGGCGCCTTCGCGCCCGGCCAGGTCTATGTGGCCATATCCCGGGTGCGGAGCATGTCGGGATTGTCGTTCGCGCGACCACTGCGGTCATCCGACATCCAGGTCGACCCGATGCTGGTGGAATTCATGCGGTGGGTCCAATTGGAGGACTTACCGGGACCGCAGCCGATTGCGTCAGTCTGACCAAGTTTGGGTCGCGTCTCTTGTCCCGCATGACCGGTCGGGGTTGGGCGCTGCGCACATTTTCGACCAAGGGCACAAACCGACGGCGTCTCCCAATTCTTCTTTAGGATCGTTCCAAAGAATACATTAGGATCGTTCCAAATTATAATTTGTCTAATCTACAGATTGGAATCGATCTAATCAATAAACACGTCGAATTCGATTGTATATCCGATGTTTAGATAGATTCTATCTGCCCCTATATTCAAGTTTGCAGCATTCTGTTCTATCCCTTGGCATATTCGATGCGGTGACGGCAGGTCGCAATTCTTCGGCCCGGCCACCGCACCTATTGTGGGGATAGGCGTATGGGGGAATCCGGAGATCTGCGGCTGCGGCAGTCGTTTGCCGCCTTGCTTGCCACCGCCTCGATTATGAGTGCGGGCGATACGTCGGCGCAGGATATCGCGAAGGCGTCCATGCCCGAGCCCGCCGCATCATCGAGCGAGGAGATCGGAAAGAAGCTCGAGCGCATGGAGCAGCGCATCCGTTCGCTCGAAGCCGAGCTCAAGAAGAAGAACGATGTCGCCGCTGCGAGCGGTGCGTCCCCGGGCAATCCTGCGGCGCCCGCTTCCGCCGTCAATCCGCCCGGGGCCAAGCCGGTGCGGGCGGCGGCCAGCGCACCGGATTGGGTCACGTCCTCCCAGCCCGCCGCCACGAATGCACCCACCTCGAACGCGCCCGCGGCGACCGCACCCGCCGCGAACCCGCCCGGCGGCAAGCCCGCCAAGCCGGTGCCGGCGGGCGCGCCGGACTGGGTGAAGTCGTCCCAGCCCGCCGATCCGGGCGCCGCTTCAACCGACGGCAAGCCCGCCAATCCTCCCGGCGCCGGCAGCCCGAACTGGTCGGCAGGCGCCGCGCCCGCTCCGTCCTGGAACGGACCTGGGACGGCGACCCTGAACAAAGGCCTTCTCGGCATTGCCCCATCGCCGGTCACCGGGCTGAGCATCGGGGCCTATGGCGAGATGGCGTTCGGCTTTCAGCAGAACCCGGACGCCTTCGGTCAATGGCAGAACGGGTTCGATGCGCACCGCCTGGTGCTGCTGCCGACCTATCAGATCACCGACAACATCATCTTCAACGCCGAGATCGAGTTCGAGCATGCCGGCACCGGCTTCGACGGCGACGACAAGCTGCACGGCACCGCCGAGATCGAGCAGGTGTGGGTCGACTTCAAGATCGTGGATGCGTTCAACTGGCGCGCGCCCGGCATCGACCTCGTGCCGATCGGCTACATCAACGAGCATCACGAACCGACCCAGTTCTACAGCGTGAAGCGGCCCGAGCTCTACAACGGCCTCATTCCCTCGACCTGGAAGGCACCGGCGACCAGCGTCTACGGCACGATCGTGGAGGGCCTGACCTACACGGTCCAGGCGAGCAGCAGCCTCGAGGATTTCGGCGACGACTTCGCCACCCGCACCGATGCCAATACCGTCCCGCCATACCCGATCGGCTATGCCGCCGGCATCACCGGTCTCGACGCGCTCGGCTTCTCTCTCCCGGTGCGCGGCGACTTCCGCCAGCTCAGCAACGACGTCGCCGTTGCCGCCCAGCTGTCGTACTCGCCGTCGTTCCTGCCGGGATTTTCCGGCAGCACCAGCGGCTATTACACGCCGAACACGACGCCGCGGGGCGCCTATGCCAACACCGGCCTGCTGCTCGGCCGGTCGAACCTCGCCATGTTCGACTCCGAATTCCGTTACCGCATCCCCGACACCGGTTGGGAGGCGCGCGCCGAATACGTGTTCGCCCAGTTCGGCAATCCCGCCAATCTGCGCGCCAACAATGACGGCGACCCCACCAACAATGTCGGCAAGACCATGTACGGCTACTCCGGCGAGCTCGCTTACCATCTGCCGCTCGGGACCATCCTGAACAGCGAGTGGGAGCTGGTGCCGTTCTATCGCTACACCTACCAGAACTTCCAAACCGCTGGATTTGTCGGAACCGACATCAACGCGCCGACCGGCGCCGGACAGATGCAGTTCCACGATGCCGGCATCGCCGTGTTCCCGTCTCCGCAGATCGTGCTGAAGGCGACTTATCAAAAGGTGATCAACAGGGACCCGCTCGGAGCCCGGTCGGATTCCGCGCTCGGCGGGGTCGGATTTTTCTTCTGATGACGGGCCGCTCGCCTGCCGGCGGCCACTCGCGGCAGGCGCGGAGGCCACTAACGAGGTGCGAAGGGTCATGACGGATTGGGTGCGTTGGACATTGCCGGCAGCCGCGGTTGCGGCGCTCGCGTCGCCGGCCTATGCGGTCGTCTACATGAGCGTCGGCGCCGCGCAGAAGGCGGCCTTTCCATCGGCGACGAGCTTCGTCGAGCATGACGGGCCGCTCCTGGAAAGCCATGGCCGGCGACCGGCTGATCGGCCTGGTCGTCCTCGATCACGTCATCGGGAAGCATCTCTACATCGACTACATGGTCGCGCTCGACACCACCGGGCGGGTGACGCGGGTCGAGATCCTGCAGTACCGGGAATCCTATGGTGGCGAGGTCAGGGAGTCCGGCTGGCTCGCCCAATTCGTCGGCAAGGGCAGCGGCAGCGCGCTGAAGGTCGGCAGCGACATCAGGAACATCTCCGGCGCGACCCTGTCCTCGCTCCATCTCACTGAAGGCGTGAAGCGGGTGCTGGGCGTCTATGGCGCCAAGGGCCGATAGCATCATGCAGCGGCGCACGAAACGCCCCTGCCAACGGGAGAGTCTCATGAGAAAATTGCATCTCGCCGGCGTCGCAATTGGCACATCTCTTGGCGCGTCTCTTGGCGCATTGAGTGTGCCGGCGATGGCCGCCGACGTACCGGCCCCGGCCTACACCAAGGCGCCGCCTCCGCCCGAATTCAATTGGTCCGGACTTTACGTCGGCGGAAACGCCGGCTGGGGGTCGCTCGACGACACCGCCGTGCCGTTCTGCCTCACTCCAGCGGGCGAGTGGGAGGGACCGGGCTGCGACTTCGTTCCGGGCGGGCAGGTCAAGGGGAACGGGTTCATCGGCGGCGGCCAGCTCGGCTACAATTGGCAGGCCGGCAGGATGGTGCTGGGGCTGGAAACGGACTTCCAGGGATCGACGACCAAGGGTTCGACGACCGTCCCCGGTCCATTCAACATCGTCGGCCTTGGCAGCAGCGGCCCCGGCGCCAGCTTCACCGCGGAAGAAAAGATTTCCTGGCTCGGCACCTTTCGCGGCCGCTTCGGCGTGGCATTCGACCGTGCCTTGATCTACGCGACCGGCGGCTTCGCCTACGGCGAAGTGAGCGCCGCGCAGGCCCACATCTTCCCGGCGGTGCAATATTCGTCCTCCACGTCGGGCACCTTGAACGGGTGGACGTTCGGCGGCGGCCTCGAATGGGCCTTTGCGGGGAATCTATCCGGCAAGGTGGAGGGGCTCTACTACGATCTCGGTACGATCTCGACGTCAGCCGGCGCGGCGCCGCCGATCACCAGGTTTGTCGGCGGCAAGAACTTCGACGCGCAAGGCGTGATCATCCGGGCGGGATTGAACTGGCGGTTCGGCGAACCGTTCTACGCCGGGTACTGATCGTGACACCCGCGCAGCCCGACATGATCCGCCGCGCGCGCCCGCTGCTCGGGACGTTCGTCGAGATCACCGTTGCCGGAGCGTCGCCGGCCGAGATGGACCGGGCGGTCGAGGCCGCATTCGCGGCGGTCGCAACCGTGCACGGGCTCATGAGCTTCCACGACGAGGAAAGCGACATCAGCCGGCTCAACCGCGATGCCTGCGTCCAAGCCGTCGCGGTGCATCCATGGACCTTCGAGGTTCTCGATGTCGCGCTCGAACTTCATCGGCGCTCCGCGGGGGTGTTCGATATCGGCGTCGCCCCGGTACTGCAGGGCCTCGGGCTGCTGCCGCGCGGCGACGAAGCGCCGGCGACCCCGGCCGAGCCGAGGGGCGGCGACGCCGTCGAATTGCTGTCCGGAGCGCCGCGTCCGCTTCCGCAACCGTGGCGTCAGGATCGATCTCGGTGGCATCGCCAAGGGCTATGCGGTGGACCGCGCGGTCGAGGCGCTGCGCCGCTGCGGCATCTCCGAGGGCGTCGTCAATGCCGGCGGCGATCTCGCGGTGTTCGGGCCGCATCCGCACGCGATCCACATCCGCGATCCCCGCCAGCCGCAACGCCCGATGGGCGTGGTCGCCCTGCGCGACGGCGCACTCGCGACGAGCGCCGGCCGGTTCGATCCGCTGTCGTGCGGCGAGGCAGGCGCGAGCGCGGTGATCGATCCGCGCAGCGGCGCGGTCGGTGCGCGACGTCATAGGCGCCACAGTCCGCGCGCCCGCCTGCGTCCACGCCGATGCCTTGACCAAGATCGTCATGGCCGGCGGCGAGGCCGCCGGGCCGCTGCTGGAGCTCTACGGCGCGAGCGCTCTGTTCGTCTCGGCGGGCGGCGGCGTTCACGTCAGCGCCGATTGGCAGGACGGCGTGCACCTTGCGGCTTAATCCGGTCTTTCGCTACGCATTCTATGCGGTGTTCGCGGCGCTGTTCGCCACCGGCGCCGTCTGGCTGATCGCCGACCGCCTCAAGGATTCCGCCGATGGCGAGTTCTGGCAGGAAACCGCGGCGACACTGCTGATGCTGCACGGCGGCGGCGCCATGATCACGTTGATGATGCTGGGGGCGATGGTACCCGTGCATCTGCGCTACGGCTGGCGGCGCGGAAAGAACCTGGTGACCGGCATCGTCATGTCGGCGGCGAACGCGGTCCTCATCGTCACCGCTTTCGGTCTCTACTATCTCGGGTCGGAAGCCGTGCGCCCGGTGATGAGCGACGTGCATATCGCGCTCGGTCTCGCGATTCCGCTGCTCCTGGTGGCTCACATCTGGTGGGGCAGGCGGACCAGGGACGAGGTCCGGACTCGTTGACATCGGGGACGTATTCGTTGTGATGTGGCCGTCCCGGCAGCGGAGCGTCCCATGAGTATCCGTCTCGACCACGGCGAGGACACCCTCGGCGAAATTCACGAGATCAACGTGACGCCGTTCATCGACGTCATCCTGGTGCTGCTCATCATCTTCATGATCGCGGCGCCGCTCGCCACCGTCGATGTCGCCGTCGACCTGCCGACCTCCAATGTCCAGCGCCAACCGCGGCCGGACAAGCCGATCTTCCTGACCATCAAGTCCGATCTGTCGCTCGCGATTGGCGATTCCCCGGTCGCGCGCGACGCCTTGCAATCGAGCCTCGATCAAGCCAGCGACAACGACCGCTCGATGCGCATCTTCCTGCGCGCCGACAAGACGGTGCCCTATGGCGACCTGATGGAAGCCATGAATGCCTTGCGCAGTGCCGGCTATCTCAAGGTCGCCCTGGTCGGCCTGGAGTCGGACGCGGCGCGCTGACTGATCGCGCCGCTCCCGAATTTGCCCGGCCCGGAGTCACGCCTTCCTTGCGACCGGCACCGGAGTTCCGGCGACCTTGATATTGACGGAGCCGAGCGAGACCCGGCTGGTGAAGAACAGGGTTTTCCAGTCGTCGCCGCCGAAGGCGATATTGGTGGTCGCGGGCTGGCCGTGGATGATGCGGCCGAGCTTCTTGCCCTTGGGATCGAGGATGTAGATGCCTCCGGCGCCGCCGCAATAGACGTTGCCGAGGCTGTCGACCTTCATGCCGTCGGGAACGCCGGACTCCGCGCCGCCGAGATCGGCGAACACGCGGGCGGTCTGCCGCGCCAGCGTGCCGTTGGGGGCGAGGTCGAACGCCCTGATGTGGCGGCGCCGGGAATCGTTGACATAGAGCACGCTCTCGTCGGGCGAGAAGGCGATCCCGTTGGGAACGATGAAATCGTCGACCAGCAGGGTCATGGTGCCGAGATCGGGGGTGATGCGGTAGACGCCCGCAAAGGTCATGTCCCACTGCTGCTGCACCTCTTGGCTGGTCCAGGGGTCGGTGAAATAGATGCAGCCGTCCGACTTCACCACCACGTCGTTGGGACGGTTGAGGCGCCGTCCCTGGAAGCTGTTGGCGATCACGGTGATGCTGCCGTCGAGCTCCTGACGCGTCACGCGCCGCGTCTCGTGCTCGCAGGCGAGCAGCCGGCCCTGGAGGTCGCGGGTCAGCCCGTTGGCCTGGTTGGTCTTCTCCTTGAACACGCTCACGCCCTGGCCCGGCGTGTATTTCATCCGCTTGCTGGCGTTGATGTCGCTGAACAGGAGATAGCCGCCTTCCTTCCACCACAGCGGACCTTCCGCGGGGCCGAGCGGGCCGCCGAGGCCATTGGCCAATTCCTTGATCGGCTCGGTGGTGGAGATGATCTTGTCGAGCTCCGGCGCCATCTGGTCGATGCGGGTCGCTCCTTGCGCAAAGGCGCAGGAAATCTCCGGGATGCTGCCGCTCAACGCGAGCCCGCCCGCTGCCGCCGACGTCGCCAGCATCTGCCGGCGCGAAATGCCTTGCTTCGACACCATGATGTTTCCTCCTCCGTCGTGTTATTGGCTTTGCTTCCCTTCCGAAGTCGGGGAGGGAGAAGTTACCAGAAATCGGGCCTGCCGACACTATGGGGCCACGCAATGAGCGCTGCGGATATTCAGATACGCCGATTGAGCGCGGACGACGCCGAGTTGTTTCGCGACATCCGGCTCGAAGCGCTTCGATGCGATGCGGACGCATTCGGCAGCATGCTCGAGGCGGAAAGCGTCAAGCCGTTGAGCTGGTTCGCCGAGCGGCTCGGCGCGTCTCACGTGCTGGGTGCCTTCCGCGCCGGAAAGCTGATCGGCATCGCCGTGCTCATTATCCACCAGAGCCCCAAGATGGCCCACAAGGGAGCGCTGGTCGGCATGTACGTCCGGCCCGAGGCGAGGCGGACCGGCGTCGCACGGCGGCTGGTCGAAGCGATCATCGATACCGCGCGCCGGCACGTCGAGCTGATCCAATTGACCGTGGTCATGGGCAACGAAGCCGCGCGGCGCCTCTATGCCGGTCTCGGGTTCGCGGAATACGGACTCGAGAAGAAGGCGCTCAAGCAGGGCGATCGCTACTTCGACGAGATCCTCATGGCGAAGGATCTCACGTGAAATCGATTGCAGGAGGCAGCGGCGCTTGGTCAGGCCTTCTTCACTGCCCCGCGAAGATCGCCTTCGGGATCATGCCGTGGATGCCCTTGGTGCCGTCGACCACCTGGGTGACGTGATAGTCGACCGCGATGCTCGCGATCATGTAGGCCTCCTGGCGGCTGAGCTTGGGGAAGCGCTCGGTGATCAACGCGATGGTCTCGCGGACCGCGATCTTCATGGCCTCTTCGAGGTTCGGGTTGAGGCCCATCACGATCCAATGGGTGGCGGTCTCGGCGCGCGGCCAGGTGATCTTCAGGTCCTTGCGCACGATGAACTGGAATTTGCCGCGCAGCCCGGTCTCGACCGCGCTGAGGTCGACCTCGCCCTGGCCCTGGGCGCCGTGGCCGTCGCCCACCGAGAACAGCGCGCCCGGCGCGTAGACCGGCATGTAGAGCGTCGACCCCGCGGCCACATCCTTGTTGTCGATATTGCCGGTGTGGATGCCCGGCGGTCCCGAGCCGATCCGGCCCATGGCGGGCAGGGGGGCGACGCCCATCGTCCCGAAGAACGGCCGGGTCAGCGGAACGACCACGCCGGGCGCGATCTCGGCGGTCTTGGCCTGTGCGATTGATGCGCATGATGCGCTGAAAGAACCCCGGAAATTCCTCCGGCAACGCGCCGTTATAGGGGCGCTGGCGGTTGTAGCCATAGTCGACGGCGAGATCGATCTCGAGGATGCGGACTTCGAGCACGTCGCCCGGCACGGCGCCGTTGACGAACACCGGCCCGGTGAGAACGTGGGGGCCGGGGCCGCGATCCTTGACGTCGCGGTAGATGTCGCGGACGTATTGCGGGACCGCGCCGGCGGGAACGACTCCGGATCGCTCGATTTCGGCCGGCTCCATCGCAGCGGCCGTCTCGATGACGACGGTGTCACCGGACTCGATCGTGAGCGCCGGCTTGGACGCGGCGTTGAAATTCCCGATGTTCACGGTCTGCGGGCTCGGCATCAGCGTGTATTCCGCGGCCTGCGCGCCGCAGACGATGGCGCTCCAAGCCATGGCGGCACAAGCGAGGAGTCGGCCTCGCGGCATCGTCTTTGTCGTCTTGAGTGTCGCCATGAAGTCCTCCAGGAGTGCGCAATCCCAAAGCTTGCTTGCGATCTGCTCCCTCCCCCTTTTTGAGGGGAGGGAGCAGAATCAATTGAGCTTCATGCCGATGGAGCGAAACACCGGCGTCCACCGCGCGATGTCCTGCTCGACGAACTGCCTGGTCTTGTCCGGCGTTGAATGGCGGTAGGGCTCGAGTTCCGCGTCGATCAGCATGGCGCGGAAATCGTCTTCTTCCATCAGCTTGTCGGTCGCGGCGGCGATCTGGTCGATGATGGGCTTGGGCGTCCCGCGCGGCGCGAACAGCCCGGTGAAATTCACCGCGATCATGCCGGGCAGGCCGGATTCGACCGCGGTCGGAATCTCCGGCGCCGCCACCAGGCGATCGGCGGCGGTCACGGCGATCATCCGCAGCTTGCCGGTCTTGTGCAATTCGAGCACCTGGCTGGTGATGTTGGCGACGACGATGGGCACGTGGCCGCTGACGACGTCGGCCAGCGACGGCCCGGACCCCTTGTAGGGCACGTGGACGATGTCGGGCGTTCCCGCCAGCGACTTGAACAGCTCGGCGGCGAGGTGCGTCATCGATCCGGCGCCGGCGGAGCCATAGGCGAGCTTGCCCGGATTGGCCTTGGCATAGGCGATCAGTTCCTTGAGCGTATGCACGGGAACGGTGGGGTTCACCACGATGGTGAGCGCCGGCACCGCCAGCATCGCGATCGGCTCGAAATCCTTGATCGGATCGTAGAGCGGCTTGACCGTGCCGATCGGATTGAGAACGAGCGCGCCGGCGCCGCCGAGCAGAAGGGTGTAGCCGTCGGGCTGGGCATGGGCGACCGCGAGCGCGCCGACCGCGCCGCCGGCGCCGCCCTGGTTCTCGATGTAGACGTTGCCCAGCGGCGCCTTCATCCGCTCCGCCCACAGCCGCGCCACCTGATCGTTGACGCCGCCCGGCGCGAACGGAACCACGAGCTTGATCGGCGCGTTCCGGATACTTGGCCTGGGCAAAGCCTGCGCGGGGCGCCAGCGCGCAGCCGGTCAGCGCCGCAATCCCAGCCAATACGTCACGCCGCTTCATCGCAATGATCCCCGGTTCGAGAGATGGGTTGGAGCGAAATCGCGCAAGCCGGGATTTGCCCGAAATACGCTGGCGGCAGGATGCGCCAATCCGATGTCATCAGCAAGATCGGCTGCGCTACACTCCGAACAGCCTCTTCGCGTTCCCACCGGCAATGGCGGCGACGGCCGCCGGGTCGAGGCTCTTGGTCGCGACGAGGATGCTCGAGCGGGATCGTAATCCGCCATGTCGTAGGGGTAGTCGGTGCCCATCATCACGTGATCGACGCCGAAGGTCTCGACCAGCGCGGCGAGCTGGTTCGGCGTGAAAACGACGGTGTCGAAGTAGATCTTCTTGAGATAGCTCGACGGCGGCTTGGGAAGGCCAGCCTGCGCGTCGCTGCGGGCGCCCCAGGCATGGTCGATGCGGCCGGAATAGGCGCCGAGGAATCCGCCGCCATGGACGGCGATGATCTTGAGGTTGGGGTGACGCTCCAGCACGCCGTCGAAGATCAGGTAGTGCAGGGCGATCGTCGTCTCCAGGGGATTGCCGATGATGTTGTTGAAATAGAATCGCGACAGCCGCTGCGCCTCGGTGAAGCCGTTGGGATGGATCAGCACCACGGCGCCGAGCGCCTCGGCCTTCGCCCAGAACGGCGCGAAGGCGGGATCGGAGAGCTCCTTGCCGGCCGACATTGGTCAGGATCTGCACGCCCTTGAACCCGAGCGAGGTCATGCAGCGTTCGAGCTCGCTCGCCGCCGCCGCGCCGTCGGGCATCGGCACCGTGCCGAGCGCGATGAAGCGGTCGGGCTTGCCGGCAACGAATTCGGCGATGCCGTCATTGATCATCTTGGCCGCTGCCACCGCGATGTCCACCGGCACGGTGTAGTAGCACTGCGGCGGCGGGCACATCACGAGCTGGAGGTCGATGCCCATGGCATCGAGATCGGCGAGGCGCTGGTCGTAGCTCGTCATCAGCTCCCCGCCGCTCGGCGTCCTGGCGAAGGTTGATGCGCCTTGGTCTCCGGCACCGCGTAACGGGCGAGCGGAATGGTCGTCGGATCGAGATGCGGCTTGACGAACTCCGCCGCGCGGGGAACCGCGATGTGGGAGTGAATGTCGATGGTGACGCTGTTGCGGCCGCACCATGCGGCCGGGCTTTGCGCCGGGCGGGCGGGCCGCGGTCGGGCCGTAGCGGTTCCAGTTCTCAGGCATCTGGGCTTGGGTTCCTCGTGGGTGATGGCGCGAATGATGAAAGGAATTCTCAGCGCTTCTTCTTTCTTGCCTTCGTTCGGGCCTTGTCCGGCGCCGGGATGATCGGCAGCAGGACATGGCTCGCCATGGTGCGGCCGAAATGCAGGGTGGTGACGCCGCCGAACACCTCCGCCGGACGATCCTGCGGGTCGTCATGCAGGAACGGCCCGCAGCCCGTCAACTCGTTCTTGAAATTCGAGAGCTTGCCGCCGCTCGCCCCGCCATATTCGTAGTCCTTGCCGCGGATGGTCAGCGCGACCCGATAGCCCGGCGGGACCACGATCGAGGTCGGCCAGATCTCGATGTCCAGCTCGACAACCTCGCCCTTCCTGAGCGGCTGCTTCTTGTCGTGGCTGTGATAGGGCCGATAGGGCAGCGACAGCTTCTTGTCGAGCTTGCGGTGCGAGGCGCGCAACCACCCCTGCGCGATCGGCGTATGCGGATCGATGGCGCCCTGGAACACCACTTCCTTCAAGTCCGGCGAGAACACGCGCAGGATCGCGAACAGGTCGGCGTCGCTGGTCGAGGACGACACGAACAGCTTGGCGGCGATCGGCCCGGTGATCTCGGTTGCTTCCGCGACCGGCGCCGTCACGAATGTGAGGCCGTCGCCCATGGCCTCGAAGCTGCGCGTTACCTTGTCGGCGGTGCGGGCCTCCTTGAGCGTGCCGTCGGCGGGGTGGAGGTAGAACCGGGTCCACCGCGTCCGTTTGAGCGGCCATTCGTTCTCGCCGCGGGCAACGAATTTTTCGCCGGGATGGCGGACCTGCAGCAGCACCTTGGGCTGCTTATCCCAGCCGCTGTCCTTGCCGTGGAGGAAATGGTCGAAGAAGCGCAGCTGCTGCTCGCGCCCGTAATCGGTGTAGAAATGGGTCCAGTGCTCGATGCCGTGGGCTTCGAGCCATTTCTCCTTCGCCGCCGCGCGGGCGAAGCCTTCGAAATTGCCGCGGGGATGCAGGCCCTGGCCGCCCCAATTGGCGGCCGAGAACAGCGGCACCTTGATCTTCGACCACATCGCCGAGCGAGCCCGGTGAAATGCATCGTCGAGGGGGTGGGCGAGGAGCGCGCCGCCGAGATCGGCACGATTGGCGGCGAGTTCATCCTCCGACAGCGTCTCCGGCCCGCATACGAGCTCGCCATGGATCGGCGAGCGTCGGCCGCGTTCGCCGGCGCCGTATTGCACGGTCTTCACCTGCATGTCGTACCAGTTCTTCCAGAACGTCGAGAGGATGCCGCCATGGTGGGTCATGTCGCGGTACCAGTCGGCGGCGCCTTCCCAGATGCACATGGCGGCGAGGTGCGGCGGCTGCAGCGAGGCGACGTGCCACTGGTTGATGGCGTAATAGGAAATGCCGTTGAGCCCGATCTTGCCGTTCGACCACGGCTGCACCCCTGCCCATTCGATGCAGTCGTAGAAATCCTTGGTTTCGCGCGGCGAGAAATGGTCGATCACACCGGGCGAGCAGCCGCAGCCGCGGGAATCGACGCGCACGCAGGCATAGTCGTGGGGCACCCATTTCTCGGGATCGACCACCTCCCAGTTCTGGTACTTGTTCGATGAGCCGGCGGCGACGTCCGGGTGCTTCTCCACCATGCGCTGCCACGCGCTCGGATAGCCCTCCTGGAAGGCGAGCCCCTTGGCGTAGGGGCCGTAGCTCAGGATGACAGGGTATTTGCCGGGCTTCACCGGCCGGTACACGTCGGCCTTGAGCACCAGCCCGTCATCCATGGTGATCGGCACATCCCAATCGATGTGCATGCCGTCGCGGACTTCGCTGCGCGGCTGGTGCGATTTGCGGGCGGGCCGGCTGGCGTCTTCCCCCGAAGTCATCATGTTCTCCTTGAGACCGATAATTGGACAGCGGAACAACCGCGCTTGGCGCGTGCGGCCGGACGGCACGCTTGCGACCTGTTCCCGACAATTCGATGGTTGGTTGATCGAGCCCCAGATATCAGGGCTCGAGATTCTTCGCCGGCGGATAGTCGCGGGCATAGACCGGAGCCGCGATGAACGCCTTTTCGTCGTAGGTCCAGAACTGGGTCACGTTCGGATAGCGCTTGATCACGGTATTGACGAGCTGCCCGTTCTTGCGCTCGCATTTGCGGATGAAGACGTCGCCGATGACGTTGCCGTATTGGTCGAACCTGACCGGCCCGCGCGGCGTATCCGCGAGCGAGACCTGGTGCAAGGCCTCGGCGAGCGCCTTGCGGTCGTCGGCCTTGCCGCCGAGCTTTTCCATTGCCGCCTCGATGCACTGGCCGGCGATGTAGAGGCCGGCCGAATAGCCGCCGGGCAGCACGCCATAGTCCTTCTGCATGGCGGCGACGAAGCGCTTGTTGGCGGGCGAGTCGAAATCGGCCGAATACCAGTGCGCTGAGATCACTCCTAGCGCCTCATCTCCGAGACTGCGCAGCAGCGCGTCGTCGATGGCGGTCCATCCCGCGAGCATCGGGATCTTCCCCTTGAGGCCGAGGTCGGAGTAAGCGCGCATGAATTTGACCGGATTCGATCCGGCAAAGCCCGAGACCACGCAATCCACGTTGGCGATCTGGGCGATGTAGGGAGTGTAGTCCGGCGTCACCAGAGGCGGCCACAGCTTCTTGACGACCTTGCCGCCGTCCTCCTCGAACACGCGGAGAAATCCGGCCATCTGTTCATAGCCGAAGGCGGTATCCTCAGCGATGGTGGCGGCGCGCCTGTATTTGAGTTCCTTGGCCGCGTAGTCGCCGAGCACGTGGCAGCACTGGGCCGAACTCGCGGAGGTGCGGATCAGGAACGGATTGGCGCGGCGCTGGGTGACGTCCTCGGCCGCCGCCATGCTGATCAGCGGGGTCGCGTTCTCGCGCACATAATCGGTGATCGCCAGCAATTCGAACGCCGCGAGCGGGCCGATGATGACATTGACCTTGTCGCGCTCGATCAGCTCCTGCGCCTTGGTCTTGGCGCCGGCGGGATTGCCGCCGGTGTCGGCCGAGATGAATTCGATCTTACGGCCGGCGAGCGTGTTGGCCTTGTCCTTCAGGAACACGGAAACGCCCTGTTCCATCTGGATGCCGCCCTGCGCCAGCGGCCCGGTCTTGACTGTCAGGAGGCCGATCTTGAAAGGGGCCGCCTGCGCAATGGCGGGGGCAAAGCCGAATGCCGCCGACGCCGCGCCGGCTGCCACGAATTTGCGACGGTTGAGCTTGAGCGACATGCGTTCCTCCCGGGGTGGCCTGGCCGCGTCCGGCCTTTTGAAGCCAGTCTTACGCAAAAGCGCGGCGCGGGCAAAGCCTGCCGCCTATTTTCGGTTGCCGCGCTTGCGCCGCTTCACCCCGGCCATCTTGCCCAGCACCGCGCAGACCGAGGCGGTGTCGAGGTCGCCGAAGCCCATGTCGAGCGCCTTGGAATAGACGGGAATGCTCGCGGAAAACAGCGGTGTCGGCACGCCGAGCCCGGCGGCGAAGTCTTCGATCACCGAAATGTCCTTGTGATAGAGCTTGATGCTCATGCTGGCATTTTCATACTCGTCCTTGACCATCATCGGCCCGCGCACCTCGAACACCCGCGAGGTTCCGACCCCGGCGCGGATGAGGTCATAGATCATCTGCGGATCGAGCCCGGCCTTGATGCCGAGAACCATCGCCTCGGCCGATGCGACGTTGTTGATGGTGACGAGAAGATTGGCGATGTATTTCATCCGGCTGCCATTGCCGAATTCGCCGACATCGTAGGCGGCGCGGGAGAAAGCGGCGAACATCGGCCGCAGCCTGGCGATCGCTTTTTTGTCGCCGCTCGCATAGATCACGATGTCCTTGACCGCTGCCTGGGCTCCGGTGCCGCTGACAGGGCAGTCGAGCGTCACATGCCCGGCCTTGCGCAGGGCCTTCTCGGCGCGCTGCTTGTCCGCGATCTTGAAAGTGCTGGTTTCGACGATGATCTTGCCCGGCAGCTTGTCCCTGGTGATTTCGGCGATCGTCTCATCGAGCGCACCGGTATGCGGCAGCGACAGGATGATAACCGGAACAGCCGCGGCGAGCGCTTTCACGTCGGGCGCGATCTCAACCCCGGCCTTCTTCGCCGCGCGACTGCGACCGGCATCGGGGTCAAACCCCAGCACGCGCCAGCCGGCGGCGGCGAGATGCTTCGCAAACGAGCCGCCCATGTTTCCGAGGCCGACGACGCCGACCGTTCCCTTACTCCGCCCCGCCATTTCTGTGCTGCTCCAATGTTCTGATTCTTGGCTGCACGCCAGTGGTCTGACCCCAACATTTGGTTCCCAAATGTCAGGACAAGTCAGCCCACTCACGTATTGAAAGAGTGGGGCGACTTATCCAAACAGATGGAAATCATCTGTCGGGGTCGCACCACTAGCACGGTCGAACCGGGCTTCCTACGGGCGCTCCGATCGCCTATCGTCCGCGCCGCCTGACAAACGCCGGAGACGCGCGCATGCATGTTGGAGTGGCCGGACTCGGCAAAATGGGTGCGGCGATCGCTCACCGCCTGATCGAAACCGGCAACCAAGTCACGGTGTGGAACCGGTCGGCGGAAAAAGCCCTGCCGCTAATTGCCGCGGGTGCCGCCGTCGTCGCCAGCCCAGCCGGGCTCGCAAGCGCGGTGGAAGCCGTCATCACCATTCTCACCGACGAGGCCGCGATCGCTGAGGTCTATGACGGTCCCGCCGGCCTGCTGGCGGGCGACATAAAGGGCAAGCTGTTCATCGAGATGAGCACGGTGCGGCCGCAGGTCGAGACCGCGCTCGCGGACAAGGTGCGCGCCAAGGGCGCCGCATTCGTCGAATGCCCGGTCGGCGGCAGCACCGGTCCGGCGCGCCAGGGCAAGCTCATCGGCCTCATGGGCGCGGAGCCGGCCGACGCCGCGCGGGCGAAGCCGCTGCTCGACCAACTGTGCCGGCGGATCGAGCATTGCGGCCCGGTCGGCGGCGGTTCGGTGATGAAGCTCACCATAAACCTGCCGCTGCTCGTCTATTGGCAGGCGCTCGGCGAGGCCTTGGCGCTGTGCCGGCCGCTCGGCATCGACCCCGCCCGCCTGATCGACCTGTTGTCGGATACCTCCGGCGGACCCAACGTGCTCAAGGTGCGCGGGCCCGCGCTGGTCAAGATGCTCAACGGCGAAGACGCCGGCGCCGTGACCTTCAGCCTCGACAACAGCGCCAAGGACCTGCGCACCATGCTGGCGGAAGGCGCCGCGCGCGGCGTCGAGATGCCGGTGGTCGCACGGACGCTCGCCTGTTTCGAGGAGGCGAGCCGCAACGGCCTCGGCGCCGGCGAGGTTTCGGCGCTCTCGGTCTATTGGCCGACCCGCAGGCCCGCCAAGACACCCTGATTTTTCAAAATTCCCACCCCCCAAGGAGCGTTTCATGTCCGTCACTCTCGCCCAGGCCAGCACCATCCTCGATGTCGCCCTCAAGACGGCGCGCGAGATGAAACTCGTGCCGATGACAGTCGCCGTGCTCGATGCCGGCGGCCATCTCGTCGCGTTCAAGCGGGAGGACAAGTCTGGGATCCTTCGCTACGACATCGCCTGTGGCAAGGCGTGGGGCGCGCTCGGCATGGGCTTCGGCTCGCGCACGCTGTTCGAGCGCGCCGCCAACACGCCGCAGTTCTTCAACGCGCTCTATGCCGCGAGCGGCGGCCGCGTCGTCACCAATCCCGGCGGCGTGCTGATCCGCGACGCCGCCGGCGATATCATCGGCGCGGTCGGGATTTCCGGAGACACCTCCGACAAGGACGAGGCCTGCGCCATCGCCGGCATCGAGGCGGCGGGATTGAAGGCCGATCCCGGCGGCCAGAAGAGCTGACCGGTCCACACACGGCGAGGGGAAACGTCCATGGTCAAGCTGTTTTCGTTCTGGCGCTCGCTCGCGACCTACCGCGTGCGCATCGCGCTCAATCTCAAGGGGATCGCACCGGACGAGGTCATCGAGGTGAACCTGATGAAGGGCCATCAGCGCGATCCCGCCTATTCCGCCGTCAATCCCATGATGGCGCTGCCGGCGCTGGTCGACGGCGATGCCCCGATCCTGTTCGAGTCGCTCGCCATCATCGAGTATCTCGACGAGACGCACCCCAATCCGCCGCTGCTACCCAAGGATGCGCGGGGGCGGGCGCGAGTGCGCGGCCTCGCCCAGATCGTCGCCTGCGATTCCCACCCGCTGATCGTGCCGCGGGTGCGCGAATACCTCGAGCATCAGCTCAAGCTCGACGAGCCGGCCCGCATGGCGTGGTGCCGGCACTGGCACACGGCAGCGCTCACCGCCCTCGAGACCCATCTCAAGGACCCCCAGACCGGCCGCTTCTGCCACGGCGACGAGGTGACGATCGCCGACGTCTGCCTTGCCAGCCAGGGCGCCGGCGCGAAATTCTTCAACGTCGATATGACGGCGTTTCCGACCGTCGCCCGTATCGTCGACACCTGCCAGTCGATCGATGCCTTCGCCCGCGCCCATCCGCTCCGCCAGCCCGGCGCGCCGGCGGCGTAGCGGCGGGGATTCCTAGATGCTTACGGCTCTCATCCGAGACATCGAGCAGAAAAAGGCGGAGCTGGACCGGCTGCGCCCACTGTCGCCGGGCGCGCTCGCGCAACTCCAAAAATATTACGACGTGGAGCTGACCTACACTTCGAATGCCATCGAGGGAAACACGCTCACGCGCCGCGAGACGGCCGAGGTCATCGAACATGGCATCACCGTCGCCGGCAAGTCGCTGCGCGATCACCTCGAGGCGGTCGATCATTACGAAGCCGTGCAATGGATGCGTGAACTCGCAGCGCAAGCGACGCCGCTCGGTGAAAGCACCGTATGCGAGTTGCATCGCCGAATTGTCGCCCGCAGCCAACCGGCCATCGCCGGCGTATACAGCCCGCATCCGCGTCGCATTGCGGGGTCGCCCGTCATTTTTCCGAGCCCGCTCAAGATTCCCCAACTCATGGAAGAATTCGGAGCGTGGTTATCGTCTGCGGCGTCGACGCCGGAAGGCGCATTCGAGGGCCATTTTCGGCTCACGGCCATTCATCCGTTCAGCGACGGCAATGGGCGCACCGCGCGTCTGTTGATGAACCTCATGCTGATTCGTAGCGGCTATCCGCCCGTCGCCGTTCGTCCCGAGGAGCGCAAGACCTATCTCGACGCGCTGGAGCGCGGGTCGCTCGCTGACGATCTGCGACCATTCCAGAGTTTCATGCATGAGCGCCTGGACGCGACTTTGGAGGAGTACGTGAGCGCCTTGCGCGCGGCACTTCCCCCGGCCTGATCCAATCCGCGAACCGAAGACCAGAATTTAAACCCATGGACCTCGTCCTGAGGAGCGCCCGCAGGGCGCGTCTCGAAGGATGGCCACAGGTTGCAGCGTGTGTGGCCGTCCTTCGAGACGCGCGCATGAGCGCGCTCCTCAGGACGAGGTTGTTTGATGATGTCGGCATGATTCAAACTTCGGAAACGACATGCTATCGATGCTGACCGCATAAGCCCCCACGTGCCGTTCCTGCGGCCAATCATCCCGGAACTTGTTTTCGGGCCGGCGGACCGTTAAACGCATGGGCCACTACCCACCCCGTGGTGCGACCCGAACGGATGGTTGCCATCCGTCCGGATAAATCGCCTCACTATTCAATAGGTTGTGGACTGGCTTGTTCCGGCATTTGGGCGCCAAATACCGGGGTCGGACCACCAGGAGGACTTGATGGGAGCGAATTTCGGCATCGCCGGCATGGACTGGCAGCAGCGCGTCAATTGGGACCGGCTGCGCAAGTACCGCATCGAGCGCGCCCGGGAAATGATGAAGAAGCACGGGCTCGGCGCCATGCTGTGCATGTATGACGAGAATTGCCGCTACATCACCGGCACCCTGACGCCGGGCTGGAACCGGCTCAAGCCGGGCCTGCGCTATGCGATGCTGTGCGGCGACGGCGATCCCGTGCTGTTCGAGCAGGGCGACCTCGGCTTCCACATCGAGCGCCATTCGCCCTGGATCCCCAAGGAGAACGTCCGTTACTCATATGCCTGGATCAAGGGCGCGGCGGGGCCGGCCTCGACCCAGCAGGTCAACAAGTTCACCGATGCCATCATCTATGAGATGAAGCGCCACGGCGTCGCGGGCCAGAAGCTCGGCTGCGACTTCATCGACATCAACATGATCAACGTCTTCAAGGAAAAGAACATCAACTGGGTCGACGGCATGACCCCGATGATGGAGGCGCGCGCGGTCAAGAGCGTCGACGAGCAGGAATGCATGCGCATCGTCGGCGCCATCGGCGACGCCACCCATTGGGAATGCATGAAGTTCCTCAAGCCCGGCCTCACCGAGAACCAGGTGACGGCGCATCTGATGAAGTACCTCTACAACATCCCCGGCATGGAGGATGTGGAGGACGTGATCGTCTCCTCCGGCCCCAACACCTGGCCGAACTGGCGCAACTTCTCCGACCGCATCATCCAGCCCGGCGACATCGTGTTCATGGATTTGGCCGCGCTCACCTGGAACGGCTACAAGTCCTGCTATTACCGCACCTATTGCGTCGGCAAGGAGCCCACCAAGGAGCAGCAGGACACCTACGCCACCGCGCTCCAGTGGCTCTACGATTCGATCGGCGAGGTGAAGGTCGGCGCCACCACCCGCGACATCGCGCTGAAATGGCCGTCCGCCAAGGAAGCCTGGGGCTACGAGGAGGAGGACCAGGCGGCCGCGAACCTGTGGGGCCACGGCCTCGGGCTCGCCCAGTACGATCCGCCCGTGATCTCCCGCATCTGGTCGCTCGACCATCCGGTCGAGATCAAGGAAGGCATGACCTTCGCGCTCGAGACCCAGCACGGCAAGAAATTCCGCTACGGGGTGCGCATCGAGGAAATGCTGATCGTGAAAAAGGAAGGGATCGAGATCGTCTCCAACTTCCCGGTGAAGCAGATCACCGCGGTGGACCCGATTCCCGGCTACGGCGACCATGTGAAGTGACTTCTCCCTCTCCCGCTTGCGGGGGAGGGCTCGTCGGCGGATGACGTCTCTCCGCAGCGTCAGCCGGCGAGTCGTGGAGGTCCGCGGACGAGTCCCGGCCATCGACTGCGCAAGCGGGCAGCAGCCGGCATCCCTCAGGCCTCATGCCATGAGCATAGCGGTGGCATCGCAACGCGGCTGCCGCACGGCTTGACCGGTTCATCGTGCCGCTCGACGAGCGCGGCGGCGAGCGATGCCGAGCGCGTCGGGCCGAAGGCCGCCAATCTCGCGGCGCTGGCGCGGGCCGGGCTGCCGACGCCGGGCGGCTTCTGCCTCACTGCCGATGCCTATCGCGACCAGGTCGCTGCGCTCGGCCTCACGGAGACGCGTCGCGCAATACGCCACGGCCGATATGCGCGAGCAGCGCCGCCTGTCGGTCGAGATCAGGCTCGCGCTCTATGAGCGGCCGATCGCGCCGGAAATCCTCGGGCGCACTGCTCGACGCATGGCGACGCCGCGCGCGCGGGCGGCGCGAAGCCGTTCGCGGTGCGCTCCTCGGCGCTCATCGAGGATCGCAAGGGCGCGAATTTCGCCGGCCAGTTCGAAAGCTTCCTCGGCATCGCCGACGAGGCTGCCTTCATCACGGCGGTGCGGGCGTGCTGGGCCGCGTTGTGGACCACCAATGCGCGCCGCTACATGGAAAATCACGGGCTCAGCCCCGGCCGACACCGCGATGGCGGTGCTGATCCAGCCGCTGATCGAGGCCCGCGCCTCCGGCGGCGGATTGAGCGAGAACGCCGAAGGCCAGATGCTGCTCAGCGCCACCTGGGGGCTCGGCTCGGCGATCGCCCAGGGCGAGGTGGTGCCGGACCGCATCGTGCTGTCCCGCCAGGGCTTCCTGCGCAGCAACGTGGCCGGCCGCAAGGACCACCGCGACACCTGCGGCCACGGCGCCGGCGCCATGCCCCAGGCGGTGCCGCGCGACCTCGTGGAGAAGCCGTGCCTCGACGCCGGCCAGGCGGTCACGCTGGGACGCATGCTGCGCAAGGCCGAGACCGTGTTCGGCATGCCCGTCGAGATCGAATGGGCGCTCGACGAAGCCGGCTTCAAGCTGCTGCAGGCGCGCCCGCTCCATGTCGAGCCGGCCGCGGTGCCGGACGCGATCTGGCTGCAGCATCCCGGCCTTCACGGCCATCCCGCCGGCGATCGGCTGGGGCACCGGCCGCGCCGTCGTGATCAATTGCGAATGCGAGCTCGACGCGCGTCGCGCCGGGCGACATCCTGGTGACGCGGGTCGCCGGCCCCGCGCTCAGCCATGTGCTGCCCCGTGTCGCCGGCGTGGTCGCCGAGCTCGGCGGCTCGACCTCGCACCTCGCGTCGCTGGCGCGCGAGCGCGGCATCCCCATGGTGCTCGGCGTGCGCGACGCGACGCAGAAAATTCCCGACGGCGCGCAGGTCGCGGTCGACGGCGTCGCCGGCATCGTGCGGTGGATCGCGTGAGCGGGTCTTCGTCACCCAGCCGGTGTGCGAGAGCGCGCTGACGCGGCTGCGCACCATCGCCGAGGTCACGGTCAATCCCGACGGCCAGCCGGGTCATCGCCAAGGACAAGCTGATCGCCGGGGTGCGCGCCTGCGATATCCTGTTCAGCCTGCTGCACGATCCCGTCGACCGCGAGGTGATCGCGGCGAACCCTTCATTGCGGGCGATCACGTCGATGTCGATCACCCCCGACAATATCGACGTCACGGAAGCCACCGCACGGCGCATTCCGGTGACGGTGGTGCCGGCGCTGGCGGTGGAATCGACCGCCGACATTCATTTTGCCCTGCTGCTGGCGGTGGCCCGCCGCCTGGTGGAAGGCGATCACGCCGGTCCGCGCCGGCATTTTCCCGGGATCGCAGTCGAACCATCTGCTCGGCGCGGGGGTCCACGGCAAGACCATCGGTCTCGTCGGCGGCCGCGGCCGCATCGGCCAGGCGGTGGCGGCGCGGGCGCGCGGCTTCTCCATGCGCGTCCTCTATTGCGGGCCGCGTCCGATGGAGGAGGCGGACGCGAGGCGAAGCTCGGCGCCGACCTATGTGCCGCTCGATCGCCTGCTCGCGGAGTCCGACTTCGTGTCGCTGCATCCCGCGCTTACGCCGGCGACGCGGCACATGATCGGGCGCGCGCGAGCTCTCCCTGATGAAGCCGACCGCCTATCCTCATCAACACCTCGCGCGGCGCGGTGGTCGACGAGGCCGCGCTGACCGCGGCGCTCGCGGAAAAGCGCATCGCCGGCGCCGGGCTCGATGTGTTCGAGAACGAGCCCCATGTCGCTCGCGCGCTCACCGGGCTTGCCAATGTGGTGATGACCCCGCATCTCGGCAGCGCCGTCATCGAGGTCCGCACCGCCATGGCGGAGACGCGTGGTCGACAACATCGCGGCGATCCTGGCGGGACGGCGCCGCCGAACATCGTCAATCCGGAGGTGCTCGCGCCATGAGCCGTCACCGAGCAAAATCTTGATCGCCGTCACCGACAGCCCGTTTCATTCGCTCGACCCCGCGATCGCGGCCCTGAAGCGCGTCGATCCCGAATTGCGGATGGCGAAATCGCCTGACGCCGAGGACATTCTGGCGGTGGCGCGGGACGCCGACGCGGTGCTCGTGACCTATGCCAAGCTGCCCGGCGACCTCCTCAAGGAGTTCAAGCGCTGCAAGGTGATCGGCCGGTTCGGCCTCGGCGTCGACAACATCGACATCCCGGCGGCGGCGGCGCTCGGCATCACCGTCACCTACGTGCCGGACTATTGCCTGCGCGAGGTCTCCGATCACGCCATGGCGCTGCTGCTGGCGCTGGCGCGCAAGATCCCGTTCTCCAACCGCCTGGTGCAATCCGGCCGCTGGGAAGTGCCGCCCATCGTGCCGCTGCGCCGGCTCGAAGGCCAGGTACTCGGGCTCGTCGGATTCGGCAATATTCCGCGTGCGCTCGCGCCCAAGGCGAAGGCGTTCGGGCTCGAGGTCATCACCCATGATCCCTATGTGGCGCCGGAGCATCTCGCCGCGCTCGGTGTCGAGAACACGGGCTTTGAGGATCTGCTGGCGATTTCCGATTTCATCTCCGTGCATGCCCCGCTCCTGCCGGCGACCCGCGGCCTCATCGGCGCGAAGGCGTTTGCCGGCATGAAGAAGGGCGCATTCCTCATCAACACCGCGCGGGGCCCGCTGGTCGACGAGGCCGCCCTGGTCGCAGCGCTCGACTCCGGCCATCTCGGCGGCGCCGCCCTCGACGTGGTCGCGACCGAACCGCTGGCGAAGGACTCGCCGCTGCTCGATCGCGACAACGTGATTCTCACGCCGCACACCGCGTTCTACTCGGTGGAGGCGCTCGAGGAGCTGCAGACCAAATGCGCCAGCGACGTCGCGCGGGTGCTGAGCGGGGAAAAGCCGGTTTATCCCGTCAAAATGGCGTAGCCTTTGCGGAAGTGATGCAGCCGCGCCACGTATGTCGCCGGATTTGGCGCTCGGACGATGTGAATGCTTGCGCGCGGTACCGCTCTTCCGCCATAGTTTGTGCACCGCGAATTGGGTGCTTTTCCTGTCGCGTACGGGTGGGGCCTGCCGGCCGGCGTCGGCAATTGTCTGGGGCGGTGGGATGTTCAAATATGCGGTGGTCGCCGGAGCGCTTGCAGCGCTCGTGGCCGGTTCGCAGAGCGCCGCGGCCGAAGGCCTGTTCGAACTGCTGTTCGGCAAGGGCAGCCCGAACGTGACGGTTGCCAAGGTCGGGGTCAATGCCGCGGCGACCGGCACCGATATCGCGGGAACCTACCAGGGCGGCCACTATCAGGGCCACACGACGGCCCTGGCGTGGGGCGTCGGAACCACCGTCGGCTGCATGTCGCTGTCGCCCATCGTCGCCGGTTTCCTCGTCAACGCCAATGAGCATCGCCAGCTCACCTCCCGCGAAGTCCACGTCATGATGGCGGACTGCACGATCCCCTTCGTCGGCGGCTGGCTGATGGAGAAGTACTGGGATTCGCTCGAAGCGCGGACGGTGGTGGGGCAGGGGACACAGGTGAGGCGGTAGGAGGGTGGGCTCTACACAATTTACAATCATCGAAAGCGGTCGAGCATAGCGCTTCCGATTTCGGAGGACGACGGCCAGTGTCCGCGCCGGCTCCCGGCGTGTTCTGTGTAGTCGCTGAGTTTCGCGGGATCAGGTTGCGTAGCGCGACCGTCTTTCAGGAATAACAGACCCTCTTTGCCTGCTGGCATGGCACGGACAAAGCCTTCGGCACTCTCAAGCGCGGCACGCAATCGCCGCCCAACCGCACCAGCGTCGACCGGTTCGGTGAGGGCAAGATCGGCATAGTCGTCCTGCAGGTAGCGGGCGTTGCGCCGGATCTCTGCAATCAGGCTTTCAGGTGCAAAGCCAGGGTCCTTGGCGACCGCCGCCCACACCACGGCTCCGATCGGGAGATGCCGGTCATGGATAGTGAGAAGATCGAGCACATCACGTGGTTCGCGGCGGCCGGCGGCAGCCCGGCGACGTAGCTTTCGGGATTGCGGTGCGCAGCCAACAGAAGAAGAATTTCGCTTTGAATCTTAGAGAGCGGCACGGCAGGCCTGCTCGATCTCGCTTGCGAGCGCACGGGATTGCAGGTTGCCCTCGCGACGGAGATTTTCGGCGACCACAAGTGCCTGTGCAATCGTCGGCTTCTCGCTCGCCCGCCGATTCCACAGCGATTGCGTACCGAAGTCGCGAAACGCCTGATGGTATAAACGGGCAACTTCCACGGGGGCCGCGCGACCGGCGCCAAGTTCTTTAAGCTGCTCAAAGTTGCGGGTGTCGACTGTCGTGTCCATGGTTTGTTCTGTATCACGCCAGCACTGTGGAGGCATCATCAAAGCGCGGGATTTCCTCGTTTTTCGAAGTCGGGTCGTCTTTTCAGACCATCCGTCGACGGAGAAGAACTGATGCCGCCGACCTGTCAACGCTTACCTCAACACGATCGCATTGATATGCCGCCCGTAATCGGCCTCGCCGCGATGCGTCATCCGGCGGTAGCTGTAGAATTGCTCCGGATCGGCATAAGTGCAGGCGCCGAGGTCCTCGATCGCGCCGATCCCTGCCGCGGCGAGGCGGGCGACGACGTAGCCGGCGAGATCGAACATGAAATGGCCGTCGCGGGCGGACGGGACGAAGAACGCCCGGTTGGCGGGATCGGCGGCGATGAAGCGGTCCGCGAGGTCCGGCCCGACCTCGTAGTTCGGCTGGCGGATCATCGGGCCGATGGCGGCGACGATCCGTGCGCGCTCAGCGCCGAGGCGTTCCATGGCGGCGATGGTCGAGTCGGTCACGCCGGCGAGCGCGCCGCGCCATCCCGCATGGGCGGCGCCGATGATGCGGGCGTCGGGGTCGGCGAACAGCACCGGGCCGCAATCCGCCGTCGAGATGCCGATGGCGAGCCCCGGCCGGTCGGTCACGATGGCGTCGGCGCGCGGGCGCGCCTCGCCGCTCCAGGGCGCGTCGGCGACGACCACGTCGGGCGAATGGATCTGGTAGCAGGTCAGGAATTGCTCGGGCGTGACGCCCAGCGACGCCGCCATGCGCGCGCGGTTCGCGGCGACGTTATGGGGGTCGTCGTCCGACCCGACGCCGGCATTGAGGCTCGCATAGATGCCGGGCGAAACGCCGCCGCCCCTGGTAAAGAACGCGTGGCGGATGCCGGGGAGCTGCGCGAGCGCCGGGGCCTCGATGCATCTGGCCTCGACCTGCCCGATCATGGCGCGAACCCCGGCAGGTCGTGGTCCTGCGGAGCCGAGATCGCCATCGCCTTGAACAATGTGCCCATGTTGGCCGGTCCGGTGCCGACGAGGCGCACCATCGCCTCCGCGATGCCGTCCCGCTTGTCCTCGGCGGCGACTCCCTGCAGCGCCAGCGCACGGGATTCGATGCCGAGCCGTTTCAACAGCACGCCTTGCTCCACGGGGCCGTGGACGCGCGCGCCGGCCGCGCGGGCGGCCCGGGCCAGGGCGTCGAAGTCCACATGGGCGGTGAGGTCGGTACGGCCCGGCATTCCCAGCGGGCTCGCATAGCGGTGGGATCGAACCGCCTGGAAGGTGTCGCCGGTGCTGCTCTTGGCATGGCCGTAGTCGATCACCAGGGCGGCGCCGCCGCCGAGCACCCGCAGCGCGAGGTCGGTCGCCCATTGATCGGACCGCCACTCGAAGATCTGGCCGACCGGCGCCTTGGCGACCAAGGGAGGCAGGTCGGCCTTGAAGGCTTCCAGTGGTTCCGGCGCGAGCGTGAAGGCGAACTCGCCCCCGGCATTCACCGTGATCAGTCGCTCGTGCCAGCCGGTCGGCCGCCGTTCGGCCTGGTTGACGGGCAAGGCATCGAAGAATTCGTTGGCGAGGATGATGGCGGGCCCGGACGGCGCCGCGGCGAGGGTCTTGTGCCAGCGCACCGGCACATCCTGGACGCCGCGCAGCGTCTCGCCCTGGCGCTGCTGCAGGGCCGGGCTCACCTCGATGAGGTGCACCCGCGCCGCCCGGCGGAAATCGGGAGCAACGCGCGCGGCCCGCAGCGCGTCGAGCATCATGGTGCCGCGGCCGGGGCCGAGCTCGATGAGCTGGATCGGGTCCGGCGCGCCCAGCTCCCGCCACACCTCGACGGCCCACAGCCCGATCAGTTCGCCGAACATCTGGCTGACTTCAGGTGCGGTGATGAAGTCGCCGGCCGCGCCGAGGGGGTCGCGGTTGGGGTAATAGCCGTGCTCGGGATCGTAGAGGCACAGCGCCATGAAAGCAGACACCGGCATCGGCCCGTCGCGGGCGATGCGGCGGCGGATCTCGGCGTCCAGCGGGGTGCGCTCTTCGGCCATCAGGTTCGGGCCATCAGGTTCGGGCCATCAGGAATGCAGGGGCTGGCGCCGCAGCGCGAAGGCGGCGAACGCGACGCCGGCGAGGAACAGCGGCACGCACAGCAGCATGCCCATGGTGGTGTGGCCCCACAGGAAACCGAGCTGGGGATCGGGCTCGCGGAAGAATTCGCAGAACGAACGCATCACCGCGTAGACCATGGCGAACGAGCCGAGGATGAGCCCGGGACGCCGCAGCGCGCCCGCCCGGATCATGGCGAAGAGAATGATCAGCAGCACGAGTCCCTCGAGGCCGGCCTCATAGAGCTGGCTCGGATGGCGCGGCAACGGTCCACCGAGCGGGAATATCATCGCCCACGGCACGTCGGTGGTCCGTCCCCACAGCTCGCCGTTGATGAAGTTCGCGAGCCGCCCGAGCAGGAGCCCGATCGGCCCGACCGCGCAGGTCACGTCGCCGAGCGAGAGCGCCGGTATCCCGCGGTGATGGGCGAACCATATCACCGCCACGACGCAACCGAGAAAGCCGCCGTGGAAGGACATGCCGCCTTTCCACACCTGCAGGATCTCTATCGGGTGTTCGAGAAAATGCGGCAGGTTGTAGAACAGGACATAGCCGGCCCGCCCGCCGAGGATGATGCCGAGCGTCACCCACAGGATGAAATCGTCGTAGTCGAGGACGGTCATGGGCGCCGGGCCGCCCCAGTACCGTTCGTTGGCGATGATAGCGCGGGCATAGAGCCAGCCGAGCAGGATGCCGCAGATATAGGCGAGGGCATACCAGCGGATCGCGAAGGGCCCGATGGACACCAGCACCGGATCGAAGGACGGAAACGGGATGACGGCGATCGGCATGAGGGATTCCCGGCGGCCCGCATGACCTAGCCGCCCAAGACCTTGGGCACAAGCTTCCTCGCGCACAAGCGCCGGGTAGAAGCCTTGCGCAGAGGCGGCCCGATGACCATTGTCTTCGGGTATCACTCCACCGACCACCGGAGATGACCTATGGCGCAGACCACCGGCCGGCTTTACGACGAGTTCGCGAAATTGATGAACGACGCCACCGGCGTCGCCACCGGGATGCGCCGGGAGTTCGAGACCGTCCTGCGCACCCAGGCGGAACGCATGCTGCGCGATCTCGACGTGGTTCAGCGCGAGGAATTCGAGGCGGTCAAGGAGATGGCGCGGCTCGCCCGGGAGGAAAACGAGGCCCTCAAAGCACGCATAGCGGCGCTGGAGGCGAAGGTCGGGGCCGCCCCGACGCCCGCTGCGCCTGTCCTGCCGCAGAGCCCGCCGCAGGTTCCGCCACAGCCGGGGCCTCCGCCGATCACCATGTAGCCTTCAATATTCCGATTTCGGCAAATTCAGTTTCTGGATTCCGTTTCTTGTCATTTGCCGGAGCCGAGGCTATAAGCCCGGCCATTGCGGCCCCAGAACACCCCTGGAGGTTGGCCGCGCCGGCTGCGAGTTCCGTCCTGAACGGCGCCCGCAAGCCCACCACCTGAAAGCATGGGGACGCAAGCCGCCTTGGTCGGATGCGTGTCCTTTGCAATGAAAGAGGAACCGAAAATGGCGACCGTCAAGGAAATCAAGGCGACGGTACGTCCGCGGGCAGGCAAGGGGGCCGCCCGGGCCGTACGTCGCGAGGGCCGCGTGCCCGGCGTCATCTACGGCGGCAATGAGCCGCCGCTCACCATCTCCCTAGATGATGCCGAACTGCGCCAGCGCATTTTCGCCGGCCGGTTTCTGACCAGCATCTACGATGTCGATGTGGACGGAACCCGGCACCGGGTGATCCCGCGCGACTTCCAGGTCGATCCCGTGCGCGACCATCCCATTCATGTGGATTTCATGCGCCTGACCGAGGGCGCCACCATTCGCGTGCGGATCCCGATTCACGTCATCAATTCCGACCAGTCGCCGGGGGTCAAGCGCGGCGGCGCCGTCAACATCGTGACGCACACGCTCGACGTACGCTGTCCGGCCGATGCCATACCGGAGGCCTTCGAGGTCGACGTGTCCGGGCTCGAAATCAACCATTCGCGGCATCTCAGCGACATCACGCTGCCGCCCAACGTACGGCCGCTGGTCGACGGCGGCGCCACGCTGGTCACCATCGTGCCGCCGTCGGGCTATGCGGAAGAAATGAAGGCGGCCGCCGAAGCCGCTGCCGCTGCCGCCGCGGCTGCCGCCGCTGCCGCTGCCGCACCTGCCGCTCCCACCGGCGCACCCGGAGCACCCGGAGCTCCGGCCGCCGCGGCCCCCGCGGCCGCCGCTGGAGCCCCGGCGAAGAAGTAAGGTGGCGCAGCGATGCGCCTCCTCGTCGGGCTCGGCAATCCGGGTGCGGAGTATGCCCGCAACCGGCACAATATCGGCTTCATGGCGCTCGATGCCATACGCAGCCGCCACGGCATCCCTGCGTGGCGGCGGCGCTTTCATGGCGTCGCGACCGAGGGCGAGCTTGCCGGCGAGCGGGTCGTCCTGCTGCTGCCCGGGACGTTCATGAACGAGTCCGGCCTCGCGGTCGCCGAAGCCGCACATTTCTACAAGATCGGGGCCGGCGACATCGTCGTCTTCCACGACGAGATCGAGCTGCCTCCCGGCAAGGTCCGGGTCAAGACCGGCGGCGGAAACGCCGGCCATAACGGCCTGCGCTCGATCTCGTCCCATGTGGGCAACGACTACCGCCGGGTCCGGATCGGCGTCGGCCATCCCGGCGTCAAGGAACTGGTGCACAACCACGTGCTCAGCGACTTCGCCAAGGCGGAGCGGCCCTGGGTCGAGGCCGTCTGCGACATCATCGCCGACAATGCCGGGCTGATTGCCAAGGGCAACGATGCAAGCTTCCAGAACAAGGTGCATCTCGCCATGCAGGCCAAGGGATTCGATACCGAGCCGGCAAGCTAGGCGGGTTCGGCTTGACACGAAAATGGCGGACTAATTTTTTGAGCGAAGACATGCAACACGAGCGGCGGCTTTTGGGAATGACCATATCGAATCCGCTCCGGCTCGATCCCCGCCACCAGATATTCTGAGCGAGCTTTCCCCATGGGTTTCAAATGCGGCATCGTCGGCCTGCCGAATGTCGGCAAATCGACGCTCTTCAACGCGCTGACCGCGACGGCCGCGGCGCAGGCGGCGAACTATCCGTTCTGCACCATCGAGCCCAATGTGGGCGAGGTGGCGGTGCCCGATCCGCGCCTCGATGCGCTGGCGAAGCTCGCAAAGTCCGTGCAGATCGTGCCGACGAGGCTCACCTTCGTCGATATCGCCGGCCTCGTGCGCGGCGCCTCGAAAGGCGAGGGGCTCGGCAACCAGTTCCTCGGCACTATCCGCGAGGTCGATGCCATCGCCCATGTGGTGCGCTGCTTCGAGAACGGCGACGTCACCCATGTGGAAGGCCGCATCGACCCCGTCGCCGACATCGAGACCGTCGAGACCGAGCTGATGCTCGCCGATCTCGACAGCCTGGAGCGGCGCCTCGATGCGATGGAGAAGAAGGCCAAGGGCGGCGACAAGGAAGCCAAGCTCAACGTCGACCTCATCAACCGCGCGCTCGCTCTGCTGCGCGAGGGCAAGCCGGCCCGGCTCGTCGAAGTCAAGCCGGAAGAGGAAAAAGCCTTCGCCGGCCTCGGCCTCCTGACCACCAAGCCAGTCCTCTATGTCTGCAATGTCGAGGAAGCCTCGGCCGCCACCGGCAACGACTTCTCGCACCGGGTCGAGGCGCGAGCGAAAGAGGAGGGTGCCGGCGCCGTCGTCATCTCCGCGCAGATCGAGGCTGAGATCGCGGTGCTGCCGCCGGCCGAGCGCGCCGACTACCTGGATGCCATCGGCCTGAAGGAGGCCGGCCTCGACCGCCTGATCCGCGCCGGCTACGACCTCCTGCACCTCGTCACCTTCTTCACCGCGGGCCCCAAGGAGGCGCGTGCCTGGACCATCACCCGCAGCACGCGGGCGCCGCAGGCCGCCGGCGTCATCCATACCGACTTCGAGCGCGGCTTCATCCGCGCCGAGACCATCGCCTATGACGACTACGTGAAGCTCGGCGGCGAAGCCGGGGCGCGCGATGCCGGCCGGCTCCGTCTCGAAGGCAAGGATTACGTGGTCGCCGACGGCGACGTCATGCATTTCAGGTTTGCGACCTGAGGGGTGCGGGCGGAACATGCCGGTGCGCTACTACGAGGATTTCTCCGTCGGCGAGGTCGTCGAAGCCGGGCCGGTGCTCGTCACCGCCGCCGACATCGAAGCGTTCGCCGCGCAGTTCGATCCGCAGCCGATGCATCTCGATGCCGGCGCCACGCAGAATACCGTCGTCGGCGGACAGTTCGCGTCGGGTCTGCACACGGTGTGCCTCAACATGCGCCTGCTGGTCGACGCCTTCCTGCGCGATACGAAGTCGATGGGCAGCCCGGGGGTCGACGAGGTCCGCTATCTCGCGCCGGTGCGCGCCGGCGACAGCCTCACCATGCGGCTCGAAGTCACGGGCTTGCGCCCGTCCGCGAGCCGCGCCGACATCGGCTTCCTCAGGTTCACGAGCGAGATGCGCAATTCATCGGGCACGCCGGTGACGCGCATGACCTCGACCCTGATGTTTGCGCGGCGGGACGCCGCCGACGCCGCGGAGCCGGCATGAACTTCTTCGAGGATCATGTGGTCGGCACCCGCGTCGAGATCGGCAGCCACACCTTCACGACGGACGAAATCAAGGCGTTCGCGGTGCAGTTCGACCCGCAGCCGTTTCACATCGACGAAGCTGCGGCGGCGCGCTCCCATTTTGGCCGCCTGATCGCGTCTGGCTGGCACACCGCCGCGGTCTGCCTGCGGCTCCTCGTCGAGGACCGGCACCGCCGCCAGGCCGAACTGCGCCGCCGCGGCGAGACGGTGGCGAGGACCGGTCCTTCGCCGGGCCTGCGCAACGTGCAATGGCCGCGGCCGGTCTTTGCCGGCGACACCATCGCCTATGCCCATGAGGTCGTGGAGCTGCGCAAGCTCGCCGACCGCGGCGATGTCGGCCTGCGGGTGGCGCGCAACACCGGCACCAATCAGCACGGAGAGCTCGTGTATTCGGTGCTGAGCAGCACGTTCATCGAGTTGCGGGAGAAGCAGGGCGTGTAGGGTCGGCAGCGGCGCGTCTCCGCGCCATGCCCACGCAGCTTTCAGGTTCGGACGGACGCGGGCTCGTTGGCTTTGCCACCCCAAAAAGGCGCTAGGAAAATATTCTATGCAACTTTCGTCTTGCAGTCTGTGGAAAGCCACCTAACTAGGCTTCATAACAAGTCTTTAGGGGAGAAAATCGGATGGAGCTCCTCAAGCTCGTCGCCCTCGACACGGATGACCTCGAGGTGGTTTCGGCCCATCTGCAGGACGCGGTAGTCAGCGTCGGCGATGTCCACTGGCGCCCCGGCGAAAAGCGGCTGGTGATCGGGTCTGGCCCGGTTCGACTGGGAAGGCGCCCAGGCAGTTCCCCCGGAGTTTCAGCGCCGCAGCACCGCGCTGCGGTTCGACCGCGTCATCTCCTTCAAGTGCCGCAACATCGACTGCAGCGACAAGAAGACGATGCTCAACCTGCTCGCCGTCTCGTTCGACGAAACGGATTCCCCCGCGGGCGCGGTCACCCTGACATTTTCCGGCGGTGGGGCCCTGCGGCTCGAGGTGGAATGCCTGGAATGCGAACTGGTCGATCTCGGGCCGATCTGGACGACCACCTGCTGCCCCGCCCATGCCGATGACATCATGACGGCTGAACCGGTGGGCGCGCCCAGCCTGCGCCAAGCCTGATACTCCCAGCGGGGCGGGTTGACGCGGGCGCCGCCGCGCGCCATTGAGCGCAAGTGGTCTGACCCCAGCATTTGCTTCCCAAATGGTGGGACCGGTCAGCCCACTAATTTATTGCGTTAGGGGGGCGACTTATCCAAACAGATGGGAACCATCTTTTTGGGTCGCACCACCAGGTGCGTTCCGCGCCGTTTCGAAGGTCCGCCATGCCCATCCGTCTCGACAGCCGCGCCGACGATTTCGCCGCGCGCTTCGGCGTCTTTCTCGCCGCCAAGCGGGAGGCCGCCGCGGATGTGGAACAGGTGGTGCGCGGCATCATCGCCGAGGTGATGGCGCGCGGCGACGCTGCCCTCGTGGAATTCACCAGGAAATTCGACCGCACCGACGTCGACGCCGGCGCCCTGCGCGTCACGCCTGAGGAAATCGACGAAGCGGTCGCCGCCTGCGAGCCCGGTGCGCGCGATGCGCTGGCCTTTGCGCGCGACCGTATCGAAGCCTATCACCGTCGCCAGCTGCCGCGCGACGATCGCTACACCGATGCGCTGGGCGTCGAACTCGGCTCGCGCTGGACCGCGATCGCGGCCGCGGGTCTCTACGTGCCCGGCGGCACGGCGGCCTATCCGTCCTCGGTGCTCATGAATGCAGTGCCGGCGAAGGTCGCGGGCGTGCCGCGCCTCGTCATGGTGGTGCCGGCGCCGGACGGCAAGCTCAACCCGCTGGTGCTCGCCGCCGCGCAGCTTGCCGGCATCGACGAGATCTACCGCATCGGCGGCGCCCAGGCGGTCGCGGCGCTCGCGTACGGCACCGCAACGATTGCCCCGGTGGACAAGATCGTCGGCCCCGGCAACGCCTATGTGGCCGCAGCCAAGCGCCTGGTGTTCGGCAAGGTCGGCATCGACATGATCGCCGGACCTTCGGAGGTCCTGATCCTCGCCGGCAGCGGCGCCAATTCCGATTGGATCGCCGCCGATTTGCTGGCCCAGGCCGAGCACGACACCGCCGCCCAATCGATCCTGATCACCGACGATGCCGCGCTCGCCGCCCGCGTCGAAGCCAGTGTCGAGGCGCAGCTCACGACGCTGCCGCGGGCCGAGGTCGCGCGCGCCTCCTGGCGCGAGTTCGGCGCCGTGATCCTGGTTCCGGACCTCGCCAGTGCGGTGCCGCTCGTCGATGCCATCGCGCCGGAGCATCTGGAAATCGTCGCCGACGACGCCGAGGGCCTTGCCGCGCGCATTCGCAATACCGGAGCGATCTTCCTCGGCCCCTACACCCCGGAGGCGATCGGCGACTATGTCGCCGGCTCCAACCACGTGCTGCCGACGGCGCGCTCGGCGCGGTTTTCCTCCGGCCTCGGCGTGCTCGACTTCATGAAGCGCACCTCGATCCTCAAATGCGGGCCGGAGCAGCTGGCGCGTCTCGGGCCGGCCGCCATCGCGCTGGGCGAGGCGGAAGGGCTCGCCGCCCATGCGCGCTCGGTCGCCATCCGGCTCAACCGGCGATGACGAAGTCCCCGCAAGCGCGCGACCGGAAGCGCCTCGTCAAGGTGTCGCTCGACGAGACCACCATGGGCACGGCCTCTCGCGACATCGAGCACGAGCGCGCCATCGCCATTTACGATCTCCTCGAGGAGAATTCCTTCGCCCCGGTCGGCCACGACGGCGGTCCCTACTGCCTCGCGCTCCAGGTGGTGGAGAACCGCCTCGTGTTCGACATCCGCACCGAGAGCGGCGATCCCGTGATCGCGCACCTGCTGTCGCTGTCGCCGTTCCGGCGCCTGGTCAAAGACTATTTCCTGGTCTGCGAGAGCTATTACCAGGCGATCCGCACGGCGACGCCGAGCCACATCGAGGCGATCGACATGGGCCGGCGGGCGCTCCACAACGAGGGCTCGGAGCTGCTGCAGCAACGGCTGAAAGACAAGGTGGCGATGGATTTCGACACCGCGCGCCGGCTCTTCACCCTCCTCACCGTATTGCATTGGAAGGGGTGAGGTGGTGTCCGGAGGACGTCCGCAGGCCGTGCTGTTTGCCTGCGGGCTCAATTCGGTGCGTTCGCCGATGGCGGCCGCGCTGTTCAAGCACATGTTCGGCCGCTCCGCCTATGTGGGCTCGGCCGGCGTGCGCAAGGGCGAGCTCGATCCGTTCGCGGTGGCGGCGATGGAGGAGATCGGGCTCGACATCGCGAAGCACCGCCCTGCGACCTTCGAGGAAGTCGAGGACCTGGAAGGCCTCAACTTCGATCTGATCATCACGCTGGCGCCTGAGGCCCACCACAGGGCGCTCGATCTCACCCGCACGCTCGCCCTCGATGTCGAATACTGGCCGACCCCCGATCCCACCATCGCCGAGGGCAATCGCGAGCAGCGGCTCGACGCCTATCGCGACGTCCGTGACCAGCTGATGCGCCGGATCAGGCAGCGATTCGGATCGGTCGCGACAGGCAATGAATAGGGCGCGGCGGGCCGCGCCGTTGCCACAACGCAAAATTTCGTCCGCAGTCAAATGTGGCACGCGAGGATTCGCGCGAGGAGGCGTTGCGAGCAAATCGCAACGCCTCCTCAATTGTTTCAGGAAGCGAGTACTGTGGTGTCCCTGATCAGTCCAGCGGCTCCAGCTTGACGAGTGCCGCGCCGTGATTGCTGCCGGTCCAGAAGGTGACCGGCGTCGTCGAGTTGTCGACGAATACGGTGCGCATGTTGGTCTCGTGCGGCAGCTGGTATTCGACCGTCTGGCCGGTCTTCGGATCGAACCGTACCGCGCGATCGGTGTGCATGCCGCCCGACCATAGCTCGCCGTTCTTGTCGACGGCCGCACGGTAGGGATGGGTATACGGCGGCAACGGATATTCCGTCACCTTTTCGGTGTTTGTGTCGAACAGCGCGAGCTTGTTGCCGCGATATTCGGTGATGAGAAGGCGGTCCTGGTCGTCGATGACCATGCGTCGCGCCCGTGCATTGGCCGTCGGGAGATCGTACCACGTGACCTTGGTGGTCTTGGCGTCGATCTTGCCGATGTGGCTGCGCTGGAACTCCGCCATCCACAGGTTGTTCTTCGAATCGGAGATCACCTGGTAGATCGAGGCTGGTGTGCTGGCGAGATCCTTGAGCGGCTGGAAGCGTTCCCATTTCTGGGTCGCGAGATCGAGACGATAGATGTCCTGCGTGCCGACGCTCTTCGTCCAGACCTTGCCGTCGACGTCGTGGCGCAACCCGACGAAGTTCAGCTGCACCCGATAATCATTGTATTCGGCTGCCAGCGGGTACCACTTGATCTGCTCGGTCTTGGGGTCGAGATTTCCGAGCGAGCCCTGGTACATCGTGTCGAACCAGAGTGTGCCCTTCTTGTCGAATTCGAGCGAGAGATTGCCGACAGGCGCGTCGGATTTGAACTTCGTCACCGGATACTCGGTGAGCTTGAGCGTCTTCGGGTCGAACTTGGAGATGAAGGGCTCGCCGAAATCCGAATACCAGACCGCTCCCTGGGCATCCACGAGCACGTCGTGCGGCTCGGTCGTCGCACGCGGCAGATCGTATTCGGTGATGATCGCCCGCGTCGCGCGGCCGGTCGGCCGAGGCAGAGTCTTCAGCGGATATTCCCAACGCGTCACCTCGCTCTGATTGATGGTGGCGAGGTATTCGGCCGCCTTGCGGTACTGCTCGGGGGTGCCGGAGCGCGCCGGGTCGAGCATGCGCTGCGGCTTGATCGGCTGGCTTACCGCCCCGTATCCCCTCATGCGTGTGATGACCTGGGTGAACTCATTCGCATCGTGCGTCGAGCGGACGATGCGTTCGAGCGTATGGCAGCTCACGCAGTCGAGCAGGAAAGCCTTTTGATCGTCCGTTCCGGGCAGGCTCGCCAACCATTCGGCGTTGCTCATCTGAGCCGCTAGATTCTTGGTCTTGCTCAGCTTGAGATCGACGGTGGCGGTGTGCTCATCGGCGATCTCCGCCGTCATCGGGGCGGTGAGATCGTAGCCGCTGGCACGTGTCTTGATCGTGTATTTGCCCGCCGACAGCCGATCGGCCGGGAAGGCGTAGCGGCCCTGCGCGTCGCTGATGACGCTGACCGTCACGGTCGAGCCGACCTTCTTGGCGCTGACCACGACGCCCTCCATCGCCCCTTCGGCGTCGGAGGCCACCTGGCCGGCCAGGGCCGCGGTTCGATTCTGTGCCGCGGCCGGTTGCGCCCCCGGCAAGAGCATTGCGGCAACGCCTGCGGTCAAAACTGATAAGACGGGTCTTGCTGGCATGATTTCGCTCCCTTCGACTGTTGGCCTTCGAACGACACGGCTCACGCAAAGACAGATCGTAGAACGAGCCCGGGTGCAAATCCAGCGTACACCTTCGGAAAACAGCGGAAATAACGTATCTGGTTGAGAATCTTCCACGCTTCCGCTAGTTTCCGCGGCCCGGTCCATGCGCGTTTGCAAGAGCGCGTGCGGTGCCGGCGAGCCGCGGGTCGAACTCAACCGACGACCGCACCGCTTCCAACGACGGCCTCGCCCGTCCGCGCAATCTGCGCGCCAACCCGGCGTCGACAGCACCATGATCGGCCGTCCCAAATTCGTCCTTGCCTCCGGCTCGCCACGCCGCGTCAGCCTGATCAACCAGGCCGGCATCGAGCCGGACGAGTTGCGCCCGGCGAACATCGACGAGACCCCGAAGCGCGGCGAGTTGCCGCGCGTCTGCGCCAACCGCCTCGCCCACGCCAAGGCCGAGACTGCGCTTGCCGGCATCGGCGCGGGCGACGAGGTCTATGGCGCCTATATTCTCGCGGCCGATACCGTGGTCGCGGTCGGCCGCCGCATCCTGCCCAAGACCGAGACGATCGACGAAGCGGCCCAATGCCTGCGGCTGCTCTCCGGCCGCAACCACCGCGTCTATACCGCGATCTGCCTGGTGACGCCCAAGCGGAAGTTCCGCCAGCGCGTGGTGGAGACGCGGGTGCGCTTCAAGCGGATCTCCAGCGACGAGCTCGATGCCTATCTCGCCTCCGGCGAATGGCGCGGCAAGGCCGGCGGCTATGCCGCCCAGGGGCTCGCCGGCGCCTTCATCGTCAAGCTGGTGGGCTCCTACACCAATGTGGTGGGGCTGCCGCTCTACGAAAGCGTGGCGCTGCTCGCCGGCGAGGGATTTCCGACCCATCTCGGCTGGACCACCATGGTCTGAGCCTCGTCTGCTCCCTCCCCGACTTCGGGGAGGGCGGGGGTGGGGTCTTTCTTCGGGCAGCCTGATATCGAGAAAAAGCAAGAGCCTCACGCTGACCCTCTCCGAAGTCGGGGAGGGAAAGGGACCCGCGGCGCCAATTCTCTACACGCTTACGCTCACGGATTGATCTCGCGGAACACGTCGACCTCGACGGTGCCCGGGAACAGCGCCCGCCATCCCTGCAGGAAGGCCTGCAGCCGCGGGTCGCCGGCGAGCTGCTGACGGTTGGTTTCGAGCAATTCGTGCACATCGTAGTCGATGATCTGGATGAACTGGGCGGGCTGGTCGACATTCTGCAGCAGGCGCACCTGCCTGCCGCCGAACAGCTCGTAATAGGGCTCCGCCGCCCTGATGAAAGCCAGGAACTGGGTCGGCTCGGTGGTCGGCAGGGTGAACTTGAACTGCAGAACGCGCCGGACTGTTTTTCCGTTGTCCATCGGCGTTGTCTATCCTCATGGGGCCGGCAGGAGGCGGCGGGTGTTGGGCACGCTGGGGAAGGCGCCGGTGCCGCGGCGTCGTCGTCACATTTCTATACGACCCCATTTCTATACGAAATGTGCGGGGACGGGGAGGCGGGGTCTGGGGAGCCCGGGATTTGGGCCGACACGGCGGACCGGGCTTGCGAAATCGGGTTCGGGGAGCCCGGTTTGGGGGCGCGCTGCGGCGCCCGGACACGGGTTGGGAACGGGCACCATGGAGCGCCCGGCGTTGGCGGTCGCATTGTCCGCCGGGCATGCCTACATTGCCTCCCATGTCGTCTCCCGCGCCCACCGTGCGACCCTGCACCATCTGCGGCAAGCCGCAGGCCGAGGGCCTGAGCCCGTTCTGTTCCAGGCGCTGCGCCGACGTCGACCTCCACCGCTGGCTTTCCGGAGTCTATGCGATCCCGGCAGAGGAAGAGGACCCCGACGATCCCCCGCTCGAGCCCGGCGACCCCTCCCGCGACGGCAGGAGAACCTGACCTTTCGTGCCGGCCGCGGCGCCGCCCGGGCGCGCGAACCCCCTTCGACCTGCCGTTCTGGACAGCGCCCGGCCGAGCCTCTATAACCCGCCGCGCTCGCCTTACGGCCTCGCATCGCGAGCCCGGCGCCCAGGTAGCTCAGTTGGTAGAGCACGTGACTGAAAATCACGGTGTCGGTGGTTCGATTCCGCCCCTGGGCACCACCACTTTCTACTCACAAATTTGTCCGTGGTTCGATTCCTGTTTGTCCTCGACCTGTTCACGGTATGAGGGACCGCGAGCAACTACAGCTGTGAGTACGTGTGAGTAGGAATGTGAGTAGGACTGTTTTTGTCTAACTCGTCCTACTCACATCCTGGGCGGTGGTCCCACGCCGCAAACGGTCCGTCGATCGTGAACTCAAGAGTGAGCGCATCGAGTTGCGGGTTACCTCTTCGGCCAAGAAAATCATCCAGCGCGCCATGGCCGTCACCGGCCTGACGGCGGGAGATCTCGCCTATGAGGGTGAACACGAGCGCATGGTGCTCACGGGCAGCGATCGCGACGCGTTTCTCGATGCGGTCGCCAATCTGCCGGTCCCGACCAAGAAACTGGTGGCGGCGCTCAAGCGCCATCGCCAACTGTTCGGATAACGGAACTTGGTAGTAGCGATCATGTCGTCGACCCCGCCCTACCCACCCCGCCCGACCTTCCGCGGCGGGGCGAAGTCCTGGTCCTCGGCTTCCTCGTCGTCGCGGGAGGCGCGGGCGAGGAGGTCGGTCAGCCAGGTGTCGCGGCCGTTGCCGGAATGTGCCGGGTCCGGGAAATGGCCGGACAGCGTTTCGCCGTGATCCACGCGTGGCACATCACGCCTTATGCTGTTTATGCCTTCGCCCGCGCGGCGGAACACCTGGGCCCAAAGCCGCGTGAGCGGGCCGCGCCGGTGCCTGCCGTTCTGGTTCGCGGGCGGACGCCGCTCCGCCACGATGTCGTCGTCGAAGGGCAGATCCGCGGGTGGCATGGCCTCCGTCTGCCGAACGCGCTCCTCGCGCCGCGCTTCGGCTTCGACCTGTCCGATCGCCTCTTCCAGAGAGCTTCGCGCGGCGTTGATATCGGAGGGATCGAGGGCAAGGGCGGCGCTGGTCATTTCCGCAAGAAGCGCGCGACGGGCGCGCTCATAGAGCCGCCGGCGCGCGTCACCGGTGTTCGGATCAAGCGCTCCTACGGCTCTGGCCACTATTGAATAATAGTCAGCCATTCCCGCGACGTCTGCTGAACATTCCAACAACCCCCGACTCGGAACAACACCACTGGACGCCCACTATAAGGAAATTAAGGCAAACTTAAAGCTGGCAGCCCGGTCGAACCGCGGCACCAGAGCATCCGCCCTCCGCTTTGCTCTGGCAAGACGGGACCCCGGCCTGTGCCCCGTCGCCCACAGGCAATTTTGGGTGCGTTCCGGGGCCGAGCCATCGCCATCAATCCGCCTCAGCCACCGGACTATACGGTGAACGCGACCGCGAAGGACGGGGGGCGGTTGTCCTTTCATGGCACAGTTGGTGGCTCCGAGAGGGGTAGGCAGTCAGCAAAAGCAGGCCTCGGAGTCCAAGTGATTCCAAGTGATTCCGGAGCGATCATGGTGCAGGGCGCCACCTCGGGTCGACTTCGGGGTCGACTTCGGGGCCGGCGAATCTTGACAAGGCACTCAGCCCTCGATTACGAGAGTGAACGTTCATTCGCGTTTACCGCACCGCGATTAGGGGAGGGGGTCTCCGATGCGCCGCGCCAATGTGCAGCTTCGCTATGACCGCCGGGACGAAATCCTGGCTGCGGCGCAGCGCTGCTTCGTGCGCTCCGGCTTCCATGGCGCGTCGATGCAGGACATCTGCGCCGAAGCCGGGATGAGCCCCGGCAATCTCTACCGCTATTTTCCCTCCAAGGAGGCGCTGGTCGCCGGCATCGCCGAGCGCGACCGCGCCGAGGTCGCCCAGCAATTCGCGAGCGCGGACCTTTCGGCCGGGTTTTTCGCCGTCCTCCAAGGCATGGCGCAACACCATTTCGCCGAGAAGCCGGCCGAACAGGTGCTGCTGTGCACCGAGGTGATGGCCGAGGCGCGGCGCAATCCCGGACATCGCCCGCATCTCCGCCGCCTTCGACGCCGACGTGAAGAAGTGGCTGGGTGATCTGCTGCGCGCGGCGGTCGACGCACGGCGACATTCCCGCCGACGTCGACGTCGATAGGGCGGTCACCATGCTGATGATCATCGCGGACGGCGTGTGGTGGCGTCGCGCGCTCGATCCCGCGTTCGACCCGCGCCGCCATGGTTTCGATCTTCATGGACATGACCCGCCACATGCTGCGCGCCCGTCCCGCGGCGGTGCGCGAGACACGAGGAGAATTCGTCAATGAAAGCGAGCCGTATCACCGCCATCGGTCTCGTCGCCGCTGCCGGCCTGTGGATCGCATCGGGGCACCTGATGCCGCGCGAGAGCGGCGAAGAGCCATGCCGCGATCCGGACCAGCGAAACCGCCAAGAAGCTGTTCCGCGTCGCCGTCATGGAGAGCGTCGCCGTTCCGCACAGCCGCAAGCTCACCATCTCCGGCCGCACCGAGGCCGACAAGCATGTGAGCCTCACCGCGCGCACCGGCGGCATCGTGACCGAGCTCAGGGTCAAGCGCGGCACGGTGGTAAAGGAAGGCGATGTGATCGCCGTGCTCTCCGACGATGCCCGCGCGGCCCAGGTGGCGCAGGCGAAATCGCTGGTGACCCAGCGCCGGACCGAGCTCGATGCAAAACGCAAGCTGATCGACACCGGCGCCCTTCCGCGGCTCGATCTCGTCAATATGGAAGCCATGCTCAAGGCCGCGGAGGCGAGCGCTCGCGGCGGCGGAGGCCGAGCGCGATCGCGGCGTCGATCCGCGCGCCCTGGACCGGGGTGGTCAACGACGTCCTGGTCGACGTCGGCGAGGCCGCGTTCTCGTTCCAGGGCCGCGAGATCGCGAAGATCGTCGCGCTCGATCCCATGCTCGCCGTGGTCGAGGTCGCCGAGCGCAAGCTCGCCGGCATCAAGGTCGGCGACCCGGCAAGAGTCCGGCTGGTCACCGGCGAGATCGTCGCCGGCCGCATCCGGTTCGTCGCCAAGACCGCGAGCCAGACGACCCGCACCTACCGGGTCGAGGTCGAGCTGCCCAACGCAGACGGCGCCATCCCCGACGGCATCACCGCGGAGGTCTCGATCCAGCTCGCGAAAGTGGCGGCGACGCGGGTGCCGCGCTCGGCCCTGACCATCTCGTCCAACGGCGACATCGGCGTGCGCATCGTCGAGGCGGGCGGCAAGGTCGGATTCCTGCGCGGTCAGCGTCGATCGAGGACGAGCAGTCCCAGATGTGGGTCGCCGGCATCCCCGACGGCGCCCGGGTGATCGTGCGCGGCCAGGACTTCGTGCGCGAAGGGCAGGAGGTCGAGGCGGTCGAGGCGGAAGAGCTGACGGCGACCATGAAGTAGCGCCGGCGGCGGGGTGGGGACATGTCAGGTTTCATCGACTACGCCATCGATCACGCGCGGCTCACCGTCGCGACGCTGATGTTCCTGCTCGCTCGCCGGCCTCGTCGCCTATGTGACGATCCCGAAGGAGGCGGAGCCGGACGTCAAGATTCCCATCATCTATGTCCAGCTCTCCCAGCGCGGCATCAGCCCCGAGGACGCCGAGCGGCTGCTGCTGCGGCCGGTCGAGACGCAGCTCAAGTCGGTCGGCAACGTCAAGGAGATGCGCTCGACCGCGTTCGAGGGCGGCGGCTTCGTGCTGCTCGAGTTCGAGGCGGGCTTCGATTCCAAGTCGGCGCTCGCCGACGTGCGCGCCAAGGTCGACCAGGCCAAGCACGATCTGCCCCGCGACGTCGACGAGCCGCCAGGTGCTGGAGGTCAACCTCTCGCTCTATCCGGTGCTGGTGGTGGGGCTCGCCGGCGACGTGCCGGAGCGCACCCTGCTGCGCATCGCGCGCGCCGCCAAGAACGCCATCGAGCAGGTGCCCGGCGTGCTGTCGGCGGAGCTGCGCGGCGCGCGCGACGAGGCGGTCGAGATCATCGTCGAGCCGACGCTGATGAACGAGCTACGGCATCTCCCTCGATCAGCTGGGCGCAGCTCACCTCGGGCTTCAACACCCTGATCGCCGCCGGCGCGCTCGAGGGCCAGTCCGGCCGCTTCGCCGTCAAGGTGCCGTCGCTGTTCGAGAAGCCGCAGGACGTCCTCAAGGTGCCGGTGATTGCGACTCGTCCGGGCGCCGCGGTGACGCTCTGCGACGTGGCGCAGATCAGGCCGACCTTCAAGGACGCGACCTCGGTGACGCGGGTCAACGGCCGCCCGGCCATGACCATCGAGGTGTCGAAGCGCACCGGCGCCAATCTGATCGAGGTGGTGGATGCCACCAAGGCGATCGTGGCCGAGCTGCAGAAGACCTGGCCGGAATCCGTCCACGTCACCTTCACCCAGGACAAGTCGAAGATCATCCGCCAGATGCTCGCCGACCTGCAGAACTCGGTGTTCACCGGCGTGCTGCTGGTGTCGGTCGTGATCCTGTTCGCGCTCGGCTTCCGCGCCTCGCTGTTCATCGGCATCGCCATCCCGGCGTCGTTCCTCGCCGGCGTGCTCGGGCTTGCAGCTCGCCGGGCTGACCGTGAACATCGTCGTGCTGTTCTCGCTGATCCTCGCCGTCGGCATGCTGGTCGACGACGCCATCATCGTGTCCGAATTCGCCGAGCGCCGGATGTCCGAGGGCATGGCGCCGCGGGAGGCCTATTCGCTCGCGGCCAAGCGCATGTCCGGGCCGGTGATCGCGGCCACCGCGACCCGCGTCGCGGCGTTCTCGCCGCTGCTGTTCTGGCCGGGCGTCGTCGGCCAGTTCATGAAATACATGCCGATCACGCTGATCGCGACGCTGTCGGCCTCGCTCGCGGTGGCGCTGTTCTTCACGCCGACGCTCGGCGCGCTGCTCGGCCGCGCCGCGCCGGTGCCCCATGACGAGCGCGCCAGCGACCGCGGGCCCTATATGCGCACGGTGCGCCTGGCGCTGCGCCACCCCGGCCTGACGCTGGGCTTTGCCGTGCTGCTGCTGTTCGCGGTGCAGACGGCCTACGGCCAGTTCGGCCACGGCGTCGAGTTCTTCCCGAGCGTCGAGCCCGACTACGGCCAGGTGATCGTGCACGGCCGCGGCAATCTTTCGCTCGACGAGAAGGACCGCGCCGTCGCGCGAGGTCGAGAAGCGCGTGCTCGCCTTCGACGGCCTCAAGACCGTCTATGCGCGCATCGGCGAGCAGCCGCGCGGCATGGGCGAGCTCACCGAGGACACCATCGGCGTCATCCAGTTCGAGTTCGCCGACTGGCGGGCGCGGCCGCCCGCCCACGTCATCATGGATGCGATCCGCGACAAGACCGCCGACATCCCCGGCATCCTCGTCGAGGTCACCGCGCCGCGCGCCGGGCCCGCGACCGGCAAGCCGATCCAGGTCCAGCTCGTCCGCGCCCGACCCGGCGGCGCTCACGCCCGCGGCGAAGATGGTCGCCGCCGTGCTGGCGAAGCGCAGCGACATCCGCGACCTCGACGACGGCCAGCCGCTGCCCGGCATCGACTGGAGGATGGAGGTCGACAACGGCGAGGCCGCAAAATACGGCGCCGGCGTCAACACCGTGGGCAGCGCCATCCAGCTCGTGACCAACGGGCTCAAGGCGACCGAATACCGCCCGGTCGACAGCGACAAGGCGGTCGACATCCTGGTGCGGTTTCCGCCGGACCGGCGCAGCCTCGACCAGATCGACGACTTGCGGGTGCAGACCCAGGCCGGCCATGTGCCGATCGGCAATTTCGTCACGCGTCGTCCGGCGCAGCGTGTCGGCTACATCAACCGCGTCAATGCCAATCGCGTCATGACGGTGGCGGCGAACGTTGCCGAGGGCGTGCAGACCGCCAAGGTCCAGGAGGAGATCGCGCGCGAACTCGCCCAGACCGATCTCGGGCCCGGCGTCAGCTTCAAGCTCAAGGGCGAGGACGAGGAGCGCGCCAAGGCCGGCGCCTTCCTCATGAAGGCGTTCGGCACCGCGATCTTCCTGATCTTCGCGATCCTGCTGGCGCAGTTCAACCGGCTCACCTCGGTCGCCCTGGTGCTGAGCGCGGTCGTCATGTCGACGTTCGGCGTGCTGCTCGGCCTCATGTTCATGGGGCAGCCGTTCGGGGTGGTCATGACCGGCATCGGCGTGATCGCCAATGCCGGCGTCATCGTGAACAACAACATCGTGCTGATCGACACCTATGACCGCCTGCAAGCGCGAGGGCGTCGCCGCCTACGACGCCATCCTGGAGACCTGTCGCGAGCGGGCGCGGCCGGTCGTGCTCACCGCGGTGACCGCGATCCTCGGCGTGCTGCCCATCGCCTTCGGCGTCAACGTCGAGTTCCTCTCCCGCGAAGTCACGGTCGGCGCGCCGGCGACGCAATGGTGGATCAATCTCTCCACCGCAATCGTGTTCGGGCTCGGCTTCGCCACGGTGCTCACCCTGGTGGTGACGCCGGCCGCCCTGATGGCGATCGAGAACCTGCGGCTGATGCGGCTGCGCTGGTTCGCGCGGTTGCGCCGCGCACCGGCGGCCCAATCCAACGCTTGAGCCCGCAAGAGCGGGCATCAGCCCGGCCGCGCCCCGCCCCGGTCGTGCCTGACATAATTCATTCACGCCGGGACGCTAGCCTGACGGCCACCGCGCGCATCCGCATCGCAATCGCTGCGGCGGATGGTTACGCCTTGTTAGCATTACAAGAATTGAAGCCGGGCCGGCGGGATACGATTACAGAGCACCGGCAGATTGCAACGAAGTATTATTTGGGAGCGAAGTAACAAGGAGAGCATTCTTATATGCTCAGGGGCTGCCGGGTTTCCCGCTTGAACAGGGCTTCCGCAGGGTTCGATGGAATCAATTCTCATCAAGATATTTGCCACCGCCCTCGCACTGAGCCAGGTGATGACGGCGCCCGACGCCGTAAAGACGGAATTCGACCGCACCCGGGATCAGCCGGAGGTCGCGCAGCTCCTGCACGCGGGCTGCACCCACATGCTCAAGGTGTTCGAGCTCGAAGACATCAATATCGACGACCTGATCGCGACCGCCATGGACGACCCGCAGGCGATCAGCGGCAGCAAGGCGTTGCGCGGCATCGATTTTGCCGATCTGCAGACGGCCTATCGGCAGTTCTGCAAGAACGAGACGGTGGCGCACCCCGCCGTCGATCTCGGCGATGTCATCGATTTCTACGACAAGGCGGCCGCGAACCTGCCTGACCACAGCAGGCTCAAGGGCCTCAGGCTTCCCGGCGCGAGCACCGTGCTCGACCGCAAGGGCCAGCCTTTCGCCGAGGTTTTCGAGGACAACCAGCGCCGCATCTGGGTGCCGCTCGCCGAAATCCCGCAGCAGGTGCGCAATGCCTTCATGGCCGCCGAGGACAAACGTTTCTACCAGCACAAGGGCATCGACGAACACGGCCTGATCCGCGCCTTCATTGGCAACCTTGCCCGGACCGGCCGGCCCCAGGGCGGCTCGACCATCACCCAGCAGGTCGCCAAGAACCTCCTGGTGGGCGAGGACCTCAGCTACGAGCGCAAGATCCGAGAGATGATCGTCGCGGCGCGCATCGAATCCGCGCTCAGCAAGGACGAGATCCTCGAGATCTATCTCAATTCCGTCTATCTCGGCCGCAGCTCCTGGGGCGTCGAGATGGCGGCGCGCAGCTATTTCGGCAAGCCGGCGAAGGCCCTCGCGCTCGAGGAAGGCGCGCTGCTGGCAGGACTGACCAAGGGGCCGAGATATCTCAGCCCTGATCGGCAGCCCGCGCGCGCGCAGGAACGGCTCGCCTATGTGCTGAACCGGATGCGGGAATCCGGGATGCTCGGCGCGGAGGCGCCCAACGAGGAGTTCGGGCGGGGATTGCCGCCATTGCCGGCAATGACAAAGCTTGAACGCCCGCGGCGCGACGTCGGATTTCACTTCGTCGATCAGGTCGCCCGCGAGGCCAAATCGGTTGCCGGCATCGATGCGATCACGGCCTCCTCTTACACGGTGCGCTCGACCATCGATCCGCAATTGCAGCGGTCGGTGGAGGAGGCGTTGCAGGAGGGCCTGTCGCGATATGAACGCGGCGCCGGCCGCGTGCAATTTCTCGGGCCCGAGGCCAGTCTCGTCCAGGCCATTCGACACTTGGAGGCCACCGCGAGCCGAACCGACAAGCGGCCGTATTGGCAGCAGGCGCTCGCGGACGCGCGGCTGCCGCTCTATGACGTCCATTGGACCCCGGCGGCAGTGGTGGAGAAGCCGTCGGGAAAGCGGGGCGACGCCTGGCGCGTCGGCCTCGCCGACGGGCGTATCCTCCCGCTCTCGGAAAGCGCGGCCGCCCAACGCAAGCTCGCGCTCTACGACGTGGTCTTCGTCCGCGTGGTCGAGGGAAGAGGCAAGGCCGCGGCTCGCGCAGAGCTCCGGGTGCGCCCGGTGGCGCAGGGAATGGTGGTCGTCTTGGAGAATAAGACCGGCCGCATCCTGGCGATGTCCGGCGGATTCTCCTATCCGCTGAGCCAGCTCAACCGCGCGACGCAGTCCGCGCGCCAGCCGGGTTCGGCCATCAAGCCGCTGAGCTATCTGGCGGCGCTGGGCAGGGGCCTGCAGCCCAACACGCTGATCAGCGACGACGCGATCACCCTGCCGCCGATCAAGAGCGGCCCCTCCCGTGGGCAGGAATCCTGGTCGCCGAAGAATTACGATGGTGGCGGCGGCGGCACGTTGACCTTGCGCCGCGCGCTCGAGAATTCACGCAATCTCGCCACCGTGCACCTGCTCCTGGGCGGCATCGCGGACAAGCCGGAAGCGAGCCTCGACCGTCTGTGCAAGCTCGCGCTGGAAGCGCAGATCTATCATGAATGCGTGCGATTTTATCCGTTCATGCTGGGCGCTGAACCGGTGCGGCCGGTCGATCTCGCGGCCTTCTACGCCGCGATCGCGAATGAGGGCGTGCGGCCGTCGCCCCATGTGATCGATTCGATCGAGCGCGGCGGTCAAACCATCTATCGCCACGATCCGAAATCGTCGACCCCGATCGCCTCGGTCGACCACGCCGCCTTCTATCAGCTCAAGACCCTGATGCAGGGCGTGCTGGCGCGCGGCACCGCGCGGGCGATCGCGGACCTCTCGCCTTATGTCGCCGGCAAGACCGGCACCTCCGACGACGAGAACGACGCCTGGTTCGTGGGCTTCACCAACGACGTGACCGTCGCGGTCTGGCTCGGCTACGACAATGCCGACGGCACGCGCCGCACGCTGGGCGGCGGCTCGACCGGCGGCGGCGTCGCGGTGCCGATCTTCGCGCCGGTCATCGCGGCCGTATGGGCCGATATTGCGCCCAGGAAAGCGCTCGCTCCGCCGTCGCCGGAGGCCCGGCGGGCGCTGTCATGCCAATCGGTCGATCTCGAATCCGGCCTGGCGCAGGAGCGCGGCGCGAAGGCGATCACCGAGTGCTTCCGGGTGGACGCCAAGGGCAGGATCATCGATACCCAGACCAAATTGGTCTCCGGCGATGTTGGAACTGCCGAACTCGCGCGGCGCAGGCTTGCGCGCGCGCCGGTGCGGGTCGACCCCGTGCAGTCCGGGCCGCAATTCGGCTGGCAGCAATGGGGCGGGCAATGGGGCTCGCAGCCGCAATCGGGCGGACAATTCGGACGCTGGTGGTGAGCCGGCGCGGGCGGATGCGGCTGCGCGGCACTCAGCGTCGCGCTGACAGGAACGCCGCGATCGCCATCGCCTGGATGAGGGCCGCTACGGCAAAGACCCAGGGCGCGGCGCCGGCGGGCGCGTGGTTCGCTGCGGGTGCGAATTCCCGGATCAGCCCGAACACGGCCGGAGCGAAGGCATAGGTGGCCTGGGCAATGGCGATGATGAGGGCGACCACGCGTTGCACGTCCTCCTTGACGAATTCGACCTGGGCGATGAGCGGCGGCAGCGACGTCGCGTTGCCGATGCCGGCGCCGAACAGGATGACGCCGAGCAACAGCAGGGGCACGCTGGTACCGCCCGCCAGCAGGAGCGCGAACGCGCCGACGATCTGGACGACGTAGCTCGCGACGGCGACGAGACGCCGGTCGGCTGAGGCCGGCATCAGCCATCCCACCAGCGTGCGTCCGGCGATGGCGGCGGCCGTCGCCCCGCCCATGGCGAGCCCTGCCGACTGCGCGCCCAGAGCCGGCACCAGCAGCGAGAACAGGTGCGCGAGCAGTCCGATCTGGGCGAACAGCCCGAGCGCCATGCCCGCCGCCAGCGTGATGAAGCCGAAATCGCGCCACAGCGCCGCGCCAGGCAGCGGCCTGGCGGAAGGCGAGGTGATCGCGGCGGCGGCGATACCGGGTGCATCGCCGTCCGGGGTCAAGCCCATCTGCTGAGGTGTCTTCGCGAACACGAGATCGGCGAGTATCCAGACCGTGATCGCCGTTACCAGCCCGATCACCGCCGCGGCCGCGGGAAAGCCCAGAAGCCCGATCGCGGCCACCCACAGCGGCGAGAACACGACCCCGCCGATGCTCGCGCCGTTGTAAGCCATGGACAGCGCCGCCGGGCGCGCCCGCGAAAACCACGGCGCGATGATCGCGTTGATGGCGGCGGCGCTCATGGCGATCCAGCCGGCGCCGCTGAACAACGTCGCCGCAAGAAGCTGCCAGGGCTCCTGCGCGACCGCCCACCCGGTGACGCCGACGGCAAGCGAAACGGCCCCAGCCTTGGTGATGCCGGGCACGCCGAAACGGGCATAGAGTCGCGGCAGGTTGGCGACGAAGATCGCGCCGACGAGGAAGTGCAGAGTCACCGCGACCGAGACGAGAGCCAGCGGCCATCCCCGCGCCTCCTGCACCGCGTGCAGGTAGATCGGCGGGCCGTAGAAGCCGAGCCCCCAACCGAACACGGCCAGGACGAAAGCCGCGCCGACGACCCGCCATCCATAGAACGTCGCGGGCTTTGCGATTGCAGTCATGGGTGCCTTCTGAACGTACGCGACCGACCGCCGCGCGGTCGCGGGTTCGGCCGGACACTCCGCCGGATGCGCTCGGGAATGGTACGGTAATGACCGAAGCATCGGGGCAGGGGGCGGCCTAAGATGCGGTCGGGTAAGACCCTTTGAGTACTTCTGGAACCTCATCCTGAGGAGCGCGCTCTTGCGCGCGTCTCGAAGGATGGCCGCGAGTTCGTGCCGTGCAACCATCCTTCGAGACGGCGCTTCGCGCCTCCTCAGGATGAGGTCGTAAAGATGAACAAGGAGCAGGCCCATGGCCACCCACGCAACGTTTGCCGAGATTGCCGCCCTCGCGGGCGATCCCGGCCGCGCCGGAATGCTGCACGCCCTGATGGACGGCCGCGCGCTCACGGCGTCGGAACTGGCGCGGGTCGCGGGCATCGCGCCGCAGACGGCGAGCGGGCATCTCAGCCGCATGACGGCGATCGGCCTCGTCAGCGTCGAGCGGCAGGGGCGGCACCGCTATCACCGGCTCGCGACCCCGGCCGTCGCCCACATGCTGGAAAGCATCATGCAGGTGGCCTCCGATCTGGAGCCGCCGCGCAAGCGGTTCACGGTCGGGCCGCGCGACGCCGCGCTCCGCAAGGCACGCACCTGCTACGACCATCTGGCTGGCCGCCTCGGAGTGGCGTTGGCGGATGCGCTGGTGACACGAGGCCATGCGGAGTTCACCGGCGACGCCGGGATCGTGACCGATTCAGGTGTGAAATTCTTCGGCCGCATCGGCATCGACGTGGACACGATCCCGCCGCGGCGCACGAACGGCGTCGGGCGGGTCCTGTGCCGGCCCTGCCTCGACTGGAGCGAACGGCGGCCGCACCTGGCCGGCGCGCTCGGCGCGGCCATCTGCACCCACTGCCTCGACAAGGGGTGGATCGGACGAAACCAGGGCACCCGTGCCGTTACGATCACACCGGCGGGCGCACGGGCGTTTCGCGAGCAGTTCGGCGCGCGGATCGATTGAGACGGCTGCGCGCAGGGGCGACAGTCGAGTGCGTAACTGGCTTGGCTCGCACACACGCCTTACGCACCGCGCGGGCTACTCGGCGTGAATGCGGTTGGGATCGAACGGCGTCACGGGATAGCCACGCGCCTTCTTGTTCTGGTCGGCGCTCGCGCGAAACCTGAGCACTGTGTCGTCAATCCACTTTGGCGGATTGAGCTGGCGTCCGATGAAGGCGAACGCATCGAGCGAGCGCGGCACTAGCGAAGCGCCAACGTGGTCCGCGCCCTTGACCAAGCGATATTCATGGCTGATGCCGGCATCAAACAGCACGCGATGGACGAACTCCGTGCCCTGGTCGATATAAAACAAGTCCTGATCGCCGACCTCGAGATAGATGCCGAGACCCAGGAGGCGCGAAGGGTCCTTCTTGATGATGGTAGTGGGATGATTGGCTGCCCAATAGTCCTTGTCGATCGGATCGCCGTAAATTCGTTTGAAGTCGGGCCGACCGATTTGGTCGCGCAGTGTGATGTCATCATACGCTAGCGCGGGCTCGATGGACGGTTCCTGGCTGGCCACCGCCTGGAAGACTTCCGGATACTTCACCGCCATGCGCAGCGAACCCATGCCGCCCATCGAGATGCCCGTGATGAACGTGCCCTCGCGACCCTGTACCACGTTGAAGTTCTTGCGCATGTAGGGCAGTAAATCCTTCATCACGAAGTCTTCCCACTTCTGCGAACCGTCCCTGAAATTCATGTAGTATGAGCGGCCGGTAGACGGCATGACCGACACCATCGGCGCGACCAAGCCGTTTTCGATCGCCTGATCGAGCAGCCCGCCCATGCCCCCGCCCACCGACAGGGCTCGGAAATTTTCCATGTCTTTGTTTGAGCCGCCGCCACCGTGAAGTTGAATGAGGAGCGGATAGCGCTCCGCGCGGTTCGCGTCATAATTCTTGGGCAGGTAATAGGTGATTGGTACCGCGTTCGCCTTGCCATGGCGAGGAGCCGGAGATGGGACGTTGGTGCTTGGCACGGTGGCCTCGGTAAGAGTGCCTTCGATGGCGCGTGCGGGCGTCAGGGTTACATGTGCCATGAAGAGAAGGGTTGCCGCACTTGTTACAAGGCCAAGACCGGCGGTTTGTAAGAATTGGCGACGTTTCATGATTTGCTCCCTATCACGAGAGGCGCCCGCCTTGGGCATCAACGCGACCCGTATTGGCAGGACTTCGGGACGCCCCGCTGGTAGCTCGCGTGCGGAACGATACTTCGAGTTCTTTTGTCTAGGAAGAGCCGTGATTTCCGATCCCATTGCTGCCCAGGGCGTGTGCCACGACATGTCTGTAGCTGGCGAAAGCTGACGCAGCATCCGCAGCCCAACCGTTGGTCAACTCACCGAAACGTGCTTAGCGAGCCGCGCGGCCGACGGGTCGCTGGCCGGTGACCGGCGGCAAGCTTTCGAGACGGACCCGCACGCTCGCCACGGTGACCAAGGTAAGCGGCCCGGCCATGACGATTCCGTATGAGCGGAACATGCTTTAATGCGGCGGCATCGGGATGAAGACCGGAGGCGCGCCCGGATATTTCGTATGCTTGCGGATCGCCTCGTCATCGGCGCCGTGCGGTTTCAAGTACACATAATAGCGGTCGGTGCGGTCGACGATGTCATCGTCGGGCTCGCTGCGCTGGCTGATGAGGCTGCTGCTCTCGAAACGGATGTGCATGTACCCCGGGATCAGCTGCGTCCAATCCTTGAGATTGGGCTCGAACACGGTCTCGTAAGCCTGACGGTCCGTGACCTTCACGACGCCTGGGGTTGCACCATTGGGCGCGTGGGCCGGCACTTCTCTCCAGGTCAGCCCGGACTGCTCGAACACGCGGACCGGGCCCTGCATGACATAAATCGGGTTCTGCGGATCGAGATTCCGCATCACCATGGTGACCCGGTATGATTTATGGTCGGGCTCGTAGGTCACGTTCACCAGCTCGACGTAGAGTCCCGCATAGGCGGCGTGCTCGAGCTGCAGGCCGGCGAGCCGCTTCTGCTCCAGCCGGTATCGCTGGTACCAGGCAATCGTGTAATCGAGGCCGAACGCCAGCGCGAGGAACGCGATGGCTGCAAGCAGGGCCTTGGATCGCAGAAACCCGAACCCGCTGCCCAGCCTGACCTTGACGCTCGATGCCGCGACCGCCGATCGGCGCTTGTCGGTGCCATGCTTCTGCAGTTGGGCGAGGAGGGGGCTGACCTCGGCGTCGCCTGCGGCCGTCGCGCCTTCGCGCGGGCGCAGACCCTGTTCCAGGGCTTGCGATCGCGCCCGTTCTTCGCGCAGGTCGTCCCACAGGCGAATGATCAACGCGTCCTTTTCCGCTTCCGACAGCGTTGCGAGAATCGGCTGGCGCTGGTTGACGTTCACGCGACGAGCCCGCCATTGGCGATGTGGAAGACGCGGTCGGCACGTTCGGCGAGACGCAGATTGTGCGTCACCATGATGACCGTCATGCCGCGATCCCGGTTCAGGTCGCGGAACCGGTCCATGATTTCCATCTCGGTCTGCTCGTCGAGGTCCGAGGTCGGCTCGTCGGCCAGGAGCAGCGAGGGCGCATTGATGAGGGCGCGGGCGATGACGGCGCGGCGCTGCTCGCCCGCCGATATTTCCGCGGGATAGGCGTCGATGTGCTCGGCCAATCCAAGCCCGGCGAGCAATCCCGCCGCCCGCGCATAAGCCGCGTTGGCGTCGGTCCGGCGGCCGAGCAGGGCCGGCAGCGCCACGTTGTCGATGATGCGCAGCGTCGGCAGCAGGCTGGCGAATTGAAACACGAAGCCGATCCTGCGATTCCTGAACCCGGCGAGCGCGTCGTCCGGCAACGCCCAGATGTCGGTATTCTCGACGCACACCGCACCTTGGGTCGGCCGGCTCAGCCCGCCGATCATGGCCATGAGCGACGACTTGCCCGAGCCAGAGCGCCCGACGATGGCGGCGAACTCGCCCTGCGGCACCGCGAGGTCGATGCCTTTGACCGCCACGATGTCCCCGCGTTCGGTCGAGTAGGTCTTGCCGACATTGCCGCAGGACAACATTGGTCAGCCCTCCGAGCGAATGAGGTCGAAGGGCTGTTCGCGGCTCGCCCGCCACGCCGGATAGAGCGCGCCCGCGGCGCCGATGGCGGACGCGAAGACGATGCACAGCAATGCGATCAGGCCGATCGCGCCCTTGTCGAGCCAGGCGAACGGGATTCCGATGCTGTCGAGGTAGTAGACCATCGAATGCTCGAAGCCGCGCAGCAGCAGCATGCCCAGCACGCATCCGATCACGCCGCCCGCAGCCGTCGCCAGCGCGGCTTCGGTGAGCAGCATCCCCACGATCTGTCCGCGCCGCGCCCCGATCGCCTTGAGCAGTCCGAGCTCGCGCCGCCGCTCCGTGATGATGGCGGAGAACAGCACGCCGACCATCAGCCCCGTGCTGACGAACATGATGAGCACGAGGGCCAGCACGCCGTCGAGCAGCGCCGCCAGACCCTGGCGGATGGAGGTGAGCATGGATTCGCCGGCGACGACCTTGACGCTGGGAAACGCCGCCAGGATTCCAAAGCGCACCTGTTGGGTGGTGGCACCCGGCGCCAGCTCGAGCAGCACTCCGGACAGCCTGTTGGGCTCCAGCGGCTCCTTGTTTCCGCAGATTTGCTGGATCGTTTCGCGCAGCTCGCCCAAGGTCGCAAACGTGATGAAAAGCCCGCGCTCGTGGGTTCCGACTGCGGATTTCCCGAGCTTTCCATAGACAGTGAACGGCCTGCCGAAGAGGGTCAGCTCGGAGCCGAGCGGTTCCTCCCGCCGTCCACCGATGATGACGTCGCCCGGTTGCATTGCCCGGTCGAGGCGCCGGTCCAGCCACGGTTGGACCGTCATGTCGCGTTCGGGATCGAAGGCGATGAGGTCGACGAACTCGTCGCCATGCTCATGCCCATAGCCCGAGGCGTCGGTGCGAAAGATCAATTGCGGAGCGATGCGCCGGACGCCCTTCAGGCTCGCCAGGCGGCCGAGCATGCCGTCATCGAGGGTCAGGTCGGTCGGCTCCGCGGTCAACAGGGCCGCGGTGATGTTCGTGAGCGTGCCGCCGGGAACGACGAGCATATCCGCTCCCAGGCGGGTAAACCCGATATCCATGCTGCCGGCGATGCTGCGCAGGAGCACCGCGCCGGCGAAAACCGCAGCGCTGCAGATCGCCACCGCCGCCAGCAGCAGCAGCGTGCGCGCTTTGCGGCGCCCGAGATTCTGCAGCGCCAGGCTCCCCAGCAGGAACCTGATGCCGACGGCAACGTCCGCCGGTGCGTCTGTCCGGACGGCTTCAAGGATGGCTTCGGCCTTGGACATGGCGTTCCCGCTGGGCCGGCCTAGAGCGTGCAGGACCTCGTGTGCTTCATGTGCTCCAGCTTGGTGGGGATGATGACGCTGTCGTGGTGCCCCCCGCTGCTCGGCAGGATGCCGATGAGGTTATCGGTCGCGGCGTCGATGACGGCGATGCCGCTCGAGAGCCGCTGGAACCCGCTGAACGGGGCGAGAATGTATTTTCCGTCATAGGTGATCGAAAGCGTCTGCAAGTCGGGGCCGATGCCCTGGATTTCCTTCTTGATGGTCCAGGTGGTGGTATCCACGACCATGATCCCGCTGGCCGCCGGCGAAGGATGCAGGACGGAAAGGTAGAGCTTCGACCCGTCGAGCGAGAACACCATGTGGAAGGGGTTCGGATATTTTCCGCGCCAGAGCGGGTCCTCGATATGGGCGATCTTCCTCCACTTCGTCGGATCCGGATCGCTTGAGTCGAACACGCCGCAATTGTTTTCGCGCAGGTTGTTCATCATGCACAGGAATTTGCCGTCGGGCGAAAACCCGATCTCGTGGCCGGGCGAGAAGATCTTGTCGAACGTGATTTCCCAGTGATCGCCGTCGATCTTTCTGACCGGATATTGATCCGGTGAATTCTTGTTGAACTGGACGAAGGCCACCGGCTCGAAATTCTTGTCGGCATCAAGGATGACGACGCCGCCGCACAAGCGTATCACGGTCGCGGCCCAGCGGCCGCTCGGATGCCAGATGGTACCGTCGGCGCCGGTGAGGCCGTGAGGATCGTCGCCCGGGATTGTGCCTTCCTCGACGAACAATTCGCCCATCGGCACCATTTCCCACTCGATCTTCTGTCCCTTGGTACCCAGGTAATCATACTTGCCGGTGGCTTCGTCGGGATAGATTTTCGATATTTTAAGGACGCCGCCCTTCTGCCAGCATTCCGACATGCTGGTCGTATTGGATACCCAATCGTATTTCAGAGCGGCCAATACCCTGGACGAGTTCCGGTCGAAGCAGGCCGCGATATCCTTTTGCCCATCAGTGACAAAATAGGATTGGGCGTCCTTGGGGTTGATCGTCACGTGAACGCCCAGTCCAAGGCCGGTGGTTTCCGATACGTTTTCCAAAAGCTCCATCTGCGCGCCGTCGTAGCGCACGCGATAGATGTTGAATCCCGGAGCCGGCGTCTGGACCCGGGTCGGGATGCCGTAGATCAGCGAATTCTTGCCGCCCTGGGTGCTGTTGACTCACCCCTATCCACCTGATCAGGCCGCGGTTCGCTCGGGCGAGGGAGCTGCGAGAGCGTCGCGGATGGCGGCGAGTGCGCTGCGGCCGGCGAGGCGGCCGGTGGCGACAACGGAGCAGAGGTCGGCGTAGACCTTGGCGCCCCATTCCGAGCGGAACCCGTTCGTCACTCTGCGGAAGATCACCGAGGGCCGCAGCGCCCGCTCGCTCTTGTTGTTGGTCGCCTCGACGTCGCGGCGCGTCAGGAACACCAGCAGCTTGTCGCTCGCCGTCACGGCGATGGCGGCACGCAAGTGGCTGCCCTCGACATCGGTCGGCTTGAGGTCCAGCAGACGATCCAACTCGCGGTCAAGGCGGCGCCGATGCGCTCCGATGGTGCTGTCGGCGAGATCGGGCCGCCGGCGCCCGACGGCGCAGGCATCCTTCAAGAACGCCTTGAACTGCGGTGCGAAGATCGTGTCGCCGTGATCGATCGCGTACTGCGCATCACGAATCAGATGCGCGAGGCAGAACTGGTGCGCCTCGGCATGTGTGCACTGCGCCGGCAGGCGATCCGACAGCCACACCTTCGGCCGCGCGCCGGCGAGAAAGTCCGTCGGCACGCACTTGCCGCGCGTCGGCGCGATCATATGATAGACGGCGGTGGCGCAGCTGAACGTCCATTGCCAGTGCGTCTTGCCTTTCACGCGCGCGCTGGTCTCGTCGCTGGCGATCACCGCGCTGCCACGCACGGTGGCGGCGATCTGCTCCGCTGCCGCGCCGAACGGCTTGCCCATACGTGCCAGCATGTTGGAGATCGCCCCCTGGGAGATTGTCAGGCCGAACAGTCCTTGGCACAACTCGGTCAGACGCTTGAAGCTGACCATCTGGCAGCCGTGCAGATAGGCGACCGCAGCCTTTATGCTGGGGCCGAACGGCGAGCCCTCAGGCATGTCGGCCGGCGCCTCGGCGGTGACGCGTGCCATGCAGCACGGGCACGTGGCGCGGAACAGATTGATCCGTGTTGTGATCGGCTTGATCGGCGGCAGATCGACATGGTCCCAGGCCCTCGCGAGTTCCTGACCTGCCTCTGCGAGCGCGGCGCCGCACGCGCAGCGCTCGGCGTAGATGTCGCGTGTCGCGTCCGGGTTCTCCGCGAGCGCTCGCGCCGCGCCCGGACGGCCTTTGCGGGCTTTCTTCACCCCCGCCGGCTCCGCGACGTTCCCCTTCTGACCGTGCGACGGCGGCAGCGACCGCACTCGCGGCAGCCATGATCCTTGTCGCCGCTCTCCTCGGCCGCAGATTGACGCAGTGGATCAACATTCGACCGCTGGTTGCCGACACGAGCGCGCCGGCCGGCTCGAATTTCAGCGGCGGATATGGTGAAAGCTCCATCGAAGACCCCGAACTCGTCAGGCGTGCGGCGGCGGTACTGGAGACGTATCTTCGCCGGACGACCGGCCGGGCAGGGGTAGCCAATGGGCATCTACCCGCGATCCATGAAAGGGCAGCCCGGAGCGGCGGGGCGAACGGGCATGCGAAGAAGCCCGACCTCGTGACCATGTCGGAGGAGGAGGCGCTCGCCATTCTCGACCTGGAGCCAGGCCCGACGGCGGGCGAGATAAGAGAAGCGCATCACCGGATCGCCCAGAAGATCCACCCGGACGGGGGCGGGTCGCATTATCTCGCGGTCAAGGTAAATCAGGCGGAGGAACTCCTGCTCCAAGCCGCCGGCGATCGGTCCCGCCGGGCGGCTTCCGATGCGTCGCGCAAACGCAGGTCGAGTCGCCGCCCGCAGCAGCGCCCTGACGCCTGATGGCGCAGTGGGCCGGGATGCCGACGGCGTTATCCTCCGCGATGGAACGCCAGCTTTCGGACGCTAACTCTTCCGGTGTGGTGCCGTTGTAGATTTCCAATCGCAATCGAGGCTTGCGTCGGACTGAGGCCGAAGAGGCTCACCCGGGTCGCGGCAGGAAATGCCGGCTATCCCGGGCCGGGCTTCTCCCAACGACTCCATCGTCATATAGAATGACACAAAATGGAGTCCTCCCGTCCGATGACGAGTGGCCAGGCGCGTGTTGGGACAAAAGGTGTGTGGCCGATGGCTCTCTTGGCCGTCACACTTTGTGCGTGCGCCGGTCTCGGCGACAAGAAGCCTGAAGAGAACGTCTTTCCCACGGAGTACAAGGCCAGAATTCGGGAACGGCTGGACCTCCAGGTTCACGACGCCAGGAGCATCCGCGACGCATATATTGCCGAACCGGCCTTGAGACCTCGTGGCGCGGTCACGCGCTACATCGCCTGCGTTCGGTTCGACGCCAAGGATGAACGCGGGCAATATATCGGGAACAAGGAATATGCGGCCTTCTTTTTCGAAGGTCAGCTGACGCAGATCGTGGACGCAACCCGCGAGATGTGCGACGGCGCGCTTTACCGACCCTTCTCCGAACTCGAGAAGCATTGACGCGAACGGCTCCGGAGCGCGACCCCGTCAATGCGAGGGATCGCGCTCCGCCGGCGTGAAGGGTCGATCAGTTCTTCGAGAAGCGCTTCACCGCCATCTTGGCGGTGTAGCCGCCATAGACGTTGCCGGCTTCGTCGACGCCGACGCCTTCCGGCGTTCCGGCTTCTGCGGAGGGCTCGGGAATGAAGGCGGTGACCTTGCCGTCCTTCACGTTGCCGATCCGGACGCCCTGCTTGAAACCGGGATTGTTGGCCGGGGTCGACTGGGAGTCGGCTACGTAGATATTGTCGTTCTTGTCGATGGCGACGTCGCTCGGACGGCCGAACTGCTTCCACTCGGCCACGAACTTGCCATCCGGCTCGAACACCTGGACGCGGTTGTTGGCGCGGTCGGCCACATAGACCCGGCCGGCCGAATCGAGCGCGATGCCGTGCGGTGTATCGAACTCGCCGGCCGCCTTGCCGTGCTTGCCCCAGGCGGTGATGTACTTGCCGGTCTTGTCGAACTTCACGATGCGGTCGTTGCTGTTGCCGCCGTGGCCGTCGGCGACATAGATGTCGCCGTTGGGGGCGACGACGACGCCGCTGGGCCCGTTGAGCCAGTCGGGACCATTGCCGGGCATTCCGGGCTTGCCGAGGGTCATCAACACTTTGCCCTCCGGGCTGAACTTGACGACCACGGAGCCCTTGCCGTTCCGCGCCCGCTCGTCGGCCACCCACGCATTGCCCTCTTTGTCGACATAGAAGCCGTGGGGCTGGTTGAACATGCCGCCGCCGAAACCCGTGACGAATTTGCCGGAGGCGTCGAACTTCTGGATCGGGTTGAGGGTGGAGTTGCCGCAGTCGTTTGTTCCGCAGCGGTCGAACACCCAGATGCTCTTGCCGTCGCTGTGATCGACCTGGACCTTGATCGCTTGGCCGAATTTGCGGCCGGCGGGAAGCTGCGCCCAGCCTTCCTGCATCTTGTAGGGATTGGGCGCCGCATTGGGATCGGCGCTCTGGGCGTAGCCCCGGTCTCCCGACACCAGTGTCAGCGCACCGGCGGCGATGCCGGCCAATAGTGTCAGCCTGACTGCATGCTTCATGGTTGTCCTCCCGTGTGGAATTGACGTTTCCGGGTTCCCCGGATTTACCTGCCGGACCTGCCCGGCCGTATTGTCTGCTTGACCTGAGGTGCGTCGGCCCGTCGGCTTGCGGTGCCTTCACGCGGGCTCCATCATAGCGAGCGGCAAGGCCATCGGGAAGCCGCGAATTTGGTAACATGCGGGCGAAGCCACCCAAGCAGATACTCTCGTCTGCTTTGAAAATTCGCCCCACCACGTCAATGTGTTTGGGGTCGGGTCACGCCCGCGGAGCGCAGTCATGAAACTCTCGATCGCAACCGTGTCGCTCAGCGGCGATCTCACGGAGAAGCTCGAAGCCATCGCGGCCGCCGGCTTTCGTGGCGTCGAGATATTCGAGGCCGATCTGTTGTCGTTCGACGGCACGCCCGCCGATGTGCGCAGCCGCGTCGCCGATCTCGGGCTCGAGGTCATCACCTTCCAGCCGTTTCGCGACTTCGAGGGCATGCCGGCGGCGAGCCGCGAGCGCATCTTCGCCCGCGCCGAGCGCAAGTTCGAGCTGATGGGCGAACTCGGCTGCGACCTTCTTCTCATCTGCTCCAACGTGTCGCCGCAGAGCCTCGGCGGCGTCGATCGCGCCGCGGCGGACTTTCATGCGCTCGGCGAACTCGCGAAGCGCCACGGCATGCGGGTCGGGTTCGAGGCGCTCGCCTGGGGACGTCACATCAACGACTACCGCGATGCCTGGGAGGCGGTGCGCCGCGCCGACCATCCGGCGATCGGTCTCGTGCTCGACACCTTCCACATCTTTGCCCGCAAGACCGATCTCAAGCCGATCGGCTCGATCCCGCGCGACCGCATCTTCCTGGTCCAATTGGCCGACGCGCCGCTCCTCGACATGGATTCGCTGTCGTGGAGCCGGCATTTTCGAAATTTCCCCGGCCAGGGGGAACTGCCGCTGCTCGACTTCATGGAGACGCTGCAGGCGACCGGCTTCGACGGTCTCCTCTCGCTCGAAATCTTCAACGACCAGTTCCGCGCCGGTTCGGCCCGCAGCGTCGCGGTGGACGGGCGCCGCTCGCTGCTGTTCCTGCTCGACCAGTTGCGCGAGCGCACCGGTGTCGCGCCCAGGGAATTCGACCCGCTGCCGCCGCGGTCGAAGTGCCGCGGCGCCGAATTCGTCGAGTTCGCCATCGACGAAAGCGCGGCGCCGGCGTTCGAGAAGCTGCTGCGCGGGCTCGGCTTCACGCGCGCGGGCGTGCACAAGTCGAAGGCGGTGACGCGCTGGTCGCAAGGCGCCGTCAACATCGTGGTGAACACCGAAAAGGAGGGCTTTGCGCACTCCTTCAACATCACCCACGGTACCGGCGTTTGCGCGATCGGGCTGCGGGTCGAGGATGCGGCCGCGACGCTAGCCCGTGCGGAGCGCCTGCTGGACAAGCCGTTCCGCCAGGCGGTCGGTCCCGGAGAACTCGAAATCCCGGCGGTGCGCGGCCTCGGCGGCAGCCTCGTCTACTTCATCGATGCCAAGAGCGAACTCGGCCGGGTGTGGGAGATCGAGTTCGCGCCGACCGGCGAGACGGCCGCAAGCGCCGGCCTCACCGTCGTCGATCACATTTCCCAGTCCATGCACTACGAGGAGATGCTCACCTGGGTGCTGTTCTACACCTCGCTCCTCGATCTGCGGAAGACCGGGGAGCAGGATGTGCTCGATCCCGGCGGTCTCGTCAAAAGCCAGGTGGTGCAGTCGCCGGACGGTGCGTTGCGCATTGCCCTCAACGCCTCCCAATCGGCGCGCACCCAATCCTCGCGCTTTCTCGACGAGGCGTTCGGCTCCGGCGTGCAGCATATCGCGCTTGCCACCGACGACATGGCCGCGACGGTGGCGCGCCTGGAGGCGAACGGCGTCGAGCTGTTGCGGATCCCCGAGAACTACTACGACGATCTCGAAGCCAAGACCGACCTGTCGCCGCAGCGGATCGACTATTTCAAGGCGCACAACATCCTTTACGACCGTGACGGCGACGCCGAATACCTGCAGGTCTATACGAGGACCTTCGAGGAGCGCTTCTTTTTCGAAATCGTCGAGCGGCGCGGCTATGCCGGCTTCGGCGCCGCCAATGCCCCGATCCGCCTCGCCGCACAGACCCGTCTCGCGCGCGACCGGGCGATGCTGCAGAACTGAACGTGTATCAGCGACTGACCCGGTGCCAGCGCTGCGTTGTGGAGAGACGCGATTCGGTGGGACAGGTTCGGCGTCCACCGCAAGGGCGACGACCAGCGCCCGAGCGTCGGCCCCAATTCGGACACCTTCACGGGCCACTTCCGGTCCCGATCTCACAACACACGCTCAAGTATGTTGCGCCACGCAACACCGGCGGAAAATTGTGGTGGCAATCAGCTTTGCCTTAGTACCAACATCGGGTGATCGCTAAGGTCGGCGGGGGAATATCTGCAAAGGGGTGGTGCGTTCATGCGCAAACGTTCTCGTCTGTTGTCGGTTGCGTTCTTGCATCTTGCATCGATGATCGGCCTGTGTGCGCTGCCGACGGCGGGGCAAAGCGCTCGCCGGTGATCAATTGGGCGCCGGCCAACAGCTTCGTCGGAAAGACCGTAGCCGATCTCGTCACCACAGGGACCATTCCGATGTGGCAGGGGTCGGACACGGTCAACGCCGGCCCCACCTTCGACTTCGCGATGGTTGGAAAAGACCCGACTGCGCAATCGGGCGCGGTCACGGTCCAGACCAGGATCATTCCGATCAGGTTCACATCGGCAACTCCGCCGCTGGTATTCGATACCGAGAACAATGACGCCTGCTCGCCCCGCCGAACTCCTGCACTCAATATGGTTCAGGAATCGCCGGTTTTCAGGAGCATCACCCTGTCTGGGAACCTCAAGTCCGTCGGCACGGGTCAGTTCGGGAGTCTGTTCCAGCGCGCCGCTTTCTCGACGTTCACGCAAAAGGGCGGAACGCAGTCCCAGTTATCAAGTCAATATCGACCACACCCTGTTGAATACCGAGGAGGAGACCAAACATACGCTCGCAATCGAATCCGTTGGCGGGTCAGTGATGCCCACCGATCCAAACGGGTGCGAGCCGGTCGCCATGATCGAGGTCAATCAATGGGAAACGTACCTGCGAGGTACGGATCTTCCCGCGGCTCCCGCGTGTGGCAGGGCCGAAGGTGTTGCTGATTTTCCTTTTCAGCAATGTGGTGATGTATGACACCACCACGGCGAACTGCTGTATTCTCAGCTACCACAGCGCTTTCCCATCCCCGCAGAGCGGTTCGCCGGGCGGCCAGATGCAATCATACATCGTGGCGAACTATGAACTCGACCAGTTTTGGCGCTTTCACCGGAGCGTTCCCTACGGCGCCGGATATAACGGCTTTGGCGAACGCGGTCGCGGGGTGGATCAACAACCCGACGACCCTCAACCCAGACTCCGGGTTGGACGGGAACGATCAATGAAACCACAGGATGTCAGACCGTTCTCGAGGTGAGCGATCCTCCCGGCCTTCTGGCTGGCGGGCTGACCCCGATCACAATGCCCAACAAAGACGTCTATCATGTGCAGGATCTCGCCTTCAAATCCTGGTTCTACGGCGACGGCGCGACCAGCGGCACTGCGAATTCCGGGTTCGGCGGCGGGTATTCCCTGTTTGGTACCTTCTCGGTGCCCAATCCCCCAACGTGTCCCTGATCGTGAGGGCGCCCGAATTTGCGCATGAACTGACATCTATAGGAAATGGGTCGCGTTGCGGGCGCACGCGATTCATTCCGCGGTCCCCTCACGCGATCAGATAGATCGGGCTGGTCCAGGCCTGATTTCCGTCGGCTTGGGTCACCCTGAGATAGACGGGCAGGTCCGCGCCGCCGCCGAAGGTGACGTCGTGGTCGAGCCTCACGTGGCGGCTCCAGTCGGCCTCGGGCAGGCGATAGACGCTGATCCCGCGGCCGAGGCCGCCGCCGTCGAGTGTGACGACGCCGTCGCCGAGCGCTGGCGAGGTCGACCTCGCCGGAGACGATGTTGGTTTCGAGCCGCAGCGTGCCGCGCCGCGCTTCTTCGAGCCAGATATCGATGCCGGCGAGATTGCCGGTCGTCACCGAAGTCCAGGCGAGCGCCGTGCCCGGCGCGGTCTCGCGGACCTTGCGCTCGGGGTTGAGGAAATTGACCGGTGCGAAGCGCGAGAACCGGTTGCCCGCGATCGTCAGCGCGCCCTGCCACAGCACCTCGCGGCCGCGGCCGCGATATTCGGCGCCCTGCCACATGACGCGCAGGCGGCGGCCGAGATCGGCGGCGGCGTAGGGGCGCACGGTCTGCACGACCTTGGTGCCGTGGAACACGTCGACGCGCTCGACCGGCGCGGTGCCGATGATCTCGGCGGCGAGCCGCATCGGCCTCGCGCCGGGCCGGATGATGTCGCCCATCAGGGCTTCGCGAATCCTGTGCTCCTGCGCCGGCCCGAGCTGCGGGTCCTCGGAGAAGCCGGTGACATCGGCCGCGAAGGTGCCGCGCAGGTCGACGAAGATGCGGTTGCCCGTGGTTCCGTAGTGACGCCGCGCGCGCAGCGCCGCAAACAGCGCGTCGCGCGTGAGCTCCGGCATCAGATAGCAGGTGAGCCCGCCGATCGCGCCGAAGGTGGAGGCGCCCGGCCGGGTGGCGCCGGGCCGGCCCTTGTGATCGTCGCTGTGGCACACGACGCCGACGCGGTAGCCCTTATCGAAGGCATCATGCAGCAGCCATTCGAACGTGCCCCAGGTCGAATGCACTTCGACGGTGCGTTCGAGGCGGCCGTCATGGGCGTATTTCACGTCGGCATAACGGCCGCCCACATGGGCGATCATCACGGCGTCCTCGCCGGCGAGCGACGCGGAAAATGTCGTGGGCGGTGAAGCATTCGGTGCCGTCGGCGCTGCTGCCCTCCACCAGGATGTGGGAGGAGCGGCGGATCGGCCGGCCCTCGTGGCGGAAGAAGATGTTGCGGTCGCCGCCCATGCCGGTATTGCCGGACCATTCGTAGCCGGGCACGCAGACGAACCGGCCCGGCACGTCGAGCGACGCAGTGAGCCGGTTGAGCTCGGCCCAGAATGCGTCGGTGATCTGGAAGTCGTTGCCCTGGTGGCCGACGATGTCGACGAATGCCTTGTCGCGCGCATAGAGCAGATAGGTTTCCGCGCGGCCGCTGCCGATGGTCTCGCCGCTCTGGCCGTGCAGGTCGCCCCAGTAGCGTCGCAGCGGCGCCGCCGCGACCACCCGCAGCGGATTGGCGCGGGCAAGTTCCTCGCCGGCGTCCGAGAGGACGCGCAACTCGACGTCGCCGGGTGCATCCGCCGCGAGGTTCTCGATCACCACGGGGCCGAGCCCCGGCGTGACGGCAACGCGCTCCGGCAGGCCGCGGATCGGCCGCGACGGCACCAGCGCGAGGCGCCGATCCGCATTTTCAGTCGGGTTGCCCCAGAGGTCCTCGGCAACGATGGCGAGGCGGAACGGCTCGCCGATAACCGCCAGCGACGGCCAGATCGCCTTCCAGCGATAGGCCGGGCCGGGTACGAGATCGAACGCCGGCTGCTGCGGCAGCTCGCAGAATTCATAGGCCGCGAAGGCGTCGATGCGAGGTCTTGAGCTGCGAAGCGTTCTTCGCAATTGGTCTGCAGGCGGTAGCCGGGCGAGCCCTTGCGGCGGTCGCCGAGACGCACCGTGAGAGTGTCGCCCTGGCGCAGATAGCCGCGACCGATGCGGATGAGGATGGTGTTCGCCCACGGCCTGATGTTGAGGCGGTCGAACCATACTTCGAGCTTGGCGCCATTGCTCGCCTCGACGGTGACGTAGTTGGCGGCCGCGGGATCGGTGAATTGCGGCTTGCCCATGTCGGAGGTGGTGCGCCACGAGATCTTCACGATCCCGGTGTCGTCGATGCCGAAGGTGCCGGCAGTGTAAGTCAGCGTCAGCTCCTGATGGGAACCGGCGACGAACGGGCCCGGCGGGCTGAGCGTGGCGCAGCCCATATGCGCGGGCAGATAGGTCGAGAACGGCATGGTGCGGTCTTATGGACGGTTGCTGGAAAGAGGCGAACTGATACGATAGATCATTGAAGATGCAAGGGTTCATTTGGTCATGACGATGTTGCGCCTCGGTGCGGCGTTCGCTTTCGCGCCGGCTCTGTTCGCGACCACCCTGTTCGCGACATCCATAGCTGCCCACGGTCAGGAATGGCCGAGCCGGCCGATCCGCTTCATCGTGCCGTTTCCGGCGGGGGGCTCGACCGACGTCGGCGCCCGCGTGATCGCGGACGTGTTGGGCCGGGCGCTGGGCCAGCAGATCTATATCGAGAACAAGTCGGGCGCGAGCGGCAGCGTCGGCATGGAAGCCGCCGCCAAGAGCGCACCGGACGGCTACACCATCCTGGTCAGCACCGACCAGGTGACGACCCTGCCGCACATCATGAAGATCAACTTCGATCCATTGAAGGACCTGGTGCCGGTCATCCAACTGTCCCGCCAGCCGGTCGTGCTCGCCGTCCATCCCTCGCTCGGCGTCGATAAGCTCGCGGGCTTCACCGCGCTCGCCAAGGCGCAGCCCGGCATGAGCTATGCGACCTCCGGGATCGGCTCGCAGCAGCACATCGCGGCAGCCTGGTTCGCTCAGATCGCCGGCATCAAGCTGGAGCACGTGCCCTATCGCGGCGGCGGCCAGGCCATCAACGACCTGATCGCCGGGCATGTGAAGATCGCCTCGCTGGGCTCTTCGCCGCTGATCCCGCACTACAAGGCGGGCACGCTGCGGCTGCTGGCGCAGACGACCGCCGCACGCTCGCCGAGCCTGCCGGACGTGCCGACCTATCAGGAAGCCGGCATAAAGGGCCTCGTGATCGATCAGTGGCTCGGCGTTTTCGTGCCCGCCGGCACGCCGGCTGCGATCGCTGCCCGCATCAATGGCGAGATCGACAAGGCGATCGCCACCGCGGAGGTGCGCCGGAATTTCCTCGACTCCGCCCAGGACCCGGTCGGCGGCAGCGCCGCCCAATTCGTACACTTGGTCAACGACGACTATGCAAAATACGGGCGCCTGACGCACGAACTGGGCATCAGCGCGAAGTGAGGCATCCACAGAACCTGCGCTGGCGTTCGCGCGGGCGCATGCAAACCGGGCGACCATTTCACGGGAGAGACCGATGCGTTCACTATCGATTTGCGCCGGCATCGCGGGTGCTTTTCTGGCCGTGTTTCTCGGCGGCACGGTTCCGGCCGCGCATGCCCAGACATATCCCGTCCGCCCTATCACGATGATCGTGCCATTTGCGGCGGGCGGGCCGACCGATGTGCTCGCGCGTATCCTCGGCCAGAACATGAGCCAGTCGCTGGGCGTGCAGATCGTCGTCGAGAACGTCACCGGCGCCGGCGGCACGATCGGCTCCGCCCGCGTCGCCAAGGCCGCGCCCGACGGCTACACCATGGTGATGGGCAACCTCGGCACCCATGCCGCGAGCATGGGGCTCTACAAGAACCTGTCCTACGATCCGCGCACCGACTTTGAGCCGGTCATGCTCATCGCCACCACGCCAATGGTACTCCTGACCAAGAAAGACCTGCCGGTCGCGACGCTGCAGGATTTCATCGTTCTCGCCAAGCAGCGCCGGCTGAGCATGGGCAGCGCCGGCATCGGCTCGATCTCGCACCTCACGCTGTTGCTGTTCGCGAGCGTGGCCCATGTTGACGTCCAGCACGTGCCTTACCGGGGCCTGTCCCAGGCCGACAACGATCTGCTCGGCGGCCAGATCGATTCCCTGTTCGACCAGATCATCAGCGCCACTCCGCACGTGGCATCGGGTGGCGTGAAACCCATCGCCGTCACCGCGCCGGTGCGTGCTCCCTCGATGCCCAGCGTTCCGTCGTCGACGGAGGCGGGCTTGCCCGGCCTCCAGACTTTGGCGTGGACCGCGCTGTTCCTCCCCAAGGGAACCCCGAAGCCCATCGTCGCACGCATCAATGCCGCGGTCGACGCCGCGATGCGCGATGCGGCCATAGAGAAGAGCCTGGCGAAGCTCGGCGCCGATCTGCCGCCCCCCGACCAGCGCACGCCTCAGGTTCTCGCCAATCTCGTGAACTCCGAGGTGGCGAAATGGGTGCCGCTCCTCAAGGCGGCCGGAGTGGTTGCGGAATAGATGCGGCTCGCCGACGAGGAAGAGGCGATGCGGGCCGGCCGTCACGGCCCGGCCGTGCAATGGGCGATCGATCATCAGATTCGGGTCGGGCGCTATCTCGGCGCCGAGGACTTCGTGCCGGTGGCCCAGGCCCACATCATGGCCGACACCGAGTCGCTCGGCGTGGCCGGGGTCGAATGGCTCGAACGCATGGCCGGCCTGCCGGCCGAGCAGCGAACGGTGCGCGTCCCCACCATCACCGATCCGCGCGGCACCGACTTCGCGGCCGCGCACCGGCTCAAGCACGCACCCTGGATGCTGGACCTCGAGCGCCGCGCCATCGCCGCGTTCGAGGCGCTCGGCATCCTCATGACCGACACCTGCATCAACTACCAGACCATCATGCCGCCGGTGCGCGGCGAACACGTCGCCTATGGCGACACCGGCGTGGTCATCTATTCCAACAGCGTGTGCGGCGCGCGCTCGAATTTCGAGGGCGGTCCGTCGGCGTTGAGCGCCGGGCTCACCGGCCGGACGCCGCGCTACGGTTATCATCTCGACGAGCGGCGCATGGCGAGCCTCGTCGTCGATGTCGAGTGGACCCCGCGCGAGCTCAACGAATGGGGCGCGCTCGGCGGCATCGTCGGACGCCTGGCCGGCGACTACTGGCAGGTTCCGGTCCTGACCGGCATCGACCGCGTTCCCGGCTCCGACGAGATGAAGCATTTCGGCGCCGCGCTCGCGAGCTACGGTTCGGTGGCGCTGTTCCACATGGCGGGCATTACGCCCGAAGCGCAGCGGCTCGACGATGTCGTCAATCCCGGACACGCGCTACGCAGCTTCGCGGTGAGCCAGGCCGATATCCGGGCGTTGCAGAAGAGCTACGCCAAAGCGGTCGACAAGGTCGATCTCGTGGTGTTCTCGGCGCCGCAGCTCAGCCTCGTCGAGATGGCGCAGGTGGCCGATCTGCTCGACGGGCGGCGCGCGACCATACCGCTGCTCGCCGTCACCAGCCCGCAGGTGAAGCCGGATGCGGACCGTATGGGGATCACGGCGCGGATCGAGGCGGCGGGCGGCACCGTGCTCTCCGGCATGTGCTTCTATCAGAGCTATGCCCGCGAAATGGCCGAGGCGAACGGCTGGAAGCGGCTCGCCACCAATTCGGCCAAGCTCACCAACATCATCGGCGGCTACGGCTACGTCCCGGCGCTGATGTCGATGGAAGCCTGCATAGCGGCCGCCTGTTCGGACGGAAAGATCGCCCCATGAACGGGAAGGTTTGCGAGAAGGTTTTCTTTGCGACGGCCGGCATGGGGCCGAAGGTGCGCGGCCTGGCGCTCGTCGCCAAGGACGGATTCTCCGCCCGCTATGACCTCGATCGCATTCGCGGGGTATTTTCGCGGCCCCAGCACAAGCTTGCCGGGGAAAGCTATGTCGGTCGCGTCCTCGTGCTCGACGCCGCGAAAGGCGGCGTCGCGACGGCGTGGATGCTGCACGAGATGAAGGCGCGCGGCGTGATGCCGGCGGCCCTGGTGTTGAATGCGGTCAATCCGATCATGGTGCAAGGCGCAGCGCTCGCCGACTTCACCATGATCTCCGGTTTCGACGTCGACATCACGCAGGCGATCGCGAACGGGGCGCAGGTAGAGGTCGATCCGACGGCGGAGCGGCCCTGCATCCGGATCGTCTGATCGGCGGACATATAGCGCTCGAAATCGACCGGGGTTTGGCCTAGTCTTTTCAGGCGGGCTACGAGGGATTGGTTGCATGTGGGGCCATTGTGCCGATTGCTGCTGAGCGCGGCCCGGGATTGCCGACGGAGTCGATCGGAAGCATTCCGAGACCGGCGGTGTTGATCGATGGAATGCAGGCCCTGCACGACGGGCGTCTCACCCAACAGGAGCTGGACGGGCTTTGCGACGCCGCCGTCCGGGCCACCATTGAGAGCCTGGAAGCGACAGGGTCTCCTGTGATCACGGACGGAGAACAGGGCAAGCCGAGCTTTGCGACCTATTCGATCGACGGCCTGGCGAATGTCTCGCCCAATGGTATTCCAATTCTGTTCTCGGACGGACACATCAGGAACTTCCCCCGCCTGACCGATGGGCCGTTCCGCTACCGCACCCCGGCCGACGTGTACCTGGAAAGAGCGCAGCGCTACGCGCGTGTGCCGGTCAAGCAAGCCATCATTTCGCCTTCCGCCTTGAGTTTGTTGTATCCGCAAAGCGGCATCAGCGGCTATTCACGACAGGATTATCTCGATGATCTCCTCAACGAACAAGAAGGCGAAATCCGCCGCTGCCTGCAGAAGGGCGCTCATGTCGTCCAGATCGATTTCACCGAAGGGCGGCTTTCGGTGAAGCTGGACCCGACGCGGCGACTTCTGGAGAGCTTCATCGATTTGAACAGCCTGCTGATCGAGCGCTTTTCCGCCGACGAGCGAAAGCGGATCGGCGTGCACTCCTGCCCCGGCGGCGACCGAAGCTCCACCCACAGCGCGGATATCGACTATGCCGAGTTGCTACCGAGCCTGTTTCGGCTGCCGGCGGGCAATTTTTACCTGCAATTGGCCAGCGAGCGCGACCGCAAGCGAGCGCTTAAAATAATTCGTGACCATTCCAAGGATGGACAACGTATCTTCGTCGGTGTGATCAATCCAAGCGATCCGCGCGTGGAGAGCCCCGAGGAAGTCAGCGACCGCGTGCTCGAGGCCGCCGAATACGTTTCGCCGGAGCGGCTGGGCACCACCGACGATTGCGGTTTTGCTCCCTTCAGCGATGACACGTCGCGCTCGCGCGAAACGGCGTTCGCGAAGATCCGCTCCCGCGTATTGGGAACGGCGCTGGCGGCCAAGATACTCGGCGTGGCGTAGGTCCGGCTTCAGGAAGTTACCAGTGTCGAACGAAGAAACCAGGCAGGAGGGTGCGCGCGCTATTCGGCTCGGCCGCAGGCTGCGGACGCTTTATCGCTGCAACCGCATGTTCTTTCACGCCAAGAGCGAGCAGGAATTGTTGCAGTCCATTTGCCAGATTCTCGTGAGCGGTGACGAGCTTCGCCTGGCATGGGTCGGCTATTGCGAAGACGATGCCGACAAGACCGTGCGGCCGGTCGCGCGGGCCGGACACGCCGTCGATTTCCTCAAGCAGGTCAAGATTTCCTGGAGTGGCGCCGAAAGAGGACAGGAACCCGCCGGCATAGCGGTGCGGACCGGCGCGGCTTATCGCATCAACGACATCCAGGCCCACTCGACGCTTTCACCGTGGCGATCCGCAGCGGTCGCGCACGCCTTCGACTCCTGCATCGCCGTTCCGCTGGTCGCCCACAGCCACCAGACCGGTGCAATCGATCTTCGCGGCGCTCTCGTGCTTTATACCGGGGAGAAGGGCGCGTTCGATGAGAACGCGGTCGAATTCTACGCCGAACTGGCGACCTGCCTGAGCCATGCCGTAACGACGCTGCGCGGCAATCTCGCCGGGGACCTGGCGCACGACGTCACCGCGCTGCGCGCGGCGGAGGAGCGCCGGCGTGCCGAGGACGCGTTGCGCAAGGCGCGGGTCGAGCTGGAGCGCGTCATGCAGATGACGGCGATGGGAGAGATGGCCGCGTCCATCGCCCACGAGATCAACCAGCCTTTGGGCGCGGTCGTATCGAACGGCAATGCCGGCCTGCGCTGGCTGGCGATTGCGCCGCCCGACCTCGAGGAGGCGCGTTCCGCCTTGAAGCGCATCGTCGCCGACGGCCATCGCGCCAGCGAAGTGATCAGCGGTATCCGCTCGATGTTCAAGAAAGAAGGGCAACTGACGGGCCCGCAGGACATGAGCGAGCTCGTGCGCGAGGTCCTCACGCTGGTTCGCAGCGAAGTGGCGGGGCAGGGCATATCGGTGCGCACCGAACTGTCGAGCGAGCTGCCGCAGATTTCGGTCAGTCGCGTTCAATTGCAGCAGGTCATCGCGAACCTGGTCATGAACGCCGTCGATGCCATGAGCACCGTCGCCAATCGTGCGCGGGTCCTGCGCGTGAAGACCGGCGTGGATGAATCGATGTCATTGCTGATCACGGTGGAAGATACCGGTGTAGGCATCGATCCCAACGACTTCGACCGCATCTTCGACCCGTTCTACACGACGAAATCCCACGGCATGGGCATGGGTCTGTCGATCTGCCGTTCCATCATAGAAATTCACGGCGGACGCCTGACGGTATCGCCCGCCCGGCCCCATGGTGCGATCTTTCAGGTGACGCTGCCGACCGCCGGCGTCGGCCCGTGCCGATGAGGGGGCAGCGCGGCGTGCAGCGATATTCCGCCGTGCGATTCGATAAGCCCGCTGTCACGGGCCGCCGATCGCCTGCAAGAACCGTTGGAACAGCTCGCGCGGAGCGTCGACGGCTTTCTTTACCGCACCTTCGACGGATTTGTAGTCTTCCGGACCGAGATCGACGCGATGTCTCTCGGCGTCCGCGACGAAGTCAGGGTCTTTCATCGTGTCCTCGAATGCCTGTCGCAGGGCCGAGACGATCTTGTCCGGTGTCCCCGGAGGCGCCAGCACCGAATATCCGACGGAAGTGGTGACGAGCGACATGAATTCGATGAGCTGGCGGTCGGCCTCGTTCCCGGCGAGGTCGGAGAGCAGGGGAACGTTCTCGTAACCCTGCCGTTTCGAGAGTCCGATCTGCGCCAGAAATCTCACCTTGCCCAGTTTCAGCCAGTCGTCATGGTTGCCGCTGAAGTTGCCCCAGGTTGCCGAGACCGTGTTGATTTCGCCGCGTTCGAGCGCCAGCAACAGGTCCGCGGAGCCCTTGTAGCCCGGCACGATTTTGATCTTCGTGCCGAACACGTGATTGATGATGGCAGGGTTGATGAAGGTCTCCGAGCCCCTGCCGGTCGCGCCGGCGATGCCACCGTAGGTGACGAGATCCTCGAACCGCTTGACCTGCGAGGTTTCCCAGACGACGAGCAGGCGCGTGATGTTCGCCATCTGCCCGATCCAGACGAACTTCGAGGCGTCATACCGAACCGAGGAGCCGCCGGTGTATTGCCCGAGAATGATGGGGGCGAGCGGAATCCCGATGACGCTGCCGTCTCGCGGCGCCGCCGTATAAAGATAATTGGCAGCGAGCAATCCGCCGGCGCCCGGCCGATATTCCGGCACCACGGCAGGCTGCCCCGGCAAGTGGCGGCCATAATGCTGGGCGAACAGCACGGCATATAGTCCATAGGCTCCGCCCGGCCCGGTGGGAACGACGAGCTTGACGGTCTTGCCTCGGAAGAATTCGGCGGCGGGATCGGTCGTTTGTGCCGCAGCAAGATGTGGCGTCGCGCAAACAGCCGCGATGGCGAGCGACCGAACTATCCAATGAAGCATCGCATTCTTCCTTGGTCGGCGGCCATCCCGTCAGTGCAATTCGGCGTCGCTCTGCGCATCCAGGAATCGGGATAAGGCGGCATTGAAGGCAGCGGGGTTGTCGAGGTTGCTCAAGTTGCCGGCATCCGCAATGACCTCGAGGGTGGCGCCTGCGATGTTCTGGACGAGGTATTCCGCAGACGGCCGCGGCGTATCCGTGTCGTTCTCGCCGACGATGACGAGCGTCGGCACCTTGACCTCCGGCAGCATGGGAGCGAAGGATTCGAGCATCGCGGACTGCATGGTCTGGATGTAGGTCTTGGGGTCCATCTTCGCGACCGCGTCGGCGAGTTCGTCCTGGACCTCAAACGACGTCGTCGGCAACAGATGCTGCGCCGCGTATTGGGTCCCGAACTCCTGCATGGAGATGTAGGCGATCGCTTCGCGCGTCGCGGCTACGAGGTCAGCGCTGCCCTCGGTTGGTTTCGCGGCGCAGTCGGCAAGCACGAGCGAGCGGACCATGGCCGGCCACCGGGCGTTGAAGCTGAGAGCAATCGACCCGCCCATCCCGACGCCGACGAGGTGGCACGCGGACACGCCGAGATGATCGAACACTGCCTTTAGGTCCTGCACAGCGACGGCCACGCTCGCCTGGCCATTTGCAGACGACCGGCCATGTCCGCGGCAATCCATGGCAATCAGCGTATACTTGCTTTTCAGCGCCTCGATTTGCTCCTTCCACATATGGACGCTGGAGCCGAGGCTATGGATCAGCACGACCGCAGGGCCCGATCCTTCCTGGACGTAGTGGATCGTTTCCCCGTTTGCGGCGAGCGCTGGCATCCCGATTCTCCCTGAATTGGCTGCGATATTCCGACGGACCGTTCGGCGCGGCGGCTTGCGCCGCCAAATCAGTCCCATGTATCCAGCGCAGCCACTTCCCGGCCGGCGATCCGCCCGGTGATGAAGCACTCGGAGATGTTGCCGCCGGCCAGATAGAGATAGCCGAACGAGCTTCCGAGTTCGCCTGCCGCATAGAGTCGCGGGATCGGACTGTCGTTTACGTCGACGATCTGCTGGCGGGCATTGTGGACGGGTCCGCCCTGCGTGTTGGAAACCACGGGCCAGACCTCGCCTGTGAAGAACGGGGCACGCTGGATCGGCATCATGGTTCCGGCGGGGCGCCCGAAGTCTTCGTCCTTCTTCTGCGCGCACATGGCATTCCAGCGCGCGATGCTGTCCTTCAGGACGGCGCGGTCGCAGCCGATCTTGTCGGCGAGTTCATCGAGGGAGGCCGCCTGTTTGAGGATCCCGAGCTCGACCTCTTTGAGGTTGTCCCGGCTCCAGGTGAAATTCACTCTTCTGTCGTTGTAGGTTGGGTTTCCCAGCGGGTAACGGCGCCGGCCGGCGTCGTCGACGATGAGGTGTGCCGGAATGCGCGGGAACGTCTGCGTCACCGAATCGAAGAATTCGAAATGCCGTGCCCCCTGGTCCTGCACATAGGGTGGCATTTCGTTCATGAACCGTCGTCCGCGCCCATCGACGAGAATCCACGCCGTCTGCACCACCGCGAGATGCTCCTTTCCGGGAATCCAATCGGGAAAGCGCTTCATCCGGATGGCGAAGGGATAGTCGGGATCGGTGTGGCGGAAACCGTACGAGCCGTGGAAGTGCCACATGTGCCAGAGCTGGGCGCCGAGTTCCTGCGCCATGCGAACCCCGTCGCCGGTGTTGCCGAGGTTGGCGGCGCCATAGACCGGCGTCATCTGCCAGTACTGCCGCTTCATCTCCTCGTTGGCCTCGAACCCGCCGCAAGCGAGCACGACGCCCTTGCGCGCCTTGACCCGACGCTCGCCGTCGACGCCATCGATCACCATGCCCACCGCTTGATGGTTGGCGTCCGTGATCACCGACTTGGCCGCGGTCGACAGGCGAACCTCGATGGGCAGCCGGGCCACGTTGTCCTGGATGATCTTGAAGACCATCGGGCCGCCCGGCCGGCCGCGCACGTTCGGATAGGTCTGGCTCGCATCGAAGTTGGGAATGGCCTCGACCTGCGTGTAGTAGAAGGCGTCCGCTCCCGGCAGCGGATAATTGCCGCCGCGCTCGCGGACGAATATTTCCGCATCGCAGATGCCGGCGAGGTCACGGAAATACGCCTCGACTTCGCTCATGCCCTGGGTAAAGGCCTGCAGCACATCGTCTCGCGTCCGGCCCGCATTGGTCGCCCGCAGGTATTCCAGCGCCTTGGCCGGCTGGTGGGAGGAGCAGATCGCGCCATGCGAGCAAATGGATATGCCGCCGGGATCGGGCATCTTCTCGATCAGGAGCACCCGCGCGCCGGCCCGGGCGGCCTCGATGGCGGATACGCCGCCCGCAAACCCGTAGCCGATCACAATGACGTCGAATGTCTCGTCGAACGCGGGGACAGCCATTTCAAACTTCGCCTTACCCACCATGTCCCCCCGTTATGCTGTCCCGGAATTTGCCCGCGCGGTCTGCGGCCGGCGCCATAGTGTCCATTGCGAGTTTGGAGGGCAAGCCAGAACGCCGATATGGCTGCCGAGCCTGCCTGGCATGAGTACGCACACTCGCGTTGACGCCATGGCGGCGGAGACCTACAGACGTGCAGCGGGGCGTGGCGACGATTGGAGTGTCCATGGCTGGAAATCGCGTAAAGGTTGGCATCGTCGGTCTCGGGCGTTGGGCCAATGTGCTGACCCGTGCCGCCCAGCAATCCGATGTGCTCGACATCGTCGCCGGCTATAGCCGCACCGAGGAGAAGCGCGCCGCCTTCCAGCAGAAATTCGGGGTCGCCGGCGTCGCCGATCTCGACCGCATGCTCGCCGACCCCGACATCAAAGGGGTGATCCTGACGGTGCCAAACGAGCAGCATCTCCCGGTCGCCCGCGAGGTCGCCAAGGCCGGCAAGCACGTCTACACGGAAAAGCCGATCGCCAGCACCCTGGAGGAAGGCCTCGAGATCGAAGCACTGGAAAAGTCCCACGGCATCAGCGTGACCGTCGGCCACAGCGCCCGGCTCATGGCCGGCTTCCGCCTGATCCGCGAGGCGATCGACGCGGGCGAACTCGGCCGCGTCGCCTTCATCGAGGCGAATTTCTCCAACGAGCGCGCCCTCGAGCTCACCCCCAAGACCTGGCGCTGGTACAAGGACCGCGCGCCCGGCGGCCCGCTGTCGCAGCTTGCCATCCATCAGTTCGATGTCGTGCACTATCTCGGCGGCGAGATCGCCGAGGCGAGCTCGATGGCGTCCAAGCTGTCGCCGGTCGGCGCCGAGGTGGATGACCAGTCGATGACGCTGCTGCGTTTTGCCGACGGCAAGATCGGCTACGTCGGTTCATCCTGGACGTCGCCCGGCGTGTTTGCGGTCCGCGTGTTCGGATCGAAGGGCCTGATGCATTACGAGATCGATTTCGGCACCTGGGACACCCCGCACAAGCTGCACGAAAGCTCGACCCTCTACATCCAGCGCGGCAAGGACGGCTATGCCAAGCGCGAGACGCTGACGGTTCCCGAAAGCGACATGTTCCGCGCCGAGCTCGAGCTGTTCGCCGAAAGCTGCCGCACCGGCAAGTCGAACGAGCTCAATGCGCGCAACGGCAATGTCGCGCTCGCCGTTGTCTACGCGGCGCTGCGCTCGATCGAGAGGCAAGGCCAGGCCGTGAAGATTTCCGAGGTGATCGCGGATGCCTACAGCAAGCTCGCCGAGAGAGCCCGCCATGTTGCCTAGCCGGTACTTCGCCGATCTGACCCAGCCCGAGATCGCGGCGCAGCTCAAAAGCAACCCGCTGGTGATCCTGCCGTGCGGCAGCGTCGAGCAGCACGGGCCGCATCTGCCGACCGGGACCGACACGCTCGCGGCGAACGTGATCAGCCATGCCGTCGCCGAACGGATGGACGCCCTGGTGTTGCCCAATACGCCGTTCGGGGTCACCCCCATGCATGCGCCGTTCGAGGGAACGATCACGCTCACCCCCGACACCTACATGCGGCTGATCACGGAAACCTGCGTCTCCACGGCGCGGCACGGCGCGCGCGAATTGCTGATCGTGAACTGGCATGAGGGCAACATCCCCTCGCTCGCCATCGCGGCGGAATCGCTGCACCGGGACCACGGCATGAGCGTGCTCACGGTGCAGGCCTGCTACGTCGCCGAAGAGCTTTACGGCCATTCCTGCAACGGTCTCACCCATGGCGGCGAGATCGAGGCGCTGGCGGTGCTGGCGCACCGGCCGGAGCTCGTGCATCTCGACCGCATCGACTATTCCTCCGATCATCCGCACGGCCACAAGATGGACAAGCTGCGCCGCACCCGCAGCTACCAGCCGGTGCTCACGGACATCCGATCGATCGCGCCGACCGGCTGGTTCGGCAGCCCGCAACACGCCAAGGCGGACAAAGGGGAGCGCATGCTCGCCGACATCGCCGATGCCATCGCCAAAGAGGCCCGCGACATCTTCGGCCAGCTCGAGACGGTGCAGGGCGGAACCGCGGAGATCAAGCGGCTGAGGCAGGTGAGCTGATGGCGCGGCTGTTGAAACAATCGGAGGCCAAGCGCCTCGGGCTCCCCGGCCGCACCTCCCTGGAGCCAGTGTCCGGCGAGGTCGGTTCGCGCGTGAGCTTCCGGATCGCGGAAATCGCGGTGCCGAAACCGGGGGACAAGGCGCGCGGGCCGCATCTGCATGACGGCTTCGAGGAATGCATCTACGTGCTCAGGGGCACAGGAGTGACCGTCGCCGAAAGCGGCGAGCTGCCGCTCCAAGCCGGCGACATCGTGCTGATTCCGCCCAATGAGAAGCACATGACGCGAAACACCGGCTACGAGCCTTTGGTCCTGTTGTGCTTCTTCGCCGTGCCTGACGTCAGCGCCGGCACCACCGAATTTCCGAGCTTCTGATTTCCATGCCGCATCGCGTTCTCTGCCTTCGCCCGCAAGCCGATTTTGCACGGGTCGATGCCCTGCCACCCGACGGCATCGCGGTCGCCTATCACGCGCCCGGCGACCCGGAGGTCCCCGCGCTGATGAAGACGAGCGCGGCGCTGGTGATCCCGGCTGTCGGCCCGAAACTGGCGCCGGCATTGTTCGAGGCGACGGCGCTGCGGCTCATCCAGGTCACCGGCGCCGGCGTCGACCGGCTGGATCAGGCTGCTCTGACCCGTCTCAGCATACCCGTCGCCAACGTGCCCGGCGGGAGCAACAGCGCGGTTGCCGAATACGCGGTCACCGCGGCGTCGACCCTGCTGCGGCGCCTGGGTTGGTCCGACACCGAGATCAAGGCCGGCAATTATGTCGGCTTTCGCGCCCGGATGGTCGCCGACAATCTCGCCGGCATCGAAGGACTGCTGGTCGGCATCGTCGGTTACGGCACGATCGGCCGGGCGGTGGCCGAAGCATTCGAGCGGGCAGGGTGCCGCATCTGCTGGTTCGATCCCGCCGCTGGCGCGCAGGCTGCCGGGCACGGCGCCGGAGTTGATTCATTGCATGAGCTGCTGGCTGCCGCGGACATCGTCACGCTCCACGTCCCGCTGCTGCCGGAGACCAAAAACCTGATCGGGGCGCGCGAGCTGGCGGCGATGAAGCCGGGCGCGGTGCTGATCCAGGCTTCGCGCGGCGGCGTGGTCGACGAAGCCGCGCTCGCCGCCGCGCTCCAGGCGGGCCACCTCGGCGGCGCCGGGGTCGACGTGTACTCCACCGAGCCGCCCACGGCGGACAATCCGCTGCTCACGCTCGCCGGTGACGCCGCGGGCCGCATCCTGCTGACGCCGCATATCGCCGGTGTCACCCGGCAGGCGTCGGCGCTGCTGTTCCGCTCGGCCTGGAAGAACGTCGCCCGCGTGCTGATCGATGGCGAGCCGCCGCTCAACCGGGTGTACTGAGCTCGTATCAGTTGGCGTTGACGGCGGCGCGGCGCGCCACATCGCCCCAGCGCTCGACGTCCTGGCGAAGCTGCGCCGCGAACTGCTCGGGCGTGCTCGCGATCACGTCATAGCCCAGCGTCTTGATGCGGTTCTTCATGTCCTCCGTGCCGAGAATGGCGATGACCTCGTCATGCAGCTTCTTCACGATGGCGGGATCGAGCCCCGCGGGGCCGAGCAGCCCGGCCCAGTTGCCGACCTCGAACCCGGGCAGCCCGGATTCGCTCATGGTCGGCATGTTCGGCAGCAGGGCCGAGCGGTTCTTCTCCGCCATGGCGATCGGGCGGATGCGATCGGTGTTTTCCGACAGCAGGCTGGGCACGCTCGCGAACAGCATCTGCACCTGTCCGGACATGACGTCGATAAGCGCGGGGTTCATGCCCTTGTTGGGGACGTGGGTCATCTTGATCCCCGTCATGTTCTCGAGCAGTTCGGCGGCGAGATGCGACGCGCTGCCGACGCCTGCGGAGCTGAAATTAAGCTTGCCCGGATTGGCCTTGGCATAGGCGACGAACTCCGGGAACGAGTGCACCGGGAGCGAGGGATTGACCACCAGCGCGTAGGGGCTGATCGCCACGTTGATGATCGGGGTAAAATCCTTGGCGACGTCGTAGGGCGGCGTCTTGGCGACGACGACGGAGAGCGACAGGCTGCTTGGCGTGTAGAGCAGCGTATAGCCGTCCGGCGCCGCGGAGATCACCGCCTTGCTGCCGATGATGCCCGCCGCGCCCGGACGGTTTTCGACCACGAATTGTTGCCCCAAGCGCTCGCCCAGCTTCTGCGCCAGCAGGCGCGCCATCACGTCGACACCGCCGCCCGCTGCCACCGGGACGATGACGCGAACGAGCCGCCCGGGATATTCGGCCGCGGACGACGTGGCACAGGCACAGGCCGCGAGCAAAGCGGTGGCGAGGACAAATCCAGGGGTTCGCATGGCCGGCACACCTTCGTTGTTGCGGCTGGGGTTCTAAGACAAACGCGGTTTCCGCGCCAGTGAGGTGTTTGAGACCGGAGGATGTTGGAGCAAGGACGCCGACCGTGCAGCACGGGTCTGGATGCCGCCAGGACAAGCCGGCGGGTGCCCTACCGCACCGGTATGCCCTTGGTGACGAACTTCTGCGCCCGCGCGGTGTGCGGCATGCGGCGGCCTTCGCCGCCGGTCTTGCCGGTGCCGGCCGGCTGCCATGACGGCACCAGCTGGTGCTTGCCGGAGCCGATCAGGTCGGCGCGGCCCATGCGCTTCAAGGTCTCGCGCAGCAGCGGCCAGTTCTCGGGATCGTGGTAGCGCAGGAACGCCTTGTGCAGGCGGCGCTGGCGCAGGCCCTTGACGGTTTCGACCTTCTCCGAGGCGCCGCGCCTTATGCCGCGCAGCGGGTTGACGCCGGAATGATACATCGCGGTCGCCACCGCCATGGGGGAGGGCAGGAAGGTCTGCACCTGGTCGGCGCGGTAGCGGTTCTTCTTGAGCCACAGCGCGAGCTGCAGCATGTCCTCGTCGGAGGTGCCGGGGTGGGCGGCGATGAAGTAGGGGATCAGGAAGTACTGCTTGCCCGCCTTCTTGGCGGCCTGGTCGAACATCTCCTTGAAGCGGTCATAGCTGCCGATGCCCGGCTTCATCATCTTGGCGAGCGGGCCTTCCTCGGTGTGCTCCGGCGCGATCTTGAGGTAGCCGCCGACGTGATGGGTGACGAGCTCGTTCACATAGGCCGGGCTTTCCACCGCGAGGTCGTAGCGCACGCCGGAGGCCACCAGCACCTTCTTCACGCCGGGCACCTCGCGCGCCTTGCGGTAGAGCGAGATCAGCGCGTCGTGGCTGGTGTCGAGGTTGGGGCAGATGCCGGGATGCACGCAGGACGGCCGCCGGCACAGCGCCTCGATCTTCTTGTCCTTGCAGGCCATGCGGTACATGTTGGCGGTCGGCCCGCCGATGTCGGAAATGACGCCGGTGAAGCCCGGCGTCTTGTCGCGGATGGTCTCGATCTCACGCACGACAGAGGCTTCCGAGCGGTTCTGGATGATGCGACCCTCATGCTCGGTGATGGAGCAGAAGGTGCAGCCGCCGAAGCATCCCCGCATGATGGTCACGGAAAACCGGATCATGTCCCAGGCCGGGATGGCCGCTTCGCCATAGGAGGGGTGCGGTGCGCGGGCATAGGGAAGGTCGTAGACCCCGTCCATCTCCGGCGTGGTCAGCGGGATCGGCGGCGGCGTTACCCACAGCTCGCGGTCGCCGTGGCGCTGGACGAGGGGGCGGGCATTGCCGGGATTGCTCTCCCGGTGCAGCACGCGCGATGCGCGGGCATAGGCCTCTGGGTCCTTTTCGACCTGCTCGAAGGCGGGCATACGGATGACGGTGTTGCCGGCCTTGATGCCGGCGCCTTCGTCAGCGGCGTCGAGATCGTCGGCATGGGCCTCGGTCCAACCCTCCGGCACCCCGGATTTGAGCAGCGCGATGCCCCTGATGTCGTCGAGGCCGGAGATCGCAGCGCCGCGGGCCAGCCGATGCGCCACTTCAACCACGGCGCGCTCGGCGTTGCCGTACAGTAGGATATCGGCCTTGGCGTCGGCGAGGATCGAGCGGCGCACCTTGTCCGACCAGTAGTCGTAATGGGCGATGCGGCGCAGCGAGCTTTCGATGCCGCCGAGCACGATGGGCACGTCGCGGAAAGCCTCGCGGCACCGCTGCGCATAGACGATCACCGAGCGGTCGGGCCGGCGGCCGCCCTGGCCACCGGGGGTGTAGCTGTCATTGTGGCGAAGCCGCCGGTCGGCGGTGTAGCGGTTGACCATAGAATCCATGTTGCCGCCGGTGACGCCGAAGAACAGCGCCGGCCGGCCGAGCGCGCCGAAGGGCTCCGCGCTCTGCCAGTCCGGCTGCGCGATGATGCCGACCCGGAAGCCATGCGCCTCCAGCAGGCGACCGATGATGGCCATGCCGAAGCTGGGGTGATCCACATAGGCGTCCCCGGTGACGAGGACGATGTCGCACTCGTCCCAGCCCAGCGTGTCCATCTCCTCGCGCGACATCGGCAGGAACGGCGCGGTGCCGAACCGGTGCGCCCAATGCTTGCGGTAGGAAAACAGCGGCTTGGGGGTGTCTGCGGCGGTATCCATCGCGGACAGATACGACGCTGGCACCGGCAGTCAATGGGCCTCTCGCCGCCACTGATGAAAACTGTCGCTAAAACCGCCGCGAATTTCCGTGGATGCCGCGGCGCGGGAGCCAAACTTTCGCCCCATGTGGCATCCATTTTGCTCCATGCGAGCACAGGGGGCACTAAGGGGCTTAACAGAGGAGTTCCTTGCCATGTGTGACTACAGCCTACACGGCGTTGCGTCGCGCCCAGCTAAGGTCGGCGACAAGCTCACCACGCGAAATTTCGGCACCGGAACACGCGGCTTCTCGGCGCCGGAGGAACGCACCACGGCGGTGTGTCTGCTGCCGGGGACTGAGATTGCGTTCGCAAGCGAGATTGCGGTCGAATCGCCTCAATTCTTCGGCCGCAGCATCAAGAGCCTCAGGCACACCACGGCGATCTTCCGTCAGGTCAATAAGGAGACGCCGCACGTCCATCACGATTCCCTGGAATTCCCGGACGGCCAGATCGTACTGCTGACCGAACTCTGCGAAGGCCAGGAAGCGACCGTGCTGCAACTTCCGGCGCAGCCGGCCAACGCCACTGAGGCGGAAGCCCAGAAGCGCGCCGTATTCATCGGCTGACCGCCGAACCGGCCGTAATGGGCCACCACAGGCTGCGGGCCGCCCCTACCCGGGGCGGCCTTTTTTGTGCGGGGCGGGCGCTTCTCCCTCTCCCGCTTGCGGGGGAGGGTCGGGGAGGGGGCGCTGGCCGCGCACACGGCGCGCTGCTTTTCTGGCTCAACCCTGTTCTGCGGCTCAGCAATCTCGTGCGATCACGTCTTGACGCCGAAGCGCCCCCTCCCTAGCCCTCCCCCGCAAGCGGGAGAGGGGACGCGCCTGCGCGTGAGGAGAGGGACAATCAGGCCAGCATTTCCAGGAGATCGCCGACATTGGGCTGCTTTTCCAGCGACCACACATAGGCCGCGGCGCGGGCCGCGCGCTCGGCGGAGATCACCGGCGTGGCATTGGAGAGGAATTTCGCCTCGATGGCCGAATTGCTCATGGGATTGGCGGCAGTGCCGCTGGCATGGGCGATGTGAACGTCATGCCGCCCGCCCGCCGTGATGACGCTGGCATAGGCCTCGTCCTTGCCCAGCGCTTCATCGGCGACCGCCGTCACTTTTCGGCGCAGCGCGGCCACCTCCGGGTCCTTGGCCCTGGCATCGGAGTATTGGGCGATGCCGGCGTCGCCGTCGACCAGCGCGATGGCCGCGGAATGAACGGTACTGAACTTCGATTGCAGGCCGCTGGAGGGTTCGACGACATCGGTGATGGAGAGCACGAAGGGGTGCACCCGCAGCTTGATTTCGCTCACCGTTTCCGGGGCGATGCGGTCGCGGTTACGCAGCGCGATCATCGCATCGATCAGGGGATGGAGCACGACGCCGCAGGCATAGGGCTTATGGCCGTTGGTCTCGATCACCCAGTCGTCGCCGAGCCCTGCCGTCAATTGATCAGTCGCGGCGACGTCGCTGTAGATTCGGGAAAAGCCCTTGCGGCCCTCGATGATCTCCTGGGTGCTGTCGAAACCGCGCTCCGCCAGCAGCGCAGCCAGCACGCCGTTCGCGGCCGCCTTGCCGGCATGGAAGGATTTGCAGGAGGTGCCGCGGTTCTGCTGCATGCCGCCGGCCTGGGTGGCGGCTATGCCCATGGCGTAGGTGAGCCGCTGGCCGTCGAGCCCGATCAGCTTGGCGGAGGCGACGCCGGCGGCGATGCTGCCCAGCGTGCCGGTCAGGTGCCAGCCCCCCTTGTGATGGCCGGGAGCGGCGCGGCCGCTGCGCACGCCGGCCTCGAACCCCACGGCATAGGCGAGCATGAGGTCGGCGCCGCTCACTGGGGCGCGCTCGGCGAGCGCGAACAGGGCCGCGAGCACCGGCGAGCTCGCATGGAGGACGACGCCGCCCATGTGGGTATCGTCGAAGTCGAGGATGTGCCCCATCTGGCCGTTGGCGAGCGGGGCGTCGAGGAGCCCCAGCCGCAGGTTGCGGCCGAGTACCCGTGCTTGCGGCCGGCCGCCGGCCTCCTGGAGCACCGCAATCAGCTTGGCGATGGTGGGATGGCCGCTGCCGGCCAAGGCGCAGCCGATCCAGTCGAGCACGCCGCGCCGGGCTTCGTTGACGGCAGCCGGCGAGAGATCGCCGAAGCGTGTGCCGGCGAGGTGGCTGCACAGCGTCTTGGTCAGCGTCACGGCATTGGTATCGAGATTCTGGTCCATTTACAGGGCACTCGGGGATGGTTGGCGCTGTCGGCCGGGTCTGAATGGCCGCGCAAGGCGAGCTCCGGCGCAAGACGCCGGCCGGCCCGTTATACCTAGAATTTAGTTTTTCCGATCCATGGTGAACCGCCGCCGGCCGGCCCGCGGCCCGAGTCGTTGCCTGAGTTGATTGGATGGGTGTTGATGTTTGTTTCCAAGTCCTACGAAGTCACGGCGACGCTTGCGGCCCTCAATCGTTCCCACGCCGTCATCGAGTTCAAGATGGACGGCACCATCATCACCGCCAACGAGAATTTCCTTGCGGTCATGGGTTACCGCCTCGCCGACATCCGCGGGCGGCCTCACGCCCTTTTCGTTGGGGCGAAGGATCGCCACAGCACGGCGTACCGGCGGTTCTGGGACGCCTTGAGCCGGGGCGAGTTCCAGGCCGGCGAATACCTGCTTATCGCCAAGCACGGCCGCGATGTGTGGATGCGAGCGACCTACAGCCCGATCCTCAAGCGAAACGGAAAACCGTTCAAGATCATCGCTTTCGGCAACGATATCACCGAGCATCGGAAGCGCGAGGGTGGGGGCGACGGTCAGGGCGGTCCGTCCCGCCTGTCACCCGAAATCGTGGCGCTCCAAGCCAATGTCGGGCGCCAGGCCACCGGCCGGAAGCGCCCGGCGGCTGCCGCAGGCGCCGACCCCATGGCCGCGTCGACGGAGGCGGATAAAATCCGCGATCAGGAGCTGCCCATCAGCGAGACCGGGCCGGAGGCGTCGGAGCCGGTCAGCCGAATTGTCGACGTGGTCGACTTGATCAATCGCATTGCGGCCGAGAACAATCTTGCGGCGCTGCGGGCGGCCATCGAGGCCGGACGTGCCGGCGAAGCCGTGATCGGAGACCGCTCGCGGTCCCAGCTGCGGCGGCCGGGCAGGACCGCCTGACCCCGAAATTGGCACACAAAGCGGCGCGCCGGGCCCGTGCGGGGGCTGCTGCTTTCATGGAGGCGGCCGGCCTTGGCTCCGGTGGGGCTATTTTTCTAATGCGGCGCCCAACCTTGCCATGATATAAGCCGCGCCGCTCGGCGGATCGGCTCACGCCGGGCGCGGCCCTTTGCGGGCGTGGCGGAATTGGTAGACGCGCTGGATTTAGGTTCCAGTGATGAAAGTCGTGGGGGTTCAAATCCCTCCGCCCGCACCACGCCCGGCGGTGGTGCGACCCAAACAGATGGTTCCCATCTGTTTGGACAAGTCGCCCCACTACTTTAATAAGTGAGTGGGCTGACTCGTCCCAACGTTGGGAATAGATGTTGGGGTCAGACCACTCGCTTCCGGCCGCGCTGCCGCCCGATCCACTGCCGTCTCGATATTGAACGCTCAAGCCAACACGGTCCCGCATATGCAAGTCACCGAAACCACCACCGAAGGCCTCAAGCGCGAGTTCCGCGTCGTCGTTCCGGCGAGCGATCTCTCGGCCCGTGTCAATGACCGCCTGACCCAGATGAAGGATCAGGTCAAAATCAACGGCTTCCGGCCGGGGAAGGTGCCGGTCGCCCATCTCAAGAAGGTCTACGGCCGCGCGGTGATGGCGGAAACCATCGACCAGACGGTGCGCGAGACCAACGCCAAGATCGTGACCGATCGCGGGTTCAAGCTGGCAATGGACCCCAAGGTCACGATGACCGAGGACAAGGCCGAGATCGAGAGTGTGATCGACGGCAAGACCGACCTCGCCTATACGGTGGCGCTGGAAGTGGTGCCCCAGATCACCCTTGCCGACTTCAAGTCGATCAAGCTGGAAAAGCTCACCACCGCGGTGACCGAAGAGGACATCAACGACGCCCTCGGCAAGATCGCCGAGCAGAACCGGCCCTACGCCGCCAAGTCGGAGGGAAGCAAGGCCGAGAGCGGCGACCGCGTAACGATTTCCTTCACCGGAACCCTCGACGGCGTGCCGTTCGAAGGCGGCACCGGCGAGGACGTTCCCGTCACCATCGGCTCGAACACCTTTATTCCCGGGTTCGAGGACCAGCTCATCGGCATCGCGCCGGGTGAGAGCCGGACGGTGAACGTCACTTTCCCGGAGAATTATGCCTCCGCGCAATTGGCCGGAAAGGCCGCGCAATTCGCGGTCACCGCCAAAGCGGTCGAGAGCCCCGGAACGATCACGATCGACGATGCGTTCGCGACCTCGCTGGGGCTCGAGTCGCTCGACAAGCTGCGCGAGGCGGTCAAGGAGCGCCTTGCCCAGGAGCACGCGGGGGCGAGCCGCCAGAAGCTCAAGCGGGCCTTGCTGGACAAGCTGGACACGCTGCACAAATTCGAGGCGCCGCCGACGCTCATCGAGGAGGAATTCAAGAACGTCTGGAATACGGTCGTTTCCGACCTCAAGGCGCAGAACCGGACCTTCGAGGACGAGGGGACCACCGAGGAAAAGGCCAGCGCCGAGTACCGCGGCATCGCCGACCGGCGTGTCCGGCTCGGCCTCGTCCTTGCGGAAATCGGCGAGAAGAACAACATACGCGTGACCGAAGACGAAATGTCTCGCGCGGTGGTGGAGCGGGTGCGGCAGTATCCCGGGCGCGAGAAGGAAGTGTGGGACTTCTACCAGAAGAATCCCAATGCGCTCGCGAGCGTGCGGGCGCCGATCTACGAGGAAAAGGTGGTCGACTTCCTGGTCGAGCTGGCCGATGTCACGGAAAAGCCAGTGACCAAGGAGGAGCTCTACAAGGAAGACGAAGCCGACGTTCCGGCCGCCTGACACGCGGACGTTTACGGCTCGGCGGCGGCCGGATGGAGGCGCGACGGGACCGATCTTGTCGGCGCGGCGGCAATCTATATATGCGTTGCCGCCGAGTTAGCCGGACTTGGCGGAATAAGGGGGCCGGCGCAACGAGCCGGACAGAACAGGTTGGACAATGCGAGATCCGTCGGACACCTACATGAACTACCTCGTTCCCATGGTGGTCGAGCAGACCAACCGGGGCGAGCGGGCCTATGACATCTATTCCCGCCTGCTGAAGGAACGCATCATCTTCATCACCGGGCCGGTCGAGGACGGCATGTCCGCGCTGATCGTGGCGCAGCTCCTGTTCCTGGAGGCGGAGAACCCCAAGAAGGAAATCTCGATGTATATCAACTCGCCAGGGGGCGTTGTTACATCGGGGCTTGCGATCTACGACACCATGCAGTTCGTCCGTCCGGCGGTCTCCACGCTGTGCGTCGGCCAGGCCGCCTCGATGGGATCGCTGCTGCTCGCATCCGGCCACAAGGACATGCGCTTCGCCCTGCCCAATGCCCGCGTGATGGTCCACCAGCCCTCCGGTGGGTTCCAGGGCCAAGCTTCCGACATCATGATCCACGCCCAGGAAATCCTGAGCATCCGCAAGCGCCTCAACGAGATCTACGTGAAGCACACGGGGCAGACGATCAAGAAGATCGAGGATGCCCTGGAGCGCGACCAGTTCTTCACCGCCGAAGGGGCGCGCGATTTCGGTCTCGTCGACAAGGTCATCGACAAGCGATTCGAGAATCCGGAAAAGGTTTGACCTCGAATCGGCGGCGCTTGTTCCGGCGAAAACGGACGGGTTCCTGGGAGTTATTTCCTGATTCCGGGGCAGGAAGCGGTACACGGCCTGCTATGGCGCTGCTTCGATTTCGCCACAAAGTTCGCGGCAAATCGCGGTGTGGCGGGCATTCGGCCGGGGTCCGGAGGGGATTCCGGCCGCCGATCGTCGAATTGTCATCATTAACAAATTGTTGATTATAATGCCGGTAGCGTGTTTCGTTAGCGATCGGGTGATCACGTTTGACGGTGGGGTTGGCGGCGACGGCTGGAATTAGCAAGTATATGTTCAGAGACGGCAGTTCGGCTTGCGGCTTCGCAATGCGCAAACGGGCTATGGATCCGCGGAGAAGGGAATGAGCAAAGTCGGCGGCAGCGATTCGAAGAACACGCTCTATTGCTCGTTCTGCGGCAAGAGCCAGCACGAGGTTCGCAAGCTCATCGCGGGACCGACGGTGTTCATTTGCGATGAATGCGTCGAACTGTGCATGGACATCATCCGCGAGGAGAACAAGTCCTCGCTGGTGAAGTCGCGCGACGGCATCCCCACGCCCAAAGAGATTCGCAAAGTGCTCGACGACTACGTGATCGGGCAGGACCACGCCAAGAAGGTGCTCTCGGTCGCGGTCCACAATCACTACAAGCGGCTCAACCACCAGACCAAGCACAACGACGTCGAACTCGCCAAGTCGAACATCCTGCTGATCGGGCCGACCGGATCGGGCAAGACGCTGCTGGCACAGACGCTGGCGCGCATTCTCGACGTGCCCTTCACCATGGCCGATGCGACGACGCTGACCGAAGCCGGCTATGTCGGCGAGGACGTCGAAAACATCATCCTCAAGCTGCTGCAGTCGGCCGACTACAATGTCGAGCGGGCCCAGCGCGGCATCGTCTACATCGACGAAATCGACAAGATCAGCCGCAAGTCCGACAATCCCTCGATCACTCGCGACGTGTCGGGCGAGGGCGTGCAGCAGGCACTGCTCAAGATCATGGAAGGCACTGTTGCCTCGGTGCCTCCGCAGGGCGGCCGCAAGCATCCCCAGCAGGAGTTCCTGCAGGTCGACACCACCAACATCCTGTTCGTGTGCGGCGGCGCCTTTGCCGGCCTCGAGAAGATCATCTCGGCGCGCGGCCGCTCCACCTCCATCGGCTTCGGTGCCAAGGTGCTGGCGCCCGAGGACCGCAAGGCCGGCGAGATCTTCCGCGACGTCGAGCCGGAAGACCTGCTCAAATACGGCCTGATACCCGAATTCGTCGGCCGCCTGCCTGTGGTCGCGACGCTCGAAGACCTCGACGAGCCCGCGCTCAAGCGCATCCTGCTGGAGCCGAAGAACGCGCTGGTCAAGCAGTACCAGCGGCTGTTCGAGATGGAGAGCATCGATCTCAGCCTCGCCGAGGAGGCGCTGGGCGCCATCGCCCGCAAGGCGATCGAGCGCAAGACCGGGGCGCGCGGCCTGCGCTCCATCATGGAGAGTATTCTGCTCGACACCATGTTCGATCTGCCGAGCCTCGAAGGCGTCGAGGAAGTGGTGATCTCCAAGGAAGTTGTGGAGGGCACCGCGCGGCCGCTGTATATCTACGCCGATCGCGCCGGCGACGCCGGGGCGAGCGCCTGACTGCTCCCCGAATCTGCTATGGTTCCCGCCGTGCCCTGGGGTGCGGCGGTCGACGGTTGTGGGCCTGCGCAGGTTGCTTGACACGCCACCCCCGCGTCTCCACCTAATGGCGTGTGGGGCGTTGCAAAGTCGAGTAAGGCGTTCCCAGTTACTATTCCCGGGCAGGATCTCGTCGCCGCGTGGGGTTGCGGTCGAGCTTGGCGCTCCCTCTCAGGAATGAGGCACTCCGGGCCTGTGCTGCACAAGCGGGCAGGGACGGAGGGGCACAACAAGAAAAGGACACGGGTTATGACCACCTCATCGTCATCCAAGCCGCGGGTTTTGCCGAAGCCGGGCGAAGTTCGTACCTACCCGGTGTTGCCGCTGCGCGACATCGTGGTGTTCCCGCATATGATCGTTCCGCTGTTCGTCGGCCGCGAAAAGTCGATCAAGGCGCTGGAAGAGGTCATGCGCTCGGATACGTTCATTCTGCTGGCGACGCAGAAGAATGCCTCCGACGATGATCCCGCGACCGATGCGATCTACGACGTCGGCACGCTGGCCAGCGTGCTGCAACTGCTCAAGCTGCCCGACGGCACCGTGAAGGTGCTGGTCGAGGGCGCCGAGCGTGCGCGCGTCATCAAGTACGGCGACCGGACCGAATATTACGAGGCGACAGCGGAAGTCATCGTCGACCAGGCCGGCGAGAAGGTCGAGGCCGAGGCGATGGCGCGCTCGGTCGTCAACGAGTTCGAAAGCTACGTCAAGCTCAACAAGAAGGTTTCGCCGGAAGTCGTTGGCGTCGTTCATCAGATCGAGGACTACGCCAAGCTCGCCGATACCGTCGCGTCCCACCTCGCCATCAAGATCCCGGACAAGCAGGCGATCCTGGAGACCGCATCGGTCGCAGGAAGGCTGGAACACGTCCTGCGCCTGATGGACAGCGAGATCTCCGTGCTCCAGGTGGAGAAGCGGATCCGCACGCGAGTCAAGCGCCAGATGGAGAAGACCCAGCGCGAGTACTACCTCAACGAGCAGATGAAGGCGATCCAGAAGGAGCTGGGCGACGAAGAGGGTCGCGACGAGCTCGCCGAGCTCGAGGACAAGATCAAGAAGACCAAGCTCTCCAAGGAAGCCCGCGACAAGGCCACTCACGAGCTCAAGAAGCTGCGGCAGATGTCGCCGATGTCGGCGGAAGCCACCGTGGTGCGCAACTACCTCGACTGGCTGTTGTCGATTCCATGGGGCAAGAAGTCGAAGATCAAGAAGGACCTCGCTCACGCCGAGGAGATCCTCGATCACGATCATTACGGCCTCGACAAGGTCAAGGAGCGCATCGTCGAGTATCTCGCCGTGCAGACCCGCGCCAACAAGCTGACCGGGCCGATCCTGTGCCTCGTCGGTCCGCCCGGCGTCGGCAAGACCTCGCTCGGCAAGTCGATCGCCCGCGCGACCGGACGTGAATTCGTCCGCGTCTCGCTCGGCGGCGTGCGCGACGAGGCCGAGATCCGCGGTCATCGCCGCACCTATATCGGCTCGATGCCCGGCAAGATCATCCAGTCGATGCGCAAGGCGAAGACGTCCAATCCGCTGTTCCTCCTCGACGAGGTCGACAAGATGGGTTCGGATTTCCGCGGCGATCCCTCTTCAGCGCTGCTGGAGGTGCTCGACCCCGAGCAGAACCACACCTTCAACGACCACTATCTCGAGGTCGACTACGATCTCTCCAACGTCATGTTCATCACGACGGCGAACACGCTCAACATCCCGCCGCCCTTGATGGACCGCATGGAGATCATCCGCATCGCCGGCTACACCGAGGACGAAAAGGTGGAGATCGCGCGTCGGCACCTGATCCCCAACGCGATCACCAAGCATGGCCTCGATGCCAAGGAATGGTCGATCGACGACGATGCCTTGCTCACCCTGATCCGGCGCTACACCCGCGAGGCGGGCGTGCGCAACCTCGAGCGTGAGCTCTCGACACTGTCCCGCAAGGCGGTGAAGGAGCTGATGACCTCGAAGAAGAAGTCGGTCCGGGTGTCGGCGGAGAATCTCGGCGAGTATGTCGGCGTGCCCAAGCATCGCTACGGCGAGGTCGAGGCCGAAGACCAGGTCGGCGTCGTCACCGGCCTGGCGTGGACCGACGTCGGCGGCGAGCTGCTCACCATCGAAGGCGTCATGATGCCCGGCAAGGGCAAGATGACGGTGACGGGAAATCTGCGCGAGGTGATGAAGGAGTTGATCTCGGCCGCGGCGTCCTATGTGCGCTCGCGGGCGGTCGCCTTCGGCATCGAGCCGCCGCTGTTCGACCGGCGCGACATCCACGTGCACGTTCCGGAAGGGGCGACCCCGAAGGACGGCCCGTCCGCGGGCGTCGCCATGGCGACAGCCATCGTCTCCGTCATGACCGGCATTCCGGTCCGGCGCGACCTCGCCATGACCGGCGAGATCACCCTGCGCGGGCGTGTGCTGCCGATCGGCGGCCTCAAGGAAAAGCTGCTCGCGGCGCTGCGCGGCGGCATGAAGACGGTGCTCATCCCCGAAGAGAACGCCAAGGATCTCGTCGAGATCCCGGACAGCGTGAAGAGCGGGCTCGAGATCGTCCCGGTGTCGCGGATGGACGAGGTCCTGGCGCGGGCGCTGACGCGCAAGCCCGAGCCGATCGTCTGGGAAGAGCCGACGGTGAAGCCGAAGCCCGAGGCGGCGGCCATCGAGGACGATGCGGCTGCCGCGCTCACCGCGCACTGACCACCAAGCATCGAGTAACGGGCGGCGGCCTTTGGGCTGCCGCTTTCGTTTGTGCCACCCTGCGGTTGCGGTCTATCTTGCCATCGGGCGCACAGCGGCGTTAAACCTTGGGCGTCGGGCGGTTAGCTCAGTTGGTAGAGCATCTCGTTTACACCGAGAGGGTCGGCGGTTCGAGTCCGTCACCGCCCACCATGCCGGTCACGCCAGCCTGGTCACGCCAACTCGTTCACGCGACTTGGGCCTTGCCTGCTCCCACGGTCTGGCGGACCTCGAACCCCTCGAATTGCGGGTGCCCGAGATAGAGCGGCTTATTGTCGCCGGCGCGATGATGCGCGGCGCGGAACGCCTCGGACTTCGTCCATGCCTCGAAGGCGGCACGGCTCTCCCACACCGTGTGGGACGCATAAAGCGTGTGATCCTCGGCTTCAGGCCCTTTGAGCAGATGGAACTCGACGAAGCCCGGCACCTTGTCGAGATGGCTGTCGCGCGACAGCCAGACGTGCTCGAAGGCGGCTTCGGAACCTTTGGCGACGCGGAACCGGTTCATGGCGATAAACATCGGGTGATCTCCGGAGCTTGGTTGATTTTGATCGAGACATAGCACGAAGTTTCGCGCGAGATTGAGACCGGCGGCCCGGACGATCTGGAATCGATCCAAACCGCCGCTACCCCGGCACCCGCGCTTGCGGCGTCTTGGTCATGTCGACCGCGGGCCACTGCTGGGACACGTCGGGCAGCGCCAGTTCCTTGCCGGTCATCCGCTCCACCGTGATGGCGTAGACGGTGATCTGGTCGAGCCGCGGAAAGAAGCCCCTCGGCCGATCGGCGCCACGCTTGCGGTATTTCGCCATCAGCGCCTCGCAGAACCGCTGCTTGGCGCCGGCGTCGGTCACGATGCGGATGCGCCCGAACACGATCACGCTGCGATACGCGACGGATGAATCGCATTCGAAGCGTCCGTAGTCGAAGACGTCGCCGGCCTCGTCGATCTCGAAGCAGACCCGCGGCTCGTGGTCGACATTCGTCCGCAGGTGACCGCGCGCCAGCGTGTTGTGCAGGAACACCTGGCCGTCGTCCCACACATAGAGAAGCGGCACGCAATAGGGCGCGCCGTCGGCGCCGACGGTAGCGAGCCGGCCGTGAAAACCCTTCGCCAGCATCGCCTGCATCCGCTCGTCCGGCATCACGCGGTCGGTCCGCCGCAACTGGGGTGCGCCGCTCATCTCGGTCTCCTCAGGCCCTGGGCCATCGGCGGCAGCATATACCACGGCGCCGGCCGGCCACGCGCGTTGATCTCTTCCGGAGGATGCCCCATTGGGGTAGGCCTAGAATGTTGTTTTTCGTTTAGGTTGACTCACAACTCGCTGTCATCGCCCGGCTTGACCGGGCGATCCAGTAAACACCGACTGTGAGTACTGGATTGCCCGGTCAAGCCGGGCAATGACATCGATAAGGTCAGCCTAATCGGAAAAGCTCTATGGTGCGACCCGAGCGGATGGTTCCCATCTGTCTTGGCAAGTCGCCCCTTGCTTCGAAGGGGAGAGGCGTGCTCGCTCGAACCGCTTCCATGCATGACCGCAGGGCCATGTACAATTCCAACGCCCTGAAGATCGGCCTGTTCGGCGCCAATTGCTCGTCCGGCCGCGCCGTCACGACCGTGCCGGAACGCTGGTCCGGCAACTGGCCGGACAATCTGCGCCTGGCGAAGATGGCCGACGAGGGCGGCCTCGACTTCCTGTTGCCGATCGCGCGCTGGAAGGGCTATGGCGGCGACACCGACTACCAGGGCGCGACGCTCGAGACCATCACCTGGGCCTGCGGGCTGCTCGCCTCGACAAGGCGCATCACGGTGTTCGGGACGGTGCACGCGCCGCTGTTCAATCCGCTGATCGCCGCCAAGGAATTCGTCACCGCCGATCATATCGGGGAGGGCCGCTTCGGCCTCAATCTCGTGGTCGGCTGGAACGAGGACGAGTTCGAGATGTTCGGCGTCAAGCAGCGCGATCACGAGACGCGCTACGAATACGCGCAGGAATGGCTCGACGCCGTCAAGCTCGCCTGGAGCCCGCAGGAGGATTTCGATTTCGACGGCGCCTTCATCAAGCTCACCAACATCCGCGCCAAGCCCAAGCCTTACGGCGGCACGCGGCCGCTGATCATGAATGCGGGCTTGTCGCCGACCGGCCGCGCCTTCGCGTTGCGCAACTGCGATGCGTTCTTCACCCAGGCGTCGCGCACGTCGCTCGAGGAGACCGCGCAGCGCGTCCAGGCGGTCAAGACGGAAGCCGCGAGCTATGGCCGCGAGATCGACGTCTATACGGTCGGCGTCGTCACCTGCCGGCCGACCCAGACGCGACGCCGAGGACGTATTACCACCACTGCATCGTCGAGAACGCCGACTGGTCGGCGGTCGATCTCATCCTCGCCAAGAAGAACATCAGCCGCGCAGACGGTGGGCGAGGCGAAGTTCGCGGAGGAACGCACCAACTACGCCAACGGCATGGGCGGCATCGCGATGGTCGGCGATCCCGATCGGGTCGCGCGCCAACTCGCCGATCTGAGCCAGGCCGGCCTGCGCGGCGTCGGCGTCTCGTTCGTCAACTACGCCGACGAGCTGCCGTACTTTCTCGACGAGGTGATGCCGCGTCTCGAGCGCTTGGGGCTGCGCGAGAAGCAGGGCGGCTGACTGTCAGGCGCCGATAAGGACAAGGCTGTCCGGAAAGTTCCGGACAGCCCTGGCTGCGCTCCCATCCCTGAAAGAAATCAGACGGCTTCCTTGAGCTCCTTGGCGGCCCGGAAGGCGACTTTCTTGCTCGCCTTGATCTTGATCGGCTCGCCGGTGGCGGGGTTGCGGCCCATGCGGGCGGCGCGCTTGCGCACCTGCAGGATGCCGAGGCCGCCGATGCGGATGCGGTCGCCCTTCTTGAGGTGCTTGACCACCATGCCGACGAGGTCGTTGAGGATGAGTTCGGATTGCTTCTTCGCCATCTCGTGGCTGGCGGCGAGGGCAGCCGCGAGATGCTTCAACGTGACGGTAGTCTGTGCTGCTGCGGCCTTTGCCATGAAAGCTCCTCCTTGTACGGGCCAAAAAACGCCGAATCTCCGGCGCCACCGGGCGACACATAGTTGATTCTGGCAGGGTTTGACCATGCCGAAATCGCAAAAAGCCCGAATTTTGTGGGGATTCTGCGTCCAGGTGCAAGAAAAGGCCAATTCATCGGCGTCTTAAGCGACCCGAGCGCCGCCAAAACGCAATTTTGCCCTGCAAAATCCGGTCTTTTCAGGGGGCGCCAGCGTCGGGTCCCGCGCGCAACTAGTGGCCGGATTCAGCCGGCGATCTCGTGTGCTTGACTTCAATCCGACCCGGTCGTATCTGACCGGTCCCGAAGACGTGCAGGAAATGCGCGGTTTTACGGGGGCGTAGCTCAGTTGGTTAGAGCGCTAGCCTGTCACGCTAGAGGTCGCCGGTTCGAGCCCGGTCGCTCCCGCCAGTTTCCGGTGAAATCGCATCGCAAGAGGGCCACTTCCAGGCGGGGTGGGCCGGAGAAAATCCGACCTCGTTGCGATCGGGCGCAGTGTTGCGCCGCGCCGCGAAAGATGCACGATTTGTCGCGACATATCATTGAGGCACCGTGGGAGCCGAACGCTCTGCGCGCACGCGCAGGCGTTGCGCGAATTCCGAGGCGAGGATGGAAACGAAGGGAAGGGTACCAGCAATGAAAAAGTCGATTGCGTTTGCCGCGGCCGTGGCGGCGGGCCTCACCGTTCTGTCGGCCGCGGCGCTGCGCGCCGATCCGATTCCGCCGGGCTGGCAGGCGAGCAACATGGAGCCGATCGGCTACAGCGATCTCGCCGGGCGCGGCGGCGCCTTCAAGCTCACCATCAAGCAGGTCAATGGCCGATGGTACCTCTACATGGGGCACCTCTGGCACTACGGATTCTCCATCGTCGACGTCACCGATCCGAAGGCGCCGCGCTACGTCAAGTTCGTGGAGATGCCGTCCAACAACTGGACCATCCAGCTCACGCATCACGACAACATCCTCATCGCGGCGATGGAGCGACAGATCCCGGCCTGGGGCGGCGACTTCAGCAAGCCGTTCCATGAGGGCATCATTCTCTGGGACATCAGCGACCCGGAAAATCCGAAGCAGATTTCCGAGTGGAAGACCGGCGCCACCGGCACCCATCGCAATTCCTATCCGGGCGGCAAGTACGCCTTCATCTCCGCCGGGATGCCCGGCTATGCCGGCGCCGGCAACATCCTCGTCATTCTCGACATCAGCGATCCCAAGAATCCCAAGGAGGCCGGCCGCTGGTGGCAGCCCGGCCAGAAGGAGGGCGAGGCGCAGATCGGCGGCCCTCGCGGCTTTCACGGCCCGGCCAATCTCAGCCCCGACGGCAAGCGGCTGGTGATGGCCTATTCGCCGAGCGTGGTGAATCTCGACATCAGCGACGTCGCCAACCCCAAGGTGATCGGCGAGCTGCGCATGAGCCCGCCGTTTCTGAGCGCGGGGTCGCAATCGCTGCACACGTCGCTGCCGCTATGGGATCGCAACCTCATCTACGCCAATTCCGAAGCGAGCGCGGAGCGTTGCAACGAGGTTCTCAACTTCGCCGGGCTCATCGACAACAAGGACCCGGCCAATCCGCGGCTGCTGTCGCTGTTTCCGTTGCCGCACCCGCCCAAGGACGCGCCGTACAAGAACTTCTGCGAGAAGGGCGGCCGCTTCGGTCCTCACAACACCAATCAGGAAATCCACCTGCCCGACGTCGAGAAGCCGGGCAACCTGATCTACCTGACCTACTTCAACGCCGGCCTGCGCGTGTTCGACATCAAGGACCCGATCCAGCCGGTCGAGACCGGCTGGTTCATCGCCCCGCAGCCGACCAAGCGCCTCGGGCCGCAGCCGCCCAACGATCTCGTGTCGCAGACCGAGGACGTGCTGGTCGATACCCGCGGCAACATCTACATCGACGACAAGCACTGGGGCCTGTGGATTCTCCGGTATTCCGGGCCCGACCAGCCGGCTCCGACCGCGAAGTAGGGGCGACGGAGCGACTGCCGCGCCGCGCCATCCATCACGCCAGTCTCACGCGGGAGGTCATTGAAATCGCCGCGAATATGAAGCAACTTCTCAAGCGACAAAGATTGTTATGAAGATGGGAGAGACGCTGTGCTCAGACGAGAATGGATAGGTGCGTTCGCTTTTGCGGTGGCGCTCGCGGCGGCCAGCGCGCCGGTGCTGGCGCAAATCGCGCCCGCCGCTTTGCCCGAAACCACGGCCTGCCCCGAAACCATCGCGAGCCTCGCGACCTGCTACGGGATCAAGCACGAGAGCGGGGCCTTTATCCTCGCCGCGATGCCCAAGACCTGGAATGGGGACCTCGTCGTGTTCGCCCATGGCGGGCCGTCCATGCTGCCGCCGAACCCGAACGGGAGCAAGGCCGATCTCACCAAATATTCCGTCGCGGTGAAGCGCGGCTTCGGCTGGGTGGCTTCGAGCTACCGGCGCGAAGGCTATGGCGTCCAGATGGCCGCGCAGGACACCGACAATGCCCGCCGTTTCTTCGTCGAACGCATCGCCAAGCCGCGGCACACCTATCTGCACGGCGCCTCCTATGGCGGCCTGGTCGGGGCCAAGCTGGTCGAGGCCCTCGCCAGAAACGCCGACGGCAGCCTGAACTTCGACGGCGCCATGTTCAACAGCGGCGCGGTCGGCGGCGCGACGCTCACTTACCAGCACCGCGTCGACCTGCGCGCGGTCTATCAGTATTACTGCAACAACCTGCCGCGCCCGGACCAGGCCCAGTATCCGCTGTGGATGGGCGTCGCCGCAGACGCCAAGATGACGCTCAAGGACCTCGATGCCGTCGTCGACGAATGCACCGGCGTTTCCAAGCCGGCGGCCCAGCGCAGCGAGCAGCAGAAGAAGAACCTCGCCGACATCATCGGCGTCATGGGCTATCCGGAAAACCTGCTGGTGCGCCACATGCAGGCGGCGACGCTGCTGTTCCGCGACATCGTGCAGCGCACCACCGGCGGCCGCGATCCCTTCGACAATACCGGCATCCGCTACCACGGCTCCTCCAACGACGAGGAGCTCAACCGCAACGTCGCGCGGTTCACCGCCGACCCCGCCGCCGTCGCCATCCTCAAGGCCGATGGCGACCTGACCGGCAAGCTGCCGGTCCCGGTGGTGTCGATCCACTCCATCAACGATCCGCAGGTGCCGGTGGAAGCGCAGTCCGCCTATCACGACACCGTCGCCGCCGCCGGCAGCAGCGACAAGCTGGTGCAGGCCTATACCGACGAGCGCGCCCATACCGGGCAAAGCCCGCCGGAACTCGCCGCCGCGCTGGACGCCGTCGTGCAGTGGGTCGAGAAGGGCACCAAGCCCACCGCGCAATCGATCGCCGCGGCCTGCGAGCAGTTCCGCGCCACCTTCGAAGGCCCGTGCAACTGGCACCCGGAGTTCACGCCCAAGCCCTACGGCACGATCTTCTATCCGCGCGAGGCGGCGGTGCGGTAGCGCGCGCACCCGGATATCGCTGCGCTTATCCGGGCTACGCTTGCGGGATCGCGGCCTATTTCTCTTCGACGCCAATTTGGCGCAGGAAGTCCTTGACTTGTTTTTCGGTCAGGACGCCCGCCACGACCCCGTGTCCCTGGCTGATGACCTCTTCATAGCTGCCGGCGGAACGGCAGCCGGTGCAGATGACCAGGTCGTGGCCTTCCGGTTGCGGGATGCGGACGAGCGGCAAGCCGCATTGGCCGCACTTGATCGAAAGAAGGTATTTCTGGATGGGCATCGCCAGTCTCCTGCCGCTGCAACCCTCCTGACCGATGGGTAAACTACCACAAATCGCCCGGACCCCCACCGAACTCTCATCACATCGGCTTGATGCCCGCCTCCCGGATCACCTTGCTCCAGGTCGCGAGCTCGGACTTGATGCGCGCGGCAAATTGCTCGGGCGTGCTGCCGATGGGATCGAAGCCCAGCATCGCCAGGCGTTCCTTCATGTCGGGCTGCGCGAGGATCTTGACGATCTCGCGATTGAGCGTGGTGATGATGTCCTTCGGCGTGCCCGCCGGCGCGACGAAACCCACCCAGCTCTCGCCCTCGATGCCGGGATGACCTGATTCCGCCATGGTCGGTACGTCGGGAAGCGTCTCCGCGCGCTTCGCGCTGGTGACGGCGATGGCGCGGACCTTGCCGTCCTGGAGTTGGGGTATGGCGACGCTCGGCGCCACGAAGCCGATCGGCGTGTGGCCGGCGACCACCGATGCGATCGCGGGAGCGCCGCCGCCATAGGGAATGTGAACGATGTCGAGGTTGAGGGAGAGCCGCAGCTGCTCGCCGGCGAGATGCGAGGTCGTGCCGGCACCGGCCGAGGCATAATTGTAGGTTCCAGGGCTGGCGCGGATCAGCGCGATGAGCTCGTCGACCGTGTTGGCAGTCACCGAGGGGTTGACCACGAGCACCGTGGTCGAGGTGACGGCAAGGCTGATGGGCTCGAAATCCTTGACGGGATCATAGGGAACCTTGGCGAACAGCGCGGGATTGACCGCATAGGAAACAAAGGCGGTGAGGATGGTATAGCCGTCGGGCGCTGCCTTCGCCGCCTGGCCCATGCCGATATTGCCCGAACCGCCGGTGACATTTTCCACATAGAAGTTCTTGCCGAGGTTCTCGCCCCATTTCTCCGCGATGAGCCGCGCCAGCACGTCGGTGATTCCGCCGGGGGCGAACGGCACCACCACGCGCACCGGGCGCGTGGGGTAGCTCTGGGCCGCGGCGTGCCGGACCAGGGCAGGGGCCGCCACAACGGCTCCGGCGAACTGCAGAAAGCGACGGCGCCCGCGATTCATGGTGCTTCTCCCGGTCATTTGCACGGGGCGGTTATAGCAAATTTGCTGCGGCGAAAATTTCCGGCGCTTGCGTAAAATGCGCGCGGGCGGGATCGCGGGTTACGGCCGGTGCAGGACCGGGAGCGGCCGCGTGAAGGTCGGGCGTCCCCGCTTGAGGCCGAGCACGGGCTGGGCGAGTTCGGCAACCGCCGCGGCAGGGTCGGCGCAGTCGAGCACCACGACATCGGCGGGATTGCCGACTGCAATTCCATAACCGTCCAGGTTCATCAGCCGCGCCGGCGACGCGGTGACGAGATCGAAGCAGGCCGCGAGTTCGCGTGCGGTCCCGGCTTGCGCCGTGTTCGCGTAGAGGTTCGCCATGCGGATGAGCGAGCAATCGCCGAACGGCGTGAAGGGATTGAGCACGTTGTTGGTGGCGAGCGAGCAGGTCACGCCGCGGCGGGCCAGCAGATGCGCAGGAGCGACGCCGCGCGGGACATTGTGGCTGTGGGCGCGCCCCATCAGAAACAGATCGGTCGCCGGCAGCACCGTCACCGCGACGCCGGCATCGGCGAGCCGGCGGGCGACGGCGGCGAGTGCGTCGGGCGCCAGCGCCGACAGCTTGGTGACGTGTCCGACCGCCACCCGTCCGCCGCGGCGGAATTTTTCGGTGAGGCGGCAGACTTCGTCCAGATGCATCCAGGTGGGATCGATGTCGAAGTCGAGGTGAAAGTCGATGTCGAGGTCGAACCGATCGGCCAGGGCGAAGATGCGCGCGATCTGGCCGTGGGGATCGCTGTCGGTGTAGGGGCAGCCGCCGATCAGGTCGGCGCCGGCGGCGCAGGCTTCGACCAGCAGCTCCTCGGCGCCGGGATCGTTGGTGAGGCCCTCCTGCGGGAAGACGCAGATTTCAAGGTCGATCGCCCAGGCGTAGTCCGCCTTGAGCCTGCGGATGGCGTCGAAGCCCCTGAGCCCGATGCGGGGGTCGATCTCCACATGGGTGCGCATATGGGTGGTGCCCTGGACGATGGCGCGCTCCAGGGTGCGCCGCGCCCGGGCATAGACGTCGTCCTCGGTGAAGGCGGCCTTCGCTGCCGCCACCGCGGCGATGGCTTCCTGCAGCGTGCCTTGCTCGCAGCGGCAGCGATCCCAGATGCAGGACTTGTCGAGATGAATATGAGTGTCGACGAAGCCCGGAAACGCCAGCCGGCCCTCGAGCGCTAAGGCGCGGGCATCGGTCTCGATATGCCCGGCGATCTCGGCGATGCGGCCGCCGCTTATACCGATGTCGAGCAGGCCGTCGCTGCCGGCGATCCGGGCTTGGCGCAGCACGAGGTCGAGCGGCATGGGCGGTCCTGTTGCGGGGGGCGTGCGCTGAACACGTTCCGCTCACACGGATTGGTCATGACCGGGCTTGTCCCGGCCATCTCGATTATGGAGGCACAGCCGCAAAGCATTCAATGCCGTACCCTGTTAATCGAGATCGCCGGGCCAAGATCCTATGCAGGCACGGCCAACGTGGTGGTACCAGCACGGTGTGCAAACCACCACCAGCCGCATAGGAGAGACCGATGGAAGTCCGTTTGGTAGACACCGCGTCGACCGCACGTGATGATGCCCGCGCCTACTGCCTGATTGCAATTGAATTGAGCAAGATGAGTTGGGTCGTGGGTGTGCAGACCCCGTTGAGCGGCAAGACGAGCCAGTACCGATTGAGGGATCAGATATTGCCCGGCCTTCGCATCACCGACCACCAGATGAGGCTGTACATGATTTACCGACATAGCAAAGATGCCACCCTTGCTGCCGCCAAATCCGGCTTCAGCAGGGCAACCGGCTACCGCATCGAGGATGATCCGCGGCTGCCCTCGCAGAAGAAAGCGCCCCGTGGCCGACGGCGGCCGGACCCATTGGCCGAGGTTTGGGACGGCGAGATTGTGCCGATCCTGAAGTCGGCTCCCGGCATTCGGGCTATTGCGGTGCTCGAAGAGATCCGGCGACGCCATCCCGAGATCGGCACCGGCATTCGGCGCACGCTGGAACGGCGCATGCGCACCTGGCGGGCGCTGGTCGGGCCCGAGTTGGATGTTATCTTCCGCCAGGAGCACGAGCCCGGCCGTCTCGGCCTGTCCGACTTCACCGACACGAGCGTACTCGGCGTCACGGTCTCAGGTGTCGTGCTGGGGCATCGACTATATCACTTTCGGCTCGCCTTCTCGGGCTTTGAGCATGCCCACGTGGTGCTCGGAGGCGAGAGCTTTGTCGCGCTGGCCGAGGGTCTGCAGAATGCGCTGTGGGCGCTCGGCGGGGCGCCGCGCGAGCATCGCAGCGACAGCCTCTCGGCGGCATTCTGCAATTTGGATCGCGACGCTCAGGAGGATCTGACGCTGCGCTATCAGGGGTTGATGCGCCATTACGACATGATACCGACCCGGAATAACCTCGGTGTTGCACACGAGAATGGCTCCATTGAGAGTTCGCATGGCCATCTCAAGAAAACGCTGGAGGACGCACTGCTTCTGCGTGGCAGCCGGGACTTCGACGACCTGGATGCCTACCGCCGCTTCGTCGACGAGATCGTTGGCCGACGCAACGCCAACAATCGCAAGCGGATCGAGCTGGAGCGGCCGACGCTCACTGGGCTACCCAAGCGCCGGACGGCCGATTACGAGGAGAAGATCGTCACCGTCACGTCGAGCGGCGGCTTCATCCTGCGCCGCGTCTTCTACACAGCGCCATCGCGGCTCATTGGCCATCGCCTGCGCGTGCATCTCTACGATGACCGGCTCGAGTGCTTCCTTGGCGCAACTGCGATGATGACGCTGCGGCGTGGACGGCCGGTATCGGAGAGCAAGGGCGGTCACGTCGTTGATTATCGGCACGTGATCCACGCGCTGCGCAAGAAGCCGATGGCGCTCAACAATCTGGTCTATCGCGATCAATTGTTCCCGCGCCCGGCCTATGCACGAGCCTTCGAGGCGTTGCACCAGAGCGTAGGCGACAAGCGCGCGTGCAAATTGACAGTCGAGTTGCTGGCGCTCGCCCACGATCGCGGCTGCGAGACTGAGCTGGCAGGGCTGATCGACGCGGAACTGGATGCGGGCCGGTTGCCCGATCTGGCGATGATGCATGAGCGGTTCGGTCCAAACCCGGCATCCGTACCGGTGATCAAGGTGGAGTTCGTACCACTCAGCAGCTACGACGAACTCGCGGCGGTCTATGCGGTCCGCCCGACCTCCAACCTGGAGGTCGTGGCATGACGACGACCAACACTGTTGATGCCGCCCGCGTCGAGCTCTTGCTGAGCGAGTTGCGCTTGCCGACCTTCAAGTTGATGTGGGCCAAGCTCGCGGAGCAATCCGACAAGGAAGGCTGGCCGGCGGCCCGCTTCCTTGCGGCGCTCGCCGAGCACGAGATGGCCGACCGTGGTCGGCGCCGCATCGAACGGCATCTCGCCGAGGCGCGTTTGCCCGCCGGCAAGACGCTCGCCACGTTCGACTTCGAGGCCGTCCCAATGGTCTCGAAAGCTCAGGTGATGGCGCTGACGTCCGGCGATGCTTGGTTGGCGAAGGGTTCCAACATCCTGCTGTTCGGGCCGCCGGGCGGGGGCAAGAGCCATCTGTCGGCAGCGCTCGGGCTCGCCTTGGTCGAGAATGGCTGGCGCGTGATGTTTGTCCGCACCACTGATCTCGTGCAACGGCTCCAGATTGCTCGTCGCGAATTGGCCCTCGAAAGCATGATCGCCAAGCTCGACCGCTACGATCTGCTTATCCTCGACGACATCGCCTATGTCACCAAGGATCAAGCCGAGACGAGCGTCCTGTTCGAGTTGATCGCCGCGCGTTACGAGCGGCGGTCCATGATGATCACAGCCAATCAGCCATTCGGCGAATGGGGCAAGATCTTCCCAGACCAGGCTATGACGCTCGCCGCCATCGATCGCCTTGTCCATCACTCCACGATCCTGGAGATGAATGTCGAGAGCTATCGCCGCCGCGAGGCCCTCGATCGAAAGCGCGGTCGTGGCCGGCCAGCTGCCCACGCGACAATCAAGAAAACGGAGAACGCCGAAGCTGATTGACGCTCCGCGTCAATCAAAGCCTTGCCAAGACGACGGCCATCGTCAATTGTCGCTCCGCTCGGCCGCCTCGTCTCATCCAGATTGACGCGCCGTTCTCATCCAGATTGTCGCGCAATACGCATCGCCATCGTGGCGTTCGCACGCAAGCTCCTGGTGGCGCTGTGGCGCTATCTCGAAACCGGCCTGGTGCCGGCCGGTGCCGTGTTCAAGACGCGCTGATCGACCGGCAGCGCCAGCACCTCGTCAACAACCAGGAGGACGTGCCAATTCCAAGGTGGATGCGTGACCGTAGCCGGGCATGGCTGAGACACGCCTCGGATCAAGATGGGTCCCATCCCCCTTGGAGCCCTTGCCCTCGCGCCGACGCATGAGGGACCTTGGTACGGGATCAAGTCCCGACCGGATATAAGTTGGTGCAGCGTGAGCTGCACGCATGCAATGGGCTCCAGCCTTGGATCACCAGCAGACCTCACGACCACATCACCATGGTCTCCGGGATGGGGAGGTTGGTAAAGCCCTGCGCCTACGGCGCACCGCAAGCGGCTTCGGGGCTTGACCAACCTCCCCATCCCGGAGCACGGCTAATCATGTTCGATATGCCCCTACCGTGCCACGACAACAAGCAAACCACCACTTGACACGCCTCATATAAGCCCGGCGATGAGTGCGTCCGTGAGTTTGCATTGTCGGCATGGTGGAAGTCCATGCCATAGGAGGTCACATCGTATGTAGCCGAAGGCAACTGCGTCGCCGCGAGGCGGGGTGGGGAGCAGCCGGAAGCGAACGGACAGCCCGTAGGATCACGAACCCAATTCGGCGGTGTGTTGCGGCGAGCCTGCTCATTGATGGCGAAGCCTCGATCGACCGGACGCGCTGAGGTGACTGGCAAAGCGACGTTCGGGCGCACGACGTGGGTGGGGACGGGATGCCCGGAAGGCCGTGCAGGGTAAGCGGAGAGACCTGTCGGGCTTGCGAGAGCCCGGCAGGAGTCAGAGCCCGCATAGTACCGCTGTGGCGGTAAGCCACACGAAGCGCGGATAGCAAAACCGCATGGAGGGAAGGTGGGTAGGAAGGTGGATGTGCGAGGAACAGAGCAAGGCAAAGACAGCGCCGACGAATGCCCGCATGGGCTAGACGGAGCGCAGAACCCGGAAGCGACCCGGCGGGTCGCAGGCGGAAGCTCAGCTGTGGACCGGGCGCATGGTGTCGGCGTGGGTAACGACGTCAAAGCAGGCATAGGCACGGCTCCAACCCTGGCCAAGGCCTTCTTCGCATGCGTAGGATCGCTCGTTTCATACGATCCGACGTGTAGCGAGACAACCCCGATGAGGAAACCACCGACTGGAGAGCCGTATGCGGGAAAACCGCCCGTACGGTTCGGAGGGCGGGGAGGGCCAAACCTTCCCGACCCCTATCGCTGGAGGTGCGTCAATCTCATCGGAACATGCTCTAAGCGCTCAATACACGTCCGCCTGATACCGCCCGTGCTTCTTGAGGTCGCTCACGAAGGCGATTGCTTCGCCGGGGCTGCGCTTGCCGTGCTCGGCGACGATGTCGACCAGGGCGCGTTCGACGTCCTGGCCCATGCGGACGGCGCCGCAGACATAGACATGGGCGCCGTCGGCGAGCCACGACCACAGGTCGCTGCCGACCTGGCGCATGCGGTCCTGGACGTAGAATTTCTCCTTGTCGTCCCGCGACCATGCCAGCGCTAGGCGCGTCAGCACGCCGGCGGCGCGCATGCCGGCGAACTCGTCCTCGTAGAAGAAGTCGCAGTCGCGGCGCTGGTGACCGTAGAACAGCCAGTTGCGGCCGCTCGCCTTGGTCGCCATGCGCTCCTGCAGGAACGCCCGGAACGGCGCGATGCCGGTGCCGGGGCCGATCATGATGATGGGCACCGCGGGATCGACGGGCAGGCCGAAATTATGCGCCTTCTGCACGTAGACCTTGACGGTGTCGCCGGGGCGCACGCGCTCGGCGAGGAAGGTCGAGGCGACGCCGAGGCGCTGGCGCTTGGCGATCTGGTAGCGGACGGTATCCACCGTCAGCGACAGCCGTCCGGGATGCGCCTTGAGCGAAGACGAGATCGAATAGAGCCGCGGCTGCAGCGGGTCGAGCGCTTCGATGAAGGCTTCCGGGTCCGGCCGGATGCCGCGGAACTTCTCGATGGCGGCGAGCACGTCGAGCGTCTTGGCATCGCCGTCGGGATCGTCGCCGGCGCTCAGCGCTTTCGCCTTCTGCCGCCGGTCGCCGCCGGTGACGTAGGAATAGAGCTGAAACAGCATGTCCGGCGCCGGGCTGAGCGACACCCCGTCGGTCAGGACCTCGCGCAGCGTGCGGCCGCCGATCGGGAAATCGGCGGGCGCATCGAGCGCCTTGATGATGGCGTCGACCAGCACGGGCTCGTTGACCGGCATGATGCCGAAGCTGTCGCCGACCACGTAGTCGAGACCGCACTTGGTGAGATCGAATTCGACGTGCCAGGTCTCCTTTTCCGAGCCCGGCTTGTTGAGGCGCACCCGCGAGACGACGGTCGCATCCACGGGGTTGTCGCGCGAACGCCCCGGCGCCGACCGGGCGGGGGTGGCGGGCGCGGCTTCGGCGGCCGGGGAGGGCGCGGGCGCGGCTGGCGCCGAGCCCGGCGCGCCGATCTCCTCGTAGAGCTTCTTGAGCATGCGGGAGGTGTCCTTGCCTCCGGGCACGCACAGGTTCAGCCGCTCTTCCTTCTTCTGGAAGATCGACAGCGAATACTCCTCGCAGCTCGAGCCGCACTGGCCGCAATCCTGCTGGGCCATCGCCGCCATCATCCGGCGCGGCAGCGGGCGGGCCTCCGCGAGCTTCATGCGGTCGGCGATTTCGATCGCGGGATCGTGCCAAGGGGCACCATCGTCGGCGGCTGCGTCGCGCACCGGCGGGAGCGCCGGCCGGCGCCAGCAGCCCCGGCATCAGCGCCGCCGCTTCTTCCGGGGATAGCGGGGTCGCCGGTGCGTCGAGCTGCAGCAGGCCGGCGAAGAAGCCGTTGAGCCAGGTGCGCTGTTCCGGGCTGAAGGGCGCGGACTCCGGCAGTATCTCCAGGATCGGCGGGCGCGGAGTCGACTGGTTCATTCCCCCGCCTCTTGCTCGAACATCGCCGTGAGCGCATCGGCCTCATGACGCTGGGCGAAGGCGAGGAAGCTTTCCTGCGGCGAGGCGCGGTGGGCCATATAGGCCTTGAGGATGCGCTCGACCTTCTTCGGGGCGTCCTCGGCCTTCACATCCTTGTAGACATCGCGGCCGAGCGCGGCATGGGGCCCGAAGCCGCCGCCGACCAGGATGTGATAGCCCTCGACGGCGTCGCCGTCCTCGGTCTCCTGCACCTTGCACGCCAGCAGGCCGATTTCGCTGATGAAGTGCTGCGCGCAGGAATGATGGCAGCCGGTGAGGTGGATGTTCACGGGGACGTCGACCGCAACCCGTGTCTCGCACCACGCCGCGATCTCCTCCGCGTGGCGCTTGGTATCGGAGGCCGCGAACTTGCAGCCGACATTGCCGGTGCAGGCGACGAGGCCGGAGCGGAGCGAATTCGCCTTGGTGGTGAGACCGAGCGCCTCGATCGCGCCCTCGGCGGCGGCAACCCGCTCGGTCGGGCACGCCGGAGATCAGGAAGTTCTGCCACACCGTGAGGCGAATGTCGCCGTCGCCGAAGTCCCGCGCCACCGCGGCGAGGCCGCGCATCTGCGCGGAGGTCATCTTCCCGACCGGCAGCACCACGCCGATCCAGTTGAGCCCGGGCTGCTTCTGCGGGTGCACGCCGATATGGCCGAAGCGGTCGAACACCGGCCGTGGCGCGATCGCTTCGTTGGGAACGTGCACGAGCTTGCGCCCGAGCTTCTCTTCCATCAGGCCGAGGAACTTCTCGATGCCGAAGGCGTCGAGCACGTATTTGAGCCGCGCCTTGGTGCGGTTGGTGCGGTCGCCGTGATCGATGAACACCCGCACCACGGCATCGGCAACGAGCGTCGCCTCCGCCGGCTTGACGATGACGCCGGTCTCGCGGGCGAAGTCCTTGTGGCCGGTGATGCCGCCGATGGCGAGGCGAAACCAGACGCCGGGCTCGACCCCGAAGCCGTCCTTCACCTCCACCGCCGAAAAGCCGATGTCGTTGGTGTCCTCCAGCACCGGGATCACGCCGGCGCCGTCGAACCCGACATTGAACTTGCGGGGAATGCCGTAGAGCGTGCGGTCGTTGAGGATGTGGAAGTGCCACTCGCGGGCATAGGGCCGCGTATCAATGAGTTCCTGCGGATCGATGCCGGCGGTCGGCGTGCCCGTGACGTTGCGGATGTTGTCGGCGCCGGAGCCGCGCGAGCACAGGCCGAGATCCTGGATGCCCTCGACCATGTTGATGGCGTTCTTCGGCTCGATCTCGCGCATCTGCAGGTTGGCGCGGGTGGTGACGTGGGCATAGCCGCCGGCACAGCTCTCGGCGAGGTCGGCGACGCCGGCGAACTGCCAATGCTTGAGGATGCCGTTGGGGATGCGCAGCCGGCACATATAGGTCTTCTGCGTCGGCGCGCAGTAGAACAGGCCGAAGAAGCGCCAGCGGAAATTGTCGTCGGGCTTGGGCGGCTCGTTGGCCGCGGCCTGCGCTTTGAGCTTCTCGTAGCCGTCGAACGGATGCAGTTCGCGCTTGAACTTCTCCTGGTCGGAAAGCTTGCCGCCGGCCTTGACCACCCGATCCTGCGCGGCGAGATGCGGCGCGTCCGGGCCGGTGACCACGCCCGCAGCCGCGCGCCTGCGGCGCTGCCGCGGGCGCTGGGCCGGCGGGGCGCGGAAAGCCGCCCGCCGACTTTGCGATCTGCAGGCCGGCCACGAAGCCTTCGAGATAACGCTTTTGCTCAGGCTCGAAATCACCCGTCATGGCGTCCTCGGTTCAACGGCAATCGGTCACTGTGAGGCCGGTTGACGCCGCTATTCGGCCGGCACCTGGGACGCGACCCGGACGGTGTCGGGCGCTGGCTGCGGCCGGTAGGTCATGTAGATCGCAAGCCCGGTGAAGACGAAGCCGCCGACCAGATTGCCCAGCGTCACCGGGATCTGGTTCCAGATCCACCACTGCGCCACCGTGACCTTGGCGCCCATCATCATGCCGGTCGGAATGATGAACATGTTGACCACGGAATGCTCGAACCCCTGGGCAAAGAAGATCAGGATCGGCATCCAGGCGGTCGCGATCTTGCCGATGGTGGAGGTCGTGGTCATCGCCAGCACCACGGCGAGGCAGACCATCCAGTTGCACAGCATCGCCTTGACGAACACGGTCACCATGCCGGCAAAGCCGAACGCCTCGTAACCGGTGGTCTTGGCCTCGGCGGCGGCGATCAGGCGCGCGGCGACGCCCGCCGGCGCGATGGCGCCCATGTCGGTGAGCGCGATGGCGAGCAGCGCGCCATAGGCGACGCTGCCGATGAGGTTGCCGAGAAACACCCAGCCCCAATTGGCGATCACCGCGGAAGCGGTGGCCTCGCCCCGCAGCCACGGCAACGGCAGCAACGCGAAGCTGCCGGTGATCAGCTCGAGGCCGAGCAGGACGATCATGACGAGGCCGACCGGGAAGATCAGCGCGCCGACCAGCGGTTGCCCGGTGGTGAAAGAGGCGTTGAAGGCGAGACTGGTGGCAACGCCGAGAATGGCGCCCGACAACATTCCGCGAACCAGAAGGTCGGAAATGGACAGCGCAAGCTTCCGGCTCCCGGTCTCCACCATCGCCTTGGCGACATCAGCCGGTCTCACATAATCCATCTTTAATCTTCCCCTTGTTGCGGTGCCCGGATACGCACGGCTGCGCGCGGTGGACGCCCGCGCAGCCGTGCGTCATGCTGGCGTGCAGCAAGAGGCGTGCCAGGACGCATGTGCCTGAAATGTCAGCAGATTTCACGGATTAATTGGCTAAATTCGTGCTCAAAAGCGGCAGCAAGCCTGACCTATTGCTGCAAGAATATGCAAACCGCTTCAAAAACGAGCGGCGATCATCCCGCGCCGAGGAGCCGGATCGCCTCGTCGCGCTCGAACAGATAGAGCAGGGTGCGCAGCGCCTGGCCGCGCTCGCTCGCAAGGTCGGGGTCGCGGCCGAGGATCATTGCGGCATCGTCGCGAGCCGTCCGCAGGAGGTTGCCGTGCACGGCCAACTGCGCGAGACGAAACCCCGGCACGCCGCTCTGGCGGGTGCCGAGCACGTCGCCTCCGCCGCGCAGCCGCAAATCCTCCTCGGCAATGCGGAAGCCGTCTTCGGTTTCGCGCATGATGGCGAGTCTCGCCTTCGCGGTGTCGCCGAGCGGCGCCTTGTAGAGCAAGAGGCAGGTGGAGTGCCCGCTGCCGCGCCCGATGCGCCCGCGCAGCTGATGAAGCTGCGACAGCCCGAAACGCTCGGCATGCTCGATCACCATCACGGTGGCTTCGGGCACGTCGACGCCGACTTCGATCACCGTGGTGGCGACGAGGATACGGGTCTCGCCGGCGGCGAACCGCGCCATTGCCGTGTCCTTGTCGGCACCCTTCATACGCCCGTGGACGAGATCGACCACCTCGCCGAAAATCTGCTCGAGCGCAGCAAAGCGCTCCTGCGCGGCGGCGAGATCGCCGGTCTCGGATTCCTCCACCAGCGGGCAGACCCAATAGATGCGGCGGCCCTCCTTGACGGCGCGGCCGACGGCGCCGACGACCTCGTCGAGGCGGTCCAGCGGCACGGTGCGGGTATCGATGGGCTGGCGTCCCGCAGGCTTTTCCCGCAGCTCCGAGATTTCCATGTCGCCGAAGCAGGTCAGCACCAGAGTGCGTGGGATCGGGGTCGCGGTCATCACGAGAACGTCGACGGCATTGCCCTTGTGCGCCAGCGCGAGGCGCTGGTGGACGCCGAAGCGGTGCTGCTCGTCGACGACGGCAAGTGCGAGATCGCGGAAGTCGACCTCGTCCTGGAACAGCGCATGAGTGCCGATCAGGAGGTCGATCTCTCCTGCGGCGAGGCGGTCGAGAATGACGGAGCGCTCACGGCCGCGCTCGCGTCCGGTAAGGATCGCGATGCGGATGCCGGCGGCTTCCGCGAGCGGCGCGATCGTCTTCAAGTGTTGCCGCGCGAGGATCTCGGTCGGCGCCATCAGGGCGGCCTGGCTGCCGGCCTCGATCACCGCGGCAGCCGCGAGCAGCGCCACGACGGTCTTGCCGGAGCCGACATCGCCTTGCAGCAGGCGCAGCATGCGCTCGGGCTTGCCGAGGTCGGCGTTGATGTCGGCGATCGCCCCGCGCTGGCTGCCGGTCAGCTGGAACGGCAGCGCCGCCAGGACCTTGGCCTGCAGACGCTGATCATGGGTGCGTGCGCGTCCGCCGCGCCGCCGCATATGGGCGCGCACCAGGGCGAGGGCGAGCTGGCCCGCCAGCATCTCGTCATAGGCGAGCCGCGACCACGCCGGCCCCTCCCAGGCGAGGTCCGTAAGCTCTGCCGGCCGGTGCAGCGTTCGCAGTGCATCGCCGAAGCCGGGCCATTTCTCGCGCGCCAGCAGCGCCGCGTCGAGCCACTCCGCCAGCGGCGGTACCTGATCGAGCGCCGCCGCGACGGCGCGGCGTAGCGCCTGCGGCGTCAGCCCCTCGGTGAGCGGATAGATCGGCTGGATCGCGGGCAGGCTCGCAAGGGCCGCCTCGTCGACCACGAAGTCGGGATGCACCATCTGCAGCATGCCGTCATAGAGGGCCATGGTGCCCGATACGATGCGCCGCTGACCCACCGGCAGCAGCCGGTCGATGTAATCCTTGCGGGCGTTGAAATAGGTGATGACGAGACTGCCGGTGTCGTCGCTGGCATAGATGAGGTAGGGGGCCCGCGATCGGTTCGGCGGCGGCGGGCGATGGCGGTCGACCGTCACCGCCACGGTGACGACGGTGCCGGGCACGACATCGCGCAGCACCGGCCGGGCGCGCCGGTCGACCGAGCCGGTCGGCAGGTGGAACACGAGATCGACCACGCGAGGCATGTCCTCGCGGCCGAGCAGCCGGCGATAAAGTCTCGCGACCTTGTCGCCGATGCCGGGCAGCGTCGTGATCGCCGCGAACAGGGGGTTGAGAACACTGGAACGCATCGCTGCAGTGTGTTGCACCAGGCGGCAACGGGCAACGGGCGGGGCGGCTGGTCCTTGGTGTCGGCGGCGGTTCGCCCCGCACGCCGCATTAAGTCGCCAAGGAGTAGATGGCAACACACATCGGCCAGATCGGCTATTCCCGAAGCGACTGCGCTATATTTTCAAATGTGGTGCAATTACAACAGACTACTTGAGCGTCGCAGCATATAAGCGTCGCAGCATATAAGAATCTTATCATCGGGGGCGGGTATTATTTGCGGAGGCTGGGGTGAAAAAGCTGCTTCTTGCCAGTTTCACTTTCGGTGCGCTGATCGCTCCCGCGGCAGCGGCCGACATGCCGATCAAGGCGCCCCGATACGTGGCCCCGCCCCCAACATGGTCCGGCTTCTATGCCGGTCTTAACGCGGGCTGGGTGGATTCGCAGAACAGCCTGAGCACAGTGGCGACCCCGACGCCGGACGCCGCGCTCGGCGTCATCCCCGGCGTTTCCGAAGGTCTGGCGGCGCTGTCGAGCGGCTCGATTCCTGTCGGAAGCCGCAGCGGCTTCATCGGCGGCGGCCAAATCGGCTACAATTGGCAGCTTGGCAGCTTGGTCGCTGGCATCGAGGCGGACATCCAGGGACTCTCGCAGTCCGGCGGGGCCGGCTCGGTGACGACAACGGCAGTGGTTGTCGGCGTGCCGGTCACCTCGACCCAGACTGCGAGCCTATCCACCAAATATCTCGGCACGGTGCGCGGACGCCTGGGCCTCCTTCTGACGCCGACATGGCTTGTCTACGCCACGGGCGGTCTCGCCTATGGCGGCGTCGATGCCAGCACTTCGCTGGTTCAGTCCGGCACCAACGGTTTCGTTGGAACCGGGGCCGGCTCATTGTCCGATACCCGCGCGGGCTGGGCCGCGGGGGGCGGCGTGGAATGGATGTTTGCACAGCGATGGAGCGCCAAGGGCGAATATCTCCACTATGATCTCGGCACCAGCAGCTTTGCCAGCGCGTCGACTTCTGGTTTCTTCGCCACGCCGGTCTACCAGAACGTGCTATCGTCGGCGCACTTCGAGGGTAACTTGGTCCGCGCGGGCGTGAACTATCACTTCTAGGGTTTTCGCTCTGCGGCCGTATCTCGAAAATCGATCAACGGGGCCCGGCCTCGCCGGACTTGTTTCGTTAGCCCGCAATTGCCGAACAGGCTCGTCGGTTCGAGGCGCGCAAGCGGCCTTCTGACGCCAGTGTCGCTTCGCCAAGGTGACCAAGTTTGCGGGAAACTGGCCTTTTGGCTTTGCAATCTCGAGGACGCGTGCGTTGGACATCAAAAAAGGCCCCGGGCAATCCGGGGCCTTTTTCTTGTCGAGCGTTTCGCGCTCAGTCTTGGCCGGTATAGTGGCTGGCATCCCGGTTGAGCTCGAGGCGGATTGACGGATCCGGATCGGCGCCGATCACCTGCCCGTCTGGCGCGGTCACCGCATCCTGGGACGCGGCGTAGGGGGCCTGGGGAACACGCACGTGCCGCTGCGTATGCGTCGCAGCGAGCGCAGGGGTGCCGAACAGCACGGCAACGGTGGCCGCGGCCATCAGGCGCTTGAGGTTCATCTTCATCTGGTTCTCCTGATTGCGGCTCGATGCAGCCGAGCCGCGCCCCCAAGATGGCGATTCTACCGCATCGCACAAGAGTGCGATTCATCACCAAAATGTGTTGAAAAATATCGTGTTTACATTGATTTAACAGGCTGCATGCGGGTGCGGCTCAGCCCGCGTCGAGGGCGCCGGCAGTTGTAGCCATCGCACCGCGGGATAGCGCATTTCGAGCATGGATTGTCGCAGGGGTCGGGCCCCGTAAACGCTGAGGGTCTGCGAGCCCTGTGCGCGCCCCTCGGCCTCCCATCAAGCTTTTGTGATTCCGGTCGCGCGGGCTGGCGCCTCTTCTTGATTCCACTGACGTGCTGTTATTCCGGTATGATCGCGCGGCTTCTCGAACCGGCCGAATGATGAGGGCCGCGCCCATGGCGCAAGCGGTTGTCGAAACCACCCGTCGCGATTTCCTCTTTCTCGCGACGGCCGGCTTTGCCGGGGTAGGGGCCGCTGCCGCTCTCGTTCCGCTGATTGCCCAGATGAATCCCGATGCCTCGACCATCGCCATGGGCGGCCCGGTCGATCTCGACGTGAGCAAGCTTGCGCCCGGCCAGCAGGCGATGGTGTTCTGGCGCAGCCGCCCCATCTTCGTCATCAACCGGCCGGCGTCCGCGCTCGCGACGTTGCAGGATGCGAAGCTCGTCGACCAGTTGGCGGACCCCAACTCCCGGCAGCGCCAGCAGCCGCCCTATGCCGAGAATCCCTATCGCTCGGTCAAGCCGGAATTCGCGGTTCTCGTCGGGATCTGCACCCATCTCGGCTGCATCCCGAAATTCTTTCCCGACCCCAGCCCGAGCGATCCCACGACGGACTGGCTCGGCGGCTATTTCTGTCCGTGCCACGGCTCCAAATATGACCTGGCCGGCCGCGTGTTCAAAGGCGTTCCGGCGCCCTATAATCTGCCGGTCCCGCCCTATCACTTCGTCACCGACCAGAACATACGGATCGGCGAAAATCCGCCGGATGTAACCTGGGATTTTGGCGACATCCTGCAGATTTGAGGCCTGCCCCATTTATTTGAGTGCGCAGCGTTTTTCTCTAAATATATGATTACTATGACATAGTGTTGCCGTACGGCAACGCGGGGACAATTTGCAGTAGCTCCTCTCGACCTCCCTCTGCGTCGCCTTTACGATGGTACCCGTCAATACCTCCCGTGAGGGTTGGTAAGGCTGTCTCGGGGGAAATGCATGCAATCCAAATCGACAGCAAAGCGCATTGCGCTTTCGCTCCTCGCCGTCGCGATGGCTGCGGGCCTCGGCACAGGCGCGGCACGGGCCCAGTACGCGCCGCCGCCCCCCGCTTTCTATACGTGGAACGGCGGGTATGTCGGCCTGAATGTCGGCATCGCCGGGGGCGCCGATGCGATATCCGAGTCAGGTACGGCAAACACTTTCGGGTTTGGATTCCTCACCACTTCCGGCAGCGGCACGATGACAGCCTTGGGCTTCACCGGGGGCGGCGTCGCCGGCTACAATTGGCAGATCGGCGGCTGGGTGCTCGGCGTCGAGTTTGACGCGAGCTATGTTGGTCTCAATGGCTCGCAAGACTTGGTGGCCGCCAACTTCTCGAGCATCGGGGAGCATGACAGCTTCAACACCAGTTGGCTGTCCACGTTGCGCGGACGCACGGGCTACGCCTGGGGCAATTGGCTGTTCTATCTGACCGCCGGCGCTGCCCTGGGCGACCACAAGTATGATGGGGTGATCCACGCGTTCGGCCTTGCGCACCCGTCCGGTGATGTCGTCAAAGCCGGCTGGAGCGCCGGCATCGGAACGGAATGGATGTTTGCTCCCGGCTGGACGGCAAAACTGGAATATCTGTTCGCCGATCTCGGATCTGAGACGTTTTCAGTCAACACGTACCCGAAGGTCTCCGTGACGGGCCACCTGACCGAGGACATGATCAGGCTCGGATTGAACTACAAGCTCGGCTGGTAGCGACCGGCAGCGTCACGCCGCCGACGCGATTACGCGATTACGCCCGTGCTTCATCCGCGCTACAATCCTCGCATCAATAAATGGGAGGAAAGCGATGAACATATGGCATGCAAACGCGATCGGTGCGGCGCTGCTGATGCTGGCGCTCCCGGCGATGGCGCAGTCGCCAGCCGGCATTCCCGGCGTGCTCGCTCCGGGTGTCGCGCCGGAACTGGTGCAGGAAGGTTTCGTGTTCACCGAAGGGCCGGTCGGCACCGCCGACGGCGGGCTCTACTTCTCCGACATCCGCCCCAGCAAGACCTACTTCCTCGATCCCGGCGGCAAGATCGCCGTGGTGCGCGAGAACACCAATGGCGCGAACGGGATCGCGCTGACCAAGGACGGCGAGCTGCTGTTCGCGGAAGGCGACGCCAAGCGGATCACCAAGCGCGGCAAGGACGGCAGCATGACCACGCTGACGGAAGGCCCTGCCGGCAAGCCGCTGTTCGCTCCCAACGATCTGATCGTCGATGCCAAGGGCGGCATCTATTTCACCGATCCCGGCCCGCGGCCGGTGGTGCCGGGCCGCCCGACCTATGTGTACTACCTCCCGGCCGGCGCCAAGCAGCCGGTGCTGATCGACGGCGAGGTGGCGCGGCCCAACGGCCTTACGCTCACCAATGACGGCAAGACGCTCATCGTCGACGACACGATCGGCCCGACTGTGTTCGCCTATGACGTGCAGCCCGATGGCACCGTGAAGAACAAGCGGGCGTTCGCGCAACTGCGCGACATTCCCGCCGGCAAGGAGAGCGGCGCCGACGGCCTCGCCATCGATCGCAACGACCGCGTCTACATCACCACGGTCACCGGCGTGCAGGTGTTCGATGCCAAGGGCCAATATCTCGGCACCATCACGGCGGGCCGCCAGGGCGCCAATGTCGCGTTCGCTGGCCCCGGCAAGAACACGCTCTACATCACCGCGCGCGAGGGCCTCTACCGCGTCAAGACGCTGGCCCAGGGCCCGGATCGTCTCGGCAAGTGAGGGTGGCACCCCTCACTTGAAGCAGAACGGCGCCGGCCTGGCTTTCCCTCCCCGACTTCGGGGAGGGGTAGGGTGGGGCCTTGCTTCCATTAATGCCGGTGTCGCCGCCCCGCCTGAAGAACCCCACCCCGGCCCTCCCCGAAGGCGGGGAGGGAGCAGTTGATCCACCCCGCGCTCGACAAGTCATCCGAAAGGTTCACTCATGTCCCAGCCCTACACCGCCGTCGTGACGCTCATCGCACTGCTGGTTTATTTTCTGATCATCGGCGCCGTCGGCAAGGCACGGTCGCAATATGGCATCAAGGCGCCGGCCGTCACCGGCAACGAAAATTTCGAGCGCGCCTACCGAGTCCAGATGAATACCCTGGAGCAGATGGCACTGTTCCTTCCGGCGCTGTGGCTCTACGCCACCTATGTCTCCGACCGCGGCGCGGCAGTGGGCGGGCTGATCTGGGTGGTCGGGCGGGTGATCTACGCGCTCGCCTACACCCGCGATCCCGCCTCGCGCGGGCCCGGCGCGATGATCACTCTGCTTGCGAGCGTGGGGCTCTGGCTGGGCGCCGCCTACGGCGTGGTGAGGGCGCTCGTCTGACGTGATGCCTTCTCTATTGGCTCGCCTGATCGATGGCGGCGATCTTCCACTCGCCGCTCGGGGTGCTGGCGTAGCAAAGATGGTCGGCGGCGAGCGGACGCACCGCCGTGACCGGCACCCAGCCGGTCCGGCCCGACGGCAGCAGCACCTCGAAATGGGTCGGAGTCGGCGGCGGCGCGCCTTCCTTTTCCGGCGGGTAGAAGCTGAGCAGGGGCAGCGCCACGGTGCCGACCTTGGCGACGGGCGCGCCGGTGTCGCCGGGCGCCTTGGCGACGGCGGTGTCGCCCAAGGTGAAATACCACTCGGCGGCCTCGTTGGCGGTCTCGATCTTCCTGCGCGCCTGGTCGAAAACCTTGTCGTCGGCGACGTCGGCCGCGATCGGCCCGCACACGAGATTGCCGGTGTCGCTCGCGGTGTAGTAGGTCGGATCGTCGGCGAAGGCCGCGAGCACATCCCAGTAGGGACCGTCGTCGACGCCGCCGTCGACGTCCTTGCCGAGCGCGCGGAACCCGAACGCGACCTTGAAATTGTGGACGGCGTCGCGGCCGAGATCGAGCTCATCGGCAGGCTGGTCGCCCACGGTCCATAGGAAGGTCGGCGCCACCAGCGCGGTCAGCTGCCTGCGCGTCCTTGCGCTTGATCGCGTCGAGCAATGCTGCATGCATTTTCTCGAACGCGGCATCGGGCTTGTAGGGCGTGTTGAGGGTGACCTTGACTTCCGGGTAGGCGATCTTCTTTACCGCGGCGGAGCCGGGCAGCGCCGGCATGGCGACCAGCGCCGCGGCGATGAGCCCGCCCAGAATCGTATGCGTCTTTGCCTTATGCATTTCCTTCGACCTCGTCCGCTCGCAGAAGGTCAATCATAATCGGGCTTTGTTATGGAGGCGAGACGATTGAGCCCGCACCCGGCCCGGGTGAATGTTCGTCTGCTGGCATGCTCGTTGCTTTCGATCAAGCTTTCGGCTTGGCGCAAGGAGGATTCGCATGTCCACAGTCGCCGTTTCGACGCCCGCCGCCCCCGCGAGCCGCGGTTCCCTGTTCAAGTCGCTCTTCGTCCAGGTGCTGATCGGTCTCCTGCTCGGGATCGTGCTCGGCGTCGCCACGCCCGACTTTGCGATCGGGTTGAAAATCCTCAGCGATGCCTTCCTCAAGCTGATCTCGATGATCGTCGCGCCGATCGTGTTCTGCGTGGTCGTGCACGGCATCGCCGGCGCCGGCGACCTCAAGAAGGTGGGCCGCGTCGGCGTCAAGGCGCTCATCTATTTCGAGGTGATGACGACGGTCGCGCTCATCCTCGGCATCGTGCTCGCCTTCGTCGCCGGACCCGGAAACGGCATGAACATCGACACCTCGACCCTCGATGCCAATGCCCTCAATACCTATGCGGACAATGCCCACAAGCTCAAGGGCGCCGGAGTCGGCAGCTTCATCCTCAACATCATTCCGACCACGTCGTTCGACGCGCTCGCCCGCAACGACGTGCTGCAGGTGCTGTTTTTCGCCATCCTGTTCGGGGTGTCGCTGGCGCTGGTGGGCGGCGAAAAGGGCGCCCAGGTGACCTCGCTGATCGACGCGGTGTCGACCGTACTGTTCAAGGCGATGGGCCTGATCGTGCGGGTCGCGCCGCTCGGCGTGCTCGGCGCCGTCGCCTATACGGTCGGACGCTACGGGGTCGGCTCGCTCAAGCAGCTGGTGTCGCTCGTCGCGCTGTTCTACGTCGCCATTGCCCTGTTCGTGGTCGTGGTGCTCGGCGCGGTGATGCGGCTCGCGGGATTGAACATATTGAAGTTCCTGGCCTACCTGCGCGAGGACCTCACCATCGTGCTCGCCACCGCAAGCTCCGATGCGGTGCTGCCGCAGATCATGAAGAAGTTGGAGCGCATGGGGGTGAAGAAATCGGTGGTCGGCCTGGTGGTGCCGACCGGCTATTCGTTCAATCTCGACGCCTTCTCGATCTATCTCACCCTTGCCGTGGTGTTCATCGCCCAGGCGACCAACACGCCGCTCTCGCTCGGCGACCTCCTGCTGGTGCTCGGCGTCTCGCTGGTGACGTCGAAGGGCGCCCATGGCGTACCGGGTTCGGCCATCGTCATCCTCGCCGCGACCCTCAACGCGGTGCCGAGCATTCCCGCGATCGGCCTCGTCCTCGTGCTGTCGGTCGACTGGTTCATCGGCATGGCGCGCGCGCTCGGCAACCTGATCGGCAATTGCGTCGCGACCGTCGTGGTCGCCGCCTGGGAGGGCGATCTCGACCACGCAACGGCCACGCGGGTCCTCGACGGCGAAGAGGTGGTGGACGTCACGGCGGGCTGAGCTCGATCTCGCAGGCCACCGGCCGCCTCCCATAGCAGTGGCCGGGCCGCTCCATTGTTGCTAGGGTGCCCGCGAGGTGCAGAGCCTGATCGCGAAAAGTTACGGACTTTTCGGATAAGATCATGCTCATGACTTGCGAGCGCCCGAGTCGTCGGGCAGGGGAGGAATATCGTGGAAATTGTTATCGGATTGGTCTTCTATGCGATCATCTGGTCGGTCGTGATCTTCGGATCCGAGTATATGAACAAGAACGTTCAGTAGGGCATTGCCGCGACTAGATCTGTCCACCATCGTGTCGCTGATGGATGAGGCGGGGGGCCATACGGGGTAGCTTTCCCGGGTGGAGGTGCCGTGGGTTCCGGGTCGCAAATCAGGCAGTCGGCCGGCCCCGAACGCAGCAAGGCGGAGTCCGAAGCGGCCGCCCGCCTGCCGACACTGCAGACGATGCTCGACCAGCTCGATCAGGGCGTCGCCATATTCGACGCCGCCCACCGGCTGGGGGCCTGGAACGGGCAGCTCCGAGAACTTCTGAAACTCTCCGACGCCGAGCTCGCGGGCGCGCCGACATTCGAGCGCTTCATTCGCGGCCAGGCGGAGCGCGGCGACTTCGGCACGGCTGTGGAAAGCGTCGAGGCCGTGGTCCGCGAGCACCTGCACGCGCCCGAGACCTCCTACCTCGCTGAACGCATGCTGCCGGACGGCCGCATCATTGAATGCCGGCGCAATCCGTTGCCCGACGGCGGATTGATCGTGACGTACAGCGATGTCAGCGCGCAGCGCCATGCCGACTATTTGGTGAAGGAGAGTGCGCGCCAGCTCCGCTTCATGCTGGACCGGGCGCCGGTTGCGCTGGCGATGATCGGGCAGGAAGACAGCCGCCTCAAGCATGCCAATGCGCGGTTCCGCAGCCTGTTCGGCCTTCCCGATCGGCACCCCAACGAACAATCCGACCTCGCCGCCCATTTCACCGCCGAGGACCTCGCGAGGATCCTGGCCGCGCGGACCGGTGCAGCCGCGATCGAGTTCGAGACCTCGGTGAGCCGGGCCGACGGCAGCACGTTCCATGCGCTGGTCGCCGCGGTGCGCTACGTCTTCGAGTGGGAGCCGACGAGCCTCGTGAGCTTCCATGACATCAGCGACCGGCGCCGCGCAGAAGCGGGGTTGCGGGACGAACTGAGACGCCGTCAGGCCGAACTCGACGAAGCGCGCAGGCTGCAGCTCGAGCTGGTGCCCGCGCCGTTGCGCATGGCGATCGGGCCCACGGACGTCTCGGTCGATGTCGTGCTCGAACCGGCCAATGAGGTCGGAGGCGATCTCGTCGACTGTTTCCTCGTCGGTGACCGGCTGGTGCTGGTGCTCGGCGACGTCTCCCACAAGGGCGCGGGCGCGGCGCTGTTCATGGCGCGCACCCATTCGCTGATCCGGGGGCTTGCCGCGCGCCCGGATGCCGAATCCCTGTTCGCCTCACCGGCGAGAGGCTCTTCGCCTGGTCAATGCCGCGCTGGTTTCCAACAACGCCATGTGCATGTTCGTGACGTTGTTCGTCGCGACCTTCGAGGCGCAATCCGGCCGTCTCGACTATGTCCGCGCCGGCCATATCCCGCCGTGGCTGCGCCGGGCGTCCGGAACCCTGGAACGGCTCGACGTCATGGGCGGGCCGCCGCTCGGCCTGATCGAGGACATGACATACCGCGAGGGGGCCGTCGCGCTCGGCCCGGGAGACCGGCTGCTTGCCGTGACCGACGGGATCACCGAGGCGGCCGACCCTTCGGACGCGCAGTTCGGCGAGGCGCGGCTCGAAGCGATTCTCGTTGCCGCCGGGGCGCAGGACGCCGACGTGCTGGCGCGCCTGACCGCAGAGGTCAGAACTTTCGAAGCCGGCCGGCCGGCCTTCGACGATGTCGCCGCCATGCTCGTCACCATCGGCGGCAGGATGTGACAGGCTCGAGCCATCGAATTGGCATCACCGAATTGGTGTCACCGAATTGTCATACGAATTCAATATGAGCGTCACAGAGCAAAATTGGCGTGAGGCATTTCGATGGAAATCACCGTTTCCGATTTCGGCGACACGGGCAAGCGGGTGACGCTGGTGGGACGGCTGGACATCCTCGGCGCCGAGAAGATCGATCTGCCCCTGGCCGTGGTCGCGGGGTCCCGCACCAACATCGTCGTCGACATGGGCGGGGTCGATTTCATCGCTTCGATCGGCATCCGCCATCTCGTGCTCGCGGCCAAGACCGTGGCCCGCAATTCCCGGACCCTGGTTCTACTCAACCCGAAGCCGCTGGTATCGGATGTCCTGGCCACGGCTGGCCTCCTGACCATCCTGCCGATCGCCAACAGCGAACAGGAAGCCGCGGCCACGCTGAGCCGGTATGGAGGTTGAACAGCCAAATTCGCTTTTGCGAACCGTCCGTCTCCTCGCACCGGATAAGTTCCTGCCGATCGCGCCGGATTTCGTCCCGCTTCCGCGCGAAGTGGTGCTGGGCTTCAGGCCAGCGGCGTTCGATATGTTTCCTTGAAGCCCCAGGCGGCCAAAAATGAGATCGCCGCCGCGGCCATGATCAGATAGGCGGGAGCAAGCTCGTCCGCGGTACGCCCCACCAGCCAGGTCGCCACCAGCGGACTCAGCCCACCGAAAATGGCAAGGCACGTGTTGTAGCCGAGCGCGACCACGGTGCAGCGAATTCGCAACGGCGCGGATTCGACCATCGTCGTGGCCTGTGTTCCGCCATACAGGCCAATAATCAGACCGAATCCCATTTGTCCGAGCAGGATCAATGCCGGAGACGGGTGATACATGACCCATAACAGCGGTAAGGCGACGATAACCGCGAGTGCGGTCGACAGCATCAGAATTGGTTTGCGACCGAAGCGATCGGACAGGTATCCCGAGGCCAGCAGCGCCGGCAGCAGCATCATCATGCTGACGGTGTTGATCTCGAGCGCGTGAGCCGGGGAGATTCCGTCGGCGGTCTGCAGCCAGCTCGCCACGTAGACGAACATGACATAAAAGCTCACCGCATTGAAGACAGTGAGCGCAGCGAGGCGCACGACCAGCCGCCAGTGATCTCGTATGGTCTCGACAATTGGGGCCCGTTCGCTGCGCACTACCGGCACAGCCTCGGCGACGTGACGCCGCAGAATGAAACCCGCGATCCCAACGACGATTCCGAGCAGGAATGGAATGCGCCAACCCCACGCGTCGAGCGCTTCGGCCGTCATTATCGAGGCGATCGTCGCGCCAACAGCTGAGCCCAGCAGAATGCCAATGGTTGTCCCGCAGCAGGTGACGGCGCCCATCAAGCCACGATGTCCGGCGGTGGCACGCTCCACTAAAAACACCATTGAGCTGGTATACTCGCCGCCGACCGAAAGTCCCTGGACCATGCGCAGCAGAACGAGTGCGACGGGGGCCATCCGGCCAAGCGCCTCGTAACCGGGAAGAAGGCCCATCAGGAAAGTCGGCACCGCCATCGCCGTGACCGAGACTGTGAGAGCAGCACGGCGTCCGTAATGGTCGCCGATATGACCGATGAGCGCGCCGCCGATTGGCCTCACCAGATATCCGAGCGCAAACACGCCAAAGGCGGCGAGCAACTGGGCGACGCTATCCTCGCGCGGGAAGAAATTGCGGCCGATCGAGGCGGCAAAATAGCCGTAGATCGCAAAGTCGTACCACTCGAGCACATTGCCGATCATGCCGGCCGCAATCGCCTTGCCTGTCGGCCCGGAATTCATCTCGTCTCCTAGTCGCGCGCGAACCGCGGAGAAGAAGCCGTTCTCACCCGATCCGTTCGAAGAACATCTCGCGGTGTTGCATGACGCCCCGCCATGGCCGCGGCGCCGGCATCAGGACGAGGCGGTCGCCGTCGAAGCGGGTGCGGCGGATCTGATCGCCGCTGATCCGGCCCGGGTCGGAGGCGGCGTCGACGCGGGTCACCAGGGTGGTGCCGTCGAAGGTGTAGTTGCCGCAATACGAGCTGTATTCGCGGACCGGCTCGTCGTCGGGCAGATGCGGGCGGGCATCGCACAGCACCGCGATCATGCGCCCGTCGGCGGAGAACACCACGACGCCCATGGGCTTCGGGCCATAGGGTGCGTGCATGGGTTCGCCGGCGTCATTGTGGGCGCGCGTCATGACGAGACGCCAAGTACCAACAATGCTGCCCACGATGCTGCGAACGGTGTTGCCCACGTTGTCTTGCAACGAAGTCTCTCCGGCCGGACGGCTCATTCCACCTTGAGCCCGAGCCGGCGGATCAGCGGGCCCCACTTGGCGGATTCGCGGGCGATGTCCGCGGCATAACCCTCCGGCGTCGACGTCAGGGGTTCGCCGCCCTGGGCGGCGATGCGTTTCGCCATGTCGCCGGAGCCGGTAATCGCGCTCAATTCCCTGTTGAGCCGGTCGACGATCGCGCGCGGCGTCCCTGCCGGCGCAAGCACGCCGTAACGTACCGACGCCTCGAAGCCGGGCAATCCCGATTCGCTTGCCGTCGGCACGTCCGGCAGCAGCCGCGACCGCTCCGCGGCCGCCACCGCGATGGCGCGCAATTGTCCGGCCTCGATATTTCCGAGGGCGGGCGCGAGCGTGTTGAAGGCGATGCTGATGTGTCCGCCGAGCAGATCGTTGGTGAGGGGACCGGTGCCCTTATAGGTGACGATGGTGACGTCGAGGCCGGTCATGGTGCGGAACAGCTCGGCGGCGAGGTAGTTCTCGGTGCCCGGCGGCGGTGTGCCAGCGTCGAGCTTGCCGGTCTTCCGGGTGAGCGCGATCAATTCGGCCATCGTCTTCGCCGGGAATGCCGGATTCGACATCACCACGATCGGCGTCGATGCGATGAGGGCGATAGGGATGAAGTCGCGCGCCACATCGTAGCCTGGCTCGGCATACAGGCTCGGGTTGATGGAAGTGGTGCCGCTCGTGCTCATGACGAGGGTGTAGCCGTCCGGCGCCGCCTTTGCCGCGGCACGGGTGCCGATCACGCCGGCCACGCCGCCGCGATTGTCGATGATGATCTGCTGGCCGAGCGCCGCGGACAACCGTTCGGCAACGATGCGCGCCATGGCGTCGACGCCGCCGCCGGCGGGGAAGGGGACCATCAGAGTGATCGGCCGCGTCGGATAATCCTGCGCCGCGGCCGTGCCCGCCAGCGCCAGCAGTGCTGCGCCGAGAACCAGCAGCGCGCGCCAGCCCGTATTCACCTGCATGCTCCATCTCCGCCTGATGCGCGTCGGCGAGGCTATCATGGGAATTTTTCGATGTGGATCACCGACCGACCCCGACGAGCGGGAAAATGGTTCGGCACTGTTGCATTAATGCAACCCTAAAAAATAGGCAGTCGGCTAAAGTTAACGCATAACTAATCCCGGGGATCGTCATGAAATTACACACAGCTTTCGCGGCAATTGCTTCAGTCGCCTTGCTCTCGGTCTCGGCCTATGCCGCTGATATGGGGGTCAGATCGAGGCGGGCGCCGCCTCCGCCTCCGCCATCCTTATTCGCGCCGGTGCCGATTTCGATGTGGAACGGCCTGTATGTCGGCGTCAGCGGCGGCGGCGGCTGGGGCAGTTCCAATCACACCGCGACCATCGCCGGATTGGGCGCCACCACCGGCAGCTTCGATGTCAGCGGCGGCCTGATCGGCGTCACCGCCGGCGTCAACCAGAACATGGGTTCCTGGATCTGGGGCGTGGAAGCCGACATCAGCGGCGCCGACATTCAGGGCTCGCAGAGCGTCCTCTTCGCCGGCGGCTTCGGCAGCGCGACCCTGACCAGCAAGTTGGAATCGCTCGGCACCGTTCGTGGCCGGGTGGGTCTTAACGAGGGCTTCTGGTATCCCTATCTGACCGGCGGCTTGGCGTTCGGCAGCGTCCGCGGGACGGCGGCATTCGGCACCGCCATCGGTCTCGGCGGGACCTTGTCCGATGCCCAGATGCGATGGGGCTGGACGATCGGGGCGGGCGTGGAATATCAGCTCAATCCGGTATGGACCTTGAAGGCCGAATATCTCTATGTCGACCTCGGCAACACGAACAACATGCTGTTCGATCAGGTCAACTTCACCACCAGCATTTTCCGGGTCGGCGCCAACTACAAGCTGAACCTCATGTAAGGCAGCCCGCTTCGGGTTGATGCATCTGCTGATCGAGGCCCGCGGCCGTCAATGGCCGCGGGCCCCTTCCGTTTGCAACCGGTTCGGATCGGGTGCCTCGCAATAATCGGCGATGCCGGCCATTTTCGTTTTTTTGCCGCGATGTTATCATCGCATCTCATCGGAATCCGGCGACTCCGCGCCCACGGGGGTGCGGCGGCGCCAACCGACGGAGAAATCGAATGCGGCTATTCGTGGTGGCAATGACGGCAGCGGCGCTGACGGTGCCCGCTGTGCCCGCTTATTCCCAGATGGGGGGAAGTTCGTCGATTTCGAAGCCGATGCCGAAGGCAGCGGAAGAGAAAAAGAAGGACGAGCTATCTCCCGAGCAGAAGAAGGCCCAGGAAAAGGCCTACAAGGACGCGATCACCCGCATTCCCGATCAGAAATTCGATCCGTGGGGAAAGGTGCGCTGAGGCGATCGCCCGGTCTCCTGCGGCACGTCATGCGGGGACGCGCGGAATAGCCTTGCGCTCCGATCCGATCCCGAAAAGTCGCAGCTTTTCGGGACACCGCCGGCATTCCCTAAATCGCGGGCTTACTCCAGGCCGGGTTCTTCGCGGTCGCGGATATTCGGCGTGAAGCTTTGCCCGGTGTCGGTCAAGGTGAGGGTCTTGAGATTGCCGCCTCTGGCGCTGCCGTCGCGGAGCGGCGCCATCTGCACTTTCACGTGGTCGCCGACCTTCACGGTAGCGCGCGACCAGTTCGACACCCGTACGAGGTTGGAGGGGCTGCTCATTTCCAGCAGCCAATCCGCAGCTTGATCGGCCTCGTTGACCTTGCCGTTCACCAGAAGCGTGACATGCGGATTGGTCCAGCGCACTTCGACCACGGTGCCGGTGAGCGTGACGGTTTTCGATGAATCAAACATGGACGCGGAGTGATGAGCGACGCCGGGGGCGCTGCCCAGCACGATGCCGCCGACCAAGCCGATAGCGGCTCCAACGCCAAGTTTAGCAAAGCTATTCATTGTTCTCTCCGAAGCACTTCACGTAAAAATCGGGGTTGATTCCCGGGCATTTCCTTCGCCGCGCCTGCTCATTTTGTCTCGGCGTTATTTTGGGGCAACCAGGTTGCCCCAGGGCTGGTGCGGCATGATCTCGAAAGTAGCGTTGCCGTCCTTGTCGACGCGCTCGGAAAACTGCCCCTGGATGCAGACGCCCTCGACGATCTCGAATTTCCGCGCCCGCTGGCGCGAGTAAACCCGCGTCGTCTTCCAAGGCTTGGTGAGCACTTTGGGGGCGATGATCTCGAGATCGTCATGCAGGACGTCGGGTCCGGCGAGATGGATGCGTTCGATGATGTGCATGTCGCCGTTGTTGGGCATGCCGGCCGCCTCGCTGATGGCGATATAGACCTGCGGCAGCACGCCGACGGTGTCGACGACCAGCGTATCGCCCTCCCAATGGCCGATCGAATGGCCGTGGAAGTTCGGATCCGGGTCCTCGGGATGGGAGCGGCCATCGGTATAGATGCGGCGCAGCCGGTTGCCGTCGGACTCGCCGAGCATGGTGACCCGGCCCGGCGTGAACAGGAACTCCATGGCATTGTGGCTCACCAGCATCCACGCCGGCATGCCCTCGGGCAGGCACTCGACGAACAGCGGCGGTGGGCGGCCCGCCCGCTCTTCGGCCATCATGTGCGCGATCTGTGCCGCGGCCTTCGGGGTCCAGGGCGGCATGTTCGTCCTGATCTGGGCGTCCTGGTCGGTAATGCGGGGATTCCAGACGCCGCTCCAGTCCGGCAATTTGGCGAGGTCGGCCCACTCCTGCGGGCTCGGCGCGGTGATCAAGTTTTTCTTGGTCGTGTCCTGGGCCTGCGCGGTGGCCGCGCAGAGTGTCAATGCGGCAAACAGGGTTGCCGACAAGCCGTATCTCACGTGGTTCGATCTCCCATTATGCGGCGCAACATAGCGAGGCTGGCAAAACAGGCAAGTACCGCTGACGCATCAGGGCAAAAACCGGGCCACGGGCATAAAGTCACGCACCATGCCGTGCCGCGTGCAGAAAGCGGGCGAAGGCCTTGAGCGTGACATCGGAGACATGGTGCTCGATGCCCTCGGCGTCGGCCTCGGCGGCCTCGGCGGGAACCCCCAGTGCGATCAGGACGTCGACCACGAGCCGGTGGCGGGTGCTCACGCGTGCCGCGAGCTCGTGACCGCTTTCGGTGAGGAACACGCCGCGATAGGGGCGGGCGGTCGCGACGCCCTCGCGCTTGAGCCGCGCGATCATCTTGATGGCGGTGGCGTGGGACACGCCGAGCCGGCGGGCGATGTCGGTGGGGCGCGCCTCGCCGGTGCCGGCGAGAAGGTCGGCGATCAGCTCGACATAGTCTTCGATCAGCGCCGTCGATTGCGCCGAGCGCGTCTTGCCGAACCGGCGCGCCTGGGCGAGCTCGGTCGGAAGCTTCGGCTGGGGGACGGAAGGAGTTCGGGTCGCCTTCGCGGACATGGTGTTTCCTGGAGCCGCCGGTTGTCGGGGCGCCGGGGCGCTCCCGGCTGCCCTGGGCGGGTGCGCGTCGCCAAATCGGAGGCGCGTGCCTTCGTCTACCACTGCGCGAACATATTTCAAATCCTCGCTCAAACTGAAGCCTTGGCTACAGTTTGTTCCTGCTTGACAAATCAGGCATATTGCACCCACATGTAGCACAGGCTACATTTTAGGGTAGAAGCTGGTGACGAATGCGGAAATGACCGACATCGATCGGCACATGACGTGGCCAGCCGACCGAGCCCAACCTGACCGAGCGCAACCTGACCGCGCGCACTGTCGCAGCGACGCGGGACGTGCTCGCTGGCCGGCGCGGCGGCGCTGTGGCATGGTTCGCGTTTGCCGGCCCCGCGGTGATCGCCTCGATCGCCTACATGGACCCGGGCAATTACGCCACCAACATCCAGGCCGGCGCGAAATACGGCTACGATCTCCTCTGGGTCGTGGTCGCCGCCAACCTGATCGCCATGCTGTTCCAGGCGCTGTCCGCCAAGCTCGGCATCGTCACCGGACGGAACCTTGCAGAATTGTGCCGCGATCTGCTTCCCGCGTCCATTGGTGTGGGCGATGTGGGTGGTGAGCGAGATCGCCGCGATGGCGACCGATCTGGCCGAGTTCCTCGGCGGCGCGATCGGGCTGTCGCTGCTGTTCCATATGCCGCTCATCGCCGGCATGGCGGTTACGGCGTGCGTCACCTACGCCATCCTGATGTTCGAGCGTTCCGGATTCCGCCCGATCGAACTCATCATCGCCGGCCTGATCGGCAGTCATCGGGCTGTGCTACCTGATCGAGATGTTCATTGCGCCGGTCGACTGGGGCATCCGCCGCGGTGCACATGGTGGTGCCGAAGATCCCGGATGCCGAGGCGCTGCTTCTCTCGGTCGGCATCATCGGCGCGACCGTGATGCCGCACGCGATCTATCTTCACTCCGGCCTCACCCAGGCGCGCACGCCGGTGCGCAACGACGAGGAGCGCAGCCGCGTGTTGCGGTTCTCCAACCGCGAGGTCGTCATCGCGCTCGCCATCGCGGGCATGGTCAACATGGCGATGGTGATGATGGCGTCGAGCGCCTTCCACGCCGGCCACAGCGACGTCGCCGAGATCGAGACCGCCTACCACACGCTGACCCCGTTGCTCGGCGGCGGCGGCGTCCGGCTTCTTCCTGGTGTCGCTCATCGCATCGGGAATATCGAGCTCTGCGGTCGGCACCATGGCCGGCCAGATGATCATGCAGGGCTTTGTCCAGTTCCGCATTCCGATCTGGCTGCGGCGGCTGGTGACGATGCTGCCCGCCTTCGTCGTCGTCGGTTTCGGCGTCGATTCCACCAAGGCGCTGGTCATCAGCCAGGTCGTGCTCAGCATCGCGCTGCCGCTGCCGATGATCGCACTCCTGATTTTCACCGCACGCGCCGACATCATGGGCCGGTTCGTCAACAGGCCGCTCACCAATGTCGCCGCCGATCGCCGGCGCCGCGATCGTGCTCGCCCTCAATTGCTTCCTCATCGCGCAGACCCTGGGCGTGCCGATCCCGGGCCTTTCCAATGGCTGACGGTTGCGTCCGCCCGAGCCTCCGCAAGTCCGGCGGACCGCCATTTCGAGTCATCCGGGATCGTCGGCTTAGTCCCGCGTTCATCGTACCGTCATATGATTCGGAGACGTTGCTTGCCCCGCAGGCTTGCAGGTCACGGCCGGAGTTGACCGTGCGATTTTGGATTCAAGAACGGACCGGCGGCAATTGGCCGGCATCCCGCCGGCTCCAGCCGGGAGTATTGCCGATGACCCCCGAACAAGCGGCATTCAATCTCGCTGCCGCGTTCTGCCTGAGCGCGGTCATCGGCTTCGAGCGGCAATGGCGCAACCGCCTGGCGGGGTTGCGGACCAATACCCTGGTCGCGCTCGGCGCGGCGACCTTCGTCGTGTTCGAGCAGTTGTTTCCCGACGAAGCGAGCCCGACCCGCGTGGCGGCCCAGGTCGTCTCCGGTATCGGCTTCCTCGGCGCCGGCCTGATCTTCCGCGAGGGCCTGAGCGTGCGCGGCCTCAATACCGCCGCCACGCTCTGGTGCTCCGCCGCGATCGGCGTTCTGGCGGGCGCCGGTTACCCGCTCTATGCGGCCATCGCCACCGGCTTCGTCGTGTTCGTCAACCTGCTGCTGCGTCCCATCGTCAATTTCATCAACCGGCAGCCGCTGACGGCGACCGAGCTCGAGGTCGCGTACCTGCTGTCGGTCACGTGCCGAAGCCCCGACGAGGCACATATTCGCGCGCTCCTTCTGCAGGGCCTCGCCGGCAGCGCCTTGGCATTGCGCCGACTCGACAGTACTGATTTGGAAGGGACCGGCCGCGTGGTGGTGACCGCATTTGCAACGGCGTCACAAAGGGTCGATACCGAGATAGAAAAGATCGTCGGCCGATTGAGTCTCGAGCCGACGGTTTCGGCTGCGCGCTGGCAGGCGGACGTGCGGATCGAGATGGATACCCACGCGGGGGAGCGCGGGGGCCTGGGGCTCCAGCCGGATGCACCGGCCGGTGCGGCGAAGTGAGCGGGATAACGGTCGGATCTGCACATGTGCATGCATCCCCCCGGACGCAGTGACCATCGCAACGTCGCGTTCGCGCGGCGCCGCGCCGGGGCGGCGCGTGGCCGGATTTCGGCGCGATCGGCGTCGTGCATGCGCGGCGGCGTTGCCGCGGCCGCGCTGCTCTTTGCCGGCAGCGCCGGTGCGGCCGACCTTCCCGTGCGCATGCCCCCGGCCGCGCCGGCCCAAAGCTGGTCCAGCGACTGGTCGGGCTTCTATGTCGGCGGCCATATCGGCTTTGCGACGGCGGGGTCCGACTTCACGGCGACGCAACCGGGCGCCGCCGCCAATGTCACCGGCACGCTCGATCTGTTCCGCCCCTATGATCTGTTCACGGGCGAGGGCAGCAATTTCGGCGGCTTCCAGGCCGGCTACAACACCATCTTCAATTCGGGTCTGCTGGTGGGTCTTGAGGCCGACATATCGTTTCCCGGCAACATGTCCGGCATGAGCACCCTGGCGACGCCGTCGATCGGCGCGGCGACCTACAAGGACTTGGTGGAAATGTCCGGCTCGGTGCGCACCCGCATCGGCTACGCATTCGACCATTGGCTCTATTACGGCACCGCCGGTTACGCCTGGACCGCGGATCGCCTGACGCGCACCCAGCTCAGCGACAACCCCGCTGGCGCGGCCGGCGGCACCGTCGAAATCAAATTGCCGAGACGGAACGGGTGGACCGTCGGGGCCGGGGTCGAGGTGCCGTTTGTGCCGCATTGGACCGCCCGGCTCGAATACCTCTATTCCGATTTCGGCACCGCCAGCGTGACGTTTCCCGTGGCCGGACAGCGTTTCGATTCGAACCTTTCCGTGCAGGAGGTTCGCCTCGGGCTGAATTACCAGCTCGGGCGGCAACGGATCGAATGCCGGCAACGGTGGCTTGGCGCCGCTCGAGGGCGACAACTGGAGCATTCACGGCCAGACCACTTATGTGAGCCAATATGCGCCACCGTTCCGCGCGCCTTATCACGGCACCAACAGCCTCGACAGCAATGCAGGCCGCGAGACCTGGGACGCCACGCTCTATGCCGGGGTGAAGCTGTGGCAGGGCGGGGAATTGTGGATCAATCCGGAGATCGACCAGGGCTTCGGGCTCAGCAACACCCTCGGCCTCGCGGGATTTCCGAGCGGCGAGGCCTACAAGATCGGCAGCGACGATCCCTATATGCGGGTGCCGCGCGCCTTCATCCGCCAGACCATCGATTTCGGCACCGCCACTGAGAAGGTGGACGCCGATATCAACCAGTTCGCCGGCAAGCAGTCGCCGGACCGGCTGGTCCTCACGGTCGGCAAGTTCAGCGTTTCCGATATCTTCGACACCGTCAAATATGCCCACGACCCCCGCGGCGATTTCATGAACTGGACGCTGGTCGATGCCGGCACCTTCGACTATGCCGCCGATGCCTGGGGCTACACCTACGGTGCGACCGCCGAGTGGTACCACGGGCCATGGGCGGTGCGCGGCGGACTGTTCGATCTATCGATCGTGCCCAACAGCATCGAACTGGATCGCTTCCACCAATTCCAGATCGTCTATGAACTGGAGCACCGGCATGAGATCGCCGGCCAGCCCGGCAGCATCATGTTCGACGGCTTCGTCACCCGCGGCCGGATGGGCCGTTTCGACGACGCCATCGTGCTGGCCCAGGAGACCGGCGGTACGCCGAGTACCTCGCAGGTGCGCCATTACGCCAGCCGCATCGGCTTCAACGTCAATTTCGAGCAGCAGGTCGTGCCGAACGTTGGCATGTTCGGCCGGTTCGGCTGGGCCGACGGCAACGTCGAGCCGTATGAGTTCACCGACGTCGACCGCACGGCGTCGCTCGGCATGTCGCTCGCCGGCAAGCTGTGGGGCAGGCCGGACGACACCTTCGGCTTGGCCGGCGTCGTCAACGGCATTTCCAGTCCGCACATCGCCTATCTCAATGCCGGCGGCCTCGGCATTCTGGTCGGCGACGGGCAACTCCCGCATCCCGGCACCGAGCAGATCATGGAAACCTATTACAGCTTTCCGCTCGGCGCGCTGCGGGCCACCGCGGACTATCAGTTCATCATCAATCCCGCCTACAACCGCGACCGCGGACCGGTGTCGGTGCTCTCGATGCGCCTGCACGCTCAGTTCTGAGCTTATCGACGAATCCGAAAAATCGTTCGCAATCGCTGGCTGCAATCAAAAAGGCCCCGGCTTTCGCCGGGGCCTTGATGAAGAACCGTCGTTTCAGCTGGTTCTCACCAGATGTTCGGCATGATGTGCCAGTTCAGGCCTGCCTTGAACTGGTTGACGTGCTCGGTGTTCTGAAGTCCGAACGAAGCCGCGATCGGGAAAACGCTCGGGAGGATGGTGCCGTTGATGGCCACGTTCCGGGTGCCGAAGTCGAGGTAGTCGTACTCGGCCTTGATCGACCAGTTGTTCCAGATCGCCCATTCGATGCCGGTTCCCACCGTCCAGCCGACCCGGTTGTCGCTGCCGGTGCCGGTGAAGAGTGGCACGCCCGGCGATGGTCCAGTTGTCGGTGTAGTCGGTGTGCTCCAGGCGACACCGGCCTTTCCGTAGACCAGCCAGCGGTCATGCGCGATGCCGACGGAGCTGGTGGCGGTTCCGGTCCACTTGGTGTCCGACGTTGATCGACCGGGACACGATCGGCGGAAGCAGAGGAGCGGGCCGAAAGTCGTGGTGCTCGTCCCGTTGGCGTTGCCCCACACCATGTCCGCTTCCCAGCCGATCACCAGCTTGCCGAACTGGTAGCGATCGCCACCCTCGATGCCGCCGATGAAGCCGCTGCTGTCGGTGGTCTGCACCACCGGAACGCCGATCAGCGTCCCGATAATACCGAGGCCCGGATCGGACGAGTCGGTACGGCTCCAGGCGCCGCCGATCACGCCGCCGATGTAGAATGCCGCTCCAGTCGTAAGGAGCCACCACCATCGGAGCCGCCTTCATCGGCATGTCCGCCGCAAAAGCCGAACTCCCCGCCATAATCGCGGCGATAGCGACACCCGCTAGAAATTTGTACTGCATCCCCGGTCTCCAATCGTTCTACGGATTTACTCACCCCTGTGATTCCGTGATTATTTTTATATGTGGTCGATGCCCGTCCGTCTGTGCCGTCCCTGCAACACATGGGAATAATGCGATAATCGATAACTATTTCAGCGCGTTGAAGAGGAAAACTCGCGCGCTGGTGGCCAGTTTTGCCTCGAAAAGCGATTGCAAATCGAATGGGATTCCACCCCAATGTGACAAGTTTCGGCACTGCTTCGGGATGCAAAACCACACCCACTCGCTGTTCGAGCGCGGATGCCATCATTTGGGGCATGGGGTGCGGCTTGGTTGTGGCCGGATGCGCCGGACCGCGAGATACACGCCGGTCGTGCTGACACCGATGCGGCCCAGCAACAAAGCGACCGTGATGACGTCCCAGAGCGGCCGGGCGCGCAGACCCGCAATGAAATCCAGACGGTGCAGACCTGCGAACAGAAAGCGCTGCCAGCGCCCGTCGGAGTCGACAACACCGCGCCGGAGGCGGGATCGAGGTAGGAGCGGGTGTGGCCGGCATCGGCGGCCACTTTATCCACTGACATCCCGGCGATCCCTCGCTATATCAACGTCGCGCCCGGCACGTGCCGGGCTTTTGGCGTTGGGCGAGGGCATGACCGGAACCACACGATCGAGCGCGGGCCTGGACGAGCGGCGGCGGCGCCTTCTGTACCGGTCGTGGCACCGCGGAACGCGGGAGATGGACCTGATCATGGGCCGCTTCGCCGATGCCGTGATCGGCGAATTGACCGAGGCCGACATCGACGCATTCGAACGGCTCAGCGAGGCCCCCGATCCCGATCTCTATGCCTGGTTGTCCGGCGCGCGGCCGGTGCCGCCCGAATACGACATTGCGCTGTTCCGCCGCCTGCGGGACTTCCATCCGGCGGGGACGGCATGAACATCCGCGCCCCCCATGCGCGTTCGCCGGCCGAGCTTCTGGTGCCCGGCCGTCCGCTGACTTTCGCCGACGTCGCCGACGGCGCCGAAGGCTTCGTGCTCGCCGATCTCGCCCGTGCCGTCGCGGCGCAGAAGAACGCGCCGGCGACGAGCCTTCTCGTGGTCTGCCGCGACGGCGCACGCATGGCGCAGCTTCACCGCGCGCTCGCCTTCTTCGCCCCCGAGATCGCGGTCGCCGAGTTTCCGGCGTGGGACTGCCAGCCCTATGACCGCGCCTCGCCCCATCCGGGGATCGTGGCGCAGCGCATGACGGCGCTGGCGCGGCTCGCCCGGCTCAAGGGGCAGGAGCGGCCGTCCGTGGTGCTGACCACCGTCAATGCCATCGTCCAGCGGGTGCCGGCGCGCGGGCTCGTCGCCGGGCAGGCGTTCTCCGCCACGCCCGGCAACATGCTGGCGATGGACGGCATCGTCGGCTGGCTCGAGCTCAACGGCTACGTGCGGGCCTCGACGGTGCGCGAGGCCGGCGAATACGCGGTGCGCGGCGGCATCATCGATCTGTTCCCGCCCGGCGTGCCCGATCCGGTGCGGCTCGATTTCTTCGGCGACACGCTGGAATCGATCCGCACCTTCGATCCGGAGACCCAGCGCAGCCACGACCAGCTCCACGCGCTCGATCTCGTGCCGGTCGCCGAATTCCAGCTCACCACCGAGACCATCCGGCGCGTTCCGCACCGGCTATGTGAAGGCCTTCGGTGCGACCCAGTCCGACGACCTGCTCTACGAGGCGGTGAGCGAAGGCCGCCGCTATCCCGGCATGGAGCATTGGCTGCCGCTGTTCCATGACCACCTCGACACGCTGTTCGATTATCTCCCCGGCACCCCGGTCGTGATCGAGCCGCTGGCCGAGGACGCCGCCAAGGAGCGCTTCGCCCAGATCGCCGATTACTACGAGGCGCGCACCCAGAACATGGCGCCGGGCGCCCACCCGGGCGGCGGCGCGTCCTACAAGCCGCTGCCGCCGGACCGGCTCTATCTCGCCGAGGCCGAATGGCGCGAGCGGCTCGACGCCGGCAGGCTCGTGCGCCTCACGCCGTTCGCGGCGCCGGAAGGCACGGCGTCGGTGATCGACGCCGGCACCAGGCAGGGCCGCAATTTCGCGCCGGAGCGGACCCAGCCCGACGCCAACGTGTTCGAGGCGGTGAAGGCCCATGTGGACGCGCTGCAATCGGCCGGCAAGCGCGTCGTGTTCGCGCTGTGGAGCGACGGCGCGCGCGACCGCATGAGCCATGTGCTCGCCGACCACAAGATCCTCAATCTCACGCCGGTCGACGACTGGCCCGCCATGCTGGCGCTGCCGAAGCCGCAGGTCGGGCTCGCGGTGCTCGGGCTCGAATCCGGCTTCGAGACCGACGGCCTCGCGGTGATCGGCGAGCAGGACATCCTGGGCGATCGCCTGGTGCGGCCGCGCAAGGCGGCCAAGCGCGCGGAGAATTTCATCGCCGAGGTCTCGAGCCTCGCCGCCGGCGATCTCGTCGTCCATGTCGACCACGGCGTCGGCCGCTTCATCGGCCTCAAGACCATCGAGGCCGCCGGCGCGCCGCATGACTGCCTGGAAATCCACTACGCCGGCAACGACAAGCTGTTCCTGCCGGTCGAGAACATCGAGCTGTTGTCGCGCTACGGCTCCGAGGAGACCGCGGTCGATCTCGACCGGCTCGGCGGCGGCGCCTGGCAGGCGCGCAAGGCGCGCATGAAGGCGCGCATCCTCGAGATGGCGGCCGACCTCATCAAGGTCGCGGCGGAGCGCCATCTGCGCGAAGCGCCGCGGTTCACCGTCGGCCACGGGCTCTACGACGAGTTCTGCGCCGGCTTTCCCTATGACGAGACCGACGATCAGCGCGCCGCGATCGACGCCGTGCTCGACGATCTCGCCTCCGGCCGTCCGATGGACCGGCTGATCTGCGGCGATGTCGGCTTCGGCAAGACCGAGGTGGCGCTGCGCGCCGCCTTCGTCGTGGCGCTGTCGGGCAAGCAGGTGGCGGTGGTGGTGCCGACCACGCTGCTGGCGCGCCAGCATTTCAAGACCTTCACCGAGCGCTTCCGCAGCTTCCCGGTGCAGGTGGCGCAGGCGTCGCGTCTGGTCGGCAGCGCCGAGCTCGCCAAGGTCCGCCAGGGGCTTGCCGACGGCACCATCGACATCGTCATCGGCACCCATGCGCTGCTCGGCAAGGCCATCAAGTTCCGGGATCTCGGCCTGCTGGTGGTGGACGAGGAGCAGCATTTCGGCGTCAGCCACAAGGAACGGCTCAAGACGCTGCGCGCCGAGGTCCACGTGCTGACGCTGACCGCGACGCCGATACCGCGCACCCTGCAGCTTGCGCTCACCGGGGTGCGCGAGCTCTCGATCATCGCGTCGCCGCCGGTCGACCGGCTCGCCGTGCGCACCTCGGTGTCGCCGTTCGATCCGCTGATCGTGCGCGAGGCGCTGCTGCGCGAGCGCTATCGCGGCGGCCAGTCCTTCTATGTGTGCCCGCGCATCGAGGATCTCGCCGAGGTGAAGGACTATCTCGACAAGCACGTGCCGGAGGCGCGGGTCGCGGTCGCCCACGGCCAGATGCCGCCGACCGTGCTCGAGGACGTCATGGCGGCCTTCTATGACGGCAAGTACGACGTGCTGCTGTCGACCACCATCATCGAATCGGGCCTCGACATTCCGACCGCGAATACCCTCATCGTCCATCGCGCCGACATGTTCGGCCTCGCCCAGCTCTACCAGCTGCGCGGCCGGGTCGGGCGCTCGAAGACGCGCGCCTATGCGCTGCTCACGCCTGCCGGTCGGACGCAAGATCACCGCCCAGGCGGAGCGCCGCCTCAAGGTGCTGCAGTCGCTCGACACGCTGGGCGCGGGCTTCCAGCTCGCCTCCCACGATCTCGACATCCGCGGCGCCGGCAACCTGCTCGGCGAGGAGCAGTCCGGCCACATCAAGGAGGTCGGCTTCGAGCTCTACCAGCAGATGCTGGAGGAGGCGGTGGCGAGCCTCAAGGCCGGCATCGCCGAGCCGGTCGCCGACCGCTGGTCGCCGCAGATCACCATCGGCACGCCGGTGCTGATTCCGGAGGATTACGTGGCCGATCTCTCGGTGCGCCTCAGCCTCTACCGCCGGCTCGCCGAGCTCGACGACGAGCGCGACATCGACGCCTTCGGCGCCGAGATGGTCGATCGCTTCGGTCCGCTGCCGGACGAGGTGCAGCACCTGCTCGATACCGTCGTGGTGAAGGCGCTGTGCCGGCGCGCCAATGTGGCCAAGATCGAAGCCGGGCCGAAGGGGGCGGTGGTGTCGTTCCGCGACGACCGCTTCGCCAATCCCGAAGGGCTGATCGCCTACATCCACAAGCAGGGCAGGGATGCCCGGGTGCGGCCCGACATGAAGGTCGTGTTCTTCGCCGACTGGGAGGAGCCGGAGGATCGCCTCAAGGGCGCGGCCGCGCATCCTGCGGGCCCTGGTCGGGATCGCCGAGCGCGCCAAAGCGGCGTGAAATCAGCAATCTGCCGCAGTTGTCTCAACGAGAATACGAAGGTTCCGGGGCGGGCAGGGATCACCATCGCTCAACCAAACGAAAAGCCCCGGGAAATGTACCCGGGGCTTCCACGTTCAGGACAGGCCTGAAGATCAGTAAAGGTGAGAACTTGTAGCTCAGAGCGCCGCGGATCGATGTCGAGGCTCGAATTGCCCCACGTGAAGGTTCCTGGGCCTGCCAGCGGTCCGGCGACGCACTACGTGCAGGCGGCGGTGACCGAGCCACCGGAATTGAACTGGTAGTGGAGATATTCGAGGCGCAGCAGCCAGTTGGCCGTTGCCATGAACTCGATGCCGCCACCGGCCACCCAGCCGCTCATGGTATGATTGGAGGATGTCGTGATGGACGAGGTGAAGAAGTTCGCGGCCGCGACCTGTCCGCTCCGTTCCTCGCTGCCCCATGCGCCACCACCGGTGCCGTAGATCATGGTGCTGCCCCAGGTGTAGCCGATCTTGGCGCGAGCCGTCGCCGTCCACTCCAGATTCTGCGACATGCAGGAGACCATGGCAGAGGCCAGGTCCGACGGCGCCACCGACGCAAGGCGGGATACCGAAGCCGTTGGCGCTCAGGAACTGCTGACCATTGCCATTGCCGACGGAAATCTTGTCCCAGTCAACTTCTGCACCGATCACCCAGCTGGGCCCAAAGAACAGGAACTGGCCCGGAGCCCAGTTGTAACCGGCCTGAACGCCACCGATGCCGCCCCAGTGAGAATCGGAGAAAGTCACGGGATCGAATACGATGCCGGCCGGGTTGAGCGCCGGATCGGCGGTCTGCCCGAAGTCCATGTTGGTGTGGTAGAGCCCGCCACCGGCGTCGATACCCAGGTAGAAGCCGGTCCAGGGATTGGACACGACCACGGGCGCCTTGATCGGCATGTCGGCTGCGACCGCAGACCCGACAAACCCAAGCGTGATCAGCGCCACGCCTCCCAGCAGAACCTTTTTCATTACCGGCACTCCCCCTTGGTCTAGCCCTGTCCGACTATGAATCAACTTAAATCAAAACCGCCCCGTTGGCTGTGATATTTCCGCTACAGTCGCCATAAAATTGATCCCAAATGCCGGTTGCAACGCGATTTGTAAGAACGAAATTAAGGCGCAATTTCTCACGTCTTTACAGCAAGTTAGATTGGTTTTCCGCGACGACTCCAAAGGCCCGTCAGTCACGGCGAGAGCATCGGAAAAGGGAATGGAGGTAAAATTCACGACAATTTCTCCCCCGTTTCCGCGCGCCCGCTCAAAATGCGGTGGAACCCACCAAAACCGCCTGTGCCAGTGGTACATTACACACAAACGAGGTGCTGCGGCGTCACGCATGGAAATTTTTTTGTGGCAGCGCCCGGTTCCGACTCAGGCGGAATCAAGACCCGATACCAAGTGACGATGGTGCTTGCGCTGCCCGAGGGCTAGCATTGGCGCGCAAATCCGAACGATTTCCCGAATGATTTCCTCGGTTGCGAACTTACGATTCCGTCCTTGCCGAACGAACGGAGTTGATCGTGTCAAAATCTCAAGGGGTTCTGGCGGCGGTCGCAGGTTTGGCCATCGCAATGCTGGCGTGCGCTGCATCCGCGCAGGACAGCCTTCGGGATAAGGCGCCGGTCGCTCCTGCTACGCCGGACCAGGCGCGCTCGGCGCCGTTGCAAGCCCCGGTTGGGCATCGTCAGCCGCGACTCTCTGATCTGCCCGCCGCGCCGCCCCGCGATGAGGACAAGTCGGCGGCGGGCGCGCCCCCGGACGACATCGACGCCAGGCTGCGCATCTGCCGGGGTTGTTGAGCGGCCGCGCCGATCGGCAAGCGATTGAATCCTATTGAATTGATTCGGGTTTCACCCTCATCTCTTTGATCCCGCGAAGAAAAACCTCCAGATTTCGCAATCCTGCCCTGAGCTTCGCCGGGTCAGAGGGCCGGGAGAGCTTCGTCATTCGGATTATCCTGATCATGGTCGCGCTGACTGCCGGAATCGCTCCGGCACACGCGCATGGCGGCGGCGATGTCGCGTCGGGGTTCCTCGGCGGATTCGCCCATCCGCTGCTCGGGCCGGATCATGTGGCCGCGATGGTGGCAGTCGGATTGTGGGGCGCGATGCTCGGATCTCCGGCGCTGTGGCTGCTTCCGGTGGCTTTTCCGCTGGTCATGGCGTTCGGCGGTGTCCTCGGGATCGCAGGGGTACCAATTCCTCATGTGGAGATCGGCATCGCCGTGTCGGCCATTGCGCTCGGCCTGATGGTGGCCTTGGCCGTGCGCGCACCGCTTGCCCTGGCGCTGGTGCTGGTGGCGGCTTTCGCGATCTTCCACGGCCATGCCCACGGGGCCGAGTTACCGCCGGGGGCCGACGCCATCGCCTTTTCGGCCGGATTCGTCGTTGCCACCGGACTTCTGCACCTCTGCGGCATCGGCTTCGGAGTGACGGCACGCTGGCCGGCCGGGCGTCTCGCGGTACGCCTCACCGGCGCGGCGATCGCCGTCGCAGGAGTACTCTTTCTCCGGGCTGCGTTATGACCGGCCTGCTCGGCGGGGTCGTTCAGGCGCTGGCACCGGCGCATCTGGTGGCGCTGATCTCGGTGGCATTGCTGGCCGGGCGCGCGTCCCTTCGCGAACGCAAGGCTGTCGTGGCCGCCTTCGCGGCGGGCCTCGCGGCAGGGCTCGGTGCCCTGGTGGCCGGCGTCGGCGAAACCCCGGCCGGCGACGTACTTCTGGTGGTCGCCGCGCTCTGCGGACTCGCCGCCGCTGCGGCGCTGCGCCTGCCGTCAGGGCTCCTCGCGCTGCTGGCATTTGTGATCGGCCTCGCCGGCGGCCTTGATTCCCCGCCGGACGCGATTTCGCTGCGCGAGGCGGTGCTCAGCTTGATCGGTACGGCCTGCGCGGGAATCGCGGCACTGGCCCTAATGACCACCATGTCGGCGGCTTTGGCCGGCGTCTGGCAGGGAATCGCACTGCGGGTCGCTGGATCATGGATGACCGCGATCGCGGTCCTGGTGCTGGCACTGCGCCTCGCAGCGTGACTGCGCGGCCAGCGGCTCACGGCGCTTGTCTGAGAGTGCTCTCGGTTTGATTCCGATAGCGCTCTCATCTCGTTGTTTTGTCCGCGGCGCGCGCAACCTGTCAGCGGCAATCGCCGATGCGCTCACCAAGGTAGCTCCGACCGAATGCGGAAACTACCTTGCAAAACTCCGGTGGTAGCACCGTCGCTTCCCGCCGCCCTGGCACACCGACTTATCGGCTGGGGTGGCGGTCGGTGAGGCGGCCTCTGCGTATCTCATTCTTATGGGGAAAATGAACCAGGGTGTCTCGACCCGCCACCAATAGTTACTTCCTCCCCAACTGCCCCGCTTTGGCGGGGCTTCCTTTTGGCAAAATCGCCGTCGTGGGTTACGGTAGTCAGCCCCGGCTATCGGTCGGAGACCCCCTTCAACTAGGCCTCCGCTGTCGAACGGAGGGGCCATTGAGCGATCACAAGTTCAAGGTCGGCCAGCTCGTCAATTACACGCCCCTTGGGGGCGGACAAAGGGACGTGTATCAAATCATGCAGCTAGTGCCGCCTGTGGATGACGAGCCGCAATATCGCATCAAGAGTGAGACCGAGCCCCACCAGCGCATCGTCAAAGAGTCTCAGCTCAAGGCCCACAACCGCGTTTGATGGCAGCCCTCGCTTCGACTATCCGATCGAGCCAATGACGCACCCGCATGGTGTTCGCAACCATGGTTACAGTTGTCCCGGTACAGTGCTGGCTTGCGCGGGCGGCTCTTGGATGGACCGTGACTGACCTTGCCCGCGCAGCCGAACTATCGCGCACCGCAGTGCGTCGGTTCGAGCGCGGGGAGGCGCTGAAGGTAAGCACCGTCAAGATGATCCAGAACGCGCTCGAAAAGGCCGGCGTCATTTTCATTGACGCGTACGATGGCGGACCGGGTGTGCGGCTGCGCAAGGACTAAGCCGCGCAAAAGAAAGACCGTGGTTACTCTCGGTCCAGTGTCATCAGTGCCGGCACGAGGCGTGATGAACGTCGATCTCTGCCGGGCGATCTGACCATGCCATCGTTCGGTCCGCGCATGGGGTGCACAAATGCGGGGTGATCGCGCGACTGCTGTGCGTTTATCTGGACGACTGAATGCAGATTTATCTGGTTCAAGCCAAATTGGCGAAGCCGATCCACGTCGAGAGGAGCGTTGGACATTGCCGAGGCCGCCACCGCAGCGAAGGCCTGATCGAATTCCGCTTTGGTTTGATAGGGGTTATCGACGTCAGACCGCGCCACCGTGGAAGTAATGACGAAAGAACTGAGCGTGATCATCGCGGCGGCGAGGACGACAAACCCACGGGACATTGCAAAGCGCAGCACTGGCTCGGCACAGCTTCGATAATGCAATTGTCGATGCAAGCAGGCGACCCCGAGGCCGGATTTGTTCGTCGAAAGAGGCGGCTCCTCCAGCACGCTATCCTGGTGGCAAGGCGGCCTCTACGGAGCCGCGCCGGGGGGCGTTTGAGTCCGCTGGCGACCGGAAGGCGCGCCACGAGCGGCGCGAGCGCATTCATGTGCGGTTCACAAACAAGTCGGTATCGAAGGAGTTGGCCGATAAACTCGGATAAACAGCGGCCAAAGCCAACGATCCGTTGGGGAAATGAAACGCACCAAAGAGTTATTCAATGCGTATTATGATGGCATTTGCGATCGCCCTTGCGATTTCCGGCGGATTTGCCGTTAGCACCGCCGATCCGGCCTCAGCTGCGACGGTCGTGACCAAGAATGGCACTTACCAAGGAGGGTGCAGCGGAAGTTCTTGCTTGTATAAGCCCATGAAGAAAAGTCAGAAGGCTCCGAAGCATCACAAAGCAAGTTGATCGCCGGAAACTGGCTGAACCAAGGGCGCCCTCTATGGCGCCCTTTTTCTCGTTAGGAAAGCTACTGACGCCCAACCGAGGGTTGGCTTTACGAACTGGGCCCAAGTCAGAATCGCACGAACTGAAAGCCCAAGGCATGCGCCCCACCGACATCGCCAAGGCGCTCAAGATCGGCCTCGCGTCGGTCTATCGGGTGCTGGGGACGGCAGCGGCGCCACTGTGATAAATCCGCGTTGAGGTGAATTCCGCGACGCGGCTCATATCCTGTTTGGAGGCTTAGGCCTCATGAGTGGCCCAGGTCGGGCTCACATCGCCCCCGCTCGGCCTGGGCTGCCGCGCGCATGGTTTACCCGCCTGCGGTTAGGCGCTCGCGAACAAGGGCCACGACTCCAGGGCAATCCAGGGATGGCTCGGCCATCGCTCTATTACCATCACCGCCGTCTACACGGCCTTGGCGCCGAACAGGTTCAAAGACTTTTGGCGGGACTGACGCCACCGCGGCTGACGCCGGCACTGTCGCCCACGCCAGCTTGTTATCGTATCTAAGCGGCTGGGGCGGAGTTTCCATGATCCCTGTCTCGGGCCCCCGTTGCAAACCCTGCTCCCCCTGCTCCTCCCTGCAATCCCACTAGCTCCTCCCTGCTCTTTATTTTAGGGAGAAGTCCTTCGAACTCCTTACGGCACAACGACTTTCAGTTTGGAACTGGGTCGGCCCTCCCTGCATTTTGTCAAAAATCACCCTGCAAAAATGGGGGAAAACACAAAGGGGGAATTTGGAAAGATGAGCCATGAAAGGTGGCGGCCGGAGAGCTTTTCCGCTGGTCATGGCGTTCGGCGGTGTCCTCGGGATCGCAGGGGTACCGATTCCTCATGTGGAAATCGGCATTGCCGTGTCGGCCATTGCGCTCGGCCTGATGGTGGCCTTGGCCGCGCGCGCACCGCTTGCCCTGGCGCTGGTGCTGGTGGCGGCTTTCGCGATCTTCCACGGCCATGCCCACGGGGCCGAGTTGCCGCCGGGGGCCGACGCCATCGCCTTTTCGGCCGGATTTGTCGTTGCCACCGGACTTCTGCACCTCTGCGGCATCGGCTTTGGAGTGACGGCACGCTGGCCGGCCGGGCGTCTCGCGGTACGCCTCACCGGCGCGGCGATCGCCGTCGCAGGAGTACTCTTTCTCCGGGCTGCGTTATGACCGGCCTGCTCGGCGGGGTCGTTCAGGCGCTGGCACCGGCGCATCTGGTGGCGCTGATCTCGGTGGCATTGCTGGCCGGGCGCGCGTCCCTTCGCGAACGCAAGGCTGTCGTGGCCGCATTCGCGGCGGGCCTCGCGGCAGGGCTCGGTGCCCTGGTGGCCGGCGTCGGCGAAACCCCGGCCGGCGACGTACTTCTGGTGGCCGCCGCGCTCTGCGGACTCGCCGCCGCTGCGGCGCTGCGCCTGCCGTCAGGGCTCCTGGCGCTGCTGGCATTTGTGATCGGCCTCGCCGGCGGCCTTGATTCCCCGCCGGACGCGATTTCGCTGCGCGAGGCGATGCTCAGCTTGATCGGTACGGCCTGCGCTGGAATCGCGGCGCTGGCCATAATGACCACCATGTCGGCGGCTTTGGCCGGCGTCTGGCAGGGAATCGCGCTGCGGGTCGCTGGATCATGGATGACCGCGATCGCGGTCCTGGTGCTGGCACT
>CAWBSI010000005.1:0-183817 GCA_963791375.1 uncultured Alphaproteobacteria bacterium
ACGACCGAGGCGGCGGCTCCGCGCAACGCGGGCGAGCCGATCATGGCGATCGTATCGATCAAGAGCCAGAAGGTGACCTTCTACGACGCCGAGGGCTGGATCCTGCGCGCGCCGGTATCGAGCGGGACGACGGGACGCGAGACGCCAGCCGGCGTCTTCAGTGTCGTGCAGAAGGACAAGGACCACCACTCGAGCCTCTACGACGATGCCTGGATGCCGAACATGCTGCGCATCACCTGGAACGGCATCGCGCTGCACGGCGGGCCGCTGCCCGGATACGCGGCCTCGCACGGCTGCGTGCGCATGCCCTTTGGCTTTGCGGAAAAGCTGTTCGACAAAGTTCACATCGGCACGCGCGTGATCATCTCGCCGAGTGACGCGGAGCCGGTCGAGTTTTCCCATCCGGTGCTGTTCGTCCCGAAATCTGAGGCCATCGCGGCCGCGCCGGCGCGCGCCGATACGCTCGCCCGCGAGGCGGACGAGGCCACCAAGCTGGCTCAACAGACGAAGAATGCTGCCGCCCTTGCGGTGAAGGAGGCGGCGCCGCTCGCGGCGGCGCTGCGCAAGCTTGAATTGGCCAAGACTCGTGCCGATGCCACGCTCGCGGCCGCAGAGAAGGCGCTCGCCGCCGCCAAGACCGACCAGGCCAGGGCACGGGCCGAAGACCAGAAGGGGAAGGCCGCAGCGAAAGTCGAGGAACTGCAGACACAACTCGCCGCCGCCAAGGCCAACGCGAAGTCCAAGCTCGACGCAGCGGCGGCGGCCCAGGAGGCCGCCAAGGCGGCCGAGACGAAGCGGGTCGACGCCGCCAAGGCGGCAAGCGAGGCGAAGCTCGCGCTCGAGCCGGTCTCGGTCTTCATCAGTCGTGCGACACAGAAGCTTTACGTGCGGCGCAACACGCATAAGCGTCTGCCGGATGGGGGCGAGTTGTTCGATTCGACCGTTGAGATTCCGGTCACGATCCGCGATTCCGACAAGCCGATCGGCACGCATATTTTCACGGCGGTGGCGCGCGCCGACGCGGGCCTGCGCTGGACCGCTGTCACGATCGACGGCGGGGACGATGCCAAGGACGCGCTTGACCGCATCACCATCCCGCAGGATGCGCTTGACCGCATCGGGCAAACCGCTTTGCCGCGATCCTCGTTCATCATTTCGGATGAGCCACTGCACAGCGAAACCAACTATCGCACGGAGTTCGTCGTTGCGCTGAACCACCAGCCGCAGGGCGGCCTCATCGCTCGCGCTCGCCCGATGTCCGCATCGCTTCTGGAGTGGCTGGGGACTCGATGATGCGCCCGCGCGCGGCGACCAGGACGATCGGAACTACTACGGCGCCCACTGGGCTGGTGGTGAGACGCCGGCGCGTCGGCGAGCGGGCGCATGGCACGCAGGTCTGTCGAGCCGCCAGATTCCTTCCCGGGAGAAGGTTTGGCGAGGGCCAGGGCCGCGGCGTTGGAGATCTGACGGGTCACGCACGATGCCCGAGATGAGATCGCGATCGAGACCGGGATCACGATGGCACGCGGAATCCTACAGACCCTGACGGAGCATAGTTGCTGATGCGTGCTCTCGATTTGCCTCCTCGCCGTCCTCTTGCCTTGCCGCGAGCCCGCCGTCGCGCAGGAAGAGCACTTGATCGCCCAATGCTTGCGGCTCGCTCGATCCGAGCCGCTGCCGCCGCTGGAATCCGGACGCACCGTCAACGCCGGCCAGGACTGTTCGCGCGCGGTCCGACGACGTTTCCCGGACCGCCGCGCTCGATCGGCGGCGATTTCGACGGCTGCCTCGCCGCGCCGTGTCGCTGCCGATCACTGGTCCGACCGCGCAAGGTCATGCCGACCATCGCGTGACCGCAACTCGGCGATCCGCGACTCCATTCGCTTCATCGAACATTTGCCACGAGCGCAGGAAGAAGGTTCGGCTGGAACGGTTTTTCGTTGGCGACGTGATCTCACCCCGCGCGGCGGTGCGATTACTTTCCGGCATACCAGCCAGTCGAATCGGCCTCGACGTCGTATCTCGTTGCGCGATGCCGGACCACGTCCAAGGCCGCGAGGGCGCGAGGTCGGCCAGGGCACCGATGTCGTCGCGCCCGTCTGCGCGACGTTGATGCGAAATTGTCGACCCACCGGCATGCTGCACTCATGCGAACGCTGCGCAGGTTCCGATCGTCGTCCGCATCTTCGTCGATGCCGCGATCAAGGGCACTCTGCCGCGAGCCGGAGCTGATCACACCGGCTTTACAAGGTGCGTCCTGCGTATCGTCACGCCGAGCGTGCCGTGTCCAAATCGCCTGTCCGGCAGCAGTGCGGTGCAAGCCACCAGCCCCGCCGCTCCCAAGCGACGGTTGCGGTAGCGAGCTCGACTTCGGTTGAGGTCGACGCTGCACCCGCACCGGCGAACCGAGACCGGCTTTGACGCTGGCCAGTTGCGCCCGCGTGCCAGCGGATCATCAAAGCGCCGTGATTGTCGATGCCGCTTCGCCTGCGAAGGCCGACACGCAGTCGATCAAGTGCGATCCGCTAAGGGCAGACAGATCCTACCCGGTGCTGCGTTTGCGGACCATCCTGGCGTGACGGTGCACATCTCGATGAGCGCTCGACGGGGCGGGGGAGGAGGTGATGGCGCGACAGTGGGTCCATCGTCTTCGATGCCGAGGCGCGCGCGTGCGCGAAATAGCCATCCGTCGGGCGGTTCGCTCCTGAGGAAGCGGGCGAGTCCGCTTATCCTCTCAACTCCGGACAAACCGCTGCATCGCCGCAAGTGAAGCGATGGGCCAACGATCGGGATAGGGGGGAGCCTCGCGGCTCCGCCCCTCCCACACCACCGTACGTACGGGTCCGTATACGGCGGTTCGAGAAGTTACGCTAACGCGCTTCGATCAAGGACGGTAGGCCGAGCGATTTGAAGTGGGCATTGGAGAGTCCCACGGAGAGGGCTTTGCTCCGGGCGAGATGCCAGGGTCCATGGCCGCTGCCGGCCATGTTGCGCAGCTCCCCCGAAACTCCCAGCGCGATGAGTGCCGCTCGCCGACGCCGTGGTGTTTTCCATTGGCGCCAGAGGGCAGCCCGCAGTCGCAGGCGGACCCAGCGAGTGAGAGCGACCAGCACCTCGGGCGTTTGGCAGAAGCCGAAATAGCCGCGCCAACCCCGCATATACGGGGCCAGCTCTTCCATTATCGTCTTGATGCTGACGCCCTTGGCCCTTCGCGTGATGTCCCGGATTCGCTGCTTGAACCGGTCCAGCGATTTCGGCGCAATCGTGCGCTTGATGTCCGGACCAGCCGTAAAGCTGAACCCGAGGAACTTCCGTTCCTGCGGTCGTGCCACCGCACTCTTCGCCTCATTTACCTTGAGCTTGAGCTTTTGCGTGATGAAGCGCGAGATGCTCTCCATCACCCGCTGACCCGCGCGTTCGCTGCGAACGTAAATGTTACAGTCGTCCGCATAGCGAACAAAACGGTGTCCCCGGTTCTCCAGCTCGCGGTCGAGTTCGTCGAGCACGAGGTTACTGAGCAGTGGCGAAAGCGGTCCTCCTTGCGGAGTTCCTTCCACGCTCGGGCTGACCAGTCCGTTCTCCAGCACCCCGGCATTCAGGAAGGCCCGGATGAGCTTTCATGTATGGACGGCGCCCGCGATGCAAGAGGAATCTGACTATCAGCGAAGCGTTCGGGCGCGGTCATGTATTCGGCCTCATTTGTCGGGCCGGTCGCTTCTCCGGCGATCACCGCAGCAATGTCGAAGTCGCCGGCTGCTCGGGCGGCCTCGTATTCCGCCGCGACCGTGCCCGATTTCTGCAACAGCTCCATTACGCGGCCGGCCGAGCCCGAACCTCACGGATGAGAGACCACCCCCTCGCGCCGCGACAGGGTCACCCACGCGAGCAGCCCGCCCGCCGTCACGATGATCGGAAGCCCGACCTCATTCACCGCGGCCCAGCCGTAATTGGCGAGGATCTGGCCCGAGGAAAACGACCCGATCGCCATCGAGCCGAACACCAGGAAGTCGTTGACCGCCTGGACCTTGTTGCGCTCGTTGGGGCGGTGGCACTGGGTGACCATCGCGGTGGCGCCGATGAAGGCGAAGTTCCAGCCGATGCCCAGCAGCACCAGCGCGCCCCAGAAGTGCGCGACCGTGATGCCGGAGATCGCCACCATCATGGCGACCGCCATGATGGCGAGGCCGGCCCAGACCACGCGGTCGATCCCGAACCGGGTCATCAGGGTGCCCGTGAAGAAGCTCGGCGCGTACATCGCCATCACGTGCCACTGCAGGCCCAGCGTCGCGTCGGTGATGGAGTGATTGCAGTCGATCATGGCGATCGGCGCCGACGTCATCACCAGGTTCATCATGGAGTAGCTGGCGACGCCGCACAGCACCGCCACGATGAGGCGCGGCTGCCGGAACAGCACGATCAGCGGCCGCCCCTCCCCGACCGGCACATAAGCTGCGACCTTCGGCGGCGCGCGCAGCAGCCACAGCACGCCGGCGGCGACGATGGCGACCCCCGCCTGGGCGAGATAGCTCGCGGCAAACAGGTATTGCGGCCAGATGTCCTTGGTGGCGATCACGAGCTGGGAGCCGAACAGGCCCGCGAACATGCCGCCGGCCAGCACCCATGAGATCGCCCGCGGCTTGAACTTGTCGCTTGCGGTGTCGGCGGCGGCGAAGCGATAGGACTGATGGGCGGCCGCATAGAGCCCGCCGAAGCCCGCCCCCAGGCACAGCAGCCAGAACGAGCCGAGATAGGCGGCGAGCGCCAGCGTCAGCCCCGCCAGCGCACCGAAGCCGGCGCCGACGAGATAGGCGGTGCGCCTGCCCGTAGCGCTTGGCGAGGTAGCCGACCGGCAGCGTGCCCACCCACATGCCCGCGATCAGGGTGCTCGCAGGAACGGTGGCGAGCCCGCGGTCGCCGGCGAACACGCCGGCGATGATCCCCGCCGTGCTGACGATGACGATGTTGTTGCCGCCGGCGAGCCCCTGGGCGAGCGCCAGCACCAAGGCATTGCGGCGCGCCAACCGGTCGCCGGCAACGGCTTCGGTGGTTTCGGCAATTGCGGACATGTCCCCTCGGCAGATTCGGGCAACGGCAGAGGCGCCTTTGTAGCGGCGGCGGCGGCGTGCGACCAGCGTTTGGCGCGCATATCAGTGCTTCATTCTTCTCCCTCCCCGACTTCGGGGAGGGCCGGGGTGGGGTTCTTTCTTCGCGCGGGTGCCGGGCCTGTTACAAAACAAGACCCCACCTTTCCCTCCCCGAAGTCGGGGAGGGAAAGGATCGATTCCGGCTGGGCATCGATCCAAATGCTATCGATCCAAATGCTATCGATCCAAGTGCTAAAGTGACCGCACAAAGCCTTGCATGTCACCGGGAGCGCCCCATGAAACTTCCTCGCCGACAGTTCCTGCAACTCGCGACCGCCGCCGCTCTTCCGATGCTTCCGCGCGCTGCGTTCGCGCAGGCGTATCCCAGCCGGCCGGTGCGCCTGCTGGTCGGCTTCGTCGCCGGTGGGCCGAACGACATTCTCGCGCGGCTGATCGCGCAGTGGCTCTCCGAACGGATGCACCAGGCGGTCGTGGTCGAAAACCTGCCGGGGGCATCGAGCAGCGACGCCACCGAAGTTGTCGTGCGCGCGCCGGCCGACGGCTACACGCTGCTGCTGGTCGGTCCCGCCAACGCCATCAACGCCTCGTTCGACCCGCATCCCGGTTTCAATTTCGTGCGCGACATCGCACCCGTGGCGGGGCTGACCCGCGAAGCCCTGGTGATGGTCGTCCACCCCTCCGTTCAGGCAAAGACCGTCGCCGAGTTCATCGCCGCTGCCAGGGCCGAGCCCGGCAAGATCAGGATGGCGTCGACCAGCCCCGGCAGTGCGCCCAACGTCACCGGCGGCCTGTTCGTCGCCATGACCGGCGTCGACCTCGTGGCCGTGACCTATGAAGGCGGGGCGCCGGCGCTGCGTGACCTCGTCGCCGGCAAAGTCGCGATGATGTTCGAGCCGATGTCGGCCTCGATCGGGCCGATCCGCGCCGGGAAGCTCCGCCCCCTCGCCGTGACCACCGCAGCACGCGCACCGGCCCTGCCCGACATTCCGACGGTGGCCGAGACCGTGCCCGGCTTCGAGGCGAGCGCGGTGACCGGCATCGGCGCGCCCCGCAACACGCCGGCAGAGGTCATCGCGCGCCTCAATAGCGAGATCAACGCGGCCTTCGCCGATCCCGTGATGAAGGCCCGCCTCGCCGACACCGGCGGCAGCCTGCTCCCGGGCACGCCGGCCGAATTCGGCAAGCTGTTCGCCACCGAGATCGACAACTGGGCCGGCCGGATCAAGCTCTCCGGGGCCAAGAAGTAGCACGTCATTCCGGCAAAGGCCTCCCGAACCGCAGCACGCCGTCGTGGCGCACTTCGATGGTGCGGGCATCCGCGACCCCCGCGCCGACCTGGCCGAGCGTCGCCTTCAACTCCTCGATCAGGAGGTCGATCACGTGGGGCGGCCCGTCCTCGCCGAGCGCGGCGAGGCCCCACAGGAACGCCTTGCCCGCGAACGCCGCGGACGCGCCGAGCGCCAACGCGCGGGCGACGTCGACGCCGGAGCGCACGCCGGAGTCCCACAGCACCGTGGCGCGGGTGCCGACCTGCGCCGCGATGGCGGGCAACGCATCGATTGCCGCCGGCAGCGCATCGATCTGCCGGCCGCCGTGGTTGGAGACCACAAGGCCGTCGACGCCGAGCGCTACTGCGCGTTCCGCATCCTGCGGATGAAGAATGCCCTTGACCACCAGCGGCCGTTTCCAGCGGTCGCGGTAGCGCGCGACCTCGTCCCAGGTGAAGGCGCCGTGCATGCGGTTACGCGCGAACATCGCCGCCGCAGCGAGGCTCGCATCGGCGCCGAGATAGGGCAGCAGGTTGGAGAACCGCGGATTGCCGTTCTTCCACAACGTCCGCAGCCATCCCGGCGACAGCGCAATGGAGAGCGCCATGGCGAGATCGGGACGGAACGGCGTGGTGATGCCGCTCGCGACCTCGCGCGGCCGCGTGGTGCGCACGGGAACGTCGAGGGTGAGCATCAGCACGTGAACGCCGGCCGCCTCGGCCCGGCGCGCGAGGTCGAAGCCGACGGCGTGGCCGTCATCGGCGAAACGATAGAGCTGGAACCACAGCACATCCGGCGCGATCTTCGCCGCCGCCTCGATGGTCATGCCGCCGACTGTGCCGAGCACATAGGGGATGCGCGCGTGCTGCGCGGCCTGGGCGAGATAGCGGTCGGCGCCGGGCCATACGATGGCGGGCCCGCCCATCGGCGCGATGCCGATCGGCGCCGCATAGGCGCGGCCGAACAGCTCGACCGCGGTTGCCGGCAGCACCGTGGTCCGGCCATAGCGCGGAATCAACTCGACCGCGTCGAGCGCGCGCCAGTTGCGGGCGATGCCGCCATCGGCCCCTGCTCCGCCGTCGGAATACTCGAAGGCAAAGCGCGGGACGTGCCAGCGCGCCCGCCGGCGCAGATAGGCGATGGTCGGATAGCGCCGCCGCAGCTTCATCTTCTCGGCCGGGCCGGTGGCGCCGGCGCCGAGGGAATACTTTACAGTGCCGTCAGCTTTGACTTTGTCGTCCATCACGGTTCTCAGAAATGGCTGTAGGACGCGCGCTTGAACGCGAGCGTACCACCATCGGCGGCCAGAAACCGCGCCTCGCGCGGCCCCGCCACCACCACGCCGATCTCGGTCAACGCGACGCCGGCTTCGGCCGCCTCGGCGCAGAGGGCCTTGACGCGGTCGCCCGGGACAGACGCCACGACCTCGAAATCGTCGCCGCCGGTGAGGATGGTCTCGATCATCTGCGGCTCAGCAGCCAGCACCTGGCGGGCCGCGGCCGACAGCGGGAGGCGCGCGACCGCGACCGCGGCGCCGACGCCGGAGACGCGGCAGAGTTTGCCGAGATCGCCGGCAAGGCCGTCGGAGACATCGAGCGCCGCGCTGGCATGGCGGCGCAGCGACTCGGCGATGGCGTTGCGCGGCTGCGGCAGGAGATAGCGGGAAAGCAGATGCTCGCGCATGGCGTCATCAAGCTTCCAGCGCGTGGCGGCCGAGGGCTCCTTGCGGAGCACGAGGCCGAGCGCGGCGTCCCCGATCGTGCCTGAGACCATCACGAGGTCGCCGGCCCGCGCGCCGGCGCGCCTGACCATGGTGCCGTGCGGCACCGTGCCGAGCGCGGCAATATAGACGGTGATGGCGCCCGGGCTGCGATCGGTGTCGCCGCCGAGCAGCGGGCAGCGATAATGGGCGGCGTCCTCGCGCAGTCCTTGCGCAAAGGACTTGAGCCAATCGGGCGGCAGCCCGGCCGGCAATCCGATCGACATGAGGAAGCCGAGCGGCGCCGCGCCCTTCGCCGCGAGATCGGACAGATTGATGCGCAGCGCCTTGCGCGCCACCGCATCGGCGGGATCGTCGAGGAAGAAATGTACGCCGCTGATGACGCCGTCGGTCTTGAGCACGAGATCGCACCCCGGCGGCGGCGCAATCGCAGCCGCATCGTCGGTGAGACCGAACGCGCCGGGATGGGTCGCGATCGGCTTGAAATACGTCGCGATCAGGCGGTCCTCGCCCGACTCCTCGTCCAGTTTCGCCATGGCCTCCTGCCAGCGCGGGGTGCGCGGTTGCGTGAAGCTTAGAGACTATCGGGGCGAGTGGAAACGGGAAGCAGGCGAATCGCTCTGAACCCCTACCCGCCCTCGAAATCCGCGCCGCGCAGCTTGCGGGCGAGTTGGTCGAGCACGGCGTTGACCATGCCAGTCTCGGTCTTGTCGACGAAGGCGTTGGCGACGTCGACGTATTCGGACACGATCACGCGCGCCGGAATGTCGGTGCGCTTTTCCAGCTCCCAGGCGCCGGCGCGCAGCACCGAGCGCAGGATCGCCTCGATGCGCTTGAGCGGCCAGGTCGCCGCCAAGGCCTCGTCGATGCGCGGGTCGAGCGCGCGCTGGGCTTCCACCACGCCGGCGACGATGTCGCGGAAGAACGCCTGCTCGGCCGGCAGGTATTGCTCGCCCTCGACTTCGCGGCCGAGCCAATGGTTTCTCAAACTGGGCCAGGATCTCGTTGAGGCCGGCGCCCGCCATGTCCATCTGGTAGAGCGCCTGCACGGCGGCGAGGCGCGCCGCGCCGCGGCGGTTGGCCTTGCGGGGGCCGGCTTTTTCGGGCGCGCGGCTCATCGCCGCTTGCGCGGGCTGGCCCGGTCCCGTTTGAGGCGCACCAAGGCGAGCGCGGCGGCGGCCGCGACGCCGCCCTTGTCGCCGCCGTCGAGGTCGGCGCGGACGCGCGCCTGCGTCTTCGTTGTCGACGGTGAGGATGCCGTTGCCGACCGGCATCGCCGTAGTTGAACGCGATGTCCATCAACGCGCGCGCCGACTCGCCGGCGACGATGTCGTAATGGCTGGTCTCGCCGCGGATGACGCAGCCGAGCGCGACGACGCCGTCATAAGCGGCGTTGGCGCCGCGCGCCGCCTCGAGCACGATGACGATGGCCTGCGGGATTTCCAGCGCGCCGGGCACCGTCACCACATCGTAGTCTCGCCTGCGCCGCGTCGAGCATGCACGTTTGGCGCCGGCGAGCAGCGTGTCGGCGATGTCCTCGTAGTAGCCGGATTCGACGATGAGGATGCGCACGCCGTTGAGAGGCGCGTCCACCCGTGAGGCATCCTTTGCCGGCTTGCGTCTGCGCGCCTCGACCATGCGGTTCCAGTTCGGGACAAGAAATGAGCGGGCCGTCAGTACCAAGGCGATGGGGCCGCAAGCAAGGACAACCTTCACGCCCCGGTCAGCCGTGCGACATAGCGCGCCATCAGGTCGACCTCGAGATTGACCGGGTCGCCCGCGCTCAAGGCGCCGAAAGTCGTCACCGCCAGCGTGTGCGGGATGATCAGCACCGAGAAATCGTCGCCCGCGACCTCGTTCACGGTCAGCGACACGCCGTCGAGGGCGACCGAGCCCTTGGCGGCGATGAAGCGCGCCAGCGGCGCCGGCGCGCGGAACACCAGGCGCGCCATGTCCTTGAGATCGTCACGTTCGATCAGCACGGCGACGCCGTCTACATGCCCCGCGACGATATGGCCGCCGAGCTCGTCGCCGATCTTGAGCGCACGTTCCAGGTTGAGTCTGGTGCCGCTGCGCCAGAATCCCGCCGTGGTGACCGCGAGCGTCTCCGCGGCGGCATCGGCGGAAAACCAGGTGCGCTCGTCCTCTAATCCGGTGGCGACCACGGTGAGGCACACCCCATTGCAGGCGATCGAGGCGCCGTCGGCGATGCCGGCACGGTCATAGTGGCAGGCGATCTTCAGCCGCCGCAAATTGTCGGCGCGAGGATGGACCGCGACCACTTCGCCGATGTCGGTGACGATGCCGGTGAACATCTAGGCTCTTTCGTAGGTCTCGATTCTGTCTGCGCCGACCGCCTCGATACCACGCGAGACGAAGCGCGGCGACGCCGTCAGCGTGGTCAGCGGCATTGCTTCCAGCGCATCGATGCCGCCGGGGCCGATGGCCGCAGGCGCGCGGAAGATCGCGGCTTCATCGACGAGATCGGCGGCGATGAGGGCGGCCGCCACCGTCGGGCCGCCCTCGACCATCGCGCGGGTGATCCCGCGCCCGGCGAGGAGGCGCAGCATCGCCGCGGGATCGATGCGCCCGGCCGCCTCGGCGCAGCGCAGGACCTCGACGCCGTGGCTGCGCAGGCGCTGCTCGGCTTCCTCCCCCGCCATGGGGCCCGCCACGACCCAGAGAGGGGTGCTACGGGCGGTGCGCACCAGCGCGGCCGTCTCCGGAAGCCGCAGCGCCGTGTCGAGCACGACGCGCACCGGCGAACGCGCTTCGAGGCCGGGGAGCCGGCAGGTGAGTTGGGGGTCGTCAGCGAGCGCGGTGCCGATGCCGATGAGGATGGCGTCGTTCATGGCGCGCATGAGATGCACGCGCGCCCGCGCCGCCTCCCCGGTGATCGGCGCCGGCTTGCGACCGGCGAGCCCCGCCTTGCCGTCGGCGGACACTGCGAGCTTCAAGGTGACGTGAGGACGGCCGTCGCGCACGCGCCTGATATGGCCGGCATGGGCGTGCCGCGCCGCCTCCTGGCGCAGCCCGACCTCGACCGCGACGCCATGGGCGGCGAGCATCGCATGGCCTTGCCCCGCGACCTCCGGATTGGGGTCCTCGATGGCCGAAACCACCCGCGCTATCCCGGCGGCGACGATCGCCTCGGCGCAGGGCGGCGTCTTGCCGTGATGGGAGCACGGCTCCAGCGTCACATAGAGCGTGGCGCCGCGGGCCCGCGCGCCCGCGCGCCGCAGCGCCTCGACCTCCGCATGGGGCCGCCCGCCCGGCTGGGTCCAGCCGCGGCCGACGATCACCGGCACGCCGCCCGCCGCATCGACCACCACCGCGCCGACGGCGGGATTGGGCCAGGCATTGCCGAGCCCGCGCCGTCCGAGCGCAAGCGCAAGGTCCATGAAGCGCTCGTCCTGGTGGGAATTGATGCCGGGCATGGGTGCGTGGGTTCTACCCCTCGAATCCCATATATGCCGGAAGTCGCACGCGGGAAATGGGAGCCGCGTCGCAGGCCTCATCTCGTGAAGCATGGCTGGAGCAGACTTCGGCCGCGAAGTCCGATCCGGCATGCGGCCATCGAAACAAGAAAAAAGGGGCAGGCACCGCCGTGCCCGCCCCTCCTGTTGCGCCGTCCTGCGAATGCAGGTCAGAACGGATAGTAGCGCAGCGAGGTCATGAAGACGTTGTCGGTCGTCGAGACCGAGCCGCCCACGCCTGCGAACGACTGCCGGCGGATGGTTTCCCATTCAAACCCGCCCGCGACCCGTCCGAAGTTGCCCTTGTAGAGATCCTGCCAGAAGCCGGCGGTTGCCGAGCTTACGGTCCGGTTGATGGCGGCGCAGTTCGAGGTGCCGCCGGTGAACGAGGCAGCGGTCTGGAGACCGCATCCGGTGTTGACCGCGGTCGGGACGCCGAAGCCGGTCAGGCCTTTGATGGAGCCGGTGGAGACGGCGTTGTAGTAGTTGCCCTCCGCCTTCTCCATTCCGGCATAGCCGTAGACGTCGAGCCCGGCCCAGGGATGCACGACAATTCCGCCCAACGCATGAAGCGCTTTTATGGGCGACAAGGAACCATCGGGGCCGACGACCACATCGGACAATTGCGAGGCGCCGTAACGGCCGATGCCACGGCCGTACAGGGTTGAAGCCTGGATGTCGACGAACTTGGGAATGATGGGCAGCAGCACCGAACCGCCGACACCCTCACCGCTCTTGGTCTTTTCGCTCTGCGTGCCCGGGATGAGTGTATTGGCGACGACCGTCGAACATAAGCCAGCCGTCGCGCCAGTCTTCGACAGGACGCAATGGAACGTATTGTCGTTGAAGAAGCGCTGAAGGCCGAACGCCTCGTAATGCCCCCAACCCGGATCGAACGCGGCCTTCGCGATGATGTCGGGCGCAATATCGGTATTGAAGTTATTGGCGTAACCGCCGCTGCCGAGGAAGCTCGAGCCGGCATTGGCGAAATTGACGATCCAGCCGTCGACGTTGCCGCCGTTCGCAACGGCGCCGGTGCTGGCGTAGACGAGCTCGGCGGGGTTTTCCACCGAGACGCCGAAGGACGCCCATGTTCCGAAATCCTGCACCAAGCGCAATTGCCAGTTGCGGGTGTAGTTAAACCCGGCAACGTAGTTTGCCTCGATGGTCATCGGGACGTTTTCTTTGCGTGCCTGGATCCCGACCGTGTTCTGGGTGAGCAAGCTCCAGGCCTGACCGCCGAGGAAGTGGAAGCCCCACTCGGTGTTGTCATAGCTGAAGAAGCCTTGGCGCAGCCGCGGCGCCCAGCTGTTGCTCTGGTTGTAGTTCGACGTCACGCCGACGCCGAGGAAATCCATCTCGTAATAGCCGGTGAGCTTTTGCACCGGGCTGAGAGCGCCCTCGGCGAGGAGCGAGATCCGGCTCGCCCGGGCGCTGCCGTGAAATTCGCCTTCGCCGTAGAGCGGCGAGAACGGGTACGGAATGGCATTGAAAGGCGTGCCCATGTCCGACACCGTGTTGTGCTGCCGGTATACGGTTTCGGCCGCCAGGAAGCCGCCCCAGGTGAGCTTGACCTTCTCGAGGATGCTCGGCGCCTTGGTCGGGTATGCCGCCGGGCGTCCCACGTCGGCGGCATAGGCTCCATCGAAAGCCGACGTCGCGGCTTTCGCCTCGGCCGCCTTCTTCTTGGCTTCGACCAGCTCGGTTTTGACCTGCTTCATCTGCTCCTGCAGCTGCTCCATTTGGCGCTGCATGCGGTCGACCTTGTCCAGGTCGGGTGATTGCGCGTTGGCCGAGCCGGCCGCGAAAATCGCGGCGGTCGCCAGCAGCCCCCAATGACGTTTCAGCATTGCAAACTCTCCTGTTCCCTGATGCCCATGAGCTCGATCATGGGTCTTTTGAAGCAAGCCCAAACATTCGGGCCCGCGAATTGCGGCCCCGAGCGCTTTCCATCCCGGTTGTGAAGTTGTTGTCTAAGTATTCGCCTGCACTGAACTTGAGCGGAAAAGGCGAGCGCCGGGATTCCGGCCATCGCCATTCACCGACGGCAGAGCGGACATTTCTCGAATGGTGTTGTTCGCCCCTTCCAGATTTGTCTTCGGCGCGATCTGGATCCCCACCCATCTCGCCGCCACAATTTATTCTAAGTATTCAGGCGAGCAATAAGGAATATTTCAGAGACATCGTATTTATTGAATCATTTTATGGCGTGTTGCTAAAATACGACTCTGGGTAAAGCCAGCATATCAACGGCATCTAATCGTCTTGATGTTTGGGACATCATGGATATACGATCTTTATTCACTTGAATGATACTTAACATCCACAATCTTGTCATATTTGTTTCATCAAATGATCTTGTCGGTGCACTTCCTGAGAAATTACAGCGACTTCGGGCGCAGCGAGTTGCGGGCGGGCCGTCGCCGCGGGTGCAACGCACCCACGATGGCGGGATTACCGAGATGGCTTCGCCAATTCCGCGAACCGGCATTCGGCTCGGTACCGCCACCGGACGCCGCGAGGCTGGATTCGCCCGGCTGATCCGAAATCGCGGGCTTTCGCCGCAAGCGGCGTCCTGCCCAACGGAGCGCCAGGCGCTTGAGACGCGTTCCGCAGGAAATCCGGGAGCGCGATATCAGCGCGCCCGACCGGTCATTTGCTCGCGGGCGCGATCGGGGGGTGCTCTTCCTCGCCGGACAATTCGCCCAGCACCGTCTCGAAGTCCTTGGCCTCGCGGAAGTTGCGGTACACCGAGGCAAAGCGGACATAGGCGACGTCGTCGAGATCGCGCAGATGCGCCATCACGGTCTCGCCGATGGTCTCGGTGGTCACTTCGCTCTCCCCGAGATTTTCGAGGTCGCGCACGATCTTCGATACGGTCTGCTCGACCCGTTCAGGTTCGACATTGCGCTTGCGCAACGAGATCATGACCGAGCGCGCGAGCTTGTCGCGGTCGAACGGCACCCGCCGGCCGTTGCGCTTGATGACGGAGAGCTCGCGCAACTGCACCCGCTCGAAGGTGGTGAAGCGGAAGCCGCAGGCGAGGCACAGGCGCCGCCGGCGGATCGCTGCGGAATCCTCGGTCGGCCGGGAGTTCCTTCACCTGGGTATCGAGGCTGGTGCAATTCGGGCAGCGCATGGGTCGCCTCGTCAGGAGTAGATTGGAAACCGCGCCAGCAGGCGTTTGACCTTGTCGCGCACCGCCGTCTCGATGAGGCTGTCTGCCTCGACGCCCTTTTGCGAGAGCACGTCGAGCACGTCCGAGATCAACTCGCCGACCTCATGGAATTCGGCGACGCCGAAGCCGCGGGTGGTACCGGCCGGCGATCCGAGCCTTATGCCCGAGGTGATCGCGGGCTTTTCAGGGTCGAAGGGAATGCCGTTCTTGTTGCAGGTGATGTGGGCGCGGCCCAGCGCCGCCTCCGCGACCTTGCCGGTCAGCCGCTTGGGCCGCAGGTCGACCAGCATGAGATGGGTGTCGGTGCCGCCGGAAACGATGTCGCAGCCGCGCGCCTTGAGCGTCTCCGCCAGCACCTTGGCGTTCTCGACGACGCTTCGCGCATAGGCCTTGAACGAGGGCTGCAGGGCCTCGCCGAACGCCACCGCCTTGGCGGCGATGACATGCATCAGCGGCCCGCCCTGCAGGCCCGGGAATACCGCCGAATTGATCTTCTTGGCGAGATCCTCCTGGTCGGTGAGGATGACGCCGCCGCGCGGCCCGCGCAGGGTCTTGTGGGTCGTCGTGGTCACGACCTGGGCATGCGGAAATGGGCTCGGATGCGCGCCGCCGGCGACGAGCCCCGCAAAATGCGCCATGTCCACCATGAGAATGGCGCCGACCTCGTCGGCGATCTCGCGGAAACGCTTGAAGTCGATGATGCGCGGATAGGCCGAGCCGCCGGCGATGATCACCTTGGGCCGGCTCTCCCGGGCGAGCCTTGCGACCTCGTCCATGTCGATGCGCTGGTCGTCGCGGCGTACGTTGTAAGGCACCACCTTGAACCACTTGCCGGACATGTTGACGGGCGAGCCGTGGGAGAGATGCCCGCCGGCGGCGAGGTTGAGGCCCATGAAGATGTCGCCGGGCTGCATCAGCGCCATGAAGGCGGCGGCATTGGCGGACGCCCCGGAATGCGGCTGGACGTTTGCGAATCCACATCCGAAAAGCTTGGTAACCCGCTGGATCGCAAGATTTTCCGCGATGTCGACGAACTGGCAGCCGCCGTAGTAGCGCCGCCCCGGCAGCCCCTCCGCATACTTGTTGGTGAGCACCGAGCCCTGGGCCTCGAGCACGGCGCGGCTGACGATGTTTTCAGACGCGATCAGCTCGATCTCGTCGCGCTGGCGACCGAGCTCGAGGCGGACCGCCTCGGCGATCTCCGGATCGGACTCCGCAAGGGTCGCGGTGAACATGTTCCGCGGCGACATGGCGGCGGTCGGCTGAACGGGTTTTTGCATCGGAAGATCCAAACGGGCGCCCGCGAGGGCCGCACCTGCCACGGCTGTGAGACGGATGGGTTGCCGGCAGAGGGGCAACTGGGGCCGCGATAACACATCGCCCCCCTCCCCGCCAAGTTTGGTCGTGGTGGGGATCACAGGCGCAAGATGTTGTGGCGCCGGGACGTTTCGCGTGAGCGTACCACTCAGGCCGCCAAACAACGTCCGCAGCCCCCTGACTCAAAAAAAACCCCGACCGTTGAGGCCGGGGGCTGAGGAACCGAGCGTGGAGCGGAAACTTAGAGCCGGTAGAGGATCTGGTCGGTCCAGAAGCGCTCGAGGCGGTGCAACGCCTTGTTGAGCGTGGCGAACTCTTCCGCATTGATGCCGCCGACCTGCTCCACGGTTTTCACATGCTTGTGGTAGAGCGCGTCGACGATGTTGCGGACCTCGCGGCCCTTCTCGGTCAGTTTGATGCGCACGGAGCGGCGGTCGACCCGCGAGCGCTGGTGATCCAGGAAGCCGATCTCGACCAGCTTCTTGAGATTGTAGGACACGTTGGAGCCGAGATAGTAGCCGCGCGTGCGCAGCTCGCCGGCGGTCAGCTCCTTGTCGCCGATGTTGTAGAGAAGCAGCGCCTGCACCGAGTTGATGTCGGCGCGACCGCGGCGGTCGAATTCGTCCTTGATGACGTCGAGCAGCCGGCGATGCAGCCGTTCGACGAGCGTCAGCGATTCCAGATAGAGCGGGCGGACGTGCTCGAAGCGCTGATCGCGCTCTGCGGGTTCCGTCGCCTTGACGACTGCTTTCATGGGTTGACGCCTTCCTGATTTTATTTTCGAGTGGCGAGGCTCCTGTTCCCCACCGCTTTGTCCGATAAATCTACCCAGAACGATCTAAAATCGACTTAAACAATACTGTGAAGACGAGGTTTATGGGTGAGGATGAATCCTTGCAGACCTGTTAACTCTGGGCCCGCACCGGAGCTCCGCGACGCCGCTTCGCTCGCGCCGTGCATGCGCTAGAAGAGGCCGATTTTGCTGGGCTAATTCGCGCCGCGGCGGGAAACGAGATGCGCAATCTGTCGTGCAGACCGTCGACAAGGCGTGAATAGCTTCACCTTTCATTCACTGCGAAATCCCAGCTTTCGTTCACCGCGAATCCGTTGAGGTTTAACATTCGCGCGTGTCGGCTCGAGAACCGCAAACGTAGTGCGCAGGTCTCGCCGACACTCGTTCGGAACGCGAAAGCTCGCCGGATTCACCGCGCGGGATTCACTTGGCGGGATTCACTTGGCAGGATTCACTTGTCCGGATTCATCTCGGATGTTCTCGCGCCGCCAGCACGGCAAGCGCGAGATAGGCGGTGATCGCGAACACGTTCAATCCGATCACCAGCAGATTGGTGCCGTAGACCTGCGGCAGGAATACGTGGACGACCATCAGCGACACCGTCGACGTCAGCCACACCACCGCGCCCCATGGCGCCACCAGCCACAGGCCGACGGCGGCGACGAGATCGATCACCGAGAAGAACACCGTCGTCACCTGCCAGGACTGGATGTGGGCCTCGAAGCCGCCCTCTTCGCCGACGATGCCGCACACCTGCGCCCAGCTGTAGAGGCCCTTGATCATGGAGATGCAGGCCATGGCGCGCAGGAACAGAGCGAGGCGGCCGGACCAGCCCATGCCGGCCCAGTCGAGGATCGCGACATGGGCCGGGCGGACGTGGTCGATGGCGTCGTCGGCGCGCGGATCGCTCATCAAAATGCACTCATGGCAATTCAAGCTCCTCGGCGACTGCGGCGAAATGGCGGTCGACCTCGGCCTCGCTCACCTCGGCGAGGCTCGCCGGGCGCCAGCGCGGAGAATTGTCCTTGTCGATGATCACGGCGCGAATGCCTTCATAGAAGTCCTCTCCATACGCGACGCGCGACACGATGCGCCACTCCGCGCGCATGCAGTCCGCAAACGACCATTCGCGCCCGCGCCGCACCTGCGCCAGCGCGAGCTTCAGGCTGAGCGGCGCCTTGCTGCGGATCGTCGCGGCGACGGCGCCGGCCCATTGCGCGTCGGCGCTCGCGGACGCCGCCTCGGAATCGAGCCGCGCAAGTATATCCTCGACGCGCTTGCCGGCGAACAAGCGTTGGATCGCGGCGCCGCGCGCGGCGACCGCCCCCTGCCCCGCCGGCTCCGCGAAGGCGCCGAGCAGCGCATCCACGGGCGTCGCGCCGCACAGGGCGTCGATGAGTTCGCCGAACCGCGCCGACGCGACGCGCTGGGTGGCGACGCCGACGGCGACGCCGTCCGCCGGTTTCAGCCGTTCCCCCGTCAGCGCGCAATACGCGCCGAACTCGCCGGGCAGCCGCGGCAGGAACCAGGTCGCGCCGACGTCGGGAAAGAAACCGATGCCGACCTCCGGCATGGCGAACAGGAACCTGTCGCCGGCGACGCGATGGGAGCCGTGGACCGACAGGCCGGCGCCCCCGCCCATCACGATCCCGTCGATCAGCGCCACATAGGGCTTGGGATAGTTCTTGATCGCCGCATTGAGCCGATATTCGTCGCGCCAGAACGCGAGCGAGTCCTGGGCACGCCCGGCCTTGGCGGCCTCGTAGATTCCGCGCAGGTCGCCGCCGGCGGAAAAAGCGCGCTCGCCCGCCGCGGTGACGAGGACGCGGGTGACGGCGGGATCGTCGCGCCACTCCGCAAGCTGGGCGTGAAGCAGGCGCACCATGACCGGCGTCACCGCATTGAGTGCCGCCGGCCGGTTGAGCGTGACGATGCCGGCGGTTCCGCAGCGGTCGAACAGGACTTCGGGTTGCTCGCTCGGCATCGCCATGGTTCCCACAACATCTCCCTGCAGATTGCTTGACCGGGGATTGTCGATATCCGACTACTGAGCCCGGACAGCAAAGCTGGGTCGAATCAGGGTCTGTTCATGAACGAGCTTGCCCGGAACTTCCAGCCCGGCGATGTTTTGATCGAGTCGGCGCGTGTCGACGTGCTGACCGGGGCCGAAGTGGCGGCGTGCCGGAGATGGCCGCGGGCCTTCGCGCATGCGCGCAAGGACCACCGCTATTACGAGATAGTCGAGAAGACCATAAGGCAGGGCTTCGACTACCGCTATTTCGCCATGCGCGACGCCGACGGCGAGGTGCGGGCGGTGGCGCCGTTCTTCGTGCTCGATCAGGATCTCTGCGCCGGCATGGGTGCCGGGGTGCAGAAGATCATTGCGGGGCTGCGGCGGCTGTGGCCGCGTTTCATGACGGCGCGCACCCTGATGATCGGCTGCGCCGCCGGCGAAGGCCATCTCGACGGCGCCGACGAGGTGCCCCACGACGTGCAGGCGCAACTCCTCGCCAAGTCGATCCCCGCGCACGCCGCTGGCCTCAAGGCGCGCCTCATCGTGTTCAAGGAATTCCCAGCGAAGTACCGCGGCGTGCTCGCCTGCTTCGTCGGCACCGGCTACACGCGGGTGCCGAGCTACCCGATGACGCAGCTCAATATCGACTACCCCTCGTTCGACGAGTACATGGCCCGCGCGTTGTCGCGTAAGACGCGCCAGGATCTGCGCGTCAAGTTTCGCGCCGCCGCCGCGGCGCCGGCCATCGAGCTCACGGTGGTACACGATATCGCGCCCGTCATCGACGACGTCTACCCGCTCTATCTGCAGGTGTTCGAACGCTCGAGGCTTCGATTTGAAAAGCTGACGAGTGAATTCCTGTGCGAGCTCAGCCGGCGGATGCCGGACAAGGTGCGCTATTTCATCTGGCGGCAGGAGGGGCGCGTCATCGCCTTCAGCCTGTGCATGGTCGAGGGCGACGACATTTACGCGGAATATCTCGGGCTCGACTACACTCTCGCCCTGAAGCTGCACCTCTACCACTACGCGTTCCGCGACGTCGTGACCTGGGCGATCGCCAATGGCTACAAGAGTTTCCGCAGCAGCGGGCTCAATTACGATCCCAAGCTGCATCTGCGCTCCAGGCTCGACCCGATCGATCTCTATGTCCGCCATACCTCGCCGGTGCTCAACGCCCTCCTGGCACGGGTCCTCCCGGCTCTGGAACCGACCCATACCGACCCGATCCTGCGGCGGTTCCCCAATTACAGCGAGGTCTGGGCGCGGGAGTAGCGGAGTTTGCACGACCAAGTGAACCCGGTGTTGGCTAGCCCGCCGGGGCCCTCTTAAACATCATCCCGCCTCAGGCACGCGCGGGAGTCATGCCTGTCCCTACTGTCGCACCACGGTCGACTTGTAGACTTCGCTTTGCCGAAGGAGCAAGCTCTCTCGGGGTGTCCCGAAAATGGGAGCGAATTGCATGACCCTCCTTGTGCAATCCTTGCCGTCGATCACGGCGACATCCGTCGCCTGCCCGCAATGCGGGCAGATGATGCACATCAAATTGGTCGAGCCGCATCCGGTGTCGGAAAAGGAAAATCACACGTTCGAGTGCCGGGAATGTGGGCTCCCGCGAACGTACACACTGAAGCTCAACTGATCCGGAAAAACTCAGTCGTTCCTGGAAGCTCGGCTCAATCCGGCCCAGCGGAGTCTGTCCGGCATGGCACCGAAAGCGGCGGCCGGGGCCGCGCGGAGCGTGGAACCCGCCGGCCTTCTTCGCGTTATTGAACACCAGTATCTTATCGAAGCGGGATCGCCATCAAAGCGTCCTGCTTGTGGGTGAATCATGATCCGCTGCGACGTGGCATTGCGCCGACGGCTGAAGTCGTCGGGCGAATTCGCGTCGTTGCGCGCGGGTGACGCCATCCAAAATGCCCGGGAGATCGCCATGTCACATCGTGTAATTTTACATCGTCGAATTCGAATAGCCGCCATCCTGGTTGCATCGGTGCTGGCTTTTGCGGCCGGGACGGATGCGCAGGCGCGAGGCGGAGGCGGCGGGCATGGCGGGGGCGGCGGGCATGGCGGGGGCGGCGGGCATTTCGGTGGCGGGCATTTCGGCGGCGGCCACTTTGGCGGGCATGGATTCCATTTCGGCGGACGCGGCTTTGGCGGCCACCGCTTTGCCCATCGCGGCTTCGGGCACCGTCATTTCGCCGGAAGGCACGGGATGCATGCGTCCCATTTCGCCGGCCGAGCCTTCGCCCATGCCCACTTCGCCCACAACTTCCACAACCGCAACTTCCGTGGATTCCGTGGCGGCTTTGGCTTCGGCTATGGCTGGTATGGCCCGGTGTTCTGGCCTTACGCCTATGACGACCTCTTCGACGATATCCTCTGGGGCTTCGGCGTCGGCGGCCCGTTCTGGGCCTATGGCTATGGCGACCTCTATGGCGGGCTGTTTTCGCCCTATGGCTACAACGATCTCGCCGGCTACCTTCCTGGCGGCCGGTCCCAGGGCACCACGTCCGCGCGGGTGAGCCGAAGGACGGAGAGCCGCCAGGCCGGCCTGTCGAACCAGATCGGCCAGATGTGCGGCGACGACTTCAAAGAGGTTGCCGGCTGGCCGATCGACCGCATCGAGCAGGCCGTTTCCCCGACCCCCGAACAGAGCGCAGCGCTCGATGAATTCGCCAATGCCACCATCCGGGCGGCCCAGACGATCAAGGACGCCTGCCCGACCACCGTCGCTTTCGCGCCCAGCGGGCGGCTGGATGCGATGCAGAAGCGGATCGAGGGGATGGCACGCGCGGTCGATATCGTCAGTCCGCCGCTGGATCGCTTCTACAGTTCCCTGACCGACGAGCAGAAGGCGCGGCTCAACGCGGCCAACGAAGAACAGAATGCACGAAACCGCGGATCGCTGGCGAATTGCGGCGCGGTCAACACCGCCACCCGATGGCCGGGCGATCAGATCGAAAAGGCGGTCCAGCCCACTCCGGACCAGCAGACAAAGCTCGATGCGCTCAAGGCGGCGATGGCGAAAGCCTCGGACGATCTGGCAAACGCCTGCCCGGCCGCGTTGCCGGCCAGCCCTCCGGCGCGCCTCAGCGCGATCTCCAAGCGGCTCGACGCCATGCTGCAGGCGGTCAAGAACGTTCGCGCCGCGCTCGACGACTTCTACAATTCGCTCAGCGACGAGCAGAAGGTGCAATTCAACATGATCGGCCGGCAGCGCTCCGCGCGGAGGTAGAGCCGGCAGCCGGCCCTGTTGGGAACTTCTGCGCGGCAGGGTTCTCGAGCGGGGCCGGCGCATCATCGCGGAAAGGTTGCAGAACTTTCCCGATTGCCAGCGAGACCGCCTGCGGGTCCGACTGGAATTGCCGGAATTTTAAGGCTAAAAAGGCTAGAACTCCCTGAGGAGCTTCTCTATGGCCATAAAGTTCGGCCGTCCGCTTGAACCAGCCGTTCGGTTCTCCCCGCTCGAGGCTAAATCGCCCGGACGGGGCGCTCCTCCGCTCGATCTCACCGTTCGCCACCGCCGCAACCGGAAATGCGAGTGGGCGCGGCGGATGGTGCGGGAAAACGTGCTGACCACCGACGACCTGATCTGGCCGTTGTTCCTGGTCGACGGTGAACGCAGCCGTATCCCTGTCGGGTCGATGCCGGGGGTGGAGCGGATTTCGATCGATGAGGCCGTTCGGGACGCGGAACGGGCGGCGCGGCTGCACATCCCCTGCATCGCCCTGTTTCCCTATACCGACCCCAGCCTGCGCGACGAGACCGGCGCCGAGGCGCTCAACCCGGACAATCTCGTCTGCCGCGCCATCCGCGCCATCAAGAAGGAAGTGCCTGACGTCGGCATCCTCTGCGATGTCGCGCTCGATCCCTATACGAGTCACGGGCACGACGGCCTGCTGCGGGGCGGTGAAATCCTCAACGACGAGACCGTCGCGGTGCTGGTCCAGCAGGCGATTGTCGAGGCGGAGGCGGGCTGCGACATCATCGCCCCGTCCGACATGATGGACGGGCGGGTCGGCGCCATCCGCCGCGCGCTGGACGCTCAGGGGCGCGTCGACGTCCAGATCATGGCCTATGCGGCAAAGTACGCCTCGGCCTTTTATGGGCCGTTCCGCGAAGCGGTCGGCTCCTCGGCAACGCTGACCGGGGACAAGCGCACCTACCAGATGGACCCCGCCAACACCGACGAGGCCTTGCGCGAGGTCGAGGCGGACATCGCCGAAGGGGCCGACCTCGTCATGGTCAAGCCCGGCATGCCCTATCTGGACGTTTTGCGGGTGGTCAAAGACGCCTTCGGAATGCCCACGTTCGCGTATCAAGTTTCCGGGGAATATGCCATGATCATGGCAGCGGCGGGCAATGGATGGCTCGACGGCGACAAGGCGATGATGGAAAGCCTAGTCGCCTTCAAGCGCGCAGGGGCGGATGGGGTATTGACGTATTTCGCCCCGAAGGTGGCAGAGAAGATACGAAACGGCTGATGATTCCGAACGATTTTCGGGCGTCAGGCGGGAGTTTTGGGGGGTCGGCATGGCGAGAACCAGCCTCAAATATGAGCAGCCCTCACGGGCCTCGCAGCTATTGGTCCTTGGCTTCAGCGTCGCCGTGGCGTTCATGGCCGGCTGGCTGGTGCTGACGATCCTGCTGGGCAACAGCGGTTCCACCATGGTGGCCACCGCCGACGACGAAGTCCCGGCCATGGCCACGAAACAGCCCCCGCGGGTGGAAAACTCGCGGGTTGCGACGAGTTCGCCCATTGTTGCCCCGCGGCAGTTGCTGTCGCCCCAGGCGGATCCCGGCAGCAGGCCGGGGGCGGCCATAGCCACTGTACCCCCTGCCGCTGCAAAGGCCGCCCCGGGGGCGCCCGCTCCTTCCACACCGACCGCCCTCGCGTCGCTTCCGGGTGCGCCGGCGGTCGGGGCACCGGCGACGGTACCCGCGGCGCAATCGCCGGTGGCGTCTCCATCGATCAATGACCGGATCGCGGTGGGAGACATCTACGCCCAGGTCACCAACAAGATCGGCGACGAGCCCGCGGATGCGCCCGAGACGATACCGCTGCCGCCGCACCGTCCCCGCGCTTCGTTGGTTCCGTTCCCACGGCCGCGGCCGCAGTTGGAACAGCAGGCCCAGGCCCAGGCCGAACCGCGGTCCTTCTTCGATTTCCTGACTGGCGGGGGGCGGTAGCCCTCTGCTCGACTAGTCGATCGCATCGCCCGTGGTGATGTGCACGGGCTGATAGCCGCCCTCCGACAGAGCAAGCAGGATCGCCTCGCTGTGGGCGCGGTCGCGTGCCTCGACGGTGATGTCGAGCTTGGCGCCCTTCGCCGGCACGTCGAGAAACAGCCGGCGGTGGTCGACTTCCAGAATGTTGGCGCCGAGCCGGCCGAGCAGCGTCGCGATCGGCCCGAGCACGCCGGGACGGTCGGCGATGGTGAGCCGGAACGACACGATGCGGTGCTCGCGCTCGAGCTCGCGCACCATGATCGAGGCGAGGATGCGGGGATCGATATTGCCGCCGCACAGGATGAGCCCGACCTTGCGGTTGCGGAAACGCTCCGGCGAGGCGAGCATGGCCGCGAGGCCGGCCGCTCCCGCCCCTTCCGCCATGGTCTTCTGCAAGGTGAGATAGGCGTTCACCGCGCGCTCGAGATGGGCCTCGTCGACCAGGATGATGTCGGACACGAGCTCGCGCACCACCGGCAGCGTCAGCGCCCCGACGTTCTTGACGGCAATGCCTTCGGCGAGCGTCGGGCCGCCGATCGGGTCGTTCGACCCGGTGATGGCGTTGCGCATGGAGGGATAGAGCGCGGCCTCGACGCCGACGATCTCCACCTCCGGCCTTACCCCGCGCGCGGCGATGGCGTTGCCGGCAATCAGCCCGCCGCCGCCGATGGGAACGACGAGCATGTCGAGGTCGCCCACCTCCTCGAACATTTCGAGCGCCACGGTGCCCTGCCCGGCGATGATGGCGGGATCGTCATAGGGGTGGACCGGGATGAGCCCATGGTCGCGCGCAATGGCGGCGGCGCGGTCCTGGCATTCGCTCAGCGTCTCGCCGTCGAGCACGACCTTGGCGCCATAGGCCTCGGTGGCCTTCACCTTCACGAACGGCGTCGTCACCGGCATCACGATGGTGGCGGGAATGCCGAGCCGCCGGGAATGATAGGCCACCGCCTGGGCATGGTTGCCGGCGGACATGGCGATGACGCCGCGGCTGCGCTCGGCCGCCGACAGCGAAGCAAGTTTGACGTAGGCGCCGCGGTCCTTGAACGAGTTGGTCACCTGGAGGTTTTCGTATTTGACGAACACCGTTGCGCCGGTGAGGGCGGAGAGCTTCGGCGCCGGAAGCATCGGCGTGCGCAGCACCGCCCCCGCCAGCATGCGCCGGGCGGTCTGCACGTCCGCGAGCGTAACCGTCATGAGACCTGCTTCCCCTGTTGCTGCCGGCGGCGTAACTTTCGTTGACTTGGCATTTCATCGAACTCGTGGCCGATGTTCGATCTTAGCGCGGGTTTGGTTTGCGCGGCCATGTTGCCCTTGCGGTGCCGACATGTCCCCTCCATTTCGACTGGACCGGGAGATCAACCATGACCGACCAGCGGCCGCGTAGCGGGTTCGACGTCGAAGTCAAACCGCATGCCTATGACCCCATCGCGCACCCCGAGCTTTTCGAGGGGGTTCTGACCCGGCGCGTGCTCGCCTTCGTGATCGACGTTCTGATCATCACGATCCCCATCATCCTCGTCTGCATCTTCATTTTTCTGTTCGGGATATTCACGCTCGGGTTCGGCTGGCTGCTGTTCTGGCTGGTCAGCCCGGCATCGGCGATCTGGGCCATCGTCTATTACGGCGTGACCATGGGCAGTCCCGCCTCCGCCACCTACGGCATGCGCGCGTTCGATCTCGAGATCCGGACCTGGTATGGCGGCCCCTGCTATTTCCTGCTCGGAGCGGTGCATGCGATCCTGTTCTGGGTATCGATCTCGGCGCTCACGCCCTTCGTGGTAATCGTGGGGTTCTTCAACGAGCGGCGTCGCCTGCTCCACGACTTCCTGCTGGGGACCGTGGTCATCAATTCCGAACGGCGTGCGACGGAGATGCGGCGCTATGGGCCGTAGACGGCATTTCCGTGGTGCGCTGCGTCAGGTCCGCGAGGCTCGAAAAAAATGCCGCCGCTGCCGGCCCCGGAGCGCAAATGGGCTTTGACGAACGCCCGCCGGCGCGCAAATCTAGGCACACGGCGGACTCGAAGCCGCCTGCAGGAACCGACGCTTGACCCAGCACTCCCGCGATACCCCGCAATTCTATCTGACCGCGCCCTCGCCTTGCCCCTATCTGCCGGGCCAGGAGGAGCGAAAGGTGTTTACGCACCTCGTGGGCGAACGCGCGCCGGAGCTCAACAACCTGCTCACCCATGGCGGCTTCCGGCGCAGCCAGTCGATCGCCTACCGGCCCGCCTGCGAGCGCTGCCGCGCCTGCGTGTCGGTGCGCGTGATCGCCGATGAATTTCGCCCCACCCGCAACATGCGCCGGGTGCTGGACCGCAACAGCGACATGATCGGCGAGATGCGGGTCGGGGTGCCGACGTCGGAGCAATATTCGGTGTTCCGGGCCTATCTCGATGCCCGCCATTACGACGGCGGCATGGCCGACATGACCGTTCTCGACTACGCCATGATGGTCGAGGACAGCCACGTGCAGACGCGGCTGGTCGAATATCGCCGCCGCGGCCCCGATGCCGGCATCACCGGCCGCGGCGAAGGCGACCTGCTCGCGGTCGCCCTGACCGACGTCCTCAAGGACGGCCTGTCGATGGTCTATTCGTTCTACGAGCCCGAATTCGGCCCGCGCTCGCTGGGCACCTTCATGATCCTCGACCACATCGCCCGGGCAAGGCGCATGGGGCTTGCCTATGTCTATCTCGGCTACTGGGTCCGGGATTCCCGCAAGATGGACTACAAAGGCCGCTTCCTGCCCCAGCAGCGGCTCGCTCCTGAAGGGTGGTTGCGCGTCGACACCTGACGGACGCGCCCGATCCCGAAAATTCGGGGACTTTTCAGACGCGGGACGGCGTCGACCCGGCGCACGCACTGCCTCAAAGACCCGCCGCAAGCAGTTGATTTTTCATATTGCAGCGCAACGAACTTTTGCGTGACTGCGGCGTTTACCTAATATCGAATATACAAATGTGAAAATTCGTAAAACCGTAGAACATATCGGCCAGACTAATGCTCGAATACAGTAAGCAGACCGGACGGAACCAGAGCCCCCGCTCCCCCGTTTCCACGGTCTCGATCGGCCCCGGAGAAACGGAGATGCACGCCTTCCTCAGACGCTTCCTGATGCACTACGGGATCTATCGCCGCTACCCCCTCGGGCGGCTTCCCGCTCTGCGCAATGCGTGGCGCACCGCCCGCCCCTGAGACGCGCATCACGTGGCGGCCCGCAGCCGCCGCCGCTCGAACCCATAGCGGCGCCCGCCGGCCGGCTCAGCCGGGTTTCTCACTCGAACTTGTTGGAGCGCGGAAAGCCCTTCGGCGGCAAGCGCCCGGCATCGGCGCGGTTGCCGCGCCAATCCGCCAACTCCTTCAGCGACAGCTTGAACAGGCGGCCGGCGGAATCCGTCCAGGTCAGCCCGACCTCGGCCTTGAACGCCTTGAGGTCCGATAGTCCGCCCTCCTTGTAGCGCTGCAGGCGCACGCCGCGCCCGCGCACCATCTCCGGCACCTGCTCGAGCGGGAAAACCAGCATCTTGCGGTTCTCACCAATGCAGGCCACGAGCTCGCCGTCGGCCACGCAGACGGCGCAGGCCTCGTCGGGCATGGTGACGTTGAGGATCTGCTTGCCCTTGCGGGTGTTGGCGATGCATTCGTCCTCGGGGACGACGAAGCCCCTGCCCTCGCGGCTCGCCACCAGGAATTTGCGCCCGCCCACGAACGGGAAAACCGACACCAGGTCGGATTCCTGTTCGATATCGATGAAGAGGCGGACCGGCTCGCCATGGCCGCGCCCGCCGGGAAGCTTTCCCGCCTCGATCGTATAGAAGCGCCCGTTGGTGGCGAGGATCAGGCACTTCGATGTCGTTTCCGCCGGGAACGAGAAGCGCAGGCCGTCATCGCCCTTGAAAGCGACGCCGGTGAGATCGGTGACGGTGCCCTTGAGGGCGCGGATCCAGCCCTTCTGCGACACCACCACGGTGATCGGCTCGCGGATCACCATCGCCTCTTCGATCGCGGCTTCGTCATGTTCGGGCGCCTGGGCAAACGTGCTGCGGCGCTTGCCGAGCGGCGTCTTCGGCCCGAAGGTGGTGCGCACCGCCTTGATCTCGTCGCCGATCTTCTTCCACTGGTCCGTTTCCGAGCCCAAGCAGATCGCGGAGCGACTTGCGCTCGGCGCGCAAATCCTTGTCCTCGCCGCGGATCTCCATTTCTTCCAGCTTGCGCAGATTGCGCAGCCGCATGTTGAGGATGGCGTCGGCCTGGACTTCGGTCAGCTTGAAGGCGCGGATCAGCACCGGCTTGGGCTCGTCCTCGGTGCGGATGATCTTGATGACGCGGTCGAGATTGAGATAGGCGATCAGGTAGGCGCCCAGCACCTCCAGCCGCTCTTCGATCTGGCGCAGGCGGTGGTTGGTGCGGCGCAGCAGGACGTCGCGGCGGTGGTCGAGCCAGGCGCGCAGGACCTCGGCGAGGCCGAGCACCTTGGGCACCTTGCCCTGCACCAGCACGTTCATGTTGAGGGGAATGCGACTTTCGAGCTCGGTGAGCTTGAACAGCAATTCCATCATCAGCTCGGCATCGACTGTGCGCGCCCGCGGCTCGATGATGAGACGCAGATCCTCGGCGGATTCGTCGCGGACGTCGGCGACCAGCGGCAGCTTCTTGTCGTTGAGCAGTTCGGCGATCTTCTCGACCAGGCGCGACTTCTGCACCAGCCACGGGATCTCGGTGATGACGACCTGCCAGGTGCCGCGGCCGGCGTCCTCCTGCGTCCAGCGCGCACGCACGCGGAACGAGCCGCGTCCGGTCGTGTAGGCCTCCGCGATTTCGGCGGGCGGATCGACGATGATGCCGCCGGTCGGGAAATCCGGGCCGCGAACGAATTTGAGGAGGTTGCGGCTCTTGGCGCTGGGATGGTCGATGAGGTGCAACGCAGCATCGCACAGCTCGGCCGCATTGTGCGGGGGAATGGAGGTCGCCATGCCGACCGCGATGCCCTGCGATCCGTTGGCGAGCAGGTTGGGGAAGGCGCCCGGCAGCACCACCGGCTCGTCCTCGGAGCCGTCATAGGTCGGCCGGAAATCGACGGCGTCCTCGTCGATGCCGTCGATCAGGAGGCGCGCGACCTCGGTGAGGCGCGCCTCGGTGTAACGCATGGCGGCGGGATTATCGCCGTCGATGTTGCCGAAATTGCCCTGCCCGTCGATCAGCGGATAGCGCTGGGCGAAATCCTGGGCGAGCCGCACCAGGGCGTCATAGACGGCCTGGTCGCCATGGGGGTGAAACTTGCCGATGACGTCGCCGACGACGCGGGCGCATTTCTTGAAGGCGGCGCCGGGGTCGAGCCGCAGCAGCCGCATGGCGTAGAGCAGGCGCCGGTGCACCGGCTTGAGGCCGTCGCGCGCGTCGGGCAAGGCCCGATGCATGATGGTGGAGAGCGCATAGGCGAGGTAGCGCTCCTCCAGCGCCTCGCGCAGGCCGATCTCCTGAACGTCGGACGGGTCGGGAATCACTTTTTAACTCATGACGACTCGATACCCAATGCAAGAGGTGCAAACAACATGAGATCAAGTGCATGTTCTTTTACCACTCCGCAAATCTTTCCTGCCGATGAACCCCGGCTGAACGGCCCAGCCATCAATTCTTCGAAAAGAGCGTGATAGGATCAAGAAATTGGGGCGGGAACAGCCCGATCGTTCGACGATCCGACGATCAAGGAGGACTTCATGCGCAAATATGCTTTGCTGGCGGCACTCGCCGGCGCCATCTTCACGACTGCCGTCGCCTTGCCCAATCGGGCTGACGCCATGACGTTCAGCGCCCCGTCCGGCGTGCTGAACGCTGCCGCGACCATCGACGTTGCACAGCCCGAGCAGGTCCGTTGGTGCGGCTGGCGCGGATGCTGGGGCGGCTATTGGGGACCCCGCCCCTATTATTACGGGTATTATCGCCCGTACGCCTATGGTTATTACCCCTATGGCTATTACCCCGCTTACTGGGGCTGGGGCTACCGCCGCTGGTGGTGGTAACCGATTAGGCCATGAAGGTTGGCTTTGATTGATGAGGAGCGCGATCCCTCAGCGGGATCGCGCTTCTGATTCTTCCTGATGATGCGCCGGCGGTGGGCACGCAGAGGTTGCCCATCGGCGGCGTTGTCGTGCAGCCGGACCTTGCGCTGCTTCGGTTGCTCTGCGATGTCTTTGGAATGCATCGGGCGGCATCGGCTCTCGTCCAAGTGCAAGCGATCCCGATGATAAGGGAGGAGTTCATGCCCAAATACGCTCTGCCGCTGGCCGTCGCCGGCACGATATTCACGGCCGCTGCCGCATTACCCGACCGGGCCGATGCAATGACCTTCAGCAGCCCCGCCGGCATGCAGTCCGCGGCTGCAACCATTGATGCGGCGCAACCCCAGCAGGTTCGCTATTGCAACTGGCGCGGTTGCGTGCGGCCCGTCCCGTATTGGCCGGGCCAGCCCTACGGCTTGTGGCAGACTTATCCCTATGTCGGCTACAACATCGTGCCGGGCGGCTACTACTATCGTCCGCTGGTTTGGCCCCACGCCTGGGGATACCGGCCCTGGTAAGGGATTGGGATACCGCCGACGGGGACTTCAAGCAGCATCAGCCGTGAAACCGCGGGGCGTCACGCCCAGAACGAGCGTGGCGGTGGGTTCTCGGCCGCCCGCGTCACCGCGGCGATGAAATACTGGCGGGCCTCGGGCAGCGGCTCGCCGCGGGGCTCGAAGACGTAGCGGGCAAGAAAGAATCCGGTCAGCGCAAATCCGGCGTCGAGCGCCGCCGCCGACGGCTCGCCGGGCGCGGCCTCGCCGAGGAAGGCCGGCAGCGCCAGCAGCCGGTCGTGCCACGGTTCGCCGGCGCTGCGCGACACCGCCCGTCCCGACTTCGGCGAGACATAGACGAGATCGGCGGCGCTCCCCGTGACCGCGCAGGATTCGAGATCGAGACCGAAACCGAGTTCGGCGAGCAATTGCAGCTCGAACCGGGCGACCAGCGCCGCCGCCGACGCCGGCTTGCCGAGCCGGGCGATGGTGTCGTCGAGCAGGTCGAACACCGGCGCATGGGGATCGCGCTCCGGCAGCAGCCGGCACAGCGCGGCGAGATGATTGAGGCCGTAGAGCGCGTGCGCCGACGACATGAATGCGGCGGCCCGCAGGTCGATCGCCTTCGACGACGTAATAGCCGAGGTGCTCGTCGAGGCGGGCACGCCAGGTCGCGCTCACCCGGTTGCCGGACTGCAGCACCGGTTTGAGCCGCGAGCCGGAGCCGCCGCGCACGAGACCGAGATGGCGCCCATGCCCGCGCGTCATCAACTCGACGACGGCATTGGCCTCGCCATGACGCCGTGCGCCGAGCACGATCCCGATATCGGTCCACTCCACGGTCTTGCCCAGACTTCTTAAAGGTCAACGTTAGCGCGCGTGCTGATGCTCGATCGCCTGCTTCTCCCTCCCCGTTCTTCAGGGGGAGGGTCGGGGTGAGGGTCCGCTGACTCGACGCGAGCGCCGCGCCTGTTGCCCGCGATCCCCTCCCCATCCCTCCCCGTTTTCAAGGGGAGGGAGAAGTTCGAACTCATTAATTATCACGACTGCCGCAAATCAATCCTTGGGAAATTCCAGGCCCATTTCGCGGTAGCGCTCGGGATCCTCGCTCCAGCCTTCGCGCACCTTGACGAACAGGAAGAGATGCACCGGCTTCTCCAGGATTTCGGCGATCTCCTTGCGCGCCTGCGCGCCGATCGACTTGATCGCCTGGCCGCCCTTGCCGAGCACGATCTTGCGCTGGCTTTCGCGCTCCACGTAGATCGTCTGCTCGATCCGCACCGAGCCGTCCTTGCGCTCCTGCCACGACTCGGTTTCGACCGTCGAGTGGTAGGGCAGTTCCTGGTGCAGCCGCAGATAGATCTTTTCCCGGGTGATTTCCGCCGCCAGCGCGCGCAGCGGCGCGTCGGTAATCTGGTCCTCCGGATAGTGCCACGGACCTTCCGGCACGTGGGTGGCGAGCCAGCGTCTTGACCTCGGCGACGCCATTGCCGGAGAGCGCCGAGATCAGGAAGGTGGCGGCGTATTTTCCGCCTTCATTCGCGGCCGCGACGAGGCCGAGCAGGCTCGGCTTGGCGACCAGATCGACCTTGTTGACGACGAGGATCTTGGGCGTCGCGACATCGGCGAGTCTCGCGGCGATGCCCGTGGTTTCGTCGTCGAGGCCGCGCTTGGCGTCGATCATCAGCACGACGACGTCGGCGTCATGGGCTCCGCTCCAGGCGGTCGCGACCATGGCGCGGTCGAGCCGGCGGCGCGGCGAGAAAATGCCGGGCGTATCCACGAAAATGAGCTGCGCATCGCCCTCGATGGCGATGCCGCGCATGATCGCCCGCGTCGTCTGCACCTTCGGGCTGACGATCGTGACCTTGGCGCCGACCAGCGCATTGACGAGGGTCGATTTGCCCACATTCGGCGCGCCGATGATGGCGACGAAACCGCAGCGCCGGCCGGCGGGCGCAACGGACGGGCCGGTATCCGGGCGCGCTCATGTGGAGGCTTCCACGCCCTCGCGGGACAGCAGCGCGGCGGCGGCGGCCTGCTCGGCGGCGCGCTTGGAGCGGCCGAGCCCCTCGGCCGGCATCAATTCCGGCAGCAGCACGGCGACGCGGAATTCCGGATCGTGGTGCGGGCCGGTGCGGGCGATCTCGCGGTAGGACGGCGTCGGCAGCCCGCGCGCCTGGGCCCATTCCTGCAGCGCGGTCTTGGGATCGCGCACCGGGCTTGCCGGCGTGCGCAGGCGTTCGCCCCACAACTGCTCGACCACGGCCACCGCGGACTGGTAGCCGCCGTCGAGAAACACCGCCCCGATCAGGGCCTCGCAGACATCGGCCAGGATCGCGATCCGCTGCCGCCCGCCCGCATTGGCTTCGGAGACGCCGAGCTTGATGGCGGCGCCGAGGTCGATGCTGCGGGCGACGTCCGCGCAGGTTTCCTTGCGCACGAGATCGGCGAGCCGGCGCGACAGCTCGCCCTCGTCGGCATTGGGAAAGCCGCGGAACAGGAGATCGGACACGACGAGGCCGAGCACGTGGTCGCCGAGAAATTCGAGGCGCTGGTAGCTGCCGACCCGGTTCTTGCCGCTGAGCGCCGAAATATGGGTCAGCGCGCCGTCCAGCAGCGATCTTGTCGGCAAACGCATAGCCGGTCTTCTGTTCGAGTTCACGCCTGCCGGATGCCGACCTGCGGCTCATCGCACGATCGTGAACAGCCGGTTCCACCGCACCGACCACGGCCAGCTCCAGATGTGCCAGGCGGCCTCCCCGTCACCGATGGAAAAGAAGATGATCTGGGCGCGGCCGACGAGATTTTCGAACGGGACATAGCCGACCTGGCTGAGCACGCGGCTGTCGGTCGAGTTGTCGCGGTTGTCGCCCATCATGAAGTAAGTGGCCGGGCGGCACGTTGTAGACCTGGGTGTTGTCGAGGAACCCGTTGTCCTGGAGGTCGAGCGTCTCGTAGCTCACGCCGTTGGGCAGCGTCTCGCGCCACCGCTTGACGCGCTGGGAGCCGCCATTCTCGTCGTCGATGAAATCGGAGATGCGCTCGCGCTTGACCGGGGTGCCGTTGATGTGGAGCAGGCCGTCGATCATCTGGATGCGGTCGCCCGGCAGCCCGATGACGCGCTTGATGTAATCGGTGGAATCGTCCTTCGGCAGGCGGAACACCACGACGTCGCCGCGCGCCGGCTCGTGGCCGAAGATGCGCCCGGTGAACAGCGGCGGCGACAGCGGCAGCGAATAGTGGCTGTAGCCATAGCTGTATTTGGAGACGAACAGGTAGTCCCCGATCAACAGCGTATCCATCATCGATCCCGACGGGATGTTGAAGGGCTGGAACAGGAAGGTGCGGATCACCAGCGCAATGATGAGGGCATGAACGATGACGCGGACCGTCTCGACGATGCCACCTTCTTTGCGCTTTTCTTCACTGGACACGCTCATCGGCCTCTCGTCTTTCGTCTGTCGCACCCGGAACGGATCCGCCCCCGGTTCCGACGGGCGTCCGGCCTGCCCGCAAGTCCGCTCAATGACCCAACGTTTTCTCAGCAAAAACCATTGAATTACCGCACCTTAAGAGCACCCGCAGGGAGGCGGCCGTGAACTGCAAAAAGCCGGGAATCCGACCACTTTGTAAACGCTTGCGCGACGACGCGCAATCAACTCTCCGGGTTCAGCCATGCTGGCCCTGCGCAGCCGAAATGACCACGAAAGCCTGCGCCATCGGCCATTCGTCGGTGATGGCGAGATCGATTCGGGCGGAGTGCCCCGCCGGGGTGATCGCGGCGAGCCGGCGCGCCGCCCCGCCGGTCAGCGCCATGGTCGGCCGTCCCGATGACAGATTGACGACACCGAGGTCGCGGAAGAACACGCCGGCCCGAAAGCCCGTTCCCAGCGCCTTGGCGCAGGCCTCCTTGGCGGCGAAGCGTTTTGCATAGGTCTCGACCCGGTTGGCGCGCCGCTCCGCCAGCGCACATTCGGTCTCGGTGAAGACGCGCTGCAGGAATCGATCGCCGTGCCGCTCGATGGTCTGCGCGATGCGGCGGATGTCGACCAGATCTGTGCCGATCCCGATGATCACGCAAGATGTTCCAGCTTGGCCCGGCCGCGGTCCATTACCGCACGCATCCGCTGCACCGCCTGCCTCGATGCCGCCCATGATGGCCTCGCCGATCAGGAAATGCCCGATGTTGAGTTCGACGATCTCGGCGACGCCGGCGATCGCCTCCGCGGTCAGGTAGTCGAGGCCGTGGCCGGCATGGACTTCGAGCCCGAGGCCGATGGGCGAGCGCCGCGCCGGCGCGGATGCGGTCGAATTCCGCGGCTGCCCGCTCGCGCTCCCCGCCGAGGACCGCCTCGCACCAGGCGCCGGTGTGAATCTCGATCACCGGCAGCGCCGAGCGCGGCCGCCGCTTCGATCTGTCGCGCCTCCGGCGCGATGAAGAGCGACACCCGGATGGCGGCGCCGCGCAGCTCGTCCACCACGGGGACGCAACGTGTTGATGCTGTCCGGCGGCGTCGAGCCCGCCCTCGGTGGTGCGCTCCTCGCGCCGCTCCGGAACGATGCAGGCGGCGTGGGGTCGGACCCGCGTCGCGATCTCCACCATTTCGCGCGTCGCCGCCATTTCGAGGTTGAGGGGCTTGGCGATGCGCGCCTTGAGCCCGGCGATATCGGCGTCGCCGATGTGGCGGCGGTCCTCGCGCAGATGCGCGGTGATGCCGTCGGCGCCGGCGGCGACGGCGAGCTCGGCCGCCCGCAGCGGATCGGGATGGCGGCCGCCGCGCGCATTCCTCACGGTGGCGACGTGATCGATGTTGACGCCGAGGCGCAGATGCGGGGCCGCGCTCATGCCGCTAGCCGTTGACCCGTTCGGCCTTGGCGACCATGGGCTTGGCGCGCAATTGGGCGATGATGGCGGTGAGGTGCTTGAGGTCGTAGACCTCGAGATCGATGGTGATCGAGGTGAAATCCGGCGCGCGGCGGCTCATTCGGATGTTGTCGATGTTGCCGTCATGCTCGGCGATCACCCGGGCGATCTGCGCCAGCGAACCCGGCTCGTTCACGGACTGCACGGCGATGCGGGCGGGAAACCGCTGCGGCGTGGCGCCGTCCACGTCCCAGCGCACGTCGAGCCAGCGCTCCGGGGTGTCCTCGAAGTCCTTCAGGGCCGAGGACTGGATCGGATAGATCGTGATCCCCTCGCCCGGCGTCATGATGCCGACGATGCGGTCGCCCGGCACGGCGCCGCCGTCCGGGGCGAAGCGCACCGGCAGATCGCTGTTGATGCCGCGGATCGGAATGGCGGTGCCCTTGTCCTCGCCCTCCGGCAGCTTGAATTTCACCGCCTTGCTGCCGAAGCCGAACCAGCCGGGCTCCGGCTTGCGCGGCCCGATCGCGGCCGCGCGCTCCTCCTTGTAGTCGGGATACATGGCGCGCACCACGTCGGACGCCTTCATCTCGCCGCGGCCGACCGCCGCGAAGACGTCGTCGATGGAATGGCGGGCGAGGCGCGGCAGCGCGCCGATCAGGCGGTCGTCGGAATAGTCGCGCTTGGCGAGCCGGCACATGCGCTCGACGATGCGCCGGCCGAGCTCGGCATACTGGACGCGGACCGCGTGCCGGGTGGCGCGGCGGATCGCGGCGCGCGCCTTGCCGGTGACGACGAGGGACTCCCACGCCGCCGGCGGCGCGAGCTGGGCCTTGGAGGTGAGCACCTCGACCTCGTCGCCGTTCTGCAGCTCCGACACCAGCGGCGCGATCTTGCCGTTGATCTTGCAGCCGACCGCCCGGTTGCCGACATCGGTGTGCACCGCATAGGCGAAGTCGATCGTGCGTCGCCTTGCGCGGCAGCGCGATCAGCTTGCCCTTGGGGGTGAAGCAGAACACCTGGTCCTGGAACAGCTCGAGCTTGGTGTGCTCGAGGAATTCCTCCGGGTTGGAGCCTTCGGCGAGCAGCTCGATGGTGCGGCGCAGCCACGCATAGGCGTTGGATTCCCGCGACAGCAGCTCGGTCGGCGAGCCCGCATCGTCCTTGTAGAGCACATGGGCGGCGATGCCGTATTCGGCGATCTCGTCCATCTCCTCGGTGCGGATCTGCAGCTCGACGCGCTGGTTGCCCGGGCCGATCACGGTGGTGTGGATCGAGCGGTAGTCGTTCTGCTTGGGCGTCGAGACGTAGTCCTTGAAGCGTCCCGGCACCACCGGCCAGGTGGTGTGGACGACGCCGAGCGCCTGGTAGCATTCCGGCACGCTCTTCACGATCACCCGAAAGCCGAAGATGTCGGACAGCTGCTCGAAGCCGACCGCCTTGCGCTCCATCTTGCGCCAGATCGAATAGGCGCGCTTGCGCCGGCCCCGCACCCGCGCCTCGATGCCCCGGTTGGCGAGCTTGCGGACGAGTTGCTCCTCGATCTCCGCGATCAAGCCGACATGCCGCTCGGCGAGCGCGTCCAGCCGCTCGCTGATGACCTTGTGGGCCTCCGGATTGAGCTCGCGAAACGCCAGGCTTTCGAGCTCCTCGCGCATCTCGTACATGCCGATGCGGCCGGCGAGCGGCGCATAGATGTCGATCGTCTCCTCGGCGACGCGGCGCCGCGCTTCCGCCGGCATATGCTCGATGGTGCGCATGTTGTGCAGGCGGTCGGCGAGCTTGACCAGGAGCACGCGCACGTCCTCGGCGATCGCCAGCAGCAGCTTGCGCAGGTTCTCCGCCTGCTTCGCCTCGCGCGAGACGAGGTCGAGCCGCTTGAGCTTGGTGAGGCCTTCGACCAGGTGGCCGATATCCTTGCCGAACAGCTGGTCGATCTCGGCGCGGGTGGTCTCGGTGTCCTCGATGGTGTCGTGCAGCAGCGCGGCGACGATGGTGGCATCGTCGAGCTTGTGGTCGGTGAGGATCGCGGCGACTTCGAGCGGATGGGAAAAATACGGATCGCCGGAGGCGCGCTTCTGCTCGCCATGGGCCTTCATGGCGTAGACATAGGCGCGGTTGAGAAGGTTCTCGTCGGTATTGGGGTTGTATTTGCGCACCCGCTCGACGAGATCGTATTGCCGCATCATCGGCTTGGCGGCCTTCGGCGCCGGCTCGGAGCCGGGCACCAGGCTCGGCGCCGACCGCTCGCGCGCGAGCCGGTTGCGGGCCTTGCCCTGCGTCTCCATCCGCGGCAGATCTGTCGACGTTCTCGCCATGCCAATACCCTGCCGCGCGCAACGACGCGCGACGGCCGCATTCAGGATATCATGGCAAAGGCGTTCTTCAGCAAGCGTTAAGACAGATGCTGATCAGCGCGCACGGCGCGCGTCGAAAGAGAAACAGCAACGGCCCGGATTTTCCGGGCCGCCTGCTCGCAAACAGAAGCAATGCTCGAGTTATTCGTCGTCGTCCGGCTCGGCCGGCTCGGGCCGCTCTTCCGGAGGCGCCAGGCCCTCGAGGCCCTTGAGCAGTTCTTCCTCGGTCATGCGGTCCACGGTGACTTCGGTGTCGTCGGCCTCGATGCCGCCGGCGCCGGAGATCAGCGGCACGGTCTCCGGCTCGGGCTCGTCGACCTCGACGTATTTCTGCAGGGCGTGGATCAGGTCTTCCTTGAGATCGCCGGGCGAGATGGCGGCGTCGGCGATTTCGCGCAGCGCCACCACCGGGTTCTTGTCGTTGTCGCGGTCGATGGTGATCTGGGCGCCGGAGGAAACCATCCGGGCGCGATGGCTGGCGAGCAGCACGAGCTCGAAACGGTTTTCGACCTTGTCGATGCAGTCTTCGACGGTGACGCGGGCCATGAGCTCGGCACTCCTTCGCTGCGCGATTTACGCTGCTGAACGCTTGATGATTTGCCGGTTTGACTATAGATTACCGCAATGCAGCGCAAGAATAAAATTAGGGGATGCGGCCCCATCGCCACAAATTCGGCTTGGCGAAGGCACAAAGCTCTGTTAGCTCAAGTATGATCGAGGGCGGTCGGCCGCGATTTTCTCTGCCGCGGCGCGGGTCACGCCACAGAGCATTTCGTGTCGCAGCCCCTGTTCTCGAACCTTGAGGACTGCCTAATTTTGCTTTGCCCGGCATTTTGGCCGCTCTGACCAGATTGCCAACGCTATCGGAAGAGAACCTCCAATGTCTGTACCTGGTGAGAAGACTGCGCTGTTCATTGACGGCGCCAATCTTTACGCGACCGCAAAATCGCTTGGATTCGACATCGATTACAAGCGACTGCTGCGCGAGTTCCAGTCGCGCGGCTATCTTCTGCGCGCGTTCTACTACACCGCGGTGGTGGAAGATCAGGAGTATTCATCGATCCGACCCTTGATCGACTGGCTCGACTACAATGGCTATACGGTCGTGACCAAGGCGACCAAGGAATTCGTCGATCAGACCGGCCGCCGCAAGGTCAAAGGCAACATGGACATCGAGCTCGCGGTCAATGCCATGGAGATCGCCGGGCAAATCGACCACATGGTGCTGTTCTCCGGGGACGGCGATTTTCGCTCCCTGGTCGAGGCGGTGCAGCGGCGCGGCGTGCGCGTCACCGTCGCTTCGACGGTCTCGACCCAGCCGCCCATGGTGGCGGACGAGTTGAGGCGCCAGGCCGACGTGTTCCTGGACATCGCCGAGCTGCAGTCGAAAATCGGCCGCGACCCCGGCGACCGCGGTGACCGTGCGCCCCGCGAACCGCGCGAGCCCAGGGGCGAGCCGCGCCAGCACACGCCGCAGTTCCTGCAGCGCAGCGCAGCGCCGCCGCGGGCCCCGGTCAGCACGGTGGCCGACGACGACGATTTCGAAGAGGATTGAGCTTCGGCGCCGACCGAGCTCACCGAACCCAGCAGCCATGGCGCGATAGCTCCGACGCCGGCCGTGACTGTCCACGGTGCCCGCGTCTCGTCGCGTTTCGCGAAGCGTGGCGGACGCAAGCAGCCGGACTGGTTCAATGCCCCGGTGCCGTCATTCGGTCCGGTCGAGGCGCGGCTCCTGATCGTCGGCCTGGCGCCGGGACTGCAGGGCGCCAACCGCACCGGACGCCCCTTCACCGGCGACTATGCGGGCGACCTGCTCTACCGGACTCTGCTCGCATACGGCTTCGCGACCGGCACCTATGCGGCACGGCCGGACGACGGCCTTGAACTGCGCGATGCGCGCATCACCAATGGGGTGCGCTGCGTGCCGCCGGAGAACAAGCCGAACGGCGAGGAAATCGCGCACTGCCGCGATTTCCTGCGCGCGACCATGGCGGGGATGCCGAACCTCGCGGCGATCGTCGCGCTCGGCCGGATCGCCCACGACACCACCGCGGTCGCGCTGGGCCAGCGGCGTCTCGGCGCTGAAATTCGGCCACGGCGCGACCCATGACGTGGACGACGCTCACCGTTTTCGACAGCTATCATTGCTCCCGCTACAACACCAACACCGGCGTGCTGACCACCGAGATGTTCCGCAAGGTGTTTGCGGCGGTGCGCGCCTATCTCGATGCGCGCAGCCACGCCGCGACCACGCCCGCGCTCTGATCGGGCGGAAACACCGGATAGAACACCTTCGCGATGACGCCGTCATCGATGACCAGCACCATGCGCTTGTGCAGCGTCATGCCGTCGACCGTGAAGGTCGGCAGGCGCAGCGCCCGGGTGAACCGCAGCCCGGCGTCGGAGAGGATCGCGAACGGCAGGTGCAGGCGCTCCACCGCTTCGCGCTGGTAGTCGGTGTCCTGGGTCGACATGCCAAAGAGATGGGACACGCCGAGCGCCTTCAATTCGGCGAAATGATCGCGAAACGAACAGGACTGCGGGGTGCAGCCGCGCGCTCCGGGGATGGCGTCCCAGCCGTCGGGAAGCGGCTGCCCCGGCCGTCCGGTCCGCGGATAGATGTAGACGACGGTGCGGCCCGGCAGCGCCGCGAGATCGACCTCGCTGCCGTCGGTCGCCGGCAATGCCAGGGATGGCAGCTTGAAGCCTTCGAGATGGCGCGCCGCGCCGTCGTCCTGCGGCACCGGAAGATCGGCGGGCAGGATGTTGGGATTGTGGGGTGTGCTCATCCGTCGGGCCCTCATCGATACGACATGAATTCCATCAGCGAACCGTCGGGATCGCGAAAATACACGCTGGTGCCCTTCCCCTTGGCGCCGTTGCGCTCCACCGGTCCGAGCTCGATCGCGACCTTGCAGCGGGCGAGATGGGCGATGGCGTCGGCGATCGGTCCGTTCCATTCGAAGCAGACGTCGCTGTTGCCGGGCTGCACCGGGAGCCGCGCCACCGGCTGGCCCTTGACGCCCGGGCCGTGGCAATTGAGCTGGCATATCGCCGAACCGGTAGGCGAAGCCGGCGCCGCGCGGCACCACCTGCGCGCCGATGACGTCGCGATAGAACGCGTTCGAGCGCTCCCAATCGGAGATATGGATCACGCAATGGTCGAGCTTCACCGGCAACGCCATGATCGTCCCCAGGTCTTGTGCGTCATCGTCCAGTGCCTCATCGTGCAGCGCCTCATCCCTTGATCCGCATCAGGCGGCCGCGTTCGCGCTCCCAGCTGCGCTTCTTTTCGGTCTCGCGCTTGTCGTGGAGCTTCTTGCCGCGGCCGAGCGCGATCTCGATCTTGGCGCGCCCCTTGTCGTTGAAGAATATCTTGAGCGGTACGATGGTCATGCCCTCGCGGTCGACCGCGGCCGCGAGCTTGTCGATCTGGCGACGGTGCAGCAGCAGCTTGCGCGGGCGCTTCGGCGCGTGGTTGAAACGGCTCGCCTGGAGGTATTCGGGGATGTTGGAATTGACCAGCCAGATTTCGCCGCCCCTCGCATCGGCATAGGATTCGGCGATGGTCGCCTTGCCCAGGCGCAGCGATTTCACCTCGGTGCCGGTCAGCGCGATGCCGGCCTCCACCACCTCGCCGATCTCGTAGTTGAAACGGGCCTTGCGGTTTTCGGCGATGATCTTGAAGGGGCGTGGTTTCTTTTCTGCCATTTGGATATTGTCTGGCGCCTCAGCTCTTTTTCAGGAGGTCGCGTATCTCGGTGAGCAGTTCGGCCTCGCGCGACGGCTTGGGCGGCTCGGCGGGCTTTGCGGCTTCCTGCTTCTGCAGCGTGGAGAGCCCCTTGATCGCGAGGAACAGCACGAAGGCAATGATGAGGAAGTTGATCACGATTGTGATGAAACTTCCCCAAGCCAATACAGCGCCTTGCTTTTTTGCCTCTGCCAGCGAGTCTGCCGTGACCTTGGAGGACAATGGCAGGAAATAGTTCGAAAAGTCGAGGCCGCCGGTGACCGCGCCGATGATGGGCATGATGACATCGCCCACCAGCGAACTCACGATGCTGCCGAACGCAGCGCCGATGATCACGCCCGACGGCGAGATCGATGACATTGCCGCGCATGGCGAATTTCTTGAAGTCTTCGAGCATCGCGCGTCCTCCCGGAATGCCGTGGTTTCAATCAATTGGCGTTGCGGTGGAATCGATCGACGATTCCCCGCCACAAGAGCATCAAGCGCATCAAGCGCGGCGACGGTTTCCGCCCGGCGCGGTCGGACCGACGTTGCCCCTAATTGACCAATCCCGCATGCACCATGGCGTCGCGGACCGCCGTCTTCGACTTGTCCGACAGCGTGACCATCGGCAGGCGCACGGTGTCGGCGCACTTGCCGAGCACCGAAAGCGCGTATTTGGCCGGCGACGGGTTGGTCTCGACGAACAGGTTCTGATGCAGCGGCATCAGCTTGTCCTGCAGCTTGAGCGCGGCGGCATAGTCGCCGCGCAGGCAGGCGCCCTGGAACTCGGCGCACAGCCGCGGCGCCACGTTCGAAGTCACGGAGATGCAGCCGTGGCCGCCATGGGCCATGAAGCCGAGCGCGGTGGCGTCCTCGCCGGAGAGCTGGTTGAACTCCGGCCCGAGCTCGGCGCGCTGCTGGGACACCCGCACCATGTTGGCGGTGGCGTCCTTGACCCCGGCGATGTTCTTGAGCTCGTAGAGCCGCTTCATGGTGTCGACCGACATGTCGATCACCGAACGCGCCGGGATATTGTAGATGATGATCGGGAATCCCGATCGCGTCGTTGATCGCCTTGAAGTGCTGGTAGAGCCCTTCCTGGGTCGGCTTGTTGTAATAGGGAGTCACCACCAGCACCGCGTCGGCGCCGGCCTGTTCGGCATGCCGCGGCCAGTTCGATCGCCTCCCGGGTCGAGTTCGACCCGGCGCCGGCGATGACGGGCACGCGCCGCTTGGCCTGGTCGATGCACCACTCGACCACCTGCTTGTGCTCGTCATGGGACAGCGTCGGGCTTTCGCCGGTGGTTCCGACCGGAACCAGGCCATTGGTGCCCTCCCCGATCTGCCATTCGACCAGGCCGCGGAACGCCTTCTCGTCGACGCGAGCCGTTCTTGAACGGGGTGACCAGAGCGGTGAATGATCCCCGAAAGCCCGTCTTGGCGCCCATGATACGCTCCTGGAAGATTGGGAATCTGCGCGCGCTGCGCGTTCCCCGCGTATTGATAGCCATTCCGGCCCGGCGATTAAAGCCCTCCGTCTGCCGTTCCGCCTCAGCGCTGCCGAACCATTGCCACGATTCAACGGTTAGGCTTTCCTTAACCTTATGCGGACCAAGGGTAGTGGGGAGATCTATCCGGACGGGGGACACTTGATCCGGCAACGTTGTGGAAACGGACTCGCGATTTGCGCGGTTGCCGGCGTCGTTGGCGCTGACTTCGGGCGCCATGGCGGCCGCCGAGACGTCCAAGAAAGCGTCCCACCAGACGGCTGCGGCTACCGCCGGCAAAGCACGTCCCTCTGCCGCGCCCGCGCCCCCATGTCGTGGCGGGCCATCAGACCAGCCGGCGGCGCCATGCTCGCCTCGCTCGCGCCGGCGGGTTCGCGCCGCTGCACGTCCGGACCCTACGCCCGCCGTGACCGCCTCCGCCGCCGACCTCGCGGCGGTGCGTGAAGCCATCGACCTTTACCCGCCGCGGCCAAGCCGAAAGACGCCACCGACGTGCAGCAACGGATCTCCGATCCGCTCGCCCGCAAGCTGGTCGAATGGGCGATCCTTCGCAGCGACGAGAACGGCGCCGATTTTGCCCGTTTCCAGGCTTTCATCGCCGCCAATCCGAGCTGGCCCAGCATCGGGATGTTCCGCAAGCGGGCCGAGGCCATGCTGTGGCAGGAGCGGGCCGATCTCGCGACCATCCGCGGCTTTACGGGCGACAAGCCGATGTCGGGCAAGGGACGCTTCGCGCTCGGCCGCGCGCTGCTCGCCCAGAGGCGACCGCGCCGGCGCCCAGGCGCTCGTCCGCGACGCCTGGCGGAGCGAACCGCTGCCGAGCGACGCCGAGGAACAGATTCTCGACACCTTCGGCGACCTCATCACCCGGTCCGACGACAAGGCTCGCATGGAGCGCCGGCTCTATGCCAACGACAACGAGACCGCCCTGCGCGCCGCCCATCGGCTCGGCGGCGTCGAGCCGGCGATCGCGAAGGCGCGCGTCGCGGTCAACGAGAAGGCGTCCAACGCCAAGGCGCTGCTCGAGGCCCTGCCGTCGAGCGCGCAATCAGGATCGCCGGAGTCCTGTTCAGCCGCATTCAGCTGCTGCGCCGCGCCGACAAGATCGCCGAGGCCGCCGAGCTGATGCTGGCGGCGCCGCGCGACGTCGCCCAGATTCACGATCCCGACGAGTGGTGGGTCGAGCGCCGGCTGATCGCGCGCAAGCTGCTCGACATCGGCGAGCCCGTCGGCCGCCTATCAGGTGGCCCGCGACGCCGCCCCGCCGACCAAGGAAAACTACCGGGTCGAGCACGAGTTCACGGCCGGCTGGATCGCGCTTCGCTTCCTCAAGGATCCCGCCGCCGCCGCCCAGCACTTCGCCCGCATCGGCACCGGCATCTCCAACCCGATCTCGCTGGCGCGCGCCGGCTATTGGCGCGGCCGCGCCGCCGAGGCGATGAACAAGACGCAGGAGGCGCGCGCCCACTACGAGCAGGCGGCGCGCTACAGCACCGCCTATTACGGCCAGCTGGCCCGCGCCAGGCTCGGCCTTCCCGAGATCGCGCTGGCGTCGCCGCCGGTGCCGTCGGCGGAGAAGCGCGCCGCGCTGGCACGCAACGAGGTCGTGCGCGCCACCGAAATTCTCTACGCCATCAACGAGCGCGATCTCGTCATCCCGATCGTGGCGGACCTCGCCGAGCGCGGATACGGACCTCGGCGACGCTGGCGGCGCTCGCCGAGCTCACGGCCAAGCATGACGATGCGCGCTGCGCCCTGCTGATCGGCAAGGGGGCGCTCGGCCGCGGCCAGCCGTTCGACCACTACGCCTTCCCGACCTTCGGGCTGCCGCGCTATTCGTCGATCGGACCCGAGGTCGAGCCGGCGGTGGTCTATTCGATCGCGCGCCAGGAAAGCGCGTTCAATCCGCGGGACGTGTCGAGCGCCAATGCGCTCGGCTTCATGCAGGTGACGCCCGACGCCGGCCGCTACGTCGCGAAGAAATTCAACGTGACGCTACGACCAGAAGCGCCTGCTGCACGACAACGTCTACAACATGCAGATCGGCGCGGCCGAGCTCGGCGACGACATCGCCGCCTATCAACGGCTCCTACATCATGGCCTTTGCGGGCTACAATGCCGGCCGCGGCCGGGTCAAGGAATGGGTCGAGCGCTACGGCGATCCCGCGCGATCCCAATGTCGATCCGGTCGACTGGGTCGAGCGCATTCCGTTCTCGGAGACCCGCAATTACGTCCAGCGCATCATCGAAAACGTGCAGGTCTACCGCACGCGGTTCGGCGGCGGCACGCGCCTTCTGATCGAGGCGGACCTGCGCCGCGGGGCCGGAACCGCAAACTAGAAGCATCTTCCGATCGCGTCGCCCCTCTTGGCGTCATCGCCCGGCTCGACCGTGCAATCCAGTACGCCCAGTCGGTGTCTCCCGGATCGCCCGGTCAAGCCGGGCGAGTGACAGCAAAGTGTGTGCCGAGCTGTTGGCTCCGATTTTCACCCGTGCAATAACGCCCCGTCAGCGCGACTCGCGACCAGAGCCGCGGCGGGGAATGTCGGAAATGCAGAGCGTCGGCGGCGCGGACATCGAAAAGGCGATCGCGCTGTTCAAGGCGGGGAACGCGGCCGGCGCCGCACAGGCCTGCCGGGCCGCGCTGCGCCGGAACGGCCGCAACGTCACCGCGCTGTTCCTCCTCGCGCTCACCCAGATGCAGGAGCGCAATTTCGAGGAGGCCGAGCGTCAGTTCGCCAAGGCGACGGAACTCGCTCCCGCCGCCGCCGAGATCTGGGCCAACCGCGGCAACAACCAGATCGCGCTCGGCCGGGCCGACCGTGCGCTCGAATTCCTCACGCGCGCGCTGGCGCTGGAACCGAATTTCCCGGAGGCGCTGTACAACCAGGCAAAGCTCCTGACGGACGCAGGCCGTCTCGGCGAGGCGCTAGCGGCGTACGACAAATGCATCGCGCTGGTCCCGCGCTTCGCCGACGCCATGAACAGCCGCGGCGTGATCCTGGCCAAGCTCGACCGCCACGACGAGGCGCTGGCGAGCTATGAGAGCTGTCTCGCCATCACTCCGAACGCTGCCGATACGCTCAACAACCGCGGCAACCTGCTGGCCGCGCTCGACCGCCACGACGAGGCGCTGGCAAGCTATGATGCGAGCCTTGCCATCACGCCCGATGCCGCGGACACGCTCCGCAACCGCGGCAATCTCCTCGCGATGCTCGGCCGCAACGACGAGGCGCTGGCGAGCTACGACCGCGCGCTGCGCAGTGCCCCGAACGTACCGGACCTCCTCGACCGCCGCGGCAACCTGCTCGCCACCCTCGGACGCGACGACGAAGCGTTCGCGAGCTTCGATAAATGCCTGTCCGCCGATCCCCAATATGCGCCCGGCTGGCTCAGCGTCGCCAAGCTGCTGGTCAGCCGCAAGCGCTTCGAGGAGGCGCTGGGGGTCATCCGCAAGCTTCTCGCCGTGGCGCCGGACGCCGACTTCGCCCGGGGCTACCTCGCCTATGTGAAATTGAACCTGTGCGACTGGGACGGCCTGCCTGAGGACATTGCGGTGCTGCGTGACCAGATAGTGCAGGCGAAGGCCGTGACGCTGCCGTTTCACAGCCTTCTGACCCTGACCTCGCCGAACGAGCAGCTGCTGTGCGCAAAGGCCCGGGTCGCGCTCGAATTCCCGCGCGGCTCTATCACGTGGAGCGCATCGCCCCGCTACGACCATGAGCGCATCCGGCTCGCCTATGTCTCGGCCGATTTCCACGAGCATGCGACCTCCCACCTAATGGCGGGACTGATCGAGCACCACGACCGCAACCGGTTCGAGACCATCGCCATCTCGTTCGGCCCCGACGACGACAGCGAGACGCAGCGCCGCATCCGGGGCGCGTTCGACCGCTTCGTCGACGTCCGCGGCTGCAGCGACCTCGAAGCGGGCAGGCGCATCCGCGAGCTCGAGGTCGACATTGCGGTCGACCTGAAGGGGTTCACCGGGGACTGCCGGCCCGGCATACTGGTGTCCCGCCCGGCGCCCCTGCAGGTCAGCTATCTCGGCTATCCCGGCACCATGGGCGCCGACTTCATCGACTACATCATCGCCGACCGCTGGGTCATCCCGCCGGACCAGCGCCGCTACTACGCGGAAGAGATCGTCTACCTGCCCGATTGCTACCAGTGCAACGACGACAAGAGGACCATCGGGACGGCGGCGCCGACACGCATCGAGGCCGGATTGCCTGCCCAGGGCTTCGTGTTCTGCTCCTTCAACCACACCTTCAAGATCATGCCCGAGGTATTCGACGTCTGGATGCGTCTGCTCGGGCGGATCGAAGGCAGCGTGCTGTGGCAGCTCGCGGACCATCCGGCCGCCCGCCGCAACCTGCGCGCGGAGGCCGAACGGCGCGGCATTGCGCCGGACCGCATCGTGTTCGCCGACCGCTTGCCGCCCGACCGGCATCTCGCCCGTCACGCCCTTGCGGACCTCTTCCTGGACACCCTGCCCTACGGCGCCCACACCACGGCGAGCGATGCGCTGTGGGCGGGACTTCCGCTTCTCACCTGCCTGGGCTCGGCGTTTGCCGGGCGCGTCGCGGCAAGCCTGCTCCATGCGATCGGCTTGCCCGAACTGGTGACGACGTCACTCGACGAATACGAAACGCTCGCGGTGGAACTCGCCTCCGAGCCGGTCCTGCTCGGCGCATTGAAGGCAAAGCTCGCCGTGCATCGCCGGACCCACGCGCTGTTCGACACCGCCCGCTTCTGTCGCGGCATCGAGGCTGCCTACGTCACGATGCACCAACGACACCAGCGCGGCGACCCGCCGGAAGGCTTTGCTATCGCCGCCCGGGATCGCGACGGGCCATGAACGTGGCCGAGGTCTTGCAGCGTGCGTTGAGCGCTTACCGAACTGGGAATCTCGGCCAAGCCGAGCTCTTGTACAATCAGGCGTTGGCAGCGGACAGTCGGCAGTTCGATGCCTTGCATATGCTCGGCGTCATCCAACACCAGCGCCGGAATTACGGAGAAGCGGTGCGCCTGATCACCCGCGCGCTCGAGGTGGAGCCGCGATCGGCGGAGGCCTATGCCGATCTGGGCCGCGTTCAATTCGAGATGGGCGATCTCGAACGGGCGACTGAGAGCTACCTCCGGTCGCTCGCGCTCAACCCGGATTACACCGTGGCCCTCACCAACTACGGCGCCCTCCTGCGCAAAAGCGGGCGGCCGCGCGACGCCCTCACGCATTGCGACAAGGCGCTGGGGCTCGTCGCTGACGACCCCGACGCGCTGCGACATCGCGCCGGCGCGCTCACCGACCTCGCACGCTACGAGGAGGCGCTCGCCTCCTATGACAGGGTGCTGCGGCTGGCGCCCGGCGATGCCGAAGCCTGGCTCGGCGTCGCGGTCGCGTGCTTCGCGCTCAGGCGCCACGACGACGCCCGCGCGGCGGTCGACAAGGCGCTCGCGCTCAAGCCCCATTTGCCGCAGGCTTGGTTCAGGCTCGGAAACATACTCTCCGCGCAGGGGAGCCATTACGAGGCTCTCGCGGCCTACGATAAATCCCTCGCGCTCGACCCGCAGTTGGCGGACGCCTGGCGCGGCCGCGCGTCCGTCTTGACCGCGCAGAACCGGCACCCGGACGCGGTCGTGGCCTACGAGAAGCTGTTGGCGATGCGGCCCGACGCCGAATACGCCCAGGGCTTGCGCCTGCTCGCGCGAATGCAGGTGTGCGACTGGAGCGATTGGAACGCCGAATGTGAGCGCGTGCTCGCCGGGATCCGGCAGGATGGCCGGGCCGCCCATCCGTCGGTGCTGCTGGCGATTCCCGCGACGGCGTCCGACCAGGACAGGTGTGCCCGGGCCTACACGTCGACGCACCATCCCCCCGCTTCGCCGCCGGTCTGGCGGGGCGAGCGGTACCGCCGCGACAAGGTCAACGTGGCCTACATTTCATCGGCTTTTCGCGATCGCCCGGGGGCGCGCCTGCTGGCGGGGCTGATCGAGCGCCACGACCGCGCGCGGTTTGCAACCACCGCCATATCCTTAGGCCCCGACGACGGGAGCGAGATGCGGACCCGCCTCAAGGGCGCGTTCGATCGCTTCATCAATGTCGACCGGCAGAGCGATCTCGAGACTGCGAAGCTGCTTCGCGAGCTGGAGATCGATATCGCCGTCGATCTGATGGGCATTGCCCGGGATAGCCGTCCCGGCATCCTGGCGTGGCGGCCGGCACCGATCCAGGCCCGCTGGCTCGGTTACCCCGGCACAACCGGCGCCGACTATATCGATTACATCGTCGCCGATCGCTTCGTCGTGCCGGCAGATCAGCGTCCCTCCTACTGCGAACGTGTCGTCACATTGCCCGAGCCCTGCCGTCCCGACGACAGGGGCGCCATCGCGGAACGGACGCCGACCCGCCACGAAGCAGGATTGCCGGAGCGCGGCTTCGTGTTCTGCGCGTTCAACCAGGCGATCAGGATCACGCCGGACGTGTTCGACGTCTGGATGCGGCTGCTCTCCACTGTGGACGACAGCGTGTTGTGGCTGTCGGCCGGCCACGCGGCGGCATCGGCCAATCTTCGCGCCGAGGCCGAACGGCGCGGCGTGTACGGCGAAAGGCTCGTATTCGCGCCGAGGCTGGCGGCGCATGAGGACCACTTGGCGCGCCATCGCCTGGCCGGCCTGTTTCTCGATACGCTGCCCTGCAATGCCCAGAGCGCGGCAACGGACGCGCTGCGGGCCGGGCTGCCGGTCGTGACCTGCATGGGCGAGACCTTCGCCGGGCGCATTTGCGGGAGCATGCTCCATGCCGCCGGATTGCCGGAACTGGCGACGGATTCGCTGGGCGAATACGAGGCTCTCGCGCTCAAGCTCGCAACCGAGCCGACGATGCTCCAGGGGTTTGCCGCAAAGCTCGCCGCGGGCCGCGATACCTGCGCGCTGTTCGACATCGACCGGTTCCGACGCCATATGGAGGCGGCCTATGCAACGATGCGCGAACGCCACCTGCGCGGCGAGCCGCCCGAGGACTTCACGGTGGCGGCGATCGAGGCTTGAACGAAGCTGACGGGTGCATGACGGAGGCATTCATGGGCGAAAGCCGGTTCACCACGGCCCAGGACGGATTGAGGCTCCACACGGTCGAATATCGGCGATCGGCATTCGCCGCTGCTGCCGGTCGTCTGCCTGCCGGGGCTCTCACGCAACGTCGATGACTTCGTAACCCTCGCCACGGCGCTCGCCGACCGCCGCCGGGTGCTCGCGCTGGACTATCGCGGCCGCGGGCGATCGGACTACGACCCCAATCCCCAACATTACTCGATCCCCGTGGAAACCGCCGATGTCATGACGGTCATGGCCGCATTGGGGGCCGCGCCGGCGATCATCAGTCGGTACCTCGCGGGGTGGGCTGATCGCGATGACGATCGCCCCACTGAAGCCGGAACTGCTCGCGGGCGTCGTCCTCAACGATATCGGCCCGGTGGTGGAAACCGAGGGGGTGCTGAGGATCAAGGGCTATGTCGGCAAGCTGCCGCAGCCCGCGAGCTACCGGGAGGGCGCCGAATTGCTGCGGCAGCCTCTCCGGAAACCAGTTTCCCAAGTTGAGCGCCGCCGATTGGCTGGCGGCGGCCAAACGCGGCTGGCGCGAGGAAGGCGGCCGCCTCGTGAGCCACCTATGATCCCGCGCTGGACCACACCCTCGAGAGCGTCACCGCGGACAAGCCGTTTCCGACGCTGTGGCCGCAATTCGACGCCATGGCGAAGGTGCCGCTGATGGTCGTGCACGGCGCCAATTCCGACATTCTGAGCACCGCGACGGTGACGGCGATGCGGGCGCGCCGCCCCGACATGGATCTGCTTCGTGGTCGCAGACCAGGGCCACGCGCCGCTGCTCGCCGAGCCAGAAACCATCGGCGCGATCGCCGCCTTCGCGGCGAAGTGCGATGCGCTGCGCGGGCGGTCACGGAGCTGAGCGCTATCGTTTGAGCATGATCTTGTCCGAAAAGTCTGCAACTTTTCGGGATCATGCTCCGCCTTATTGCGCGGACCTCTGCTGCTCCTTCCAGCGCAGGAATTCGAGATACAGGGCCGCCTCCTCGGATTCGCTGCATCGGCTTGCTCGCGCCGCGCGCGTTGGCGGCGCGACGGCGGGTCGTGTCGATGCGCGTTGCGTCACGGCCGCCGGCGCCTGCGCGCGTGTTCCCTGTATGAGCGCGCGGAGATACCAGCACTTGCGGTCGGTCGCGCGATCGACGCGATAGTACCAATGGCTGCCCTCGGGCGGCTCGCGGTTGGGCTCGGTGATGCACTCGACCGCCGCCACCGCGGTGTTGGCTTCGAGCGCAATCGCGGCGACGATCATGCCGGCGGAGATGACGGGAACGCAGAAGGAGAACACGCATCGACATACTGAGCTCCATGGCCTTGCGCATGATCCCGGAGGCCCGCAGGCTTTCCTGCGGGATCACGTGCAGAATCAAAGAGATTGAAGCGCGATCCGATTCGATGGGAGCCGACCGCGCTCGAATGTCAAAAGCTCGCATGCAGATCGTGCGGATGTAGGGCTCAATTAAGCTGCAAATCCGGCAACCCGATGCCGGATAATGCCGCAATTGGAGAGAGGACGGACGTGTCGGCCGGAAGTGCGGGCTTTGGCCGCACTCCACTGCTTTTTCTGCTCGTTTCCGGCATAAGAATTCGCAGGCGTGCTCGCGGCACAGGTACAGTTGCGAGAGGAGGATGTCATGAGGCGCTCCGGCCCGAGAGGCGTACTGGCCAAGCTGTTCCTGGGGTGCGTGCTCGCAGGCGCCGGCCTGATCGACGCTGGTGGGAATGTGGCGCGGGCGCAGGCGCTGACGCCGCTCCCGGTCGTGGTCATCAGCGTCAGCGTGACCATCTGGCCGGCCATCGTCGCCGACAAGAAGGGCTTCTTCAAAGAAGAGGGCCTGGACTTCGACCTCATCAACTCCGGCGCCAGCACCCGCTCGCTGCAGCAGGTCGCGGCCGGCAGCGCGCCGATCGGCAGCTCGTCCATGGTCGATACGCTGCGCGCCATCAGCGGCGGGGCCAAGGTCAAGGTGTTCCTCAACAGCCTCGCCGTCGGCACCCACAGCCTGATCGGCGCCAAGGCGATCAAGTCGGTGCCGGAGCTCAAGGGCAAGCGCGTGATGACCGGCGGCCCCGGCGACATCACGAACCTCTGGTGGATCGCCATGGCCCGCCACTACGGACTCGACCCTCAGAAGGACGTCGAGCTCCTGTATTCCGGCGCGACCTCGGCACGGCTGGGCGCGCTGATGTCCGGCGGCATCGACGCCACCATGCTGTCGACGCCGCAGAGCTTCAAGGCGATCGAAGACGGCTACTCCGACCTCGGCGCGGTCGCGCCTTTCCTCGGCGAATTCCCGATGATGATCTGGCACGTCAACGAGGCCTGGGAACGCACCCACGAAAAGGAATTGCTCGGCTTCGTGCGCGCCCACAACAAGGCGGTGCGCTATCTCTCCGATCCCGCCAACAAGGTCGAGGTGTCGCAGATGCTGGCGAAGGCCTCGGGAGCGAGCCTCGATGATGCGCTCAAGACCTGGGACATGTGCAGAGAGGTCAAGGCCTTCGTCGCGGACGGCGCGATTTCGGATGAAGCGACCGAGCGCGTCCGCGACACGCTGCTCGCCTCCGGGGACTTGAAGACTTCGGCGCCGCCCAGCGCTTATGTGGACCGCCGTTTCATGGGGGTGGCGCCCAAGTAGGGCATTTTCCGATTTCGCCAAACCCTGTTGATGTATTGCCCGGCTTGACCGGGCAATCAAGTACTCACGGTCGGCGTGTACTGGATCGCCAGGTCAAGCCGGGCGGTGACAGTGAAATGTGTATCGACCCGAACGGCAAACGCTCCAGACAGCGAAGGCGGATCAATCCGCGAGTTCGGCGACGCCGGGCAGCAGGAACCGCTCGATGTTGCCTGGCGACTGGACATCGCCCAGGGTCTTGAGCGCTTCAAGCAGCGCACTCATCTTCGCTTTCGATATCCTGCCGCTGCGCTCGAAGAAGCTGTTCTTGCGGAAGAAGTCGTAGGATTTTTCGACGTCGTCGGGCTTGAGGCTGGACGCCGCCACCAGCAGCTTGATCGCCTCGCCGCGGTTCTTGTCGTCATAGAACCATTCCACGCTTTTGGTGTGGGCGGCCAGCACCCGCCGCAGCATCGCCTGGTGGCTCGCGGCCCAGGCCTTATTCACGACGGTACCGGAAAACGGCAGGTCCGGCGCGTATTCGATGGTCAGGCCGAGGCTGCGGAACCCCGCGGCCTCCGCCTGGAAATTGAACGGCGGCAGCAGGATCGCCGCGTCCACCGCGCCGGCGAGCAGCGCCGCGGAGCGCGCCGCGGTCGCCCCCGCGAACACCATGTCGAAGTCGCCGGGCTTGACGCCATGAGGTGCGAGCATGCGCTCCACATAGATGCGGGTGATGTCCTTGGCGCCGCCGAGCGAGATCAGCTTGCCCTTGAGGTCCTTGAGGCCGGCGATGGCGGGCTTGGCCACCAGGGCATAAGGCGGCGCCTGCGCCTCGAACCGCACGATCGCAATGCCGGCGCCCTGGTCGATGGCGCGGATCGGATCGACCAGCCCGGTGGACATGGTGATGTCGAGGGAGCTCGCGGTCAGCTGCTGGATCAGGTTGGCGCTCGATTGCACATAGACGATGTCGATCTTGAGCTCTTCGGCGGCGAAGAAGCCCTTGGTGATCCCGATATAGACCGGCCACAGATTGGCCGAGGCCGAGCCCACCGTCCCGATGGTGACGGCATCCGCCGCACCGGCGGGCACGGCCGGCGCGAGCATCGCCAGGGCCAGCGCCACCACACGCCCGAGCGTCCCGATCATCCGCATGGCGGTACTCCTTCGTCCCATCGTGGCACCAGAACTCCCTCCCCCTCCTTCAGGGGGAGGGTTGGGGTGGGGGTCCGCTAACTCGCCACAAGCACCGAGCCCGGTGGCCCGCGATCCCCTCCCCACCCCTCCCCTTTTCAAGGGGAGGGAGGAGATCACCCGCGCCCGCGCACTGTTCCCAGTCACTCCGTCACCTCCGTGACATCCGGCAGGAACAGCCGCTCGACGGCAAAGCTCGGGGGAATGTCGCCCAACTCCTTTAAGGCATCAACGACCTTGCCGAGCTTGGCCTTCGAAATCCGGCCCGTCGGCTCGAAGAAGCCGCCCCTGACGAGGAACTCGTATGACCTTTCGACGTCCTCGGCCTTGAGGCCGCTCACCGACACCATCATGTCGATGGCCTCCTTGCGGTTGGCGGGCTCCAGGAGCCAGAGGATCGATTTGGTGTAGACCGCCAGGAAACGGCGAATGGTGCCGGCGTTTTGCGTGGCCCAGTTGCGGTTGGTGGCGACGCCGGAGAACGGCATGTCGACGTAATCGGCGGTAAGGCCGAGATTGGTGAAACCCGCCGCCATGGCGTGAAAATTATAGGGCGAGGTCAGCATGGCGGCGTCGGCCGCACCGGATTGCAGCGCGGAAAGCCGGGCCGAGGTCGCCCCCGCGAAAATCAGATCGACGCTCTTGGGGTCGACGCCGCTCGGGACCAGCATGCGTTCGAAGAAGATGCGGGTGATGTCCTTGGCACCGCCGACCGAGACGATCTTGCCGGCGAGCTGCTTCATCTCCTTGATGCCGGGTCTGCCGAGCAGCGCGTAGGGCGGACGCTGGACCTCGATCCGCACGAGAGCGATCGGCGCGCCCTTTTCGACCGCCCGGATCGGGTCGACCAGCCCGCTGCCGATGCTCAGATTGATCGCATTGATCACCACCTGCTGGATGGTCGCGCTGTTCGACTGCGAGAAAACCAAGTCGATCTTGATGTCCGCATCGGCGAAAAATCCCTTCCTGATGCCGATGTAGACCGGCCACAGGTTGGTCGACGCCGAGCTGACCCCGCCGGCAATGATGGTCTCGGCGCCATGCGAGGCCGGCGCCAGCATGAGCGCGGTAGCGAACAGCAAAGCCTGCGCCACACGAGCGAGCGCCGTCATGGCAAATCTCCGATCTACTTTTTCACCTTCTTCTTGGTGGTCTTGGCCGCGGACGGCCCGTCCTTCAGCTGTGCGAGATAATGCCGGGCAATCTCGGCGCCGGTGGCCTTCCAGACCCGCTTGTGCTTGCAGATGTATTTCAGCGCCGCGTCGAACGCGCCGATGCGATGCGGCACGCCGATCAGATAGGGATGCACCGCGATCGCCATCACGCGTCCGGATTCCGCGCCCTCGCGATAGAGCACGTCGAACTGGTCGCAAATCATCTGGCGGAAGCCGTCGGCGCTGACGAAGCGGCGCTCGATCGAGGACTTGTCGTTGAGCTGCTGGGTGTAGGGCATGGCGACGAGCGAGCGCCCTTCGTCCAGGTTCATCACATAGGGCTGGTCGTCATTGCACCAGTCCGCGACGTATTCGCAACCATTGGCGGCCAGCAGGTCCACCGTGTCCCAGGTCTCCTGGAGGCCGGCGCTGAGCCAGCCCGCCGGGCGGGTGCCCGTGAACTTCTCGATGGTGGCGCAAGTGTTGCGGATGATGTTGGCCTCCTCGCCGGGCGGGGCGTCGTTGAGGCGGCGGGTGTTGCTCTCATTGTGCCCCATCCACTCCCATTTGCGCTTCATGCCCTCTTCCATGATGGCGGGGTGCTCGGCACACAGGTTGCTGTTGAGCGCGACGGTGGCGCGGATGCCGTGGCGGTCGAGCACGTCCATGATCCGGAACACGCCGACGCGGTTGCCGTAATCGCGCTCGGTCCACATCACCACGTCGGGAATCTTGCCGGGGCCATAGCCGCCGGCACGCTCCTCCAGGGAGAAATACTCGATGTTGGGAATGACCCACAGCGCCACATGGGCCCCGCCGGGCCATTCCAGGCACGGACGGTGGATGATCGGGGAATACGGGAACGGGCCGTAGGAACGCGGTTTCATGTCAGCTCGCCTTGCGCACCGAAAGCCCGCCGAGATGGGCCACGACGGCGTCCACATGCAGCACGTCGGCATATTTGTGATGGAGGTCGAACAGGTTGACCTTGTGCGAGAGCTGGCTGCGGTCGAAGCAGCACTCCTCGACCAGCACCACATGGAACCCGTTGGAGTAGGCGTCCACCGCCGAGGCGCGCACGCAGCCCGACGTGCTCTCGCCGCAGACGATGACTGTCTTGACGCCGAGTTGGGTCAGGTGCGCCATCAGCGGCGTTCCGTAGAACGCGCTCGCGCGCTGCTTGGTGATGACGACGTCGCCCGACTGCGGCTTGAATTCGGCCTTGATGGCATAGAGCGCGGGATCGCGCGCCGCGTTCTGCCGCCTGGTGGCGGTCACGCGGGTCGGCAGGCTGTCCGGCCGCGTGTCCTGGGTGGTGTAGAACACTGGCGTCCCGGCCGCGCGCGCGGCGTCGAACAGGCGCCTGGTCGGCTCGATCGCCGCATGGGCATGTTCGCCGCAGGAGCTGGCATAAGTCTTGTGCAGCTCCGTTACCGGCCTCGCCCCGCCCTGATAGGCGAGCTCATAGAGATCGATGGCGAGCAGCGCCGGCGTCGGCCCGACGAATACCTTGCGGACGTAATGGCTGTAGATGTCCAGCACGTCGGGCGGGACGATGTCCTTCCAGCAGTGATTTTCGAAGTCGTCGGCCATTGTCTGCTCCCGTTGCGTCCCATCCGGTCGTAGCCGGTTTCCCCGGCTCGGCCCGAGCGTACCCGGGAGCGGGGCGGCGCACAATTTGAACCGCGCTTGCCGCGCCGTGAGGTCTTGCCCGGCGGCGCGTGTATTAGCCGGCAGCCTGGAAGGGCACCGGCGGCAATCTATTTGCGCAGGCCTTCGAAGATCGTGCCGCGGTCGAACCCCAGGCGCGCGAGCCTGAAATCGATGCTGGTCTTCAACACGCCCAGTCCATAGGTCACGCTGCGACGAAAGTTGATGGAAGATGCCTCCGCAAAGTACTTTGCCGGGCACGATATCTCGCCCACCCTGAATCCCATGTAGATCACCTGGGACAGCATCTGATTGTCGAATATGAAATCGTCCGAGTTCCGCTCCAGCGGAAGCGCTTCGACGACCGACCGGGTGAAACCGCGGTAACCCGTGTGATATTCGGACAGCTTGTGTCCGATGACGAAGTTCTGGATGAGCGTCAGCGCGCGGTTCGAAACATATTTGTAGAGCGGCATGCCGCCTGCGAGCGCGCCGATGCCGAGAATGCGCGAGCCCAGGACGACGTCGAACAGCCCTGAGGAGAGCATGGCCGCCATCGGCAGCAACAATCTCGGGGTGTACTGGTAGTCCGGGTGCAGCATGATCACGATGTCGGCGCCGCGTTCCAGCGCCAGCCGATAGCAGGTCTTCTGGTTTCCGCCGTAACCCCGGTTGCGGTCGTGCCGAACCGCAAAGATGCCGAGTTTGCTCGCCTGCTGCATCGTGTCGTCGGTGCTCGCGTCGTCGACCAGGATGACGTCGTCGACGATGTCGGAGGGGATCTCGCGAACGGTCCTTTCGAGCGTCCGCGCCGCGTTGTAGGCCGGCAGCACCACGCAAACCCTGCGGTTCCCGATCATCGGACGCCCTCTATCGATCCGCTTGCATGTCTGCCGCCCACCGGCCAATTCCTAACATGAAATCCGGTTCCGGAGTCCTTTGCGAGACAACCGCCGGCGCCGGAAGCGGGCGCCCTTGTCCGCGGCGTCTCCGCCACGGTGCGCTTGCGGCAGAATCCAAAAGGGCACATGCTGCGATGCGGAACACCACCCTTCCCGGGGACTCCGCGGGTCGTCTACAGTCCCTCGAATCGTCCCATCCAAACGCCGTCCCCACATGATCGACCAGCATCAAGCCATCGCGGCCTCGAAGGGCCCGGGTCCAATTGGCGCCGACGCGTCATTCAAGCCATGGCATTTCTACCTGTTGATGCTGCTCATCTGCGCGGGCTCTGGAGTTCCTGTCGGTCGCCCTGGGACCCGACAATTACTGGGACCTGCGCTATTATCATCTGTATGCGCCCTGGGCCTATCTGCATGACCGCTACCTCTACGACATCGGTCCCGCCCAGGAGCAGGGCTTCCTCAACCCGACCGCCGACTTCATCTTTTACGGGCTGATCTCTTCGCCCCTGAACGAGAGCCCGCGCATCGTCGCGTTCGTCATGGGCGCCCTGCACGGCATCAATGCGGCGCTGACCTTGGCGATCGCCTGCCACGTCCTTCGTCCGCTGCGCTCGCCCGAGCGCATGACGCTCACCGCCGCGGCCTGGTTGATGGGCGTCTCCGGCTCCGGCTTCGTGTCCCTGCTCGGGACGACGTCCAACGATCTCACGAGTTCGCTGTTCGTGCTCGGCTCGGTGCTGGGCATTCTCAGGATTGCCGATCCGGAGGGCGAGCGCGGGGACGGTGGGCGCAGCACTTGGCTCGGCTTTGCGGGAGCCGGAATTTGGGGCGGGATCGGAATCGGGCTGAAATACACGTCGGCCGTCTACATACCCGGGCTGGGTGTCATCGCCCTGCTTGCCGCGGCGCAGCGCAGGACGGTGGGCGGCGTGATCGCGTGCGGCGTGGGGGCCCTTGCAGGATTTCTGGCCGTTGCCGGCCATCACATGATCGTCCTCTGGAACGATTTTGGAAATCCGACATTTCCCTACCTCAATCAGGTCTTTCATTCCCCATATTGGGAAAATGAAGCGGTCCGGGACGCGCGGTTCCTGCCGCAAGATGTCCTGCACCTCTTCTTTTATCCCTTCTATTGGACGACGACCGACACCTACATCGTCGCCGAGCCGGCGTTCCGCGACTGGCGCGGCGCCGTCGCCGAGGTCGCGATGGCGGCCGGCGCGCTGGCGCTTGCGGTGCGCTGCGTGCGCAACGGTTGCCGAGGGGACGGCGTCCTCGCGCAAACGCCCGGGCTGGGGCTCGTCTTCATCTTCGTCATCGTCTCGTATTTCGCCTGGGTGCTCGGCTTTGCCTACTACCGCTACGCCGTCCCGCTCGAAATGCTGACGGGCGTGGTCACCATGGGCGCATTGGTCTGGGTATTCGAAGACCGGCGTCTGCGCGTCGTCGCCGCCATTGTCCTGCTGGCGATCTGCGCTGCCACCACCGTCTATCTCGACTGGGGGCGCGGCCGCTACGGAGATCGCTATGTCGACGTCCGCGTGCCGCCGTTGCCCAAGAACAGCATCGTGCTGATCGCCACCTGGGACCCGGTGGCGTTTTTCGTTCCATATGCCGAGCCGAGCGCGCAATATCTGGGGATCGAGAACAACTATCTGGAACTGTCCCAGCACAACAAGCTCGCATCCGAGGTGAAACGCATCATGCGGACGCCCGGTCGGCCGAAGTTCGTTCTGAGCGTCGACGAATTCAACCCCGACAAATTGAACGGCCTGCTGGGACAATTCGGCCTGCGACTGGGCGCACAGCCTTGCCAACCCATCCGAACCAACCTGGAGGGGCACGCCTTGAGCCTTTGCCCGGTGGCCGATAATTAAACAGGGCACGCCGAAAGCGCCTGGGAGAACAGCGATGAGCGACGGCTTCCGCGCGGGGCAGTGGCGGCTCGCGGACGGCTGGGCCCCGCCGCCTTGAGCGCCATACACGAAACGCGAAGGCGAGAACCACCATGGCAGACGAAAGCTGGATCGACATCGGCGCCGCCGAGGACCTTTCCAAGACACCGCTCAGGCGCCTCACCGCCAAGGACACCGAGATCGCCGTCTCCTTCAAGGATGGCCAGTTCGGCGCGGTGTCGAACGCGTGCAACCATGTGGGCGGGCCGCTGGGCGACGGGCGCCTCGATGGCGAATACATCGTCTGCCCCTGGCACAACTGGAAGTTCCACCGCTGCAGCGGGGCGGGCGAGCCCGGTTTCGAGGAAGACCGCGTTCCCGCCTACCCCGTGAAGGTCGAGAACGGCCGTGTGCTGGTCGATGTGTCCGCCCCCACGCGGCGTACCAAGGCGCCGCATGCGCCGCATCCGCTGGCGCGCAAGGTCGAGCGCGCCCCCGGCCCGCTCCGCCTTGCCGGCATCTCGACCTCGGCCATGGACGCCGCCAACCCGCGCTTCTCGGGCTCGGACCACCTGCTCGGTCATGCGCTGCGCGCCGGGCGCGATCTCGGCGCCGAAACGCGGCTGATCCGGCTCAACGACCTCAAATTCCGGGCCTGCGAGGGTTACTATTCGAAATCCGCCCATGCCTGCACCTGGCCCTGCTCCATCACGCAGATGGACGACAAGGACGAGATGGAGCGGGTCTACGAAGCCCTCGTGCATTGGGCCGACGCCATCATCGTCGCTACCCCGATCCGCTGGGGAGCAGCCTCGTCGCTCTATTTCAAGATGGCGGAACGGCTCAACTGCGTTCAGAACGCCATCACGATCCGCAACAACGTCCTCATCCGCAACAAGGTCGCCGGCTTCATCATCGTGGGCGGACAGGACAACATCCAGGCGGTCGCCGGGCAGATGCTGGGCTTCTTCGCCGAACTCGGATTCATCTTTCCGCAGTTCCCCTACATCGCCCATTCGCGCGGCTGGTCGCGCGAGGACATGGAGTGCAACGTCGAAATCGTGCGAGGCTCCCAGGAACTCGCCGAAGGCGCCATGGACCTCGCCAAGCGCTGCCTCGAGCTCGCACGTCACCTGGTTGCCCGCGACGAAGCCCCCGCGGCGATCGAACGCGGCGGCCGCAAGGCCCATACGCTGGAGATGGAGAGCGCTGCCGTCGCGCCGAAAATGTGAGTATATTTCGCCCCTGAGCCCGGACCTGTCCGGCATCTCGCCCGAGACCGGTATTCAATCGGCAAGCAAGCCGAGGGCTCCTAGGGAGGAATCCATGAAGCGCGCGCCTTGTGCCGCCGCAGCGATGCTGTCGAGCGCCTGCCTGCTGTTGACCGCCCCCGGCGCATTTACGCAAGCGTTCGTCCCGGTCACGCAGTCGACCCTGGCCAATCCCGATCCGGCCGATTGGCTCATGATCAACCGCACCTTCGACGAGCAGCGCTTCAGCCCGCTCGACCAGATCAACAAGTCAAATGTCGGCCAGCTGCGCATGGCGTGGTCGCGGGGGCTGCCCAACGGCACCCAGGAATCGACGCCGATCGTCTATCGCGGGGTCATGTATCTCTACGCGCCCGGCGCCAGCATCCAGGCGGTCGACGCCACCAATGGAGACCTGATCTGGGAATACACGCGCAACTACCCGCGGGAGCTCTCGCCTACGGCGGCGCGGAACAAGAGCCTCGGCATCTTCGAGGACATGATCTATTTCGCGGCGCCGGACGGCTTCCTGGTGGCGCTCGACGCCAAGACCGGCAAGCTGCGCTGGGAAACCAAGGTCGACAATGGCGGCCAGACCGCGGGCGGTCTCTGGTCGCCGACGGCAAGGTGATCTCGAACCGCACCTGCCAGCAGAGCAAGCGGGAAAACTGCTTCATCGCGGCACACGATGCCAGGACCGGCCGCGAGGTGTGGAAATTCTACGTCACTGCCGCGCCCGGCGAGCCGGGCGGCGACACCTGGGCCAACATGCCGGTGGAGCAGCGTGCGGCTGGCCCCTGGGGCCTGCCGGGCTCCTACGATCCCGTTCGCAAGGTGCTCTACTGGGGCATCGCCAACCCCAACCCCTACACGCGGCTCACCCGGCACGGCAGCGCCGACGCCGTCTCGCTCACCGCGCCAGCCAATCTCTACAGCAACTCGACCGTCGCGCTGAACGTCGAGACCGGCAAGCTCCTCTGGTACTATCAGGAGCTCCCCGGCGACGACTGGGACGCGGACCACAATCACGAGCGAATTCTCGTGCACACCCGCGTCAGCCCGGATCCCCGCCACGTCAAATGGATCAGCTCGGCGCTGGCGCCGGACCAGGAGCGCGACATCGTCATCACGGTCGCCGAGGGCGGCGGTATGTTCGCGCTGGAGCAGGCGACCGGCGAGTTCCTGTGGGCGCGGCCGTTCCCCTATGACGACCCCAACATCAATATGAACGGGATCGACCTGAAGACCGGCCAGACCCGCGTCAACTACGACAAGCTGTTCAAGAAGGACGGCGACCACATCATCGGCTGCTACCACAACACGCGCGGCCTGTGGGCGATCGCCTACAATCCCCGCAACAACGCGCTCTACGTGCCGTTCCAGGACCAGTGTCTGTCCATGACCGCCAACACCAAGAACCCGCGCGGGCTGGGGGCCGCGGGCCGGGATCATCCGTCCGGGCTCCGATCCCAAGAAATACATGAACCTCGCCAGGATCGACGTCGCGACCGGCGAGCTGCGCGTGCTCTATTCGCAGCCCCAGGCGAGCAGCGGCTCGGCGCTCGTCACCGCCGGCAACCTCGTGTTCTGGGGCGACCAGAACCGGCGCCTGCGCGCCTTCGACGCCGATGACGGCAAGGTGCTGTGGGAAGCTGTCGTGGCCGGCATGGTCATGAACAGCACCATCAGCTACGCCGTGAACGGCAAGCAATACGTCATGGTGTTCACCGGCGAGGGCCAGTCGGTCACGGCGGGCCCGCTCGGCCTGACCAAGGACACGATGCCGCCCGCGGTGCGCCGGCATAACTCCATTTTCGCGTTCGCGCTGCCGTAGGGTGGCGACGGCCTCAGACAGTATCAAGGCCAAGAACCTTGACCGCCGCGGAACGCGGCGGGCGCGGCGTGGGAAACCATGAAGACAACATTCCGGCGTGACTTGCCGTAGTGTGCTTCTTGCAACAGCCGCTCACATTCGAGCCCCGTCGCACAACGGCCGTCGCAGGTGCACCGAATCGCCACGATTGGGTTGAGGATGGTCCTGACATCGCTTGGGGGGAGCGGTCATGCAGGATCCACTTGGCGTCGCAGATCATTACCGCAAGACAGCGGCCAAGTGCCGTGAGCTGGCGAACAGCGCTTCTCCCGTCCTCGGCGACTTCTATCGGCGCGTCTCTGCACGCTACAGGGAAGCCAGATTGAACTTTGTCGACCCTCGACATTCCGAGACGGACGCCACCATGCGCAGTCTCCTCGAGATCATGTGGGTCATGCAGGGGCGCGTCAGCGCCCTCGAAATTGTCAATGCTCAAGTCATCGAGGAGTTTGCCCGCTCGCATGTCGACCCGCGGGCTTACATGCAACGTTTCGTCGAACGAAGCCGCGCACGGCTGGTGCCTGCGGATGCTGAAGATCCGACCAGGACGGAACGAACCGTCGAGGAATGCAAGATGGCGTTGGAGGAGTTTCTCGCCGTCATTTCGCAGAACGCAGCGCTTTTGAAGGTCAGCGATTGGCGCAAGCCGTCGTCCGGCCGGACGACGGCCGGCGCGGCGGTCTCCCGTCTGTCAGCCCAATAAGCGCCGCGTATCTACTGTCGCCCCTCCAGGTGGTCCAGAAGCCGCTTGGCCTGGTCGCGCGTCAGCAACGGCTCAGTCGGCTTCGGCGGCACCAGGGCGGCCCGCACTGCGTCCAGCCCGTGCTCCTCGGCATAGCTCAGGACCGGTGGCGGCTCCGGGACGGGCACCGCTTGCACGACGGCGGCGGGATCATGCCTGCGACTGTTCAATTCGCCGGCGCTGCCGTCGGGCTTGCGGACACGTGACCGGATATTTGCTGCAAGCCTGGCGGCACCCTCTGCGAGCGCGCGACCGGCTGCGGCAACACTCGGGTGCCGGGCGCAGGCGATGCCATAGCCCACACCCGCGGCCAGCCCTCGCTGCAACAGAGCGATCGAGTCGGCGAGGCTGGGCAGCATGCGCGCCAACTGCGCGCCATCGCTCGCGGTCGCGGAACCGGACGGAAGCGCCTCAGATGCTCGCAGGTAAGCAATGAACGCAACAAGTGAGACAACCAGCAAGACCATGGGGACAAGACCGACAAGCATCGTCCCGACGGCGACGATCAGGATGGTCGCGGCGACGATCGCCGCGCTGATCAGCGGCTCCTTCGCATTCCATCCACCCAGGAACCGCTTTGCGCCAAACAAAAAGTAGATCGTCCCGTAAGAGAGGGCGAGAAAAAGTATGAAGCCGAGTATTCTTTCGCCCATTGCCGTCCGCCAGCCGCGCCTTCTCCGGGGCCACGGTCGAAAATATGCCCGGCCAGAAGGTAAAATTGAGGCCGACACGACGCGGCGCTCTCGGAGCCGCCCGTCGCGGCGCGCATGGCGTCCACGATGCGGCTGGTCAAGGAACCGCGCGACGCCGCGATGCGCCGGCCGGCTTTTCCCTGAACTTGCTGAGCTGAGGCCGCGGGAACTGGCGGAGACGGAGGGATTCGAACCCTCGATACGCCTTGAGAGCGTATAACGGTTTAGCAAACCGCCGCCTTCAGCCACTCGGCCACATCTCCGTAGCGTCCATATGCCCGAGCGGCGTGGGACTGGCAAGGGAATGTCTACCCGGCTGGAATGGGCCTCGGCGCGGCGCGGAGCCGCAATCTTGCCTCAAATCCCGGTCCCGGGAAGTCGCGGACTTCCAGCCGGCGTCATACGCGAAATCCTAATGCCTGAGCCAGTCGCGCGCGGCGCGTTGGGCGGCTGCGATCTCGGCTTCCGACATCTGCTCCGCGATCTCGCGCCGCAGGCGCGCCGCGTCGGCGATACCGCGCATGGCGGCGAGGTTGAACCATTTGTGCGCCGTCACGTAGTCGGTCGGCATGTCGGCGCCGATCGAATACATCATGCCCAGCCGGAAGAACATGTCTCCGGAGGCTTCCCCCATGCTTCCGTTTTCGATGGCTGCAAGTTCTGCTCGTCCCATAGTGGCCTCCCCGGGCCTATTGAAATGTGCCGGTGTGCCGGCTCGCGTTCTGCTCCGGTTCCGGAGTGTCTCGATCATCGTCGCAAGTTTTGAATCACGCTTTAATCAATGCGATGAATCGGAAATGAACGCGGTTCGCCGCAGGCGCCGCCGCAACCGTTCGTTAATCGCGGAAAAGCCTGGAAACCGGGGATTTGTGGAATCTGGTCAGCAGGCGGTAACCGTCGCGCTTGAGGGGGCGGTAACTATGCGCCGAGGTCACGCGATGCCCCTCCCCGCCACGAAAGCGTCATGCATGGAAACGTGACCGGTGGCTGCTTTCCGCCGATGTCGCGTGGGGCTGTTTGCCGGGGGCGCGGCATTGCGGCCGCACCATGAACTCGACCGCGGCATCGCCTGGTTCGGCCCAAGGCGTCACGAGGTCGACAGGCATCTGGGGAATTTCGGGTCGGGCTCGGTGCGGCGGGACGGCGGTTCGCCGATCCGGCCTGCGCTTTCGGCCCGCTTGCGTCGACGGCAGGTCGCCGTCAGGTCCGTTCCGGCAATCGCGGAGGTCGTTGCGGTCGCAACGGTGAGCGGTGGAAATGCGGGGGGCAGTCGATACGCAAGGGTCGGATTGCGAGGCGTCGGCGAGAACTCCGAGGACCTGAATTTCATCAGCGGCGTGCGCTGACGACACGATGCGAATTTCCGCATCTTGTTCCCATGTCGGCCAGTGACGGCCGGTCCAACTTGCGTTGGCGCCAATCTGCATTGGCACCTGGGAGCTTCAAGCCTCAGTCTCGCCGACGCCCTCCGTCGCCGACCCCGGCGTCACCACCGACCGCATCGCATTGCGCGTGATGTCGCCGGGTTGACCATAAGGTCGTCGATGGCTCGGAGCATCAGCGCTCCGGGTTACTTCTTCTTTACGGCCTTCCGCTTCGCGGGAGCCTTCTTCTTCGCAGCGGGTTTCGCCTTCGCCTTAGCCTTAGTTGCCTTCTTCGCCATGTTGCCCTCCTAGTCAAGTTGAGCTGGCGGTGTCGCATCAGTGCCTACGCGAATCGTATGCACTGCATTCCGATTACTACAGCACAACGAAAAAAACAGCTTCCGGATTAAGGAAACGTGTACGCGGCGGCGTCGAGCGCACCGCAGCACGCCCCGCCGCCGCGGCATGATCGACATGCTCCAGCTTCGCGCGCGGTATCACGATGATCTCGCGACCCGATTGCGATGAATCGCAAAAACCATTGCGAATTGGGCATTACATCCATGTCGGAAAATTCGTGCACAACGCATCGCGCACGACTTGACAGCGTTTGCGACGACGCGCCGAAGGCGCTGCGCGGCGTCGGCGAGCGCATTTTTCGTCGCAAAAAAAATTGTGCGTACATCTCTCCGGAAGGCGATTTCGACGCGCGTCGGCAGTGCGCGAGCGATCGAAAATGACCCGAATCGGTTCCAGCCAATTCGCAAAACCGGGTGCGCGGAAGGGTCTGGCAAGCGCTTGACGAGGCGAAGTGGAGGTCTTCGTCGCGCCGATTCTCGTCTGCGAACGACCCTCCGAACGCCGTCGCGGACGCCGCCGCGCGGAGCATCGGCGCGCGACGCGGAGCGATCGCGGCGATCAGAGACCGAGCTTCGCCTTGAGGAGATCGTTCACCGCCTGCGGGTTTGCCTTGCCGCCCGACGCCTTCATGACCTGGCCGACGAACCAGCCGATCAGCGCCGGCTTCTGCCGCGCCTGCTCCACCTTGTCGGGATTTTTGGCGACGATCTCGTCGACAACCTTCTCGATTGCCGAGACGTCGGTGACCTGCTTCATGCCGCGGGCCTCGACGACGGTGCGGGGATCGCCGCCTTCGCTCCAGACGATCTCGAACAGGTCCTTGGCGATCTTGCCGGAGATGGTGCCCTCGGCCATGAGGTCGAGGATCGCGCCGAGAGCGGCGGCCGAGACCGGCGATGCGCCGATGTCCCTGCCCTCCTTGTTGAGGCGTCCGAACAGTTCGTTGATGACCCAGTTGGCGGCGAGCTTGGGGTCCCGCGCGGGGCCGTCGGCCCGCTTGACCACCGCCTCGAAGAAGTCGGCGCTCTCGCGCTCGGCGACGAGGACGCCGGCATCGTAGCCAGCGAGGCCGAATTCGGACATGAAGCGCGCCCGCTTCTGGTCCGGCAGTTCCGGCAGCGCGCGGGCGAGCGCTTCGACGTATTCCGGGGTCAGTTCGAGCGGCAGCAGGTCGGGGTCGGGGAAGTAGCGGTAGTCGTGGGCTTCCTCCTTGGTGCGCATCGGCCGGGTCTCGTTGCGCCCGGCGTCGTAGAGCCGCGTCTCCTGCTCGATGGCGCCGCCGTCCTCGATGACGCCGATCTGACGCCGCGCCTCGTAGTCGGCGGCCATGCCGACGAAGCGGATCGAGTTGACGTTCTTGATCTCGCAGCGGGTGCCGAGCGGATCGCCGGGCCGCCGCACCGACACGTTGACGTCGGCGCGCAGGTTGCCCTTCTCCATGTCGCCGTCGCAGGTGCCGAGATAGCGCAGGATGGCGCGGAGCTTGGTCAGGAAGGCCTTGGCCTCCTCGGCGGAGCGCAGATCGGGCTTCGACACGATCTCCATCAGCGCGACGCCGGAGCGGTTGAGATCGACCAGCGACATGGCGGGGTGCTGGTCGTGCAAGAGCTTGCCGGCGTCCTGCTCGAGATGAAGCCGCTCGATGCCGACGGCGATGGCGCCGTCGGGCATGTCGACGACCACTTCGCCTTCGCCCACCACCGGCGACTTGTACTGGCTGATCTGGTAGCCCTGCGGCAGGTCGGGATAGAAGTAGTTCTTGCGGTCGAATACCGAGCGCAGGTTGATCTTCGCCTTGAGTCCGAGGCCGGTGCGGACCGCCTGGGCGATGCATTCGGCATTGATGACCGGCAGCATGCCCGGCATTGCCGCGTCGACCAGCGAAACCTGCGAATTGGGCGCGGCGCCGAAGCCGGTGGCGGCGCCGGAAAACAGCTTGGCCTGCGAGTTCACCTGGGCATGGATCTCCATGCCGATGACGACTTCCCAATCGCCGGTGGCGCCCTTGATCAGTTTGGAAGTCTTGGTCGGAGCGTTCATCATCGTTCCCAAGTCTACAGCCGAACGGGTGTTGCAGCGGAAGGCATTGCGCGGTCTGCCATTTCCGTCAAGAGCCGCTCCCCCCCTTGATGTGGCGAAGCCTTTTGCTGCAAAAAAGCCGGACAAGCCGCCTTGGCGACTTGAGGGAGGACGTCATGAAGATGGGAGCGATCTGCGCGGGAGCAATGCTGGCCATGAGCGGATTGTTCGGCGCGGCAGCGGCGCAAGCCGCCGAGATCAAGGTGATGGCGTCGGCCGCCATCCACGACGCCTATGTCGAGTTGATCCCGGCCTTCGAGCGGGCGACCGAGAACAAGGTCACGACCGCGTGGGTGCCGACCGCCGAGATGATGACGCGGCTCAAGGGCGGCGAGATCGTCGATCTAGTAATCATGGCGTCCGACGGCATGGACGAGCTCAACAGCCTCGGCAAGGTGGGGACCCCCACGGCGGTGGCGAGATCCGGGGTCGGCGTCGCCGTGCGGGCCGGATCGCCCAAGCCCGACATCTCCTCGGTGGACGCCTTCAAGAGCACGATGCTGGCGGCGAAGTCGATCGCCATGTCCACCGGCCCGAGCGGCGTCTATCTCGCCGGCCTGTTCAGGCGTTTGGGCATCGCCGACGCGATCAAGGACAAGGTCAAGCAGGTGCAGGGCGTTCCAATCGGCGAGGTGATCGCCCGCGGCGACGCCGAGATCGGATTCCAGCAGGTCAGCGAGCTGCTCCCGATCAAGGGCATCACCTACATCGGCCCCCTGCCCAACTTCATCCAGAACATCACGGTGTTCACCGCCGCCGTGCACACCGGCGCCACCGCGACGGACGGCGCCAAGGCCCTGATCAAGTTCCTGACGACCCCGCAGGCGGGCGAAGCGTTCAAGAAGATCGGCATGGACCCGGGGTGAGGGGCGCGCCCTTCACTTCGCGTCATTCCGGGGCGCGCGTCTTACTTCGCGCGAACCCGGAATCAGCCGCGGTGCAAGTCGGCGAGTTCGTCTGGATACCGGGTTCGCCGCTTGCGCGGCGCCCCGAAATGACCCCCTACAGCAGCGCGGCGACGATCGCCTCGCGCTCGGCGTCGAGCGCGCCGGAGGCGGCGGGCTTGCCGGCTTGGCGGTACCAGTAGCGCGCATTGGACACGTCGCCTTCGACGCGGTGGAGATGGGCGTGCACCCAGGCGCAGTCGGCATCGTCGTGCTTCATGACGATCTCATGGGCGGCGGTCCAGTCGTCCTTGGCCGCCCACCACAGGGCTTGAAGCGCCGGTGAACACCTGGCCGGAGGAGCCGCCTTCGAAAGCGATCGCTTGAACTCCGCGGGGGTCATCGTGCATCCCCTCCGTTGTCAGCCGGACAGCGTCACCACCATTGCTGCGGCGAGAACCGTCCGGCCGCTTGCTCGATCACCTCGCCGAGGGCGAACAAGGTTTCCTCGCCGAACGGACGTCCGATCAATTGCAGGCCAAGCGGCAGGCCCCTGGCATCGAGCCCGCCGGGAACCGAGATGCCGGGCAGGCCCGCCATGTTCACGGTCACGGTGAAGACGTCGTTGAGATACATCTCGATGGGGTCACCGCCGCCCTTCTCGCCCATGGCGAAGGCCGCCGACGGCGTGGTGGGCGTCAGGATGGCGTCGATCCCCGCCTTGAAGCAATCCTCGAAGTCGCGCTTGATCAAGGTGCGCACCTTCTGCGCCTGCAGGTAATAGGCGTCGTAATAGCCGGCCGAGAGCACATAGGTGCCGATCATGATGCGGCGGCGGACTTCCTCGCCGAAGCCGACGGCGCGGGTCTGCTCGTACATGTCGATGATGTCGCGGCCGGGCGCGCGCAGCCCGTAGCGCACGCCGTCATAGCGGGCGAGATTGGACGAGGCCTCGGCGGGCGCCACGATGTAATAGGCCGCGCAGCGCATATTTGGTGTGGGGCAGCGACACCTCGACGATCTCGGCGCCGGCCGCCTTGAGCCAGTCGGCGCCGCGGCCCCATAGCGCCTCGATCTCGTCGGACATGCCCTCGACCCGGTACTCCCTGGGGATGCCGATCTTCATGCCCTTGACCGAGCGCGCGAGCGCCGCCTCGTAGTCCGGCACCGGAACGTCCACCGAGGTGGTGTCCTTGGGGTCGAATCCCGCCATCGAGCGCAACAGGATGGCGCAATCGCGCACCGTGCGCGCGAACGGCCCGGCCTGGTCGAGCGAGGAGGCGTAGGCGATGATGCCCCAGCGCGAGCAGCGCCCATAGGTCGGCTTGATGCCGACGATGCCGGTGAAGGATGCGGGCTGGCGGATCGAACCGCCGGTGTCGGTGCCGACCGCGCCGGAGCACAGGCGCGCGGCCACGGCCGCGGCGGAACCGCCGGACGAGCCGCCCGGCACCAGCTTCGCCTCCGATCCCCGGCGCCGCCACGGCGAGGCGACCGGGCCGAAACAGGAGGTCTCGTTGGACGAGCCCATGGCGAATTCGTCATTGTTGAGCTTGCCCAGCATCACGGCGCCGTCGCGCCAGAGATTGGCGCTGACGGTGGATTCGTAAGTCGGGACGAAGCTCTCCAGGATGTGCGAGCAGGCGGTGGTGCGAACGCCCGCGGTGCAGAACATGTCCTTGATGCCGAGGGGGATGCCGGCGAGCGGGCCGCCCTCGCCTTTCGCCAGCGCCGCATCGGCGCGCGTCGCCATCTCGCGCGCCCGCTCCGGGGTTTCCAGAACGAAGGCGTTGAGCGGCCGTGCGCGGCTCACCGCGGCGATATGCGCCTCGGTGAGTTCCATCGCCGAACAGGTACCGCTTGCGCAAGAATTCGAGCGACTCCGCAAGGGTCAGCGAAGTGAGTTCGCTCATTCGGCCTGCGTCTCCTCGCAGGCGAAGGTCGGCGGCGCAGCGCCCCCTTCCCGCTTCTTCAGGGGGAGGGAGTTGCGTCGCCTGCGGATCAGCCTCAGCCGCCACGGCCCGCGCGCGCGCTTCCATTGCGGCGAACCACATCGCTTCCATTTCGCAGGCCATGCACATCAGGCGATCTTCTCCTGCGGCGGCGGGGCGGGCTCGTCACAGACGAACGGCCGGGTGGTGACCGCGACCGGCGCCACCGGGCGAATATCGATCGCCCACGAATTGGGAGTGACCTTCTGGGCCGGACGCCACAGCTTGCCGCCCGCCTTGTTGAAGTAGGCGACGTATTGCGGCGGGAATTCCTCGCATTCTTCGCACATCACTCCACCACCTTGGGAACCATGAAGAAATCGTCCTGCCGCGCCGGCGCATTCGCGAGGATATCGGCGGCGATGCCGCCGTCGGTCACCTCGTCGACGCGCTGCCGCATTTTCATCGGCATTACCGAGGTCATCGGCTCGACCCCCGCGACATCGACCTCCGAAAGCTGCTCGACGAAGTCCAGCATGGCATTGAGCTCGCCCTTGAGATGCTCGACCTCGTCGTCCGCGACGGCGACGCGGGCGAGGCGGGCGATGCGCCGGACGGTGGCGTTATCGACGGACATTGGAGCTCCAGGGGGTCGCGGCCAATCCGGCGGCGGGCCAGTTCCAGCCTATAGCAGACGCGCTTTTGCCGCCGCAACCACGGTGCCACGGCCAACGCCCTGATCTGCTCCTGCGAAGTACCGCACGACTTGCCGAAATTGGCCGGCAGGAGTGACATCGCGGAAGCCCGCGTCGCGGAAGGTCCCCGGCGAGCCCATGTAGGTATAGAGCCGGGGTCCGGGCTCCACCGGGTACCCTTCGACAACATCGGCGCCCTGAGAGCAAGCATAAGCCACCGCAGCCTTCAGCAGGCCGAGCGTCGCATTGTTCCGACGGATGCGTGAATCGACGAAAAAGCAGACCACGGACCACACCGGCAAGTGGTCGATCCGCGGCAAGGCGCGGTAACGTTCCAGGGCCTCATAGGTCTCCCTGGGAGCCACCGAGCACCAGCCGACCGGCTCCCGGTCCGAATAGGCGAGAACTCCGATCGGCATCCCCGCGCGGACGAACTGGTCGAGCGCAGCCACACGGCTCTGCTTCGTCGAGCGGCTGAACTGCGAGCTTCGCATCCGCCACCTCATGCAGGAGCAATAGCGGAACTTTCCATGCCGCTCGGAGAACCGAGCCAGGTCCGCGAGCCGGTCGCGCGTGACCGGGTAAAATTCAAGCGATAGGCTTGCTGTCGGCATTCGGAGGCGCAATCCTGGGACGAGCACACGAGAACGCCAAATTTCCATATAGGATGCGGCTCCCGGACGCTACCAACGGACGTCAAGAATTCGATGCACGGCAAATCACGCTTGGATCACTTTGCTACCCCTGCCGACTTGCTCGAGACAGAGGTCATCCAGGAACAAGCGTCCGCCCTGGGCCGCCTCGGCCGCGGGCTCGAGGCCGCGCTGCAGGCGCTGCGGGACTTCGACGCCGTGCTGTCGGGCCCGCCGTCGGACCCCGACAAGAAACGCCGCGCCGTGCTGGTGGCCGAAGCCGGCCATGCCCTGTGGATGTTCGTGGTCCAGCGCGAGGCCTGCGGCCTGCGCGACAGCCGCGCCGTCATGCGCGACTACGCGGTGCCGGCGGAGGTGCAGGTCCGCATGGGCCTGCTGCCCGCAGCGCCTCCGGGGAAGCGGCGGCGCTCTTCTCCCTCCCCGACTTCGGGGAGGGCCGGGGTGGGGGCTGCGGGCATTGCATCTGCGAAAAGCAAGACCCCACCCTAGCCCTCCCCGAAAACGGGGAGGGAAAAGGAGGGCGCGCGGCCCAAATCTACGTCCGGCTGGCGGCGAGCGCGGCGAGAACGCGCGCGGGCGTCATCGGATATTGCTGCAGGCGCACACCGGTGGCGTCGAAGAAGGCGTTGGCGATCGCCGCCGCGGTTGCGCCCATCACCTCCTCGCCGGCGCCTGTCGAGGGTTCCTCGAGGCGCTGCACCACCACCGGGACGACGTCTGGATGCTCGGCAAAGCGCAGCATCGGATAGCTCACCCAATCGAGGCTGGTGACGTTGCTCTTGTCGAAAATCACCTCTTCCTTGAGCACGCGGCTGGTCGCCTGCACCATCTGACCGACGATCTGATTCTCGACCAGCGCCGGATTGACCACGAGGCCGGCGTCGAGCGCACCGAAGAGACGCTTGGCGACGATCACGCCGGTGCGCTTGTTGACCTCGATCTCGGCGACCGCGGCGCCGTAGGAGACGTGGTGGGTGCCGAGCCCGATCCCCCATCCGGTCGCGACATCGCCGCTGCCCGGCGAAGAGCGGGGCAGCCCGGAGGAGAGGCCCGCTGCTGCCGCCGCGGCGTTGAGCACACCGAGCCAGCGGGCGTCGCCGATGTTGTTGCGACGGAAGATCAGCGAATCGATCCCGGCCGCGCGGGCGAGCGCCTCGATCACCTGCTCGGAGGCGAACGAGAACGACAGGTCGAGCGGCGAGCGCAGTGGCGCGCCGCGCAGATAGCCGACCATCGGCACGGCGTGGCTGACGACGCGACGATTAGGCGAGGAATACATCGATCCCGTGCTCATGCGATTGACCGGGATCGAAGGGGGGCCGCTGGCGCGCTCGGCCGGCCCGGACTGCAGCGCCAGCTCGTGCGAGTTCTCGGTGAGGATCCAGCCGTGCTGCCAGCCTTGATACTCGTAGGCCACGATCTTGCCGTTGCGGTCGATCGCGGCGCGCACGTCGGCGAGATGGGCCGGGCCATAATTGTCCCAGCCGTGCTCGTCCCAGCGCATGAACTGCACGCGCACGGGTCGGCCGACCTGCTGCGACATGATCGCTGCGGCCTGGGCGGCATCCTCGTAGCAGCTGTGCCCGAAGGTTCCGGAACCCTCGTAATACTGCACCCGGACCTTGACCACCGGCAGGCCGAGCACGGCCGCCAGCATGTCGCGCGAATTGTAAATGTCCTGGGTCGAGGACATTACCAACGCGCCGTCAGGCCCCACATCGGCAAGCGCGCAATTGGGCCCGAACGGCGCGTGGGCCTGGTATGGGCACTTGAAGGTCGCGCTCGCCACGTGGGCAGCGGTGGCGAAAGCCTTGTCCGGGTCGCCGATGCTGGCGATGACGGTATCGTGGTCTTGGCGGCGCGCATGCGGTCATAGAGGTCGGCATTGCCGGGCAGTGCCGCCGTCTCCTGCCACGTCACCTTGAGGTCGCGGGCGGCCCGTATCGCGTCCCACTCGCGCTCGGCGACGACGCCGACGAAATCGCCGCGCCGGACCACCCGGGCGCCGGCGATGCCGGCGATCGAGGTCTCGTCGATCGCAATGGGCTTCGCCCCGGCGCCGTATCCCCGCTGCCCGCGCGGGCGCACCACGCGGCCATGCAGCATGCCGGCGACGCGCACGTGCTGCATATGGGTGTACTTCGCCGCGACCTTGTCGGGAATGTCGAGGCGCGGCACCCGCGTGCCGACAAGCTTGTAGCGTCCTACCGGCTTCTGCGGCGCCGTGCCGGTGAATTTCACGTCGAACGGCTTGTCGCCGATCAGTTCCCCATAGGTGACCGAGCGGTTCGGCTCGCCGTCGATCGACACCACGCCTTTGGACACAGTGAGGCTGCCGGTCTGGACGCCGAGCCGCGTCGAGGCGAGCACCAGCAGCGCCTGACGCGCCTCCGCGGCGGCCGCCCGCACCTGCGGCCCGCCACGATGGATCGACGAGCTCGACGTGGTGGCGCCCTGGTTCGGCGACACGTTGGTGTCGAGCCGAACGGTGGAGAGCTGGCTCATGTCGAGATCGAGCTCTTCACCGGCGATCTGCAGCAGGCCGGTGGTGTTGCCCTGGCCGAGTTCGCACTTGCCGAGGAACACGGTGGCGGTGTTGTCGGCATGCACGGCGATCCAACTGTCGATCCGGCTCGGATCGGGCGGACCCGCGACCGCACCGGTCGCGGCGACGGCGCCCGGAGGCAGGCCCGCCATGGCGAAGCCGACGATGAGCGCGCCGCCTTTGATGAGGTCGCGGCGGGACAACGCGGCAGGCGCATGTTCGAACACCGTATGCTCGTTCATGGTGTCCCTCCCGCAATCGCGCGCGAGGCGACCTGGATCGCCTTCATGACCCGCGGATAGGTCCCGCAGCGGCACAGATGACCGTCCATGGCGGTGCGGATCTGTGCCTCGGTCGGGCGCGGATTGCCCGCCAGCAACTCGGAGCCCTTGATGATCATGCCGTTGGTGCAGTAGCCGCAGTGCGGCGCCTGCTCATCGATGAAGGCCTGCTGCAGTGGATGCAGCGCCGGCGCCGTCGCGAGGCCGTTGCGCTCGGCGTACCACGCCGCAAGGCCTTCCAGCGTCGTCACCGCCTTGCCGGCGACAGCCGAAACCGGCGTCTGGCACGAGCGCACCTCGACGCCGTCGAGGAGCACCGAGCACGAGCCGCACTGGGCGAGGCCGCAGCCGAACCGCGGACCATGCAGGGCAAGATCGCCCGCCAGCACGTAGAGCAGCGGCGTATCCGGGCTGGCATCGACCGGATACATCCGCCCATTCACCTTGATGCTGAGATCATTCGCCATTCGCCGCCTCCCTGCGGTCCCGGAGGACGCCGCGCGCGGACAGTTGTCGCTTTTTCTGAGGTCCGGCTGCAGCGGATTCCGACTTGCGCAGGCTGCAGCGTAATGCTGCGACTGTCATATTTCAAATCAAGAACGCCGCCGAAACCTTACGTGCCGCACGCCGCCGCGGCCTGTGCCTCGACCACCGCGACGGCGGTCATGTTGACGATGCCGCGTGCCGTGACCGACGGCGTCAGGATGTGGACGGGCTTCGCCGTGCCGATCAGGATCGGCCCCACCGCGAGCGCGTCGGCCATCACCTTGAGCGACTCATAGGCGATGTTGGCGGCATCGAGCGTGGGCATGATCAGCGCATTCGCCGCGCCCTTGAGCCGGGAATGTGGATAGACCCGCTCGCGCTGCGCGGGATCGAGCGCGGTGTCGGCATGCATCTCGCCGTCGACCTCGAAGTCGACCTTGCGCTCCCACAGGATCCCGGTCGCAGCCCGCATCTTGCGGGCGGTCGGGGTGTCGTAGCTGCCGAAGTCCGAATGGGAGATGAGCGCGATCCGCGGCTCGATGCCGAAGCGGCGGATGTGGGCGGCGGCGAGCACCGCCACCTCGGCGATCTCGTCCGCGGTCGGGTCCGGGCGCACCTGGGTGTCGGCGAGGAAGATATGGCCCTTGCCGGTGATCAGGAGCGACAGCGCGGCGAAATCGTCGACCCCCGGCGCGGTGCCGATGAGGTCGCGGATGTGGCGCAGGTGGCCCATGAAGCCGCCTTCGACGCCGCATATGGCGGCATCGGCATCGCCGGCGCGCACCATGGCGGCGGCGATGACGGTGTTGTTGGTGCGGATCACGGTGCGGGCGGCATCGGGGGTGACGCCCCGGCGGCCCGCCGCCTCGATATAGAGGTCGACATATTTGCGGTAGCGCGGATCCTCCTGCGGGTTGATGAGGATGAAATCGCGCCCCGGCCGGACCGAAAGCCCGAAGCGCTGGAGCCTTGCCTCGATCACCGCGGGACGGCCGATCAGGATCGGCTGCGCGAGGCCTTCCTCGGCCACGACCTGGGTCGCCCGCAGCACCCGCTCGTCCTCGCCTTCGGCATAGACGACGCGCTTGGGGTCGATCTTGGCCTGGGCGAACAGCGGCTTCATGATGAAGCCGGAGCGGAACACGAATTCGTTGAGGCGCTCGCGATAGGCTTCGATGTCGGCGATCGGCCGGGTCGCGACGCCCGAGGCCATGGCCGCCTCGGCCAGCGCCGGCGCGATCCGCAGGATCAGGCGGGGATCGAAGGGATTGGGGATCAGCGAGCCCGGCCCGAAGGTCGGCGCCTCCCCGCCATAGGCGCGGGCGGCCACCTCCGAAGGCGCTTCGCGGGCGAGCGCGGCGATGGCGTCGACCGCCGCGATCTTCATCGCCTCATTGATCTCGGTGGCGCCGACATCGAGCGCGCCGCGGAAGATATAGGGAAAGCACAGGACGTTGTTCACCTGGTTGGGAAAGTCCGAGCGTCCCGTGCAGATCAAGGCGTCCGGACGCGCCTTGAGCGCCTCGTCCGGCATGATTTCCGGGGTCGGATTGGCGAGCGCCATGATCAGCGGGCGCGGCGCCATCCGCGCCGCCATGTCCGGCTTGAGCACGCCCGGCGCCGACAGGCCGAGAAAGATGTCGGCGCCTTCGATCACGTCCGCCAGCTTCCGCTTGTCGGTCTTCTGCGCGTAGATGCTTTTCCAGCGGTCCATCAGCACCGGCCGGCCCTCATAGACGACGCCTTCGAGGTCGGTGACCCAGATGTTCTCCCGCCGCGCGCCGAGCGAGACCAGCAGATTGAGGCAGGCGAGCGCGGCGGCGCCGGCGCCGGAGGTCACGATCTTGACGTCCTCGATGCGCTTGCTGGTGAGCGACAGCGCGTTCTTCACGGCGGCGGAGACGATGATGGCGGTGCCGTGCTGGTCGTCGTGGAACACCGGGATCTTCATGCGCGCCTGCAGCTGCCTCTCCACCTCGAAGCATTCCGGCGCCTTGATGTCCTCCAGATTGATGCCGCCGAAGGTCGGCTCCAGCGCTGCCACCACGTCGACGATGCGGTCCACCTCCTTGGCGTCGATTTCGATGTCGAACACGTCGATGCCCGCGAACTTCTTGAACAGCACCGCCTTGCCTTCCATGACAGGCTTGCCGGCGAGCGGGCCGATGTTGCCGAGCCCGAGCACGGCGCTGCCGTTGGTGACGACGCCGACGAGGTTGGCGCGCGACGTCAGCGTCGCGGCTTCCGCGGGGTCGGCGGCGATCGCCATGCAGGCCACGGCCACGCCCGGCGTATAGGCGAGCGCAAGATCGTGCTGGGTGGCCAGCGGCTTGGTCGACTGGATCGCGACCTTTCCGGGCCTGGGAAAGCGGTGATAGGCGAGCGCGCTGGCCTTGAGATCGTCGGATATATTGGCGGTCACGCCGAATTCCTCCGTGGTTGGGCGCTACTTTAGCCGGACCATGTGACCGCCGGAAACGGGAAATGCAGAGGCGCGGAAATCCATTCGCGCTTTCTGCGGCCCGCATCAGTGAGAGCGGACGGATTCGATCATTCGCAACGGGACGAACAGCGGCTCAGTTCCGCTCGCGACGGGTTCGTGTCAAGCTCCCGTCGCGCGTCCTTGCCGGACATCCAGCTATCCGCCATGCTGAGCCGGCATTGCGGCTTCGAGCCGCCAAAAAATACCGGGAGGAACACGACATGCGCCCCGACACCACGACGACACAATCCGGAACGGCGCGGCTCGGCCGGCGCGATTTCATCGCGGCCGCCGGCGCGTCGCTCGTTGCCGCCGCCGGCGCCACGTGGCCGGCATTCGCCCAGAAGGGCGCAGAGCGCACCTTGCTCAAGGGCGGCGTGGTGCTGAGCTTCGATCGCGACGTCGGCGACTTCGAAAAGGCCGACGTGCTGATCGAGGGCCGCAAGATCGCGGCGGTTGGGCCCAATATCCCCGCCACCGCGACCGTGATCGATGCGTCGCACATGATCGTGCTACCGGGCTTCATCGATACCCATCATCACTTCTACCAGAGCGCGCTTCGCAATGTTCTCTCGAACGGGCTGCTGTCGGACTACTTCCGCGACATTTCCGGCGCCGCCACCGCAATATACCGCCCCGAGGACGCCTATGTGGGCAACCTCATCGGCGCGCTACGCGCCATCGACGCCGGAATCACCACGATCACCGACCTTTCCCAGGTGTCCAATACGCCCGCCCACAGCGATGCTTTGATCAAAGGCCTCAAGGATTCGGGCATCCGGGCGATCTACGCCTATTCGCGCGGGTCCGGCGCCGCCCAGAAATGGCCGGACGACGTCGAGCGATTGGCGAAGCAGCATTTCGCCTCCACTGACCAGCTCGTCACCCTCGCGCTCGGTACCGGGATCGACAAAGAACAGTGGCTCACCGCCCGCAAACACGGGCTGCGCATCTTCACCCACGCGGCTGGCGCCAATCGCGGCATCGGGCCGGACCAGGTGATGAAGCTCGGCGACGAAGGCCTGATGGGCCCGGACAATGTCTACATCCACTTCACCAAGGGGACGAATGAGCAGATGCGCCGGATCAAGGACACCGGCGGATCGTTGTCGATCGCCTGCCCGATCGAAATGGCCATGCGCCACGGCATGCCGCCGATCCAGCAGGCGCTCGATGTCGGTATCAGGCCGAGCCTGTCGAGCGACGTCGAGACCACCATGGCGGCCGATATGTTCACCCAGATGCGCTCCACGTTCACGTTGCAGCGCGCCCTCGTCAACGAGCGCGCGATCAAGGGCGAGCAGGATTTGCCGGCGCTGCTGACGGCGCGCGACGTGATCGAGTTCGCCACCCTGCAGGGTGCGCGTGCCGACGCGCTCGATGCGAAAATCGGCACGCTGACGCCCGGCAAAGAGGCCGACATCGTCATGCTGCGCACCGACCTGCCCAACACGCTGCCGTTCAATAATGCCTATGGGGCGATCGTGACCGCGATGGACACCAGCAATGTCGACACGGTATTCGTCGCCGGCCGGGCGATGAAGCGCCGCGGCAAGCTCGTCGGCGTCGATATTGCCCGCGTGCAGCGCGACGCCGCCGCTTCGCGCGACTATCTCATCGCCAAGCTGGGCTGGCCGCGCTCGGTTATCGACACAAGCCTTTCCGGCCACTAACGACGGCGGGCTTCGGCGGGAGAACGCACTCTTCCCGATCATCCCTTCTAACGTGGAGTAATGTCTTCTGACTTTGGTGCAGCAGGCCGACCAGCGCGCCATCGAGCGCGACAATGCGCTCGAGTTGCTGCCCGGGATCAAGGCGGGGTGAGCGGCGTTTCGATCGGCTTTACATGAGCTCAACGTAAGCTGACCGTCGTGGACGGCTTGTCCCGGCCACCTCGATGCACAGGGCAGTGCCTTACCAATCGAGATGCGCGGGACAAGCCCGCGCATGACGAGTTCTTTGGGGCCCCCTACCCCGCGACCGTGCTCCAGGTCTTCGCCAGGTTCTCCGCGCCGCGCAGCGACAGGGCGAAGATCGTGTAGGTCGGGTTCGACGCGCCGGCCGTTGCAAAGATGCCGGGGCCGGCGACGTAGAGGTTCGGGATCTCGTGGGTCTGGCCGAAGCTGTTGACCACGGAGTTGCCGGCGCCGGTTCCCATGATGGTGCCGCCCATGAAATGGATGGTCGGCTGGGCCGCGCGCACCTGCCAGACGTCCTTGGCGTCGGTGGCCTTGGCGATCTTGAGGCCTTCCTCGAAGTTGGCGTTCCACAGCGCCGCGTCATTGTCGTCGTAGTTGTGGATGATGCGGCCGAGCGGCATGCCGAACTCGTCCTTGTCGCTCGCGAGCTCGAGCCGGTTCTCGATCTTCGGCTGCTCCTCGCCGAACGCGGTGATGCGGGTGAGGTTCTTGATGGCGCGCTTCATGTATGCGTGCAGCGCCGGCGCCGAACAGATCCGGCCGCGTATTGGCGAGGCCGCCGAGACCGCTGACCTTGCTGGCGAAGCCGGCGACGATGAAGGTCGAGCCGAACGCGCCCTTGTGGGCGGTCTTGCCGTAGCGCTCATAGGACATGTACTGGGCGCCGATGGTGCCCATGGTGGTTCTCCACGTCCTCGTCGAACATCGCGTTGGTGCCCGAGGCGAAGTGGGTCATGACGTACTTGCCGACGAGGCCGCCGGAATTGGCGAGGCCGTTGGCGTGCTTGCCGGCCGCGGAGTTGAGCAGCAGGCGCGGGTTCTGCGCCGCCCCATGCGGCGAGCACCACCACGTTGGCGGGCTGGACCTGCTTTTCGTGCTTCTGGTCGTAATACTCGACCCCCGTCACCTTGTTGCCGGAGGCGTCGGTGAGCACGCGCGTCACCGTGCTCCACGCCCGCACCTCGGCGCCGGCCTTGCGCGCGTCGGACAGGAACGTGACCAGCGGATTGGCGAGCGCCCCGATCGGGCAGCCCACATGGCACCAGCCGTCATAGATGCAGGCGGGCCGGCCCTTGAACTCGACCGAGTTCATGCCGACCGCGGCCGGCACCATGCGGATGCCGTTCGCCTCGAAGCCCTTGAGCCACACCTGGCCGTTCTTGAAGGTCTTCATGGGCGGCATCGGATAGGCTTGGCCCTTCGGCCGCCACAGCTCCTCGGCCTTGGCGTCGCCGGACACGCCGATCTCCTGGGCGACCTTGTCGTAGAAGGGCGCGACGTCGTCGTAGGAAATCGGCCAGTCATGGGCGCGATTGTGCTCGCTCTTGATGCGGAAATCGTTCGGCAGCAGGCGCGGGAAATTGGCGAAGTAGTGCAGCGCCGCGCCGCCGACGCCCCAGCCGCCCTGGGCCCCCATGCTGACGGGGTGCTTGCCTTCGAGGATGAAGGGCGCGCCCGCGGGCTTGATGCGGCGGCCCCAGATGTCGGACGAGATGAGGTCGGAGGTCTGCCAGTCCGGCCCGTTGTCCATCACCACGACTTTCTTGCCGGCCTTGGCCAGCACCGCCGCATAGACCGAGCCCGACGCGCCGGCGCCGACGATGACGACGTCTACTTTTTCCTGCGTAGCCATGTCACCACCTCTTTTCCGGAGCGATATGCGGCATGTAGGGGACGCCCAGGGACTCGTAGCCTTCCATGGTGCCGTAGACCACGTCGACCGCGTCGCTGCGCAGCACGAAATAGACGAAGCCGCCGGCCGGCCCCTGCCAGCCCTCGATCTTGTTCTGCCGCATCAGGTCGACGAAATCGTGCTGATCGGTGGTGGAGAGCGCGGCGAAGCGGCGGCCGCTGCGCGCCTCGCTCGCCTTGTCGACGGCGCCGATGGCAGCGCGGTAGAAATTCACGAAGGGCGGCTTGACGTTGAGCTGGCGCGCCTCGAGCAGCGCCTCGCCGGGGGTGACCGACACCTGCTGGTCGATGAAATGCGCGATGCCGGCGCGCTGCGCGCCGGGCACCAGGGTCTCGCCCAGCGCCTCGATGGTCTCGGCCTCCGGCGCTTTAAGGAGGCGGAACGGCACGCCCTGCGCCCGCGCCTGCCCCGGCGTCATCAACACGCTGGCGCCGCCCACCGTGAAGGCGAGCATGCCCATTCCCGCGCCTTTGAGAAAAACGCGCCGCTCCATGGCGTCCATGGGTCCCTCCGTGATGTGCCCGGTCGCCGAGGTCGCGCCGGTGCGATGGATGTCGTTGGGGGCGAGTGAACGCTAAAGAGGGAGGGGAATCAAGCGGGCGGGGGCGAGGTGATTTCGAGAGCGCAATGTGATAGAGGACTTGCATGTCAAAGATTTTGGATCGAGCCATCGCCAAGGCACGCGCGCTATCCGACGAAGATCAGGATGCGCTTGGAGCAGTCCTGCTCTCGCTGGCAGAGGAATGGCCGAGCCATGTCGATGATCTCGACGATGAGACTCGCGCGGCCATTCGCGAAGGGCTCGCGCAGGCCAAGCGCGGTGAATTCGTGCCGGAACAAGACATTCAAGCTCTCTGGAAACGTTACGGTCTATGAGGGTTCGCTACACTCCGCGGGCACGCGGAGACTTGGAAGCAATCCTCCAGTATCTCAATGAGCATAGTCCGCAAGGAATGCGCAACCTCAAGCGCGCGTTGGACAACACCGAGCGTTTGATCGGCCAATTTCCGCGGGGCGGACGCATCTCTGAGGAATCGGGCGCGCACGTCCTGCCAGCAGGGCGATACCCTTACCTTGTTTATTGGACGATCGAGGCAGGCGAGGCGTGGATCGTGCACATCCGCGATGGGCGGCGTAAGCCCTGGCGGGGCGAATAGCATCCCGGGCACAGTGTTGTGATCAGCGCTGCGTGAAGCCGAAATGCTTCGCGAGGCGATCGAATACTTCCTCGGCCGGTCGCACCTGCCCGCATTCGGCCTGCGCTATTCCCTCATCGAGTTCCGCACGCTGCTCCGACGTCATCCGGTCGTAGAAGGAGCTAACGGCCGGACCGTGAGGATTTTTGCGACGTTGAGCCATTCTTGATTGCCCTCGCGATCACTGCGGCAAATTCAACCTTATGTGCAATTCCCGCAGCTGCTTCGGCGTCACCTCCGAGGGCGCGCCCATCAGGAGGTCCTCGGCCTTCTGGTTCATCGGGAACACCACGACCTCGCGCAGGTTCTCCTCGCCGCACAGCAGCATCACGATGCGGTCGACGCCGGGGGCGATGCCGCCGTGGGGCGGGGCGCCGAGCGAGAGCGCGCGCAGCATGCCGCCGAACTTCTGCTCCAGCACGCTCTCGTCGTAGCCGGCGATGGCGAACGCCTTCTTCATCACGTCGGGGCGATGATTGCGGATCGCGCCGGACGACAATTCGATGCCGTTGCAGACGATGTCGTATTGGACCGCCTTGAGCGCGAGGATCTTCTCGTGGTCGTTCGGGTCGAGCGCGAGGAATTCGTCCGGCGTCGCGTTCGGCATCGAGAACGGGTTGTGGGAGAAGTCGATCTTCTTGTCCTCCTCGTTCCACTCGTACATCGGGAAGTCGACGATCCAGCAGAACTCGAAGCGTTCGCGTGCGATCAGGCCCAGGTCGGTGCCGACCTTGGTGCGGGCGGGTCCGGCGAACTTGATGAAGTCCTTCGGCCTGCCGGCGACGAAGAACACGGCGTCGCCGACCTCGAGGCCGAGCTGGTTGCGAATTCCGTCGGTACGCTCGACCCCGATGTTCTTGGCGAGCGGCCCGGCGCCGCCCTCCTCGCCCTCGCGCCAGAAGATGTATCCGAGCCCGGGCTGGCCTTCGCTCTGCGCCCAGGAATTCATGCGGTCGCAGAAGGCGCGGTTGCCGCCCTTCGGCGCCGGGATCGCCCACACCTCGACGGTGGGGTCCGCCGCGATCATGCCGGCGAACACCTTGAAGCCGGAGCCGCGGAAATGCGCGGTCACGTCGGCCATCCTGATGGGGTTGCGCAGGTCGGGCTTGTCGGTGCCGTACTGCCGCAGCGCCTGCGCGTAGGGGATCAGCGGAAACTTCGGCGTCACCGGCTTGCCGTCGGCGAATTCCTCGAACACGCCGCGCAGCACCGGCTCGACCGCTGCGAACACGTCCTCCTGGGTGACGAAGCTCATCTCGATGTCGAGCTGGTAGAACTCGCCGGGCGAGCGGTCGGCGCGGGCGTCCTCGTCGCGAAAGCACGGCGCGATCTGGAAGTAGCGGTCGAAGCCGGACACCATGATGAGCTGCTTGAACTGCTGCGGCGCCTGCGGCAGCGCATAGAACTTGCCGGGATGAATCCGCGACGGCACCAGGAAGTCCCGCGCGCCCTCCGGGCTCGACGCCGTCAGGATCGGGGTCTGGAACTCGAAGAAGCCCTGCTCCTTCATCCGCCGCCGCAGCGAATCGATGATCCTGCCGCGCTTCATGATGTTGTTATGCAGCCGCTCGCGCCGCAGATCGAGAAAGCGGTATTTGAGGCGGGTGTCCTCGGGATATTCCTGATCGCCGAACACCGGCATCGGCAATTCGCCGGCCGGGCCCAGCACCTCGATGTCGGTGGCAAAGACCTCGACGGCGCCGGTCGGCAGGTCCGGGTTCTCGGTGCCACCCGGACGTCGCCGCACCCGGCCGTCGACCCGGATGACCCATTCCGAGCGCAGCTTTTCCGCCGTCTTGAAGGCGGGCGAATCCGGATCGGCCACCACCTGGGTGAGGCCGTAATGATCGCGCAGGTCGATGAACAGCAGGCCGCCGTGATCGCGGATGCGGTGACACCAGCCCGAAAGCCTGACGGTGGAGCCGATTTGCTCGGCGCGCAGAGCGCCGCAGTTATGGGTACGATACCGGTGCATCAGGTCCTCGAGGGCGCGCCCGATTGCCGGTGCGCGCTCGTTCTATCCATGTCCGTGCCGATCACGGATTTGCGGTCTCCCTCCCCCTAAAGGGGGAGGGTTGGGGTGGGGGTCTGCTGACTCGTCCCGCCGTACCGCCCGCGACCCCCTCCCCGACCCTCCCCCTTCCAGGGGGAGGGAGAGGAGAAGCGGCGGCGGCCAGGGTTTAGCCGACGCCGCGGGCAATGGGAACACCCTCGACAGCCCGGCGGCGATCTGCACAAGTCGCCGCGTCCGGTGAAACGGAGTGCATGGCGCAATGACGCACACGATGACGACGGCCGAAGCCACGGTGGCTTCGCTCGCCGCCCACGGAATCGAGACGCTCTACGCCCTGCCCGGCGTCCACAACGACCACCTGTTCGATGCCCTGTTCAAGGCGTCCGACCGCATCAAAGTCGTGCATCCCCGCCATGAGCAGGGCACCGCCTATATGGCGCTCGGCGCCGCGCTCGCCACCGCAAGGCCCCAAGCCTATGCCGTCGTGCCGGGGCCTGGGCTCCTCAACACCGGCGCCGCGCTGCTCACCGCCTATGCCATGAACGCACCGGTGCTCGGCCTGATCGGGCAGATCCCCGACGCCGATATCGGGCGCGGCCTCGGCCAGCTCCATGAAATCCGCGACCAGGCCGGGATCATCAGCCGCCTCGTCGATTTTTCCGCGCGCATAAGCGGCCCGCAGGATGCCTCCGCGCTGGTGGCCAAGGCGATCGCGGCGATGGCTACGCGGCGGCGCGGCCCGGCCGTGCTCGAATGCGCTATCGATGTCTGGGGCCGCTCCGGGCCGGCGCCACTCCACGCGCCTTTGGAGCTGAAAGAGCCCGCCATTGACGAAGACGCGATCGCCGCGGCCGCCAAGGCACTGGGCGCTGCCAAGCGTCCCCTGATCATCTGCGGCGGCGGCGCGCAGGGAGCTGCGACCGAGGTGACCGCGCTGGCGCACATGCTGCAGGCGCCGGTGCTCGGCTATCGGCGCGGCCGCGGCGTGCTCGACAGCCGCGATCCCCTCAGCGTCACCCTGCCGCTCGGCCGCGATCTGTGGGCGGAGGCCGATGTCGTGGTCGCGGTCGGCACCAGGCTGCTGATCCAGCATCGCCAATGGGGGATCGATGACAAAGTTGCGGTGATCCGCGTCGATTCCGACCCGGAGGAGCCGGCGCGGCTCCACGAGCCGGCGGTGGCGCTGATCGGCGACGCCGCGCCGATCCTGCGCCGGCTCATCGATGCGGTGGCGACCCGCAATGCGAAGCGTCCGTCGCGCAGCGTGGAGATGCAGGAGCGGCACGCGCGGTGGGACCAGCGGCTTGCCAAGCTCGCGCCACAGCGCGCCTTCCTCGATGCGATCCGCGCCGAATTGGCGGAGGACGGCATCTTCGTCGACGAAGTCACCCAGATGGGCTTCGTCGCCCGCGTCGCCTTTCCCGTCTACAGGCCCCGCACGTTCCTGTCGCCGGGCTATCAGGACAATCTCGGCTGGGGCTTTGCCACCGCGCTGGGCGCGCAGCACGCCCGACCCGACGTGCCGGTGGTGGCCATCAGCGGCGACGGCGGCTTCATGTTCACCGCGAACGAGCTTGCCACCGCCATGCGCCACCGCATCCCGCTGGTGACGGTCGTGTTCGCAGACGGCGCGTTCGGCAATGTGCGCCGCATCCAGGAAGAGCACTATGGCAACCGCCTGATCGCCTGCGATCTCGCCAATCCCGATTTCGTGCGCTTTGCCGAGAGCTTCGGCGCAGCCGCCGAGCGCGCCAAGGACCCCGCTGCGCTGCGCGCGGCCTTGCGGCGCGGCTTTGCCCGCCGCGACGGCCCGACGCTGATCGAAGTGCCGGTCGGCCCGATGCCATCGCCCTGGGAGTTCATTCACATGCCGAAGGTGCGGGACGTATAGCCGGCATCGTCGCGCAATGCCTCATGCATCTCGCGCGCACGATGTTGCTTGCCAAACTGAATGGCCTCAACCGGCTGAATTCGCTGGGCTTTTCGAGGCTGGAACGCCTTCCGCCGGCGCCGGATTTACCGGGCGTCCTACGGGGTTCACCTTAGGTATTTCATCTGGATATTCGGGGCCGGGAATCGACTTTATCAATGCGGCATTAACCATGAAGCAGGGGTGGTCATGCTTACGATCACCGAGTTTTCGAAGTACGGCATTGCCTCAGGCGTGGTTTTATCGGGGCAGGCTCAGGACAGGTCGGACGAAGCTTTGGTCAGGGCCATCGCCGATGGCGACAGGCGCGCGATGCAGGTGCTTTATGCGCGCCACCACTTGCTGGTCTACCGCTTCGTCCTGCGAGTGACCCATGACATGTCACTGGCGGAGGACCTCGTCAGCGAAGTCTTTTTCAACGTGTGGCGTCACGCGGGGAGCTTCGAGGGAAAGTCGCAGGTTTCCACCTGGATTCTGGCGATCGCCCGCCACAAGGCACTTACGGCGCGCAACCGCCGCACCGATGAGCCCTTGAACGACGACTTGGCGAATGCGATCGCGGACCCCGCCGATGACGCGGAGACCATCGTCTACCTTCAGGACCGCAGCGCAATCATTCGGCGGTGCCTGTCGCAGCTCTCGAGCGACCACCGGAAAGTGATCGATCTCGTCTACTACCACGACAAGACCGTCGAGGAGGTCGCCGAGATCACCCAGGTGCCTAAAAACACCGTGAAGACGCGCATGTTCTATGCACGCAAATCCATGGAAAAGCTCCTCGAGGCGTCCGGTTGCGATCTGCATTGACGACGTTTCCACCGCGCCGGTGTGGTGCCGGACGCCGCTCGCGCATCACGGCGAGCGTTGTCCGTGAACAGCTCCCGGCCGGCTGAGGATTTGAGGCACCTCAATGCGAACGTCCCGGATTCGTGATCTTCATTTCGGCTCGATCTCTCGCTGGACGAGGGGGCGGAAGCACATCGGTGATGAACCAATCGCGAAACCAGACGCACGCGGAGGCGAGAGGCCGGCACGTCATACTCGTGATCGACGATGACTTCGCCGTGAGAAATTCTCTCAAGTTCACGCTGGAGGTCGAGGGTTTCGAGGTGCGGACTTACCCCGCCGCCGACGACCTGCTGAACGAAGACAGCCTGCCTCCCTGCAGCTGCCTTGTGACCGACTATTACATGCCGATGATGAACGGGATGGAGCTGGTGACCCGGCTGCGGGACCTGCAAATATCAATCCCCGCTATTCTCATCACCTCGCTGCCCAGCGAAAATCTGCGTAAGCGCGCTGCTGCGGCTGGAGTCCTTATCGTCGAGAAGCCGCTGCTCGGCAGCGATCTCCTGGACGCCATCCGGAAGGCATTCGACGGACATGCAATTCCATCGTGACGGCGTGCGTCCGTGGCGCTCGCGGCGTCAGCCCAGCCGCTGCCGGATCGCGCCTCCACGTCGCGTCCCCGAAGATCCCGCCGACGCGGGCGCCGTGCTTGGTGTTTGCGGAAGCTCGCGATTGCGTCTAGCCTGATTTGAGAATTCTCTTACAGGATTCTGCAACATTTCCGGATCATGCTGTGACGCGGACATGATTACTGCCGCAATGGCGCCGCCGGTGCTGATCACCGCAGGAGGCAAGCGATGAGACGTTTCGTTTTCGCATTGGTGCTGCTCGGCGCTGCAGCCACGGCCGCCCATGCACAGAAAGCAATCCCCGACCTCAAGGGCACCTGGTCCGGAAAGGGCAAGTCGATCGTCTTCGGCACCAATCCCCATCATCCGGGTTCGCAGTCCACGGCTGATCCGCCGCGCGTGCGCGACATCGAGGCGAAGTACATCGTCGACGGGCAGGAGGGTCGGCTCGCCTGGGGCCGCTCTGCGTCCTCGGCCGCCGATACCATGGAGCCGTTCGCGTGGGCGATAGCGAGCGACAACAAGACCATCGTCGGCGCCGACATGGACGGCTATTTTCACATCACGCTCGTCTCGCGCGACCGCATGGAGAAGTGCTACACGCAGAACAACGCTACCCCGAGTAAGGCGATCGTCGCCACGTGCCACATGATGGATCGGGTGAAGCGGTAGAGGTGTCGCCGGTCGTCGCCGGAACCCGTTACTCTGTTTACTCAGCACTAACCAGGCTCGCAAAGACAATGCGGGCTGATCCTGGCCGTATACCGCTTTGCTCACGAATGTGAGGCAAAAAGCGTTCTTCGCGTGAACGCTGCGCGGGCGAAGGCAATACCGATTCCCGCATGTGATCCCCGTACCAGGAGACATTCATGAGAACCGTTGCGGTCACAATGGGCGGCGTCTGCGCGCTGCTGTCATCGCTCGCCATTGTTGGATCAGGTTCCCCCGCGCGCGCCGCCGATGTGCCGAGCTATTTCAAGGAAATCGTCGGCACGCAAAGCGCGAGCCCCCGCGAGATCGGAAACAAGAACATCCTGCAGCTCAACACGACCATGTTCGAGCTCTACAGCGATGCCGGGCAGGTGTTCAGAAAGAACATTCTCGCCCAGCACCCGCTCATCCTCGGGTTGTTCTCGGGAGCCGGCGGACGGTTCATCCTCTATCGCCCCGGAATGGCGCCGCTCGACGCGCCGAGCGTGCCGATCGTCTATCAATTGCTCAAATCCGTCGGCCACAGCACCATGGCTCTGGCCGAAGTGGTCGTTCCCTATCTCAACAGTCCCAACGACCTGACGTGGCACGGTTCGCTCGCCGCATACCGCAACCGCATGCAATCTGCCCTCGACGGCCTCGACGCGTCCGCCATGCAGGACGACTGGCGGCCGACCAGCCGCAGCATCCTTCAGAACAACATCGCGTTCATGGACGAGTGCCTGAAGCACAATACGATCTCGCCGGAAGCGCTGCAGGAATTTGCCAAGAAGCAGTCGCCGCTGCTCAAGAAGGTGATCGCCTGGGCCGCGCAGACCCAGGTCGCCCACTGGATGGACGTGATCGGCGGCTGGAAGCAGATGCTCGGCGCCGATTGGGACAAGACCTACGCGGCCAGCAACACGATCTACGTCGCCCGCCAGAACAACGTCCTGTTCAGCGTGCTCGCGCAGTTTTTCGGGCCAGCGGCCATCAACGACCGGCTGATCCTGATCGAGACGGTCTCGTTCACCACGACGCCGGACGACATGCTGGACGCGTTGACCCGGATCATCGCCGACCGGTCGGTCGGCGCCGCGTTCTTCGGCAACTACTATCTCATGGACTTCGAGCTGATGGGCGGCGACGCGCGTCAAGCGATCATCGACCAGGACTCCAAGCGCAACATCCCCGTGACCCTGCCGCCGCAGGTGCCGTTCGGTTCGCACCAATGGCCGGCGCTGATCACACCCGGGCCCGGCGCCAAGAGCCTGGCGGACCTCCCATGAATCGGGACGCCGTCGTCGCGGTCGCGAAGCGGAAGGCCCGCCTGCCCGGCTTGGTCGCCGGGGCGGCCCTGCTGTTCGCCGTTCACCTTCCCGCGGTGACCTCGGCGCAGGACGTCACCGACCCCGTCACCGGCTTCGTGCGCACTCCGGTCCATATCGCCGCCTGGCCTGGCGGCAAAAAGGTCGCCGTGAGTTTCGCCCTGTTCGTCGAGGAGTTCGGCTTCGGCCAGGGCCCGAACTACCGCCCCGACATGGTGACACGCAATCCGGACCTCGTGAACGAGGCGTTCCGTCAATACGCCATCGACTGGGGCATTTCGCGCGTCGGCCGGCTGTTCAAGGAACTGAACGCTCCGCTCACCATTGTGCTGAGCGCCGAGTTTCCAGGCAAGTATGCGTCGGTGTGGAAGGAGTTCCGCGCGTCCCAGCCGAACGCGCCGATCGTCGCCCACGGCATGAACAACACCAGCCGCCAGCTGCCGCTCGGGCGCGGGATCGCAGAGCAGAAGGCCTACATCCGCAAGACGCTGGATATGATCGCCGACGCGACCGGCGTCAGGCCCACGGGCTGGTCCAGTCCGAGCGTCTACTCCAATGGCGACACGATGCAGGCGACGGCCGCCGAGGGCATTACCTACACCCTCGACCAGATGGATTCCGACGTCATCGCTCGCCTGAAGACGCCGGACGGGACGCTGGCCCTCCTGCCCTATCCCGTCGTCACGGTCGATATGGGCCAGCAGCTGGCGCGATTGAAGTCGCCCACGGAGATCGAGAGCTCTCTGGCTGGATTACGTGTTGGAGCTCGCCGCCGAAGCCCGCGCCGATCCCGCGCGGCAGGCGACGACGGTGGTCATCGGGATCCATCCCTTTGTCGTCGGCACGCCCGACGGCGCGGCTGCCATGCGGCGCGTGCTCATGCGTCTGAAGACGGACGACACGGTCTGGCTGACCGACACCGACGCCATCCGCAAGGCGGCCGGCCTGAAGTAACGGGACGGCTGCGCGCTCACCCGCCGCCGAACTGGGTCTCCTGGCGCCGGGTCGCCCAGCGTGTCAGGCGGCGCTCCAGGGCGGCGAACACGACGTAGGTCGCAATCCCCATCGCGGCGATCACCGCCAGCCCCGCAAACATCAGCGGCACCCGGAACTGCGCGGCGGCCTGCATCATCAGGTAGCCGATGCCGTCATTGGAGGCGATGGTTTCCGACAGCACCGCGCCGACGAAGGCGAGCGTGATCGCGATTTTCAACGAGGCGAAGAAATACGGCAGCGTCCGCGGCAGCCCGACCTTGCGCAGGATGTCCAGGCGCGACGCGCCGAGCGAGCGCAGGACGTCCTCGAGTTCGGGCTCGACGGTGGCGAGCCCGGTCGCCACGTTCACCGCGATTGGAAAGAACGACAGCAGGAAGGCGGTCACGACGGCGGGCAGTTGGCCGGTGCCGAGCCACAGCACCAGGATAGGCACCACCGCGGCCTTCGGCACGGAATTGAAGCCCACCAGCAGTGGATAGAGCCCTGCATAGGCGAGCGACGACGAGCCGATCACGATGCCGAGCAGGCCGCCGACCGCGATGCCGATGCCGAAGCCGGTCAGCGTGTTCCCGAGCGTGAACATCGCGTGATCCATGATCGGCTCGCGGTATTGCAGGAACGCGTCGAGGATCGCGCTCGGCGCCGGCAGCACGAAGCTCGCCACGCCGATACAGCTTCACCGCCGCCTGCCACAAGACGACGAGCCCGACGATCACCAGCCACGGCATAAGAAGCTCGAGACGACGGCGGCGTGCGGCTTGCATGCCCTATCCGAAGGTGCGGTCGGCCACGGGCGGCAGGAAGCTGCCGTCGAACACCTGGGCGACCGTCGGCGGTTTCGCCAGCTGGAAGCCTTGCTTGAGCACCTCGATGCCCCGGGCGAGGCGCGTCGGCTCGGCATAGCCGAGGCCGTTGGCGCGCACCGAAGGGGTCATCACCAGCTTGTCGATCACCCAGTCCATCCGAGCGCGCTCGGTCGAGGGGATCAGCAGGCGGTCGCGCTTGGTCACCGCGGCGATGGCGCCGGCACGGTCGCGCGCCGAAGCGACCCAGCTTCGCGCCACCGCCAGCGCCATCCGGCGCACCAGGTCTGGATTTTTCGCGATGGTCGCCTGGCTCACGATCAGCGAATTGCCGGGGAAGTCGAAGCCGAAGTCGGAGAAGTACAGCAAGTTGATGTCGTCGAGCTTGATGCCGTTGTCGACGAGGTTGAAGCTCGCGGTGTAGTCGAACCCGACGATGGCATCGACGTCGCCGCGCAGCAGCATCGCCTCCCGCAGCTTCACGTCGGTGGTCACGCGATGGATCGCGGACGGGTCGATATGATTGAGCGCCAGCAGCGCCGGAAGGATCTTCGCCCCGGCGTCGACGATGCCGGTGCCGACGCGCATGCCGACGAGGTCCTGCGCTGTCCTGATCGGCTTGCGCTTGAGGCTCAGCACCACCGCGGGGAACCGGTCGAAAATCGTCATCACCACCTTCGGCGCGGCCTCGGGATTCTGCGCGGCGAATTCGACCACGGCGCTCGCATCGGCGAGACCGAAGGCGTGGGTACCGCTGGCGACCCGCGTCAGCGAATCCCCGGAGCCGGCCGAGCCGTCGAAGCCGGGCTCGATGGCGAGGTCGCGGAAGATGCCGGTTTCGGCCCCGTAGAACATCGGCGCATTGGCGCCGTAGATGCGGAACTCGAGGCTCAGCTTGATCGCATCGGCAGCGGCCGCCGGCCGGATCGCGGGAATGGCGAGGACTGCGGCCAGGCCAGCCGACCGCCGCAACAGCCGCCGCCGCGTGATCACACCGGAATTCTCGGCCATGTCAGCTCCCTCGGATGTATTGAACCGCTCGCGCATGCAGCCTCCCGCCCATGCAGCCTAATGCAAATTTCGCACCCGCGCGCCGGCCAAGGCGTCGCATCTGGTGACGCGCCGATGCTGAGGCAACCTCCCCCTGAAAGGGGGAGGTCGGACGCAAAGCGTCCTGGAGGGGGTCTGCGGCCGCTCAGCCGTCGCAGACGCAGGTGAAGAGAGGTTGTGCAAATTGCCGAGACGCGGTGATCGTGGAAGGCGACCCCCACCCTGGCCCTCCCCCTTTCAGGGGGAGGGAAGAATGCAAGTCACTTGCCCCGCGCTTTTGCGATGGCGGCGGCGACGCGGCGCGGTGTCAGCGGGGTTTCGTCGAAGCGGGCGCCGATGGCGCGGAATGCGTCGGCGATAGCGTTGCCAATGGCGGCCGGCGGGGCGATCGCTCCGCCCTCCCCCATGCCTTTGACGCCGTATTCGGTGGCGCGCGCGGGCGTCACCGCATGGGCAATGCGGATGGTGGGAATGTCGGGGGCGCTCGGCATGAGGTAGTCGGCGAGCGTGGTCGCAAGCGGCTGGCCGCCGGAATCGTAGGGGATCTCCTCGTAGAGCGCGGTGCCGATCCCCTGGGCGACGCCGCCCATGATCTGGCCGTCGACGATCATCGGATTGATCATGGTGCCGCAATCCTCGGTGACGACGTAATCGATGAGCTCGACCATTCCGGTGTCCGGCTCGACCGCGACGACGGCGGCATGGGTGCCGTAGGAGAACACGCCGCCGGTCTCGGTCGGCTCATAGGTGGCGGTCATCTCCAGCAGCGGGTCCATGCCGGACGGCAGCAGTTCCTGGCGCACATTGGCGGCGTGGGCGATCTCGGCGACGCCGATCGCCGCCGACGGCCCGTGCACCGCGCTCGCCGCCAGGCTGACATTGGCGGCCTCGGTCTGCAGCAAATGGGCGCCGATGCGGCGGATTTTTTCGGCGAGCGCTCGGCTCGCGCGCGCCACCGCCCCGCCCCCAAACACGATGGAGCGCGATGCAAAGGTGCCGAACCCGAACGGCGTCGTCGCGGTATCGCCGTAGCGCACCGCGATGCGCGCGGGATCGATGGCGAGCTCATGGGCCGCGATCTGCGCCAGCACGGTCTCGTGGCCCTGGCCGTGGTTCTGCACGCCGACCGAGAGGATCACCGATCCGTCCGGCAGCATCCGCGCGGTGGCGGACTCGTAGCCCGGCACCACGCGGGAGCGGCGCTTGATCCATTCGATCGTGCCGTGGCCGCTCTGCTCGGTGTAGAACGCAAAGCCGACGCCGATGACGCGGCCGTCGGGCTCGCCCTTCTCCTGACGCCGGCGAATGGCGGCGAGATCGACCATGTCCCGCGCTGTATCAAGGGAAGCGACATAGTCCCCGGTGTCGAGCTTCATGCCGCCCGCGGTCTGGTAGGGCAGCTCCGCCGCAGTCACGATATTTCGCCGGCGCAGCTCGAACGGCTCGCATTTTAGCTCGCGCGCGACCTCGTCGACCAGCCGCTCCAGCACGAAGCAGGCGCCCGGCCGCGCCACCGCGCGATACGGCCCCATGGGCGCCTTGTTGGTGGCGACCGTGAAGGTGTTGATCTTCAGGGCGCCGATGCGATACGGCCCCGGCAGGTTGCGCGACGCCATGCTGGCTTCCATGAAGGCGCCGGTCGGCCACAACGCATAGGCGCCGGCGTCCACATGAAGGTCACCTTCTATCCCGAGCAGCCGCCCCGACGCATCGGCGGAGATGGTGAGGTCATAGGCGTGCTCGCGGGCATGCACCGAGGCGATGAGATGCTCGCGGCGGTCCTCGATCCAACGCAGCGGGCGTCCCACTTTCAAGGCGAGCGCCGCGACCGCGATTTCCTCCGGCATCAGCCGGTTCTTGCCGCCGAAGCCGCCGCCCACGTCGGGCGCGATGACGCGGATCTTGTGCTCGGACAAGCCCAGCGCCATGGCGAGACCGAGCCGCATGACATGGGGACCCTGGCTCGACAGATGGACCACGAGCTCTTCCAGCCGCCGGTCCCAATAGGCGAGCACGCCGCGGCATTCGAGCGAGGCGGTCGCCTGGCGGTGGGTGCGGAATTGCCGCCGCACGCGGATCGGCGCCTGCGCCAGCGCCGCGACGTCGCCTTCGCTCACCGTGGCCGCGATGAAGGCATTGTCGGGCCAGGCATCGAACAGACGCGGGCTGCCCGGCTGCATCGCCGCGACGCAATCGGTGACGGCGGGAAGCTCGTCGATCTCGAGCTCGACCCGCGCCGCCAGGTCTTCCGCCTCGGCGCGGCTCGTCCCGATGCAGGCGGCGACGGTCTGGCCGACATAGCGCACGCGATCGTCGGCTAGTGCGGGATAGGGGCTGTGGCGGAAGGCGGCAAGCTCGGGCCCGGCTTCGAGGATCGCGACCGTGCCGAGATCGGCGAGCCCGAACACCCGCGCGGCCGCATCGTCGGGCTTGACGATCCGCCGCAGCCGCCCATGGGCGACCGGGCTGCGCACGAAAGCCACGTCGAGCAGCCCCGGCATTTCGATGTCGGCGACGAACAGGCCGGCGCCGCGCAGAAAGCGCGCGTCCTCCTTGCGCAGGAGGGACGCGCCAATCCAGCCGCCGGACGTTGGGTGCTTCATGCGCGGCCTTAGGAGGCGTTCCGCCACCTGGAATCGCTCATGGCCGGGCTTGTCCCGGCCATCTCGATGATGGAGGCACGGTGCCCTGTTGATCGAGATCGCCAGGTCAAGCCCGGCGATGACGTCTGTGGGTTGGGCGACCTCATTGGGAATGCGTCGTATCTCACTGCGGCGGGAGCGCGATCAGCTCATTGAGCTGCGGCTTGGTCAGCGGCGCGGCGATGTACTTGAGGTCGACCGCGTCGAGCATGAGCGCGTCGAGCCCCACGATCGTGTCGGGGTCGAGCGCTTCCCAGGGGAAGAACTCGTCGCGGGTGCGGCGCGCCTTGGCCATGGTGATGCCGAGCCAGTCCGCATAGACCTTCAGCGCGGCGTCGTCGGAATAGAGCCAGCGTGCCGTCTCGCGGTACGCCCGCATGAAGCGGGTGACGGCGTCGCGCCGCGCGGCCAGCGCCTGCGCAGTCGTCACGAGCACGCGCACGGTCTGGTCCTTGAAGATCGAGGCGGCATTGCCGTTGGTAATGAAACGGATCTCGCCGCGGTCGAGCTGGTCGAGCCCGTCGGGCGGCGCCGCCCAGCCGACATCGACCTGGCCGGACATCACCTGGGTCAGCGTCGCCACCGGGCTGCCGGTGGCCACGAGCTTCGCCTTGAGGCCGTATTGCTTGACCATGGCGGTGACGACGGCATGGGTCGAGGAGCCGTTGGTCGAATAGGCGACGGAATGGCCGCTGAAATCCTTGATGGTGCGGATCGGCGAATCCGCTCGCACGTACCAGTAGAGATCCGACGCCCCGGTGGTTTCCGCGCCGATGATCGCGCACCGGCGCGCCTTTCGCGTAAGCGCTGAGCGCCCCCATGATGCCCACGGCGACCCCGATGTCGGCGCCGCCGGCGATCACCGCCTGCTGGGTTTCGCCGCTGCCCTGGGTGTAGAGCAATTCGAGCTCGAGGCCGTGCCGGCGAAACACGCCGCCGCGCTGCCCGACCTCGGCGACCGAGGTCGCCCAATTGCCGAATTGCCCGACCGCGAGCTTGAGCCGATCCTGGGCGCCGGCCGCGCGCGGCAACGCCGCGGCAAGGACGAGCGCAACCGTGAGTATGGGCAGGGACTTCATCTCAAATCCGAGGAACCACCATGACGAGACGGAACGCTATCACGGCCGGTGCGGGGCCGAAAGCAAATCGCCGCGCCGGCTGCAGCGCGGCCCCGTTGACATCGAGCGCGCGCTGCTCCCTCGTTGCCTCCGCGACCGCGGACCTCATCCTGAGGAGCCGTGCGCAGCAGCGGCGTCCCGAAGGACGGCCACAGGGTCGCAGCGTGTGCGTGCCGTCCTTCGAGACGCGCGCATCGAAATCGGCTGTTGCCAGATTTCGGCACCGTTCGGATGTGCGCCGAAGTGCAGGCAGGCCTGACTTCGGTGCGCGCTCCTCAGGACGAGGTTGATTGATGAGATCGATCATGATTCAAACTGTCGGACAACGACGGACCAGAAGGACCGCGCCATGCTCGTGATCTCAGGCGGATTGGTGCATTCGGTGACCGCCGCGCGCGGCGAGCCCCGCGACATCGTCATCGAAGGCGACGTCATCGCCGACATCGTGGCGCCCGGCACGGTGACGAACGCCAATGCCGAGGTGATCGACGCCAGTCGCCGACTCATCATTCCCGGCCTGATCAACGCCCATACCCACAGCCATGGCGGCCTTTCCAAGGGCGTCGGCGATCTCTGGGGGCTCGATCTCCTGCTCAATGCCGCGCCCTGGATCGGCGGCGGCCGCAGCCACGAGGACAAGCATCTCTCGGCGCTCATCAACGCGGTCGAGCAGGTCGAGAAGGGCTCGACCGCCTGCTACGACCTGTTCTTCGAATTCCCGGCGCCGAGCATCGAAGGCATGGAAGCGGTGGCCAGCGCCTATGACAAGGTCGGGCTGCGCGCGGTGATCGCGCCCATGGTCGCCGATCTCACCTTCTACCAGGCGGTGCCCGGGCTGCTCCATGCGCTCCCCGACGAGGCCCGCGACCACGCCGCCAAGATGCGCATGGGCGGCGCCGGCGCCACCATCGAGGCGCTGCGGCGCCTCGCCGAAAGCTGGTCGCATCCGCGCGACCGGCTGCGGCTCGGCATCGCGCCCACCATCCCCCATCACTGCACCCGCGAATTCATGATGGCATGCCGCGACGTCGCCCGCGAGCACGGCCTCGTCATGCAGACCCATGTGAGCGAGGCGAAATACCAGGGCGTCTCGACCTTCAAGGTGTTCGGCATGTCGACGGTGGAGATCATGGATGCCTGCGGCCTGGTCGGGCCCTGGCTATCGGCCGCCCACGCCATATGGATCAGCGAGACCGACATGGACCTCCTCGCCCGCAAGGGCGCTCAGGTGTCCCACAATGCCGGCGCCAATCTGCGGCTCGGATCGGGCATCGCGGCGGCGCGCGAATACATGCGCCACGGCGTCACCGTGGGGATCGGCACCGACGGCTCGGCCTCCTCCGACAACCAGAATATGTTCGAGGCGATGCGCGCCGCCGCCTTCGTCTCCCGCGTCCGCGGCGTGCCGCCGGCAGACTGGATCTCGACCGCGGAGGCCTTCACCATGGCGACCGAAAGCTCCGCCCGCGTGCTCGGCATGCACGCCTTCATCGGCAAGATCGCCAAGGGCTACAAGGCCGACCTCGTGCTGCTCGATCTCGACAACGTCAATTTCATCCCGCTCAACGACGCCACCAACCAGATCGTGTTCACCGAGAACGGCGGCGCGGTGGACAAGGTGCTGATCGGCGGCAAGCTCGTCGTCGCCGGCGGAAAGGCGATCGGCATCGACCATGCCGCCCTCGCGGCGCAGGCCGAAGCCGCGGTGGAGCGCCTCGCCGCGCTCAACGCGGGAGCCCGCCGCTTCGCCGAGCGCATCGAGCCCATCGTGTCGAACTTCTGCTGGGGCCTTGCCGACGACGACATGATGCACCGCCTGCGCCGCGACCTCGGCCCGCCCGGCGCACGCTGCGCCCATTGCGGGAAGCCGGCGCACGGCTAATCATTATGTGCATTCGCGCTTGACACCACAATGGGCTTTTCGCAGAAGCGGAGATCGACAAATGGCGCCCTGGCAGCAAGGCCGCCGAAATGGTGCTCAAATGGCTGGCGATAGAAGAAGACCAATCGACTCCCGGCAAGCGGCCGAAGCGGCGTTCAAGCAGGCGACAACAAAGCCGCTGGAACCTCTTCCCAAGAAGCCTTCGCTCCCGAACTCCAAGGAGCAGGTCTCTTTGCGCATCGATCGGGACGTGCTCGAGCACTTCCAGGAATCCGGTCCCGGCTGGCAAGATCGGATCAATGAAGCGCTCAGAAAAGCGGCCGGAATGTAGTTCAGTATTCTGAGCAACCGACTACTACCGAGCAATGCGGTCGATGCGAGTCTATCTGGTCAGCGTCCCGCCACGTCAAATGTCTCCAGGTCGTCCGGCCCCGCGTCGGACAGACGGCAATGATCTATCACCCTTGCCGTCTTGCGGACCGAACTCTGCAGGCGACTCAAGCGATCGCGGACAATGATCTCCGCATGCCGATAGCATTGCCGCTCATAGTCGAGCTTTTGCCGCTCGTCGGCATTGGGATCATTGGTCTTGAACTCGCAGTCGGGCTCGACCGACGAAACGAGCAACGCACGATCCGGAAGTGCGACTGAAGCTTTGGATGCGGACTCTGCCTGTGGCTTCGGCTGCAGCTTCGGCTTTGGCCTTGATTTTGGCGAGATGCTGGCAGATCGAACCGCGACGCCGTCACGGAAATGGTCACAACTCACAAGCATAAACGCGAACAGACCGAGCCAGAGACCGCAGCACGCCTTAAGCAGCACCTGCCTCGGGTTCGCACGCATCACATGCTCCACAGCTTGCCGCTGTTGTTGTGACTACAGCAGCCACGCATTGAGCGTATCTATGCGTCCAAGTTTTGGCCTGGGTCGTACTAAATCATGAATTGTCTGCCGCGGGTGAACGCACGGGTGGGCCGGATGAACCCATGTCGGCGTCGGTGATCGCATGATTTGGGGAGTCACAATGTCGAGTCGTGCCCAAGTTTTGACCCCAAGCCACGCTACCTTTTTGTGACGAGAAGTCGAAGGAGTACACAGCCCGAAGTCCGAGGCGCTCACCGGCAAATGGAGTCCGCCACCGGTGACGAAGGCCAAGGCACTTCCCGGTCTCGGGGCGCAATGAGAGCGGAGCGCGGAGTCTGCTCCCGCTGCTCCGCGCTGTCCCGGTCGGCGCGCTCACGTTACCGTGCGGCCCTTTCATCAATTCGTTGCGGACCGGGGGCATGATCAACTGCAAAGAATCGGAGCCGGCAATTCAACAACGACCTGGTCGGCTCACCGTCGGAGGCACTGATGACTTTTCAAACGGGATTGCTACATTCGCGTAAGGGTGGGGCGCGCGAGCGAGTTCGCGAACGATCGGAGTGCGCAGCGATGCCTGGGAAATTGCGCTTGCTTTCTGCAACACTCGGCCTGCTGGCCATTGCCTCCCTTCCCGCAGCATCTGCGGACGACATCAAACAGCCGACCGGTTACCGGGAGTGGTTCCACGTCAACACGATGGTGGTCGACAAGTCGAGCCCGCTGTTCGACGGGCTCGGCGGAATGCACAACGTCTACATCAATTCGACGGGACTGGCCGCGCTCAAGAAAGGCACGCCATATCCCAACAAAAGCATGTTCGTCACGGACTTGCATGACTTCACGATCACCGACGGCTCCTACGTCGAGGGCCCCCGAAAGGGTCTAGCCGTCATGGTGAAGGACGCGAAGAAATATGCGTCGACCGGCGGCTGGGGCTTTCAGTTCTGGGCGGGCGGGGACCCGAAGAAGCCGGTTGTGACCGACGCCGCCAAGCAATGCTTCGCGTGTCACGAGCCGAAAAAAGATCAGGATTACGTCTATTCCACCTACATCCCGTGAGGCGGAAGAATACCGCCGGCCGAAAGCACCAAGGCGGGCGGTTGAAGTCTGCGTCCTTTAGCGCCCGGCTTGCTGCTGCTCGGCCAGGAGCGCGTGGAACATCGCCTCCTCGACATCCGCCTCGAGCGTGCAGCTCGCGGGGTCGATGAAGGGATTCGGACCGCCGTCCTTCAGGTTGGCGAATTTCTCCCGCATGTTGTATTGGGCGCCGTGATCTCCGAGCTGCACGTCGCAGGGCAATGCACGCACCGTCTTGAAAGCGCGGTTGAACTCGTCTGCGAGCTCCGGCGTCACCACCGCGGGCGGGCGCAGGCTGCATCCGAACATCACATTGTAGGCTTTCCCGCCCTCCTGGACCGTCGTGGTCCAGGTCGTGCAGCCACGCGTGTGGCCCGGCGTGAGATGCGCGGTGAGCGTCGTGTCGCCCAGCGTCACCGTATCAGCGTCATGCAGGACCCTGTCGATCGGGTGCTCCTTGCCGCCGGGCTTCATCGCCTGCAGCGCCGGCACGTCCTCGGCCATCACCATCACCTGCGCACCGGTCATCTGCTTGACCAGGGCATCGCCTTCCTGGTGATCGCCATGGGCGTGGTTGCCGAGCAGGATCTTGACGTCGGAGAACTTGAACCCGAGATCCGCGACCGACTTCGCGATGGTCGGCACGTTGCGCTCATAGGTGCTGTCGATCAGGATATTTCCCTGTGGCGTCACCACGAGGAAGGAGCTGAGCGTCGTGGTGCCGACATAGTAGACATTGCCGATGATCCTGTGGGGCGGGAACTGCGCTGTCCGGTCCGCCTCCGAGCCCATGTTGCGCGCCAACACCGATCGCGGCGTGTAGGTCTGTCCCCTGACGGTGACCGCCGGATGATCGGCCGGCGGCTGTCCCTGCGCAGAGCTCGTGTCTGCGCCCACGCCCAGGACGACAGCCCCGAGGAGACAGGTGAACGACACAGATCGGAAAAATTTCGTCATCGCGACCTCCGGACCTCGCGCTACCAGCGGGAATTGCCTTGGTAACACCGTCACGATCCGGACACTAGGCGGTCGCGTCGCAACACCGCGATTCAGAGAACCCGATAGATATTCCAGACCGGGGATCCCGACACGACGTAGGGTTCCATGTCCTTACCCCATTGCCGGTGAGCATCGATCTTGCCGATCGCCGCGAAGAACTGCTCCAGCTGGGCAATGCTCTCTACGGTGTGATTGGCCTCGACGGTCGCTTCGCGCGCGCCGATCGATCCCGTCAGAATCTTGAAGTCCATCTTGTCGGTTCCGGCCTTGGTGCCGATTTCGCGCTCCCATTTGCGCAGGAGGTCGACCACCGTCTGCTTGTGCCCGAACCGGGCGTCGATCTGCCAGCGTGCAACGAACATGGGGTATCTCCTGTTTTCGCCATCGGCGGAACGACTGCCGCTCGAACGCGCGCGTCTCGAAGCTGTCCCAGACCTACTCGTCCCAGACCTACTCGTCCCAAGCCTGCACGACGGTCTGCTGCGCGATCTTGCCGCCCTTGAGCTCGAGCATCGCCACGCAAAACACTTTTGCGCCGTCCGGATAGGCACAGGCCTGGGTGAAGGCAAGCCGATTGCCCTCGGCGATGCTGGTCTCGACCTTGTGGGTCATGGCCCGGCTGCAGACGTCGTCCCAGAACGTCCTGATCGCCGCCCGGCCCTTGACCTCGCGCGGGCGGCTCGGCGGATTGTTGCGGTCGACGATGCGCAAGACCGCGTCGTCGGCATAGAAGCTCGCGAGCGTATGCCCGTCGCGGGCCTCGATGGCGCGCTTGATGCTGGCGCCCGTCACTTCATCGGTCTTGGTCGGCATTGTCTGCTCCTGAGTTCACGGCGCGATGAGACGTCCGCCCGCGAGGGTTCGCGGGCGGGATATGCCCGCTATTGCGATTTGCTGACGGCCTTCGCCTTTTCGCCGGCGAGGCGCAGGACCGTGTCGGTCTCCCGCTTGAAGCCGTCGAGATCGGTCTGCATGCCGTTGAGGACCGTGCTCCAATGGCGGGTGATCGCCGCCATGGCCACGGCTTCGCGGATTTCCTCGTCGGTCGCGCCGTTGAGCTTGGCCGCCGCGGTATGGAAATACACGCAGTACTGGCACGGGACCTGAGCGGCGACCGCGAGCCCGATCAGCTCCTTGGTCTTGCCGTTGAGCGCGGTCTTGGGATTGAGTTGGATCGATTTGAATTCGCCCCATGCGCCGGCGACGCCGACTTCGGGGAACATCTTGAAGAAGGTCGGCACCGAGCCGAGCGTCTGCTCGATGTCGCGGTAGGCCGCTTGCGCCGACGCATCCTGGGCGGAGGCCGGCGTTGCGATCCCGGCAATCGCAGCGAAGACCACGCAACCCGTCAACGCCGCCAGTCCAATCGATGTGCGCATTGTCGTGCTCCTCTTGGCACCCTGCACCTCACGCGACCGGGTGCATGACCGCATTGCTAGAGGAAGACACCGCCCACCGCTTCGCCCGGGCGGGCCATGGCGGGGATGGCCCGTCCGGGCCAGCCAATGTCAGGATTGGCGCTCCCGGCCGATCAGGGTCGCCGCGGCCGCGCGGGTCGGCAGATCGAGCTTGAGGAGGATGTTGGCGACATGCCGCTTGACGGTGTGATCGCTCAGCCGGAGCTGCGCGGCGATGGCGGCGTTGCTAAGGCCGTCGGCGACCAGCCCCAGCACCTCGCGCTCCCGCACGCTCAGGGCTTCCAGTCCGGGCGACCGCGCGACGCGCGGGAACGCGAGGTGCTGGGGTTCCAGGTGCTGCTCCGCCGTCACGGCGAGGAGGCGCAGGTGGCCGTCCATGCCCTCGATGGTCTCATCGCCATGCTCGACGAAACGCAGGCCGGACCCCGGGACCAGGTCCTTGACGATGACGGACACCAGCACTTCCCCGGCCGTCGCGCGCGCCGCGATCCGCTCGGTGACGTTTAACGCGAGGCCGGCGACGGAATCGTCGCGAATTTCGACTTCGCCGGTATGCACGCCCGTCGCCAGCGTGAGGTCGAGCGCGTGGGCGACGTCCCGCAGCGCCACGGCGCAGCGCACCGCCCGCACCGTGCCGTCGAACCGCGCGCTGATCTCGGCGCCGGCGCCGATCGGACGGCCGCCATGGCGGGCGATGGTCTCGGCCGCGGTTTCGCGCAGCCGGTCGACGCGGGCCTGCCACAGCCGGTCGCCCGCGAATGCGGCCGAACGCGCCGCGCCCGTCAAACGGGCCACCACGAGCGTGGCGAGCACGCGATCGTGGCTGGGGGCCGGACGTTCGCCGGTGAGGAACTCCTCGATCTTGTCCACCACTCCGTCGATGTCGCCGGTCCAGATCGGATGGTCGCGGCCCGGCAGTTCGACGAACTTGGCGCCCGCGATCTTCTGGGCGAGATAGCGTCCACCGGCGATCTTCACCCGGGCGTCGTTGGTGCGGTGCAGGACGAGAGTAGGCACCCGGATGCTGGCGAGCGCGTGGCGCACGTCGATCTGGGCGTTCATGCGGGCGAGCGCGATCGCCGCCGAGGGGCTCACCGACAAGCGTTCGAAGCGCGCCCACCATGCCTTGAAGTGCGCGTCTTCGACCCTTCCGGGCGCAAAGCTCGCCAGCGAGGCGCCGGTCCCCCAGGTACGCTCGGCATTGTCCATGAATACCGCCAGGGCCTCCGGCCCCATCACCCAGGTGTGGAAATTCGCGTAGCCGCCATAAAGCAAGAGGGCGCGCGTACGCTCCGGATAGGTGGCCGCGAACAGGATCGACATCGGTGCGCCCTCGGAAGCGCCGAGCAGCGCCGCGCGGCCGCTGCCGGCGGCATCCATGACGGCGCGGACGTCGTCCATCCGGGTTTCCAGGCTCGGCAGAGCGTGAACGTCGACGCGGTCGCTCAAGCCGGTGCCGCGCTTGTCGAACTGGATCAGCCGCGTGAAGGCGGAGAGGCGCGCCAGCAGATGGCTGTAGCCGGGGTCTTCCCAATGCACATCGAGGTTGGACAGAAAGCCCGGCACGAACACGAGATCGATCGGGCCGTTGCCGATCACCTGATAGGCGATCCGCACGTCGCCGCTTTTGGCATATCGGGTCTCGGGCGATCTCATGAGGTCCGAGCGGAATTGCGCACGCAAGCTCATAATAGCATGCCGCGGATTTCCCTGGGATGCCGGCTCGACGGCACGATTCGCGTATTTCACCCTCGGAGAAACGGCGCCTCCGCTGTGGAATGATGCGTTTTGCCACCATGTGTTGCCAGATAGATACATTATTGCCATTGGCCTGGCCCTATAATGAGTCGATTGAGAAATCGATGGGGGCCATTATGAAGAAATTGCTTCTGGCAGGTGTCGCAACAACCGTATTGGCTGGTTCGGCTTTCGCGGCAGACATGGCGATGAAAGCGGCTCCGGTGGTGGCTCCTGGTTACGATTGGAGCGGCCTTTATATCGGCGGCGTCATCGGCGGCGCCTGGGGCAGGGTCAACTCCTCTGATCCGGGCCTGGGCTTGATCGGGACGCTGCTGAATGTGCCTGTGGTCCAGACCACCGACAGCAGCGGCTTCATCGGCGGTATCGAAGGCGGCGACCGCTACCAGTTCGGCAAGCTGGTCATCGGCTGGGAAGCCGACATGGTCTGGGGTGGCGTCAATGGTACGAGCACCACCACCTTCAGCCCGATCGGCGTTCCGCCCGGTCTGTTCAACCTGACCCGCTCGATCACCACCAATAACAACTGGACCGGAACCGCCACCAGCTCCGTCGGCATCGCCCATGACCGCTGGCTGGTTTACGGGAAGGCCGGCGTTGCCTGGAACCATACCAACTACACCGACAACTGGACCGGCGGAGGAGCGATCTTCGGTACCTTCCCAGCGTTTTCGGGGACGGGCAGCGAGAACAGGGTCGGTTGGACCGTTGGAACGGGCATTGAATGGGCAATCTGGAATAATTGGTCGATCAAGGCCGAATACGACTATCTCGATTTCGGCAACCGGACTGTCGCCATCAACGGCGCCATTCTGCCGGGCATCGCCAACTTCCCGGCTTCGTTCGGCATGGAGAACACGCAGCACGTCAACCAGTTCAAGGCCGGCCTCAACTGGCGTTTTCTTCCGAACCTTTGGTGACCTCGGTTTGATCTAATTTGTTCTGCAACGCTCTCCGGCGAGAGCTTAGGTCTGTTTCGTTCGAGCTCGCTCCCGGTGGGGCCGAGCCTGGGTTTATTCCAAACCATCAAAATATGTCACGCCGCAGCAACAACTGCTGAAAATCGATAGGAAAACCAATTTCGATCTTTGCGGTCAAAAGTATGTTGACCATATTGTTGCCGCGGATTCTTCAAGAAGGGGGCACTTCGATGGGGATGAAGGCTGGTTCGGTCTCTGGGGTTCTCTTGCAGCTTGTATTTGCGGCGGGGTTGCTTGCCGCTCCGACAGCGCCGGTGCATGCCGAAAAGGTGCTTCCAACATTTACGGCGCCGAAGATGCCGCAAATTTCGGCGCTGCCGTCAAAAGGTCAGACGAAATCCGTCCATTGGGCTCGGCACTTCGCTGCCGGTGGACAAGTCAGACCTAGTCTCGCGCAAATCCTTCAGGGTGGGCCGACCATTCCGCTGTGGCAGGGTTCGGACACCACAGAGTGTTGCGGCACTTTTGACTTTATCATGGTCGGGAAGGATCCGACGGTCAAACAGTCCAACCCGGTGACGGGAATCACGGCCGAGATTATCCCGGTCAAATTCACTTTCGTCGGGGAAACCGGGAATGTGGTGTTCGACCCTTCCAAGAAGGACGCCTGCGGGCCGCGCTCCGCCGTAAGCATGCTCATGAGATCGCCGATCTTTACCCCTATTCGCTTGACGACCGGCGAAACATTCCTCGGCAAGGGCCAGTATGTGAGCCTGTTCCAGAGGGCCAATTTCTGGCAGTATACGATGCCGGGCGGAATTAATCCGGGCTATCAGGTCTCGTTGGTTCCGCAATTCCTCGGCGTGCTGCCCATCAATGTCTTTGGCGGCGGCATCGCCGAAGGCGGCTGCGGCCCGGAAGGCTTCATCGATATCAACACTTTTGATGCCTTCCTGCAGAGCACGATTCTTCCGGCGCTCGGCCAGTTCGGCGTGGGGCCGCTGATATTGCCCGTTTTCCAGTTCGAAAACGTGGTGATGTTCGACGGCGAGAACTGTTGCATCCTCGGCTATCACAGCTCTTTCATAAACCAGCACGGCACGTTGCAGACCTACGTCGTGGCCAATTACGAAACCAATGACTTCTTCGGGCTGCCGGACACCGTGGTCATGTCGCACGAGATCGGGGAATGGATGGACAATCCGACGGTTTCGAACACCAGCGACGGAAACATCGTGCCGGTTTGGTTCAGTGACTACGGTGCTGGCGTCGGCTGTCAGGACAATCTGGAGGTCGGTGATCCCCTGGAAGCAGGAATACCCGAGACACCCAACCCGCCGGCCATATACGAGATTCCGATGCCGGGCTTCACCTACAGCGTCCAGGATCTGGCCTTCAAGGCGTGGTTCTTCCAGGATGACCCAAGCACCGTCGCGAACGGCTTCGGCTCGCTGTTCGGCACCTTCGGTTCGCCGTCGGCCTTCCACGAGTTCTGCGAATAGACGTCTGCCGGACCAGATGAGGACGACGGCGCGGAGTTCGGGCCGGGTCGACTTGCCTGCGCGCGCGGTCATTTCGGGGCCTCGGCCGGGTCGGGGGGCGCCGCTGCGCTTAAGCGCTCCGCCCGGAGGTCCCGGCGCTATTTCGTAGCCACTGTCTCGCCGCGTGAGATGGGAGCCGCCGGTTCACCGACGGGATCGGTGTGAAGTTCGAGCGCGCCGTTGGCGCCCCGTTGCAGGCGGGTGACCACGCGCCAGCGCACGTCATCAGTGTCCGGATGGTCGAGCCGGAAGTGCGCGCCGCGGCTTTCCCTGCGCGCCAGCGCAGCACTCGCAAGGATGCGCCCGAGCAGTGCAAGATTGCGCACGGAAAGCGCGCTTTCCAGTTCCTCACCCCGCACCTTGTCGGAGCTGCGCGCTCGTTCATCGAGCCGCATCGTGGGCACATCCTCGCGCTCGATGCGCTCGTACTCCGCAAGTGCCTCTTTGAGCGTTCGTTCCTCCCGGATGGGACCGAGCTTGCTGTGCGCCACCATTTGGCAGTTCATCCGCACGTCGGATTGCAAGGGGCCGCTGTCGCGGCACATCAGGTCCGCAAGCCATCTGCGGTCGAATTCCGGGATGGCGTCGACCTCCGGTCGGGCTAAATCGACCCGCGACTCCTTGACGAGCGCTGCCGCCTTTCTGCCGGCGCGGCGGCCATACACCAGGGAGGCCGACAACGCCGAACCGCCAATACGATTCCCACCATGAATGCCGCCCGCGGTCTCGCCCGCCGCGAACAGGCCTGCGACCGGGGTCTGGCCGTCGACGTCGACCATGAGCCCGCCAAGCCAGGTGTGGCTTCCCGGCGCCACCTCCAACGGCGTTTTTGTGATGTCAATGCCGCGGTGCAGGCAGGTCTTGTAGACGTGCGGAATCTGCTTCTGGATCACGTCCATCGGAACCTTGGTAGCGTCCATGAAGATGCCGCCCGTGGACGTCGCGCGTCCTGCGTGAATTTCCTTCGCCATGGCGAGGATTACTTCAGAGCGGGTCGATTGTTCCGCCGTGTCGGGGAAATAACGCTTGAGGAACTCTTCGCCCCCCTGATTTCTGAACACTGCGCCTGCATTGATGAAGCCGGTGGGATGCGGCGCGAAGCCGAACAGCTCCTTGGGCGAGCAGCACATCGCCTGAAAATCGATCATCTCGATTCCCAGCAGCGGAACACCGCTACGGAATCCCAGCGCGTAGCCGTCGCCGGTAACCTGCGGCGGGTTATCGTTGACATAGAACAGCCCGCTGCCGCCGCCGGTGCAGAGAATGATCTGCTGCGCATGATAGACGACGAGCGTGCCGCTTCGATAGTCCACGCCCCAGGCGCCGACGATGCGACCATCCTGCCGGAGAAGATCGACGATGGCCGTAATCGAATGCTTCTCGATCCGGGCATCGGCGCGCAGCTTCCTGGACAGAACCTTGGTGATCATGTTGCCGGTGGTGTCGTGGTGATGACAGGCCCGGTCTCTGGAGTGGCTGGGAAACGATTTGAGGTCGAGGCGCCCATCGGCGCCGCGCACGAACTCCGCCCCCCACGACTCCAGATCGTGCACGACGTCGACGATGTCGTGGACCCAGACGCGCGCGAGCTCGGGATCGATCAGTTCGCCCCCATGTTCGAGGATGTCGCGAAGGTGAAGCTCGGGGCTGTCGTCCTCGCCCATAGCGGCGGCGAACCCTCCGCGCGCCACCGTGGTCGTGCCGCTGGTGGCGCGGCCCTTGGTCGCCTGGGTGACGGCGACCCCGGCTTGCGCGCACTCGAACGCAGCCATGGTGCCGGCGGCGCCGCCGCCGATGATCAGCACGTCGGTCTGGTGGCGTAGCACGGGAATGTCGAGGTGATCAGATTTGCTCGGCTTGGCCATATTTGGTGCATCAGGGTTGCTGCATCACGTCTTGCCCGATTTCAACGAACGCGTCCACGCAGGCATCCGCGAAGGCCGCGTCATTTACGTGCAGCGCCAGTTCATCGACCCGCACGGCCTCGAGGTGCGACTTGAGGCTATCCACGAAAATCCGGTAATCCTCGGGGCGCTTCCAAGGCCCCATGTCGTTGCCAGCAAGATCGTGCGCACGGCGCTTGGTGTGCTCGCTGAAGCCCTCGAGCGGGACAAGCACGCGCACCGGGCCCTTGGCCGCATTGATCCGAGCCGCGAACTCACGGCCGAGTTTCGCAAATTCGTCGGCATTGGTCCGCATGAGCAGGTTCTGAACGTTGTACCGAAAGAATTCGCGTGACTTGTAACGTTCAGGCACTTGGTCGACCCACAAATTGGCGTGGTCGATCGCACCGGGCACGATCACCTGCGGCAGGCCGGCCGCGCCTGCACCCGTCAGTCGCGCGTCGCCCGCCGAATAGACGCCGTCGACGATCAGATCGGTAAGTTCATGCGTCGTGATGTCAACGACGCCCGCGAGTTCCCCCAACGTCGCCAGCCGTTCGAGCGACCTGCCGCCGACGCCCGAGGCGTGGAACTGAATGACCTCGTAGCCCAGGTTTTCAAGGCGTTCGCACACCCGATCGACGCAACCGGCCGTGCCGCCGAATGACGAGACCGCGACGAGCGGCGCATATTCGGATCTGGCTTCCCGTTTCGCCGCCCAGTTCTTGGCGGCTGCCGACACCGCCAATGCAGCGTTCTCCATTACCGATCTGGTGATGCGGTTGAGCGCGACGTCGCCGATCGAGGGATACATGGCGATGTCGCTTTCGGCCACGTACCACTGCACGGCTGCCGTGCCGGCGACAGCGCTTACCATGACCTTGGGCACGAGGTAGGGCAACGCCCGCATGATCGAACACACCAGACTGGTGCCGTTCGCTCCGCCGAGCCCGATGACGCCGGAAATCTCGCCATCGAGGAACCGTTCGAGCAGCATCTTTTTTCCACCCTCGGCCATCACGGCGGCAGCGTCCTGGCGCGAACGTTCGCTCAGCGCTTGCCAGGACGCGCCGGCCGCCGCGGCCACGCTCGCGCCTGCCACGTCGGCGCCGTCGACTTCGTGCGATCTCAAGGACAAGTCGATGATCGCCGGAGTTACGCCTGCACGCGCCAATACCTCCGCGACGAACCGGGCTTCCTTGCCCTTGGTGTTCAGCGTCGCCAATACGGCTACGGTCGGTTTCGATGTGCTCAAGAAAACCTCCCGAAACGTTTGCCGGGCACCCAACCAACGCGATTAAATATTGACGCCAACAGGCTTGCCCTTATCGGGCGTTAGGCGATCTCGACCATAGCATGACGCGGATTTGGCCCATGCCGTGCGTCACCCGGCTCGCTCGCGAACGTCGCTCGGCCCATGCACGAAGACAACCAGACCGTCGTCAAGGAACGCATCTATCTCGACAAGGCCGACAAGGACCTGCTGCACAACGATCTCACCACCATCGATCATGCCCTCACGCGGCCATGGACAGTGAACAAGACCTACCGCCGCCAAAAGAAAAACACGTGGGCCGACGACAATTGCGGCGAGAACAACAACCATGTCGAGATCGGCGGACAATACTACGTCAGGAGCGGCGACGGCCTCCTGATGCCGACCCACAAGGATCAGCCGCCGCCTGATCTGCGCTATTTCAAGCCGGCACAGAAGTGAGCAGCTTCGCCCTCGCCGCGTATCGCCGCATCGGCGTGCGAGCACCTCTCCCCGCGTGCGGGGAGAGGTCGACCGAGCGAAGCGAGGGAGGGTGAGGGGGCCTCGCCGCGAGTCTGAGCGACAGCAGGCTAACCGCTTCACCGCTCAAAATCGTGGAAAGGCCCCTTCACCCGGCGCGCAAAAGCACGTCGACCTTTCCCCGCACGCGGGAAGAGGTTGCCCACCCATCCGGCCTAAATCTGCCGGGTCGTGGAGCCAACGTTTGCACTACTCCTTGACCACCTCGAGGCCCGGCTTGTCCTTGTCGAGGATTACGAGCTCGACCGAGCGCGCCGGCTTGTCGGTGAGGTTCTGGTTGCGGTGAACGACGCCGCGCGGGATGTAGACGCTCTCGCCGACCTTGAGCACGCGCGGGGGCTGCCCCTTCACCGTGAAGGTGATCTCGCCTTCCTGGACCGCGCCCCATTGATCGCCGGGATGACGGTGGAACGGAGTGCCGCCCTGCGGCGGGATGTTGACGGTCTGCAGCCGCACGATGCGCGTGGCGTCGTTCTCCAGCGGCGTGGTGAAGTATTGCACCACGTTGTTGGCCGGCGGCGTCTGCGACCACGCGGCCGCCGCGACCATGCCGGCCGCCACGATGATGGCCGGAGCTATCAGCTTGTTCATGAGATCCTCCCTTGGATTGTTATCGGCAGGGATGTTTAGCGCAGGCGGTGGCGGCCGCCAATTGCATTCGACGGCAAACCTAATCCCACGCCGTCTCCCATATCTCCGGTTCCTGCGGAACACGTGTCATCTCCACCTGCAGCGCGACGTCGCCGGCAATCTCGACGGTTTTCGGGGCGCCCTCGAACCCGGATTTCCAGACCGCCAAGCCGAACTGACCGGCGGGGATTTCGAGGCGCGCCAATCCGGCCGCGTCGGTCGAGGCGCGATAGGGACCGAGCGCGACCTGGACGTCCGCGAGCGGCGCGGCCCCCTCGCTCTCCGTGACCTTCACCGTCAGCCTGTGTTCGGGCGGTCTGACGGTGGCGAAGCCGAAGGTGGCGGAGCTCTCGTCATGGGGCAGCTTGAGCTCCTGGACCGGGAATGCGACGCCCCAGGAAAACGTGCCTTCCCCGCGCGGGGCGGCGAGGCCGATCTGCGCCCAGTACAGGCCCGACGTGCCCGGCCACGGCGCAGCGCCGAGCGTGCCATGGCCGACCGCGGCGCCGGTCTCGTCGGAGATATCGATCCTGGCGCCCTTCAAATCGCACGCTCCGGAGCTCTTGGCGCCCACCGTCACCGAGAAATTGCCGCCGATCGGCACCGGCGAGGGAACCGCCCACACGGCTAGGCTCGTCGGTGCGGGCGGGTTCGGAACGCGATCGGCAGCGTGGTTTCCTCGTAGACTGCCCCACTGATCTCCTGATGCGGAAACACGACGGTCAGGCCGTAGACGCCGAGATGATCGGGGGACCTGATGGCAATCGCAGCGGTTTCACTAAAGCCGTCGCGGTGCTCGATCAGCGCCGGCGTCGCCACCACCTGTTCCGCCGCCATGATCTCGACGTGACCGCCGCGCAGATCGCTGCCGTCCGCGCACGACACCCTTACCTTGAAGCTGACGCTGGTCGCGACCGGCACCTCCGGCGGAACGGGCGGGGCGATTTCCAGACTCACCGGTCGGGTGCGCGCGTCGCCGTCACGCTGCGAGGCGGTATCGCCGGAATCCCTGACCGCCATGTTGCTCCTCGGAATGTGTTTTGTTCTTCCCTCCCCGCCTTTGGTGAGGGCTAGGTGGGTCTTCCTTACCAAGCGCGCGGCGCAGAAAAGGCCCCACCCCGGCCCTCCCCGAAGACGGGGAGGGAGAAGAGGCCCCTACCCTACCTGCGCGGCGGCGTGGAAGCCGGCGATGCGGCCGAACGTGGCCGCGCGGCAGATGCCGTGCTGGCCGAATCCGCCCGACGAATCCCCGCACACGTAGAGGCCTGGGATGACCTTGCCGCGCAGGTCGATGACCTCCGCGCTGGGGTTCATCCTGATGCCCGTATAGGAGTCGTGAAGCGCGGGCGTGTGCCAGGCCGCGTAGAACGGCGGCTTGGCGATCTTGTGCATCGGCCTCGGCTTCTTGAAGTCGGTATCGACGCCGGAATCGACGAAGGAATTGTACCGCTCCACCGACTTGCGCAGGGCCCGGGCGGGCATCGGCCGCCACTGGTACTCGTTGACGATCCTGGCGGCCAGTTCCTCGATCGTATCGGCGCTGAAGAAGTAACCGTCGGGATCGACGTGGGGCGGCTTGACGTCCCACTTTTCGCGGGCCACGGCGTCGGCGTCGAAGATCGCCCAGATCGGGCCGCCGCCGTTGAACTTCTTGGGGTCGCCGGTCCACGCCAGCGCCGCGGCATAGTATTCGTAGTCCCGGGTGGGGACGGTCTCGTCATAGAAGCGAAGGCCGTTCTCCTTCACCAGGATCACGTTCTGGTAGTCCTTGACGACGAGGCCGAGCGCGCGGGCGCGAAAGAAATGCGGGCTGGTCGGGTAGAGTTCGGTGATGGTGCCGTTGCTCTTCTTGCCCATCCGCCCCTTGGTGATCAGATTGTCGTCCTGGGTGGTCTGACAGGCGGTCGCTCCCAGCGCCGCCCCGATTTCCATGGCGGCGATCTCGCCGTCGCCGGTGCGCTCCGTCCATTCGCTGTTTTCCGCCTGGTACTCTTCCGTCAGCCGCACGTCGAACATGGTGCGGAACACCGGATTGCCGGCGCTGCCGCCGGTGGCGATGATGATGCCCTTGCGCGCCCTGATGTTCATGGTGCGGGTTTTCTGCTGATAGGAGTCGTCGACTTCGATGGTGGCGATGCCGGTGACGCGGCCGGCCAGCTGACTCTCGCGGTGGATTTTGGTCATCTGCTGCTGCAGCAGGATCTCGATGCCCATTTGCCGCGCGGTCTTCTCCAGCGGCCTGACGAAACCGGAGCCCCGCGCCGGCGTGGTCGGCTCATTGGGCCAGCGCACCACGTTGAGCCGGGTGCGATTGCGATCGAGGCGATCGGGCGCGCCGCGGTATCCCTCCCACTTGATGCCGTGCTTCTCCAGCCAGTCGAACAATTCGAGATTGTTGTCGGCCCAGATGCGCACCAGTTCGCGATCGCTGAAGCGGCCCATCGGCTTTTCCGGGCGCGACCAGTCGGAGAACGCCCGATCCGGCGAGTCCTGCACGCCCTTCGCCTTCTGGAGCCGATTGCCGCCGCCGATATAGAGGCCGCCATAGCTCATCATGGCGCGGCCGCCGATGTCGAAATTCTTTTCGACGATCAGCACCGATGCGCCCTTCTCGCGCGCCGCGATGGCGGCGACGAGCCCGCCGGCGCCGGCGCCGATGACGACGACGTCGACCTCGCGATCCCAACGGATGTTGTCGGCCGCCTCCGCCGGCTGCGAGGGCAGCGCGGCCGCTGCGCCGACCGCGGCGCCCGTGGTCAGGAAGCTGCGCCGGTCCAGCGCCGCATTGGCGCGCTCGTCGGCGTTTTTCTCAGGGCCAATATCCCTAGATGATTTCGACAATTCGGCCTCCTCTGGTCGACCTCTGATTGCTTCCTTGGCGCGATCTCACGCCGGTCAAAGCACCTTGTAAAGGCGCTGGTCGTAGAGATTGGCCCGCGGCACCTTGCCGCCCATCACCGTGGCGGCGCGGAATTGCAGGGTATGCGCGGCCGTTTCATGGGCGTCGAAGGCCTTGGCGTCCGTCCACGCCGACACGACTTCGTAATGGTTGATGCGAGGCGGCGGCTGCCGATAGATCTCGTAGCGCACCGCGCCAGCCTCCTTCTGGGTGGATTCGGCCAGCGCCTTGATCAGGGGCTGGGCGTTGGTGGCAACCGTGGGATCGCCGCCCAGGAAATCGATGTGCTCCACCATGTAGAGCGCGCCGCTGACCGGCGCGGCCCGCGCGGCAGCATTGGCAAAGGGCTGCAGCATGTGCCGGTCCGGAGGGCTGTTGCGGATCGGCTTGAGCGCGTCCTGGAATTCGGCCTTCACCGTGCCCTTGTCATGCGCTTCGAAGGCGGCTTGGTCCTTCCAGCCTTCGACGATCACGAAGCGATTGGGGCGGCTCGTCTCCTGCAGGACCGTGAGCTCCAAATTTGCCGCTTCACGCTTGCTGGAGTCGCGGAACTTCTTGAGGAGGTCAACTCCCTGACCGAGCGCACTCGGCGAAACATCGAGATAGGTCACGGCAAAGACCCCCTCGCCGGTCTGGGCTCGCGCCGAGGGAACGGCGGCCGTTGCGATCATGAGGGATCCGGCCACCGCCGGCGCCCAGGACGGAAAGAATGAGCGCGCCTTCAGCATGGGATGCTTGGGCAAGAGACGCATGGGTCTGTCCTCCGGATAGGTCGGCGATCAGTTGATGGGCACGTAGAGGCGATCGTCAAACGGCGAACCGAGCAGCGGGCCCACGGTGTCGCGGAATTGCCGGGCATAGGGCGACATTTCATAGGTGTCGAACGCCTTGCGGTTCTGCCACGCGGCGATCAGGGTCGTGTGGCTCATGGGCGGCTTGACCGATCTGACGACGTCGTAGCGCAGATTGGCCTCGCCCTTCCTCGCCGCCTCCGCCACCGCCTTCGCGGCCGCCAGGGTCGTGTCGATGCCCGGCGGGAAAACGTCGAGATGGAGCTGCATGTAGACGGTGTCGCCGCCGGTCGCCGCCCGGGCCGGCCCGACCGAGATCACCTGATAGTCGCGCCGGTCGTACGGAGCCCCCGCAATCGGCTTGAGCTTGGCGCTGAGTTCGACGGTGTGGGCGGCCTTCTCATTGGCCTCGTAGGCCGATTGGTCCTTCCAGCCTTCATAGATCATGAACCGGTTGGGCCAATCCGCCTCCTGGAGCAGCGTGACGCCGAGGTTTCCCGCCTGTTTGAGCGCGGCATCGCGGTACTGCTTGAGAAGCGCCGCGCCCTGCCCCGCCGCGCCCGGCGCGACGTCCAGGCTCGTCACGCCGTAGATGGCCTCACTCTGGGCGCGCGCGGGACCGGCCGCGACCGCGAGCAAGGCGGCTATACCTAACAGGCACCAAACGACAGGCTGGAATGACGGCGCGACGGCGCGCCTTCGAACGGAAATCATCGGCGTTTCCTCCGGCATGGGCGCCTTTTCCGGCTGCCTGGCCCCAATTTCGGCACCTGCCGATTGCGGGGCGACTGCCTAGAAATACGCGATTTTACGGGCCTTAGAAAGAGGTCGTAAGGCCTCGCGCAGGTAAGCCCTTGAACGTGTCCGGAACGGTGTCATGGCGGAACGGCCCCGGCCCCGTCGATCCACTTCCGATAGGTCCGCCTGCTTGCAAGAAAACGCGGGCAAGTTGTGCAGGGTGCCGTTCCGTCTATGATGGCCGCGGTGCCGGAAACCCGATGGCCAGTCGGCGTTCCGGCTTTTTGTGCCTGCGGTTGCGCGCCATTTCGGCCAGCCGTTCGTCCGGGAGGACAGATCGCCATGCCAAAGCCAGCTTCCGGCACATTTGCCGCGCGCTACGATGAGGGCGTCCGTTTGCGCCGCAAGACGCCCCGCGAAAAGCACGCCGACCTCGCCCCCGCCAAACGCGACCCGGTGGCGATCCTCGCTGCGGGCGACCGCACCCGCGTGCCGGAGCTGGTGCCGGAACGCTATCGGCGGATGCTCATAAGCCCGTTCACCTTCCTGCGCGGCGCCGCCGCGGTCATGGCGCAGGACCTCAAGCACGAGCCGAGCGCGGGAATTCCCCTCCAGGCCTGCGGCGACTGCCATCTCATGAACTTCGGAGCCTTCGACACCCCCGAGGAGCTCATTCTTTTCGACATCAACGATTTCGACGAGACGCTGCCGGGCGTCGACTTCACGGTCGATCTCAAGAGACTGGCCGCAAGCGTCGCTGTGGCCGCGCTGGACGCCAAGTTTTCCAACAAGCGGGCCCGCGCCGCCGCGGCGACCACCGTTGCGGCATACCGCGCGCGCATGCGCGTGCTCGCCAAGCTGTCGCCGCTGGAAATCTGGCACAGCAGGATCGAGCTGGCGCGCGAAATCAAGCATATCGAGGATCGAACGCTGAGAAGCCAGCTCCATGCCATCATCACCAAGGCGGGCAAGAGGCTCCAACAGGACGACAACTTCCCGCATCTGGTGAAGGGCAACAGGATCGCCGACAAGCCGCCGACGATCTATCATTTCAAGCCGAAGGCCGATGCAAAGCACCGCGTCGATGCCGAGGACGTGTTCGCGTCCTACGAAAAGCGCCTGCCGCCGGAGCGGCTTTGCCTGCTCGATCGATACGCGCTCAAGGACACCGCCTTCAAGGCCGTCGGGGTCGGCAGCGTCGGCACGTTCTGCGCCATCAGCCTGTTCACCGCCGGCGACGGCTCGCCGCTGTTTCTTCAGTTCAAGGAAGCCGGAAGATCCGTGCTCGAATGCCTCGGGCCGAAATTCGATGGGCATCCCGGCCGGCGCGTCGTCGAGGGGCAGCGGACCATGCAGGCGGCAAGCGACATCTTCCTCGGCTGGACGGAAGACGCCGTATCCGGCCGGCACTTCTACGTGCGCCACCTGAAGAACCGGCGGCTCGGCTCGATCGGCGAGATCGTCGAGGAGAATGCGCTCGTCAATTACGCCCGCCTGTGCGGCCGCACACTCGCCCGCGCCCATGCGCGCTCGGCCGATCCGGCCGTGATCGCGGGATACATGGGAAAGAGCGAGGCCTTCGACGACGCGCTGGCGTCCTTCGCGATGGCCTATGCGGCGCGCACCAAGCAGGATTACGGCCTGCTGGCGAAGGCGAAGGGCGGTCCCACAAAGAAGGCATGACGGCAGATCGGCTCCTGGGCTGCCAAGCATGCGCGGTTTCGCGCCGGCGACGCGGAACGTGTCTTGCATGCATCCGGCGTCCGATTGTCGTATGGCTCGCAGGAGTGCTCTTGGAACCGATGGACGATGCCTGATTCCCCCGGGGCTGAACGCCCCATCCTGATCCGCAACGGTTACGTGGTGCCCGGGGCGCACCGGCCCCATCTCGACCGCGCCGATATCCTGGTGGAAGGCAACCGGATTGCCGCGATCGGTCCCGATCTCGCGTCGCAGGAGGCCGTCGGGCGCCGCAACCCCCGCGTGATCGACGCCGCCAAGCGCATCGTCATCCCCGGCTTCATCAACGCCCACACCCATTCCAATGAGAGCTTCTGCCAGGGCTTCTGGGACGCCCTGCCGCTCGAAGTGTGGATCCTCCACCAGTATCCGCCGTTCACGCTCGAGCCGCTGCCCGAGCGCATCCATTATCTGCGCACCATGCTGCTCGCCATCGAGTGCGTGCGCTCGGGCATCACCACCGTGCAGGACGACCTCATCAACCGCCTGTCGGAAACCGCGGCGTTCGACGGGTCGGCCTCGGCCTATCGCGACATCGGCCTGCGCGCGGCGATCACCACGTCCATGTGGGACCGCCCGTTCCTGGAGCCGCTGCCATGGGTCGACGAACTCATGGACCCCGCCATCAAGGCGGAGCTCGCGACATTGCCGACCACCACCTGGAAAGACCAGATGGCGATGTTCGCGCGCAACTTCGACGCCTGGCACGAGGCGGGCAACGGTCGCATCCGCGCCATCCTCGGCCCGGTCGGCCCGCAATGGTGCTCGAACGAGTTGCTCCAGGCCGCGACCGAGACTTCGCTGGCGCGCGGGCTTCCGGTGCACACCCATACGCTGGAGTCGAAGCTGCAGGCGGTACAGGCGGAACTGATGTACGGCCGTCCCATGGTCGAGCATCTCGACGGCCTCGGCGTGCTCACCCCTCATTTCACGCTCAACCATGCGATCTGGCTGACCGACGGGGAGATCGAGCGGCTCGGCGCCCGCGGCTGCTCGATCAGCCACAATCCGCTGTCGAACCTCAAGCTCGGATCGGGGATCGCAAGGGTGCGCGACCTCAAGAACGCCGGCGTCAATGTCGCGCTCGGCACCGACGGCACCTCGACCTCCGACCGCGCCGACATGCTGCGCTCGCTCGGCATAGCCGCCCTCATCCACCGCGTCGGCGACATGGACTACGAGACCTGGGTGACCGCCGAGGAAGCCTTCGAGATGGCGACGATCGGCTCCGCTCGCTCCTGCGGCCTCGCCGACGAGATCGGCCTCATCGAAGTCGGCAGGAAGGCCGATCTGGTGCTGCTCGATCGCGAGGACTACGGCTTCATTCCGCTGTTCAAGCCGATCCAGCAGCTCGCCTATGCCGTCAATTCCGACGCCGTGCGCACCGTGCTGGTCGACGGCGAGGTCATCATGGAGGAACGCACGCTCGCGAAGATCGACGAGGCCGCGCTCAAGGCCGAGATGATCGAGGTCGCCACCGCCTTCGTGCGCGATCGCATGCCGAACATGGAGCGGATGGCGGCGCGGTTCCTGCCCTATTACCGCGCCGCTCACATGCGCGCCGCGGTCACCGACGTGCCGGCGTCGCGCGCCCCGGTCCGCCTGCCCTGCGGCTGCCACCCCGGCTTCCGCCACACCCTGACACGCAACTGATTGCGCGCGAACGAAGCGGATGCTTGAACTTTGGTTCAATGTTCCGATGACATCGACGCGCGTTACGACAATTCCCTCCCCGTGTTGAAGAGGGAGAAGAATAGAGGAGAGACCGGACCGGATGGCGCAGGCAGACAATTCCCGCTTTCGCATCGGCATCGACACCGGCGGGACCTTCACCGATATCGTCGCCGTCGATACCGGGTCCGGCACGATGCGGGTCACCAAGGTCGCGAGCACCCCGTCGAACCCCGCCGTCGGCCTGGTGCGTGGGGTCAATGCGATCCTCGCGGCGGCCGGCGCAGGCGCACGTGAGGTCGTCAGCCTCGCCCACGGCACCACCGTCGCCACCAATGCGCTGCTGCAGGGCCAGATCGATTCGCTGGGATTGATCGTGACCGCCGGCTTCCGGCACATTCTGGAGATTGCCCGGCAGTCCGTGCCCGAAGGGTACGGGAATTCCTATTTCTGGGTGAAGCCCGACCGCCTCGTCCCGCTGCGCTTCGTGCAGGAAGTCGGCGGCCGCCTGAACTACAAGGGCGAGGTCCTGCGGCCGCTCGACGAGGCGAGCGTGCGCGCGGCGGCGCAGTTCTTCCGCCGGCAGGGCGTGCGCGCCATCGGTATCTCGCTGATCCATTCCTATGCCAATCCCGCCCACGAGCGGCGCGTCGCCGAAATCATCGCGCAGGAATATCCGCAGGCAACGCTCTCCTTGTCCTGCACCGTGCTTCCTGAATATCGCGAGTATGAGCGCACCGTGACCACCCTGGTCGACGCCTTCGTCAAGCCGCACATGGAACGCTATCTCAAGCGCGTGCAGGACGAGCTCGGGCCGCTCAGGGATGTGCCGTTCCTGGTGATGCAATCGAGCGGCGGCGTCGCCAGCGCCGGCGAAGTCGTGCGCAAGCCGATCACCACGGCGCTGTCGGGGCCGGCGGCCGGCGCGCTCGGCAGCGCCGTCATCGCCGACATCGCCGGGTTTCCCGACATCGTGACGCTCGATGCCGGTGGGACCTCGACCGATCTCTGCCTCATCGAAGGCGGCAAGCCCCACGTGACCAATGCCGGCTCGGTCGGGCCGTTTCCGATCCGCATCCCCATGATCGACATCGAGACCATCGGAACCGGCGGCGGCTCGATCGCCTGGATCACCCGCGAGGGCCATCTCAAGGTCGGGCCGCGCAGCGCCGGCGCCGAGCCGGGGCCGATGTGCTACCCGAACGGCGGGGCTGAGCCGACCATCACCGACGCCAATCTCGTGCTCGGACGCATCCCCCCGGCCCTCATCGGCGGCGGCATCGCGCTAGACGTCGCCCGCGCGAGGGACGGCGTGGCGGCGCTGGCACAGCGGCTTCCCGGCGCCATGAGCGCAGAGCAACTCGCCCATGGCATCATCGAGATCGCCAACTGGAACCAGGCCAACGCCATCCGCCAGATGACGATCCAGCGCGGCATCGATCCCCGCGCCTTCGCCCTGCTCTCCTTCGGCGGCGCCGGGCCGGCCCAATCGCCGGCGGTGATGGACCTGCTTGGCATGAAGGCCTGCATCGTGCCGCTCAATCCCGGCAACCTCAGCGCGTTCGGGCTGCTCGCGGTCGACTGGCGCACCGACCACATCCGCACCAAGGTGATGCACGAGGACGGAGCCGATCTCGCCGCCATTGCCGCCCATTACGCCGAGATGGAGCGCGAAGCGGCGGCGACGCTCGCGCGCGACGGCATCGCGCCCGCGCGCATCCGCATGACGCGCGAAGCCGACCTGCGCTATGCCGGCCAGTCCATGGAGGTGCGGGTGCCGGCGCCGGCCGGCGCGGTCGACGCCGCATTTCTCTCGGCGCTGATCGCTGCCTTTCATGCCATGCACCGCCGCACCTTCGGCTATAATTATGCGGGGCAACAGAAGGTGGAACTGGTGAACTTCTGCGTCTCCGGCTTTGGGCTGATCGAACGGCCGAGCCTGCCGAAGCTCGCGGCGCGTCCCGGCGGCGCGCCCGCGCCGAGATCCCATCGCAAGGTCTATTTCGAAGGGGCATTCCGCGACACGCCGATCCACGATCGCGCCACCCTCCCCGCCGGCCATCGGCTCGACGGTCCCGCCGTGATCGAGGAATTCGGCTCGACCACCGTGGTGTTTCCGGGCCAGCGCGTCGAAGTCGATCCCCACGGCATCCTGATCGTGCGGTCCGCGGCGCCGTCGCAGGGGGCGCGGCCATGAACGTCCATTCGAAATCCACCGCCGCAAAGCCGTGGCCGACGCCGGGCGCGCGCGACGAGACGCCGGTCGACCCGATCATCCTCCAGATCGTCGAAGGCACGCTCAATTCGATCGAGGCAGAGATCGAATACGCCATCGAGCGCACCGCGCGCAGCCCGATGATCCGCGAAGCCCATGACTACCGGGTCGGCCTGTTCGACCGCTATTGCCGCAAGCTCACCGGGCGGTCCTATTCGGCGATGCCGAATGCCGTGGTGCGCGATTTCCCGCCGGACACCATGCGGCCCGGCGACGTGTTCCTGATGAACGACACCTATCTGACCGAGGGCAGCATCGGCCATCTGCCCGATCTCTGCAGCACGGTGCCGGTGTTCCACGGCGGCGAGGTGGTCGCCTACATCCAGGCGTTCGGCCATCACGACGACATCGGCGGCCGGGTGCCCGGGTCGATGCCGGGAACGGCCGTCACCGTGTTCGAGGAAGGCCTCGCGATCCCGCCGGTCAAGCTCTACGCGGAGGGCGTGCGCAACGAAGCCGTCTTCACCATCGTCAAGCGCAACACCCGCGTCCCCGACATGCTCGCCGCCGACCTCGACAGCGAGGTGCAGGCCTGCCTCATGGGCGCGCAGCGAATGGCCGGCCTGTTCGAGCGCTTCGGCCGCGCCCAGGTCGAGGCGTGCTTCCAGGCCATCCTCGACAAATGCACCAACATCTTCCGCGACGAATTGCTGCCGCGGATCGCCGACGGCGAATACCGCTGGGAAGACTATGTGGAGCATGACGGCGTCACCGATCCCAAGCTCCACAAGATCGCGCTCACGATGACCAAGGCCGGCGGTCGCATCACGCTGGATTTCACCGGCACCGATCCGCAATCGACCGGACCGATCAACTGGCCGGCGGACTATGCCGACGGCGCCTTCCTCATCAAGTGGATCGCGCCGATCCTGCGCAATCTCGCCGACACCCCGGAGCGCGCCGCCGAGATTCACGTCAACGAAGGCGTCTGCGAAGTGTTCGCGGTCAAGTTTCCGCCCAAGGGCACGCTGATCACCCCGGAATGGCCGGCGGCGACCAATGCACGCTCCTTCGTGCTGCTGCGCTGCCTCGGCCTGCTCGCCGGCGTGGTGGCGCAGGCGGTGGACGGCCGGATGCCGGCGGATCAGGAGACCATCCGTTACACCGGCTTCTTCGGCACCGATGCCGCGGGCAAGCCGTTCCTGTCGCGCGAAGTGCTCGGCGGCGGCTCCGGCGGGCGTTACTACGCCGACGGCAATGACGCCATCCACATCGTGCCGGACTCGCGCAACCAGCCCGCCGAATTCACCGAGACCAGATTCCCGCTGTTGGTGGAGAAGCTCGCGCTGCGCACGGATTCCGGCGGCGCCGGCAAACGGCGCGGCGGCCTCGGCTATGAGAAGCACTACCGGGCGCTGGTGGATTGCCGCACCATCGTCACCGCCGACCGGGTGCGGCTCGGCTGCTACGGCCTCAACGGCGGCAAGGCCGGTGAGCCCTTCTGCGTCACCGTCGATCTCGGCGGCGAGGGACGCGAACTCGGCGGCCTCGTCGACGGCGAACCCGTGCTCGAGGGCCAGATCGTGCACGTGGTCACCACCGGCGGCGGCGGCTGGGGCGACCCGCTGGAGCGCGAGCCGGCGCTGGTGCTCGCCGATGTGGTGGAAGGCCGGGTCTCGGCCGCGCGTGCGCACGACGACTACGGCGTGGTGCTGACCGGCGCCGATGGCGGCGACCCCGCGGTGGACGAGCAGGCCACTACGGAACGACGCGCAGCGTTGCGCGCCAAGCGCACGGCGTCGCCGGCGATGATTGACCGCGGCGAGGGTTTCGAAAAAATGTTGCGCGGCGAATTCGCCCCGCGCATGCGAGGATGAAGATGTAGGGTGGGCAAAGGCGCTCTTCGCGCCGTGCCCACGCGGAGTGTCGGACCTGGGCACGGCGCTCCGCGCCTTTGCCCACCCTACGCACTTTAGGAGAACAGGGAATGGCGATTGAAGTCGCGAAGATCGAGTTGAAGAACGTGCAGGACGCCAGCGGGCTCGCGCAGCGGATCGCGGCAGGGCAGTTCACCGCCGACGAGGTCATCGCCGTGGTCGGCAAGACCGAGGGCAATGGCGGGGTCAACGACTTCACCCGCATCCTCGCCGACCAGGCGTACCGGCGCGTGCTGATCAGGCTCGGCAAGCGCAGCGAGGCGGAGATCGCGAACATCCCCATGGTTTGGTCGGGCGGCTGCGACGGCGTCATCACTCCCCACGCGACGGTGTTTGCAAGGAACGCCAAGACCGGACCCGCGTCCGCCGCGCGGCTCGCCATCGGCACCGCGTTGAGCGAGGAGCTGCTGCCGGAGGACATCGGCCGGCCCGCCATGGTCGAGAAGGTCGCGGCCGCGGTGAAGGCGGCAATGCGCGACGCCGGCATTTCCGACCCCAAGGACGTGCACTACGTCCAGACCAAGACGCCGTTGCTGACCATCGAGTCCGTTCGCGACGCCGAAGGCCGCGGCCAGCATGTGGCCTGCGAGGTGCACGATTCCATGGGCGTCTCCAACGGCACCACGGCACTCGGCATCGCGGTCGCGCTCGGCGAGATCGGAATGCCGCGCGGTGCGCAGATCTGCAAGGATCTCGATCTTTATTCCTCGGTGGCGTCGTGCTCGTCGGGCGTCGAATTGACCCAGGCGCAGATCGTGCTGCTCGGCAACAAGGCCGGCGCCGGCGGACGCTACCGGATCGGCCATGCCGTCATGCGCGACGCCCTCGACATCGACGGCATCTACGACTCCATCCGCAACGCCGGCCTGACGCTCCCCGAGCGCCCGCGCTCGGACGACCTCAAGGGCCGCGTCGTCAATTGCTTCATGAAATGCGAGGCCGACCGCCACGGCACCTTGCGGGGCCGCCGCCAGATCATGCTCGACGATTCCGACGTGCATCATCACCGCCATGCCAAGGCCGCCGTCGGCGGCGTGGCGGCGGCGGCGATCGGCGATCCTGCCGTGTTCGTGTCGGTCGACGCCATGCATCAGGGCCCGCAAGGCGGCGGCCCCGTCATTGCCATCGTCGACCTTGGAGAGTGACTTGGGGGAATGATTATTGCCTGCCTCGGAGGCCGGAAGGGTTGAACAGGAGACCAAGATGAATCCATCAGCACTCAGATACCGGCGCTCGCTTCTCGCCGCCCTCGCCTGCGCGATCGCGCTCGGCGCCGCACCGGCGGCGGCACAGGACAAGGTCAAGGTCGGCGTCTTCCCCGTGAGTTCGTCGCTGCCCTACTTCGTCGCGCTGGAGCGCGGCTTCTTCAAGGAGCAGAACATCGAGCCGGAGATGACGCGGCTGATCGGCGGGCCGCCCAACGTGGCCGCGCTGATCACCAATCAGATCGACGTCTCCGCGGTGCTGGTGACCATCGAGGGCATCAATGCCGACCTCAAGAAGCCCGGCGTCGCCATGTACATCTCGCTCAACAGCCAGAACCGCACCTACCAGATGGAGCAGTTCGTGGTGCGCCGGGGTTTCAAGGCGACGAGCCTCAAGGACCTCAAGGGCGCCAAGATCATGTCGGCGCCGGGACCCGCTAACGTGACGATGGCCAAGGCCGCGCTGGCCGCCGCCGGGCTCAAGGACGGCGACTACACCATCGACCAACTCGACATGGGCCAGCACGTCAACGTCATGACCGCCGGCACCTTCGATGCCGGCTACACGCTGGAGCCCAACGCCTCCACCATGCGCAAGCTCGGCGTCGCCTCCACCATCGAAGCCGGCGTCATCGCCCATTACGTGCTCGGCGACCCCGATGCCAACGCCTTCGTCGCGGGATGCGCGATGTCGAGCGACTTCATCAAGGCGCGCCCCGACGTGGCGAAGCGCTTTGCCGCGGCGTGGGCGAAGGCGATCGACCTGATCAACGCCGATCCCGGCCGAGGCCCGCAAGCATCTCGTCAAGAACACCTTCACGCCCGAGGACGTCGCCGACACCGTGCCGATGATCCGCTACTTCATGGCGAAGGACCTCACCGCCAAGGACCGCGCGGACTACCAGAAGTTCATTGATTTCTCGGTGACGACGGGAACGCTGCCGGAGAAAGTCGATGTCGGGAAGTTCCTGCAGGTGTTTTGAGTGAGGGGCGCTGTGGGGTCAGAGCGCGATGAAATTTGAGTCCGTCATGCGCAGACCCGCCCCGCGCAGCCCACTCGGGGCTTGTACCTCTTTGGGACCTTATCCTGAGGAGCCGTGCACAGCACGGCGTCTCGAAGGATGGCCGCATACGCTGCGGCCTGTGGCCATCCTTCGAGACGCGCGCAAGTGCGCGCTCCTCAGGATGAGGTCCTTAGAGTATCGGTCATGAGGAAAGGCAGTCGCGGATGAAGCGCCTCGACCCCTTCCTGCCGGTGGTCGGCATCGTCGGCTTGATCGCGCTGTGGTACGTCGCGGTGTGGAGCAAGGTGGTCGATCCGGTGTTGCTGCCGTCCCCCACCGATACGTTCCGGGCGATGTGGAAGGGATTGGGCGGACAGCTCGGCCACGACTTCGTCATCACGGTGTGGCGCACCACGCTCGCGACCCTCATCGCGGCGGTGATCGCGATCCCGCTCGGCATCTTCCTCGGCGCCTCGCAGCGGCTCTACCGCTCGGTCGAATTCGTCATCGACTTCTTTCGCTCGACGCCGGCGTCGGCGATGTTTCCGCTGTTCCTGGTGCTGTTCGGCGTCGGCGACCGCACCAAGATTTCGGTGGCGGCGTTCGGCGCGGCGCTCGTGATCCTGTTCAATGTCGCCTATGGCGTCATGAATGCGCGCAAGACACGCCTGCTCGCCGCCAAGGTCATGGGGGCGTCCCGGCTGCGGGTGCTCACCGACGTGATGCTGCTGGAGTTGCTGCCGCAGACCTTCGTCGGGCTGCGCAACGGCGTCTCGCTGGCGCTGGTCATCGTGGTGGTGGCGGAGATGTTCATCGGCTCCACCGACGGGCTCGGCCAGCGCGTGTTCGAGGCCCAGCAATTGTTCGCCATGCCCGACATGTATGCCGCGATCTTCGCCGCCGGCGCGCTCGGCTACGGCCTCAATCTGCTGTTTCTCCTGATCGAGCGCCGCGTCGTCCACTGGTCCGGGAAGTAAGGCGTCATGGACGCCAAGACACCCGACGAGGCCCTGACGCGGAGATCGGCCGTCGAGCTCGCGGCGATGATGGCCGCGCGTGCGGTGAGCCCGGTCGAGGTGCTCGACGCCCATCTCGCGGTGATCGCGCGGATCAACCCGGGGCTCAACGCCATCGTGGCCCTCGCCGCCGACCAGGCGCGCGTCGCCGCGCGGCGGGCCGAAGCTGCGATCATAGCCGGCGAGCCGCTCGGGCCGCTTCACGGCCTGCCCTTCGGCGTCAAGGATGTCACCCACACCGCTGATGTCCGCACCACCTTCGGCTCGCCGCTGTTCAAAGACTTCGTGCCGGACGAGGACGCCGAGGTGGTGCGCCGCCTCAAGGCGGCCGGCGCCATCGTGCTCGCCAAGACCAACACGCCGGAATTCGCCACCGGCGCCAACACCGTCAACCCCGTGTTCGGCGCCACCCGCAATCCCTGGAATCCTGCGCTAAGCCCCGCCGGCTCGTCGGGCGGCTCGGCGGTGGCGGTCGCGACCGGCATGCTGCCGCTCGCCCACGGCACCGATTTCGGCTGCTCCATCCGAATCCCTGCCGCGTTCTGCGGCATCGTCGGGATCAGGCCGACCCCGGGGCTGACGCCCAACCATCCCATGCCGCTCGCATGGGACCCCGGCCAGGTGCACGGCCCGCTCGCACGCAGCGCCGAGGATGCCGCGCTGATGCTCGATGCCATGGTCGGGTTCAGCCGGCTTTCGCCCATTTCGGTGGCGCCGCCATGGAAGAGCGCGCGCGAAGCCGTCGCTCACACGGCCGATGCGCGCGGCCTGCGGATCGCCTATGCCCCCGACATCGCCGGCATCGGCGTCGATGGCGAGATCGACACGATCTGCCGGGACGCCGCGTTGCGGCTGCGGGACGCCGGCGCCACCGTAGAGGAGATCGCGTTCGACGTCTCCGACGGCCGAGAGCCCTATCACACCTGGCGCGGCGCCTGGATGGTGGGGCAGCAATTCGCCAATCTCGCGCGGCTCGATGAGTTCGGCGAAAACCTCGGTGGCAACGTCAAGCGCGGCCTCGCCGTCACGGCGCTCGACCTTGCTGCGGCGGAGGCGACCCGCATCGAGGTGTTCCACCGTTTCCGCATGCTGTTCGAGCGCTTCGACCTGCTGTTGACGCCGGCGGCGCCGGTGAAGCCCTTTCCCATCGAGATGAACTTCCCCACTGAGCTCAACGGCCGCACCTTCGAAAACTACGTCGACTGGATCGCGCCGGCGTTCCTCGTCACCCTGGTCAGCCTGCCCGCCGGCAGCGTCCCCGCCGGCAAGACCCGCGACGGCCTGCCGGTCGGCCTGCAGATCGTGGCGCCGCGGTTCGAGGAGCCGTTGATCCTTTCGGTGGCAAAGCTGGTCCAGCAGGCCAATCCGATCGGCTGGCCGCCTTACATTGGCCGTTGATCGCGCTCATGAAACGGGACTATCGGACCGCGGAATGGTCTAAAATTTCGGTCCTTTGATCGCAGGGCCAATCATGCCATCCATCCGAACCCTGTTCCCGTCGATCGCGCTGGCGCTGAGCTCGATCGCAATGCCCGGGCCGTCACCCGCCGCTCCCTGCGGTGGCGACTTCAACGCATGGCTCGCGGACTTCAAGAGCGAGGCGGCGAGCCAGGGCGTTTCCCAGCGGACCATCGCGGCGGCCTTGGATGGACTTACCTCCGACCCCGCCGTCATTACCCGCGATCACAGCCAGCGTGTCTTCACCCAGACCTTCGAGCAATTCTCCGGACGAATGATCTCGCCGGACCGCATGCGCAAGGGTCCGGCGCTGCTGGCGCAGCACGCGGCGACCTTCGCCCGCATCGAACGGCAGTTCGGCGTCCCCGGGCCGGTGATCACGGCGATCTGGGGCCTCGAAACCGACTTCGGAGTCAACCAGGGCAAGTTCTCGATCATCCGTTCCGTGGCAACGCTCGCGCACGACTGCCGCCGCACCGACAAGTTTCGCGCCGAGCTTCTCGACGTGCTGCGCATCGTCGATCGCGGCGACATGACGCCGGCCGAATTGCGCGGCGACTGGGCCGGCGAGATCGGGCAGACCCAGTTCCTGCCGTCGTCCTATCTGCAGTTCGCCGTGGATTTCGACGGCAACGGCAAGCGCGATCTCATCCACAGCGCGCCCGACGCGCTGGCCTCCACCGCGAACTATCTCAAGAGCAAGGGCTGGCGCCGCGGCGAGCCGTGGGGCGAAGGCACCGCGAATTTCGACGTCATCTTGGAATGGAACAAGGCGCGGGTCTACGCCAAGACCATCGCGCTGTTCGCGGAACGGCTCGCCGCGACGAGGTAGGCGTCGATCGGGCAGCGCTTCAGTGCCACTGCGAGAGTTCGACGGTGACGCCTTCGGGCCCATCGAGGAACACCAGCTTGCGGGAATGGAAATCCATGATCTCGTTGCGCGTCTTGAACCCGCCCGCCCTGAACTTGGCGACTTCGGCCTCGATGTCATCGACCGCGAAGCAGATGTGGTTCATGCCGAGCTTGTAGAGGTCGCGGATGTGCGGGTCGGGCAACGGGTCCGGATGGCGGTAGCGCAGGAGCTGGATTTCCGTTCGCGGCGAGGCCTTCTCCAGCACCAGCGTGACGTGCTCGGCTTCGATGCCGGGCACGCCCATGTAGCTCGCGAACGGCTCCCCGGCGATGACGACGGAGATCGCTTCCTTGAAGCCCAGGATTGCGAAGAACGTCTTGGCGCGGTCGACGTCGCGCACGACGATGGTCAGATGGTCGAAATGCGTCGGCATTTGCGGTCCTCCCTGTCCTACGCAGTCAGAATCAACCGAATTGAGCTTAGCAGTCGGGTGCATCCGCCGCGAACTGCGCCAGCGTCGTCGGCCGCCGGCCGAGCAGCCATCCCAGCACATTGGCATTGCCGATCAGTCCGCTTGCCGCGTAGCTGCGGAACATCGCTGCCAGCGTCTCGCGCTGATAATCGCCCATGCCAGTGGCGCGGGCGCGGGCGTCCCAGTCTTCGACGGGCTCGGCGACGGCGCGCACCGGGCGGCCGAGCGCCACGGCGAGGACGTCGGCCACCTCCATCTGGGCCAGGGGCGTCGTGCCGACCAGCTCATAGGTGGCGCCACCATGGCCGGGTTCGGTCAGCACCAGCGCGGCGGCTTCTGCGACATCGCGGAGATCGACCAGGCTGATCCGGGTGTCGACGGGATAGGGCACGCGGTAGACGCCTTCTTCGACGATCGAACGCCAGCCGGCCAGGATGTTCTGCATATAGGCGGTGGGCTGCAGGAAAGTCACGTCGAGGCCGGAGGACAGCAGCATCTCTTCGACCCGGAGCTTGGCCCAGTGATGGGGCATCGCCTCGATCTGCGAATGCAGCACGGAATGATAGACGAAGCGCCGCACGCCCGCGGCTTTTGCGGCGATGACCACGGCCTGGGCGAAGGACATCTCGTGCGGGCTCACATTGGGGCACATGTGGTAGATCGCAGCCACGCCGTTCGCGGCTTGCGCAAGCGCAGCGGGATCGTCGAAGGCGCCGACAGCGACTTCGCCGGCGCCCTGCGCCGCGACCTCGTCGGCCTGTCCGGCGCGATGGACCAGCGCGCGCACCTGGACTCCCCGCACTTGGCCGCGCCGCGCCGCCACGGCCTTGATGACGGCCTTGCCGGTCTTGCCGGCGGCGCCGGTGACGAGGATCATCGCGGCTTCGTCACCAGTTGCCAGAGCCGGGCCGGGCTGAGCGGGATTTCCAGGATTTCGACGCCGCTGCCCGCGAGGCCGAGCGCATCCTCGATCGCCTGGGCGAACAGCGGGCCGACCGGGATCGCACCCGCCTCCCCCGCGCCCTTGATGCCCAGCGGATTGAGCGGCGATTTCGTCACGGTGTGCGCGAGGTCCATGTGCGGCACGTCGGTCGAGGACGGCAGCAGATAGTCGGCGAGCGACGCGTTGAGCAGTTGCCCCTCGTCGTCGAACACCAGCTTCTCGAAGAACGCGTTGCCGATCCCCTGCGCCACCCCGCCGTGGATCTGGCCGGCCAGGATGAGCGGATTGATCACGGTGCCGCAGTCATGCACCACCACATATTTGCGGATTTCGACCGCCATGGTCTCCGGGTCGATCTCGATGATCATGGCGTGGACGCCGCTCGCCGTCGCGCCGGAGGGCGGGCCGAAATACTTGGTCGATTCCAGTCCCGGCTCGGCGCCGGGGCGCACCGCGCCGCGCATCGGATTGGCCTTCATGGCGAGCTCGCCGAGGCGGACGGTCTTGCCGGGCACGCCGACGATGGACACCCCGCCGTCGGCGATCTCGAGGTCCTCCTCGGCGCATTCGAAATGCTCCGCCGCCAGCCGCAGGATCTTCTCGCGCACGGCGCGGCCGGCCTCGTAGACGGCGGTGCCCGCCACCACCGCGCCGCGGCTCGCAAACGTGCCGGCGCCCCAGTAGAACTGATCGGTATCCCCGGTGACGACGTCGACATCGCGGACATCGACGCCGACCTGGTCGGCGGCGATCTGGGCGAAGACGGTGAAGTGCCCCTGTCCCTGGGTGCCGATGCCGGTGGCGACGCTGACCTTGCCGCTCGCCTGCACCTGGACCTTGGCGCCCTCATAGGGGCCGATCCCGGTGCCCTCCACATAGCAGGCGATGCCGATGCCGGCGCGGCGGCCCTGCGCCTTCAGGCGCGGCTGCTCGTCCTTGATGAAGGCCGTCATAGCCGACGAGTTCCAGCGCCCGCTCCAGGATCGGGCCGTAATTGCCGCTGTCATAGGAGAGCCGGGTGAAGTCCTGGTAGATGATCTCGTTGTCGTAAGGGAACGCATCCGGCGGAATGAAATTGCGGCGGCGGATCTCGGCGCGGTCGAGGCCGAGATCGCGGGCGGCGAGGTCGAGCAGCCGCTCGATGACGAAGACGCCATGCTGGCGCCCGGCGCCGCGATAGGGCGTGACGATGGGCTTGTTGGTGAAGACCGCCGTGAAGGTGCTGTCGTAGTGCGGCACCACATAGGGCCCGAGCAGGGTGCACTGGCTGTTGATGGGCACCGTGAGCCCGTAGGGGTCGTAGGCGCCGCCGTCGTGCAGGAACACGTCCTTGACGCCGATGATGCGGCCGTCGCGGTCGAGCGCGATCTCGGCGTCGTGGATCTGCCCGCGCTCATGGGTGGTGGCGAAGAAGTGCTCGCGGCGGTCCTCGATCCATTTGATCGGACGTCCGAGTTGCATCGCGGCCCACGGCAGCAGCACCTCTTCCGGATAGAACAGCATGATCTTGGGGCCGAAGCCGCCGCCCACGAACGGGGCGATCACCCGCACCTGGCGTTCGCTCAGCCCCAGCATCGCCGCGAGGCCGCCGCGCAGGAACACCGGCGCCTGGGTGGTGTCCCATACCGTGAGCTGATCGGCCCGCGCGTCCCAATTGGCGACGATGCCGCGGGTCTCGATCGGCGAGGAGGCGCCGCGGTCGTAGAGGAACCGCCGCCGGATGACGTGGGCAGCCTGCGTCACCGCCTTCGCGTAATCGCCCTTGGTCTGGCGCACATGGGCGGAGATGTTGGTGCCGAGGTCGTCATGGACCAGAGCCGACGTCGACGCGAGCGCCTTTTCAAGATCGACCACGGCCGGGAGCGGATCGATGTCGACGACGATGTCGGCAAGGGCGTCCTCGGCAAGATGGCGGCTCTCCGCCACTACCATCGCCACGGGCTCGCCGACGTGACGGACCTTGTCCTTGGCGAGCGGCACCTGGGTGCGCAGATTGAAGGTGATGCCCGCGATCGGCGGCGGCGGCACCAGCAGAGGCCCGGGCTTCCAATAATCGCCGAGATCTCCGGCGGTATAGACGGCGACCACGCCGGCGCGGGCACGCGCGGCGGCGGCGTCGATCCCGCGGATACGCCCATGGGCGACCGCGCTGCGCAGGAACGCCACGTGCATCATGTTCGGCAGCGCGACGTCGTCGACGAACAGCGCCCGGCCGCGCAGCAGCCGCGGATCCTCGTTGCGCTTGATCGGAGCGCCGAAATATCGCGTCGTCATGAGGAAACGGCACCGGAGCTTTTCACGGGACACAAGTATGGGAACGAATACGCGCCGGAGTCAAAATCTCGTTGACTCGCGTGCCCAAATTCATCCCCAGATGAACAAACATTGGGCGCGAATTCGGGGATGCCGTCTGCCAATATTTCGCTATGGCTCGTCCTATGCCAAGATGGATCGCTCAGGAGACCGACGCCGCCGTCCGATCGGCACCCAAGGGGCTTGACGCGACCAAGTCGATGCACACACCAATAGCTTCCGGGACAGAAACAAGGCAGCCCGCCGAACGCCCGGCACTCGCTGTCGATGCGAAAGGCGTGTCGCTCACTTTCGAGACGTCGGACGGCCAAGTCGAGGCACTATCCAAGATCGACCTGCAGATCGCCGCCGGCGACTTCGTCTCCTTCATCGGCCCCTCCGGCTGCGGCAAGACCACCCTGCTGCGGGTCATCGCCGACCTCGAGCAGCCGAGCGCCGGCACCATCCAGGTCAACGGCGTGACCCCCGACGAGGCCCGCGTCAAGCGGCATTACGGCTACATCTTCCAGGCGCCGGCGCTCTATCCCTGGCGGACCATCGAGCGCAACGTCATGCTGCCGCTGGAGATCATGGGTATTTCCGCGCAGGAGCGGAAGGCGCGGGCGGCGCGCTATCTCGCGCTGGTCAACCTCTCCGGCTTCGAGCGCAAATTTCCCTGGCAATTGTCCGGCGGCATGCAGCAGCGCGCTTCGATCGCCCGGGCGCTGTCATTCGAGCCGGCGCTCCTGTTGATGGACGAGCCGTTCGGCGCGCTCGATGAGATCGTGCGCGACCACCTCAACGAGCAGTTGCTGCGGCTGTGGAACCAGACCGGCAAGACCGTGGTGTTCGTCACCCATTCGATCCCTGAGGCGGTGTTCCTGTCCACCAAGATCGTGGTGATGTCGCCGCGGCCCGGCCGCATCATCGACGTCATCGCCTGCGATTTCCCGCGCGACCGCACGCTCGAGATCCGCGAGACGTCGGAGTTCCTCAAGATCGCCCAGCGCGTGCGCATGGGCCTGCGCTCGGGGCATTCCTATGACGAGTAGCGCCCCGGTGACGAGCGGCGGTCTGCACGCGCATGCGCCGCGCGGGTTCCGGTGGCCGCGTTGGATCGCCGACCGCGCTCCCGTCCTGGTCATCGTGTTGGCGCTGATCGTCGTCTGGTACATCGCCGCGATCCTGATGAACATGACGCTGGTGCGCGACGCCTTCGAGCGCAACGATACCGCCTACAGTTTCATGGACGTCATCGCCGGCACCCTCGATGCCGAGCGGCCCCTGGTGGCGGCGCCGCACCAGATCGTGCTGCAATTCATCGATCTCGTGTTCGGCTATCCGCCGGATTCCCCGCGCAGCCTGCTTTATCACAGCTGGGTCACGCTCTCCGCGACCTTCGTCGGCTTCGTGCTGGGCACCGCATTCGGCATTCTGCTTGCAGTGCTGATCGTGCATATGCGGGTCCTGGAAAAGAGCATGCTGCCGTGGATCATCTGTTCCCAGATGGTGCCGATCCTCGCGGTCGCGCCCATCATCATTGTCGTGCTCGGCTCGATCGGCCTGCGCGGGCTGCTGCCGAAATCGCTCATTTCGGCCTATCTCTGCTTCTTTCCCGTCACCATCGGCATGGTCAAAGGCCTGACCTCGCCGGACCCGATCCAGCTCGACCTCATGCGGACGTGGTCGGCAACGCCCCTGCAGGTGCTGTGGATGCTGCGCCTGCCGGCCTCGGTGCCGTTCCTGTTCACGAGCCTCAAGGTCGCCATCACCATCTCGCTGGTGGGCGCCATTGTCGCGGAGCTGCCGACCGGCGCCCAGGCCGGCATCGGCGCGCGCCTGCTCGCCGGCTCCTATTACGGCCAGACCCTGCAGATCTGGGCCGCTCTGCTCGCGGCCGCGTTGCTGGCCGCGATCCTGGTCGGCATCACCGGCTGGGCGGAACGATGGACGCTGCGGCGCATGGGGGTGAAGCCGTGAACGCGCGCCCGCATTGGGGGTTCCTCGGCGCGGCGCTGCTGGTGCTGGCGGCGCTCCTGCTTCCGCTCGGCAGCGAAGCCGCCACTGGCCTTCCCGGCCATCCGCTCCTGCTGGCGGCAACGCTCGCCGCCGCGGCGCTGTTCGCGCTGGCGGCCTTCTTCCCTCCTCGGCCTTCCCTGGGGCCGCTGATGGGATTTGCCGGGGTGATCCTGACCTGCGCGGTCACCATCCGGCTGCTCGCCGATCCCGGCATCGCCGGCTACGCGGGCTCCGGCTTCTGGGCACTGGTGTTCGCGGGCTGGCTCGCCGCCAGCCTGGTGGTGACCGGCATGGCCGCCCTCAAGCCGCGCAGCGAGACGCTCCGCCGGGCCAACGACCTCGCCATACCCCTGCTGTTCGGGGGCTTCCTGTTCTATCTCTGGGAGGTCACGGTGCGCGGTTTCGGCGTACCGTCGGTGCTGGTGCCGTCACCGAGCGCGACCGCGGTGCGCTTTGCCGGCTCGCTGCCGACGCTCGGGGAGGACTTCGTTCAAACCTTCGTGCGCGGCGTGCTCACGGGCTACGCCATCGGCTGCGGCGCCGGCTTTGTGGTGGCGATCATCGCCCACCGCTTCACCTTCCTCGGCCGCGGCCTGCTTCCGATCGGAAACTTCGTGTCAGCGCTGCCGATCGTCGGCATCGCGCCGATCATGGTGATGTGGTTCGGCTTCGACTGGCCGTCCAAGACCGCCGTCGTCGCCGTCATCACCTTCTTCCCGATGCTGGTGAATACGCTCGCCGGCCTCGCCGCCGCCGGCCATGTGGAGCGCGACCTCATGCGCTCCTATGGCGCCTCGCCCACGCAGACCCTGGTGAAGCTCAACCTGCCGGCGGCGATGCCGTTCATCTTCAATGCGCTCAAGATCAATTCGACCCTGGCGCTGATCGGCGCCATCGTCGCTGAATTCTTCGGCACCCCGACCCGGGGAATTGGCTTTCGCATTTCCATAGAAGTGGCGAGAATGTCGCTCGACATGGTGTGGGCCGAGATCGCGCTCGCCGCGATCGCCGGCATGGCCTTTTACGGGATTGTCGCGCTCGCCGAGCGTGCGACGACCTTCTGGCACCCGTCCTACCGGACCTGACTCGGCGGTTCGCAGCTTGGAGAGAGACATGAGAAAAACATTCGCAATCGCCGCCGGCCTGCTGCTCGGCGCTTGTCTCGCGAGCCCGGCGCTCGCGGCCGACAAGGTCACGATCCAGCTCAAATGGGTCACCCAGGCGCAATTCGCGGGCTACTACGTCGCCGCCGCCAAGGGCTACTACAAGGATGCCGGCCTCGACGTCACCATCAATCCCGGCGGGCCCGACACCGCGCCGGCCCAGGTGATTGCCGGCGGCGGCGCCGACGTCATCATCGACTGGATGCCCTCGGCGCTGGCATCGCGCGAAAAGGGCGTGCCGCTGGTGAACATCGCCCAGCCGTTCAAGCGCTCCGGGCCTCGAAATCACCTGCCGCGCCGAGACCGGCATCAAAAAGCCCGCCGACCTCAAGGGCAAGACCATCGGCGTGTGGTTCTTCGGCAACGAGTATCCGTTCCTGTCGTGGATGTCGAAGCTCAACATCAAGACCGACGGCTCGGCCGGCGGCGTCAAGATGCTCAAGCAGGGCTTCAACGTCGACCCGCTGCTGCAGAAGCAGGCCGATTGCATCTCGACCATGACCTACAATGAATACTGGCAGGTCATCGACGGCGGCTACAAGCCGGCCCAACTCGTCGTGTTCAAGTACGAGGACGAGGGGGTGGCGACGCTCGAGGACGGCCTCTACGTCATGGAAAGCAAGCTCGCCGACCCCGCCTTCGTCGCCAAGATGGCGAAATTCGTGAAGGCGTCCATGAAGGGCTGGGACTATGCGCGCAAGAACCCCGACGAAGCCGCCAAGATCGTCCTCGCCGCCGACACCACCGGCGCCCAGACCGAGAAGCACCAGAAGCGCATGATGGGCGAAATCGCCAAGCTCCTCGGCGGCAGCGACGGCAAGCTCGATCCGGCAGACTACGAGCGCACGGTGACGACGCTGCTCACCGGCGGCTCCGATCCCGTCATCACCAAGAAGCCCATGGGCGCCTGGACCCACAAGATCTACGACGCGATGAAGTAAAGGCGTTGCGGCTGGGTGCGTCATTCCGGGGCGCTGCGGCAGCAGCGAACCCGGAATCCAGACGACCCCGCGAATCGCACCTCAGCCTGGATTCCGGGTTCGCGCGAAGAGGAGACGCGCGCCCCGGTATGGCCGCATAAATTTGTGGGGTGTGGACCAATGCGCGGCGCCCACGACGCAGCGGTGAGGCGTCACTCCACCGGCGCGGAGGCCGGGCTCGGCAGCCGCGCGGCCTGCGCGGCCCTTGCGGTGTCGGCGAGCACAGCGAGCCGTTTCGGGCCGTCGCCCGAGGTCGGCTGGATCAGGCCGGCCGACATGATCAGCTTGGCGGCGGCCTCGACGGGGATGTCGAGCTCGATGACGGCGCTGCGCGGCACGTAGAAGAAAAATCCGGTGGTGGGGTTGGGCGTGCACGGCATGAACACCGACACGTGCTCTTCCTGGTTCGGCAGAACCGTGGTGATCTCGGTGGTCGGCGGCTGCGACAGGAACACCAGCGACCACATGCCGGGCGAGGGAAATTCAACCAGGCCCACGGTGCGGAAGCTCGAGCCGGATTGCGAGAACAGCGTCTCGAACACCTGCTTCAGGCCTTTGTAGATCGAGCGCACCAGCGGCATGCGGTCGAGGATGCGCTCGCCGGCCTCGACCAGGGTGCGGCCGACGAGATTGGCGGTGAGGAATCCGAGCAGGGTGAGCGCGATGACGGCGATCACGAGGCCGCTGCCGGGGATCTTGCCCGGCAGGTAGGTTTCCGGGCGATAGGCAACGGGAATGAAGGGCCGCACCAGGTCGTCCACCCAGGTGACGAAGGACCAGGTCAGCCACACCGTGATCGCGAGCGGTCCGGCGACCACCAGCCCGGTGAGGAAATAGTTGCGGATGCGGCTGCCGATGCCGGCGTGATGCACGGGCGGCTTGCCTGGCCCGGCGGGAGAGAGCTGCGGCGTCCGCGAATCTTCGACTGAGCTCATGGTGCGGACTATACGATCTTCATGCCTGCCTGCGCCATGGCCTCTCGCCGGCGGCAGGCTATGGCCGCCCAAACTCTTTGATTTCGCGCATGATCTCGTCCGAAAAGTCTGCAACTTTTCGGGATCATGCGGCGGGCCGCGACCTTCGGCCGCTGCTATTCCACCGTCACCGATTTGGCGAGGTTTCGCGGCTGATCGACATCGGTGCCCATGATAACGGCGGTGTGGTACGCGATCAATTGCACGGGAATGGCGTAGACGAGCGGCGTGACCGTGGACGGCATTTCCGGCAGCGTCAGGGTGACCAGCGAGTTGATGGTCGCCTCCCGCGCACCCCTGGGATCGGTCATGAGAATGATGCGGCCGCCGCGCGCGGCGACCTCCTGCATGTTCGAGACGGTCTTGTCGAACACGCGGTCGTGCGGGGCGATCACCACCACCGGCATGGTCTCGTCGATCAGCGCGATCGGCCCGTGCTTGAGCTCGCCGGCCGCATAGCCCTCGGCATGGATGTAGGAGATTTCCTTGAGCTTGAGCGCGCCTTCGAGCGCGAGCGGGTAACTCGTCCCGCGGCCGAGATAGAGCACGTCGCGGCACTTGGCGAGGTCGCGCGCCAGTCGTTCGATCTGCGGCTCGAGCGCCAGCGCCTCCGCCATGTGGCGTGGCGTCTCGATCAGCGCCTTGACGAGCTTCGCTTCGTCGTCCTCGCTGAGCACGCCGCGGGCGCGTCCCGCCGCGAGCGCGAGGCAGGCGAGCACGGTGAGCTGGCACGTGAACGCCTTGGTCGAGGCGACGCCGATCTCCGGCCCGGCGAGCGTCGGCATCACCAGGTCGCTTTCACGCGCAATGGTCGAGGTCGGCACGTTGACGATCGACATGACGTGCTGCTTCTGCTCGCGGGCGTAGCGCAGCGTCGCCAGCGTGTCGGCGGTCTCCCCCGACTGCGACACGAACAACGCAAGGTTGCCGGGCTGGAACGGCGCCTCGCGATAGCGAAACTCCGAGGCGATATCGATCTCGACCGGCAGCCGCGCGAAGCGCTCGAACCAGTATTTGCCGATCAGTCCGGCATAATAGGCGGTGCCGCAGGCCGAGATCGACAATCGATCGATGTCTCGAAAATCGAACGGCAGCTTCCCCGGCAGCGCGATCCGGCTCCTGGCGAAATCGATGTAATGGGCAAGCGTATGCCCCACCACTTCGGGCTGCTCGTGGATCTCCTTCGCCATGAAGTGGCGGTGGTTGCCCTTGTCGACCAGCAGCGCCGAGGCGCTGGAGCGGATCACCGGCCGCGTCACCACCTTGCCGGTGGCATCCTGGATCACGGCGCCGCCGCGGGTGAGGACGACGAAGTCGCCGTCCTCGAGATAACTGATGGAGCTGGTGAACGGCGCAAGCGCGATCGCGTCGGAGCCGAGATACATCTCCCCGTCGCCGTAGCCGATGGCGAGCGGCGAGCCGCGCCGGGCGCCGACCAGCAGATCCTCCTCGCCGGAAAACAGGAAGGCGAGCGCGAACGCGCCCTTGAGCCGCGGCAACGCGGTGGCGACCGCGGTGATCGGGGGGGTGCCCTTCTGCATCTCGTCGGTGACGAGATGCGCCACCACCTCGGTGTCGGTCTCGGTGGCGAACCTGGCGCCGCGGGATTCGAGCTCGGCCCGCAATTCCGCGAAATTCTCGATGATGCCGTTATGAACCACCGCTACGCGGTCGGTCGCGTGGGGATGGGCATTTATCTCGTTGGGACGGCCGTGGGTCGCCCAGCGGGTGTGGCCGATGCCGATGGTGCCCGACAGCGGCTCCTTGGAGAGCCGGACTTCCAGGTTCCTCAGCTTGCCTTCGGCGCGGCGGCGGGTCAGGTGGCCCGCTTCGAGCGTGGCGATCCCCGCCGAGTCATAGCCGCGGTATTCCAGGCGCTTCAAAGCATCCACCATGCTTGTCGCGACCGGCGCGCTGCCGAGGATTCCGATGATTCCGCACATGCCGAAAATTTCCCCGGCCCGCAGGCCGTTTCAGGCCGAGGCCTCACCCATTGTCAGAGGTAACGACGAACAAACCGTTATGTATTCACAAGTCATTGCGCTCGCTTGGGTAATTTGATCACGCCGCCCCTCTGGCCGCATCGCTCGCTTCATGGCGGTTTCCCGCCGGCGTCGAGACGGGCCTCCTTCACCTCGACCAAATTTCCCACGTGGACGTCGGTTTCGAGCCTCGCGCCGGTACGCAGCTGCGCGAACGGCCCGACCCGGGCGCCGCGCCCGACCGTCGTCCCTTCGAGATGGGAAAACGAGCGGATCACCGCGCCGTCCTCCACAGTCACCCCCGGCCCGAACACAACATAGGGCTCGATCACGACATCGCGGCCGAGCTTGGTGTCGGCGCAGAGATGGACGGTTTCGGGAGCGACCATGGCGACCCCGGCGTCATGGGCGGCCGCGCGCAGCCGGCGCTGCAGCACCGCTTCCGCCTCCGCAAGCTGGGCCTGGGTGTTGACGCCGCGCACCTCATCCTCCTCGGTCTCGAGCGCCACCGCCGCCAATCCCAGGGCGCGGGCGACGGCGACCGCATCGGTCAGATAGAACTCGCGCTTGGCATTGTCATCCCCGATCCGCTCCAGGATCGCCAGCGCGACATCGCCGCGCAGCGCCATCAGGCCGGCATTGCAAAGGTCGATGGCGCGTTCTTCGGCACTGGCGTCCTTCTCCTCGCGGATGGCTTTAAGCTCACCATCCAACCCCTCGATCAGCCGCCCATATCCGGTCGGATCGGCCGGGCGGAAGCCGAGCACCGCGACCGCAGCGCCCTGCGCCAGGGCGGCACGCAGCCGCGCCAGCGTCTGCGGGGTCACGAGCGGAGTGTCGGCAAACACGACCAGGATATCGTCGGCACCCCGCGCCAGGGCCGGCTTTGCCGCCAGCACCGCATGGGCGGTGCCGCGCCGCTCGCTCTGGACGAACAGCTCGGCGCCGGGCGCCGCCGCCTTCACAGCGGCGACCACCGCTTCCTGATCCGCCCCTTGGGCGGGCCCGACCACCACCGCCTGCGTCCCGCCGGCGCTGCGGGCCGCCGCCAGCACATGGCCGATCAGGCTGCGGCCGCCGATGGCATGGAGCACCTTGGGCCGCGACGCCCGCATGCGGGTGCCTTCGCCGGCGGCGAGAACGATGGTGAGACAGGTCCTTGCGCTCATTCCTCCGCCCCTCGCACTCCGCCCCTCGCGGGCCGCCCTTGCAGATCGCGACCGTGCCCGGCAGGAGTCCCCTCATAACGCGCCGCGGGCGGTTGAGGAAGGCGCACATTTTGCGCCCGCAAGCGGAACGGGCAAATCGATCGCGCCGTTTCGGAAGCCGTAACAATCTGAGGATATGAAAGCGGGCTCTTGTCGTGCCTGACAGTGCGCGTTGCCCCCGGGTATAGTGGGTTTGCCGCGCTCTGACAGCCTGGTCCGGGAGACGTCGTATGTTGCCACGTTACAGGTTGCCCTGTCGCATCGGTGCGCGCGAGCTTGCGGTGCTCGCGCTGCTGGCGTTGCCCGTCGGGCCGACGGCCGCGCAGCCAAGCCCCGAGCAGATCGACACGATCCGGCAAGCCTGCCGATCGGATTACATAGCGCACTGCTCCAGCGTGCAGCCCGGCGGCCGGGAGGCGTTTCAATGCCTCGAGCGCAACGCCACGCAATTGTCGGCGGAGTGCGGCAACGCGGTCAGCGCGGCCGTGCCCAAGGCGGAGACCAAGGTGGAGACGAAGCCGGAGACCAGGCCGGAAGCCATGCCGGCGGCCCCGCAGCCGGCGGTCGCAGCCGCGGAGCCGTCTCCGCAGGATCAGCTTGCCGCCGTACAGCAGGCCTGCACGGTCAAAGACTTCATGTCCCACTGCTCCTGGATTGCGCCAAGCAACCCCGAGTTGGTGCTGTGCCTGCGGGCCAATACGGGCGACCTTTCGCCCGCCTGCCAAAACGTCGTGCGTGCGACCCCGGCCACCGCCACGCCGGCGGCTGCGGCAGCACCGCCCATGACGGCACCGCCTGTGCCTGCGCCTCCGGCCGCCGCGGCAGTCGCGCCGGCAGCGCCGCCCGCTCCTCCCCCGCCGCGCGCAGCCGCCGCGCCGACGCAGCCGAACCCCAAGCAGATCAGCGCCATCCGCGCCGCCTGCCGGTCGGATTTCATTTCGTATTGCTCCGGCGTGCAGCCGGGAAGCCGCGACGCCCTAGTATGCCTCGAGCGCAACAAGGCTGGGGCTTCGCAGGCGTGCCAGACCGCGCTCGCCGCGATCGGCGGCGGGCCGGCAAGTCAAGATGCGACCGCGCCGGTGGCGACAGCCCCAGTGGCGACAGCGCCCACGGCGGCGAGCCCGACCGAACAGTTCAGGATCCGGCGGACGCTGCGCGAGGAGCTCGCGATCCTGCGTGTCTGTGCTGCCGATCACCGCATTCTCTGTGACGGCATTCCGCCCGGCGGCGGCCGTATCCTTGCGTGCCTCGCTCGAAACGCGTCAAGGCTCGGTCCCGAGTGCCGCGCCGCGCTGGGCGGGCCGCGGGGTTAGAGGACCCCCGGCGTGATGTCAGCCCCTGATGGCGCGTCTCATGGCCCCGATGCCCCCCGCCGGCGCCGGCTGTTTGCGCCTTCGGCGGCGGCGTTGAACTGGGTGATCACCATCGGCTTCGTCTCGCTCGGCTACGCCATGTACATGCGGTATCTCGTGATCGAGCAGCCGAACGTGGGGCTCGCCTGCGATGCCGGCCTCAAGACCTGGCTGTGCCTGAGCCGCAAGGTGGCCGCCGCCCTGTTCAACAACTACGTGTTCGGCTGGGTCAGCCTTGGCGCCGCCGTGCTGGCTCTGATCCGCCCGTCGGTGCCGCTGTTCACCATCGGCCTCGCCGCCACCGCATTCGGCATCGTGCTCTATAATGCGAGCCTGTCGGGCTTTGCTGCCGCGCTGCTGATCATGTGCTTTGCCCGTCCCGTAACCGAAACAGTGTGACGGCGAGCACGGCCAGCATCGCGGCAAACCACAGGGCCTGCCAGTTCTCGAAGCCTTCGTTGAGAACGATGTAGATCGCCGACGCCGCCAGGGTGGCGGCGGATACGAGTTCGGCCCGGCCGAGCCGCGACCGGCCCAGCCGCGATCCTGCCTTTGGGCCGACGACCGACGCCACCGCATAGGGGATCACCGCCGCCGTCATCGGGGCAAAGGTGAGGTCGCGGTAACGCGGATCGAACACGAGGCCCAGCGCGGTTTGCAGGGCCAGCACAGTGACGGCGACCAGGACGGCCCCGCTGGCCGCCTCGATCGCCCCACGCGGCCGCTCCGCCGCCCGCCCGAGGGTCCGGGCGAAGGTCGGGATGGCAATGCCCCGCGACATCGCCGTGGCGGCCGCGACCGGCGCCCCGACCGAGACCGCGATGAAGGCGAGCCCCCGGATCCAGCCGCCGGCGCCGAGGCTTTCGGTGGCCGCATTGGCGACCGCCCAGGGTGCGGCGATCCCGGCTGCCAGGGCGTCGACGGTGATGCCCGCCAGAACCGGCGCGCGGATGTCGCCGACTTTCGCAGCCCGCCCGCCAAAAGCCCCGGCAAAGACGACCGTCGCCAGCGCCATGCCGGCAGCCATCTGCCATCCCCACCAGGGGTGGTCCGAGACCGGCTGCGCCCCAAGCGAATTTCGGCTCCCGCCCTCCAGAGGTCAGGAGGCCCCAATAGCCCCCGACGGTGCCCTCTAGCTTGCGCTTCCACGGCTGGTCGAAGGCCTCGATCAGGTTGACGCGGTAGTTGTTGGCCCGCGCCCGCGCCATCACCTCCTCGAGCACCAGGGCCTGGTTGGCCGGCGACGGCAACGCGCCCTCGCGCATCCGCCCGGCACTCGGCCAGCCAACCTCGCCGATCAGGATTTCCTTGCCAGGGAAGGCTGCGGCGACCCGGCTGCGGATCGAATCCACGTGGGCGCCGGCCTGCCCGGCCGAAATCGGGAAGTCCTCCCAGTAGGGCAGGATGTGAACGGTGACGAAATCGACAGCCTGGGCGAGGTCGCGGTTGCGCAGCCAGTATTCCCAGACGTCGGCATAGGTGACCGGCATCGCCGTCGCCGTTTTGACCTCGCGCAGGACCTCGGCGACGTCGAGCGCCGACAGTTCGCCGCGCAGCAGCACCTCGTTGCCGACCACGATCGCGGTGATCACGTCGGGATAGCTTTTCGCCAGAGCGACGGTTGCATCGATCCGCACCCGGTTCTTCTTGCGGTCGCTGCCGAGCCACAGGCCCTGGATCACCTTGAGCCCGACCCGCTGGGCGATGGCGGGGACCTGATCGAGGCCGTTCTCATTGGAATAGGTGCGCACGCATCCGGTCAGGCGGGCGAGCTTGGCGAGATCCGCCTCGATCTCCTGGGCCGTCACCTCTGTGCGTTCGTCGAGCGGGCTGTCGTTGCCGCGGAACGGTGCGTAGGACAGACACTGGATGCGGCCCGGGTCGGCGGCTGCCGCCGGCGCCTCGACCGGGCGCCCGAGCCACCACCAGGTCAGGGCGACGGCCGCGAGCGTCGCGATGAAGAGGCCGGCAGCCCGTTCCATGCAGGGACCTTCCATGTCGTCGCTTCCGCGACGCGGCGATACAAGGGGGTGCACTTAGCCCGGACGAGCGCGGCCTGCCAAGACCTGCATAGGCGCCCGCAAATGCGAGCCGGCGGAAGCCGCCCGCGACCCATTATCCAAACGCCGGATCGCCGCTGGACAAACGAACTGAGTTCCGCCATTGACGAATGACTGATCCGGGGCGGTAATCACCACTATCCTGCCTGATTGCAGCTGCATGGAAAGTTCCCGTCCCGGTCGAACTCGGCCAGCAACTGACAGCGAATGACATGGTCCGTTCTGTAGTGCGTAGCTTCGCGACTTGGGCTTGTGCGGCGATGATCGCCGTGGCGCCGGCGGCCTCCTACGGCCAGAACGTCGAACCAAAACCGCCGGAGCAGGGCAAGGCCGGCGAAGCCGGCAAGGAAACCACCGGGCGCGGCGACGACGTTGCCGATACGACCCGCGCCATGACCGGCCCCGCGGCACGCTCCGAATGCGTCTGGCTCGGCGAGCGGGCGGTCGGCCTGATGTGGCGCGACGACCTCGACACCGCGTTCCGGCACCTCGATCTCTATGACCGGTTCGGCTGCCCGGGCGAGCACGTCCAGATCTCGTTCCGCTGCGTGGTCCGCCAGGGCAACATCGATCCCAAGGCGACCGAGACGTTCAACGCCCGGGTGCACTCGTGCTGGATCAATCCGGCGCTGCCGCCCACGCCGCCGGCGAGCGCGGCGGCGGAAAAGACGGAAAAGGGCGGAACCAAATAGGCGGCGCTCGGTTGAGGTCGTGAGTTTAATTTTTTCGCCGAAAATATTTGCGGCCCTCAAATCGCCATGCCCGTCTTGTACTTGAAATTCAACCGCGGTCTGTTACATTGTGCGCTGCGGCAACGTCCGCGACGGTGTCTAGGGGACAGACGCCGTTCTCCCACCTCCCGCCCCACTCGGTAAAGCGCTATGCGCTCGCTTGTGTCCGTGGTCGCGCTAGTTGCGTGCCTGCATGCTTGTGCTTGGGCAATCTGGCAGAGCCAAGCTTCGGCTCCCAACATAGAGGGAGTCCTGAACAGCGTTTCATATTCTCCCTTCCAAGGCTCGGCCCATCCCGATGACGGCGGCAACCGCCCGACCGAAGCGCAGATCCGCGCCGACCTGAAAACGATTGCGCCTTACACCAACACGATCCGTCTCTATTCTTCCACCGGCGGCGTCGAATTGGTGCCGCCCATCGCCGCGGAATTCGGCCTCAAGGTCACGGTCGGGATCTGGCTCGACAAGAACGAAAAGCGCAACGAGCGGGAAATCCGCTCGGCCATCGATCTCGTCCGCAAGAACCGCAACGTCAACGGCGTCGTGGTCGGCAACGAGACGATCTACCGCGGCGAGTTGAAGGTCGACGACCTCATCAAGACGATCCAGCAGGTCAAGCGCGAGATCAACGGCGCGGTGCCGGTCACGACCGGCGAAATCTGGCACGTCTTCATCGAATACCCCGCGCTCGCCTCGGCGGTCGATTTCGTCGCCGCCCACGTGCTGCCCTACTGGGAAGGCATTCCCGCCGAAGGCGCGGTCGATCAGGCCGTGCGGGTCTACAACGACCTGCGCAAGGCATTTCCCGGCAAGCGCATCGTCATCGCGGAGTTCGGCTGGCCGAGCGCCGGCTACAATCGCCAGACCGCCGTGCCCGGCAAGTTCGAGCAGGCGAGCGTGATCCGTTCGTTCCTGTCGCGCGCCCAGGCGCTCGGCATGGACTACAACATCATCGAAGCCTTCGATCAGCCCTGGAAAACCTTCGAGGGCAGCGTCGGCGCCTATTGGGGCCTGTTCGACAACGCCCGCGAGCCCAAATTCCCCTGGACCGGCCCGATCGTGGATTCAACGCGCTGGAAGGTCAGCACCGTCGCGGTCGCCGTCGGCGTGCTGGTGTCGCTGCCCATCCTGAGCATGGCGGGCGCGACCATGATGCAGGCGCTGCTGCTCGCGCTGGCAGCCCATGGGATCGGCGCCTGGACCGCGACCGTGTTCGAGTATTGGAACGGCCACTACTTCGTGCTCGGCTCGGCCTTCGCGCTCGGGCTCGGCATGCTCCTCCTGGTCCCGCTGGTGGTGATCACGCTGCGCCGCATCGACGAGATGGCGGCCGTCCTGTTCGGCCGCCCGCCGCAGCGCCTGCTGCCGCCCGGCAGCGCCGCAGCGGTCGCGGGTTACAGCCCGAAAGTGTCGATCCACATCCCCGCCTACATGGAGCCGCCGGAGATGCTCAAGGCGACGCTCGATGCGGTCGCCCGGCTCAACTACCAGAATTTCGAGTGCATCATCGTCATCAACAACACCCCGAGCCCGGCGATGTGGGCGCCGGTCGAGGAGCATTGCCGCACGCTGGGCGAGCGTTTCCGCTTCATCAACGCGCCGCGGCTCGACGGCTACAAGGCCGGCGCGCTGCGGCTCGCCATGGCGCAGACTGCCGCCGATGCCGAGATCATCGGCATCATCAATTCCGATTACGCGGTCTCCCCCGACTGGCTCTCCGACCTGGTGCCGGCCTTCGCCGATCCCAAGGTCGGCCTCGTCCAGGCGCCGCAGGACCACCGCGACGGCGAACGCAGCCCGCTGCATCACGTCATGAACGGCGAATATGCTGGTTTCTTCGACGTCGGCATGGTCCAGCGCAACGAGACCAACGCCATCATCGTTCACGGCACCATGTGCCTCATTCGCCGCGCCGCCCTGGAGCGTGCCGGCGGCTGGTCGAGCGACACGATCTGCGAGGACACCGATCTCGGGCTGACCATCCTCGAGCAGGGCTGGCTCGCCCATTACACCAATCGCCGCTACGGCCGCGGGCTACTGCCCGACACCTTCGAGGCCTACAAGAAGCAGCGCGACCGCTGGGCGTCCGGCGGATTCCAGATCGTCAAGAAGCACTGGCGGGCGTTCCTGCCGGGCGCGAGCCTGCTCACGTCCGACCAGAAGCGTGAATTCGCCTTCGGCTGGGTCAACTGGCTCGGCGCCGAGAGCGTCGGCGTGCTGGTCGCCATCCTCAACCTGATCTGGGTGCCGGTCGTGGCCTTCGCCGGGATTGCGGTTCCCGACAAGGTGCTCACGCTCCCCATCGTCGCGACCTTCGTGGTCTCGATCGTGCATTTCATCGCACTGTACCGCCGGCGCGTTCCGATCCCGCTGGGACAGGCGGCCGGCGCCATGATCGCGGCGATGGCGATGCAGTGGACGGTGGCGCGCGCGGTCGCCAACTCCATCATCAAGGATCACCTGACTTTCGTGCGCACGGCCAAAGGAGGCGTCGGTGCGGGCGGCAAGGGCGCGCTCGCCAGGCGCCTCGCCTTCCCTGCCTTCAACGAGGCGATCCTCGGCGGCCTGCTGGTGCTCGGTGCGTTGATCGTGTTCCAGACCAATTACGAGCGGGTGCAGGAGATCAACCTGTTCGGCTACGTGCTGCTGGTGCAGAGCCTGCCGTTCCTCGCCGCGGTGATGCTTGCCGCGTTCGAGAATTCCCGCATCAACGATTTCGTGTTGTGGAAGGCCGTCGAGGCGAAAGTCGTGGAGCTGTTGCCGCGCGAGCTGATGCCGCGCCGCAATCGCATCACCGAAGCGGCCGCGGCCCCTGAAAAGCGGATGGAAGCGGCGCCGTAACGTTCACGTCATCAGCCGCCCTCTGGAAGGTTTTCCGATTTGACCGACTCGGTTGTTGTCATTGCCCAGCCTGACCGGGCAACCCAGTACTCACGGTCGGCGTTACTGGACCGCCCGGTCGAGCCGAGCGATGACAGGAAATGTCTGTATCAACGGTGCCCACGGGGCGGATCGATAAGATTGTCTCGGATTCCTCCGGCGTGAATTAAGCCGTTTCGGGTAGGCCAGTCTCCGACACGCAACTGTCGGATTGCACGGCCCATGAACGAGACGTCGATCGAACCGCGGGGCGCCGATGATGTTGCGCCGGCTCGGCTTCCTGCCGGCGGCGACAACGCAACCTCGCAGGCGCAAAGCATCGGTTTGGAAGCGCTGAGCGCCGGTGATTATTGCCACCTCGCGGAAGAGTGCTTCTTCCTGGCGGCGGTCGCGAAGGATCCGGACGCCGCGGCGAAGCTGGTCAAGACCGGCGACGACTATCTGCGGTGCGCCGCCGGATGGCTCGCCGATCAGCTGCGGACGTAGGCGCCGCCGCTTCCCCTACCCCGCCATCGCCGTCTCGACCAGCCGCACCCAGTACGACGTCCCGAACGGGATGATGTCGTCGTTGAAATTGTAGGACTGGTGGTGGAGGCCCGCGGTGTCGCCGTTGCCGACGAAGATGAAGGCGCCGGGCCGCGCCTCCAGCATGTAGGAGAAGTCCTCGCCGCCCATGACCGGCGCCATGTCGGTGTCGACGTGCTCGGCCCCGGCGATCTGGCTGGCGATGGAAGCGGCGAACGCCGTCTCGCGCTCGTGGTTGCGCAGCACCGGATAGCCGCGGCGCAGATTGAGCTTCGCGGTGGCGCCATAGACCTTCCCGGTCGCTTCGACCACTTCGTGCAGCCGCTTGCCCAGGAGGTCGCGGACCTCGGGCTTGAGGCTGCGGGCGGTGCCGCGCAGCCGCGCCGTCTGCGGGATGACGTTGTCGGCGTTCCCGGCCTGGAACGTGCAGATGGAGATGACGGCGGCATCGAGCGGATCGACGTTGCGCGACACGATCGACTGGAGCTGGTTGATGAGCTGCGCGCCGACCAGGATGGGGTCGACGGCGAGATGGGGCCGCGCGGCGTGGCCGCCGACCCCCTCGATGTCGATGGTCACGTTGTCGGTGGAGGCCATGATCGGCCCGCTGCGGATCGAGAATTCGCCGGCCGGCAGGCCCGGGAAGTTGTGCATGCCGTAGACTTCCTCGATGCCGAACCGGTCCATCAGGCCGTCCCTGACCATGGCGAGGCCGCCGGCGCCGCCCTCCTCCGCCGGCTGGAAGATCACCACCGCCGTGCCGGCGAAATTGCGGGTCTCGGCCAGGTATTTCGCCGCCCCCAGCAGCATCGCGGTGTGGCCGTCATGGCCGCAGGCGTGCATCTTGCCGGGCACGGTCGACTTGTAAGGCAGGTCGTTCGCCTCCTGGAGCGGCAAGGCGTCCATGTCGGCGCGCAGGCCGATCACCTTTCGGGTGCCGCCGGGACGATTGCCCTTGATGACGCCGACGACGCCGGTACGCCCGATCCCCGGCACCACCTCGTCGCACCCGAACGCGTTGAGCTTCTCGGCGACCGAGGCGGCGGTGCGGTGGACGTCGTAGAGCAGCTCCGGATGGGCATGAATATCCTGCCGCCACGCGGTGATCTCCGCATGCAGGTCGGCAACTCGATTGACGATGGGCATCGCAATGGCTCCTCGCGGTGCGACAACAGATGGTGCCCACCTGTTTGGATCAGTCGCCCGCACTGCTTCAACAGGTCAATGGTCTGACCCGCCCGACATTTGCGAAATATATGGCGGGGCCCGACCGATTGCACGTCGCGCTCCGCGGGCGGCGACATCGCCCTGCCTTGGCCCGCCGTTGCGCCAGCAGAACCGAGCCCGGCGGCACGGTCAAGGCGGCAAATCGGGCAGCGCTGATCCCGGCGGCCGGCCGAGGACGCGCCTGCAGCCGGGCCGATAGCGCCGGATCGCCCCGCTCCGTGGTCGCCCACACGCGGCGGCGGGCGTTTGCGCGTTCGCTATTGACCGGTCCTGCCCGCGCTTCTACACCCGCCCTGCGAGCCCGTAGCTCAGATGGTAGAGCACTTGACTTTTAATCAAGTGGTCGACGGTTCGATCCCGTCCGGGCTCACCAGATAAACATTTGAATTTGCGATGTTATCCGCGGTCCGGCGATCGATGGCGTACAAGTTATCCCAGGAAAGGTTCCAAAGAGGTTCCAAAGTTATTGCGCGTCACTAGCTGCGCCGGTGATCGACGCCAACGACGCGCCCCCTGTGTCACCCCAGCGCGTCCCGATAGGCACTGTAGCTGGTAGCGAATGGGCCAATCGCCCGACCCGGCAGGCAGCCGAGTTCGACAAGTCCACCAAAACCACCCGGCGCCCTGCAAGCCGAACGACTTTGCAAGTGCGCGGTCGGCGTAGAACACCTCGATCGTTGAGCCGGTTCGGGGGTCGACATCATAGAGCGGCTCGTACCTGGGGCGTCGATCACGAGCAGCTATCCTCTCCAACAATTTCGTGAGCATTGCTGCCCCCTCACGCTGCCGTTGCCGATTGCAGATCGCGCAGCGCCTGGCCGCGCAGATAGTCGGCAGCAGCTTGCGCCTTGCTGCATGCCGTGAAGAACGCCTTGCCGTCCGCCTTGAGCAGACTAATCCACGAGGCAATGTACCCAGCATGGCGCAAGTCGCCATCAATCGAGAACTCGGCGCACAAGAAGGCCGCGCATAACTCCGCGACCAGCTCCTCCGCCGCGTAGGCCCTCTCGCCGAAGCGGTGCCGCAGATCGCGATCGAGCCGCGACTTGTGCCCGGTCCAATGGCCCAACTCGTGAAACGCCACGCCGTAGAAGTGCGCCGCGCTCTTGAACGCCTCGAACCGTGGCAGGCTGATGAAATCGTCACTTGGCCGGTAAAAAGCCTCGCCCGCACCCTCCCGGATGGCGGCGCCGCTGCATGCCAGGAAATCGTCAATGGTTGTGTCGCGTTCGTCGCGGTTATGCAGCTTGATCTCGCCCAGCGTGAGCACCCGATCGGGTAGGTTTTCACATTGGTCCACATTGAAAACCGTGTAGGCCTTCATCATTGGCACGATCTTTATGTCGTCGTCGCCTTCCTTGTCCTGAACTTGCAACCGCTTGACGAAAAACACGGTATGGCCGTGCTCGCCGCGGCGAACGTTGCCGCCCAACTCCAAAGCTTGCTTGAACGTGAGATAGTGACCATGGTTTGACCCATGGCGCGGCGCCTGCTTCCAATTCGGCAACAATGCGTGCCGATACGTCTGCATAGAGATCGCGTCTCATGATTTGGCCTCGCTGTTGAGCGCGGCCACGTCTTTGCGATCGGCCGCATACTGCGGCCGTGTCGAACGCGGTTGCTAAATTGCTACTGATGAGAGGCCGGGAGGCGGACCGACGGTGCTCTCGCTACCCCCCGGTACCCTGGACTGGGGTCTGCTCGCACGCGCACAGAGAGGGGGTCAGAAAATATACCGGACCAAAATTGAAGAGGTTAACGTTTGGTTAACGTTTGAAGGTCGGACCAACGAGATGCTTATATGCCCGCGGTTTGCTGTTCTCACAGGCAAGCACACCTGAGCCCCTCCGCGGGGCGCCGCACCGAGTGCGCCGCCCCCATGCCCCGCTCGCCCGCGAACGGGGCGGCCGAGAAGGCCTGAGAGCCGCCTATCCAGTCCCGGCGGTCATGTCCGGTTCGACCAGCAGCGGACTTGGGCCGAATTGTTAAACCGACGTGATGGGCCAGGGATCGGGATAGGGGGGAGCCTCGCGGCTCCGCCCCTCCCACACCACCGTACGTACGGGTCCGTATACGGCGGTTCGAGAAGTTACGCTAACGCGCTTCGATCAAGGACGGGAGGCCGAGCGATTTGAAGTGGGCATTGGAGAGTCCCACGGAGAGGGCTTTGCTCCGGGCGAGGTGCCAGGGTCCACGGCCGCTACCGGCCATGTTGCGCAGCTCCCCCGAGACTCCCAGCGCGATGAGTGCCGCTCGCCGACGCCGTGGTGTTTTCCATTGGCGCCAGAGGGCAGCCCGCAGTCGCAGGCGGACCCAGCGAGTGAGAGCAATCAGCTCCTCGGGCGTTTCGCAAAAGCCGAAATAGCCGCGCCAGCCCCGCATATACTGGGCCAGCTCCTCCATTGTCGTCTTGATGCTGACGCCCTTGGCCCTTCGCGTGATGTCCCGGATTCGTTGCTTGAACCGGTCCAGCGATTTCGGCGCAATCGTGCGCTTGATGTCCGGACCAGCCGTAAAGCTGAACCCGAGGAACTTCCGTTCCTGCGGTCGTGCCACCGCACTCTTCGCCTCATTTACCTTGAGCTTGAGCTTTTGTGTGATGAAGCGCGAGATGCTCTCCATCACCCGCTGACCCGCGCGTTCGCTGCGAACGTAAATGTTACGGTGAGTGGCGCGGGGGAGTTTCACCCCCGCGCTCTCGCAGAAACGGACGTGAGAACTCTCGCCTCATCCGGCTCCCATTGTTCGGCCGCGTCCCTGCAGAAGGCGCCAATGAGCGAACAGGTCTGGCTGGCGGCGCGCGATGCGCTCCAGCCATTGCTGTGATCGTCGTCGATGCCGCCGCAAGGACTTGAACTTCCGATGTGCCCATCGTGCCAGGATACGGTCGATGTGCCGAAGGGTCGGGTAAAGGGCCGACTTGTAATAACGGCCAAAATAGTTGATCCAGCCTCGGATGGTGGCATTGAACATCCGCGCCAGATCATCAAGCGACTTGTCGCTGCGCTCATGAAGCGCCCAGCCGCGAACCGTCTGCCGGATCGCCTTGAGAGCTTTGTCGCTCGCTGCTGGGCTGAACGAGACGCCAAACCCATTCCATCGGCGCGACAACCGCGGCCTGAACGTGTGGCCGAGAAAGTCGAACTTTTGGTCACGATAGGTTCCGCGCCGGTCATCATCCTTGCAGTAGACAATCTTTGTCTTCTCAGGATGAAGTGTTAGCCCGCATTCAGCGAACCGCCTCTCCAGCGATGCGTTCAGATTTCGCGCCTGCTCCTCACTGCGACAATGGCAGATGACATCATCGGCATAGCGCTCGAAGGGGATATCCGGATGGTGCCGGTGCATCCACAGGTCGAACGGGATGGTAGAGGCGAGCCTTGAAGCGGTAGCCTTTGCGGAGCCTCACTGTTGCTGACGCTTTCACGTCAGTGCCCTCACCGAGCCGGCATGGCTTCTTGAACTTGCCTCCCCAAGCAGAACCCGGCGTGCAGATTTCCCGCACCGGGCTCCCCAGATGACATTCGCGAAGAGCGCCATATCACACCGTCGGATGCAAGTTTCGAGCAAACGGTAGCTCGAACCACGGTCGATCGCCCAACTGTGCCCAGCTCCACCGGCGGCGTTGGCCACGGCGGTCCAGGGCTTGCTTCCACTGTCGCTGGGTTTGATGGCGGATCCAGCTCAGCTTACGGTCGCAGTGGTGCAGAGCAAAGTATTGGTAGAAGCCGCGCAGCATCACCGTCAGGTGCTGCTGCTGTTCGCGTCTCTTCCAATGCCTATGTTCGAGCAGCCACTCGCGGGTGCGAGCAAGAAACTTTCTGCAGCTCTTGGCGCTGGGGAGACGGATCAGGGCGAACCGCCCGCTCCGGTCCACGCCACAGACATGCTTGAAGCCGAGGAACTCAAACGTTTCCGGCCTCTGTCCATGCTTGCCGCGCATAGCGGCGGCAAAACGTCCAAACAGCAGCATCCGAAGTCTTGTCCTCGGCCAGTTCCAGATTGAACCGCGCGAACCGCTCCCGCAATTGGCGCTGGAAGTTCTGCGCGTCGTCCTGGAACTGGAAGCATCCCACAAAATCATCAGCAAAACGCACCAAGTACGCCTCGCCTCGACACCGTGATTTGAATTTCCTCGCGAACCACAGATCGAGCGTGAAGTGCAGATACAGATTACTAAGCACAGGCGATATGGGCCCCCCTTGCGGGGTCCCTTCCTTGGCTGGAAAGAACACCCCGTCCTGCATTGCCCCGGCCTTCAGCCATTTCGAGATCAGCTGAAGGATGATCGGGTCAGCGATCCGGTGCGCCACCATCCGGCGCAGCCACTGATGATCAATACGAGTGAAGTAGCTGCGGATATCGGCCTCGAACACATGGCTCACCTTCTTGGTCACGATATGCAGGCGTAGGGCCTGCAAGGCCTGATGAGGGTCCGACTTCCGCTGCAGCGTCTGCCTTTCTCAGGAATGATCCATATCGTCCGGCATACTCGGCGCGCTTCCGCTACGCACCGAGACCACAGTGGATCTCTCAGGTTCCTTGATGCTTCCTTCTCCGAACGTGCCGTGCGCTCTGACCCCGCCGCAGTCTCCAGCCACCTCGCCTTTGACGGTGACCTACTTTTGCCTTCCAGCCACTACGAACTCTGTCGGCCTGCGGATTCTTACCTTTACGAGGCTGAACCGCTTCACTCTCGTTACGGCCCGCGCGTCGCTCTGCCTACGCTTAGCTCATGTCGTTACCTCCATAAGCCCAAGGCTCGATTCCCGGTGGGGTGGCTCTTCCCCTTGCCGGGGCGGGAATTTCACCCGCTGGAAGCATCAGGCTTGGCCTGACGCACCATAATGCAGAAAGAGATTCGCCAAGAGAGGGCTGATGACCCCGCCCTGTGGCGTCCCTCGTTCCCTTGCGACGAGGCTTCCATCCTCCATCTGCTCAGGCGCCTTCAGCCATCTCTCAATGTACAAAAGCACCCACGCGCAATCCGTATGCTTGCGGACCGCACGCATCAGTAGATTTAAATCGATGCTGTCGAAGAAGGCCTTGATATCAAGATCAAGAACCCACGGATGGCGCCAGCATCGCTGCCGCGCCCTCCCGACAGCATCGAGCGCCGATTTGTTGGGTCGATATCCGTAAGAATCGTCGTGGAAGTGAGGCTCCACGAGCGGCTCCAGGAAGCGCTTGACCACCATCTGGGCAACGCGATCGGCGACCGTCGGTATCCCAAGCGGCCGTGTCTTGCCGTCCCCCTTCGGTATGTCTACCCTTCGCACCGGCGGCGGATGATAGCTGCCAGACGACATTCGGTTCCAGAGCTTGTAGAGGTTGTTCGAAAGATCAGCCTCGAAGTCTGCAATCGTTTGCCCATCAACGCCGGCCGCACCCTTGTTGGCTCTAACCCGCTTGTAGGCTTCCCATATTTCCCTCTTCGGAATGTCATACGGCTTTGCTCTATCCAAGGGGTTCCTCCCATTGCTGGTTGACCCCTGGCCAGAGCTGAACAACGCAACCCCTTCGGTCCGGCCCCATTACAGAGCTTTCATCCCTACTACGGGTTGCTCCGCCCCTGTATCCCGCTTCGGTACTCTCGTCCTTATGGGGGCCTCCCATTTGGACTTCTCCCTTCGCATCAGGGCACAGGTTGCCGGGTAGGCGAGGACGTTGCCCCCTCGCCCCCCACAGATCCGGACGCGCAGATTTCCCCCATCCGGTTCCTCACGCGAGAATTCGTTCCAGCTGGTGTAGCGGTGGATGATCCGGGCCGCTGGCAGCGGATGACGGGCGAGGAACGCGTTGAAGTTAGCCCATAGGAGCCTCCTTCCTCGCGTTCGACGTTCCAACCACTTGTGCCATATCCTCATGACTTGGTAGCGATACTGCTGTAGCCGCCAAATGTTCCCCGTGATGCCATAGTAGGCATAATGACCGACGAGTACCGCAGACAACCAGGCGCGCTGTTCGCGTGCGAGCCGATGCCGGTTGGTCCGGCACCAATCCTTGATCGCGGCCAGCGAGCGGGCAAAACGGCGCTTGGCCGTCATTTGCCGCACCACGTTCTTGCCTTTCCGCGACTTTCCCCACGAGTGGGTGAAGCCGAGGAAGTCGAACGATTGTGCCTTGCAGTCTGGGGGCAGTCCCGCCATGACGCTGCGGGCGGAAGTCGACGAAGCTCGTCTTGTCCGGATGCAGCTTGAGGCCGATACCGACCAAGTCGTTTCCCCAACACGTCCATGACCCGCTTGGCATCGTAGTGGGTCTCGAACGCCATCACGACAGTCATCAGCGAACCGTATCAGGGTCGCCCTCCCCCTGATGCGTGGCCGCACCACGTCCTCAAACCACTTATCCAGCAGGATGGTAGAGGCGAGCCTTGAAGCGGTAGCCTTTGCGGAGCCTCACTGTTGCTGACGCTTTCACGTCAGTGCCCTCACCGAGCCGGCATGGCTTCTTGAACTCGCCTCCCCAAGCAGAACCCGGCGTGCAGATTTCCCGCACCGGGCTCCCCAGATGACATTCACGAAGAGCGCCATATCATACCGTCGGATGCAAGTTTCGAGCAAACGGTAGCTCGAACCACGGTCGATCGCCCAACTGTGCCCAGCTCCACCGGCGGCGTTGGCCACGGCGTTGCAGGGCTTGCTTCCACTGTCGCTGGATTTGATGGCGGATCCAGCTGCAGCTTACGGTCGCAGTGGTGCAGAGCAAAGTATTGGTAGAAGCCGCGCAGCATCACCGTCAGGTGCTGCTGCTGTTCGCGTCTCTTCCAATGCCTATGTTCGAGCAGCCACTCGCGGGTGCGAGCAAGAAACTTTCTGCAGCTCTTGGCGCTGGGGAGACGGATCAGGGCGAACCGCCCGCTCCGGTCCACGCCACAGACATGCTTGAAGCCGAGGAACTCAAACGTTTCCGGCCTCTGTCCATGCTTGCCGCGCATAGCGGCGGCAAAACGTCCAAAGAGCAGCATCCGAGTTTTGTCCTCGGCCAGTTCCAGATTGAACCGCGCGAACCGCTCCCGCAATTGGCGCTGGAAGTTCTGCGCGTCGTCCTGGAACTGGAAGCATCCCACAAAATCATCAGCAAAACGCACCAGGTACGCCTCGCCTCGACACTGTGATTTGAATTTCTTCGCGAACCACAGATCGAGCGTGAAGTGCAGATACAGATTACTAAGCACAGGCGATATGGGCCCCCCTTGCGGGGTCCCTTCCTTGGCTGGAAAGAACACCCCGTCCTGCATTGCCCCGGCCTTCAGCCATTTCGAGATCAGCTGAAGGATGATCGGGTCAGCGATCCGGTGCGCCACCATCCGGCGCAGCCACTGATGATCAATACGAGTGAAGTAGCTGCGGATATCGGCCTCGAACACATGGCTCACCTTCTTGGTCACGATATGCAGGCGTAGGGCCTGCAAGGCCTGATGAGGGTTGCGCCCTGGTCGAAAGCCGTAACTGCAGTCGAGGAAATCGGCTTCATACACAGCCTCGAGGATGCGCGCGACCGCCCGCTGAAGCAGCCGGTCCGCGACAGTGGGTATACCCAACGGTCGCGTTCCGATCTTGCCTGGTCCTTTGGGTATCTCAACCCGCCGAACCGGTGGCGCACGGTACGTGCCTTCTTTTAGCTGCGCACAGATCTCCTCGACCCGCTGCTCCATCTCGCTCGCAAATTGTTCGGTGCTTTGTCCGTCGACGCCACTTGCTGCATGCCGGTTCATCGTTCGCCAAGTTTCCTTGAGGAACGCCGGTGTCAGCAGATGTGCCAACGAGGTGAAACGCACCTCTCGGTCCAGTCTGGCTTTCTTCGCTATCTGACTCAGTTTCGTTGACACCAGAATCCTGCCTCTGTGCGTGCGGGTGATGTTTCCCTGAAGTCAGTCTTCATCTGCTTCGCCGCTTCCCCCTGTACGCGGCTCTCCCGCGCTCCGAGTACTACCAGCGAATCCGACTTCCGCTGCAGCGTCTGCCTTTCTCAGGAATGATCCATATCGTCCGGCATACTCGGCGCGCTTCCGCTACGCACCGAGACCACAGTGGATCTCTCAGGTTCCTTGATGCTTCCTTCTCCGAACGTGCCGTGCGCTCTGACCCCGCCGCAGTCTCCAGCCACCTCGCCTTTGACGGTGACCTACTTTTGCCTTCCAGCCACTACGACTCTGTCGGCCTGCGGATTGTTACCTTTACGAGGCTGAACCGCTTCACTTTCGTTACGGCCCGCGCGTCGCTCTGCCTACGCTTAGCTCATGTCGTTACCTCCATAAGCCCAAGGCTCGATTCCCGGTGGGGTGGCTCTTCCCCTTGCCGGGGCGGGAATTTCACCCGCTGGAAGCATCAGGCTTGGCCTGACGCACCGTAGTGCAGGTAGATGTTCGCGAGCAGTGGTGAGATCACCGCCCCTTGCGGAGTGCCACGTTCACTACGTGTTACTGCGTCCATCTTCCGATGATGCCGACCTTCAGCCATTTTGCAATCAGGCGCAGGATGCGCTTGTCCGCGATACGGTGCTCGAGGAAACGGATCATCCATGAGTGGGCCATGGCATCGAAGAAGCCCCGGATGTCCGCGTCGAGCACCCAGTTCACTTGCTTCCTGAGAATCCCGGCGTGGAGAGCGTCCAGCGCATCGTGCTGGCCGCGCCCCGGCCGGAATCCATAGGAGAACCCGAGGAAGTCTTCCTCGTAGATGGCTTCGAGAACCGTACGCGACCGCCTGTTGGACGATTTTGTCCTCCAGGCACAGAATGCTCAGTGGCCGTTTCGAGCCGTCCGCCTTCGGGATGTAGGTTCGTCTGGCCGGACGCGCTCGGTAGCTGCCCCGGTGCACCTTGTCGTGCAGGTCCTTCAGCTTCTCTTCGAGGTTCTCTCCGTAGGTCTGCCACGTCACGCCGTCGATGCCCGGCGCGGAGTCCCGTTCAAGCGAAAGGTAGCTCCGCTTCAGGAGATCGATGGTGATGTGATGCAGCAGCGCAGTGAACCGTACACTCTTGCTCTGTCGCGCCGCTCGGCGCACGGCGATGCAGTCCGTTCGACGCGGTATCCCGGCGCAGTGTCCGGGCCGCGGCCGTCTCGACCGCCGTTCCCCTTGGGCGAGGTCCTTCCCTCCACGGCCTCCGCAGAGGGCAAGCCCTCTTTGTTCGACCGCTTCTCGGGTACTATGACCCCGTCCGAATTCTCATCCGCGTGCATGTTCATCGTTCGGCTGTTGCCTTCATGAACCGGCCCGGCTTGCCTGTCCGGGCACGGATGAGACTTCCCAGGTTCCGTGCAAAGAACTTCTCCACGTGCACAAGGTCTCCGACTGCGCGAGGTTCTTCCCATGCAAGCCAATACGCCATGGGACGATGTTGCCTTCTCTTCAGCGGAATGAGATCGGCACCTCGGAATTAGACCCGTTTCGCAGCTCAATACTTGGCCCGTGGTCTCCCCTGTGAACGCTTCACGGCTGCCCTCGCGAGCAGAACCTCGTGCATCACTCGGGGTCGGGGCGGTTGGCTAGACCTTCCCCGTGGGGGACTTTCACCTCCTATTCTTTGCCAGCTTTCCTGGCGCACTCCGCTGTGGGTCACCCCTCCATCTAAATCCGATCAAGATCGCGTTTTGGCAACACTGGTGGCAACAACCTTCAAAATTCGTGCAGGGTTTGATCGCTTGATCATCGAAATGATCCGCCCGCGCCCAAGTTCGGCCGGACAGCCAGCCCACGATGCAAGCGGGTCGATCTCGTGACGGGTTTGACCCAGCGAAGGCCTCAGCCATGGATTTATCCCCGGGGCTGGGGCCTTCCGCGTTCTAGAGGTGGCGCGGCACGGTGCGAGGTACGGGCAAATCTTTTAACAGCCGCGTGAGCCAATTCACATTCTGATCTCCCCCTTCGAGGGCACCATGTCCGGGGTGAACTGATGGGAGCGAGCAATGCGCAAAATTTGGTATGGATTGGCTTTCGCAGTCATCATTGCCGGGCCGGCCCCGGCGCAGGACCACCACAAAAACTTCGTGGAGTGCACCAGAGAGCTAGGGTTACAAGCCGACGCCGGTAATCCTCAGAAACTGTCGACTGGCGGCACGCTGCAGAAATGGTATTTCCACAACGAAACTCAGCAGGCCGCGTTCAGCGACTGTGTCGCCCGGAAAGCGAGTTCGGGATCACCTGCGCCCACTCGACCCCGGCGAACCAAGCTTTGACAACACAGCGGGCCGATCGCAGCCACATCGGCTGGTTTCCGCGGCCATTGAATTGATCCGCTCGCGCCCAACTTCAGCCGGGTAGCCGGCAGACAACGATATCGGGTCATGGCTTCCCATCCCTTCGAGGGGTTATGACCCTGGTTTAACCCCAGCCTGCGGTCTCAGCGGCTGGCGGGCTGGGGTTCTTTACCCACGATGGAGGGGATGCGCCCTGACACAGAACGCCTCTGCTCGTAACCGTATCTCGCAAGCGTCAGCCTCAAGCTCGTTGTTCTTTGCTTGTTGAGCATACAGGCGCGTCGCCATTGCCTGATCGCGAACGTCCTTTGGGCCGCGGCAAGAATTCTGCGATTGAGGGGGATGCGCTGGCGCGTGTCGGGTGGGTAAGGTGGTCCCGACCTCTTTGCGGGGGGTGGGGGGCACGGGGCCGGGACCGGCTCTTCCCAAAGAACGTTCCGATAATACCACCGGAAGCTCAGAAAGTCGCAAACAAATGAAGGGCGACCCGAAGGCCGCCCCTAGTCTGGCATGTCGCAGTGTGGCGAGGTTGGGCGTCGTTGGCGATTCGGTCAATCCGCCTCCGCACCGATTACCTAGCCCGGGGCCGCTGCATTGCTCCGCGCTTTCTTCGAGCAGGCGGCAATCTTCGCCAGCGCGCGGCCAAAGGCGCCCCGCTCGATCCTTGCCACCTTGTGCCGTCTGGCGAGGAAGTCGCGCACGCGCTCATAGACGAGGAACACGTTAGGCGGTGACTTTCTGCTGGCCCGGGGGACGCTTCCCCCCACGTGGCCTCACGATGACCGCCAAACATCCCGAGATCCTTGTGAGACTTGATGGTGCCGGCGATGACTTCCGCATCATCGGCCAAGTGACCAAGGCCATGCGGCGGGTCGGCATCCCGGCGGAGGAAATCGAGAAATTTTGCGACGAGGCAATGTCGGGGGATGACCACGACCTGCTGCGGATATCACCTCGTCGACGCGCCAATAGAACGACGGCGGCACTTCGAGGCCGAGCGCCTTATTTCCCGCCTGACCAGCGCCTCCAGTTCTTGCGGGCCATTCCGACGATTTCTTGGCGACTAGTCCGGAACTGGCCCGGAGGACTCGCCAGGGCCGTCCGCCCTGGGGAGCACTAATTCAGCGGGTCAGATTGAACGGACAACACACCGCCGACGTTGTCCACGGTTCTCGGATCGGGACCTCGTCCCTCCGCAAAGGCGCGCTCTTCCGCGCGCCGTCCATGCAGCAGCCCCGGCAAGCCATAGTTTCCTTCGATGCAGCGCGGCTCGTAATAAATTCTGTTCTCCTCGTCGCTCTGCCTGGTGAACTCCTGCTTGACGGTCCATGGCCGCGTCCACACGGTCGGATCTTCGATCGTGACCTCGTATTCGAGGGTCTTCGGCCCGGTGCGCGTCCAGCGCTCGACCAGGTGCAGGTTCTCGCGCGACCCCAGGAAATCGGTTTTCGGACTGAAGTTGGTCACGTCGATCACGAGCGTGTTGCCCTCCCAATGGCCGCGCGAGTCGCCGAACCACTGGCGGATGTTGGCCGGCAAGTGGGGGCTCCCGTTCATGACGATGTTGCGCTGCCACCCTTGGCCTTGATTCATGTCGTAGAACATCGAGATGCCGCCGGGTGTCTGCACGATGCGGCGAAAGCTGCCGCCGAACAGGCTGCCGAACTCGGGCAGCCCGCTGTGCAGGCAGCGGTCCGCCAACCCGTCGTCCTCCGGACCGTCGCTGCGATTGAGACGCGCGAAGTTACCCGCGTGGTAGCGCGGAGGGAGTTCTGCAAATCGAGGCGAGGGCGTCGGATCGTACTTGCCTCCGGCACACACCGGCGTCCTTGTTCTTGCAGGCGTCCGTCGATTGCAACAGGGCGAGGCGATATTCCCGATCGGCCGCAGCAGCCTGCTGAGCCTCCGGCGTCTGCGGCGGAATCCGGCCATTGGGCGGATCGACAATCAACGATGTGCGCGGGCCGGCGTGCTTTATGGTCAAAAACGCCGTGTTGTAGGCGCCGCCGACGTCAATCGCGGTCCCGCGCTCCTGACGCGGGTCGCTGCCGAAATGCGCTCCTCGCTGTTTGTCCAATTCTTCCCGCTGCGCCGCGGTGAAGAATTCCTGGTTCGCATACTTGGCGGGGCGTTGTAGGGGCGTATCAAATTCGTCAGTCCAAATTCCTTGAAGGTCCGGTTCGCCCCAAGGTGTTTTCAGCGCCGTGCCGGAAGCCGCCGGAGCCTGAGCCGAGGTCCGGGTGACGGGCACCGAAATGGCGGCGCTGACAGCGGCCGCGGCAATGGCGACAGTTACCATCGAAGCCTGAGAAGCGGTCGCGCATGATGATCTCCTTTTGCCTCGCAAGTGTGTTACTGCAACGAACTTCTCTGTGACCCCCTTTTCACAGGCTCCAGATTCTAATGGGCAGATAACGAAGCGGCACGAACAACGTCGGCGCAACCCTTGCGCCGGCGGCAGCCCGACGTGTACGGCACGAATATCAAGCCGTTTACGCGTGCGCCAGGGCCACGCGCGCCGCCTACGAAAACCCGATCCAGCGTCCGCCCCCCGCCACACCAAACCACAGGCTTAACGATATGAGCGCCGTAAATCGGCCAAGCAGTGGTCGATCGGAGGTTATGCCCGATTGCGTCACGCGGCGTTGAACCGTGAACGTAAAAAGGAGCACCAGAAACAGCGACGTCATCTTCAGCCAAAAAGCATAATTGTACAAACACTTGATCGATTCCGAAAGGAACAGGGGAATACCCGACATGAACATCAGGATCAGACCGCCAAGCAACCACGGCTGAACAGCTGCCCAGAGCTGCGCGACCGGCTGTCGGCTCAGGCCCACGCCTAAAAGGCGCAGATTCACGATCAACACGGCTCCGGCCGTCAATCCAAGACCAAGGAGGTGGAAGGCCTCGATCACAGGGAACAGCCAGGTCGAATTTCGTATCGTTTCGCCGATTGGCGTTTGGTAGCACCACTGAAAGAACGACAGCAAATCCATCAGTGCGCCTATTCGGTGGGTACGCAGCTGGTGAGAAAATTGATGATGTCCGGTTGCGGCTGTCGATCGCAGTCGAACCAGTTATAGGCAATCATTCTTCCCGAGACGATGACGCCGACCCACAGCGCGAGGGAAAGCGCGCCGGCAACCCTGGCCGCTCTGGGCGGAACTCCGTCGACATCCCACGTGACGACCTTCGGATAAACGCGTGAGTGAAAGATCCACACGTTCAAACCCGCCAACAGCAGCAGAATCATTTTGAACCTGAAGAAAATATTCTGATAGGACCTGACAGGTATGGCGTAAAACAGGAGCGTGCCGCTGATGACCATGATGACGAACCCCGCCACGGTCCAGGGCAGCAGGCGGCGAGCAAATTCCGAGACCGGCACCTTCCGCATGGTCCAACCGAGGAGGCGCAGGTCGAACATCACCGCCAGGCCGAAGAACAGACACATCGACCACACGTGAATCGATTCGATGATGGAATAGGCAATCTCCAACTCGTGGATACTGACGCTCCACGGCGACTCCGCCAGCTGTTCGAAGAAAGCCAGAAGAGACATGCCGATCCCGTCGAATTACGATCCCGGGTGCGAGCGCGTCAGACGACGCGCAGCCTCAGTTATTTGTCTATCTTGAGTCCCAGGTGTCAACTCGTACGGAGCACCGGTACCGGAGGAGCCGAGAAACAATTTGCGTCCGTCCGGAAAAGTAAGATCCCTGCCGTTGGCACGGTGCGACCCGTCCTTCGACTGGTACCCATCGACCACGATCTCGGTGCCAGGCAGCAAGGAGTCCTTGGTGAATCCGCGCCGGAACAGGACATTCGGCGTGCCCGCTTCGATTGCCCAGTTTACCACCGTGCCATCGGGGCTCTTCACGTCGACGTGCAACCAGGTGTGGGGATTGACCCATTCCATTTTCGTGATCGTCCCCTTGAAATTCACCGGCTTGTTCGCGTCGAACTCCGCGGCAAACGCGTGGTGTGCCGACGCCGAAGACGTCCATCCCGACGTCGCGAGACCGGTGATACAGACTGCTATGGCAAGCTTCGTTCGCATCGATTGCCTCCCTGCCGCGCATAGAACCAAGATGGGCGCCGTGCCCGCGGCTGTTTCTACTATCCCGAGTTAGGATATTCGGCGCCCATCCAAGTTACCTACCGTACCATTGATAGAAGCTGTCACCAGGCGGCACCTTGCGAGTGATATCGATTGTCATCGTATCACCTTCCCAGTGCTTGACCAACGGCTGCTTGCGAAGATTTCCGTACATGAACTCCTCGACGAATTCGTTGCAGCGAAACTCGAGAAGCTGCATGTTCGGTTCCACGCGACGATAGAGCGGCATGGCGATCTGCCACGGCCGCGTGAAGACCTTGGGGTCTTCGATCGTCACTTCGTACCAGATGATGTCGGGTGACATCAGCGTGAAGCGCTCGACCAGGTGCAGCGCGTCGCTGTGAAAATTGCCGGCGCGGTCGAACCAGGTCCGATCGTTGAAATTCGTCACGTCGACGACCAGCGTGTCTCCGTCCCATCGTCCGACCGAGTGGCCCATCCAGGTATCGTCGGGCGGGCCTTCGACCTTGTCCAGATGGATCGTGCGCGCCGTATTCGAGAATTCGTAGGCAATGTGAATCTTGTTCGTGCTTTGCGTGATCTGGAAGGGATAGGGCATGTACATCGCGCGCGGAATGCCCGGCAGGTAGCACTTCAGCTCCGGGTCGCGGTCGATCCAGTGCTCCGCGTTCTCCTTCTTGATCGGCAAGGCTTCTGGCTTGTAGGGAATCTGCCCGTCGCCCTGCACGACGCCGAGCGATCCGGGCACGCCGCCCGCGGCACCGAGCGCGAGAACCGGCGCGGCGGGCACCCGCGCATAGTCATAGGGATAGACTCCCTGTTGCGTGACGGCGCCGGGACGCGCAGCATGCGCCTGCAAGTCCCAGTTGGCTTCGTTATTGGCCTGCCAGATGCCGCTGAAGTTGGGCTTGCCGTCGACGCTGGCGGGACGCGCGACCTGCGCCTGACCCGACGTCTGTGTCATGGACAGGGAAATGACGGCGCCGACAGCGGCCGCGGCGATGGCGACCGTTGTCATCGAACGTAAGTACCAGTCGCGCATGATGGTCTCCTTCTGTCTTGTCAGCGGGTCACTGCAACGGATCATCCTCAGCACCCGAAATAGCCGTGGCGCTGTCTCTTGTCGCCGGGTCAGGACCTCGTCCCTCCGCAAAGGCGAGCTCTTCCATGCGCGCTCCACGCAACAGCCCCGGGAGCCCATAGTTTCCTTCGTTGCAGCGCGGCTCGTAATAAATTCTGTTCTCCTGGTCGCTCTGCTTGGTGAACACTTGCGTGACCGTCCATGGCCTCGTCCACACGGTCGGATCTTCGATCGTGACCTCGTATTCGAGCGCGGTCGGCCCGCGTCCGCGTCCAGCGCTCGACCAGATGCAAGTTCTCGCGTGAGCCCTGAAAGTCGGTCTTCGGACTGAAGTTCGTGACGTCGATGACGAGGGTATTGCCCTCCCAGTGGCCACGCGAGTCGCCGTACCACTGGCGGATGTTGGCCGGCAAATGGGGGCTCCCGTCCATGACGATGTTGCGCTGCCACCCTTGGCCCTGACCCACGTCGTAGAACATCGCGATGCCGCCTGGCGTCTGCACGATCCGGCGGAAGCTGTTGCCTCCAATCCCGGGCAGCCCGCCGGTCAAGCAGCGCTCCGCCAAGGTGGCGTCCTCCGGACCATCATGGCGATTCATACGTGCGGTGGTGTTGTAGCGAGGGGGAAGCTCTGCACGCCGCGGGGAGGGCGTCGGATCGTACTTTCCCCCGTTGCAGGTCGGATACTTAGTCCTGCAAGCCTCGGTCGACTGCATCAGAGCGAGGCGAAATTCCCGCTCTGCCGCGGCCATCTTCTGAGCCTCCGGCGTCAGCTGCGGAATCCGGCCATTGGGCGGATCCACGATCCGCGACGTGCGCGCTCCGGTGCGCTTCCTGGATATGAACAGGTCGTTGTAGGAGCCGGTGACGTCGAGCTCGGTCCCGCGTTCCGCACGCTTGTCCTTGCCGCCCAGCGCCGCCCGTTGCACATCCAATTCGGCTCGCTGCGCCTCGGTGAAAAATTCCTGGTCCGCATACTTGGCGGGGCGCTGCAAGGGCGTGTCGGTTTCGTCGGTCCAAATGCCCTGTAGATCAGGTTCGCCCCAGGGCGTTTTCAGCGCTGAGGCCGGCGCCGTGACGGAAGCCGCTGGAGCCTGAGCCGACGTCCGTGTGCTGGACACCGAACATGACCGCGCTGACAGCGGCGGCGGCAATGGCGACCATTATCATCGAGCCTGAGAAGCGGTCGCGCATGATGGTCCCCGTTTGCCTCCAACTGACCTTACTGCAGGGGATCATCTTCAAATTCAACAGCCTTCATGCTGTCCTTGGCTGCCGGATCAGGACCTCGACCCTCCGCAAAGGCAAGCTCTTCCATGCGCCGTCCATGCAGCAGCCCCGGGAGGCCATAGTTTCCTTCGATGCAGCGCGGCTCGCTATAAATTCTATTTTCCTGGTCGCTCTGCCTGGTGAACTCCTGCTTGGCTGTCCATGGCCGCGTCCACACAGTCGGATCTTCGATCGTGACCTCATATTCGAGCGTATTTGGCGCGGCGTGCGTCCAGCGCTCGACAAGGTGCAAGTTCTCGCGTGCGGCCAGAAAATCGGTCTTCGGACTGAAGTTCGTTACGTCGATGACGAGCGTATTGCCCTCCCAATGGCCACGCGAGTCGCCATACCACTGGCGGATGTTGGCCGGTAAGTGCGGTCTTCCGTCCATGACGATGTTCCGCTGCCACCCTTGTCCCTGACCCACGTCGTAGAAGATCGAGATGCCGCCGGGCGTCTGCACGATTCGCCGGAAGCTGACGCTTCCAAACTCGGGCAGGCCGCCGGTCAAGCAGCGCTCCGCCGACGAACTGTCCTCCGGACCATGGTTGCGATTCATGCGCGCGGTGTTGTAGCGAGGTGGGAGCTCCGCGAATCGCGGCGATTGCGCCGGATCGTATTTGCCTCCGTTACACGCCGCCTCCTTGTTTTTGCAGGTTTCGGTCGATTGCAACAGGGCAACACGAAATGCTCGTTCGGCGGCGGCCATCCTCTGAGCCTCTGGCGTCAGAGCCGGAAGCCGGCCATTGGGCGGATCGACAATCCGCGACGTGCGCGTGCCGGTGCGCTTCATGGGCGTGAACACCGCGTTGTAAGCGCCGGCCACGTCCGCTTCGGTTCCGCGCTCCGAGCGCCTGTCCCGACCGAGGAAGCGCGGATCGAAGTTTATCCAATTCGGCTCGCTGTGCCTCGGTGAAAAATTCCTGGCTTGCATACTTGGGAGAGCGCTGCAACGGCGTATCAGATTCGTCGGTCCAAATGCCCTGTAGATCGGGTTCGCCCCACGGCGTCTCCAGAGCTGGAGCTGCGGCTGGTGCCGTGACGGAAGCCGCTGGAGCCTGAGCCGACGTCCGGGTGATGGACACCGAGATGCCGGCGCTGACAGCGGCGGCAACCACGACCGTTGTCATCGAGCCTGACAACCTCTCGCGCATGATGGCCTCCTCTTGCCTTGCAGTGTGTTACTGCAACGGCATTCCTCCCATGAACCCGAAACTGGCGCCGATGTGATTTCTCGGCATTCGCCGATAGCCCGGATGCGGGGTGTTTCCTCCGTTCACCCGGTCTTCGGCACCTCCTGCTGGCAACTCGTAACTAGCTTACATCATCAGTCTGTTCGCATAAAGGCAGCACGAGTTCTAGCAGCGCTGCGTCTGGATCGTGGCGCCTTCTTCCAATATGCTCTGCCGTGCGATCCGGGAGCCACCGGTTTCGACGGAGGAAACGACTTGCAATTGGTCTGGCCATGGCAGGACAGGAATCGCCGGTTTTCCTGGCTTAAAGCGAGCACATTCGCGCTCATGCTGTTACCGGCGATCCGCTCCGCCTATCTGGTCGGCATCGGAGACTACGGAATCTCTTCCAGTCGCGCTCGGTGGCCTGACCTACTGGTCGGGCGTGTGGGCGACGGTCTATCCTGCTGATGGCCTTGGCGGTTACACCGGCAGTGACGATATTCCGCTGGCCGGCTCTCATCGATGTGCGACGGATGATTGGTGTGACGGCGCTCGTCTATACGATTGCCCATATGGTCATCTATTTCGCCTTCCGGCGCTGGGACTTTGCGTTCATCGCCAACGATATGACGACGCGACTTACGCTGATCGTGGCAACGCTCTCGACCATCGGCCTGATCGTCCTGGGCGCGACCTCCGTGGACGCCGCGATCCGGTACATGGGAGCGAAAAACTGGCAGCGGCTGCACACCACGAACTATGTGATCAGTGGACTTGCAATCCTCCACGTCGTGCTGGCGCGAGGCACATACACCGAGCAGTACATGCTGACCGGAATATTTTTCTGGCTGATGGTCTGGAGGGTGCTGGCCCGCTACGGGCTGGGTGCCAATGCCAAGGCGCTGGCGATGCTCGCGGTGGCGTCGTGCCTTTTTGCGGCGTTTCTCGAAGCGGGATTCCTTTGGGCTCGCCGCGGCTTCGATGTGTTGGGGACGCTCGGCTACAATCTCACCCTGGCCATCTTGGACGTGGGCTACCCGCCGGCATGGCAGGTGCTTGCATTCGGACCTTGTTGGTGCGCTGGGTGCTGCCGGCCGCGAAGCTCTCCGTCCGCAAGGCGGCGAGCGTCATGGGCCCGCCAGGCCGGTTAGGAGCAGGCAGGAAACAAGTATATCACGCGCTGTTATGCCCCGCGAAAGCGAGGCATCCAATATCCGCGGTGCCACTGGGCTGCGCCCCAATCGAACTCACGGGGTCAATGCGTCGCCCGCTTTCGCGGGCGACGATATGCTCATCGACGCTTCGGCGCTTTACTTCGATCCCTTCTTCGCGGCTTCTTCTGCGGCCTTCTCGGCGGCGCGCGCTCCGGCGAGGATGCCGGCCATGGCGTAATTCGCCTCGTGACACGCGTATTCGTAGATGGGATCCGTCGCTCTTGCGCATCGGAACCACTGCTGTCCACGGTCTCGTCCACATCGTCGGATCTTCGACCGTGAACTCGTAGAGGAGCGTGTTGGCGTCGGTGCGCGTGAAGCGCTCGATCAGGTGCGTATTCGCGCTGGAGTTTGGCAGGCTGGTTTCGCGTTTGAAATTCGTCGTGTCGACGACCAGCGTGTTTCCCTCCCAGTGGCCGCGCGAGTCTCCCTTCCACTGACGAATGCGCCCATGGGGACGCCCGTCCAAGGGGATGATGCGTGCGTCGTGGACCATTTCGTTGAGAATCACGACGTAGCTCGGGAGTCTGGAACAGCTGAAAATTGTTGTTGTAGGCGCCTGGAGTCATCGGCGGTCCGGCGTTCAGCCCGACAATGCAGCGCTCCTGCAGCGGTCGGTCTTCCCACGAGTCGGCGTGGGGACGTCCAAGCTGAGTCTCGCGCTGCTCCGCCGCGCGGAGGTCCGCTCTCTTCTTTCCCTCCGGCGTCATGGCGGGAAGCCGGCCATTGGGCGGATCCACGATCAACGACGTGCGCTTCGTCCCCACGATCTTGTTGCCGCGGTCGTACCAAAACTCGTTGTAGGGGACGACGCCGCCCGGCGGGTACTTCAAACCGCCAGCCTCCGGATCGATCTGATCGCGATCCTGGCGGCGATTTTCTTCCTTTTCAAAGTTCGCCGCTTCCTCGTCGGTGAAGAACTCCTTCGTTCCGAGCGCAACGGGGCGCTCCAGCGGCGTGATGGTCCGGAAGTCCCACACGCCCTGCAGGTCCGGCTGGCCGTCCGCCGTTCGCGGCGGAGTCCAGGTCTCTGCGGCGCCGTCGCTCGCCGCGGCTGGCCGGCGACGGGTACCGGCGCCAGCAACGCAACCGCGATCACGATCGCCAGCACCATCCGTTGAAGTGAGAAATCGATGGCTCATCTGAACCTCCCTTTCACTTGCTCTGGCTGCTTGCGAAGATGCCCGTACATGAGCTCTTCGACGAACTCCACGCACTTGAATTCCAGACAGTTGAGCGTTCTTATTCCAACCGGCGATAGAGCGGCATGCTCATCTTCCAGGGCCGCGAAAACACCTTCGGGTCCTCGATGGTGACTTCGTAGGTCAGGGCGTCGGGGCTGACGGGCGTGTAGCGTTCGACCACATGCAGGGCGTCGCTGTGGAAATTCCCGGCCCTGTCGAACCAAGTCTGGTCGTTCAAGCTCGTCACGTCGACGACCAGCGTATCCCCTTCCCAGTGGCCGACCGAGTGCCCCATCCAGCTATCGGCAGGGCTTGGGGGCGCTTTACCCATGTAGATCGTGCGGGTGGCGCCCGCATACTCATAGGCCATCAGGATGTGCGTTCGGAGTTCTGAACGATTTGAAACGGATACGGCATATACGTGGCCCGTGGCACGCCGGGCAGATAGCATTTGATTTCCGGGTCAGCGGTCAGACGGTTTTCAAAGTTCTCTTTCTTTTTCGCTGCCGCCGCCGGCAGGTACGGAATCTCATCGCCCTCTACGACGCCGAGCCCCGCCGGAACGGCGCCGACCGCACCGAGTGCGACGACCTGTCCGGGGCGCGCCGCATGTTCCTGGAGGTCCCAGGCGGATCGTCTGGCGGATGGAACCGAAGCAGGAGAAGCAGGCCAACAATCGCGGCGCGGCGTTGTGGGGCAATCTCGTCATTTCGGCCGCCAACTGGCCGGCGCGCATCGTGGCCACCGACAAGGAGACCGGCAAGGTCGTGTGGGAAACCAACATGAGCTTCGATGCGCCGCAACTGCGGATCACCGCGGCTCCGCTTCCCATCAAAGACCGCATCATCGTCGGGGCCTCGGGCGGCGACAGCGGCGTGCGCGACTGGGTTGCGGCGCTCGACGCCGCGACCGGAAAGGTGCTGTGGCGCAAATTCACGATCCCAGCGCCCGGCGAACCCGGCAGCGAGACCTGGAAGGACGCCAACAATGCATGGCAGACCGGCGGCGCCGCCGTGTGGGTCACCGGGACGTACGATCCCGACACCAACCAGACCATCTGGGGCACCGGCAATCCGGTGCCGATGTACGATCCGACCTACCGGCCGGGCGACAATCTCTACACCAACAGCGCGATTTCCTGGGACCCCGAGACCGGCAAGATGAACTGGTATTTCCAGTACACGCCCGGCGACATGTGGGACTATGACGAGATCGGCACCCACATCATGATCGACAGCGAAGTTGCCGGGCAGCCGCGCAAGCTGATCACGCACTCGGCGCGCAACGGCCATCTCTATACGATGGACCGGCATAATGGGCAGATCATCGGCGCCAAGCCCTACACGGACGTCAACTGGACCCGCGGCATCGACCAGAAGACCGGCAAGCCCATCGAATACGACCCCAGCAAGGACATCCAGACCTATGCGGGCGTCGGCAATCTCACGCCGGGCGAGCCGCTCAAGCGGGTGTGCCCGTCAATTCTCGGCGGCAACAATTATTGGCCGAGCTCGTACAATCCGAGGACCAAGCTCATCTATATCCCGTCGATGACGGGCTGCATGCGCGTCGAGGTCGACCGCACCAAGCACAACGCCGAGCGCGGCTGGAACGGCGGCAGCAACACTTCGGACGAGCGTTTTGAAAGCGACCTCACCGCTGTCGATCCGGTGACCCAGGAGATCAAGAAGAGCATCCACCTGCGTTACCCGAACCGGTCGGGCACGCTTTCGACCGCCGGCGGCCTCGTATTCCTCGCTTTGCTCGACGGCACGGTCGCGGCCTTCGACGACACCACGCTTGAGGAAATGTGGAAGATCAATGTCGGCTCCCGCTTCTCGGCGCCGCCAATGTCATTCGAGTTCAACGGCAAGCAATATATGGCAATTGCCTCGGGAGCGAGCCCGCTGAGCAAGCGCAGCCTGATCAACACGCCGGAACTCAAGGAACAGCGTAACGCCACCGTGCTTTACGTGTTCGGGCTATAGGCGCGCCCGCCGCTATAATGGCGGCGGCACAACATGGGAGGACTATCATGGCTTTTCGCCTCACGCGCCGACACATGCTGGCATCGGCGGCGGCCAGTGGCGCCGCGTTCAGCACTGGCCTCTACGGCGTTGCATCCGCACAAGGTGTGAAACGGATCGAGCAGTTCGCGCCAGAACTCGACAAGATCATCGGCACCGAAGAATCAATCAATCAACTTGCCGACGGCGTTGGCGGCGACAACGGCCCAGCCGAAGGTCCGGTGTGGTGGAAGGAGGGCGGCTATCTCTTGTTCAGTGACATCAATGGTAACCGGCGTATGAAATACACGCCCGGTCAGGGAACGGTGGAATTCAAGAAGCCGACCAACGGGGCTAACGGGCTCACGCGCGACCTACAGGGCCGCCTCGTCGCCTGTGAGGGCGCCGGCCGCCGGGTGATCCGTGAAGAGACCGATGGCACGATCACAGTGATAGCCTCGAGCTTCCAGGGCCGGCGCTTCAACCGGCCGAACGACGTGGTCGTGAAATCCGATGGCGCGATCTACTTCTCCGACCCGAATACCAATATGGTCCCAGACCAGACCGACCTCACTTATGCGGGCGTCTATCGTGTCTCGCCCGATCTCGGCACCCTCACGCTTCTCGTCAACGACTTCATCACACCTAACGGCCTCGCCTTCTCGCCGGACGAAAGCGTGCTCTACATCAACGACAGTCGTCGCCGGCACATCCGCGCCTTCGAGATGGCGCCAAACGGCACGCTGGCGCGGCAGACCGATCGCGTGTTCGCGGAGCTTGGCGGCGTTGAGCCCGGCGTGCCGGACGGCATGAAGGTCGACACAGCTGGGAACGTCTATTGCGGCGGCTCGGGTGGCCTTTGGATACTCGATCCCAAGGGCAAGAAACTCGGGCGCATCGTCCACGGCCAGCCACAGACCACAAACCTCGCCTTCGGCGGTCCGGACTGGAAGACACTCTATTTCACCAATTGGAATTTCCTCGGCTCCGTGAACCTCAGAATGGCCGGAATGCCAGTGCCGGCGGTCAAAAAAGCATAAAATCGCGCTAACATCGCCAGCGGAGTAATCGCGGGGCCTCTTGCCCCGCGGCATGTAGCTCAGGCTATAGTGCCTTCCATGCCCGGATGGCATGAGCAGGGGATCAACTTCAGATCGAGATCGCCCCCCGTGCGGATGAGCTGGCGCAGCCGGGATGTAGCGCGAGCCGCGAGCATCCGCTACAAGCCGCAATGCGCGTGGCGGCCCAACTCGGGCGCGTCGAACCCGACAAGTCTGACCCTTTGGCCGTGCACGTTTATGGTGTCACCGTCGACCACGTACACATCGACCGGATTCAAGGGCTCCGCCACAGTCAGGGATCTCAAAAGTGTCATCTTCGGTCCTGGGACGAGTCCGCAGAGAGAATTCTGTCATCGTACTGGATTGGGATGCCATCAGCAGCAGTCTCGGTCGAGCCGGACCGGCAGTCACGCGGTGGCTTCCTGATGAAGCTCGCCGCCACGCATAAGCCGCCGCGCGATGTCGGCGGTCTGCAGCGCGGCGCGCTCAAGGGCGCCCCTCGGCATCGTGTTCAGCGAGCACACCGACCAGGAGAGCGCGACCGTGTTCCGGCACGCCTGGCTTGGAGGGCATCGTGCCGAAGCGGCTTAGCCCGCCCTATCGGTCAGGGGCCTTACGGGACTGGATCAAGACGAAGAACCCGGACAGCCCGGCGATGCGGCGGGCGCTAGGGGCCAAAGGGGCCCCTGTTCGCTTCGAGGCTGGTGAACGTCAAAATCCTACCAAATCGCGGGCGTAGGCTGCCAAATTGTATCCGGCCGGAGGGTCTCGACATGGCAAACCACGATGCGCAAGCCGCAACGACCCCGGCCTTGCCACCGGAGTACCAGAAGTGCCTCGAAGAACTGAAGGACCTGCTGGAGCACTTAAAAGCCAACGACTTGTCTGAAGACACGATGGCTCTTCTTCTAAGTCATTTGAATTTGGATATTCCGGATGACGTGTCGAATGGAGAGCTCGAGCTGAAGGGGCTCTCGACCCGTAAGGACTAACGTCGATAAGCGGGCATTCTCATCGGCCTGCCGCCTTCAAATTCCGACGGTCGTTCCGGCTACAGGTTGGCGCAATCCTCAACGAGATGAACAATTAGGCGACGCAACTTCGCGTTCTCGATGCGTGTGAACGCCTTTACCAGGGCTATTCCATCGGAGGAGGCGAGAAATTCGTTGACGTAAGACGGGACGCCTGCGGCTCCCTCAACTCCTCCTGGGGCGCCCTCGAAAAAGAAGGGGATCGGCACCTGGAGGATTTGGGACATGTGCTGCAGCCGGCTCGCACTGATGCGGTTCTTTCCGTTTTCGTATTTCTGAACCTGCTGAAACGTCAGACCGAGCCCGTCACCCAGCTTTTCCTGGGTAATGCCCAGCATCATTCGACGCATGCGCACGCGGCTTCCCACATGCTTATCGACAACCTGATCCGCGTCCTCTGCCATAAATCATTCCCCTCGGTCGCGATTATCAGCGTAGGGGGCATCCGCAGGACTGCCAATGCGGCCGAACGCCCGACACGCGGGGCGGCACCGGCATGCTCCTCCGCGGGCCAAGGAGAAAACAGCGATGGACGAACTCGCCGATCGACCCGAGCCCGGCAACATCTCCGCCACCGTCAAGGCCGCCCGGCTGCAGAGCCTCGTCGAAATCCTGCCCGACGGTTCGCCGACCACTACGACGATCGCCGTCGTCGCCAGGGGACTTCGCGGGCGCCCGGAATGGCACGGATCGGCGGGGCAGCGGCTCAATCTCGATTACATCGAGAAGGCGGTCGGGAAGCTGGTCAAAGCGCATCCGGACCTGGTTACGTCGAAGCTCAAAGTCAGCCTTAGAGGTTTTCCGGAATTGCGGATTTGGCGACGGCAATCTTGAACAATCCAGATAACAACCGGGGAGCAGAGCCGGCGGAGATCATTAAGTTCCCGGCATGACAACCCGCATCTACGAACCAAATCGAGCCTATGACCCTCGGCAACATGCGCGAGAACGGCGTGCGATCACTCGCGGCGTCGTGCCGTCAAGCCCGTGTCGTTCACGCTCGACGGCGAGACAGCATCAGTTTTGGTTCCGGGCTGGGGGGTGCAACGTATTTTCTTGGCTCAAGCAGTTTGAGCAACTGCCGGGTCTCCGTTGACGAAAGTATCCGTCCGAGGAAATCGTCTGGGATAAGGGCCGCGAGTTCGGGGCTGACGGAATGGCCTTCGGCGAAACGTGACGCGCGGCCGAGCTTGTTCAGTGCGGCGAGTAGCCGAGCGTGGGCGAGCGATGCGGCCTCAATGATGACGACGTCGCCGCCAAGGAACGAAAGCCACCACATTGTGTGTCAGTCCCTCGCGCGTCCTGTACTCCACAAATCCACCTCCGTTTGAGGTCGGTATCATCCTCAGTCCAATTCTGGCGATTCGGTGCGGATGTGAGGACCATTGTGCGGCGGTGCTTCGAATGTCGTCAGACTGTTGCGGGCTGCACACAGTGCGGTCGTCAGAACGTTGAAGTGTGCACGCGGTGTCGGATGATCGGCGCTGACGCGCGACCGAACTGGCGGGAGAAGGCCTAAAGGCGCCGCACCATCGGTTCGTCCGGTCGGATCAGCCAGCGTGCGGCTTCCACCTCACTGGTGTCACGACGAGGAGCGATCCCGAGGTTGTGGGCGAGGCCGTCGTGGAGTCGTCGGCGCCAATGCGCTGCCGGATCGGCGTAGCCGAAGGTCGGCTTCACCCAAACCTCCGAGTCACGCACTTCGACGGGACAGGTCGGCACGTCGTCGGCCCACAGATCGAAGGTGCAGCCGCTCGCAAGGTCGAAGCGGGCGTGGTGCCAATGGCAGGTCAGGATACCGTCCTCGACGCTCCCGCGGTCGAGCGGAAAGCCCATGTGCGGGCAGCGATTGTCGAACGCGAAAACACGCTCCTGGGCGTAGACGACGAGGATCGGACGATGCGCTCCACGGACGATGAGCTGTCCCTCGACCTTCAGTTCCTCGAGGCTGCCCGCGCGCACGAATTTCGTGGTTGGATTATCCATATGGGCAATCCTATCGGCAATCGTCGGTTGCTGCCTCCGGGCCCGTACCCGCGTCTTCCTGCCGGACGCTTTACGAGCATCAGATGGTCGTTTTCAGTCGTGCCGCCACGGCCGACCTGCATGAACTCATATTCGATTGCGTCAGTCCCGCCAGAAATCCTTGAACCGGTTCGGCGCCAAGGCCGTGTAGACCGCAGTGCTGGTGATCGATCGATGGCCGAGCCACCCCTGGATCGCCCGGGTGTCGTGGCCCTTGTTGGCGAGCGCGTAGCCGCAGGCGTGGCGCAGCATGTGCGGGTGCGCCTTGATCTCGAGGCCGGCGCCGGCCGCCGCACGCTCGATCATGCGGGCGAAGCCGGCGGTGGTGAACGGGGAGCCGCGCTCGCTGACGAAGACGAACGGCGACGCTGGGCTCTCCCGCTGGAGCCGGCGCAGGGCCCGGAGCTCGTCGCCGCGCAAGGGATGGGTGCTGGGGGTGCCGTTCTTGACCCGCCGCACGTGCAGGACCGCGGCATCGAAGTCGACTTGGTCCCAGCGCAGGTCGCAGACCTCGGCAGCGCGCAGTCCGTGCCGGAAGACCAGGAGGATCATGGTGGCGTCCCGACCGCCTCAACAGAAGCTTCGTCGACTGCTCAGTAATGCCGCGAGCGAGCACCTCGACGCGCTCGGTCCGATCCAAGCCCACGTCGTGGCTGATTTGGCGCCGCTCCATTGTCTTTTCCCTGTTCCTTGTCGGCTTTACGCTCTCGCGCGTTTGCTATCGGGCGAATTATCGCTTCTTTTTCTTCGCGAAAATCACGTTCCAGTTATCCTTATAGGCTTTAGAAACCGGTTTCTGACCCTCGCCCCTGCTATAGCCGGAGGGTGAGGCGGCAGCTTTCTCGCCGCCCTCAGCCTTGGATGGGTCTACACCTGAAGTGCTCTTGTTCTCCGGAGGGGCCTCAGTTTTTGGAGCGGGGTCAGTTTTCATTTTCTTGTCGTCGCTGGCCATCATCTTTCCTAACGCTGATTTGCCTGATCAAGTTGACCTGCCACTGAATTTTCATCCGGCGGCGATTTGAGCCCTTTGGGTTGATACGCCTTGCGGCGCGGTGGGAGCAACAGGCCATCGCGCGGACCGGGCGAACTTCGATGCCCATCAGCTGCTACCGATGCGCTCGCCATGAGTAAATCTGCGTCTTGCCGCTCCCCGAAGCTGCAGGAAATAAATTTTCCTCATACTTGCAATACGTTAGCGGAATTACGGCGGGTCTTCTGACGACGAATTGGCACTCGCTCTTGACGAGTGCTAAAAGTCGCACCAATTACGCATTGAGGGGCACCGCATTCGATTTTGCGGCCCGCAACGAGCCTCCGCGCTCTATCCGAAAAATTAACAGGAACAAGCCCTTAGGAGAACCGATATGAAGTTTCGGCCGCTTCACGACCGCGTCGTGGTTACGCGCATCGACGCCGAGGGTAAGACCGCAGGCGGAATCATCATTCCGGATACCGCCAAGGAGAAGCCCACTGAGGGAGAGGTGATCGCCGTCGGTCCAGGTGGCCGCGACGAAAGCGGCAAGCTCATCCCGATCGACCTCAAGCAAGGCGACCGGGTGCTGTTCGGCAAATGGTCGGGCACCGAGGTCAAGATCGACGGCGTCGAATACCTGATCATGAAAGAGAGCGACATCATGGGCGTGATCGAACAGACCTCCGCCCGCAAGAAGGCCGCCTAAGGGCTGTCGCGTCAAACATCACGGAGAACAAAAATGGCTGCCAAGGACGTAAGATTTTCAGTCGATGCGCGCGACAGGATGTTGCGCGGCGTGGACATTCTCACCAACGCGGTGCGCGTAACGCTCGGCCCCAAGGGGCGCAACGTCGTGCTCGACAAGTCGTACGGCGCGCCGCGCGTGACCAAGGACGGCGTTACCGTCGCGAAGGAGATCGAACTCGAAGACAAGTTTGAGAATATGGGCGCGCAGATGGTGCGCGAGGTGGCTTCGAAGTCATCCGACTTTGCCGGTGACGGCACCACGACCGCCACGGTTCTCGCTCAGGCGATCGTGAAGGAAGGCGCCAAGGCGGTCGCCGCCGGCATGAACCCGATGGACCTCAAGCGCGGCATCGACCTCGCGGTTGAGGCGGTGGTCGCGGACCTGAAGAAGAACTCGAAGAAGGTCACATCGAACGAAGAGATCGCCCAGGTCGGCACGATTTCCGCCAACGGCGATTCCGAAATCGGCAAGTTCCTCGCCGACGCGATGAAGAAAGTCGGCAACGAGGGCGTGATCACGGTCGAAGAAGCGAAATCTTTGGAGACCGAACTCGAAGTGGTCGAGGGCATGCAATTCGATCGCGGTTATATCTCCCCCTACTTCGTCACCAACGCCGACAAGATGCGCGTGGAGATGGATGACGCCTATATCCTGATCAATGAGAAAAAGCTGTCCGGCCTGCAGGAACTGCTTCCGCTGCTCGAAGCGGTGGTCCAGACCTCGAAGCCGCTCGTCATCATCGCCGAGGACGTTGAGGGCGAGGCCTTGGCAACGCTTGTGGTCAACAAGCTGCGCGGCGGACTGAAAGTCGCGGCGGTGAAGGCTCCGGGCTTCGGCGACCGCCGCAAGGCGATGCTCGAAGACATCGCGATCCTCACCGGCGCTCAGGCGATCAGCGAGGATCTCGGCATCAAACTCGACAAGGTTACCGTGAACATGCTCGGGCGCGCCAAAAAAGTGATGATCGAGAAAGAGAACACCACGATCGTCAACGGTGCCGGCAAGAAGGCCGACATCGACGCGCGTATCGCCCAGATCAAGGTGCAGATCGAGGAGACCACGTCCGACTACGACCAGGAGAAGCTGCAGGAACGGCTGGCGAAGCTCGCCGGCGGCGTTGCAGTGATCCGCGTCGGCGGGGCTACCGAGGTCGAGGTGAAGGAGCGCAAGGATCGCGTCGACGACGCGATGCACGCAACCCGCGCCGCAGTCGAGGAAGGCATCCTGCCGGGCGGCGGCGTCGCACTCCTGCGCGCCAGCGAAGTACTGAAGAAGGTACGCACGCAGAACGACGACCAGAAAACCGGCGTCGATATCGTGCGCAAGGCGCTCTCCTGGCCGGCGCGCCAGATCGCCATCAATGCGGGCGAAGACGGGTCGGTCATCGTCGGCAAGATCCTTGAGAAGGACCAGTACTCGTACGGCTTCGACGCCCAGAACGGCGAGTACGTCAATCTCGTCACCAAGGGCATCATCGACCCAACCAAGGTTGTGCGGGCGGCGCTGCAGAATGCAGCGTCGATCGCCGGGCTTCTGATCACCACGGAAGCCATGGTCGCCGAAAGGCCGAAGAAGGAAAGTGGGGCCCCCGGTATGCCTGGCGGTGGCATGGGCGGTATGGGTGGTATGGACTATTAGAGCATTTCCCGGCCGGTTCGGCCCGCCGAAAAGAGAGCAGATGCGCTAACTGAACAACGCCAACGTGGCGCTCACGAGCAGCTTAAAGACGGGGCCGCCGACCAAGGCAGCCCCGCTAATTCAACGCGTATCTCCACTATTCCGGCACGCTCTCGCGCGTGAAAGGAAAATTGCATGCTCGGTTTCCGGCTCGCAACCCCAGCTTCGATCGCGACTAAACGGCCATCTTGCCCAAAGTGTGGGACGATGATGATGCCGGCGAGTATCGAGCCCCATAGCACTGAGTACAGAAAGCGGACCTTCGAATGCCCAAACTGCCACCATTCGGAAAGCGCCCTCGTGAGGCTTAGGGCACCTCGAACAATTGCATTTTTTTTGTCGGATTTGTTGACCCCTCGTTGCGGCTGTCAGTTTTTCTCTTGATTGACGCGGTTGCGTTCCTGTTTGTGCGCCCCGGCGCCGCCATGGGGGCGCTTCGGGCGCACTACTCCCTCATGCCGCCGCGAGCCGCTCCAGCGTCACCAGGCGCCGGATGTTGTAGGCCAGGTTCTGCAGGCCGATCTTGGCTTTCGCCCGCAGGATGCCGATGGTCCTGACGAGCCGACCTCCGGGCGAGGTTTGCTGAGCACCGAACACATGCTCGACGCGAGCCCGAATTTTGCTCTTTTGGCGGTTCGCTCTCTCCTGTGCTTTCGATAGCGAGTGACTGCGGCACGCGCGCTCATGAATGCGACTGCGCAAGCCGCGCGCCCGAAGCTTCGCCTCGGTTTCAGCCGAGCGATACGCGCTGTCGGCGTATACGTCGGCAGATGTGTTGGCCCGGTTCACAAGCCCTTCGAATTTCCGACTGTCATGCACGCTCGCATCGGTTACGGCATACTGCCGGATCAGCTTGTGCTTGGCGTCCGCGTTGACGTGGTTCTTGTAGCCGAAGAAGCTCTTGCCGTGCTTCTTGGTCCAGCGCGCATCCTTGTCCTTCTGCCGGTTCTTGGCAGGGTTCTTCTCCCAGGATTCCGGTGTCTTGCCGACCTTCACGGCCTCATTCTCTTCGCGGCTGTTACGTTGCTTGGGCACCGCCACGATCGTGGCATCGACCATCTGGCCGCCACGCGCAATGTAGCCCTTCGCCTCCAGATGCTGGCCAAAGCGCTCGAACAATCTCTCGATCAGGCCAGCCTTTGCCAGCGTCTCACGGAACAGCCACAGCGTCGTGCCATCCGGAATGCTGTCCTCGAAACCGAGCCGCAGAAACCGCGTGAACGACAGGCGGTCGCGCACTTGATACTCGACCTGCTCGTCGGAAAGATTGTAAAGCGATTGCAGCACCAACATCCGAAACATCACGATCACGTCGATCGGTTTGCGGCCGGCGGTGCTCTTCTTCTCCTTCGCGGGCGTCAGCACCACCGCTTCAATCTCTGCGCGGAAACTCTCAAACGGCACAACGCTATCGATCATCTCCAGCGGATCACCCTTCGCCGAAATCGCCGCCAGTCGCTTGTCCGCGTCAAAAAAGCTGAACTGTCCCATCGTCCCCGAGCCCGCGAAATCTTAAGAATCATAAATCAGACTCGCACAAAACGGTGGAAGTCACCATTTTTCGAGGTGCCCTTACGTAGGAAGCAGTAGTAGTAGTAGAAATCGGGCTCGGCCAACTTCTGCGAACGTTGCCACGTCGCTCGGCGAATGTGCCACCCCCGGGTAGACGCCAGGCTGAGCCAAAGCTTCGCGGCCTATGTCAGTGAGGAAGTACTCATCGCCGTTCCGGTAGACGTAGCCACCCCGGATCAGAAAGCGCTTGAACTTTCAGGCCCGGCAGCAATGCCACATCTCATGTGCGGGGTTTTTTTCTGAGAGTTCGTGCATATATACGGAAGGCGAAGATAAGCGCCGCCGACATGCAACAATCAATCCGGTTTAACGGAGATGACTTTGGCAAATTCGAAGGACACCCCGAAGCGGATAGAGGCACGCTTCAAGAGAGAGGAGCGCGCTCAGGAAGGCGCGCAGGCGATGCTGGAATATGTGGCTGAGGGCCGCGCTGTTCGCGAGAAAACCGCTCGGTTAAGGACTCTCCGGTTGGCCGCGGAAGCCGGTAAGAAGGACGCTGAGGTTAAGGCCGCAGCGAAGCAGGCTAAAGGCTCCGTGAAAAAAGCGGCCGACAAGGTCACGGGTGGTGCCAAGCTCAAAGCCAAAGGTAAAGCTGCAAAGGCGGTCGGCAAAGAGCTCGGCAGCAAAAAGGATGCGCTTACCAACACTTTTTCTGCAAGGCTCAAGCCCTGCGGGCGCTACGCGACCTTGACGCCGCTGGCCGCGGTCGCATGTCTGGCGCATTGGCCTCAGGCGCTCGCGTCGCCAATATGACCTGAGCGGTCCGCGTAAACATACAGAGGCGGCGCGGTTCCCTCCACGACTTGCTTCGAAATCACCACTTCCTGGACGCCTTCGAGGCTCGGCATATCGAACATGGTGTCGAGCAAAATGCTCTCCATGATCGAGCGCAAGCCGCGTGCCCCGGTCTTGCGCTCGATCGCCTTGCGGGCGATGGCGCCCAGCGCCTCCTCGGCAAGGCTCAGGTTGACGCTCTCCATCTCGAACAGCCGCTGGTACTGCTTGACCAGCGCATTCTTCGGTTCAACCAGAATGCGCTTGAGCGCGGGCTCGTCGAGATCTTCGAGGGTGGCGACCACCGGCAGGCGCCCAACGAATTCCGGGATCAGGCCGAACTTCAACAGGTCCTCCGGCTCGACCTCGCGGAAAATCTCGCCTGTCTTGCGATCGTCCGGTCCGGACACCATGGCTCCAAAACCGATCGAGGTTGCCCGACCTCGGGCCGAGATGATCTTTTCGAGGCCGGAAAAGGCCCCGCCACAAACGAATAAAATATTGGTGGTGTCGACCTGCAGGAACTCCTGCTGGGGATGCTTGCGACCGCCCTGCGGGGGTACCGAGGCGACGGTTCCTTCGATGATCTTGAGAAGGGCTTGCTGCACACCCTCGCCGGACACGTCGCGGGTGATTGAGGGGTTGTCGGACTTGCGGCTGATCTTGTCGATTTCGTCGATATAGACGATGCCACGCTGGGCCCGATCGACATTGTAGTCGGCCGACTGCAGCAGCTTGAGAATGATGTTCTCCACGTCCTCGCCGACATAGCCCGCCTCGGTGAGCGTCGTGGCGTCCGCCATGGTGAAGGGCACGTCGAGAATGCGCGCCAGTGTCTGGGCGAGCAGCGTCTTGCCCGAACCGGTCGGGCCGATCAGCAGGATGTTCGACTTCGCGAGTTCGATGTCGTCGTGCTTGGTCTGGTGATGAAGGCGCTTGTAGTGGTTGTGAACCGCGACCGACAGCACCTTCTTCGCATGGTCCTGGCCGATCACATAATCGTCGAGAACCTTGCGGATTTCCTTCGGCGTCGGAATGCCGTCGCGCGATTTCACCAGCGAGGACTTCTCCTCGTGGATGATGTCCTTGCATAGCTCAATGCATTCGTCGCAGATGAACACGGTCGGACCGGCAATTAGCTTGCGCACCTCGTGCTGGCTCTTGCCGCAGAACGAGCAGTAGAGCGTATTCTTCGAATCGCTGCCGGCGACCTTGCTCATCGTTGCTTTCCGTCAATAGCGAACGCACGGGCGGTCGAACCTTTTATAGCACATCGCCCGTCATTTCCTCAGCCCAATGGTGGTGTCGAGTTTCCCGACAACGCGACGCCATTGCGCGACACGGCCGGCGGAGCGGTAGCGCCCGCCGTCAGGTGCAGGAATTGGCGGCGACAAGGTCGGATCGTCTCGGAATGCCCCATAGAGGACAGCGACGGTCTACGCCGCTGCTGGCTTGTCAAACACCATCACCTTGGAGACGAAGGCTTTCACGTCGCGTATGTGTCTCAGGCCGTAGGCTCTTGCGATTGCCCCAAAGTCCTCGGTCGTGTAGCTGGCATAATAGGGCTCGTGATATATCTGCGGGAAAAGCTCGAATAGCCCTTCATAATCCGGCTGGTCGCCGCGCTGGAGCGAATCCACCAACACCAAACGTCCCCCAGGCTTCAGCACGCGGGCGCATTCGCCAAAGATGATGCGGCGGACCTCAGGCGGCAATTCGTGGAACATGAAAATGCTCGTCACCGCGTCGTAACTAGCGTCCGGCGTGGGGATCGCTTCTGCGTTGCAGACGAGGAGGTTAATCCGCGGCCACCGGCTGAGGTGACGCTTGGCGTGCCTGATGTAGGGTTCCGACAGGTCGATGCCCAGCGAGGGAA
>CAWBSI010000006.1:0-61954 GCA_963791375.1 uncultured Alphaproteobacteria bacterium
TGCCGCGGTCAATGTAGCCGGCCTTGTGCGCCAGCAAGGTCGACGGAGTCTTGGCATCAACCGCAAGTACGCCCCTCTTTTGCTCGTCCTTGAAATAGGGCTGCAGCTTGGCCCAGACCGCCTTGGTGCGTTCCGATGCCGGCGCCAGGAATTTTTGGTCGCCGGCATAGGCCGCGACGTTGCTAATGATGAAGTCGCGCACATCGATGCTGGTGCACCAGGCTCCTTGATTGAAATCCCGCCAAGGGCGATGGTCCTGTGAGCTTTTTGAAAGCGCAGCTGTTCCTTCCATGATGCGTCTCCCGGCAAACTATTTTTCGATTGCCTCCATGATACCACGGAAGTACAGTATTTCTCGCTTTGCTCTGCAAATTTCTTTCCGAAAGCGCGGCTGACGACTTAAGGGACTTTTTTCGGCTCGATGTACCATGAGAGCGATCAATGAGGCGCATTCACTAGGCCCTGAGTTGATCTCTGACATGCGTTGCTTTGACGGTGAGGCTGCACATGCAAGAGAAAGGCATAAGCGCTGCTGTCGGGCTCAGCCCTCTGGCGCAACCGCCGGCACCGGCGCAGTCCAAGTACGAGCGGCTGATCCAGAAAGCCAAAGGGGTGCCGGCGGCGACGACCATCGTGGTGCACCCCTGCGACGAGAGTTCGCTGCGCGGCGCGGTCGAGGCCGCGGAGGCCGGAATCATCATCCCAACCCTGGTGGGGCCGGCCGCAAAGATTACAAGCGCCGCGCGTGAAAACGGGCTCGATATCTCGCGTTACTCCATCGTCGACGCGGCCCACAGCGAGGACGCGGCTGCGCGCGGGGTCGCGCTGATCCGGGAGTCCAAGGGCGAGCTCTTGATGAAGGGCAGCCTTCACACCGACGAGCTGATGCGCCAGGTCACGTCCGGCACGACCGGCCTGCGCACGGGACGACGGATCAGCCACGTCTTCATCATGGATGTCCCGACCTATGCGGAGACGCTGTTCATCACCGACGCGGCGATCAATATCTTTCCCGATCTCGATACCAAGCGCGACATCATCCAGAACGTCATCGACCTGTTCACCCAGGTGGGACTGGGAACGCCCCGGGTCGCGATCCTGTCCGCGGTCGAGACGGTTACTTCGAAGATTCCCTCGACCATCGAAGCGGCGGCGCTGTGCAAGATGGCCGAACGCGGGCAGATCACCGGCGGCATCCTCGACGGGCCGCTCGCCTTCGACAATGCCATCGATCCCGAGGCGGCCAGGATCAAGGGCATCAGCTCGCCGGTGGCCGGCCGCGCCCAGATCCTGGTGGTCCCGGACCTCGAGGCCGGTAACATGCTGGCCAAGAACCTCATCTTCCTCGCCAGGGCCGATGCGGCCGGGATCGTACTGGGCGCCCGGGTGCCGATCATCCTCACGTCGCGCGCGGATTCGGTGCGCGCGCGTATGGCCTCCTGTGCGGCCGCGGTGCTCTACGCGGATGCGCGCCGCCGGACCGGCGCGCTGCCGGCGGCGTGACCGGATGAATACGATCCTCGTCGTCAATGCGGGCTCGTCGAGCGTCAAGTTCCAGTTGTACGCAGCGGATGCCGCGAGCCGGGTGGAGCGCCTCGTCAAAGGCAGCATCGACGGCGTCGGCACGCGGCCGCGGTTGCGCGGGGAGGGCGCCGACGGAAAATCTCTGATCGATCGCTCGTTCGAGGCGGCACAGATTGCGGACATTCCTGCCGCGATGCAGGCGGCGGCCGGCTGGTTGCGTGAGTCCCAGAACCTCGAACCCGCCGCGGTCGGCCATCGCGTCGTCCACGGTGGCCCGGGCTACGACCGGCCGATGCTCATCGACGACGTCGTGCTTGCCGAGCTCGAACGCTACGTCCCCCTTGCGCCGCTCCACCAGCCCAACAATCTCGCGCCGATCCGTACGATCCGCGCACGGTTTCCGGAGCTGCCGCAGGTCGCCTGCTTCGACACCGCGTTTCACCGCGGCCACGGCCCTGTCGTCGATCATTTTGCGATCCCGGAGCGGTTCTATGCCGAGGGGGTGCGCCGCTACGGATTTCACGGCCTCTCTTACGAATTCATCGCCGAACGCCTGCAGGCCATTGCGCCCGACATCGCCCGCAAGCGCGTGATCGTCGCCCATCTCGGCAGCGGCGCCTCCATGTGTGCGCTTTCCGACGGCCGCAGCATCGAAAGCACGATGGGCTTCACCGCGCTCGATGGCCTGCCCATGGGCACGCGGCCGGGGCAGATCGATCCCGGTGTCCTGCTCTACCTCATCCAGCAGAAAGGCATGGATGCGGCTGCGGTCCAGGACCTGCTCTATCGCGACAGCGGCCTCAAGGGCATTTCGGGCGAGAGCAACGACATGCGGGAGCTTCTCGCGAGCGCGAGCCCGGGCGCGGCGCTCGCGATCGAGTATTTCGTGTACCGGGTCGGCCTCCATGCCGGCATGCTCGCGGCGGCGCTCGGCGGCCTCGATGCGTTCGTGTTCACCGCGGGGGTCGGCGAGAACTCGGCGATGATCCGCGCGCGCATTGTCGAGAAGCTGCGGCTGGCTCGGAGCGGAGCTCGACAGCGCGGCCAATGCCGCAACAAAATCGGTGATCTCGACGCCGAAGAGCCGCGTCGCCCTGTACGTCGTGCCAACCGACGAGGAACTGATGATCGCGCGGCATACGCTCGCGGTGTTCTCTGAACGCGGGGCAGTACGGCCGGCGGGGGAGAGGATCGCATGACGGTTCCGGCTGCGAAGAGGCCGCCCGAAGGCATCGTCGAAACGCGCCCATGGATGGCCCGAGGGAGCGCGGGAGCCGAACAGCTTGGCTGCTGGACATGTTCCCGCCATGGCGCTGGCTGGCGGAATACAAATCGCCTTTAAAAGCGGATAGCCGGTAATGGGCGCCGCAGTGACGGCCGAAGGTCAGCTGCGCTTTGCGCCGACGTTCGAGCCACACCCGGGGGACCCGCTTTGAATGGCCGGGCTGGACGCCAATTGGGGCGGAATTCTGCCGAAAACCATGTTAATACATGCTGGGTTTCGGGGGCGAGCCTATGGCACAGATGACGACGCGAAAAACCGCCGGGCTCAGCCGCGGCTCGACGATCGTTCATTGTGGAAGCCTGCTTGCAGCACTTCTTGGCACGGCGGTTTTGGATGCCGCCACGGCAGACGAAGCGGGCATAAGCTTTTGGCTTCAAGGTCAATTTGGCAGTTTCGCAGCGACACCCTCAGAACCGGGATGGTCCTTCGAGAATACATTTTACCACGCAACGGCGGTCGCAAATGTCGGCGCCAGCTTCGAGCGCGGCGGGAGAATCGAGGCCGGCGTCAAGTCTCCCTCGGGTTTTTTCATGTTCACGCCGACGTACGCTTTTGCAACACCCGTATTGGGAGGACAGGCGGCTGTCGGGATGACGGCCCTGTACGGGAAGAATGCGACCTCCGTGTTTGCGACGCTCGCCGCCCCGGACATGGAGGCGCAATCGGGAGGCCGGGCCGACCATGTAACGGGCTTCGGAGATTTGTATCCGAGCGCGTCCCTGAAATGGAATTGGGACGTGCACAACCTCATGGTGTATAGCACCGGTGGCATGCCGGTCGGGACGTATCAGCCAACTCGCCTGTCTGGTCTCGGGATCGGTCACTGGGCGGCAGACGGCGGCGCCGGTTACACCTATTTCAACGAGCGAGCCGGGTTCGAATGGACCGCGGTCGTGGGCTTCACCTACAACTTCATCAATCCCTACACGCAATATCAGAGTGGCATCGACGGCCATCTGGATTGGGCAGTTTCCCCGTATGTCTCCGAAAAGATGCACGTCGGCCTGGTTGGTTACGTCTACGACCAATTGAGCGGCGACAGTGGCCCGGGAGCAAGACTCGGCGACTTCAAGTCGCGAGTCTCGGCGATTGGCCCGCAGATCGGGTTTTTTCTTCCGTTCAGTAGCTACGAAGGATACCTCAATCTGCGCGGCTACTACGAATTCGACGCCAAGAACCAACTCGAAGGATGGAATGCCTATCTGACATTCTCGCTCGAGCCGGCGGAACAGGCCAAAAAGCGATGAGCGCGTCGGGAGAGAAACAATGTAGCGCTCGCACCGCGCGCTTCCAACCCCCGTCATCCTCCGAGCGCTATCGCAATCCCGACCAGTGCTCCGCCGACGGCGACCATCGCGAAACCCATCGCCCATGGACGAAATCCCGCACAAATCCCGAACGCATAGCCACAGAGAAACAGCATCGCGACGGCAATCGCGTTCGAGACCCGTAACGCCAGCCGTGCATCGTCGAAGAATATGAACGGCACCACGACGGGAAACGTGGACAGGAATACGATCAGGCACACGCCGATCGCGCCAAGCCCATCTTGCCCAGTCGGCCGAGGTCGCGCCGATGGTTCTGGAATCTGTTGCAGGCTCCGCCGGATCGATTCCAGCTGGTCCGCCGTCAACACCGATGCGAGCAAGGGCGGCAGGGTGCTCGCGATGATCCGACGCACGGCGTCGACGTCGGCTGCATCGCGCACCGCGCGCAACGTCATCACGTTGCGTCCCCGTTCGTTGAGCCGCGCCATGAGATACATCCCGGCGTCGATGATTCCCCACGCCAGGTTGCAGCCGAGTGCACCGACAAGGAGGGCGCGGATCTTGGCGTTGTCCGCTGCGACGCTCAGCGAAGAGGTGTAGGTGAGGACCATTATCAAGCCGAAAATGACCTCCGATATTCTGTCCATCGGATCGAGGACACGATCGGAGCCCGTGGTCGATTCTTCCGACATCTAGTTTTCCTACGTCTGATGGTGCTTCAAGAAACCGGGCGCCAATTGACAAAAGTCATTTTAGGGGACCCGTGGGGCGGCTCAATGCGTCGCTGCTCGTCATCGCGGTGAGGCGACGTCGGCCAGTCTAAGGATGCCGGTCCTTCGGTTCGGGCCATTCCACGTGATGACTCCCGAGATAGTGTTCGACCGCCGCGCTGATCGTGGGAAAAAACCGATCTTCACCGATCTGCTGTGAAAAGCCCGAACCGCTTGAGCTTGTCCTTGACGGGATCCTTGAGCTCGGCGAAGAACAGTTCAGCTCCTGCCTCGTTCAAGGCACTCTTCAGTTCTGCCAGGACGTCGGCTGCGGTGACGTCGACGCTGGTGACCGGCTCCGCCGTGACCACCATCCATTTCACTTTCGTGGGGGCGTTCGCAACGGCGTCCAGGACACGCTGCTTGAACAGTTCGGCGTTGGCGAAGAACAAGGGGGCGTCCCAGCGAAAAAGAACGAGGCCGGGTATCTGGCGCGCATGGGAATAGCGCGTGATGTCGTGATAGCCGCGGACACCTTCGGCGCGACCGAGGACCGCGGAGTGCGGGCGCCAGCCGTCCCAGAGGAACTCGATGACGGCGATGGCGATCGCGAGGCCGATGCCCGGGATCGCGCCGAGGACCGCGACCCCGACCAGGCAGACGATGGACAGCCAGAATTCCCAGCGCTGGATGCGGTAGATTCGACGCAGGTCGGAGATTTCCAGCAATCCTATGGCGGAAGCAATCACCACCGCCGCCAGCGCGGCGTTCGGCAAGTGTCGGAGCAGGTTCGGCGCCATCAGAACCAGCAGGGCGACGACAAGTGCGCCGACAACTCCGGTCAATTGCGTCCGGGCGCCCGCGGCCTCCGCCACGGGAGTGCGCGATGAACTGCTGCTGATCGGGAATCCCTGGAAGAAGCCGGCGGCGAGATTCGCCGCGCCGAGCCCGACCATCTCCTGGTTTGGGTCCACTTTCGCGCCAAGGCGTGCTGCATAGGCGCGGGAGAGCACGCTGGTATCGGCGAACGACACTACGGCGACAGCGCAGCCGCCGATCAGGATCGGAACCACATCGGCGGAGGTGATCCACGGAATGACGAAGGCCGGCAGGCCTTGCGGCAGGGGTCCGAGAACCGAGAGGCCGGCGTGCCTCTCAAGGTCGAAGAGGCCGGAAATCGCCGTCGCGCCAACCACGGCGATCAGGATGCCAGGTACGCGCTCGCTATTTTTTAGCAGCAGGATCAGCGCCAATGTGCCCGCTCCGATAGCGAACGCGGTCCAATTGGTGCGGCCGCCCAGAACTGCCGTCGCAATGTCCCACACGTCCCTCAGCGGCCCTTCGTTCTCGATGGAAAAGCCGAGAAGTTTCGGCACTTGGCTCATCAGCACGGTCAGCGCAATTCCGTTCATGTAGCCGTAACGGATGGGCTTGGAGAGAAGGTCAGTGACGAAACCCAGGCGAGCGACACCCGCGAGAATGCAGACGAGGCCGGAGACGATCGCCATCATGCCAGCCAGAGTGACGGCGCGACGGGGATCACCACCGGACAAAGGTGCAACGACGCCGAGGATTACCGCTGCAAGGGAAGAGTCGGGGCCCAGGACCAGAATCCGACTGGGGCCGAACAGCGCATAGGCAAGCAGCGGGATGATCGTCGCGTACAAGCCGTAAATGCCGGGAACGCCCGACGCGACGGCGTATGCAATACCTACCGGCACCAAGATCGTCGCCAACACGATTCCGGCGACAATATCGTGGGCCAGCCACGCGGCCCGGTAGTCACGAAGAGTGAGAAGTCCAGGCAGCCGTTGGATCCAGCCATGTTTCATTTTCATCTTGTGGGCTCGCGGAACAAACCCCGTTACGCCGAGCCCCGCGCCTCCAGCTCAAGACCTCGGTGAGGTTGCTCGATCTCCCGCTTCGCACCTTCCCATGTTAACATGGGCCCGATCGCAGAATACGTATGCCTTTGATGTGGCACAACGGGTCCATGGCGGCGACCGGCGAGTGTAGTTGCGATGATTTGAAGGACAAGAGGAGCTGGTGATGCCGAGCGAACTCGCGAAACGAGGGCCGGAGCGGATGCCGCAGAAAAAGCCCGAGTGGAAAACGAACGAGGCTTTGGCGGTCGGGAAGGGCGCGACGGTCCAGGAATTCGTCGCGACCGTCGGGGACGACAGGCTCGAGATCGATGTGGCGCCGTGGGGCGAGGGCCACTTCAGGGTCAACGGCGTCGAGCTCGCATACGTCAACGACGCCAAGGACAGGCGCCAGGCGTTTCGCAAACTGAACCAGATCGCCGAGCGCTACGTGCAGGCGCAAGCGGCCAGGTTCGAAGGCAAGAGGAGCCATCCCATGATTCCCGTCGTCAAAGCCAAGCTCCTGGAAGGTAAGAAGGGTCTCATCGTCGGCATCGCCAACGAAAACTCGATCGCGTGGGGTTGTGCCAAGGCGTTCCGCGCATTCGGGGCCGAACTCGCGGTGACTTATCTCAACGACAAGGCGAAGAAATACGTCGAGCCGCTGGCGCGCGAGCTCGAAGCTCCCATCATGATGCCGCTCGACGTGCGCACGCCCGGCCAGATGGAAGCGGTGTTTGAACGCATCAAGAAGGACTGGGGCAAGCTCGACTTCGTCGTGCACTCCATCGCCTTTTCGCCGAAGGACGCGCTGCAGGGGCGCGTCGTCGACGTGTCGCTGGAGGGGTTTCTCGCCACCATGGACGTGTCGTGCTGGACGTTCATGCGTATGGCCCACCTCGCCGAGCCGTTGATGAAAAAGGGTGGAACCCTCTTCACCATGACTTATTACGGCAGCCAGATGGTCGTTAAGAACTACAACATCATGGGCGTCGCCAAGGCTGCGCTGGAGTGTGCAGTTCGGTATATGGCCTCGGAGCTGGGGCCGAAGGGTATCCGCGTCCACGCCATCTCTCCGGGCCCGCTGGCCACGCGTGCCGCCTCAGGCATCCCCGAATTCGATGCGCTGCTCGACAAGGCGAAAGCAAAGGCTCCTGCTCGAAGTCTCGTCAGCATCGACGATGTGGGCGCCGCCACGGCATTCCTCGCCCATGATGCAGCGCGCCTGATCACCGGCGAAACCCTCTATGTCGACGGCGGCTATCACATCATCGATTAGAGCGTTTCCCACGGTGAGCGTCGCAAGGATCCGCCCAGGACCGAACTCATTCAGAAAGTCGAAGCGCGACATGAACGACCCGGCCCTCCCGCTTCACATTGCAGCGGAGCCCGCTTTTCTCGAACACCTTCAGCATCGGTATGTTGTCGGGTAGAACCTCCGCGACGAGTTCCTCAAGCCCGGCAATGCGAGCAATCGCGACGAGATGGCGCAACAGCGCTCCGCCGATGCCTTGCCCCTGGTATTCGTCGACTACGGCAAAGGCGACTTCGGCCGCTCCAGGTCGCACGATGATGTAGCGTCCGCCGCCGACGATTAAGGCTCGGCTCTCTTCTTCCACTGTCGCGACCAAGGCGACATGATTGACGAAATCGATGCTCAGGAAGAATTCGATTTCCTTTTCTGAGAAGTAGCGTTTCGCACCGAAGAAGCGGCGATACAGCGACTGCGCGCTGGTACGATCGACGGCATCGAGAAGCTCGGCGCGGTCGTCCATTCTGAGCGCACGGATTTCAATCCGGCGTCCATCGCGCAGCACTTCGACCGCCGAATACGTAGCTGCGCTCGACATCTCCGACGCTCCTCCAGTCGACGAGCCATTGTTGCAGTGCCGCATGGAACGAGCAGCCAATGGAATGCAATAATCCAAATTTACTGCGATTGACTAGAATCAATGCAAGCACATCGCGATCGGGCACCAAAATTGACTAACCATGGAGGTGTGCCGTGTCACAGAATCAAAGCAGTTCTGGTTCCCAGTGGACGGGAATCCTTCCGAACCCGATTTCTCCGGACTTTGCAGCCATGTGCACAAAGGGCGCAGCGAACCTTGCCGTGGTGCAGAAAGAGTGGCTGGAGATGCTTGAGCACGCGAGGCGTGGCTGGGCTGCTCAACTCGAAGCGGAGGCAAAGCTCGGCTCCGATTTCGCTACCAAGGTGGCGGCCGCCAATTAAGGCATGCCATGAGTATCGAAGACATCCTGCAGACCGCCCCGCGCTATGAGGACGTGGTCACTGCTTACGGACTGGATGTCCGGGGTGGTGATTTGCAGCTCACGGCGAGCGGTAGTATTGCGGTCACTGTTGATGGTTGTGATCTGAAATGGGGAAGTGATCGCGTAAACGCAATGCACCGCTTGATTCAAAGGTGGCGTTTTAATGCTCCGACACTCGTGGGATTATTCAAGCTGGTTGGGCACGCGCAGGAGAGAAAGGAACAGCTTAACGAGGAACTGGAGTTGATCGCTCCGATTGCATTCACGCAGAGCGCGCAACAATTCCACGAGATAAACGATGAAATTGGAACCTCCACCTTCGGCGGCGCGGCGTGTGCCGGCACAATTATGATTGTTCTATATAATCTCTTAATGCGGTACAAAATGGACTTAAACGCTAGCAATGAAAAATGGGAAAAAAGCTTGCCGCAAATCGGGGGCTGTTCGCTTGGATCGATAATTAAGGCCGGGGCTGCGAACTTTCGTCATCACGATGAATGGGCCCGTTCGAACCGACCAAATGAGCAGCAATTGTCATCGATCAGAGTGGTCGCCGCTGCTCTGAACCAGCCGATCACGGCGGACGGCAAGGGCCATCCATTTCGAGGTAACATCTGCCTGGAGTTACTTGAAACAGTGAGCGGAGGGGATTGCGAGCAACTTATTCAACGTTTTTTTGCATTCGCGAAAGATCTGGCATCATAGGGTCAGTTCTCGCAATCCCCCGCCGGCTCACTTTGTGGGAGAGGCACTGTCGTATTTGTAAGTCTGGGGGCGGTCACGCAATCGCGACGCCATTGAGCCGGACCCTCACTTTTGCGTCGCCGGACCCGGCCGCTTCGGTCGCCGTGCCGATCAGCTTGTTGGCGCCGGTCGCGCTATCGGCGGAACATTTCTTGTCGGCCGCGACCCAATAGACCTTCGCGGTCGCGTCGATGGCGGCGTTGTCCTTCGCTAGTTCGTACACTCCGGTCAGCGCGGCCTCGACAGACGCCCCCTCGGCAGCGTCCGTAGCGGCGACGCCAAAGAGCGCACCGACCAGAACGCCATCGCCTGACTTGCGGCCGCCCGGCTGACGGCGGCACGCCGACCGGCCAGCCGAATGCTCAGGAGCGCCAGAAAATGTTCTTGATCACATCTGGAAGCCATCCCGAGGAGGCCTCGGCGCCGGGGGCGTTTGCGAGATGCTCGACGACCACGAGGCGGTCGACTTCACCCTTCAAAAAGGCGTTCAGGAAGGCGGGGTAGTCGCTGAAGGACACGCATCCATTCGACTGGCCGTTGGGACCGAGCATGTAAGTATGTGCCAGCATTCCGTCGCGACCGAACATCTTGCCGTCATCGACAGGATTGAGGCGAATGGCGCGAACGCCGTGGAAAAGTTCTTCGCGCAACGTGAGGTCATAGACATTCGGCGGCGTCGGCCCCCGGCCCTTCGCGCTGATGTAGCGAGGATCGTCCAACTGGCTGCCAAGGCCGGAATGGGCTTCCAGCCTCTTTCCGTTGGGCAGGTAGACCGTATGCGCGAGAATATCATAGACCGCGGTGCGGCTGTCGGGACCGGGGAGCGAATTCAGATCCTTCGAAGCATCCGCGAGGCGAATCCGTTTTTTTGCGGTGCGGCGGCCACGGGTGTCGAAGCGACCGAGGCAAGCTTCGGCGCGGACTGGCCGGCGGCAGGGGGGATTGCACGGCCCCCCGGTTCCGTCGGCGCGAGGGGTAGGTCGTTTGCGCGCTCCGTATCCGCGGCTTCGGCGAGGCTGCCGGGCGAGACGGCCGCGCCGGCGGACCGCGCATCGAGAGCAGCGAAAAAACGCTCGGCGAAGGAAATGCGGGACCTCGCAGAGGCCGGCGGCGCGGATTCCTCGACCATGGAATCGAACCCAACCCCCGTGGCTAAACTCGCCACGCGCACGGCCGAACCGTCAGGCGTTTGCGACCCCGAGGCGCGCCGGAAGCTGTTCGGCCGGGCCGATTCGGAAATTGCTGCGCGTGCGGGCAAAGTCTCCAGTCCGGCATTAGCCTGGCCGACCCAGAGCGCCCCCCACAATCCTGCGCCAAACCCCACAGCCAGCGCCGCGACCCCCGCGCAGATCGCGCGCATCTCGACGTGAACCAAGATTCCCCCGTCCCTTAATCCGGCGCGGGCGGCACCCAGCCATCCGCGTCCCCCAAACTCCAGACGCAGAAGACAGAGCAATTGCGGCAAAGAATCGTCCAAGGGCGGTTCTTCTTACGGCATAGGCAAGCGATACAGGCTTCGTGTGGCGGCCGAGCGAGCTACCCGCAAGTGCACTTCAAGGTTGCGCCCTTTCTGCCCTGTGGGTATCCTGGCAGGGTACCGGGGCGGGATCTTTGGGGGCGGATTGATGAGGGGGGCGCATTGATGAGTATTGCCTGCGAGTCCGTATCGGCTGGGCGCATCTTTTCCGTCATCCAAGCAGCGATAGAACCTTGGCGAACCGTGCTGGTGCTGGCCATCGTCGCCGTGTTTGCCGGTTGCGCCCCTATCAGGACGGGCGCCACGTTGGATGCGCTTGCCGCGCCGAAGCCCGGTCTCGCGCGCGTCTTCGTCCTTCGCGACAGGGCTTTTGGCGGGCTTTTCGATACCGGATGGCAGGCCTATCTGGACGAGACCCCCATGGGAAATCTCAAGACCGGCACGTTCGTCTACCTCGACCGTCCCGCGGGGCAGCACCGGCTCTTTTTCGCGCGGCCCGGGGATTTGTTTCGCGCCTCCCAGCAGGAAATCTCCGTACTGCCCGGGCGTACCTACTACTTTCGCCTCGACATGAACGAGAAGGGCCAATGGATCCAAAGCAGCGGCGCGGTCGCCGGACTGACGGGCATGCTGATCTCATCCGCGATCTCGGCGGGCGCGGACGAGCGCGGCCTGTTCGACTTCAAGCCGCTGGATGAAGCCACTGCCCGCGCTGTCATGGCCGAGCTCCACTTGGCTGAATGACGCAGGCTCGCCGGGCGCGGTGTCTTCCGTATCGATGAGCACCAGTGGCCGTCGGCTCGGGCAAGTCGGCGGATGCCGTGCTGGCGCGTCCGATCGATCAGCCGAAATACACCCATCCGACGATCGCGAAGACCGGCACCAATACCGCGCCCGACCACGCCATGAAGGCGAAGAAACTCGGCATCGCAATCCCGCGTTCGACCGCCATGGCGTAGATCATCAGGTTCGGGGCGTTGCCCACATACGTCATGGCGCCCATGGAGCTCGCGCCCAGCGAGATCGCCGCAAGCGTGCCGGCGAGCGGTCCCATCAGCTCGCGGGCGTCGCCGCCGGCGAACTCGAAGAACATCAAATAGGTCGGGGCGTTGTCGAGAAAGGCCGAAAGCATTCCGCTGAGCCAGAAATAGGCGAGGCTGTGCGCGCTGCCGCCGTCGGACGTCAGCGCCAGCATCCACGCAAAGGCGCCGCGCGGACCGGCGTTCAACATCGCCAGCATCGGGATGATGCAGACGAAGATGCCGGCGAACAGCTTCGCCACCTCGCGGATCGGCTCCCAGGAAAAGCCGTTGGCCTCGCGGTGCTCTGCCGGCGTGAGCCACAGCGAGACGACGGCGACCAAAACGACGACAGCGTCGCGCACCAGGTTCTGCAATTCCAGGTCGGCGCCGCGAAGATGGAAGACGATGTCCGGCTTCCAGGTGACCGACAGCAGGATCGCCGCGACGATGGCGCCGATCAGATAGACATTGATCCAGCCGCGGATGCGGATCACCGTCGTCCGGGTCTTATGGTGGGATATGACGTGCGGATGCTCCCGGCGGTAGTACCAGGCGTCGACGCCCAGGAATATCGCGAGGATCATTCCAGTGAGGAGGCACGCCGCGGCAAGCAGGTGCTGCGCCGGCCAGAAGAACTCGACGCCGCGCAGGAATCCGACGAACAGCGGCGGGTTGCCGAGCGGCGTCAGCGCGCCGCCGATATTGGCGACCAGGAATATGGCGAACACCAGCACATGCGCATTGTGACGGCGATCCTGGTTCGCCCGTATCAGGGGCCTCACGATGATCATGGCGGCGCCGGTGGTGCCTACGAAGCTCGCCAGCACGGTGCCCAACAGAAGCATTCCGGCATTGCCGGCCGGAGTTCCGTGCAGATTGCCGGTCACCAGGATGCCGCCGGCCACCACATAGAGCGAGAACAGAAGCGCAATGAAGCTCATGTAGTCGAGCAGCATCGCATGAAGAAACGCGTCGAGCGCCGTCGCCGCGCCGAACGCGAAGGCGATCGCCGCGAGCGTGAGCGCCGACCAGCCGGCGGCGATCTTGCCGTAATGGCGCGCCCAGAGTCGCGGAAACAGCAGGGGCCCGGTTGCAATCGAGAGCAGGATGCCGATGAACGGCAAGGACCACGGCCACGACAGGACAGCGCCGTCGAGGAGCGGCGCGGCGCCGGCTTGCGTCGGCACCAACGCGAAGCAGGCCGCGAGCGCGATGCCAGTTGGTCGGATCATTGAAGCCACACCACGTCTTTCCGGGCTTGATGTACCTCAAATGCGAGCAGCCGTTGCTGCGCTACTGATTATAGGCAGCAGCGGGAGATCAGCGATGGATACCTCTGGCAAGTGCGATCTTCGTGAATTGGAGGTCTACAAGATGCTGGAGCGTCTTGGAATTGAGCTGGGCGCCGGCGTGATACCGCGCTACGGCCTGATGTACGCATCAGCCGTTCGCGCCTGCCAGACGTGCGGGTCGGTTCACGCCTGCGCCGCGTGGCTGGGATCGGCATCAGCAAGCTGCATCGCCCCGGAATTCTGCCCCAACGCCGATATCTTCGTCGAATTGGAACTCGAGGGGCAGACCGTTCCACGCAGCCCCGCAAAGCACTGACGCGCCATCGGCCGGCGTCCCATGGATGCGCCCGTCGATCGCCGATCCGAGCCGACCCGATGATCATCTGCTCCTGCAACGTTCTGAGCGATCACGAGGTGCGAACCGCGATGGTCGCGGAGCCGCCGCCGCGCACCACGGGCGAGCTCTATCGTTGCCTCGGCTGCGATGCGCAGTGCGGGCGTTGCGCCCGCTCGATCAAGCGGATCATGAAGGAGCCCGCCGGACACCCCGGCGGCGGACATCGTGGCCACCACGACGGCCATCCCGTTTCACGCCGCAGCGGACAGGGCGGACATCGCCGCCATAAGATCTAATGCAAATGCGCACCAGCTCGGCGGAGGGCGGGAAAATCCCGCCCTCCGTCTTGATCCGATTTCAGCCGCAGACCCAGACGTAGCCGATCGGGGTCGACGCCCAACAGGTGCCGACGCCATAGGGCCACCACCGGCCGCCGTACCAATGTCGTCCGGTGCCGTACCAGGTGCCGCCGTAATAGCGCCCGCCGACGCGGCGCGCGCCGGCGGCCACGCCCACGCCGACACCCACGCCGACGGCGCCGCGGCGAATCGCTGCACCGCCGCCGCGATAGACGCCGCCACGAGCGACTGCCGCGCCGCCCCGGTAGCCGCCACCGCGGAAGCCTCCGCCGCGACCGCCACCACCACGCACGGGTTCCGCGATGGACTCGGGAACGGCAGCTTCCAGGCCATGCTGGATGAGCGGACTGGCCTGGACACGCGCAAACATTGCCGGCGCGATCAGGAGCGCGGCGGCAATCGGGAGCAGGTAGATCTTGGACATGTTTCCTCCTTGGTTCGTTTTGAATCAGCCCCCGGCGGGCTACCGTGGAGTGGCGCGAGTAAGGCAGCGCCCGCGGGCGCTGGAGGGTAACGGCGCGACCCTAACAGATGGTTCCCATCGTGGCATTGCGTAGTCGGCCTCAGCGGAAGCTCTCTCCCCTCGCATGATGATAGACCTCGGAGAGACAAGTCCGTGTGCGAACGAAAAGATGCCGTTGCGTCCAGGCGAAACTCCCGCACGAATGCGAAGGCCGCGCAAACGGCACCGCATCCTGGTGCAAAAAGCTATGGAAGCCCGGGCTCCCTCCTTTTGCGTTCGCACCCGTTGCTGCGAACAGACACATCGCGCAAAGGCCTGCGGCGATCGGGATGAAGGGCGGGAACTTCATCATCGGCGCGCCTCCTCCGGGTCCATCCTAAAGTGCCCGCGCTTATCGCGGCCGGAAACGCAATAGGGAGAGAAAATGCCAGCGCCCACACAGCTCTGTTCGTAATTTCAAGATATCGATTCAAGTGCAGTCAAACATTGATCTGAAGCAACACGTCAGCCTGGCTGTCCTGGCGCGGAGCCGGGTGCGGCCCTCCACGCCGCTTGCGCCGAGCTAATTCACGGTGCGGCTGTCGTGCCGCCGCGGCGGCGACGCCGACCCTGGTTGCGCTTTCTCGACGGCGTCGCGCACGAACGCCACGATCCGGTCCTGGGCCTTGCGCGATTCCGGGAAGAACAGCAGCGGATAGACGTGCATCAGGCCGGGTTCCTCGTGGTACTCGACGTCGGTTCCTTCCGCCGCCGCGCGCGCCGCGAGCCGCCGGGCATCGGCGACGAGGATGTCGTGGGTGCCGCAGAACATCAGGATCGGCGGCAAGCCCGCGATCTCGCCGTAGAGCGGGCTGACGCGGGGATCGGCGGTCGACATGGCGCCGGCATACCAGCGCCCCGCCGCCTTCGGGCCCGCGCGCACCAGCAGCGGATCGACCTTCTCGAGCTCCTGTTGCGTCGGGTCCGTCATGGTGACGTCGAGCCAGGGAGACAGCAGGACCAGCGCCGCCGGCCCGGCAAGTCCCGCGGCGATCGCCTGGGCGATGAGCGACATCGCCAGGCCCCCGCCGGCGGAATCGCCCATCACCACCAGCTGAGACGGGTCGCAATGGCCGAGGAGATCGCGATACACGCCGAGGACGACGGCGCTGGCCGCCGCGCAATCATGCTCGGGCGCCAGGGGATAGAGCGGCACCGTGAACGTCATCCCCAGCCGTTCCACCATCTCGGCGATGAAGTACCAGTGCCACCGGAAGATGCCTTCCACATAGGCCCCGCCATGAATGTACATCACATGGCCGGGGTTGAGATTTCCTCGGCCCGCGCGCGGCGCGACGGTGAAGACCTCGTACCCGTTCAATGTCCGCGAAGAAACGTCGAACCGCCGCCGCATCGCGGCCGACGGGCGCTCCGGCCCGACCCGGTTGTGCTCGAGGTGCTCCGCAAGGGTGCGCTCGTCGACGAACCGGGCGCCGACCCGCATAAGGCGGACCGCCAGCGCCGTCACCCGGGCGATCAAGCTTGCCATCTTGGGTCTCCGCGGCGTGACGGTAATCGTTGCAAGGCGGCAATTCAGGGGCAGCGGCAACGAGAGCGCGATTGCCCGAAATCGTAGCGCCCTACCGGCCGGCCCCGAGCGATCGCATGAATCCCTGCTTGGCGTTCTTCGGAGCTTCCTTGGGGCGTCCGAGGTCTGCCCGGGACGAGGAGCAGGTGCGGATCTCGAGGAATGCTGAACGGCCCGTGGAAAGGGCCTTGCCGATATCGCGGCCGATGTCGGCGCCGTCGGCCACGCGCCATGCCGCGGCATAGCCGCACGCCCGCGCCAGGGCCGGCATGTCGACGGCGAATCCCCTGGTCGGCTGGCCGCCGACGGATTCGTGGCTGCCGTTGTTGATCACGATGTGCAGGAGATTGGGCAGCGCCGCGCTCGTGGTCATGCCGCCCATGTGCATGATCAGTGCGCCGTCGCCGTCGATGCACACGACGGTCTTTTCCGGCCGCGCCAGCGCGATGCCGGACGCGATCTGCAGGGCGTGGCCCATGGCGCCCACGGTGAGAAAGTCGCGGTCGGGCGCGCGGCCCGCTGCGAGGCGTATCTCGTAAAGCTCACGCGACGCCTTGCCGGTGGTGCTGACCACGACGGCATCGTCGGGCAGGGCGGCCACCACCGCCTTCAGCGCATCCTCGCGGGTGAGGCGATAAAGCGACTGCGGTGCGTCGAATTCGCCGCTCGCAAACGTGCCCTTGCGCACCACGAGGGCGACCGGGCGCGACTGGGTCCTCGCCTGATCGATCAGGCGGCCGGCCACCTCGCCGAATTCGCTGCACCCGGCATCGAGCACGGCATAAGGGATGTCGAGGCAGTCGAGCAGATCGAGGGTGATCCGCCCCTGTTTGACGTGCTGCGGCTCGTCATTGAGCTGCCTGCCGTCGCGAAGCTCGCCGCGCCAGCCGATCAAGAGGAGCGCCGGGATGCTGTAAACCTCCGCGTCCATCAGCGACGCGAGCGGATTGACGGCGTTGCCCAGCCCGGAATTCTGCAGGTAGACGCAACCGACGGCGCCGGTTGCGAGATGATAACCGGCGGCGAGCCCGACGGCGCTGCCTTCATTGGCGGCGATGACGTGACGCTCTGCCGGCACCGTGTCGAACAGATGGGCGCAAAACGGCTGCAGCAGGGAATCGGGCACGCCGGTGAAGAACGCGACACCGTTCCGTTCGAGAATGGCAAGGAAGGCGGCGGGATCGATCATGGCCGCGCCGTTATCGGAATGAGCCGCAGGAATTCATCGGTCGACATGCACAGTGCGTCCGCCTCGAGGCGGCGGCCGTTCTCGAGGATGGTGCGGGCACGGAGGGCGCCCGTCTGCAGCCGGGTACCTCTCGCGAGCAGGATGGCGCCCTCGTCCTTCATCTGGTTTGGGGTAACCCCTTTGCTTCCCTGGGAACGGCGATGGGCCTTCGACGTTAACCATGCACGGATGTCGCGGGTAGTCCCTGAGGACCCTATTCCTAGCGACATTCTTTCGAACCCCTTGGGCCGGTTTGGCCGGCGGCCAACGATTGGCCACTGGACCATCGGCAGCGTTCGGACTGTATCCCGCGCCTGCGAAGGTGTGCGGGTACGCCGCCGGCGAAGATGTGAATCGCATCCCCGGGGCCCCTGCGGTCATTTTTTGCATAGCGGGTTTGAACCTTCGTTCTTAATCAAGAGACAGAAGTTAACAGAAGCTTAATCGCATCCTGCGGAGTGGGGCGTATGAGAGCGAAAGTCGGAGCCAGGACATCGCAAACGGCGCCTCGGGGCGGCCGCTCGACGGTGTGCCTCGTGCTCCGCGCATCCGTTTTCTGCACCCGGTTCGTCGGATTCAATGAAATGACGGGAAAGTGATCGTCAACGGGCACGTTAGAAATTGCCCATGACGATTCGGTAGGTCGAAAGGTTCTGGAAGTAGGTTCGGCGACGGCAAAAGCCGCGTTGGTCAAACAAATTCAAACAAATAAAGAAAACGACAAAGGGCAGCGTCATGACATCCCGCAAGCGCAAGGCCGCGGTTTTGGCCACCGTTACCCTGCTGGCCGATCGGTTTCCGGCTGCGTTTTTCATGTTCGAAGGCCGACGCAGGCCGCTCAAGATCGGGATTGCCGCCGACATCTACGAGGCGGTGCCCGAGATCAACAAGGAGCACCTGCAGTGGGCGCTGGCGCGCTACTGCATGAGCCCAGGCTACCTGCGGTCCCTGACCAGCGGTGCGGTGCGGGTAGGCCTCGCCGGCGACGCTGCCGGCACCGTCACCGACGAAGCCGCCGCCAAGGCGGTCGGCATGCTCGCGCAGGTCGTCACCGCCCGCCGCAAGCGCACGGCCAAGGTCGAGTCCGTCAAGGTTGTTTCGCGCGAGACCAAGCCGGTGGCCGGCGTGGCGTCCGCGGCAAAGGCGACGGCGTTGCGGATGTCGATCGAGGCGATCCGGGAAGCCGCGCAGCGGCGCCGGGCCGGCTGGCAACCAGCGTCGCCTTCCGCAGTTACCGCCGGGCAGCCGCGGAAAACGGTCGGCTCGTTCAATTGATCGGCGCGATGCCGGGGGCCGAGGATCGGCCTGCGCGGTCGCACCGGAAGGAGAGATAGATGAGTTCGTTTGCTGGTTCCATCACTGCCTTGTTCGTTGCCGGCATGGTCGGCGGTTACGCCGGGCTTTGTCTGCTCGGCCCGACCGATGAGGGGCAGCAGACGGCGGCCCTCGCCAGCGCGCGCATTGCCGACCCGCCGGCGCTGCCGTGCAGCATGCAGGCCTGGCCGAATGCGGATCGCAAGTGCCTCGAATGGACCGCGCCGCGGGCGGAAGCCGCTGAGGCCAAGACCGACGGCGCCCAGAAGGTCAGCGCAAACGTCCCGCCTCCCGACAAGCGCCCGGCGGCCACCGCCGTGCAGCCTTCGACGGTGACGCAGCCTTCGCCAGTGACGCAGCCTACGACGGTCGGGATGACCCGGCAGATGCCGGCAGTCGCGCCGCAGCCGGCTGTCGAAGCCGCGCAGGCAGCCGAGCCGGCACCGCAAGCCGAGTCACCGGCGTCGGCACCGACCAAGGCGCCCGTATCCAAGTCGCGGACGGCTTCGCACTCCAAGAGCAAGGCATTGGCCGTGGTCCGTGGCTTCGGGGACAATCTGAACGACGTGCCGCTCAACGCTTATGCCTATGACGGAGCGCCGCGCCGGTCCGTGAGCCGGCCGAGCTCAGACAGGACCTACTACAGCTCCAAACAACCCAAAGGGTGGTGGTGGTGATGCCGCGCCTGCAGCTCGCCTGCGGCGCATACCGTTCCTAGCGTAATCAACAACAAGAGCCTTATATCTTCGGAGAGTGTCATGCGGTTGGCGTTTCAGTTGATCCCTGCTGCCATCTGCGCAATTCCTCTCGGTGCGTGGGCGGGCGCCAGCCTTTATTCGACCGCCCCGCGCACCGACGGTTTTGTGTCGCCGGCTGCGGCGGTCGAGCGATCTCACAAGGGCAACATGCTGGTGCGTCCGTTCGGCCGGAGCGGTGCCGAAATTCCGGTCGTCGAGGTCGAAGTGAACGGCCGCCTCGATGCCGCGATCACGCTGCGAGACCGCGACGGACAGGTGCTTTACCGGGCCGATCCCATCAACCACGTGACCACCGTCGCCAAGCGCGCCCCCGCGCGCGCCGTTCCGGCCCCTCCGGTAGCCGAGTCTGAGCCCGCCGCGCCGACGGCGTCACCCGAGACCCCGATGCCGGACGGTTGCGAAGGCGCGTTCAGCCCCTATGCCGCCCCCCGCATGGCCCATGTCATCGGCCGCTGCATCTCCGCGCTGCCGCAAAGCGTGCATGTAGCTTCGCTGGCGCGCTGACGCGTCAGCGCTCCTGATGGCGCCGCAGAGCATGTTTGGACGCGATCGACCCATCCACAGACGTCATCGCCGGGCTTGACCCGGCGATCTCGATCAGGAGGGCAGGCTGCTTCTAAAGTCGAGATGGCCGGGACAAGCCCGGCCATGACGATTCCGGATAACGATCCAGCGCGCCATCGTTCAAAATTGGATCAGATGGTGCTGTAATATTTTTTTTGAGCATGATCCGGTCCGAAAGGTCCGCAACTTTTCGGGATCATGCTCTGGGGCTGAAGCATGATCGATTTGCCGTCGCACGAGCATGAGCCGACCCCTCAGCATGAGCCGGCCCCTCGGCATGGGCCGACACCCGAGCAAGAGCCGAGCCCGTGGCCGGTAAATCTTCGTCACTTTCTGATCAGGGAGTGGCCTTATCTCGCGATGCTGGTCCTCGCGCTGTTCGGTGTCGCTTATACGAGCGTCACCCGAACGCCGATAACCCTCTACTGGTTCGCGCTCGCTCCTTTCATCGGGGCTGTCTGCGTGGTGACGCGGTGGTCGGCCGTCAAGGGACGCGACGAGCGACTGCATCTGGTGTGGACGCAGGTTCTTCACTGGGGCGCGGTGCTGGCGGCTATGAATCTCCTGTATGTCGCCGACGTCGGGCAGATGATGAGCACCAACTCGCGCGCCCTCTACGTCCTCACGCTGCTCGCGCTGGGCGCGTTCACAGCAGGCGTTCACATCGCATCCTGGCGGATTTGCCTCGTCGGCGTCATCCTCGCGCTCGGGGTTCCCGCGATCGCCTGGCTTCAGCAGTCGGCGCTGCTCATCTCGCTGGTGATCGTCGTCGTGGTCGGAATCGGCGTGCCGCTTTGGTGGCACTTCACCAAGGAAGACGCCGCGGCGCGATGACGCCGTTTTCGAGCGCTATCGTTTCAGATTGAATCGGATAGCGCTCTAAAGTCATTGATTTTGAGCATGATCTTGTCCGAAAAGTCTGCAACTTTTCGGGATCATGCTTTAGCCGGTTTTCTCGAGCGAAGGCGACGCCTCCGGCTGCTCGGTATAAAGCGGGCTCGCATAATATTGCTCCAGCGCGTAGCGCAGCAGTACGCGGCATGCCGCCGCGAGCGGCACCGCGAGCAGAAGCCCGACGATCCCGAACACGTATCCGAATGCGAACAGCGCGAAAATCATCCACACCGGGTGCAGATTGACGCGCCGGCCGACCAGATAGGGCGACAGCACATAGTCCGCCACGGTCTGGCCGGCGAAGAAGATGATGGGCACGACGACGATCGACGGCCAACTCGGCCAGAATTGCGCGATCGCTACGCATGTCGCCACCACCAGCCCGGTGATCGAGCCGAGATAGGGGACGAAGCTGATGAAGCCCGCAGCCAGGCCGATCAGGAGGCTGTGATTGAGGCCGGCCAGCGACAGCGCCACCGCATAAAAAACGCACAGGATGAGGCAGAGCGTGCCCTGGCCGCGCACGAATCCGCCGATGGTGTCGTCGATCTCGTGCGCGAGCGCCCGTACGGTCGGGCGGCGCGGTGGCGGCGTCCAGTTGTCGACCGCGGCGAGCATGTTGTTCCAGTCATAGATGAGATAGCCGGCAACCACCGGGGTGACGATGGCGAGCGAGAAGACCGAGATCAGCGCGCGGCCGCCGGTCCAGACGGAGCGCAAAAGGCTGCCGAACCAGTCCGCACCCAAGCTCGCCAACTCGCCGATCGACTGCTCGGCACTGGCGAGGCCTTCTCCAACGATCTTGCGCAGCCACGGGCGGCCCGGATCGGAGGTCAGAGCCTTCAGCTGCCCGAAGTAGATCGGCAAATTGTCCAGGAAATAGGCAAGTTCCCGGGCGATGATGGGGGCGGTGAGCGAAACCAGCGCGACAAAGCCGACGATGAACAGGCCGATGATGATCAGGGCCGCAAGGAGTTTGTTCAGACCAAGCCGCTCGAGCCGGTTGGCCAGCGGATTGAACAGATAGGCGAGCACCAGGCCGGCGACGAACGGCAGCAGAATTTCGCGCAACAGCACGATGACCGCAATAACGGCCGCGCACATTGCAATCCAGAAGGTGATTGGCCGCGTCAGGTTCATCGATATCGATCCGGTCTTGCGGTTTGCAAATTTAATCGATTTGGCCGGACAATCGCGATGAATATCATCAGGCAAGTCGGCCACGTCGCCACGGGAAGTCGCCATGGGATATCAACACGATATCGGGTCCATGCATAGTCCGCCCCGACCCTGCCGACCGACCTCGCGGCGGCCGGTTCCCGCCAATTCGACGCAGCGCCGGCGCGCCGGAGAATTGCCCTGACCTGCATGTCGGGAGGCTCACTCGTTGCGTCAGCTTTTGCATAGTGTCAGAGTGCGTACCCGTGACAAACCATCAGTTCTGTGAGCGCACGACGTGATGCCTTCAAGACTTGGTACGTTCAAGACGTGATGCCTCCAAGACTTGATGTCTTTCAGAACTTGGCTGATGCGACTGGACGGTTTGATCATGCGGAGGCGAAGAGCCTCGGTCTATTGCCTTGTCCTGCTTTATGGAGACGCACGATGTCCGCCAAAGAGGAAAGCCCCTTCGAAAAAATGAACGGCGCCACCGAGAAGACGAGAGAGTTCGTCGAGAACGCCTATTTGACGGCTTTGCAATCGGCCGCCCGTTACAACGCCAAGCTGCTCGAGTTCGCCCAAGTCAACAATGAAGCGGCTTTCAATTACGCCCGCGAGCTTTCCGGCGTGAAATCGCCCACGGAATTGGTCGAAATAACGAACAGGCACGCCCGGCAGCAACTCGCGGTGCTGACTGCGCAGGCGAAGGAGTTGGCGTCGCTCAGCCAGCAGGCGACCCTCAAGGCGGCGGAGCCCTTCAAGAATGGGGGCGCCAGGGGCCTCACCTGAGGTTCATCCGGCGGCGACGGCCCCCGGTCACATCATCGTATGGAGGCTACACCGTCCCGAAATGCGGACGCCCGGTGCATAAGCCAAATTGAAACAATTCGGGGGTAGCATGCGCCGTTGGCAATCGAGCCGCTGGTGCTCGGGACCGTTGCAAACGTCATCCGAAAGCGAGCAAGGACCACCCGAATGCTCACCGCGTCACCGAGCAAAGCCCGATTGCATGGGGTAGCGGAACGCCCCCCGTTCGAGTGCATCGCCCTGTTGCTGCAGGGCGGCGGCGCCTTGGGCTCGTATCAGGCCGGGGTCTACCAGGCGCTTGCCGAGGCAAATCTTCATCCCGACTGGGTCGCCGGCATTTCGATCGGCGCCATCAATTCGGCCCTGATCGCGGGAAATCCGCCGGAACGGCGAATCGAGAAATTGCGGGAATTCTGGGAGGCCGTCAGCAACTCGCCGCTGGGCGCACCGTATCTAAGGTCGGTCGAGTTCGCGGACGACTTTCGGCGCTTCCTCAATCAGACGCGTGCATTCGGCGTCCTGATGTTCGGCGCGCCTAACTTCTTCCAGCCCCGCATTCCGTCGCCGCTGCTCTGGCCTTCCAGCGATGTCGAATCCGTGAGCCACTACGACACGGCTCCATTGAGAGACACTCTGCTGCGCCTGGTGGATTTCGACCGCATCAATTCCAACGAGATGCGCTTCAGCGTCGGCGCGGTGAATGTGAAGTCCGGCAATTTCGTATCCTTCGACAACACGACGCACCGCATCGGGCCGGAGCATGTGATGGCCAGCGGATCCCTGCCTCCCGGCTTTCCCGCCACGGAGATCGAGGGGGAATATTTCTGGGATGGCGGGCTCGTATCCAACACGCCGCTGCAGTGGGTGCTCGACTCCCGGCCGCGGCAGGATACGCTCGCCTTTCAAATCGATCTCTGGAATGCGCGCGGTGAGCTGCCTCGCGACCTGCTGGACGCCGAGGTGCGGCACAAGGAAATCGTATTTTCCAGCCGCACCAGGGCGGCGACCAATCACGTCAAGAACGCCCAGAGGCTCCGTCAGGCCTTCACCAACGTCGTCAAGCAGCTTCCGCCCGAAATGCGCAATCTGGAAGACGTGAAATTGCTGGAGGCAGAGGGCGATGACAAGGTCTGCAACATCGTCCACCTGATCTATCGCTCCAGAAAATACGAGGGCATCGCCAAGGACTTCGAGTTCTCCCGCCGGACCATGGAGGAGCACTGGCAGACCGGCTATGACGATGCCGCGCGCACGCTCAGCCATCCGGAAGTGCTCCAGCTCCCCGACCGGGCGCAAGGCGTCCGAACGTTCGACTTCGAAAAGAATCAATGGGATTAGCGGAGTCGATTGCATGATCGGCTCGCTCCGCTTTGAAAGGTGATGCGCGATGAAAGAGAGTGAAGTACGCAGCCGGGCGTTTGCGATGCCGTTGACGAGCCCGGCCTATCCGATCGGCCCGTATCGATTCGTCAATCGCGAATACCTCATCATCACCTATCGCACCGATCCCGAAAAGCTGCGCGCGCTCGTGCCGGAACCGCTCAAGGTCGAGGCGCCGCTGGTCAACTTCGAGTTCATCCGCATGCCGGACTCGACCGGCTTCGGCGATTACACCGAGAGCGGCCAGGTCATTCCGGTGTCGTTCCAGGGCCGCAAGGGCGGCTACTCCCACTGCATGTTTCTCGACGATCATCCGCCCATCGCCGGCGGCCGCGAGCTCTGGGGCTTTCCCAAGAAGCTGGCCAAGCCGTCGTTGCGCGCGGAGATCGACACCCTGGTCGGCGAGTTGCACTACGGCTCGTTGCGCATCGCCTTCGGCTCCATGGGCTACAAGCACAAGGCGGCCGATCTCGCCGCGGTCAAGGCCTCGATGGCGGCGTCCAATTTCCTGCTCAAGATCATCCCTCACGTCGATGGGACGCCGCGCATCTGCGAGATCGTCGAATACCATCTCACCGACATCGATCTGAAGGGCGCCTGGACCGGGCCCGCCGCGCTCGAGCTGTATTCCCACGCACTTGCCCCGCTCGAGGAACTGCCGGTGCTCGAAGTCGTTTCCGCCACACACATCCTCGCCGACCTGACGCTCGGGTTGGGCAAGGTCGTTCATGACTACCTGGCCTGACGGCCGACTCTTCGAAAAGGACAATGCGATGCGTCTGCAAGACAAGGTTGCCATCATCACCGGTGCCGCGAGCGGCATCGGCAAGGAAATCGCCACCGTGTTCGCGCGCGAAGGCGCCAAGGTCGCAATCGCCGACCTCGACAAGAAGGCGGCCGATGCCACCGCGAAGGAGCTCGATCCGACCGGCAAGCGCGTCATCGGGGTGGCGATGGACGTCACCAATGAAGAGCAGGTGGAAGCCGGCACGGCCGAAGTGATCAAGACGTTCGGCCGCATCGACGTACTCGTCAGCAATGCCGGCATCCAGATCGTCGCGCCGATCGTCGATTTCGAATTCGCCAAATGGAAGAAGCTGCTCGCGATTCATCTCGACGGCGCGTTCCTCACCACCCGCGCCGCGCTCCGCCAGATGTACAAGCAGGGCAGCGGCAGCGTCATTTACATGGGTTCGGTGCATTCGAAGGAAGCCTCGGTCCTCAAGGCGCCTTATGTCACGGCGAAGCACGGCCTCATCGGGCTTGCGAAGGTGGTCGCCAAGGAAGGGGCCGCACACGGCGTGCGCGCCAACGTGATCTGCCCCGGCTTCGTGCGCACCCCGCTGGTCGAAAAGCAGATTCCCGAGCAGGCCAAGGAACTCGGCATCTCGGAGGCGGACGTGATCAAGAACGTCATGCTGAAGGAGACAGTGGACGGCGAGTTCACCACGGTGGATGACGTGGCGGAAACCGCGCTCTTCCTGGCTTCATTCGGCTCGAACGCGCTGACCGGCCAGTCCATCGTCGTCAGTCACGGCTGGTTCATGCAATAGCGCCCGCCACTCCGCGGTTGAATCAGCGTGGCGCGCGTGGAACCTGAATTTTTGTTCAGCGTGCGCCGAAAATTAGTGCTGTTGCGGAGGCGCTGGGCAAAATGTCGGTTTTCGCATAGGCGGCGACGGCGCAACGCGTGTACGCAACGCCGTCGCCACTCGTCCTGAGGAGGATCACGGAAATGAAATATCTTCTCGTTGCACTGACTACGTCATTTATCGTCCTGGTACAGGCGCCGGCCGCGAACGCAGCGGCATGCGTCGGTGGTGTTTACAACGCCGCATGCGTAGCGGGCGCCTATGACTACGTGGTCGTTCGCCGCGGTGCGGTGGTTCGGCGCCCGGCGGCGGTGGTCCGACGCCGTGGCGTGGTGGTGCGTTAAGGCGTGCAGGGCCGCTGACGCGGCATCAGCCACGCCCCGCGAACGGTCCGGGGATCAGTGCGATCGGCTGCGGCGGAAGCCGTAAGGCCGGTTACCGCAGCAATCGACGCATTCAAAACGATCCGCGAACAATGCGGGGATCGACGCGATCAGAGCGCCGTCGGGTCACCTCGACGGCGCTCTGATCTTTTCTAACAAGGCCGTGGCCGCCGCGCTGCTCAGGCGTGGGCACGCACCTTGCCGCCGGAATTGGGTATCTCGATATCGACGGCCAGCGTCGAGAATTTAGGACCGCGATCCACCGTGACCTGAACCTTGTCGGGGTCGACGTTGACGTGCCGGCTGACCACATCGAGGATCTCGGCGCGCAGCACTGCGAACAGATCGGTCTGGCTGCCCTGCTTGCGCTCGTATTCGAGCAGGATCTGCAGCCGCTCGCGCGCCACCGGCGCGGAGGCTGCCGGTCGAAAGAAGCGGAACAGGTTCATGCCGCCCTCCGCCCGAACAGCTTGTTGAAGAAGCCCCTCTTGTCGGTGGGAATGGTCATTGCGATGTCTTCGCCGCCGAGCCGCCGGGCCGCCGCGGTATAGGCGCGCGCCGGCGCGCTGTCGGCGCTGCAGATGGTGACGGGCGTGCCGAGATTGGACGCCCGCAGCACCGCCTCGCTTTCCGGGATGATGCCGAGCAGCGGGACCGACAGGATCTCGAGCACGTCTTCGATGGCCAGCATCTCGCCGCGCGCCGCGCGTGCGGAGTCGAAGCGGGTGATCAGCAGGTGCTTCTCCATGCGCTCGCCCTTCTCCGCCTTCACGGTCTTGGAATCGAGCAGGCCGATGATCCGGTCGGAGTCGCGCACCGACGACACTTCCGAATTGGCGACGATGACGGCGGCATCGGCGAACCGCATGGCGAGGGTGGCGCCCCGCTCGATGCCGGCCGGGCTGTCGCAGATCACCCAATCGAATTTCGTGCGCAGCTCCGCGATCACGCGTCCGACCCCTTCCTCGGTGAGCGCGTCCTTGTCGCGGGTCTGCGATGCCGGCAGCAGGAACAGTGTTTCGATGCGCTTGTCCCGGATCAGCGCCTGGGGCAGCTTGACGACGCCCTGCACCACGTTGATGAGGTCGTAGACGACCCGCCGCTCGGCCCCCATCACGAGATCGAGATTGCGCAGGCCGACATCGAAGTCGACCACCACGACGTTCTCCCCAGCCCGCGCCAGCGCCGCGCCGAGTGCAGCCGTCGAAGTCGTCTTGCCGACGCCGCCTTTACCCGATGTCACGACGATGACTTTGCCCATTTGGTCTCTCCGAATCTGTGTCAATCCAACGCTGTGCCGCCTCAACGCTGCCTCAATCCATGGCCGTCACCATCAGGACTTCGCCGTTGAGCCAAGCCTGAACCAGACGCCCGCGCAGGGCGGAGTCGAGGTCCTCCGCCGTGCGGTAGAAGCCGTCGATCGCCAGCAGCTCCGCCTCGATCTTGCTGCAGAAGATGCGCGCCTGCCGGTTGCCCGACATGCCGGCCATGGCGCGGCCGCGCAGGGTGCCGTAGATGTGGATCGAGCCGCCGGCGATGACCTCGGCGCCGGAGCCGACTGAGCCGAGCACGGTCACATCGCCGTCGGGAAAGAACACCGACTGTCCGGAGCGCACCGGCGTCTCCAGCAGGAGCGAGCTCGGCTCCTTGCGCGCGGCGGCGGCCGGCTTGTTGGGGGAGGCGGAATCGACGGCCTCGACGGTCGCTGCCCGGCCCCCCTTCAACAGCGGCGGGAGTCCCGGTCCGAGCTTGTCCGCTTCGATGCCCTCAATCCCCATGATTCTGATGTTGCGGGCTCCGAGCTCGGCGATCAGATGGGCAATGGCGGGGGTCGTGAGCGTCACCGCGGCGAGGTCGAGAACCACCGGGCGGCCGACGAAGAAGCCGGCCGAGCTGCGAATCCAGGTGTCGAGCTCGGTGAGCCAGTCGACGATGGGGGGCTCGGGGGTCAGCGCGAAAGCCATGTAGGACCGGCCCCGAAAACGCATGGGGCTGCGCTGATGCGCGACGCTCGGCATAGCCATCTCTTGGCTCCTGGACCCGGAAACCGGTGCTTGACCAATCGACGCCTCGAAACGCGCGCCGATCGCAGCAAACGAGCCTGAATGATTCGCCCCCAACCGCCAAGCGTTGCCGCGATCGCGGCAGCCGCATGACGGCACCAGGGCACCGCCTGGTCATCCGAATCATGCCCGCCGAATGGTTACTATCTGGTTAACGCAGCCGAGCGGCTCCGCGCGGCAAAATTGGGGGCCAGGCAGAGACCGTTGGGGCAACGCGTCGTGTCGATGAAGCGAAATGCTTCTACCCCGTCCGCTGTCGAGGCGGGGCGGGGGCAAAATCAGGCAGTGGCCGTAGACGGTGAAGTCTACTGGCGATATTGCTGGATACGGGTCGTGCGCAGGCCGGCGAGGCCGTGGCGATCGATCGAATATTGCCAGGCGAGAAATTCCTCGACCGTCAGCGTGTAGCGGCTGCAGGCTTCCTCGAGCGACAGGAGCCCGCCGCGAACGGCGGCGACGACTTCGGCCTTGCGGCGAATCACCCAGCGCTTCGTCCCCGGTGCTGGGAGATCGGCAATCGTCAGTGGGCTGCCATCGGGCCCGATGACATACTTGACCCTCGGGCGGTGGGGTTCGGTCATGTTACTCTCACGCACTGGACACAAAAGGCACCTTGACTAACGGTGGGAATGTACGCGCGCCGATTTAAAATTTGACTAAGCGATGACGAAGATAACGAGGGTATCGGCCGCGAATGGGCCGCTGCGGCGGAATTGCGGAAAATTTCTCAAGAATAACGGGATTTCGGCACCGACGGGCGTGCCGGCCGACAGCGGACCCGGTCCAAAGGCCCGGCAGCACGACGGACGGCGGGCCCATTGGCTGCCCCCTCGCCAGCACTATCCGCGAAGACGGACCGGGACAGATCGGCCGCCTGAAATGGCTGTTCGACCCGACGAAGCGGCCGTCGCTGCCCCGCAGAGGCGGAACGCGGCTATGGCCGGGGTTTGCCCCAGAGGGCTAATAGGGGTTGGCGACATTGCGCCCGGGTGGGCCGAACATATACTAATGGGTATCGGGAGGCCGCCGAGAGCGCCGTTCCCACCGTGACAGAGCACCGATGCGCAACAGTCTCGATGTCGAGGGCCGTCCGCAGGACACCAGGGTCGTCGTCGCCATGTCCGGCGGGGTCGATTCCTCGGTGACCGCGGCGCTGCTCAAGGCGCAGGGCTACGACGTCGTCGGGGTCACCCTCCAGCTCTACGATCACGGCGCGGCGACCCACCGCAAGGGCGCATGCTGCGCCGGCCAGGACATTCATGATGCCCGCATGGTCGCAGGGGCCATCGGCATCCCGCATTACGTCCTCAACTACGAGAGCCGCTTCAAGGAAGCCGTGATCGACCGTTTCGCCGAAAGCTATGTGGCCGGCGAGACGCCGGTTCCCTGCGTCGACTGCAACCAGGCGATCAAGTTTCGCGACCTCCTGACCACCGCCCGCGAATTGGGCGCCAGCGTGCTGGCGACCGGACATTACGTCGCCTCCCGCGCGCTCCCCGGCGGGGGCCGCGCGCTTTACCGCGCCCGCGACGAAGATCGCGACCAGAGCTATTTCCTGTTCGCGACCACCCGCGAGCAGATCGACTTCCTGCGCTTTCCGCTCGGCGATCTCACCAAGGCGGAAACCCGGGAGCTCGCGCGCCGCTACGCGCTCCCGGTCGCCGACAAGCCCGACAGCCAGGACATCTGTTTCGTGCCGACGGGGCGCTATGCCGACCTGATCGAGCGCCTGATGCCGGGCGCGGCGGAGGCGGGCGAGATCGTCGATCTCGGCGGCCGGGTGCTCGGCCGGCATGCCGGCATCATCAATTTCACCGTGGGCCAGCGCCGCGGGCTCGGGATTGCCGCCGGCGAGCCGCTCTATGTCGTGCGGCTCGACGCCGCCAACCGCCGCGTCGTGGTCGGCCCGCGGCCGGCGCTGCGCACCACGCGCGTGCATCTGCGCGACTTCAACTGGATCGGAGAGGGCGCCCTCGAAGACGAGCTGAGGCCCGGCGAGCGCCTCGATGTGTTCGTCAAGGTGCGCTCGAGCCGGCCGCCGCAGCCGGCATGGCTTACCCGCGGCGAGGACGGCTTCGAGGTCGAGTTCGTCGGCGGCGAGGAGGGCGTCGCGCCCGGCCAGGCCTGCGTGCTCTACGACGCCGCCGCGGGCCAGGCGCGCATGCTCGGCGGCGGCTTCATTCGTTCGGCGGTTTCGCAGGGCGAGATCGACGCAATGCCGGCCATGGGAGTGTCGACCGTGCCGCTCGCGGCGCGATGACGAACAACGCGATCAAGCGGAGCGGGGCGATGGACCGGGACAGCCGCGAAATTCCTCTCGAACTCGAACTCGTCGAAAAGGCCTATGCGCGTTGGGCGCCGGTCTATGACGTCGTGTTCGGGGCGGTGTTCGCGCTGGGCCGTGCCGCCGCGATCCGGGCGGCGGAGCGGGTCGGTGGCCGCATCCTCGAGGTCGGGGTCGGCACCGGCATCTCGCTGCCCGACTATTCGCGCCAGAACCGTCTCTACGGGGTCGACATCTGCGAGCCGATGCTGCGCAAGGCGAAAGCGCGGGTCGCCGCCCAGGACCTTTCCCATGTGGATCTGCTCGCGGTGATGGACGGGACGAGGCTCGCCTTCGCCGATGCCTCCTTCGACGTGGTGGTGGCGCAGTTCGTGATAACGGCGGTGCCCGATCCGGAAGGCACGCTCGACGAATTCGCGCGGGTGGTGCGGCCGGGAGGCGAGATCGTGCTGGTCAATCACTTCGCCACCGAGGCGGAGCCGCTGCGCACACTGGAACGCGGCTTTGCGCCCCTTGCCCGGCGCCTCGGCTGGCGGCCGGAATTTCCCTACCGGCGGCTGTCGGACTGGTCGGCACGGGCCGGCCTGCCCCTCCTTGAACGCCGGCAGACGCCGCCGCTCGGCCTGTTCTCGCTGCTGCGTTTCGCCAAAGCCGCAGCGGCCTGACTCCGGGTGCGAGCCAAATGTGCGGTGCCAGTGGCTGGCGCCGGAGGTGTCGCCGCGCGAGATCGCCGCGGCAGGGTGTTCGCGGCGGGCTTCCGGCGGCGGGCTACGCCGCCAAGCTTGACACTGTTTCGCCCGGCTTCTTATATCCCGCCTCGCAAGGCAGGTGGCGCAAGCCGACCGGCCGACGGCGGCGGAGTAGCTCAGCTGGTCAGAGCGGCGGAATCATAATCCGTGTGTCGGGGGTTCAAATCCCTCCTCCGCTACCATCGCACCCCACACTCTGCGCACCCCATTCGGGTTCGCTTGGTGCCCGAGCAACGCGTTCAAGCGACCGGCAATCTCGACCGCGACGCCGCCGGGCCGCGATCGGTCTCGGAACACAGTCACGGTCTCGACAAGATCCCGGATCGCCTCCGCTGCCTCCAAATTGTCGGTTTGGACGCCTTGCGACAACGTGTCCTGGAGGTTGGCAAGTTGCTGTTCGTAACGTGCCAGCAGAGCAGGGTGCAGCGAGACGATGTCCGTGGCCGGTGGAGCTGCATTTAACTCCGCCACAACCCGTTTGCGCTCTTCGTTCAGGACGGTGGAACGTGGTCCCAATACCGCGGGGTCGCCATGCCCCTTCGCTATGCCGTCTACGAGCCTGTCGATCTCGCGATTGAGTTCGCCGAGGCGCCGTTTAAGGCGAGCCCGTTTAGCGTCCGCACCGGCGGCGAGGCGTTTTCGTTCCTCATGGTAGGCATGGACGTACTCGGCAATTACTCTCGGGTGTTGCAATTCAGCCTTGAGCCCGCTCAGCACTGCGGTCTCGACGGTCTTGAGATAGAACGTTTTTGCGTCAACGCAGGTCCCGTTCTCGTTGCGGCCGAGCAGCGGATACGAATGCGGCCCGACTTATCCTTACCGTTTGTCGACATACCACCGCCGCACGCGCCGCAGCGGAGAAGGCCCGAGAGCATATGGCGCGGTCGCCGCAGTAGCTTTGGAAGGGTATGCCCGCGCTCCTCCTTTCGGCGCTGTGCGGACTCGAAGACCTCGCGAGACACAATCGCAAGACCCGGAACGTCCACGGCCTGCCATTGGCTCTTTGCATTGGGGCGCGAGAGTCGCCTTCCAGTGTCGGGGTTCTTCACCATCCTAACCTTGTTCCACACCAGCCGGCCTGCATAGAGCTCGTTCTGAAGGATACCCGTGCCGCGCTGCATGTTGCCGTTAATAGTCGAGGCATTCCAGACGCGTCCTCGCGGCGGCGCCACGTTCTCCTTGTTCAGATCGTAGGCAATATCGCGTGGTGTGCGCCCAGCGACATATTCCTGGAAGATCCTACGGATGACATCGGCCTCCGCATCGACGATGATCCGCTTGCCACGCTCGCTCGCTACGGGAGCGTAGCCATAGGTGAGACCGCCAGCGGCGAGCCCCCGACCGACCAGGCCGGCCAAGCCCCTGCGAATCTTGTGGGCGTTGTCCTCGCGGTAAAGCTGACCCACGAGTCCGCGAAGCCCCACCAGGACCGTGTTGACGACGCCTTCGTGGACCGCCCGGATCTCGATGCTGAGGAACGAAAGGCGCTTGTGGATGCCGGCGAGATCTTCCATGTCGCGGGAAAGACGATCGAGAGCCTCCACGATGACGACGTCAAAAGACCGTTCCCGCGCCTGATCGAGGAGACGAAGCAAGCCCGCGCGCCCCATGATCGAGCCGCCGGATCGGGCCCTGTCCTCATGGACTTCGACGATATCCAGGCCTTCGCGCGAGGCGTAGCTCTGACAAAGCGCGACTTGATCCTCGATCGAACGCTCATTCTGAAGGTCGGTCGAGAACCGAGCGTATATCACCGCCTTCTTCATCGGTTGTCCGACGACCAGCCCGGTCTCGCTCATGGTCTTCCCTTGCTGCTTGGCGCGCCAATGCTCGTGCAAGGCTAAGAATCGCCTCGTCCGGGATCAACCGCAAGGCCAATTTGCAGGCTTCGAGACGCATCATCGGCCGCCCGCGATGCCAAACCGGCGTCGCTCGATTGGTCGATAGAACAAACTTGCGGCCTCGGTCGTCTTGCCCCCCACCATGCGAGCGCTGAGATCATCAACTCGGTCCATGCGCTAGTATGCGGCAGTCAGCAAATCGCTGAAAGATCACAATGCCTTGCATCGCGAAATCGGATAACACAGCGTGCAATTGGCCGGCTCATGATCCGGGTATCCGACGAGTTCGGTGCAGCCCTGAGCCGGATTCCCACGTCGAGACGGTGCCCAGAGCTTGGCGACTAGCTGCGCGATCTGATTGAGATTGACGCGAGATAGCTCAGCGCGCGATTTCCGAATGCAGCGTGCCCGATCGCGGCTCCAATGGCGCGGGAACCTGTTCCTCGGTTTTCCGGAGCCTATCAGGCCTCACCGTTCAAATCGCGCGCGTGTCTCGCCAATTGCACTACGACGCCGCGAGAGCCCTTACCTATTGAATTTCCATGTGCCACCGTCGATTGGCGATGTGACCAACCACCAACTCGGACAACCGATGGATCGACATCGATCTGGCGAGACTATCACTGGGGTCGGACAAGGCGCGGATGTCGAAATTGGTCTCGGAGCGGACCATCGCCGCGAAATATGGGGCGAAATGCGGATTGTCTCCGCGCCAGCGAAGGTGTTTGCGCTGCTGACCGACGCCGGACAGATCATGAATTGGCTTGCCCGCAATGTGACGGCTGTTGCTCGACCGGGGGGCACCTTTTGCCTTGCGGATCTCAGCGGTCTGCGCGTCGAGGGGACCTATCTTGAAATTGTTAGGGACCGAAAGGTGATGTTCACTTGGGGCGGAATCGAGGGACTCAGACCTGGACAGTCAACAGTAGAGTTCGCTCTTCACGCCGACGGAACCCGCACCTTAGTCCGGCTCCGTCATTTCGGCCTCTCCGACGCGGCTGTCGACGCGCATTGTCTTGGCTGGAAGGACTCGGGGCTGCCGAAATTAAAGGCTGTCGCGGAGGGTAGAGTACCACGCGGTACTTGCTTGGGTGACGCTGCGGACGCGCGCGAACACTATCCATATTTGGCGGGTGTCGTTTGGTAAGGGTCGGTGTATGTGGGGCGCATGCCCGTTCTGTCTGTCAGCCCTGCGCTCGCGGGAGCGCCCGCGACAAACACGCGGGCGGTGTGACTTGTGCCGAGGCCTCCACCGTCGTTTTCATTATCACGACAACAGCATCGCCTCCAGCCAGAAACGGCAGAGACATCGGCTAAAGTCAAACTGATCGTGCCGGTGCTCCGTGCATGAGGGGCGCCATGAGGGCAGCGACTGCAAAGCACAGCGCAATGGCGAGGTAAGCGTCGGCAAAGGCTTGGACCTGCGCTTCGCGGTATGCAAGCAGCCACAGCTTCTTGAGCGCAGCCGTCTGGCCAGCCGTGGAATCGCCCCAGACGTGTGCGTAGCGGGCCGCCATCCCGTGGACCCAATTGTTCAGCTCAGCATTCCCAGAGTTTAGATGCTCCGCGATGCGCAGGAAATGGAGATTGGCCCGGTCGTTGAGAATGGTGCCGCAGGCGGCGATGCCGATGGCGCCGCCCAGGCTGCGCATCAGTGTGTAGAGGCCGCTTGCCGACTTCAGGCGTTCGGCGGGAAGCCCGCCAAGAGCCAGCGTGATCGTCGACGCCATCGCAAAGGGCGCAGCCAGGCCGCGGAATGCCAGCGGCAACAGCATCTCCTCCCAACCCCACTGATTCATCATGGGCGTGAATAGCCACATGGACATTCCAAAACTGAAAAGGCCGAACGTTAGGAGCCAGCGCAAATCGATGCGATTGGCCAGCATGCTGTAAATCGGGACCGCAGCGAGCTGAAACAGACCGGCCGAGAGGATGGTGCCACCGATTTGCCAGGCAACGAAGCCGCGCACGCGCCCAAGGAACAAAGGCGTGAGATAGATCAAGCCGAAGATGCCGATGCCGGTTACGAACGAGAACAAGCAACCGAGGCAGAAGTTGCGCCCGGCGAGCGCGCGCAAATCAACCACCGGGTGGGCATAGGTCAGACTGCGGATGATGAAGCCGATACCGGCGAGCCCAGAGATCGCGGCGCAAACCTTGATTGTATGATCAGCAAACCACTCCCAGCGCGCGCCCTCCTCCAGAACGTAATCCAGGCAGCCAAGGCACAGCGCCATGAGAATCATGCCGACGTAATCAGCATCCCGAAGAAGTGTCAGGTTAGGCGCGTCGACCCTGACCAGGATAGGTACCAACAGCATGACCAGCGTGCCGGGTACGATGTTGATGTAAAACAACCAGTGCCACGACCAGCCGTCCGTCAGCCAGCCACCGAGGACCGGACCGAGCGTCGGCGCAAGACCGGCGACGGCGCTGACGAAGGACGCGGCGATGGCCTTTTGCTTGCCCCGAAACAGGATGACGGCGGCCGTGAAGGCCGTGGGGATCATCGCGCCGCCGAAGAAGCCTTGAAGGGCCCGGAACACGATCATCGACCGCATATCCCACGCGATGCTGCAGAGCACGCTCGCCAGGGTGAAACCGGCGGCCGATGCTGTGATCAGCCAGCGCGTCGACATGACCCGGCTGAGCCAAGCTGAGAGCGGGATCACGATGATCTCCGCGATCAAATAAGACGATTGGATCCAGCTCAGCTCGTCCTGGCTCGCTGACAATCCGCCGCCGATCTCTTGAATGGAGGCCGATACAATCTGGATGTCCAGATAGGCGATGAAACAGCCGAGGCACATGATTCCGAACGCAAGGGCTTTGCGACGCGTCGAGAGGTGAATGGCGGGCGGCGCGGCGGAGACCCTGCGCATGGTGCTTGCTGCGACGGTAGTTCGAACAGTGAGATTCATTTTTGAGCTGCGCGGACGGTGAAGCTGTGCCGCCGGTCCACATGAACCGCGACCGAAAGGCCCGGCCGTAATTTGCCGAGTTCCGCGCCATCGTCCTCAAGTTCGATGCGCACCGGCACCCGCTGAATGATCTTGGTAAAATTACCGGTCGCATTCTCTGGCGGGATGACGCTGAACTGCGCGCCCGTTGCGGGCGCGAGGCTTGCGACGCGGCCCCGAAAGCTGACGCCGGGCAGCACGTCGGCAACAATTTCGGCGGATTGGCCCTCGCGAATGCGCGCCAGCTGACTTTCCTTGAAGTTGGCATCAACCCACAGCCCGCGCGCCGGGACGATGGCCAGGAGCTGGGCTCCGACGGTCGCATAGGCGCCGGCTCGCGCGCTGCGGTTACCGACCACGCCATTAATCGGTGAGCGAATTTCCGTGTAGGCGAGATTGAGCAGCGCCAGATCGCGCTCGGCAAGAGCTTGATCAAGGACGGCTTGAGTCTGCTGCTTTTGCGTATCGATGACATCGAGCTGCCGCTCTGCGGCTTGAACCGCTGCCCGTGCCCTGCGCTCCGTCGCACGGGCTTTCTCATGGTCCGCGTCGGCCTGCTCGAAACGCTGAGTCGAAGCGATCTTGTCAGTGCTCAATGTTCGATATCGATCGAGGTCGTATTTGGTGCGCGCCAACTCGGCGGCAGCGCCGCCCACGTCGGCCGAGGCCTGTTCGACCACCGCCTGGTGCATGCGCCGGTTGGCATCGATATTGGCGAGGGTCGCCCGCTGGGCCGCAACGCTCGCATCAGCGCGGGCGAGCTGGGCCCGGTAATCTCGATCGTCGAGCTTCAGCAGCAGGTCGCCCGCCTTGACGGACTGGTTATCCGCGACCAGCACCGCTTCGATAAAACCCGCCACCTTGGCCGAAAGCGTAGTGACCTCGCCGCCAACATAGGCATCATCGGTTGATTCAATGAAGCGGCCCGTGCTCGCCCAGTGCCAGGCGACCCAGACCACAGCACAAGCGATTGCTGCGCTGGCGGCAAGCGAAAGAAGGCGCCTTATCGAATCTGGAAACGATGAGTCGGTGATCTCGCCGACCGATTTGAGCACAAGCAGCATGCGCCCCGACGTATCGGAGAATGCCCAGCGGGTCGGCTGCTTGCGCTGCAAACCGCCAAGCAGGGTCTCGTCCAGGAACAAGTAAGTCGCAATGTCGTCCGGCATTGTGGAAGGCCGCGGTTCGAGCCAAGACCCCAAGGCATCGCTCAGGATCAAGGGCATTCGCCGACGATCACTGATGGAATTTTCATTTCTGCGAACGTGCTGATGCATCGAAAGTGATGTCACCCGAGACCTCTTGGAACACCCTCTGTCCTGTGGCGAGCCGCTGACCGAGCATTTGGAGGAACGATGCAAACCGATCTGGGCTTTTCGTCTGAGCGAATGCCTGAAAATCGTTCGGAACAGAGGGTGTGATCGTCAGCCAATAGCGGATAAAGAGCACCATTGCTTCGACGGAGATGGCGAGATCACGCTCCAGCCGTTCGACTTGGCGGGTGAGCCGATCGAGTCGCCGGACCAAGGCAGCCTCGCGGCGGTCAGCCTCATCGGGAGTGAGGAGCGACATGATCGCGGTTTCGGCGACCAGGGACATGGATTTTTTCTTTCGCGCGGCGAGATCAGCCAGTTGCGTCATTAAGGCGGGATCGAGGTAGACCGACAGGCGGTGCTTCATCGGCGTGATCTCACATGCCAAGACCGTCGCCACGGTCGAGTGCCGCGCGGCGGGCGGCGGCGCGCAGCCTTTGATCTATTTCCCTTGCGCAGATCGTTTCCCCGTCCGGCTCATCGACGAAGCCCCCGGTACCCTCATCGCGCTCCCGCTGCTCGTGCACGATCGCCTCGTGTTTCGGCAGTGTGGGCTCGCGGCGGATCCCTCCATTCGCACGATCGTGGCCGGCCAAAGAACCGGCAGCCGACTCGTCCGCTGTCGCCGTGTCTGGGTCCGGGTCAGGAAGCGGTGTCCAGCCGTTGGCTTGGGTGACGTGTCGGTTGCCGGAGTTACCCGCGTTGGGCAGCACGGGTGGAGGTAGGATGCGGCTCACAAGGCGCCGATCCTCGTAATACCGGGCCTTCCGGGCCCGGATCGGAGGAATGCCGGCGACGAGGACCAGTTCGTCGCCCGGTGGCAGCTGCATGACCTCGCCGGGGGTCAGCAGCGGCCGCGCGGTCTCCTGACGCGACACCATGACGTGGCCCAGCCACGGCGACAGTCGATGGCCTGCATAGTTGTTCATGGCGCGCAGCTCGGTCGTGGTGCCGAGTGCATCGGATACCCGCCGCGCCGTCCGCTCGTCATTCGTCGCGAAGGCGACGCGAACGTGGCAATTGTCGAGAATTGCGTTGTTCGGCCCGTAGGCCTTTTCGATCTGGTTGAGCGACTGCGCGATCAGGAAGGACTTCAGGCCGTATCCGGCCATGAAGGCGAGCGCCGACTCGAAGAAGTCGAGGCGGCCGAGCGCGGGAAACTCGTCGAGCATCAGAAGGAGGCGGTGGCGACTGCCCTTTGTGTGAAGCTCCTCGGTCAATCGCCGCCCAATCTGGTTGAGCACGAGCCGGATCAGCGGCTTGGTGCGGCTGATGTCGGAGGGCGGAATGACGAGATAAAGAGTGGTGGGTTGATCCCGTGTGACAAGATCGCTGATCCGCCAGTCGCATCGGCTCGTTATGCCTGCGACCACCGGGTCGCGATAGAGCCCGAGGAAACTCATGGCCGTCGACAGCACGCCGGAGCGTTCGTTTTCGGACTTGTTCAGGAGCTCGCGCGCGGCCGAAGCCACAATCGGGTGTGGGCGATCGCCGAGATGTGCGGTCTCCATCATGGCCTTGAGGGTCTTCTCGATCTCGCGTGCGGGATCGGACAGGAAGTTGGCGACGCCGGCGAGCGTCTTGTCCGCTCCCGCATAGAGGACATGAAGTATTGCGCCGACCAGAAGAGAATGACTGGTCTTCTCCCAGTGATTGCGCCGTTCGAGCGCTCCCTCTGGGTCGACCAGGATGTCGGCAACGTTCTGGGCGTCGCGCACCTCGGCGTCACCGCAGCGAATTTCCAGCAGGGGGTTGTACGCAGCCGATTGCGGATTGGTCGGATCGAACAGGAGCACGCGGCCGAACCGAGCGCGCCAGCCGGCGGTGAGTTGCCAGTTCTCGCCCTTGATGTCATGGACGACGGCCGAGGCTGGCCATGCCAGGAGAGTCGGTATGACGAGCCCTACCCCCTTCCCGGAACGGGTCGGGGCGAAGCACAGGACGTGCTCCGGACCATCGTGACGCAGATAGTCGCCGGCGTGGCGGCCGAGCACGATCCCGTCAGGGCACAGCAGCCCGGCGGAACGAACCTCCTCGCGCGTGGCCCAGCGGGCCGAGCCGTAGGTCGTCACCGCCTTGTCTTCCCGAGCGCGCCACACCGACATGCCGATCGCAATGCTATGGCCCCGAATCCGCCCGACGCCGCAATCGCCGCGCCCTCGAGGAAGATCGAGGGCGCATAGGCATCGAAATGGTACCACCACCAGAAGAAAGCTGGCGGCAGGTACACCGGCGCGCCGGCAAGCGCGAACCAGGGAGACCCGAGTTGGGATTGGTACCCGAGCCGCCATGCGGTCCATTGCGTTGCGGTCCAGAGGGTTACGAGAACGATCGCGAATACGACCAGGATCTGACCCCAGAGGATCTTAGTCCCGGTCAACGGCGTGCCCTCGGATGCCCCATCGATGCGCGGCAACGGGCAGGCCGCAAATTGTGAAACGCTTGATCGCCGCAATGAGCGTCTCCCACCGGATGCCGAGCCCGTGCGCCAAGAGTTTCATGCGATTTGTCGTTGTTCCGGATCGTGAGCGTGATGTCGAGTTTGAATCCGGTGGGCACGCTGATCACGGCCTTCGGCGTCGCCACATCCGGTAGCAGCGGCGAATCCGGAATTTCCCAATCATGCGCGGCGGGCGTTACTCCAGACGGACCCACCTGAATGATCCAACCGTCGCCGCCGGGCCACGCGGCAGAGTTTGGCGAAACCTCCGCAGCAGTCACCGACGTGGAGGAGATAGTAGTCGCGATGATTGCGGCCTGCACGGCGATACCCAGAGCTGGTCGAATTGCTTTCATGGCGTTGCTTCCTGCGGCGATGATGGGGACGGTTGAGATGCGGGCGCGTGCGGGCCGTGACAATCATGCAGCCCGCGCTCAATGGACTGTTCCTGTTCCCACCACCATCGCCCGGCGCGCTCCGGCTCTCCGGGAGCCACGGCGCGCGTACATGGTGCGCAGCCGATCGAAGCGAAGCCGCGGTCGTGGAAAGCATGATAGGGAATGTCGTGCTCGCGGATGAACGCGACCACCTGCTCGCGGCTCCAGTCGAAAAGCGGATTGACTTTGATCAACCGGTGTCGGGGAGCGACGATCGCAAAGGAGGCGGCGACACGCTCATCCGACTGATCGGCGCGCAAGGCGGTGATCCACGCGACAGCGCCCGCGAGAGCCCGCCGGAGTGGTTCGACCTTGCGCACGGCGCAGCACGCGTGTCGCGCTTCGACCGAGGCATAGAATCCATTGATGCCTTGATGCGCCACCAGACGTTCGACGCCGGCGCGATCGGGATAGACGGCGAGAATGCGCCGGCCGTATCGTTGCTCGGTCTGTACCCAGAGCTCGAAGGTCTCGGAAAACAGCCGGCCGGTATCCAGCGTCACCACGTCGATCGCGAGCCCCTGGCTGAAGATCGCATGGGCGATGGCCTGGTCCTCGATGCCGAAGCTCGTCGTGAAGACGACGCGACCGGAAACGATGTGGCGTATTGCGGCGACACGGTGGTTGAGCTGGAGGTCGAGGCTCGCGTCCGCAGATGATGTCGCGGGCGCCTCGGGGTCCGCCGACGGCTCGAAGGCGGTTCTGATTCTGCTTTCGAAGACTTTTGCGGTAATCAAGGCTGCCCCCGTTTCGGTCAACGGGGACGATTAGAAAGGGCACCGGCCGCATCGAATCAACAACAGAAATAGGGTGCTCGCGATTCGGGTTAGCGTGGCGTACAAAAACTGGCGATATCGGGAAGCGCCCCGATACAGCAATTGCCGCAGTCGACGGCTGGGGTCGGTACGACCCACATCATTGTGATTTCCGCGAGAGCGCGCGGTGGAGTCGCAGCAACGCTTAAGCGGCCTCGGCCAGGTCCGCCATTTTCGGAACGGCCCCCTAACCGATGCCGAGGCCCCGTGATCTGGCGAACGTCCACTCGATCCGGCCGACGCGGGCGATCCCTAAGACTTCGTGACTCAAATGCTGCTCCAACGACGGTGTCCACGGCACCAGGCTGAACCCAAGCCCGTCGTCGACCATGGCGAAGCGGCCGGATGAGAGATTGAGGCGCTGGCGATAGATACCCGTGACAACGTCGCCGTCAGCGGCCGGTTGATAGGGCAGACCAGAATCCGCGGCCAAGCGGGCAGCTACCTGATCGAGCTCCCGCCGCCGAAGCGTGTCCAGCAAGTTGCGGGCGAAGATGATGTGCTGCCCCTCATGGCGGGCGAGGTTTTCGCGGATCAGGTGTTCGGCACGCGCGTTCATGGCTTGCTGAACCTCGAGGCCAAAGCCGCCGGAACTGAGCGCCCCGGGCTTCCGCGCAAGCAGCTGGCGGTCGAGCCAGGTGGCGCCGGTCGATTCCACCTGTGCGGCGAGCGGCAGGTCGGACCGAACCGCAATTGCGGTGCGCTCCCGGCCCCTTGAGTCATGGTATCGCCGCAGCTCGACGATGGAGCCCGGCGCGCCGTCACTGGTGGCATCCAGATCCGGCAGGTGCACGTGGTGGGTGCGTCCATCCATGCCGTCGATGACCGCGTATGCGGAGCCCCGGAGCTCATCATCAAGACCGCGGGCGATCAGCCGCCCGATGATCGGCCGGGCCAGGTCCGCCTCTTCGAGCACGTAGTCGCCGAGACTGCGTTCGATCCGCAGCTCGGCGAGCCCTCTGTGGATACGCTTGATGATATCGCTGCGCTCGCCGAGCACCCTCAAGGTCGGCTCGGCACGCTCCGACAAATACCATCGGGCGGACCCCAGCGGCTCGGCAAGCCCGAGGCGCTCAAGCTTGCGCATGCGCCCGACCAGGGCCGACCGGATCTCCCCATCCAAGGTGTGATCGGCCTCGGGCCGGAGATCGACGATGCGATCGTGGCGCGCCGCCTCGGTCGCAAGGGCACGATCGAGCCCGGTCCAACGGTCAGCGACTATCTCTGCCCTGAGGCGCCGGCGAGCCTCGAGGTCATTTCGTGGTCCGAGTTCAAGGGTAACGAGGTGGCCCGCGCGGGCGCGCAGCCCCTCGCTGATGTAATCCCGCGAAATGACGAGGTCGCGCCCGTCGTCAGCGGTACCTCGAACGATCACGTGGATGTGGGGGTGTTCCGTGTTCCAGTGATCGACGGCAACCCAATCGAGCTTGGTTCCAAGATCTCGCTCCGCCTGCGTCATCAGATCCCGCGTAAAGGCTTTCAGGTCGGACAATTGCCCCGCATCGTCGGGCGACACGATGAAACGAAAGTGATGGCGGTCATTCGTACACCGATCGGCGAACGCCCGGTGGTCGGCGCTGTCGCCTTCGGCATCGAACATGCGACCAGGCGCGCCGTCCTTGGTGACGCCGTCGCGGCGCAGGTATTCGAGATGGGAACTGAGTGGCGCTCGCTTGGTTGCCTGCCGTACGACCCGTGCTTTGACCATCGCACCGCGGGACCGATTAGCCCGTCTCCTCGCGGCCAGGAAGCTCGCCGCCCGTCCTCGGCCGAAGGTACTGCTTCGCGCACTGGAGCCGGATCGCCGTTTGAACCCGCCAGCTTTCTCCGCCGCAGCCAGAGCCTGCGCAATGAATGGCTTCGCGCGACGCGCTCGGCCTCTGTCGCGAATCCGGCCAAGGCGGATGCGCAGATCGTCGTCGCGAGTCATGGTGGTGCCAAAGCGCGATGTGCAATCGCGGCTGAAATTGCTTGGGTTTTCACGAAGTCCAGGCTGTCGCGTAATAGCGCACATCGTGCCAACTCACTGATCTTCCGACCGTCCGCAGCCGGCCGACCGGGTCGCAGGCCGCGGCTTTTATCCTGCCATCGGTCGGTCGGGTGGCCTCCGCTCCCAGTCCTCACCATCCAACGCACGCCAACATGCGAAATCATGCGAACCAGGCTCAAGCCAGTCATTGCGGCCTCCGCTCAGGCAATCTGCGCACGAACAAGACCATCGTCACGCGATTCGCTGCGGTCCTCGGATGCGCACTCAACTTGCTCGACTCTTGCGGCCGATCTGCATCCGGACTGCTCGAGCTGGCGCTGGTTGAAACACGGCCGAACGGCTTCGACCTCGTCGGAAACAATGCACTCGACCAGCCTTGCTGCTTGATCGTCAGGAGCACGTGGGGACGACGCGGAAGCGTGCTGACCAGCAACGAGGGCCTCGGGCACCAACTCACCTGATCCGACATCGGTGTTGTCCGGCATGTCGAAGTTGGGCGCGTCGCCATTCGCCGCCGACGTAGCCACCGCATCCGCGAACTTATTGTCAGGATGGTTCCAAGAGCCATGATACGCAGCACCGGATCGGCGTTGAAGGATGGAACTCTCTGCGCTGCGATAGACTTGCGGCTGACTGCCGCGCTGCCATCGAGAATCGGGCACGGCATGATTCGCCAGCCCGTGTTGATGCGGCAGACCTGTCAGTCCGATGCGATCAGCTTCGGGTCCACCGTGAGGGCACATGCGGCCCACGAGCGTTACGATAGATTGCGTGACGGTCACCTCCACCGAAATGACCAGGCTCGCCACCGATTGTGCCGATAGCGCATGCTGAGCTCGGCATGGCGCGTGCTTGCGGTATGAGGTTACGAGACCGACGCGCCATCGCGACTGAGCGCGTCGGCCGTGAATCGGTTGCCGTTCTGAGCGCCATGATGCATTCGGCCCGTAGGATTTGCGCCGACAACGGGGCGGGCCGGCGCAGATGACCGGATGGCAATTGTGGGGTGAGAACACGATCATTCCTCCTCGAAGGTCCAGAGGGGAACGGCGCGACCGACGACGGCCGTGAGGGGTAGCGGTCCGAAGTAGCGGCTGTCGAGGGATGCGGGCTCGTCCCAGTTCATGAGAAAGACTTCGCCATCCGGGACCACGCGACAGCCCTGCCAGACGGGGAGCGGCTGGCCACGGCGGTCACGTTCGCGCGCCGCGCCCATCTCGATCCCGTCGACGGTTATCGCCAAGTCGTTACGACAGACGATCTGCTCCGGCAGCGCCAGAATGCGTTTGATGAGCGGGACGCCGCGCGGGAGATACCCGCCCTCGGCGAGGAAGGTCGCCAGTGGCTCGGGTGGAAATGCCACGACGAGATCGGTGACAATGAGCCGGTACGCCGGCTGCACGCCATAGAGTCCCATCGGCACACTTTCGGAAGCGTTCCAGACGAGGCGCGGGACAGGTTTCGGACCGATGGTGAGTGCTGCCAGCGCAGTCGCGGCCGCCATCAACGCCAATGTGGCGATGCGGGCCCTCATCGCATCAGCTTTCGCCGATCCAGCCAGGCCTGGTGCCTGCTGCGGCTGTAGGGTCTTGGCTGTTCTCCAACGGACAGGCGGTTGTGGACGTGACGCCAGTGATCGGGCGCGGCGTCTGCGGGATCGATGCCGAGCGCCGCGACGGCGTCGATCGCCTGAAGCACCTTCTCGACCTTCCGCCAGCCGGACAGATGCAACAAGCTCTCGCCGCCGGGGCGCACGTGAGGGACGGTGGAGCAGTGCTCGCCTGGCACGACGGCTCGCAGGATATCGATGCGCGACAGGATGGTTCCGTAGTCGTTGGACGCCCAGCGGATGAAAGCGAAGATGCTGTCCGGTGCAAAAGAAACGACGCGGTGCTGGCGGTCGAGGATGCGTTGCTCCGCAGTACGGCCGAAGCGGATCCAATTCTCGATCCGCCCTTTGACCCACTCGAGCTCGACCTGTGTGAGTTCACTCATGCGGTTTGTCCGCGGTCAATCGGAGATCAGGTGGAACGCCAAGTCGCCGGCGGCCCGACTGCGCCCGCCGCACGTTGCGGCTGGAATGGCGGTTGCGGCCCCCGCAGATGACCGTGTGCATGCCGTTGCGTTGGGTGCTGCATTCACCGGCGGACCAGCGCGAGGACGCCCTTGCGACCAAGGAGCTGCAGACGCTTCGGTGGGTCTGCATTGGTGGGGACGCAGCGCCGACAAGAGGCGCTCCGCCACGAGCGCGCTGATCTTGTGTAGCGAGTTTGGCAACGAGCGCCTCGACGATTGGCATTCGGCCGTCCGCTCAACGACGATGCGTCTGGCCGTTAACGTGACCCGGTATCGCGCCGCGCTTGGCTGGGTAGACTGTTCCGGCGCCTGGATCGGAGGTCGAGGTCTTGGCACCGAGATCGGCCCAGGCCTTCAGATCATCGAGCGCGTAGACGACGCGGCCGCCGATCTTGCGGTACTTCGGCCCCGTTCCATAGGTGCGATGCTTCTCAAGCGTGCGGCCGGAGAGGCCGAGAAATCGCGCAGCCTCGGGCGTGCGCAGAAAGCGCGGCGGAAAGCCGGCAAGCGGATCAGGCATGATGCGTTCCCCGTGGTCGTTTGACGTGCTGCCGGCTAGCGGCGGCCGGTCGAAGGCCACAATGGAGCAGCGAACTGCGGTGAGGGGATGACGAAAACGGGATGCCCCGGATTTCGACACCCCTTGCGATCGAGCGCTATCCGCGCCGGCGACGGGTGTGACGCAACAGATCGAGATATCCGCCGCGCATGAGCCTCAAGCCGGAGCGCACCAATCGAATGGTGCGACCACGCAGGTCATGGGTCTTCCAGGACGGCCCGGTTGGAACGCGAGCCTCGCCAAAGAGGACTTCAGCAATCTCGCGATACGTTGCACCGGCCAGGTGCGCATCCAGAGCACGAAGTGCAAACACGAGTTGCTGACGTTGCAGTTGCGTGAGGGAATCGGCCGATCGAATGGAGCGCTCGCCGCTCAAAAGCCGCCAGAGGCGCAGCGCCGGATCGGCGCGTGCGGCAAAATTGGCGTCGAACGGGCTCACCGACGCCACAGGCGTGTTATTCTCGAAGCCGCCCATGAGCAGGAGAGCAAAGCGCCCCTCGCCGTCGCTGACGACCCAGTGCTCACCGTCGCTCGCGTGACGCCTGAAAATTGGCGTCAGCGAGCCAAGAGACCGCGAAACCGAGAACGGCCCGGGCGCCGGGATGAGGAGAACGGTGGCAGGATCAAGCTGTGGCAGCCAAACCAGAGGGGCGTTGTCTGCGTGCAAATCCGGGTCGAAAGGGAAACCGCACCCCCCAGCGAAGGGCGAACGCGTCGATGTGTATGCTTTCCATCCGGTGGACCGCCCCGCGGTAGTCTCGCTTATACGAGGGATTGCGCCGCAGGTATTCCCACGCAAACTCCCTCCGATTGAGTTCGTGTACATAAGTATAGGCGGACGCAGACCGCCAATCGGGTGCCGACGGCATCGTGTGGTCTCCGCAAAGCTATTGTGATGGACAGTTACTGCCACCCCCAAGGGAAAAAGCTGACGTGCAAATGCGGCGCAATACAGCCGGCGAGTGGACACCTGAGGGCATCACGTGATGCCCTCAGGTGTTCACCCCTCAGACCGGATTCGCATTTTGCGGCTGGGAGGACCCCGAAAACTCAGTTGCAGGCGCGCCCACGGCGACCTTAAGTTTGCGCGGATCAGTGGTGAGTGTCGCCTTCAAGCAGATGCCGGTACCCATGCGTGGTCATCCATTTGGCGCGAGCCAGATGGCTCTCCCAGGCGCGCCGCGCCCGATCGGGTTCACGGGATGGATCTATGTGCAGCACGATGCGGGCCACTTCGGCCCAATCCGCGCCTTCGGCGTCGGCATCGAGCAGACGCAAATACGTGACGAGATGTTCGTGGTCATAAGCGGTCAGACCATCGGCCGCTGGGGCTTGGTCGGCAACCGGGGGATCGAGCGGCGGCTTGGGCATGATCATGTCCGCCTCTGTTTTCCGTACGAGGGCTTAGGCCGAGCCAAGGCTTTCCTCGAACAGGCGTGATCATTGTCGGAGCTATGATACGACACGATGACCGTGTTCGGGGCGACCTCGAAGGAGGTTTTCCACTGTTCTAAATGGGGTGTTGCAGATGTCGGCATTCGTCTGAAGTAGGTACGTCTCCGAAACTCCAGTCGCGCGATTGCAATCAACGCTACGTCGATTGTCGAGCATACTCCGTGGTGAAATGCACGACAAGGCGCTCGCCTCTGACGGTTCGCAAGGTTCTCAAGAGCAAGCTCCTCGACATCGAGGCGGACCTGCGCGGTGTGCTCAAGAACTTCGGGCTGAAGCTCGGCAAAGTAACGGTGCGCGACTTCGAAGCCCGGGTGCGTGAGCTCGCTGCCTTTGACCAGTTCGTGGCCGCTGCGGTCGAGCCGGCACTGGTTGCCAGGCGCGCGCTGCGTGAACAGTATGACCGGCTGCACCGCATGCTGCTCGAAGTGGTCCGCCAGGATGACGTATGCCGACGCCTGATGACCATGCCCGGCGTAGGCCCAGTGGTTGCGCTGAACTATCGCGTAGCGATCGATATCCCGAACCGGTTCGCCAAGTCGAGGACAGTTGGCGCACACATCGGGCTCACGCCGACGCGATATCAGTCCGGCGAGGTCGACTGGACCGGAAGGATATCCAAATTCGGTGATCCGATGGCGCGAGCCTCGCTCTACGAGGCCGCCCAGGTCCTGATGACGCGGGTGGCGAGATGGTCGCCGCTGCGATCGTGGGCGATGCGAATCGCGAAGCGACGTGGGCGGAAGAAGGCCGTCGTCGCCCTCGCGCGGAAGATGGGCGTCATCTTGCATCGAATGTGGGTCGACGAGACGGATTTCCGCTGGGACGTGCCAAACCGGCATGACCCGATGAAACGATCCGCGTTCAGCAAACGCGGAGCTAGTGTCCCGCGAGGGACGATGGGGCCGGCAAGGCCGGGTTATCCAGTGACTGGTGGATCTCGGTCCACGAAGTCGCATTATAGATCAGGCCTGCCGTCCCTTTCCGACCCCAGCATGCGGCGGCTCGACGCCGACCGCGAAGAGAAGCATGAGCCCGAGCGGGGCAAATATGAAAGTGAACCAAAAGAAGATGGAGTGAGCTGATCGATTGGGGCTTGCCGAATAGAGAAGGGGATAAACCTGATAGTGTGTACTCGTTCAGCTTGCGCGCATGGACATGCGCAGGCTGGTCGGCCGAAATTTCGCGAGGCTGCGGCTGGCGAAGGGCTTCACCCAGGAGCGCTTCGCCGAGGTGTCCGGCGTCACCCAGCAATATGTCAGCGGCCTTGAGCGTGGTCGGCGCAATCCGACGGTCGTGACGTTGTATCACCTTGCGAGTGCGCTCGGGGTGAGCCCCGTCGAACTGGTGACGCCCGACGACGAGGCGCCGCGTGAAAGCGCGAAAGCGCCGAAGCGAAAATCACGAAGGAAGTAGACCGCGAAGACAGGAATTGGCGAGTGGCAAGCGCCCCGCCCGATGGGCGGGGCGCTGCCGTCACCCGGCTCAGTCGCCGCTGCGGCGCGACCAGATGAGAACGTAGCCCGTCCCCGCCTTCGGTCGCGACCAGCGAGGCGAAGATCGGCGCCGGGAAGCTCGGATCGTCGAGCTTGACCGAGAGGTATTCGCGGCCTGCGCCCGAGGTCTTCTTCCACGCCGCGCCGAACTCGGTCGTACCGGCGAAGATGCGGTAATCGGGAGCCTTGTCGTTCTCCTTCTCGGCTCGCGCGATCTTGGCCTTGACGTTGAGCGCAAGCGTCTTGACCGTGCCGGTGAAGTCGTCGCCGCTCTTGGTGAAGGTGCCGATGGTCGCCATGATAGTCTCTCCTCGTCTGAACTCGGGCCGCACCATCGCGGCCTCGATGGCGATCAACAGGCTGAGGGGCGATCAACCCGCACCAACCGGGGTCCCCGCGGCGCTTGAGCCGCGGGGGGCCCTTGGCCGCAGCGTCAGCGGAGGATGGCGGGTCGGAGACTTTCTTGGGCATCGCGAGGAATGCGTGCCAACGCAGGGGAAGAAAGTCGACGGACCGCCATTGCGGGAAGGTGATCGAGGCACGGCCGACCCTCGGCCAGATCAGCCCATCCGAGGCAGCAATGGTGCCCCCGCGGACAGACCGAGAGAGACTTGATGACCGTCCGGACCTTCTGACAAGAGGGCGAGACTCCACGTCGCGGAATCAAGTGCGCGTTCGCATCAAGGGCGGCAAAACGGCGGCCACGAACGAGAGGCTCCTTCGCATCTTCGCCGGCGCGGCCGAGTTCTGCGCGGCACTGAAATGAAACGGGCACAGCGCAAGGATCCGGTTGGTCACGACGAATTTGTGCACCGGCATATCTGGGCTGGCGCGGCCGCTGCGACCGGGGACGGATTGCCCCTCGTCCGCCACTTGCGATGCCCGGAATGACCAGCGCCGCCCGTCGGGTGAGGCGCTCGCGAGCAACTCTCGCCCTTGCGTTCGGGATGGTCACGGGCGCGAAGGCAAATGGAGGCATCGGGAGCCGACCTTTGCGGCGGGTAGAGCCCCACGCCGAGTGGCAACACGCTCAATCGAACGCACTGGCAAAGTGCGTCCTTATGCGATATATGTTTCCAGAGACTTGGAAGGATTTTTGAGGTCCCCGTGGCAGCAAACCAGACGACGCTGATGACGGCGAATGAGGCGGCATCCGTCACGGGTGTGCCGCTTCGCCAGGTGCACCGGATCATTGATGCGGGTCTCATGGGCGGAGCCGTGAAGCGACGCGACAATGCGAGGCTCCTGGCACCAAAGGCTCTCGTCGGCCTCAAACTGGCGCATGAAACGGCGGACGTGCTCACACTTCGGAGCCGGCGCGCGGTCGTGGCGACGTCCATCCGGCAGCCGCGACAGTCGATGATACGCACTGACCTGGTTGTCATAGACGCGCGGCCAGCGGCCCGGGCGGTTCGTTCAGGGCTCAGCCAGCTGAGCAAAGCCCGCGGGAACGTATCCAGTGCCCCCGACGTGCTCGGCGGAACGCCCGTCTTCAAGGGGACGCGCATTCCGGTGCACGACGTTGCGGATATGCTGGCCAACGGGGACAGGCCGGCGGCGATCATGAAGGCCTTTCCGCAGCTCGATGAAGACAAGATTCGGCTCGCAGCGATTTATGCGCTGGCCTATCCGCAGCGGGGTCGCCCGCGGACGAAACCGCGCCGGTCACGGCCCCCCAAGGCTTCGGAGACCCTGGCTTTCGACGACTTCGCGCGCGCGTGAAATTCCTGGTCGACGAATGCTTGAGTCCGGGCCTCGTTGCGCTTGCGCGTAAACGCGGCCATGGGGAATCGACGCATGTCACATGGCTCGGGCTCCGCTCGCGCAAGGATTGGTCGATCGTGCGTCGCGCCATTGACGATGGCTACGTGCTCGTGACCAACAACACGACGGATTTCAGGTCGCTGCTCCGGCGCGAGAAGGTGCACGCTGGGCTGGTGTGTCTCAACGTGGCGCCTGGGCTGATGAGCCTCGACGTGCAGAAGCGGTTGTTCGCTCTCGCCCTTGATCGGCTCGGCGATAGTGAGCCGATGAACGAATTGCTCGAGATCACGCTCATGGAAAACAGATCGGTTCGGATCGAGCGATATGACCTCCCACACGCGAAGTAAATTCGAGCGTGGCAGGTTGCGCCAAGGGGTGGGCAGGAATCAAGCCCCGGCGGAAAAGGCGGGGCTGTGGGAGCGCCCCGCCTTGCAACCGTCGGCCGCGATGCGTGATTTCACCGGTTCGCCAGTTCAATCAGCACCTCTGCGTGGCAGCGCTCGGGTGCGCACCAGCACACGAGGTTCTTGCCGCGCAGCTCGTGCAGCGCCGCCATGAGCGCGGGCTGTTGCACGATCCATGCGCGGTATTTCGCGATCACTTCGTCGCGCGAGCCATCACGTCCGATCACGAACGGATTGCCCCATTTGCTCGGCCGGCCGACATAGACGCGATCCGCCGTCGGGCGCTTGCCGACCTGTCTGGCGTTCATGACCTTGCACATGATCACCTCCCTCCGGTCCGGCAAGGCGCCTCGGCGGCGCGATCGATTTCCGTTTGCGCCGCGATGGCCGCTCGCCAGCTCTGCCCGCACCGCGGCGCGCTCGCGGCGCGTCATGCAGCAGCCCCGCAACTCGGCCCGCAGCTCCTGGATATGGTCGTAAAGCGCAATCATCGTCCCCTCCTTCTGTTTTGAAGACGGGACGTGCGCACCGTGCCGGGTCGGGCCGGGTCAAGGACGCTGGAAGCGCCGCGCAGCGGGGCGCGGGGGAGCCGATTTTGCCGAGCGTCGATGATGACCGGCGCGCGCAAGCGCGTTCCTTACGCTCGGCAAAATTGGGGGGACCGCGCATCCTTGGGCCGGCCCGATCGGCACGGTACGATGGGATGTCTGAAGAGAGAGATAGCCAGAGAGAGACGAGTTTCTTGAAGGCGCGAAGGCCCCACCCGGAGCGATCCGGGCGGGGCGTTGCAGCTGGGTGCGCTCACTCGCCGTTCGGCCGGCGACCGCGCGACCAGATCAGGTTGTAGGTCTCGCCGTCCTCGCCTCAAACAGGTTGGCGTAGATGGGGGCGGTGAAGCTCGGGTCGTCGAGCTTGATCGAGAGGTAGTCGCGGCCCTCGTTGGAGCGCTTCGGCCAGGCAGCCCCGATGTCGGCGCGGCCGACGAAGATCCGGTGGGAGGGCGCGTTGTCATCGGTCCCAGTGGTTTCGGGGACGATACGGACGTTCTTGGCCCGCACGCTCAGGGTGACGATCTCGCCCTGAAACTCGGCATTGACCTTCTTGAAAGAGCCGATGTTCGCCATGGTAATGCTCCTCTGATCTTCGTTTCGAACCCGCGACCATCGCAGCCTCGATGGCGATCGAGAGGCCGGGAGCGAACGGGTGGGCGGTGAAGCGCGCCCAGGCTGTCGACCCGACCACAATGGCGCCGATGACGGCGAATACATGCCGCCACGGGTCGGAGGTCATTCCGATGGCGCTGAGCCCGAGCGCGAGATGATAACCCGCGACTGCAGCGGGCAACGCGAAAGCCGTAGTCATCAGGGCTCTCGGGAGCGGCGATCGGACGGTGGCGAAGATGAATTGGCCGAGCACGAGGGTGGCCGCGCCCGCGATCACCGTGATCGTGCCGATTGGACCCGCACCGGTACGGTAGGCGAAGAGACCCGCCGCGACGCCGGCAAAGACGGGTGAGCGTGGACGGCCAGGTTGAAGGCAAGCCAGCAGAGAAACCCCAGCCCGCCGATGCTCATAATGATGGCAATAGTCATCGTATCCTCCGTGACGATGAAGTCGGTTGGATGCGCCGCCACCACCACCTTGGCGCCCAACAACGATAACAGATGCGTCGCAGGTTCGGAATCCCGTGCCGCGCCTTGGCGTAAATTGCAGCGGCGCTCACGTGGCGCCGCCCGACTTCCAGACCGGAATGCCGAGCTTCTTCGCCTTGTCGGCGAGGTTGGCCGAGATGCCGGAGCCCGGGAAGACGATGACGCCGATCGGCAGGACGGCGAGCATCTGATCGTTGCGCTTGAACGGGGCGGCCTTGGCGTGGCGGGTCCAGTCGGGCTTGAACGCGATCTGCGGGACCTTGCGATTGTTGGCCCAGCAGGCGGCGATGCGCTCGGCGCCCTTCGGGCTGCCGCCATGCAGCAGCACCATGTCGGGATGCTTGGCGTGGACCTTGTCGAGCCGGTCCCAGATGGCGTGATGGTCGTTGAAGTCGAGGCCGCCCGTGAAGGCGATCTTGGGTCCGGCCGGGAGCAGCACCTCGGTCTCGGCGCGGCGCTTGGCGGCGAGGAAATCGCGGCTGTCGATCATCGCCGCGGTGAGCGTGCGATGGTTGACCATCGATCCGGCGCGCGGGCGCCAGGATGAGCCGGTGTGGCGCTCGAACTGGTCGGCGGCCTGGTCGCGGAAGAATTCCATGCTGTCGCGGCGCTCGATGAGCGTCATGCCCCTGGGCGAGCAGGCGTTCGAGCTCGACCGAGCGGATCTCCGAGCCGTCCTGCTCCTTCTGGCTGCGCTTCTGGGCGTCCTCATTGTCGTCGAGCGCGCGCTGCACGCGGTCGACGGCGCGGTGGAAGAGGTTGACGGTCGACCACAGCAGGTCGTCGAGGTCGGGTTCGAGGCGCGTGTCACGCAGCGTCGCGACCAGCGCGTCGAAGATGTCGGCGACGGCGCCGCCGATGGCATTGGCCTCGGGCAGCGGCCTCGGGTCGGGCTCGTCCTGGAAGGGACGGTGGCCGTAGAGCTGGAGCTCGGTGAGGACGTGATCGGTCGGAGATGAGGCGTGTGGGGGCTCGAAGTCGGAGATGTCGCGATCGGTCGTCATGGTGATGCCCTCTGTCGGATTGGCCGCGCCCATCGCGGCCTTCGTGGCGATCACCGACGGCGGGCGGACCGGGCCTGCACCGCCGAGCGCAGCGACAGCGGCCGAAGCGCAGCGGAGGACGGCGGGCGGCGGCTATTTTGTCTCGCGATGCAAAGCCGGGAGATCGGGATTCCCGCGTGGCGTATCGATCCGGCGGCGGAAAATAGCCGCCGACCGCCGTTGCGGACCCGGCCCGCTTGCCGTCCGATCGCCCTCTCCGAAGGCCGTGGGCGCCGTCCCGTACCGATAACGGGCGGCCCACTCGATCCGACATGATCGAGGACGCGGAGAGCGAGCGTCGCCTCATCCATACGTTCCGGCCTCCACCGTCGGCGCCATGAATCGGGCCACGTCTTCCGGGACGAGCTGAGCCCGCAAGGCCGCACGAAGATCGTCGATGCCGAGGTGCCGCAGATCTTCGTTGAAGTCGCCGAGCGTCGGCGACAGGCTGAGCGCCTCGATTCCGGCCGTCTCGCGCCCGTTCGGTCAAGGTCGCCATCGCGGTGTCGCCGGCCGGATCGTGGTCGCGCGCGACATAGAGGCGGCGCAGCGTCGCTGGGAACAGGATGGCGGCGAGATGATTGGCCGAGAGCGCGGCGACCATGGGCATGGTCGGCAGGACGCTGCGCAGCGACAGCATGGTTTCGATGCCTTCGCCGGCCGCCATGACGTCGTTCGCGACACCGAACCGGACGCCGTGCCCGAGGAGATGGCCCATCGCGCGCCTTGGCGTGTCGATCGGGGCCTTGTCGTGGCCGGACGGGTCGAGCCAGGTGCGATGCGCGCCGGTGATCGTGCCGGCGAGATCGGTGACGGCCGCGATCAGCGCCGGCCAGGTCTCGGTCGGCGCATCGGCATCGGGACGGTAGTAGCAGCGCGGATGGAAGCGCAGTGCGCCGGTTCCGTGCAGAGCCGTAATGCCGCGGCGGCGCAGATAGGTTTCTGCGATCGTGCCCGCAATCGGCTGCGACATCGCGAACAGCCGGCGCGCGGCCTTCGGCGATCCGGTCGGTGCGGGCGGCTGCTGCGTACGATCAGGCGGTCCGGGCCGCGGCAGGCCCAGGAACTTAGCGCGCCTCGTCGAGGACGTCGCGCAAGCGGTCGAGGCCGCAGTTCAATGGCGATGAGGTCGAGGAGATCGCCATGTTGGCCCGTGGCGGCGTCGGTCCATTTGCCGGCGGCGCCTTTGCCGGACGTCCGGCCCGCTGCAGGCGGACGTAACAGGCTGCGTCCCGGCGTGTTGGCGACGTCGCCGACCAGCCAGTAGCGGCCTTCGCGGCGACCGTTGGAGAGATAGTGGCGGCACACCGCCTCGGCATCGCGCGCGAGACGGTGGGCCAGATCGGCGGCTTCGGACGACATGGTGTCCTCCTCATGCCGCGGCCTTGTCGGCGATGCGGACGAGCGGATACCGCTCCATCAGCTTGGCCAGGATCGTCGGGCCCGGACGTCGCCGGTCGGCACGAACAGGCGCAGCTTCCACGAGATGATCTCGGAGACGAGGCCGATCGCCTTCAGCCGGTCGACCATGCCGTCGGTGAAGCCGGAGAGCTCGATGCGGAAGTCTCCCATGACCTTGACGCGGCGAAGCTCGAGCCCGTCCTGAAGCTGCAGGACCGTCCGCCCGTCGAGCACGGCGGTGAAGGCGTCGGCCGGGCTGAGCGTCGGCGCATCGCTTTCGACCGCCTGCGCGACCCAGGCCGGCGAGACCAGCCGGCCGATGATGCGTTCGCCCTGCGTCGGTCTGAAGCCGATAGACGCGCATGGAGTCGTTCGGCAGCCGCTTCCAGATCGGCAGCAACAGGCCGGTGACGATGTGCAGGTCGCTGTCGGTGAACTCCGGCACCGCGGCGATCTCGGCCTCCCAGGCGCGGGCGAAGTCCGCCCGGTCCACCTCCTGCCAATGGGTTTGCGCGATAATCGCGAGCGAGATCGCGGGACGCTCCATCGGGCGGAGCAAGCGGACGCGCCGTTCGACCTCGCCGTCGTCGAGCATCAGGCTCGGCGCCGGCACCTGCACGGCGGCGCGTCCGGATTGGCTGTTGACCAGAAGCTTGGCGCGGGGATCATCCGCCCGTTCGAGCGCCTCGGCGAGGGTGAACGGCCGGTTGCGGTCGCGGCGGGTGATGGTGAACACCTGCGTCTCGGCCCGCGTCGCGGATGGACGTAGAGCGTCCGGCGATCGGTGACGATCAGGCTCTCCGCCGTCACCGTCTCGACGCCGAGATCATAGGTGCCGGACGCGATGGCGCCCTCGATCCTGGTGCGCAGCAGATCCTCGAACACGCCGAACAGCGTGTTCTGCAGGTCGATGGTCAGCGCGAGCAGCCGATTGAGGAAGGTGGTGATCGGCGGCAGGTCCTCGCGCAAGCTGCCGTCGCCGTCGGTGAGCTGCAGGCCGGTCGCGTCCTCGAACGCCTGCAGCGAGCAGCCCTCGACCTTGCCGGTGTAGAGCAGGACGTAGAGCTGGCGCAGTGCCGCGCGGCCATAGACGGATTCGAGATTGTCGTCGGCGCGGAACAGGCCCTGACCGCCGGTCTGACGCTGGCCCTTGGTGATGGCGCCGAGCGTGTCGAGCCGGCGCGCGATGGTGGAGAGAAAGCGCTTCTCGGCCTTCACGTCGGTGGCGATCGGCCGGAACAGCGGCGGCTGCGCCTGGTTGGTGCGGTTCGAACGGCCCAGGCCCTGGATGGCGGTGTCGGCCTTCCAGCCTGCTTCCAGCAGGTAATGGACACGCAGACGGCGGTTCTTCGCCGCGAGATCGGCATGGTAGCTGCGTCCGGTGCCGCCGGCGTCGGAGAACACGAGAATGCGCTTCTCGTCATCCATGAAGGCCTGCGCCTCGGCGAGGTTGGCCGATCCGGCGCGGGCTTCGACCGCGAGTCGGTCGAGACCGCGCAATCCGGTCTTGCGCACGATGCGCCGCGAGCGGCCGGTGACCTCCGCCACCATCTCGGTGCCGAACCGCTGGACGATCTGGTCGAGGGCGCCCTGGACGGGCGAAAGCGAAGCCAGCCGCTCGATCATGCGGTCACGACGCTCCACGGCCTCGCGGCATTGGACCGGCTGGCCATCGCGGTAGACCGGCCGGGACGCGAGGTTGCCCTCGCTGTCGGTGAACGGCTCGAACAGCTGGGTCGGGAAACCGTGAGAGAGGTAGTCGAGCACGTATTCGCGCGGCGTGATGTCGACCTGAACGTCGCCCCACTCCTCGGTCGGAATTTCCGACAGACGCCGCTCCATCAGGGCCTCGCCGGTGGAGACGATCTGGATGACGGCGGCATGGCCGGCTTCGAGATCGCGCTCGACCGCGGCGATCAGGGCCGGGGTCTTCATGGCGGTGATGAGATGATTGAAGAAGCGCTGCTTGGCGCTCTCGAAGGCAGAGCGGGCGGCCGATTTGGCCTGGCTGTTCAGCGTTCCGGTCTCGCCGGTGACGTTGGCGGCCTGCAGCGCGGCGCTCAGGTTGTTGTGGATCACCTGGAACGCGGCCGCATAGGCGTCGTAGATGCGGATCTGCTCGGGCGTGAGATGATGCTCGACCAGCTCGTATTCGATCCCCTCATAGGAGAGCGACCGGGCGGCGTAGAGGCCGAGTGCCTTGAGGTCGCGGGCCAGCACCTCCATTGCCGCGACACCGCCGGCCTCGATCGCTTCGACGAACTCGGCGCGGGTGGCGAACGGGAAATCCGTGCCGCCCCACAAACCAAGGCGCTGCGCATAGGCGAGATTGTGCACCGTGGTGGCGCCCGTCGCCGAGACGTAGAGCACACGGGCGTCCGGCATGGCATGCTGCAGGCGCAGGCCGGCACGTCCCTGCTGGGAAGGCGCCTGGTCGCCGCGCTCGCTCTTGCCACCGGCTGCGTTCTGCATGGCGTGGCTCTCGTCGAAGACGATGACTCCGTCGAAGTCGGAGCCCAACCAATCCACGATCTGGCGCACCCGCGAAACCTTTTCCTCGCGTGCGTCGGACCGTAGCGTCGCGTAGGTGGTGAAAAGGATGCCTTGGTCCAGGCGGATCGGCGTGCCCTGGCGGAAACGCGCCAGCGGCATGACGAGGAGGCGCTCCTGGCCGAGCGCCGACCAGTCGCGCTGGGCGTCGTCGATCAGCTTGTCGGACTTCGATATCCAGACCGCGCGGCGCCGACCCTTCAGCCAGTTGTCGAGCAGGATCCCGGCGACCTGGCGGCCCTTGCCGGCGCCGGTGCCGTCGCCGAGAAACCAGCCGCGCCGGAAGTGCACGGCTTGCTCGGCATCGTCCGGTACGGCCGAGACGACATCGAAGGTCTCATCGACGGTCCACGACCCGGCGAGATGTCCGGAATGCGCTTCGCCGGCATAGATGACGCTTTCGATCTGTGCGTCAGACAGCAGGCCGTCGGAGATGACATGGGTCGGCAAATGTGGCCGATAGCTGGGCTTGGGCGGCGCCACCGAGGCCATGGCGGCCGACTGGACGAGCCGGGTCGGATGCGGCGCCGCCCCGGGAATTCGGATCGACTGAAGCGCGTATCCTTCATAAAGCGCCTCGGTGATTCGTCCTGCCTCGGCAGGCGTCCAATCAATCACTTCGTAATTGAGCTCGATGCCAGTGGGATTGACGACCGCAATGGGAGTATTCCGCGCGACGGTGGGGTGCGCCGGCCGCGGGGACGGGTTTCGGCTGCCAATTGGTGCTCGGATGGGTCCAATGGATTGAACTGCAACAGCAGGCCGCGCCGGCACAAGTCGCGTCACCCAATCCAATAACGTCGCGGGATCTGACGCCACGCCGGGCGAGTTGGGAAAATCGTCGGATCGTCGGCCGGCACGCGGTCGATAACGGTCAGACGCGTATCGATGGTGGTGCCATGCCGAGCATAGACCCGCCCGTCGACGGCGGCGGTGAACACGACGCGGCCGCGTTCTTGCAGCCGGATGAAGGCGTCGCGCCAGGTTGGATTGTCGGGAGAGAAGCTTGCGCCAGTGACGGCGACCAAACGACCGCCCTCGACGAGGCGTGCGAGGGCCGAGGTGATATGGCGCAGCGCGGCATCGGCGACGCGGCCATCTACATGGGCAGCGACCGAGAAGGGCGGATTCATCAGCACGACGGTGGGACGCACGGCTGCGTCGAGATGATCGTGGATATGGGCCGCGTCGTGCCGGGTGACGAGAACGCCGGGGAATAGATGGCCGAGAAGGTCGGCACGCGTGGCGGCGAGTTCGTTGAGGATCGAGACTGCCGCCTGCCAGCTCGGCGAAGATGGCGAGCAGGCCCGTCCCGGCCGAGGGCTCGAGCACGAGATCGGCGCATGTGATCGCTGCAGCGCTGCTCGCCGCGAGGCCGAGCGCGATCGGGGTCGAGAACTGCTGGAGCGCCTGGCTCTCCTCCGATCGGCGCGTGTGTGACGGCAGCAGGGCCGCGATCTTCGCCAGCATGGCGAGCAATGCGGCGGAGGAGCCGGCCCGGGCCCGCATGGCGGGACCGAACTTGCGCAGGAACAGAACTTGCGCGGCCTCGCAGGCGTCATAGGCGGTCTTCCAATCCCAGGCGCCCTCGGCGTCGGAACCGCCGAAGCCCGCCGTCATGGCAGTGCGAAGCGCTTGCGCATCGATGGCGCGACCGCGCTCAAGCTCGGCAAGCAACATCTTCGCGGCAACCATGAGCGCGGAGGCCGCGTCGGGCAGCGCGGCGGAGGGCCCAGCCGCAGGCGCGGCCGAGGAGAATAAGTGGAGTCCATGAGGAGATGTCCGGGAGAGCGGGAACGGGCCGAACCGCCGGGGCGCTCTCTCTACCCCGTGCGGCTCGAACCCGTTCCGGCCGCCCTCTTCCAGTCATGGCCTCCAACGAAAAGGGCCCGCCGCAGCGAGCCCTGGAGTCGAGACTCGATTATTTTTGGATTTACCGGGACGCCCGTGATGGCGCGCGATGCGCCGCCATCGTTATCGGCCGTTTCGGAATCGAAGAGGAGCGGGGCGGTAGCCGCCCCGCAAACGTCGCGTTCATTCGGCCGCAACAGGGCGCTGCTGCCGTTCCTCGGGATCAGACTCCGTTGGATCCGCCGGCGTCCTCGTTGTCGCCTTCATCAAGGAACGCCGGTAGGCTCTCGCCTTCGGCGGTCGCGGTGCTGTCGGTCTCGGCGGTCTCGGCCTCTGGGCGCCGGACGTGCGCAGTGGTTCAGGCAGCCAGTTGGTGCCGCTCAGCAGCCGCGCGGCCTCCTTGGCCATTTCGGGCTTCTTGAGATGATCGATGAGCTGCGCCGAGGCCTCGCCCTTTGCCTCCCGCACCGCTTCGAGGATGCGCGCTTTCGGAACCCGGCCGAGATAATTGTCGACGGTCGGAGTCCAGCCGGCGGCGGCCATGTCGAGGATTCACGGACCGCGCCAGCCTGTCGGCGTGGCCAAGCCGCCGCGAGTTACGGTTCCACGGCTCATGGACGGCATTGACGCTGAGCGAGGCGCAATGCGCGAACAGAGCCGCCTGGTTGTCGCCGTCGAACGCCGTCAGAGCGTCCCAGAGGTCGTCTTCGTTCTTCGGCAAGTGCTTGGCCCATTGCTGATGGCGAATCTCGATCGCTTTGGCCGAGGTGGTGTCGGCGAGTCCCGGCGCCTGGGCGCTGAAGCTCGCGTTCTTGGCCGAGATCTCAAGGCAGGTGCCTGACGACATCCGATAGAAGGTGCTAAGGCACAGCGTGTGCAGCACGGCGGCGAACGCCGTGCCGGGATCGCTGGCGAGGGCGTCCCGTAGTGCCAGCGTGCGGTGCGCGGTCAGCTCGGTGATCAGACGATCCGACAACGGTCGCAGGCCATCTTCCTCTTCGGTTTCAGCCTCCGGCTTGGAAGAGCCAGTACCGATCGTGATGACAGCCCGCTGGATTTCGCGGCCCGGCCCACTGGCGGTGGGTGTATCGCCACCACCACCGTCGACCAGCTCGACTGGCGCCTCGTCCTCGGCACGGACGTAGCCACGCTCGATGCGCAGGTCGCCGTCGGCGTCGACGCTGACGAACACGCCGGCACGGGCGATCTCTGCAGGATCGTAGACGACGGGCCGCTCGTCGAGTGTTTCGAGCGCGGTCTCAATCTCCCCGAGCCGCTGGTCGACCTCCGTCCGGCAGTTCGTCGGCGTCGGCGTATTCCTGCTCGAGGCGGTCGTATTCGGCCTTCAAGGCGTCATAGGTCGCCCGCTCCTGGTCGGTCAGATCAACGGTCTCGCCAGTCAGACGGCGAAGGCCGGAGGTGTGGCCATAGGGAAAGTCGACCGCCACCGCGATCCACTTCCAGCCCTCCGCGCCCAAAGCCTGAGCCTTGGTCTGGAGCTTCTCGATCGTCAGGCGGTCGAGCAGCGCCGGATCCTGGAGCCAGCCACCGTCGTCATGCGCGAACAAGTCTCGCATCACGCTGCCGCCGGCTGCTTCGTAGACGTCGACGCCGACGAATTGGGCCCGCTTGTCGCCGGCACGGACCGCGCCCTCGGTCAGTTGGCGACGGATGTAGTACGGCTCCTTGTTGCCGGAGCGGGCGAGCAACTCCCAGATTTGCTCCTGACGCGCACGGTCATTCGTCACCGTGAATGCCATGAGCTGTTCGAGCGTCATGCCGTCCTCGGCGTACACGTCGAGGAGCTTGTCGGAGATGGCGGCGAGCTTCAGCCGTTGCTTGACGACAGCCGGAGTGACGAAGAACCGGGCCGCGATCTCCTCCTCGCCGAGTGCCCTTGTCGCGCAGGGTCTGAAAGGCGCGAAACTGATCGAGCGGATGGAGCGCTTCACGCTGCATGTTCTCGGCGAGCGAATCTTCCTCGGCAATGCCGTCGAGCCGCACGACGCACGGGACAGGCTGCGTCTTCGTCATGCGCTTCTGCTTGACCAGCAGTTCAAGCGCGCGGAAGCGGCGTCCGCCCGCCGGAACCTCGAACATACCGGTCTCGGCGCCGTCGGCGTCCCGCACGGGACGAACGTTCAGGCTTTGCAGCAGCGTGCGCCGTGCAATGTCCTCGGCGAGTTCCTCGATCGACACGCCGGCTTTGATACGACGGACGTTGGATTGGCTCAAAACCAGCTTGTTGAAGGGAATGTTGCGGGACGCGCTCAGAGTGATCTTTGCGATGGCAGTAACCATGGGGATTCTCCACGACGGGCGGCCGAAAGCCTCTCTCTCGGCCTCCAACCCGTCACAGAACCACCCGCCTTCCTCGCCCTCTATGAGGCGGACACACCCAGGCTCAGCTCCGATGCCGACACATCGCCGGACTTCGTGCTCACCTCTAATTCGTGCGACTCGGCGCGAAATGCGAGCAGATAGTCTGCCGCCTTCGACGCTGCGCTGGCAGCGCGGACGATGGCGCGGTCGTCCTCGCGCAGCACTTC